>NZ_BPQJ01000013.1:23542-180119 GCF_022179185.1 Methylobacterium frigidaeris | reverse complement strand
GCGCCGGCGCTGATGCGCCGGTCGCCTTCGCATCGACACGTCGAGGCGAAGGCGCGAGGGTATAATCCGGAATCCGGACGACGACCTCCGGATTCCACATCATGCGCTGCCGCGGCGCCAGAGCGAAGCCGGTCTCAGCACGAGGCTCAGGTCCAGCGGGTCGCGAAGCGGGCGAGGTCCGCCGCATTGTCGAAGGCGACGACACCCAGGGTGCGGGTCTCCTCCGGCAGGCCCGGGAACGGCGCGTAGGTCAGCTTACGCCGGCTGAACGCGGTGCTGGGCGCCTGCTCCGCGGCCCAGTCCCGCACCTCCGGCGCGAGCGCATCGGGATCGTCCGGCGCCACCAGCCCGGACCGCTCGCGCAAGGCCAGGACGTAGGGGCCGAGGTCCGGATGCTGCTCGCGCAGGACCTTGATGATGTCGATCATCACCGAGGCGTCAGAAGCTCTGAGGCTCGTTGATTTGCACGACCGGCTGGCCCTTGAAGAAGTTCGGGATGTCGCCGAAGATGTCCTTGCCGTGGGCCGCCCCGGCCTGCTTGAACTCGTCGAGGGAGCGGAAGGTGAGGAGGGCGATCACCTGGAACGGGGCCGGGCTGCCGTCGGGCGTGCCGCTCGCCTTGACCACCTCGGCCTTCTCCAGGCCCATCGAGGACCAGCGCTCGCGCACCAGCGGCATGTGGTGCTTGAGGTAGTAGTCGAGGTCGAAGGGCTGGGCGTCGGCGCCGCCCGGATACATCACGCTGACCAGGATCATGGCGTACGGTCTCTCCCGGATGCGGGACCCGTTCCCGGTCCCTGACGGTCAGAGAGCACCCTTTGCCGGCCAGGCGCAAGCGCGCCGGGCCCGTCCGAAGGTCCGGTTCAGGCCGAAAATACCCTCATCCCCACAGGGCCGGCTCCGGCGGGTGGATCAGGCTGCCCTCGAAGCGCAGCCCGGGCTCGCGGTCGCGGGCGAGAAGGAGCGGCCCGTCGAGGTCGACGAAGTCGGCGAAGCCTGAGAGCAGCATCGCCGGTGCCATGGCGAGCGAGGTGCCGAGCATGCAGCCGACCATGATCGACAGCCCCTGCGCCTTCGCTCCTTTCGCGAGGCGCAGGGCCTCGGTGAGGCCGCCGGCCTTGTCGAGCTTGATGTTGATCGCGTCGTAGCGATCTCTCAGCGCATCGAGGCCGACGTCGCCGTGCAGGCTCTCGTCGGCGCAGATCGGTATTGGGCGGTCGATGCGGGCGAGCAGCCCGTCGTCGCCCGCCGGCAGGGGCTGCTCGATCAGCTCTACGCCGGCCGCCGCGCAGGCCGCGAGGTTGGCCGCCAACGTCTCGGCCGACCAGGCCTCGTTGGCGTCGACCACGAGCCGCGAATTCGGTGCGCCCCGTCGCACCGCGGCGATCCGCTCAGGGTCGCCGGCGCCGCCGAGCTTCACCTTCAGGAGCGGCCGCGCGGCCGCCACGTGGGCCGCCGCCGCCATCTCCTCCGGGCTGCCGAGGCTCAGAGTGTAGCAGGTCGTCACCGGGGCGGGGGCCGGGATCCCGGCGAGCGCGGAGGCGGGCCTGCCGGCGCGCTTGGCCTCGAAGTCCCACAGGGCACAGTCGAGGGCGTTGCGGGCGGCGCCCGCCGGCATCCGTCCGGCGAGATCCTGCCGGCTCAGGCCGGCGGCCAGCGCCTCGGCCTGCGCCGCGATCAGGTCGCGCACGCCCTCCACGGTCTCGCCGTAGCGGGCGTAAGGAACGCACTCGCCGCGGCCGGTGACGGCGCCGTCCGTGACTTCGGCGGTCACCACCACCGCCTCGGTCCGGCTGCCGCGCGAGATGGTGAAGGTGCCGGCGATCGGCCAGCGCTCGATGGCGGTCGCGAGCCGGATCACGCCGGGAACTCCGCGACCAGACGGTCGACCAGCCCCTCGACCCCGAACCGCACCGGGTCCGTCGCCGGCAGGCCGTGCTCGGCGGCGAGCGTGTCGAGGAGCGCCCTCGCCTCCCCCTCCTCCAGGGCCTGCGTGTTGACTGCGATGCCGGTCGGCCGGATGTCCGGGTTGGTCAGGCGGCCGAGCCGTACCGTGAGGTCGATGACCTCCTGAATGCTCGGCAGCGGGTGCCTGACCCCGCGCATCGTCGTACGGGTCGGCTCGTGGCAGACCACGAAGGCGTCGGCCTGCGCCCCGTGCAGCAGGCCGAGGCTGACGCCGGCGAAGCTCGGATGGAACAGCGAGCCCTGGCCCTCGATCAGGTCCCAGTGCTGCGGATCGGCGGCGGGCGCGATCCACTCGACGGCGCCGGAGATGAAATCGGCCACCACCGCGTCGATGGCGACGCCGCGACCGGAGATGAACACCCCGGTCTGCCCGGTGGCGCGGAAATCGGCATCGAGGCCGCGGGCCCGCATGCCCTTCTCCAGCGCCAGCACGGTGTACTTCTTGCCGACCGAGCAGTCGGTGCCGACGGTGAGCAGCCGCTTGCCCGACCGCCGCGTGCCCTTGCCGGTATCGAAACGCTGGTCGGAGTGGCGCACGTCGTGGAGCTGGCGCCCGTGGCGGGACGCGGCCTCGGCGATCTCCGGCACCGAGCCGAGGCGGGTGTGCAAGCCGCTCGCCACGTCGAGCCCGGCCTCCAGCGCCTGGACGATGGTGGCGACCCAGTGCGGCGGCAGCACGCCGCCGGCATTGACCACGCCGACGATGAGCGTGCGGGCACCCTTGGCGACGCCCTCCGCGATCGTCAGGTCCGGGATGCCGAGATCGGCGGCGCAACCGGGCAGGCGCAGCTGCCCGACGCACCATTCGGGCCGCCAGTCGACGATGCCGTAGGCGGTCTTGGCGGCGAGCCGGTCGGGCACGTCGCCGAGGAACATCAGGTAGGGCGTGGCGATCTGCATCGGTCTCGTCGGTCCGTCGTCGCGGGTTCGTCGCGGGGGCCGAGCAAGCTCAGGGCCGTCGGCGGTGGCACCTTCGCGCGGGCGGGTCCAGGGCGCAACAGGTCCCCCGCGAGGGGCTGCCCGGCCGGGGCGGCGGCGCGCCACGGCTGCGGTTGGCCCGCGGCTTGCCAGGGGCGGACCGGGCACGACCTCCCGGCCTGCGCAGACTGGCCCCGTCCGGGCGCCCCACTCATCCCCAGCCCGACCCTTGACGCCAACATCGCCGTGACGGACTAGGTCTGTGCCCAAAAGGAGAGCACGAATGCGTTTGAGAAGCCTGCTTCCCGTCCTGCTCGCCGGCCTGGCGGCCTCGGCGGGAACCGCCTCGGCACAGGATCTGACCGGGACGCTGAAGAAGATCAAGGAGACCGGGCAGATCACGCTGGGCTACCGCGACTCGTCGGTGCCGTTCTCCTACCTCGACAACAACCAGAAGCCGGTCGGCTTCGCGATGGACATCTGCTACAAGATCGTCGACGCGGTGAAGACCGAGCTGAAGCTCGACAAGCTCGAGGTCAAGCTGAACCCGGTGACCTCTGCGACGCGCATCCCGCTGATCGCCAACGGCACCGTCGACCTCGAATGCGGCTCGACCACCAACAACGTCGACCGGCAGAAGCAGGTCGCCTTCACCAACACCCACTTCCTCACCGCCAACCGCTTCGTCGCCAAGAAGTCGAGCGGGCTGACGAAGTTCGAGGACCTGAAGGGCAAGACCGTCGTGTCGACCTCGGGCACTACGAACATCAAGCAGATCAACGAGTACAATGCCGAGAAGAAGCTCGGCATCACGATCCTGCCGGCCAAGGACCACGCCGAGGCGTTCCTGATGGTCGAGACCGGCCGCGCCGCCGCCTTCGTGATGGACGACGTGCTCCTGGCCTCGCTCGCCGCCGGCTCGAAGGAACCGGGCGCCTACATGATCTCGACCGACGCCCTGTCGAAGCCCGAGCCCTACGGCATCATGCTGCGCAAGGACGATGCGCCGTTCAAGAAGGTCACGGACGCCGCCACGGCCGCCTTCTACAAGAGCCCCGAGTCCAAGGTGACCTACGACAAGTGGTTCATGAAGCCGATCCCGCCGCGGGACATCAACCTGAACCTGCCGATGAGCGAGGCGCTGCAGCACGCCTTCGCCAAGCCGAGCGACAGCCCGGACCCGGCCGCCTACTGATCTGACGCGGCGCGCCGCCCTCCCGAGGGGGCGGCGCTTCCCCGGATCTTCTCCCTCGGCACTTTTCCCTGTGCCTCGACCGCGCCCGGCCTCGCCCGGGCCGGAAAACCGTATACCATCGCCGCCGAGACAGCCTCGACCAAGCCGAGCGGACCCGGAAGACAGGGCATGAACTACAACTGGAACTGGGGCATCTTCTTCGAGGCGTCGCCCGAGGGGAACGGCACCTACGCCGACATGCTGCTGTCGGGCCTGATCTGGACGATCGTCACCGCCCTCTGCGCCTGGGTCATCGCCTTCGCGGTCGGCTCGGTCGTCGGCGTGCTGCGCACCCTGCCGAGCCGGGCGGCGCAGAGCGTCGGCAACGCCTATGTCGAGCTGTTCCGCAATATCCCGCTCCTCGTGCAGATGTTCCTGTGGTTCTTCGTGCTGCCCGAGGTGCTGCCCGAATCCTGGGGCACCTGGCTGAAGCAGTTGCCGAACGCGCCGTTCTACACCGCCGTGGTGTGCCTCGGCTTCTTCACCGCCTCGCGCGTCGCCGAGCAGGTGCGGGCCGGCATCCAGGCCCTGCCGCGGGGCCAGCGCATGGCCGGCACGGCGCTCGGGCTCACCACCGCGCAGACCTACCGCTACGTGCTCCTGCCCAACGCCTACCGCATCATCCTGCCGCCGCTGACCTCCGAGTTCCTCAACAACCTGAAGAACACGTCCGTGGCGCTGACCATCGGCCTCCTGGAGCTGACAGCCCGGGCCCGGGCGATGCAGGAATTCTCGTTCCAGGTCTTCGAGGCCTTCACCGCCGCGACGATCATCTACATCATCATCAACCTGCTGGTGGTGACCGCCGCCGGGCTGATCGAGCGCCGCGTCGCGGTGCCGGGCCGCTAACCTCTACGCTGACGGACAAGGGCCCGCGATGTTCTCGAACTTCGATTTCAGCGTCATCCTCAATTCCTGGCGCTACCTGTTCTTCGACGGGATGACCTTCACGCTGACGCTGACCGCGCTCGCGGCGGTCGGCGGCGTGATCCTCGGCACGCTGATCGCCATGATGCGGCTCTCCGGCCTGCCGGTGCTGCCGCAGATCGCCAAGGCCTATGTCAACTTCATGCGCTCGCTGCCGCTGGTGCTGGTGATCTTCTGGTTCTACTTCCTGGTGCCGTATATCGGGCAGTGGGTCATCGGGGCCGAACGGCCGATCCAGGTCGGCGCCTTCTCCTCCTCGCTCATCACCTTCACGCTGTTCGAGGCGGCCTACTTCTCCGAGATCATGCGGGCGGGCATCCAGTCGATCCCCAAGGGCCAGGCGGCCGCCGCCTCGGCGCTCGGCCTCACCTACTGGCAGTCGATGGGCAACGTCATCCTGCCCCAGGCCTTCCGCAACATGCTGCCCGTGCTGCTGACCCAGACCATCGTGCTGTTCCAGGACACCTCGCTGGTCTACGTCCTGTCGATCACCGACTTCCTCGGTGCCGCGTCCAAGGTGGCGCAGCGCGATGGCCGCCTGGTCGAGATGTACCTGTTCGCCGCCGTGGTCTACTTCGCCGTCTGCTTCATCGCCTCGCTCCTGGTGCGCCGCCTGCAGCGCCGGGTCGCCATCATCCGATAGGGTTCTCGCCCAAGGATTCCCTGCCCATGACCTCCTCCGCGATGCCGCCCGTCAGCCCCGTTCCGGAGCCGCAGGCCACGTCCGCGGCGGCGCCGGCCTCCGGCCCCGTCGGCACCCTGCTCACCGATCCGCCGCCGGTGGCGGCGACCGGCGCGCCGATGATCACCATCGAGGGCATCTCGAAGTGGTACGGCGACTTCCAGGTGCTGACGGACTGCACCACCGCCATCCGCAAGGGCGAGGTGGTGGTGGTCTGCGGCCCGTCGGGCTCCGGCAAGTCGACGCTCATCAAGTGCGTCAATGCCCTCGAGCCGTTCCAGAAGGGCCAGATCACCGTCGACGGGACGCAGATCGCCAACAAGAAGACCAACCTGCCCAAGCTCCGCTCGCGGGTCGGCATGGTGTTCCAGCATTTCGAGCTGTTCCCGCACCTGTCGATCACCGACAATCTGAGCCTCGCACAACGCAAGGTGCTCGGCCGGAGCAAGGACGAGGCGCAGGCCAAGGGCCTGGCGCTGCTCGAGCGGGTCGGCCTCAAGGCCCATGCGCACAAGTATCCGGGCCAGCTCTCCGGCGGCCAGCAGCAGCGCGTCGCCATCGCGCGGGCGCTCGCCATGAACCCGATCGTGATGCTGTTCGACGAGCCGACCTCGGCGCTGGACCCCGAGATGGTCGGCGAGGTGCTGGACGTGATGGTCGAGCTCGCCCGTGAAGGCATGACCATGATGGTGGTGACCCACGAGATGGGCTTCGCCCGCAAGGTCGCCCACCGGGTGATCTTCATGGACAAGGGCGAGATCGTCGAGGACGCGCAGAAGGAGGAGTTCTTCGGCTCCCCGCGCAGCGAGCGCGCCCAGACCTTCCTGTCGCGGATCCTGTCGCACTGAAACGGCCGTCCCGTTCGGACGTGCGCAAGGGGCCCATTCGGGGCCCCTTGTCGTTTCGGCGGCGTCGTTTCGGCCCCCATGCCGACGGCTCGATCACGCGGATGTGAACCTGACCCTGCGCGATGACGGTCGCGCGGAGCGGCGGCGAGGGGATTAGGAACGCGCCTCCGCACGTTTACCCATCATGATGCTTCGCAAGCGCCCCGACGTGCTCGACCTCCTGGTGCCGCTCCGGCGCTACGCCAGATCCCTGACGCGCGATTCCGCGCAGGCCGACGACCTCGTGCACGACACCCTCGTGCGCGCCCTCGAGCGCCAGGGTACCTTGCGGCCCGGCACCAACCTGCGCACCTGGCTGATGACGGTGCTGCACAACGCCTTCATCGACGATCAGCGCCGCCGCAAGGTCGAGGCGCGCTACGCCGACGCCCTCGGCCACATCGTCGAGGAGGCGACGCCGCCTGCGCAGGAGGGGCATGTGCGGCTGGCCCAGGTGCGCGAGGCGTTCCAGCGCCTGCCGGCGGAGCAGCGCGAGGCCCTGCACCTCGTGACGATCGAGGGGCTGGCCTACCAGGAGGCGGCCGATGTGCTCGGCATCCCCATCGGCACGCTGATGTCGCGCCTCGGGCGGGCCCGGGCGGCCTTGCGCAACATCGAGAGCGGCGCCTCCCGCCTGCCGGCCCCGGACGACGCGCCGGAGCGACCGGCCCTGCGCCTGCGGGTGGTCGAGGGCGGCAACGCCGCGAGGGCATCGTGATGAGCGGCGAGCAGTCACCGGAGACGACCATGGATCCGATCACCGAGGCCGACCTGAACGCCTATATCGATGGCCAGCTCGACCTCGCTCGTCGAATCGAGGTCGAGGAGCATCTGGCAGCGCGCCCGGAGGTGGCGGCCAGGGTGATGGCCGACCTGCACACCCGCGACGCCCTCTGCGCCGCCTTCGGGCCGGTGCAGGGCGTGGCCGTGCGGCCCGGTCCGACGCCCGAGCGCCTCGCCGCGGCGGCCCGCCGCCTCGACCGCGCCATGACCTGGCGGCGCATCGGCGCGCGGCTCCAGCGCGCCGCCGTGATCGCCATGCTGGTCGGGACCGGCTGGCTCCTGCACAACGAGACCGGTGATTTCGGGGTGCAGAACACCATCGCCTCGACGCACTACCCGGACTCCGCGCCGGCTTTCGTCGAGGAGGCGCTCCAGGCTCGCCAGGCCGCCCTGGTGCGGGCCCGGGTGACCTCGCAGCGCCCGACGCCGGCCTATGAGCGGCGCGAGGTCGAGGCGGCGACCGGCATCGCCCTGCCCGACCTGCCGGCGGACTGGCGCGTCGACGACATGCAGATCTTCCCCTCGCGCAGCGGCGCGGGCGTCGAGGTCGCGATCGATGCCGGCAGCCTCGGCAAGGTCGCACTCTTCGCGACCCGCACGTCGGACGCGGAGGCGAGCGCTCCCGCCATCGTCCGCTCGCCGGAGGCCGTCACGGTCTACTGGAAGGCCGGGCACGGCGCCTACGCGCTCAGCGGTTCGGGCAGCGAGCCCGATCTCGGCCGCGCCGCCGCCACCCTGGCGGCCCTGCGGCACTAACCTCGTCAACCGCCACCATCCCGGAGCGACCTCCCCGATGAACACCCCCTTCGCCTGGCAGACCCATGCGGCCCCCGCCGGTGCGGTCTTCGACGAGGGCCTGCGGCGGCACATGCTGCGGGTCTACAACACGATGGGCCTCGGCCTGGCGCTGACCGGCCTCGTGGCGCTGGGCGTCTCCTCGACCCCGGCGCTCTACAAGCCGCTCTTCGGCACGCCGCTCAAATACGTCGTGATGCTGGCCCCCCTCGCTTTCATCATGGTGCTGTCGTTCCGCGCCGACCGGATCTCGGCCGCCACTGCCCACACCCTGTTCTGGACCTTCTGCGGGGTGATGGGCCTGTCCCTGGCCTCGATCTTCCTGGTCTTCACCGGCACCAGCATCGCCCGGACCTTCTTCATCACCGCGGCGATGTTCGGCGCGACCAGCCTCTACGGCTACACCACCAAGCGCGACCTCTCGCGGATGGGCTCGTTCCTGGTGATGGGCCTGATCGGCCTCGTCATCGCCAGCCTGGTGAATATCTTCCTCGCCTCGAGCGCGCTGCAATTCGCCATCTCGCTCATCGGCGTCGTGATCTTCACCGGGCTGACCGCCTACGACACCCAGTCGATCAAGGAGCAGTACGCCGACAACTGGGGTGAGGAAGCCAATTCCAAGCTCGCGGTGTTCGGAGCGCTCTCGCTCTACCTGAACTTCATCAACCTGTTCCAGATGCTGCTGAGCCTCACCGGCGAGCGGGAATAGCAACCCTCCTCCACCAAGGACGGACCCTCGACTTCCACCCGCCTGTCCCGCGAGGGATGGGCGGGCTTTTTCGTGGGCCGCGCGGCACATCTGCCGAGACGTATCGAGCGAGGCGAGCGGCCCGCTCGACCCGGAAGCACGGACCCTGCCCGCCCCCGCCGCGTTCCGCCCCCTTGACCTCCCGCCGCCCCAAGCCCCACACCGCGCCCCAAGAGGCGCATCCATGTCCGACATCCTGGTCATCGACAACTACGATTCCTTCACCTGGAACCTCGTCCATCTGATCGGGTCGCTCGCCGGCTCCATCGAGGTGGTGCGCAACGACGCGATCACCGTCGAGGAGATCCGCCGGCGCGCGCCGGACGCCCTGGTGCTCTCGCCGGGCCCGTGCACGCCGAGCGAGGCCGGCGTGTGCCTCGATGTGGTGCGCGACCTGAGCGACGAGATCCCGATGCTCGGCGTCTGCCTCGGCCTCCAGGCGATCGGCCAGGCCTTCGGCGGCGACGTGGTGCGGGCCCCCGCCCCGATGCACGGCAAGGTCTCCCAGGTGCAGCACGGGGCGAACGGGCTGTTTCGCGGCATCAACGGGCCGTTCGCCGCCACCCGCTACCACTCGCTGATCGTCGAGCGGGCCACTTGCCCCGACAGCCTCGTCGTCACCGCGGAGGCCGACGGGCTGATCATGGCGCTGGAGCACGCCGAGCGGCCGGTTCACGGGGTGCAGTTCCACCCCGAGAGCATCCTGTCGCAGCACGGGCAGACCATGGTGCGCAATTTCCTCGACCTCGCCGCGGCGTGGAATGCCAAGGTTCGGAATGCCAAGGTTCGGACCGCCGAGGCCCGGAATGCCGAGCCCCGGGGTGACAAGCGCGGCCGAGATGTGCATTGACGGGCCGGGCGTAGGCCCGCGCTGAGATCAGGCTCGTTATCGTCATGGACTCGTTCAAGCCCTACCTGGCGAAGGTCGCCACGGGCGCCGCGCTGACGCGCGAGGAGGCGCGCCGCGCCTTCGACCACCTGCTCTCCGGCGAGGTGACGCACGCCCAGGCCGGCGCCTTCCTGATGGCGTTGCACGTCCGCGGTGAGGCTCTGGACGAGATCACGGGCGCCGCCGGGGCGCTCCGCGAGCGCATGACCCGTGTCGCGGCGCCGGAGGGCGCGATCGACATCGTCGGCACCGGCGGCGACCATTCGGGCAGCTACAACGTCTCGACCCTCGCGGCGATCGTCACCGCCGCCTGCGGCGTGCCGGTGGCCAAGCACGGCAACCGCGCCGCCTCGTCCCGCTCCGGCGCCGCCGACGTGCTCTCGGCGCTCGGCGTCGGCATCGGCCTGACCCCGGACCACCTCGCCCGCTGCCTCGGCGAGGCGGGACTGTGCTTCATGTTCGCCCAGTCGCACCACGCCTCGATGCGCCACGTGGCACCCGTCCGGGTCGAGATCGGCACGCGGACGCTGTTCAACGTGCTGGGACCCCTTTGCAACCCGGCCGGGGTGTCGGCGCAGCTGCTCGGCGTCTACGCGCCGTCGCTCGCCGAGCCGATGACGCGGGTGCTGGCCGAGCTCGGCAGCCGCCGGGTCTGGACCGTCCACGGCTCGGACGGGCTCGACGAGATCACCACCACCGGCCCGACCGCCGTGGTGGCGCTGGAGGACGGCGCGATCCGCCGCTTCACCATCGACCCGCGGGAGCTGGGCCTGCGCCTCGCCCAACCCGAGGAGCTGCGCGGCGGCGATCCCGCGCACAATGCGAGCGCGTTGCGCGAGGTGCTCGGCGGCGCCCATACGCCCTACCGCGACATCGGCGTGCTGAATGCCGCGGCGGCCCTGATGGTCGCCGGGCGCGTTGTCAGCCTGCAGGACGGCGTGACGCGCGCCGCCCAGGCGATCGACACCGGCGCGGCCAGGGCGGTCCTGGAGCGCCTGGCGGTCGTCTCCAACGCGTGAGCACCCCGCCTCGCGGCGGATCCCGACACTCGCTCAAGACCCCCGACACGCTCCCGAGGGGAGGACACGGCCTTGTCCGACACCGATACGACGTCTCAGGACTCGACGTCTCCCGACGGCGAGGCCCGGCCGCGCCCGGCCGACGTGCTCGCCCATATCGAGGCCTACAAGCGGCGCGAGATCGCCGCGGCGAAGCTGCGCGTGCCGCTCGCCGAACTGGAGAAGCGCGCCGCGAAGGCCGATCCGCCACGCGGCTTCGCCGACGCGATCGCGGCGCACGTCGCACAGGATCGCTTCGCGCTGATCGCCGAGATCAAGAAGGCCTCGCCGTCCCGCGGCCTGATCCGCGAGGATTTCGACCCGCCGACGCTCGCCCGCGCCTACGAGGCGGGCGGCGCCACCTGCCTGTCGGTGCTCACCGACGAGCCCTCGTTCAAGGGCAAGCCCGAATACCTGACGGCGGCCCGCGCCGCCTGCTCCCTGCCGGTCCTGCGCAAGGACTTCCTGTTCGAGCCCTATCAGGTGGTCGAGGCACGGGCCTGGGGGGCGGACTGCATCCTGGTCATCATGGCGAGCCTCGACGACGAGGAGGCCTCGGCGCTGGTCGAGACCGCCCACGACCTCGGCATGGACGTGCTGGTCGAGGTGCATGACGAGGCGGAGCTGGCCCGCGCCCTGCCCCTCGGCACGCGACTCATCGGCGTCAACAACCGCGACTTGCGCACCTTCAAGGTCTCCCTCGACAACGCTGTGCGCCTGAGCCCGCTGGTGCCGCCGGACCGGATCCTGGTCGGCGAGAGCGGCATCGGCAGCCACGCCGACGCGCAGATTCTGGGCAAGGCCGGCATCCGCACGCTGCTGGTCGGCGAGAGCCTGATGCGACAGGACGACGTGACGGCGGCGACGAAGCGGCTGCTGCTCGGCGATCAGGCCTGACCGGGACGCTGGTCGGGTCCTTCGGCGGTCAGGAACCCGACCAGGGTCGCGTTCACCGCTTGCGGCTCCTCGTGCTGGAGCCAGTGGGTGGCGTTAGGGAAGTATCGCACCGTCCCTTGCGCGCAGAGGCGCAGGCTCGCGGCGGCGAGGCCGCGTTCGAGCGCCGTGTCGCGCTCGCCCCAGAGCACCAGGACCGGCGGCCGGATCGGCCCCGGCGCCGGCTCCCGGGGCAGGCGCAGGGCCCGGTACCAGTTCAGCATCGTGGTGATGGCGCCGGGCCGGCGCCAGGCGGCGGCGTAGAGGTCGAGGTCGTGGGGCGAGAAGGCGCCGGGCCGGCTCGAATTCGTGAGCGCACGGCGGAGCGCGGCGCAGTCGCCGGCACGCAGCAGCGCCTCGGGCAGCCCGGGGAGCTGGAACAGCCCGACATAGAAGCTCCGCACCATCTGGCTCGGGTGACGGCGGGCATAGGCGCCGAACACGTCCGGATGCGGCGCGTTGAGGATCGCCACGCGCTCCACGCGCTCGGGATGGCGCGACGCCACCCACCAGGCGACGAGGCCGCCCCAATCGTGCCCGACGAGGCGGAAGCGCGCTCGCCCGGTAACTTGCCCAGTATCTTGCTCAAGGGCGTCGGCGAGGCCGATCACGTCATCGGCGAGGCGGTCGAGATGGTAGGCCGCGATCCCATCCGGCCGGCTCGACAGGCCGTAGCCGCGCTGGTCGGGCGCCACCACCCGCAGGCCGGCACCCGCCAGCGGGCCGATCTGGTGCCGCCAGCCCCACCAGGTCTCGGGAAAGCCGTGCAGCAGCACGGTGAGCGGCCCGTCCGCCGGGCCGGCCTCGGCGATGCTCAGGGTCAGGCCGCGGACCGGGATTCGCCGCGTCACGGGTTCGGTCGGCATCATCGCGGCGGCCTCCTGCGGATTTCGACGGCGAGAGCGAAACGCGGCAGGTGAGAGCCGGGCCCGAGTGCCGCGACTTCTGCGTCACCGAAGCGTTGCGCGGAGGCATCACCTGCGTCGCGGATGCCACAAGACGCGAGACAGCCCTTGCCAGCGCAGCCGGCAGGGCTTAGCTATTGAGTGGCAACGCGGCGATGGCGTCGCGGCGTTGCTGCCCTCTTTGGGCGTTTCCTCCCTAGACTTGGGCCGCACCTCGCGTGTGGCCCTTTTTCTTAGGTACGAGGCGGTCTGTCAACGCTCAAGCTGGCACGGCCAATGTCAGCTTCACGCTGAAGCGCATAGCCGTGCAGGGCCTTGCACCGAGCGCGGCCGGAGCTTGTCAATCCTGGATCGGCGTCATTCACCATCCATCAAGCAAAGGTGCGGATGCGCACGGCGCAGCGCCGCCCCCGGCCCTACACGTTGCCCGGTCACGCGGCGAAGGAGGCTCGGCGATGATCAGGGAAAGACTCGACGACATCCGGTTCATCGTGACTCTCGCGACGGTCGCGATGCTCGGCAGCCTGCTCGCCGGGCTGTTCACGTAGGGCAAAACCTCCGGTTCTCGGAACACAACCATTCGCGCATGGCGCCTCACGCCACTCCGGCGAGCAGGGCCGCGAGGGCGGCGCGGTCCGGCAGGGCGTCGAACACGCCCTTGTGGCGAACCACGCAGGCGCCGCAGGACGCGGCGATGCGCAGGCATTCGGGAAGCGGGCGCCCCCCGGCCAGACCGACGGCGAGACCCGCCGTGAAGGCGTCGCCGGCCCCGAGCGTATCGACGGCCGCGACGGGGAAGGCGGGCTGGACCAGGGCGGGACGACCGGCCTGGAAGGCGAGCGCTCCGGATGCCCCGAGGGTGACCACGACGAGATCCGGCCCGCGGGCGAGAATCGCGCTTGCCAGGACCTCGAAGCCGGAGGGCTCGGCCGCGCCGCAGGGGACGGGTATGCCCAAGGCGGCGCCGAACGCCGCCGACTCGACTGCGTTGACGACCAGGATCGCGGTATCGGCCAGGATCCCCGGCGACGGCATCCGGAACGGCGAGGGATTGAGCAGGGTTTGCACCCCCGCCGCGCGGGCGATCCGGAACGTCTCCGCCACCGCGTCGTCGCCAACCTCGAACTGCGCCAGGACGAGGGCGCTCCCGGCGATCCGCTCCGCCGTCGCCCGCACCTCCGCCGCCCCGAGCCGGGCATTGGCGCCGGGATGCACGGCGAGGCAGTTCTCGCCGAAGGCATCGGTGAAGCCGATGCCGGCGCCGGTCGGGCCGGGGACGCGGCGCAGCATCGCGGCGGACAGGCCGGCGCGCTCCAGGGCCGGCTCGGCGAGCGCTGCCAGGGCGTCGTCACCGATCGCCAGAAGGCCATCGACGACGGCGCCGAGGCGCCGCGCCCCGACCGCGAGATTGAGGCCCTTGCCGCCCGGTTCGACCAGGAAAGCCTGTGCCTGCAGTGATTCGCCCGCTCGCGGCAGGCGTTCAACCGTGGCAGAACAGGCGACCACGAAGCTTCCGAGGACGAAGAGAGCCGGACTGGCCGCCATGTCGACGTTGATCTCGACGCTCATGCCCCCCCTCCATCCGGTCGCTCACGCCGCGCCGCTGCGCGGCCGCCGCATCGGCTGATCCGCCGATGCCCGATCACCCGTCCGGGCCCGGCCCGGGCCATCCTGCCCTGACGAGTCTGGTGCGGTTGCGCCACGATACCGCGAAGCCGCTCTATCAGCAGCTGGAAGAGCAGCTGCGCGCGCTGATCGAGGACGGGACGGTGGCGGGTGGCACGACGCTGCCGGCCGAGCGCCCCTTCGCTGAGGCGCTGGGCGTCAGCCGCACCACGGTGCAGCGCTGCTACGATTCCCTGCGCCGGCAGCATTACCTCACCGCCCATGGCCGGCACGGCTTCATCGTCGCGGCCGGGCGCACCCGGCTCAGCCCGGGCATGGACCGGCTCAAGGGCTTCACCGAGGAGATGCAGGAGCTCGGCCGCGTGCCCTCGACGCGGATCGTCGAGCGCCGCGTGGTCCAGGACCGCTCGATCGCCTCGCTGTTCGGCCTGCCCTCGACGGCGCCGTTCCTGAAGCTGGTCCGCATCCGCTGCGGCGACGGCATGCCGCTGTCGCGGGAGGTGGCGTGGTACGACCTCACGGCGGTGCCGGCGCTGGCCGAGGGCGACCTCGACGGCTCGGTCTACGCGTTCCTCGGCGCTCACGGGGCGGCCCTGGTGCGGTGCCGCCAGACCATCGAGGCAGCGACGCCGGACGAGACCGAGTGCGCGGTGTTCGGCTTCACCCAGCCCCTGCCCTGCCTCCTGATCAAGCGCCGCTCCTACGCCCGCGACGACCGGATGATCGAGTACGTCGAGGGCCTGTTTCGCGGCGACGCCTACGCCTACCGGCTCGATCTCAGGGCCTGAGCCGGCGATCTGAGGGCGTGAGCCGGAACCGGCGCCGCCTCGCTAGCGCCGCACGCCACCGGCAACTGCACCGCCGCCACCAGGGCGACAAGCTGGCTCTGCTGCCGGGTGCCGGTCTTCAGGAAGATGCGGGCGACGTGGGTGCGCGCCGTGGTGACGCTGATGCCGAGTTCCGCGGCGATCTCGGCGAGGCAGCCGCCGCGGGCGAGCGCCGCGCCGACCTGCGCCTCCGCCCGGGTGAGCCCGAACAGGGTGCGCAGCTGCACCTCGATCCGCCCCTGCGCCCGCAGCAGGCGGGCCACCACCACCGCCCGGCCCGGCGCCGCGGCATCGACGAGGGGCGAGACGCAGACCGAGACGCCCGGCTCGTCCGGGCCGCCGCTCTCGAGCTGGAGGAAGCCGCCGGCGTCCCCGGACCGCCCGTCGCAGGCCGCCTGGATCAGGGCGTGGAGCCGCGAACGGCCCTCCGCCTGTCGCGCTCCGAGGCAACCGCCGCTCGCGTGCTGGCCCGACAAGGCCCCGTCGGGACGTTCGAGGAGGTCCGCCGCCTCCCGGTTCGCGTGGAGGATGTGCCCCTGCCGGTCGACCACCAGCACCGCGAGGGCGAGCGCGTCGAGGGCGGCCGCCGCCGCCGGCTGCCAGGCGGTCACGGAGCGGTGGTTCCGGTCAAGCGGCTGCGCCGCCGCCCGTCATCCGTTCGCGCGCTGCCGCCCCGAACGCGTCCGCCCCATCTGCACGCGTGCATCGTCGCCCCCCGGCAAAACTCCGCGATCGAGCGGGCCGCAACCCGCCTGAAGCCATATAAGTACCAAAACCTCTGCGGCACAAGACTGATTATCGCTGTTTCATCGCCGAGATTAAATCGGACAAGATTGATGCGGGCGATTCCGGATGCTTGTGTCTGGTATCGATGGTCGGGCTGCGGCCGAGATTGGTATCATCCTTTCGAAGGGGGGCTGCGCGCCTCTCAGAGGTCGAACGCCGATTATCGGCGCAGGCGCGGTCGTCGAGGCCCGCCAAAGGACATCCAATTGACCCGGTTTCTGGATCGCGTCCGGATGTGCAGAGACGAGGGCTGGCGGTCCAGGGAGTCGATCGGCGATGAACGCAGCGGAATGTGGTAGTCTTCGCGGCGAGGGCCACCACATGGGAATTTCCGCTCTCGCTGCACTGCGGCGAGACGACGATGCGGCCCGGCGGCCTGATCGGTGAGGTCAGGCGGGCGCGCCTGCGAGGCGCGGGGATGTCCGCGCCCGGCGCGGGCGGCGCCAGATCAGGCGGCCCAGAGCCGTGCCGGCGCGGCGGCAGAACAGGGCGACAGCCAGGAACCAGGCGAGGCCGAGCCACAGGCTCTGCAGGATCACCAGGAGGCCCGAACCCAGCACCAGCGCGCCGCGGCCGAGCAGCGCCAGGACCGCGCGGGTGCGCCCGCCCATGCCCTCGGACAGGCGGGCGACCCGGCGCAGGTCATCGGCATTCTCCGCGACCGCGAGCGCCTGAAGGGTGCCGCGGGCGCCGAGCTTGGCCTGGATCCGGGCCGCTTGCTCGCCCACGCTGCGGATCTCCCGGAGCGCGCCCGGCCGTAGCACCCCTTTCGCCCCTTGCCGCAGGGCCGCGAGGTCGAGCCGACCGGCGGCCGCGGTGGCGAGGCTCAACGCCTCCCGGTCGATCGCGGTGCTGGCGCTGCGGGTGAGCCGGGCGGCCAGCGGCCGGGACAGCTTGCCGGTGCGGGCCGCGAGCTTCAGGGTGGTGGTGCCGGCATGGACCGGCACGCTGCTGCCGAGGGACACGATGGTGGCGCTGGTGAGCGCCAGTCCCGCGGTGGCGAGACCGAGGAGCAGCGGGTCGTAGCTCTCGCCCCGGGCGAGCCGCCCGCCCTCGCGCCACAGGTCGCGCAGGTCGCCGTAACCGACGAGGTCGCCCGCCACCGCCCCGGCGAGGCCCGCCATGCCGGCCCCCTCCCCACTGACGAAGCCGGTCGCGGCATCGGACAGGGCCCGGCGCGGCGCGCTCTCGGCAAGCGCCGTCACGGCGGCCCGCCGCTCGGGCGAGACCAGTACGCCCCGCTCCTCCGCCAGTGCCAGGAAGCTTTGTGCCAGGTCGTCGTCGCCCGCCGCGACTGCCGCGTCGAGGCCGGCGCCGATCCGCTCAGGATCGGCGACCGAGGCCAGGCGCAGGGTGGCGAGCGCCGCCGGATCGTCGGCCGCCGCGCGCAAGCGCCAGGCCTGGCTCGCCTTCGGCAGCAGAACGGGGGCCGAGGCGGCGATGCCGGCGGCACCGAGCAGCAGCAGCACCCCGGCCGCGCGCCGGCGCAGATCCGACGTGGGGTTCTTCATGACCTAACCCGGCTCGACCTGCGGGGCGTGGCCGCCGAGCTCGTCGACCAGCACCCGGGTGTTCTCGGAATAGTCGACCGGCACCGCCACGAGATGCACCCCGCCCGCCGCGAATGCGGCCTCGAGGGTCGGCGCCAGGGCGTCGGCGGACGCGACCCGGTGGCCCTTGGCGCCGTAGGATTCGGCGTAAGTGACGAAGTCCGGGTTGCCGAAGGTCATGCCGTAATCGGGGAAACGGTCGACCGCCTGCTTCCAGCGGATCATCCCGTAGGCGCGGTCGTCGAGCACCAGCACCACGAGGTCGAGGCCGAGGCGCACCGCCGTCTCGAGTTCCTGGCTGTTCATCATGAACCCGCCATCGCCACAGACCGCCATCACCCGGCGCTCCGGATGGACGAGCTTGGCCATCATCGCCGAGGGCAGGCCGGCCCCCATCGTCGCGAGGGCGTTGTCGAGGAGGAGCGTGTTGGCGACGTGGGTGCGGTAGTTGCGGGCGAACCAGATCTTGTACATGCCGTTGTCGAGGCAGACGATGCCGTCCTCCGGCATCACCGCCCGCACGTCGTGCACCAGGCGCTGGGGCGTCACCGGGAAGCGGTCCTCCTCGGCCCGGTCGTTGATGCGGGCGAGGATGTGCTGGCGCATCTCGAGCAGGGACGGCTCGGGGTCGAGCCGTCCGCCGAGCCGGTCGGCGAGGGCCGTGACGGTCGCCCCGATATCGCCCACCACCTCGGCATCCGGGTGGAAGACCTGCTCGACGCTGGCCGAGACGTAGCCGACATGGATCACACGGGGCCCGCCGGCGACGCGGCCCATCAGGAAGGGCGGCTTCTCGACGGTGTCGTGGCCGATCGAGAGGATGAGGTCGGCGCTGTCGATCGCCTCGTGGACGTAGTCGCGCTCCGACAGGGCGGCGGTGCCGACATAGAGGTTCGAGCCGCCGGTGACCGCGCCCTTGCCCATCTGGGTGTTGAAGAACGGGATCCGGGTGCGGCGCACGAAGTCGGACAGGGGCTCGACCAGGCGCGGGCGGTTGCCGGCGGCGCCGATCATGATGAGCGGGCGGCGGGCCTGCAGGATCATCGCCGCGGCGCGCTCGATCGCCGCCGGGTTCGCCACCGGCCGGTCGATCGGGTGCGACGGCACCAGGGCGACGTCGGCCTCCTCCGCGGCGATGTCCTCCGGCAACTCCAGATGGACCGGCCCGGGCCGCTCCTCGGTGGCGACCCGGAAGGCGTCGCGCACGATGGTCGGGATCGAGGCGGCGGAGACGATCTGGCGCGTCATCTTGGTGAGCGGGCGCATCGCCGCGATCACGTCGACGATCTGGAACCGGGCCTGGCGGGCGCTCATGATCGGCTTCTGGCCGGTGAGCATCAGCATCGGCATCGCGCCGAGATGGGCGTAGGCCGCGCCGGTCGTGAAGTTGAGGGCGCCGGGCCCCAGCGTCGAGATGCACACGCCGGGCCGGCCGGTCAGCCGGCCATGGGTCGCCGCCATGAAGGCCGCCGCCTGCTCGTGGCGGGTGAGCACCAGCTCGATCTTCGAGGAGCGCAGGGACTCGACGACGTCGAGATTCTCCTCGCCCGGGATGCCGAAGATCCGGTCCACGCCCTCGTTCTCGAGGGCGGCCACCAGCAGGTCGGATCCTTTGGCCATGCGGTGCTCCTCAGGGCCTCTCTTCGTTGATCGGACCATAGAGGCAAACGGGGTGTCGCGACACGCGGGAAAAGCGCGCCGCGTCGTCCGGGACGATGCGGCGGAGCGGGTCCGGCGGGGCGCGCGGCACGCGGTCGTGCCGGTGGGCGGACGGCTCCCTTTTGCTCCCCCCTCTCCCGGATGACGGGCGCGAGGCGGAAGAAGATCCGGGATTCGCCGCGGGCGGTCCTTCCTCGCAAGCAGAAAGTTCCGGTCGAGCTTTCGCGTTGCATCCCGGTGTCCGGCCGCTGCCCAGCTGCGAGGGTTGCAGCCGAAATGCCATTGCAGAGCGGTCGCTTCGCGAACGTCGATTGCGGATCCCGGATCTCCTTCCACGTCCTCACCCTTGTCCGGGAACGGGCGAGGGGCCTGTGCGATCAGCCATCCCTGTCGTGGATTGTGGTGTGGCGTAATCGGATCGCGCCCTAGAGCGCGATGTCGATGCTCGCCGCCGTACCCTTCTCCGCCTGGGCGTAGGCGATCTGCGCCCGCAGGTTCGACGCCATGGCGCGCACGATGCGCGAGCCCAGCCCCGTGCCGCGCGGGGTGCCGACGCCCTGCCAGCCGACGCCGTCGTCGGCGACCGTCAGGCGCAGGGTGTCGCCGTCGCGGCGCGCGGTGATGCGGATCTCGCCGGTGGCGCCGTCCGGATAGGCGTATTTGTAGGCGTTGGTGACGAGCTCGGTGACGATCACCCCGAGGGAGACCGCCTTGTCGGTCGCCACCTCGACCGGGGCGGCGTCGAGCAGGATGCGGTGGCGCTGACCGGTGGCGTTCATCGCCCCGTCGAGGTCCTCGACCAGGGTCGCCAGGTAGGCGTCGACCGCCACCACCCGCACGTCGTCGGAGGTGTAGAGCCGCCGGTGGATGCCGGCGATCGCGGTGATGCGGGTCTGGGTCTCTTCGAGCGCGGCGCGGGCGGAGGCGTCGGTGACGGTGTTGGCCTGCATCCGCACCAGAGCCGCCACCAGGGCGAGGCTGTTCGCCACCCGGTGGTTGACCTCGCGCAGCAGCAATTCGGCCCGGTCGCGGGCCTCGCGCACCTCGGCCTCGGCTCGCTCCTTCTCGCGCCGGGTGCGGTCCTGCAGCACGGCGGTCGCGACGGCCTCGGCGAGAAGCTCGCGGAAGTGGCCCTGCAGGTCCTTCCAGACGTAGTCGACGGCCCCGGCCTTGAGCGCCGCCACGGCGACGCGGCTGTCCTCCGAGCCGGTGACGTAGATCACCGGCGGCGCGTCGGCCAAGGCGCGGATGCGCGGAAGGATGTCGAGGCCGGTCTCCTGCGGCATGTGGTGGTCGAGGGCGACGACGTCGAAGCGCTCGGAGGCGATGCGGGCCAATCCCGCCTCGCCGTCGTTCGCGTGCACGACCTCGCAGCCCCGGCCCGCCAGCGTGCGGGCGACGAGGCGCCCCAGCCCGGGGTCGTCGTCGATATAGAGCACGCGGACCGGCTCGGTCACGGTCAGGCGCTCTCCGGAACCTGCATCACCGAGAAGAACAGGCCGAGCTGGCGGATCGCGTTGGCGAAGCCCTCGTAGTTCACCGGCTTGGTGATGTAGACGTTGCAGCCGAGATCGTAGCAGCGCTGAATCTCGCGCTGGTCGTCGGTGGTGGTCAGGATCACCACCGGCGAGCGGCGCAGGTGCGGGTTCGATTTCACCTTCTGCAGGATGTCGATGCCGGTCATGTCCGGCAGGTTGAGATCGAGGAGGATGAGCAGCGGCCGGCCGGCATTGATCTCGCCGCTGCCGTCCGGCCCGAACAGGGCGGCGAGCGCGGAGGTTCCGTCGCGGAACGACTCGATGACGTTGTTGACGCCGGCGCGGCGGATGTTCCGCTCGATCAGCCGGGCATGGCCCTCGTCATCCTCGATCATCACGATGTGTACGGCCGGCACCTGACAACTCCTTGTGGCGCGAAACCCGGACGAACCGGGACGCCTCTTCCTCGCGCGCGATCGCGCCGACCGCGGGAGACATGCTCCCGTCATCCTCTCTCTAGACCATTTTCCAGTCAGAGTGACACGTGGCTGGCGTAGAAAACATGCCGGTCACGTTAACCTGGCGTTGCATTGCGCTTCAGCTCTGCCGCAGCGGCAGCGTCACGCTGAAGGTGGTGCCGACCCCGAACTCCGACGACAGGTCGATCCGCCCGCCGAGCGCCCGCACCAGGGTGCGGACATGGGCGAGCCCGATCCCCTCCCCCGGCCGGTCCTGCACGCCGGAGCGGCGGAAGAGCTCGAACACCCGGGCGTGGTCGCGGGCATGGATCCCGCGGCCGTTATCCGTCACCAGAAAGACCGCGAGTCCGTCCGAGACCGATCCCGCTACGCTGATCCGGCCCGGCCGGTCCTTGGCCAGGTACTTGATCGCGTTGTCGATCAGGTTGCCGAAGATCTGCTCGACCGCGAGCCGGTCGGCGGTGATCCCCGGCAGGTCGCCGATCTCGATCACGGCGCCCGCCGTGTCGGCCTGGTGGCGCTGCGCGTCGGCGAGGCCCTGGACCAGGGCGGTCATCGCCAGGGGCTCGGGCTGGAAGGTGCGCCGCCCCTCCCGCGAGAGCTTCAGGATGGCGTTGATGAGACCGTCCATCTTGGTGATCGCGGCCTTGATGAAGCTCACCGATTCGCTGAGGTCGGCGTCGATCCGCTCGGCCTGCGGCCGTCCCGCCAGGGCGACGCGGATGTCGTCCTGGCTCGCCTCGATCTCGCTGGTGAACCCCATGATGTTGACGAGCGGCGCCCTGAGGTCGTGGCTGACGATGTAGGCGTAGCGCTGGATCTCCTCGTTCGATTCGCGGAGCGCCGTCTCGGCAGCGCGCTGCTCGGAGATGTCGGAATGCACCCCGACCCATTCGCGGATCGCGCCGTCGGGATCGAGCACCGGCACCGCCTGGATCGCGAAGGTGCGAAACACGCCGTCATGGCGGCGCACCCGGTGCTCGTGGGTGAAGCGCCGGCGCTCGGCCACCGCTTCGTTCCAGCTCTCGACGCTGGCGGCGCGGTCCTCCGGATGCACCGCCTCGGCCCAGCCGTAGCCGGCATATTGCTCCGGCGTCTGGCCGGTGAGCGCCGCCCAGGCCGGCTGGTCGCTCGTCATCCGACCGCTCGCGTCGTTGGTCCAGAGCACGCCGCGCACCGCCTGGACGGCGGCGGCGAAGCGGTCCTGCTCGCGTCGCACCGAGGCGAACAGGCGGGCATTGTCCATCGCCACCGCGGCCTGGCCGGCCAGGCCCTCGACGAGCGCCGCCTCGCGGCTGCCGAAGCGGTGTGGTTCGGGATGGCCGAACAGCAGGGCGCCGAGGGTGGCACCGGTGCCGGAAACCACCGGCACCGCGAGGTAGCTGCGCACCGGCAGGTGGCCCTTGGGCATGCCGCCATGGCTGCCGTAGCGCGGGTCCGTCGTCACGTCCTCGCTCAAGACCACCCCGCCGGCGGCGAAGGTCTGGCTGAACAGGGTCGTCGCCCGCGGCAGGCCGAACCGGGTGAAGGCCTCCCGCGGCGCACCGGTGAGGCTGAGGAGCTGCCAGTGCTCGGGGCCCTCCGGGCCCTCCGGCACCCGCTCGAACAGGGCGCCGTAGGCCGCCCCGGTCAGGTGGGTCGCCGCCTCCACCACGGTGTCGCCGAGGCGCTGGCGGTCGAGCTCGCTCGAGAGCGCCGTGCCGAGGCGGTTCAGCACCTCCAGGCGCTGGGTCTCGGCGCGCAGGGCCGCGGCGGACCGGGCGCGCTCGGCCGCCCGCTCGCGCTGGCGCTGGGCCGCGCCCGCGATCTCGGCGCTCACCGCCGCCACCTCCGCCGGCACGCCATCGAGGACAGGGGCCGCGCGGCCGAGGCCGAGCGCCACCGCCTGGTCGCGCAGGGCCTGGAGCGGCGCCGCGATGCCGCGGGCGAAGGCGAGCGCCAGCACGGCCGCGATGGCGGCCAGCATCCCGCCGAGCCCGGCGAACCAGACCAGCGAGGCCCGGACCGGCGCCGCCAGCGCCTCCTCCGGCACCCCGACGGCGACGCGCCAGTCCGGCACCCCGGCCCGCGCATAGGCGACGAAGAACGGATCACCCTCCATCGAGGCGCCGCGCCAGCTGCCCTCCGGTCCGACGGCCTGGCGCAGCTCGTCCGGAGCTCTGACGCCGGTGAAGCGCTCGGGCGCCCGGGTGCGGGTCAGCATCCGCTGGTCGCGGTCGACGACGCTCATCACCCAGCCCTGCGGCACGCCGCCGGAGACGAGCACGTCGCGAATCCGCGTCGTCGGCAGGGAGAAGGACAGAAGGTAGAGCACCGCGTCGCCGCCGCGGCGCAGAACCGGCACCGTGACCCGGAAACGCCCGTCGGCCACGCCCGAGACGGCCGGCCGACCGTTCAGAGCGGCCGCGTCCGCGGCGTCGAGGTGTTCCGGCATCGGCTCGGTGCCGACATCGATGATCCGCCGGCCGTCGGTGTCGCGCAGGACCGCCGGCAGACCGCTTCGGTGAGAAAGCTCCTCCACCTGCTCGCGGAACGCCGTGACGTCGCCGCGCTGGAGCGCGTTGGAGAGGCTCAGGGCCTCGAGGGTGGCGACGAGGCTCGCGACCTCGCGGTCGACCGCCGCCGCCTCCATCCGGGCGCGGCCCAGAGCCTCTCCCTCCAGGCGCTCGCGGGCGGCGCCGGCGAATTGCCACAGGACCACGCCGCCGAAGATCAGGATCGGCACCGCCAGGCCGAGGGCGAAGACGACGAGGCGGCGCACGATCGAGCCGGGGCGCGAGTGTCCCGGCGCAAGGGAGGGGGCGAGAGACGGGGCAGGCCCCGGCGGGGTCGCGGAGGCCTGCATCGGCATGAAACGGATTCCTACTCGCCGGGTTCGACGTAAAGCCTCCCGCCCACGCCCAAGAATTCCGCCGATTTTTGGGCCATGCCGGCTGCCCGGGCCGCTTCGCTCAAGGGTGTGGCTTCGCCGACCACGGCGCTCGCCGCCTCCATCGCCAGCACGTCGGCGCGCAGGTCCTGGGTGATCTTCATCGAGCAGAATTTCGGCCCGCACATCGAGCAGAAATGCGCGACCTTGTGGGCGTCCTTCGGCAGGGTCTCGTCGTGGTAAGCTCGCGCCGTGTCCGGGTCGAGGGAGAGGTTGAACTGGTCCTCCCAGCGGAAGTCGAACCGGGCCCGCGACAGGGCGTCGTCACGGACCTGCGCCGCCGGGTGGCCCTTGGCGAGGTCGGCGGCATGCGCCGCGATCTTGTAGGTGATGACTCCGGTCTTCACGTCGTCGCGGTTCGGCAGGCCGAGATGCTCCTTCGGGGTGACGTAGCAGAGCATCGCGGTGCCGTACCAGCCGATCATCGCCGCGCCGATGCCGGAGGTGATGTGATCGTAGCCCGGCGCCACGTCGGTGGTGAGCGGGCCGAGCGTGTAGAACGGTGCCTCGCCGCACTCGGCGAGCTGCTTCTCCATGTTGACCTTGATCTTGTGCATCGGCACGTGGCCGGGCCCCTCGATCATCACCTGGCAGCCCTTGTCATGGGCGACCTTGGTGAGCTCGCCGAGAGTCTCCAGCTCGGCGAACTGTGCCGCGTCGTTGGCATCGGCGATCGAGCCCGGGCGCAGGCCGTCGCCGAGGGAGAACGACACGTCGTAGGCCCGGCAGATGTCGCAGATCTCCTCGAACCGCTCGTAGAGGAAGGATTCCCGGTGCCCGGCCAGGCACCAGCGCGCCATGATCGAGCCGCCGCGCGAGACGATGCCGGTGACCCGCCGCGCGGTGAGCGGCACGTGGGCGAGGCGCACGCCGGCATGGATGGTGAAGTAATCCACCCCCTGCTCGGCCTGCTCGATCAGCGTGTCCTTGAACACCTCCCAGTCGAGCTTGAGCGGATCGCCGCCGACCTTCTCCAGGGCCTGGTAGATCGGCACGGTGCCGATCGGCACCGGGGCGTTGCGCAGGATCCAGCCGCGGATGTTGTGGATGTTGCGGCCGGTCGAGAGGTCCATGACCGTGTCGGCGCCCCAGCGGATCGCCCACACCATCTTCTCGACCTCCTCCGCCGCCGACGAGGTGACGGCCGAGTTGCCGATATTGGCGTTGATCTTGACGAGAAAGTTGCGGCCGATCGCCATCGGCTCGAGCTCGGTGTGGTTGATGTTGGCGGGGATGATCGCCCGCCCGCGTGCCACCTCGTCGCGTACGAATTCGGGGGTGATGAAGGGCGGGATCGCGGCGCCGAAGCTCTCGCCGTCGGCGATCTTACCGTCGGCCCCCGCCAGCATCGCCTCGCGGCACAGGTTCTCCCTGTGCGCGACATAGATCATCTCCTCGGTGACGATCCCGGCACGGGCGAATTCGTACTGCGTGACCATCTGGCCGGCCCCGCCCCGGCGCACGGTGCGGGCGGCCGGGCACGGCGCCACCAGCCGGTCCTCAGGCACGAAGCCGTTATCCTCCGGCTTCACCGCCCGGGGTGCGACGGAATCGTAGCCGCGGCCCGCGATCCAGGGGTTGCGGATCTCGGGCAGGCCGGCCGCGAGGTCGATGCGCGCGCCGGTCTCGGTATAGGGGCCCGACGGGTCGTAGACCCGCACCGGGGCCTCGCCCGGGTCGGTCAGCGCGATCGCGCGGTAGGGCACCCGGAGGTCGGGGCGGTCCTTCGGCGAGGCATAGGCCTTCACCGAGCCGGTGACCGGCCCGGTGGTGACGCTCTGCGGCAGATCCTTCGCGAGGATGGGTGCGTTCATGGATCCCTCCCAGGGAGACGATCCGGCCTCGAAGGCGCGAGGACGCACGGGCAATGCAGTCATGGCAGGTTCCCGTCCCTCCGCCGGTACGAACCGGATCAGGTTCAAGGGTCAGGACGCATGCTCGTCCAATCTCAGCCCCGTCTGCGGGGCCCCCCTCGGTAACGGGCCGACTGTCGGGCGGGGCGCGGGGTTTGTCAACGGCAGGCCGCGGGTCGAGACGTTGCGGCATCCCGCCTTCGATCTTGAAACGCGCTGCCACTGCGACCCAGATACGGAAGCCTATCCCCGCCTTTCAGGAGCTTGCCTTGGGACGCCGTGACCGGCGCTGGCGCGACGACGACCCCTCCACCCACGGCCCGAGCGCCCGCGAATCGGTGATCTGCCCGCTCTGCGAGCGGCCGATCCCACCCGGCGCCCGCCAGAGCAAGCACCACCTGACGCCGAAGCTGAAGGGCGGCACCCATGGCGAGACGGTGCAGTTGCACCAGATCTGCCACTCGGCGATCCATGCCCGCCACAGCGAGGCCGAACTGGCCCGTCGCCTGAGCGACGTGGAGAGCCTGCGGGCCGAGCCGGAGATCGCCCGTTTCCTCGCCTGGGTGCGCACCAAGCCGGACGATTTCCACACCGCGACGCGGATGACCCGGACGCGGCGGGAGGCGAAGCGGAGCTGCCGGTAGAACGACCGAAGTCTTCGACGAGACGGTGAATGCGCCGTTGCGAGTCTGCGCGCGATTCGACCGGCCGGTCTTGCACCGATCTTTACGTCTCCCTGCGAGCCTCGGGCCGTCCTCGTGGAGACGCCGATGTCCGCCCGACCCAACACCGAACCCGCCCTCTCGGTCCGGCCGGACGACCCGGTGCGCCCGCGTGCCGCGCCGGCCGCCGGCCGCCTCGCCTGGGTCGACGTCGCCAAGGGCATCTGCATCATCCTGGTGGTGATGATGCACTCCACCCTCGGGGTGGGCGAGGCGATGGGGGGCGAGGGCTTCATGCACCACGTCGTGGAATTCGCCAAACCGTTCCGGATCCCGGACTTCTTCCTTCTGTCCGGCCTGTTCGTCGGCCGCGTGGTCGACCGCGACTGGCGGCTGTTCGCCGACCGGCGCATCGTCCACTTTGCGTATTTCTACCTGCTGTGGCTGGTGCTGCAGTCGGCGGTGAAGTACGGCCAGATCACTGAGGGCGCGGGACCGGGGGCGTTCCTCGCCCATCTCGGCCACGGGTTGGTCGAGCCGTACTCGACGCTGTGGTTCATCTATCTCCTGGCGGTGTTCTCGATCGCCGTGAAGCTCTTGCGCCGGGTGCCCGGACCGGCGCTGCTGATCGGCGCCGCCCTGCTGCAGCTCGCACCGGTCCATACCGGCTCGACCCTGATCGACGAGTTCTGCGCCCGCTTCGTCTACTTCGTCGCCGGCTACCTGTTCGCGGCCCGCATCTTCGCGCTCGCCGACTGGGTGCGGGCGCGGTCCGGCCTCGCGCTCGCAGGCCTCGCCGCCTGGGCGCTGATCGAGGGCGCCCTGGTCTTCACGGCGACCGGCCTGCCGTTCCACCCGAACCTGGCGGGCCTGCCGGTTGTGAGCTTGGTGCTCGGCGCCGCTGGGGCGCTCGCCATCGTGGCGGCTGCGGCCCTGCTGACCCGGGCCGGCGGCCCGGTGACGGCGGTCCTCCGCGCCTGCGGTGAGCGCTCGATCGTGATCTACCTCGCCTTCTTCCTGCCAATGGCGGCGCTTCGCACGGCGCTGGTGAAGAGCGGGATCATCGAGGATGTCGGCCTCGTCTCGCTCCTCGTCACCGTGGCGGCGGTGGCCGTGCCCCTCGGGATCGAGCGGCTGGTGCGCCACACCCCGGCCCGCTTCCTGTTCCGCCGGCCCGCCGCGTTCCACCTCGTCGGCGAGGACCGGCCCGGCCCGGCGCCGCACCTCGCCTCCGCCCGAACGACTTGACGCCCGACTCCCCGACCGGCTCCACGACGGCGCTCCTCTCGGGGCGCCGTTTTGTCGTCCGGCCGTCGGATGACGACAGGGTACCGGGCATCTATTCCTGCTTGTCGCAATCCTCGTCCAGTCGAGCGGGAAGAGATGCGGTGACCGGCGGTCTTTGCCGATCGTCGACCAGTCTTTGCCGATCGTCGGCGATGTCTCTGCAAGTTCCGACCAGCCTCCGCCGACGCCCTGACGCAGCAGGCCGAGCATCTGGAGGCCGAGGTCGCGGGCTTCCTGGAGGGTGTACGGGCCCCTCAGGCGCGGCGCGTGCGCGGCCGCACCAGGTGATCGAGGAAATTCCTGATCTCGCGCCGGCGCCGCTCCGGCACCAGCACCTCGGCGGTGACGCCGAGGCCCCAGGCGAGGTCCCGCCGACCCTCCGGGTCATGATGCAGGTCGCGCATGGCATCGGCGTAGGCGTGGAGCGAGGCCTCGTCCGGGCACAGGCCCGCCTCCACCACGCCCTGCGCCGACAGCCGCAGCATCGCCGCGACCTCGTCGAGGTCGAGCTCGGGATGGTACTGCGTGCCCCAGAACACCCCGTCGCCGAGGCGGATCTCGATCGCCTGGACGTCGAGGCGGTCGTTGCCGGCGAGGACGCGGCTGCCCGGCGGCGGCGCGATGACGGCGTCGTCGTGGATCGCCGGCGCGTCCCAGGCCGGCGGCCGGCCGTCGAGAAGCGGGTGGCCTGCCCCGGCCTCCGTCCGGCTGATGGCGCGGGCGAGCCCGTATTCCGGCCCCCGCGGGTTGCGGGCGGCCCGGCCCCCGGCGAGCGTGGCCGCCACCTGCACGCCCCAGCACGAGCCGAAGACCGGGAGCCCGGCTTCGAGCGCCGCCCGCACCAAGTCGCATTGCCGCGTCACCGCGGGACCGCCCTCCTCGACGTGGAGGATCGAGCCGGTCAGCACCAGGGCGTCGCACTCGGAGAGCGCCCGGGGCAGCACCGCATCGGCATCGGCCGGGGCGACGAGGTGGCAGCGGGCGTCCGGGGCGAGCTTCGTCAGGATGCCCGCGTAGGTTTCGGCCGAGGTCTTGTCGCAGACCGTGAGATGCGTCTCGCGGCCGGCCCGGTCGTTCCCATCCGCCACCAGCAGGTGCAACATGTCGGCTCCTTGTCAGAGCCTCCGCAACGTCCGCGGGTGGGGGGCGTTCCCGGCACGGTGTGCCGCAGCCCCGCGGCCACAGTGCTAAGTCACGAGGATCCTTCGACAAAATTTCGGTTAACGGCCCTTAAACCCGCCTCATTTAGCGTCTCTTGAGTGCCCCGTGCGGGCCGGCATCGCCCCGCGCAGGCCGGCATGTCCGGGGGCGAAGGGGAACTCGGCAGGATGGCGAAGGGACGCGAGCGCAAGGGTCGGGTCGAGCCGCGCTTCGAGGCGGACGGGCCCGCGGACCCGGCGGCGCTCGACCTGCGCCTCTCGCGCGGCGACCGGGCGGGAGGCGGCGTGGCCAAAGGAACATCCAAGGGCGGGGCCAAGGCCGCTCCGAAGCGGGCCAGCCGTGCGGCCGCCCAGGCGCCGCGGCGCCGGCGGCGCTCCTTCCTCGGAACCCTCGTCTACGGCACCATGATCCTCGGCCTCTGGGGCCTGGTGGCGGTCGCCGGCATCGTCGCCTACCACGCCTCGCAGCTGCCGCCGATCGACCAGCTCGCGGTCCCGAAGCGCCCGCCCAACATCGCGATCCTGGCCGCCGACGGCTCGCTGCTCGCCAACCGTGGCGAGACCGGCGGCCGCACGGTGAGCATCCGCGAATTGCCGCCCTACCTGCCCCGCGCCTTCGTGGCGATCGAGGACCGGCGCTTCTACGGCCATCTGGGCATCGACCCGATCGGCATCGCCCGCGCCATCGGCCAGAACCTGACCCGCCGCGGCGTGGCGCAGGGCGGCTCGACCCTGACCCAGCAGCTCGCCAAGAACCTCTTCCTGACCCAGGAGCGCACCGCCTCGCGCAAGATCCAGGAGGCGATCCTGGCGCTCTGGCTCGAGCACAAATACACCAAGGACGAGATCCTCGAACTCTATCTCAACCGGGTCTATTTCGGTGCCGGCGCCTACGGCGTCGAGGCGGCGGCGCAGCGCTACTTCGCCAAGCCGGCCAAGGACGTGACGCTGGCGGAGGCCGCGATGCTCGGCGGCCTCGTCCAGGCGCCGTCGCGGCTCGCGCCCAACCGCAACCTGGCCGCTGCCCAGGCCCGGGCCGCCCAGGTGCTGGCGGCGATGCAGGAGCTGGGCTTCGCCAAGCCCGCCGAGGTGCAGGCGGCGCTCGCTCAGCCGGCCAAGCCAGCCCGGGCGAAGGGCGGCGGCTCGGCCAACTACGTCGCCGACCTCGTGATGGACGTGCTCGACGACTACGTCGGCAAGATCGAGACCGACGTCGCGGTGCAGACCACCGTCGATCCGGCGATCCAGGCGGTGGCCGAGCGGGCGCTGGTCGACGAGCTGAACCAGAAAGGCGGGCGCTACAATGTCGGCCAGGGCGCCGTCGTGTCGATGCGCCCCGACGGGGCGATCCGGGCGCTGATCGGCGGGCGCGACTACGCCCAGAGCCAGTTCAACCGCGCCACCACCGCCAAGCGCCAGCCCGGCTCGGCCTTCAAGCCCTTCGTCTACCTCGCGGCGGTCGAGCGCGGCCTGACCCCCGACACGGTGCGGGAGGACGCGCCGATCGCCATCAAGGGCTGGAATCCGGAGAACTACTCGCGCAACTACAGCGGGCCGGTGACCCTGCGCGACGCCCTCGCCCACTCGCTCAACACCGTGGCGGTGCGGCTCGGCCAGGAGGTCGGCCCGAAGGCGGTGGTGCAGACGGCGCAGCGCCTCGGCATCACCTCCCCGCTCCAGGCCAACGCCTCGATCGCGCTCGGCACCTCCGAGGTCACGCCGCTCGAGCTGGTCGGCGCCTACGCGGCCTTCGCCAATGGCGGAATGGGGGTGATTCCCTACGTGATCGCCAGCGTGAAGACCGTCGACGGCCGCAGCATCTACAAGCGCGCCCCGAGCGGCCTCGGCCGGGTGATCGACCCCAACGCGGTCGGCATGATGAACGCCATGATGCACGAGGTCTTCGTCAGCGGCACGGCGAAGAAGGGCGACATCCCGGGCTGGGACCTCGCCGGCAAGACCGGTACCAGCCAGGATTTTCGCGATGCCTGGGTGGTCGGCTTCTCCGGCACGCTCGTCACCGGCGTCTGGCTCGGCAACGACGACGGCGAGCCGACGAAGAAGGTCTCGGGCGGCAACCTGCCGGTCGAGATCTGGAACCGCGTCATGACCGCGGCCCTGCGTGGCGACAAGCCGGTGCCGCTGCCCGGCGCCGCCCGCTGGCGCCGCAGCAGCGGCACCGCCGTCGCGGCGGCGGGCCCGGCCGAGCCGCAGACGCTCGGTGGCCTGATCGACACCCTCGTCGGCGGTGGGCAGCCCCCGGCGCGCCCGCCGGCGCCGCAGCGCGGCGGGCCGAGCCGGGAGGACAAGAACTTCCTGGAGCGGCTGTTCGGGCTCGACTGAGGCGGCGGCCTCGCGCCGTCGCCATCCGGCTGGCCCGGGCCGTCGTGACGCGACGGCGCGGCGGTGATCGCCGCCGTGGCACGGGGCCGCGCCGACCGGGACGCATGCACGAGGCGGCGGAAGACCCGCCTCTGCGGCGCTTGCCGAGCCCCCTCCCCCGTGCTCCGCTGGCGCAACGCCGCTCCAGGACGACCCGATGCCCCCTTCTTCCGATCTCGTGACGATGCGTGCCACCGACCTCGCGCGGGCGATCCGCGACCGGGCCGTCTCGGCCCGGGAGGCGATGCAGGCCCATCTCGACCAGATCGCCCGCCACAACCCGGCGGTGAACGCGATCGTCTCGCTGCGCGACCCCGATCGTCTCCTCGCCGAGGCCGAGGCCGCCGACCGGGACTTGGCGGCGAACGGCCCGCGCGGGCCGCTCCACGGCCTGCCGCACGCGGTGAAGGACCTCTCGGCCACCGCCGGGATCCGCACGACGCAAGGCTCGCCCCTGTTCCGCGACACCGTGCCGGAGACCGACGCGCTCCACGTCGCCCGCCTCAAGGCGGCGGGCGCGATCCTGATCGGCAAGACCAACGTGCCGGAATTCGGCCTCGGCTCGCACAGCACTAACCCGGTCTTCGGCGTGACGCGCAACGCCTACGATCCGGCGAAGGCCGGCGGCGGCTCGAGCGGCGGGGCTGCGGTGGCCCTGGCTTTGCGCATGGTGCCGCTCGCCGATGGCAGCGACCACGGCGGCTCGCTGCGCAACCCCGCCGCCTGGAACAACGTGCTGGGCCTGCGCCCCGCCGCCGGCCGGGTGCCGGGCCACACCGACGAGGTCTTCCTGCCCCAGCTCGGCGTCAATGGTCCGATGGCGCGCAGCACCGCCGATCTCGGCCTGCTGCTCTCCGTCCAGGCCGGCGACGATCCCCGCATCCCGAACGCGATCCGTCAGGACCCGGCGGGTTTCGCCTTGGCCCGGCCGCGGGAGCTGAGGGGGCTGCGCATCGGCTGGATCGGCGATTTCGGCGGCCATCTCCCGTTCGAGCCCGGCGTGCTCGACCTCTGCGAAGCCGGCCTCGCGGTGTTCTCCGCTCACGGTGCCGCGGTCGAGCCGGTCCTGCCCGCCTTCGATCCGGAGGCGATCTGGCGCGCCTGGATGGTTCTGCGCCAGTGGATCACCGGTGCCAACCTCGCGGTCCATTGGCGCGACCCGGAGAAGCGAGCCCTGATGAAGCCGGAGGCCGTCTGGGAGGTCGAGCAGGGCCAGAAGCTCTCGGCCTTCGAGGTGCACGCCGCCAGCGTCACCCGCACCGCCTGGTACCACTGCGTGCGCGGGCTGTTCGAGCGCTTCGACGTCCTGGCCCTGCCCGCCGCGCAGGTCTTCCCGTTCGATGCGCGCGAGACCTGGCCGCGCAGCATCAATGGCCGCGCGATGGACACCTATCACCGCTGGATGGAGGTGGTGGTGCCGGGGACGATGTCGGGTTGCCCGGTGATCAGCCTGCCGGTCGGCCTCAACCCGGGCGGGCTGCCGATGGGGATTCAGCTCATCGCCCCGAACCACGGCGAGGCCGACCTCCTCGCCATCGCGGCGGCCTACGAGGCGGCGACGGGCTTCGACCGCACCCAGCCGCCGATCCTGCGGGACCGGTCGCCAGCCCTGCGCGCCTGAACCGCGGTGGCGCGGACGGGATAGGCTTTCTGCTGCGCTTGCTGCCCGGCGAGGTCGCAGCCATACATGGCGGGCAACAAGCTCGGCCACGCCGCAAACGGTCGACACCGGAGGAGATCCCGATGAAGCCCTTCCTGATGGCGGCTCTCGCCGCGAGCGTATCCTTCGCGGGCGCCGCGCTCGCGCAGGACACCACGGCCGGCGACACCAAGGCCAAGGTCGACAACCTGGAGAAGCTCGGCAGCTTCAAGCAGACCGGCGTCGCCGAGCCGGCGCCGATCCCGCAGACCGGCCGGCGCGCCGACGCGATCAACCGCACCCTGCAGAAGATCAAGGTCCCGGACGGCTTCAAGATCGAGCTCTACGCCGTGGTACCGGATGCCCGGGCCATGGCGGTCGGCCCGAATGCCGGTGTGGTCTTCGTCGGCACCCGCAAGTCCAAGATGTATACGGTGACCGACCGCGACAAGGACCGGGTCGCCGACGAGGTGAAGGTCTACGCGCCCGGCATTGACTTCAAGATCCCGAACGGCGTCTGCTTCTCTCGCGACGGCGTGCTGACGGTGGTGGAGCAGAACCGGGTGCTGGCCTTCCCGGCGGCCGAGTTCTTCTACGAGGGGACGGACGGTCCGGCGGTCGTCGTGGTCAAGCAGGGCGAGCTGATCCCGCCGGCCGAGGAGAGCTACAACCACACCGCCCGGATCTGCCGCATCGGCCCGGACGGCAAGCTCTACGTCTCGCTCGGCCAGCCCTACAACGTGCCGCCGAAGGACAAGGCCGACCTCTACGCCAAGACCGGCATCGGCGGCATCATCCGCATGGACGCCGACGGCAAGAACCGCGAGGTCTACGCCACCGGCATCCGCAACTCGGTCGGCATGGACTTCGCCCCCGACAAGACCCTGTGGTTCACCGACAACCAGGTCGATGGCATGGGCGACGACCAGCCGCCGGGCGAGCTGAACCAGATCACCAAGCCGGGCCAGAATTTCGGCTTCCCGTGGTACGGCGGCGGCGGCGTCCGCACGGTCGAGTACAAGGACGACAAGATCCCGGCCGACGTGGTGGCGCCGAAGGCGGAGCTGCCGCCCCACGCCGCCGATCTCGGCATGATCGTCTACAAGGGCAAGTCGTTCCCCGAGAAGTACCGCGGCGGCATCTTCACCGCCGAGCACGGCTCCTGGAACCGCACGACGCCTATCGGCGCCCGGGTGATGTTCGTGCCGGTCAACAAGGACGGTACCGCCGGCAAGCCCGAGCCCTTCGCCGAGGGCTGGCTGACCGAGGGCGGCGAGTATCTCGGCCGCCCGGTCGACGTCGCGACCCTGCCCGACGGCTCGCTGCTGGTCTCCGACGACACGGCCGGCGCGATCTACCGCATCTCCTACGAGAAGTAGGCTGTTTCGGAGGGGGCGGCCCAAGGGCCGCCCCCTCCTCTCTCAGGAGACGTTCATGACCCGCGCCCTCTCCCTCCTGCTGCTGCTTGCCGCGACGGTGCCGGCCGCCGCCGGCGACGCCAAGGCCGGCCGGGCCAAGGCGGTGGGCTGCCAGGCCTGCCACGGCCTCGACGGCCTCTCGAAGCTGCCCGACGCGCCGAACCTCGCCGGCCAGGTCGAACCCTACCTCGTCAAGGCGCTCACCGAGTTCCGCAACGGGACCCGGAAGAACGAGGTGATGTCGGTGGCGGCCCAGGATCTGTCGGATGCCGATATCGCGAACCTGGCGGCGTATTACAGTGGGATCCAGATCGATGTGATCCCGCCGGGCTGAGCCACGACGCGCAGACGATCGGTCGGCACGAGGCAGATGACGAGCCTTCGATGGTTGTCGGCATCGATCAGTGTGGACGCGAAGTAGGTCCAGGCTCCCGACCGGATACCTTGAGCGAACCAAACGAGGCGCTCGACGATCTCGAAGGCGGCGTCCGGCAGTCCGTATCTCGGGTCATCGCTCGCGAAGTGACGTGAGCCTTCGAGAATCGCGAAAATCCAGACAAGGCCGCTGTCGTCGCGCGCCTCGCACAGGCGATCGAGATAGGTCGTCGGGGAACGATCGGCATGCTCGCTCCGGGCCGCGCCGTTCAGGAGGCGGCGGCAGCCTTGGAACGCGGCGCGGCGGTCGCCGGGAAACCACGAAGACTTCTCGAAAGGCGGCGCGCCGCGCGGTTCACTTACCCCTCTATCGTCGCGATCACCGCCACCGGTCCGCCCCCGTCCGGCCCCTGGTGCTCGGCCCCGCCCGACACGAACAGGTCCGTCCGCCCGATCGCCGCCGCGGCCACGCCGCCGACCAACGCCCGGGCGTGGCGGGTGGCGTTGATGTCGCTGTCGTCGTTCATGATGTGGCGCTGCCCGCGGATCAGGCCGTTACTCGTCGGCTCGGCCTTGGCGAGCAGGGCGACGACGCGGGCGGCCGCCTCCGGCGGGAGCTGACCGGAGGCCGGCAGGCCGAGATCCTGGAGCGCGCCCTGGATCGCCGACAAGTCGATGCCGTCGCGCATGACCTGGTGGGCGATGCGCAAGGACCCGCTCCAGCCCGGCGCGTTGCCGAGCACGATGACCTCGTTGCGCATCAACTCGATCCCCGCCGAGGCGCTGGCGCGGCCGGAATAGAGGTCGGTGCGGGTGCCGATCACGTCGTCGGCGAGGGCTGAATCCGGGATCTCGCCGAGCGCCAGCCCGATCCCCAGCGCCGAGGCGCCGCGGGAGAGGCCCATCGAGGCGTAGGTATCGTGGGTCGCCACGCTCTCGCCGCGGGAGGCCGCCTCCTGGATGCGGGCGCTGGTCAGGAGCGGACACTTCACCTGCACGAAGTGCACGTCATCGACGACCTCCAGCCCTGCCGCCGCCATGGCGCGCCGCACGGCAGCGGCGGTGGCGCGCACCTGCGCCATGCGGCCGATCTCCTCGGGACGAAAATCGTCCGTGAAGGCGGTGCCGACCGCGAGCGCCCGGCCCGGCCCGGCCGGTCCCTCGCGCCGGGCGAGAATGAGGAGGTGGGGCGAGAGCCCGCCCTCGGTGCCGCCGGACATCACCAGGGCGACCCGGGCGCCGACGGCCGCCGGCGAGAGGCCGAGGCGGGCGCCGAGCATCGCTTCCAACGCCATCACGGCGAGCGGTCGGGTGAAGTCGTTGACGCAACCGTTGCCCTCGGTCTTGCCGAACACCGCGACGATCTCCTGCGGAGCGACGGCGCCGGACTCGATCAGGGCGTCGAGCCCCGAGACGTCGGCGGGGTGCCGGGTCGGCACGCGGAAGACGAGGCATTCGGGCATCTGGTACTCTCACGGCGCTGCTTGGGTGTCCGGGTCGTCTGACGGGGGGCGACGAGGCCGCTCCGCGCCGCGGCGCCCCTTGCAAATGCGCCGCCAACCCGGCCGACGGTGCTGCACCGCCACAAGCCTGGCCATAACTGCCGGAGCCCGGGTAGCCGGGCCGGGGGCGGATGCGCTAGTCTGGCCTCCCGCGCCCGGGAGGTCCGCAACCCGATGCCGATACCGTTGAGCCGCACCCGGCCCGCCGTGTCCGCACGGGCCTCCCTGTTTTCCCGGGCCGGAATGGCCGCCCGGATCGAAGTGTCCACGGGATGAGCTTCGCGTCCCCCGTGCCCGGCGGCTCTCCGCAGCGGGTGCTGATCTACTCGCACGACACGTTCGGGCTCGGCCACCTGCGCCGGGCGCGGGCGATCGCGCATGCCCTGGTGGCGGAGGCGCCGGAGCGGCGGGTGGTGATTCTGTCCGGCTCTCCGGTGAGCCACGCCTTCCGCTTCGCCCCCGGGGTGAGCTGCCGGCGCCTGCCGGGTGTGACCAAGCTCGCCAGCGGCGAGTACCAGAGCCTCGGTCCCGGCCACGGCCTCGGCGAGGTGGTGGCGACCCGCGCCGCCCTGATCCGCCACGTCGCCGAGCGCTTCGACCCCGACCTCTTCCTCGTCGACAAGGAGCCGGCGGGCTTCCACGGCGAGGTGCTGCCGACGCTCCACCGTCTCAAGGCAAGGGGCTGCCGGCTGGTCCTCGGCCTGCGCGACGTCCTCGACGATCCGGCGTTGCTCGCGCCCGAATGGGAGCGCAAGGGCGCGCTCGCGGTGCTGCCGCTCTACGATTCGCTCTGGGTCTACGGCCTGGAGGAGATCTATGCCCCCCTCGACGGGCTGGCACTGCCCACCGGCATCGCCGGCCGCCTGACCTATACCGGCTATCTCCGCCGCGAGGCGCCCGGGGCGGAGGCTCCCGACGAGGCAGCCGAGGAGCCGTTCCTCCTCGTCACCCCGGGCGGCGGCGGCGACGGGGTCGAGCTCGTCGAGGCGGTGGTGCGCGCCTACGAGGCGCAAGGCCTGGAGCACCGGGCGCTGGTGGTGTTCGGCCCGTTCTTCCCGGCCGTCGAGCAGGAGCGTTTCCGCGCCCGCATCGCCGCCCATCCGCGGCTCGCCTCCCTCGATTTCGACGCGCGGCTGGAGCGACTGATGCGCCGGGCCGCCGGCGTGGTGGCGATGGGGGGCTACAACACCTTCTGCGAGATCCTGTCCTTCGATCGCCCGGCCCTGATCCTGCCGCGGGTGCGGCCGCGGCGCGAGCAGCTGATCCGCGCCCGCGCCGCCGCCCGGCTCGGCCTCGTCGGGGTGATCGAGCCCGGGGAGGACGAGGACACCGCCCGCATGGCCGCGGCGCTCGCCGCCCTGCCCCATCGTCCGACCCCTTCGTCCCGGCCGATCCCCGGTCTCCTCGACGGCCTGTCGGCGATCCGCCGCCTCGCCGCCGCACCGGACGCCGCCTGCGTGGCCGCCGAGTAAGCCATTCCTCCCATGCCCCCGCTCCGCATCGCCGTCCTCGTCAAGGGCTATCCGCGCCTGTCCGAGACCTTCATCGCCCAGGAGCTGCTCGGCCTCGAGGCGCGGGGCCTGGATCTCGCGATCTGGTCCCTCCGTCAGCCGCATGACGGCGCCGTGCACCCGATGCACCGGCAGATCCGCGCCCCTGTCGCCTACCTGCCCGAATACCTCTACCAGGCGCCGCTCCGGGTCCTGCGCGGCGCCCTGTCGGCCCTGCGCCGGCCGGGCCTCCTGCCGCTGATAGGCCTCGCCTGGCGCGACCTCGCCCGCGACCTCACCCCCAATCGCGGCCGGCGCCTCGGCCAGGCCCTGGTGCTCGCCCGCGAGCTGCCGGCCGAGATCGAGCACATCCACGTCCATTACCTGCACACCCCGGCCTCGGTGGCGCGTTACGCCGCGCTCCTGACCGGGCGGAGCTGGAGCGCGTCCGCCCACGCCAAGGACATCTGGACCACGCCGGACTGGGAGCTGACGGAGAAGCTCGACGATGCGCGGCTGAGCTTCGCGGTGACCTGCACGGCGGCCGGCGCGGCGCGCCTGCGCGCGCTCTCGGGGAATCCGGAGCGGGTCTCGCTCGTCTATCACGGCCTCGACCTGTCGCGGTTTCCCGCGCCCCCGGAGAGCCGCCCGTCCCGGGACGGGTCGGATCCGGCCGATCCCTTGCGGGTCGTCACGGTCGGCCGGGCGGTGGCGAAGAAGGGCTTCGACGACCTCCTCGATGCGCTGGCCGCCCTTCCCCCCGACCTGCACTGGCGCCTCGCCCATGTCGGCGGCGGCGAGGCGCTGGCGGCGTTGCGCCAGAAGGCGGCGTCCCTGGGCCTGTCGCAGAAGGTGCTCTTTCTCGGCCCCAAGCCCCAGCCCGAGGTGGTGGCGCTCCTGCGCGAGGCCGACCTGTTCGTGCTGCCGGCCAAGCCCGCGCCGTCGGGCGACCGCGACGGGCTGCCGAACGTCATCATGGAGGCGGCCTCCCAGGGCCTCGCGGTGGTCGCCACCGACTTCGCCGGCATCCCGGAATTCCTGCGCGACGGCATCGAGGGCCGGCTGGTGCCGCCGGGCGACTGGGGGGCGCTCTCGAACGCCGTCAACCTGCTCGCCCGCGATCCCGCCGAGCGGGCCCGCCTCGCCGGCGCGGCCCTCGACCGGCTGCGGGCGGAGTTCGGCGCCGAGGCCGGGTTCGAGAGGGTGGCCCGCCTGCTCAAGGATGCGGCCGGGCGATGACCCGGATCGCCTTCTACGCTCCCCTCAAGGCCCCGGACCACCCGGTGCCGTCCGGCGAGCGCACGATGGCGCGGCTCTTCCTGCGGGCGCTCGCGGCGGCCGGGTTCGCGCCGGAGGTCGCTAGTTCCCTGCGTACCCGCGATCCCGACGGGTCCCGGCATCCGATCCTGCGGGAGGAGGCGCTGAGGCAGGCCGCGCGCCTGGTCACGGCGTACCGCGCCGACCCGCCCGCCCTCTGGTTCACCTATCACGTCTACTACAAGGCGCCGGACTGGATCGGACCGGCGGTGTCGCGGGTCCTCGGCATTCCCTACGTGGTGGCGGAGGGCTCGCGGGCGCCGAAGCGTGCCGCCGGCCCGCACGCGCTGGGCCATGCCGGAGCCGAGGCGGCCCTCGACGCGGCGGACCTGGTCCTCGTCATGAACCGCCGCGACCGGCCGGCGCTCGAGACGGCGCGGCCGGGGCGGCAGCTGCTCGCCGACCTGCCGCCCTTCCTCGATCCGGCCGATTGGCCGCTGCCCGAGGCCGGGCGAGCGCCCGGCCCCTTGCGCCTCCTCACCGTCGCGATGATGCGGGAGGGCGACAAGCTCGCCTCCTACCGCCTGCTGGCCGAGGCCCTGGCGCAGCTCGGCGACCGTCCCTGGATCCTCGACGTCGCCGGCGACGGCCCGGCGGCGGCGGAGGTCGCGGCCCTGCTCGCGCCCTTCGGTCCCCGCGTGCGCCAGCACGGCACCTTGGCACCGGCCGGGCTCTCGGCCCTCTACGCTGCCGCCGACCTGCTGGTCTGGCCGGCCGTCAACGAGGCCTACTGCGTGGCGCTGCTGGAGGCACAGGCTCATGGCTGCCCGGTGGTCGCCGGCGGCTATGGCGGCGTGCCCGACGTGGTGCGCGATCGCGTGACCGGCCGCGTGGCGCCGCCGGGCGACGCCGCAGCGCTCGCCGCAGCGATCCGCGACCTCGCCGCGGCGCCCGAGCGCCTCGCGGCGATGCGGGGGGCCGCTCTCGCCTTCGCCCGCGAGGAGCGTGGCCTGATGGCCTCTGCGGCCCTCCTGCGCGCGGCCCTCGCCCCGCTCCTGCGGGAGCGTCAGGCATGAGCCGGATCCTGATCGCCGTCACCCACCTCCTCGGCGCCGGGCATCTCACCCGGGCGGCGGCGCTGGCGCGGGCCTTCGCGGGCGCCGGCCACGCCGTGACGCTCGTCTCCGGCGGCATGCCGGTGCCGCTGCCCCGCCTCGACCGCATCAGCCTGGTGCAGCTGCCGCCCCTGCGCATCACCGGCACGGCCTTCACGGCGCTCCTCGACCCGGAGGGCGCGCCGGTGACGGCGGAGCGCCTGGCGGCCCGCCGCGACACCCTGCTCGCCGCCTTCGCCGAGGCCGCACCCGACGCGGTCGTCACCGAGCTCTATCCCTTCGGCCGCCGGGTGCTGGCGCCGGAATTCGAGGCCCTGGTCGAGGCCGTTCGGGCGGCCTCGCCGCGCCCCCTGCTCCTCGCCTCGATCCGCGACATCCTCGCGACCCCGAGCCGCCCTGAGCGGGTCGCCGCCACCCACGCGCGCCTCGACGCCTACGACGCCGTGCTGGTCCACGGCGATCCCGCCTTCCTGCCCCTCGACGCCTCCTGGCCGGTCGAGGCCGCCGTGGCGCGGCGCCTGCGCTATACCGGCTACGTCGACGAGGCCGAGACGAGTCCCGCCCCGGGCGGTCCCCGCTCCGGCATCGTGGTCTCGGGCGGCTCCAGTGCCGCGGGGCTGCCGTTGCAGGAGGCGGCCGTCGCGGCGGCGGCGCTCACCCCGGACCTGTCCTGGCGCATCCTCGTCGGCCGTGCCGTGCCGGAGCCCGCCTTCGCCGGCCTGGCGGCGGCGGCGCCCGCGAACGCCATCGTCGAGCGGGCCCGGCCGGATTTTCGCGCCCTCCTGGCGGGCGCCGCGCTCTCGGTCAGCCAGGCCGGCTACAACACGGTGCTGGACCTCCTGCACGGCGGCTGCCCGGCCCTGCTGGTGCCGTTCGAGGCCGGCCAGGAGACCGAGCAGCGCCTGCGCGCCGAGACCTTGGCCGCTCACGGTCTCGCGAGAGTGCTGCCGGAGAGCGAGCTGACGGCAGAGCATCTGGCCGCGGCAGCTCTCTCCACTCCACCGCCGGCCACCGGCCACGCCATCGCCCGCGACGGGGCGCGGCGGAGCGTGGCGATCGTGGAGGAGATGCTGGGCACTCCCGTTCCCACGGGAAAGGGGCGAGCGCCGGCTCGTCATCCGTCTCCCGACGTCACGCCCCTCACCGACGCCCTCGCCCGCGCCGCGGACGAAGGCCGCACCGTCACCCTCTGGTGGCGCGACGACGACGCGACCGCCCACACCCCCGCCCTCGACCGCCTGCTCGCCCTGGCGGCCCGGACCGGCTGGCCGGTCGCCCTCGCGGCGGTGCCGGCCCGGGCCGAGCCGTCGCTGACGGCGCGCATCGCGGACGAGCCCGGGATCGACCTCCTCGTCCACGGCCTCGCTCACGCCAACCACGCGCCCGCCGACGCCAGGAAGGCGGAGTTCGGCTCGCATCGGCCCCTGGCGGCGTTGCGCGCCGATGCGGTGGAAGCCCTGGCGCTCTCCCACGCCCGCCTCGGCCACCGCCTGCTGCCGGTGCTGGTCCCGCCCTGGAACCGCATCGCCCCCGACCTGCCCGAGCACCTGCCGGCCCTCCACTATCGCGGCCTCTCGGCGGCCCATCCCCTGCCGCCGGTGCCCGGCCTCGCCCAGGCCCACGCCGCGATCGACCCGATCGCCTGGCGCTCCGGCGGCGGGCTCGCCGATCCGGAGGGCATCGTCGCCCGCGCGGCCCGGGCGGTGGCGGAGGGCGGCCCGGTCGGGCTGCTCACCCACCACCTCGTGCAGGACGGGACGACCTGGGACTTCTGCGAGCGCCTCCTCGACTGCCTCGCCTCCCACGCTGCGAAGAACCGAGCATCGAGAATATCGCGTGCCGCCGCTTTGTTTGCGCCCGCGGCGTCGCCCGTGTCACAAACGGACCCTATCTTCCGATAGATCCGGGAGCGCCCTCGCGCCCCGAGAGGACAGCACGGCACCAGGATGACGGCACCGCTCCTGTCGATCCGCGACCTCAAGGTCGATTTCACGACCGATTCCGGCTCGTTCCGGGCGGTCGACGGCCTGTCCCTCGACGTGCCGGCGGGCCGCACCGTGGCGCTCGTCGGCGAATCGGGCTCGGGCAAGTCGGTCACCGCGCAGGCGATCCTGCAGATCCTGCCCAAGGTCGCGCGGATCACCGGCGGAGCGATCCGCCTCGCCGACCCGTCCGGCCCTCCCGGCGGCACCGACATCGCGGGGCTGAAAGCCGATTCGTCCCGGATGCAGAGCTTGCGCGGCGGGCGCATCGCGATGATCTTCCAGGAGCCGATGACCTCGCTGTCGCCGCTCCACACCGTCGGCGACCAGGTCACCGAGGCCCTGCGCCTTCACGCCGACGTCTCGGCCGATCGGGCCAGGGCCCGGGCGATCGAGGTGTTCGAGCGCGTCGGCTTCCCGGACCCGAAGCGGGCGCTGGTCACCTATCCGTTCGAGCTGTCGGGCGGCCTGCGCCAGCGCGCCATGATCGCCATGGCGCTGATCACCCGGCCCGCCCTCCTCATCGCCGACGAGCCGACGACGGCCCTCGACGTGACCACCCAGGCGCAGATCCTGGAGCTGATGCGCGAATTGCAGGCCGAGACCGGCATGGCGATGCTGCTCATCACCCACGATCTCGGCGTCGTCGCCAACATGGCCGACGACGTCGTGGTGATGTATCGCGGCCGGGTGATGGAGGCGGGCTCGCGGGACGACATCTTCCGCCGGCCCGGCCACCCCTACCTCAAGGCCCTGATGCGGGCGGTGCCGCGCTTCCACATGGAGGCCGGCGAGCGGCTGACCCCGATCCGCGAGGTCAAGAGCGCGGTGCTCGCCCGCAAGGCCGGCGAGCCGCACCGGCCCGATCCGGCCGGGCCGCTGCTCGCCATCGAGGGGGTACGCAAGTCCTTCACCCTGCGCTCGGGCTGGTTCAAGGGGAAGACCCGCACCATCAACGCCGTCAACGGCGTGTCGCTTGAGCTGCATCCGGGCCGCACGCTCGGCCTCGTCGGCGAGTCGGGCTGCGGGAAGACCACCCTGTCGAAGGTGGTGATGCGGGCCCTGCGCCCCGATGCCGGCACCGTGACCTTCGACGACGGCTCTGGGAGAGGGCCGCGGGACGTCTTCGCGCTCAAGGACCGGGAGCTGAAGGACTTCCGCCGCGCGGTGCAGTTCGTGTTCCAGGACCCGTTCTCGTCGCTCAACCCGCGCATGACGGTCTACGAGCTCCTGACCGAGCCCCTGCGCATCCACGGCGTCGGCACCTCCGACGAGCGCTACGAGCGCGCCAAGGAACTGCTCGACATGGTCGGGCTCGACCAGACCTCGCTGCGGCGCTATCCGCACGCCTTCTCGGGCGGCCAGCGCCAGCGTCTCGGCATCGCGCGGGCGCTCGCCCTCAAGCCCCGGGTGCTGCTCTGCGACGAGCCGGTCTCGGCCCTCGACGTCTCGGTCCAGGCCCAGGTGCTCAACCTCCTGAAGGATCTGCAGGCGAGCCTCGGCGTCTCCTACCTGTTCGTCTCCCACAACCTCGCGGTGGTCGACTACATCGCCGACACGATCGCGGTGATGTGCCGGGGCTACATCGTCGAGGAGGCGCCGAAGGAGGCTTTGTTCAGGAACCCGGCCCATCCCTACACGCGGGCGCTGCTCGCCGCGGTGCCGGAACCCGACCTCGACCATCCCCTCGACCTGAAGCTCCTGATGAGCGACCGCTTCTCCGACCCGGCGAGCTGGCCCGAGCCCTACCGCCTCACCGGCGGCGCGGCCGGCACCATGACCGAGATCGAGCCCGGGCATTTCGTCCGGGTCTCCGGGCCGATGCTCCGGCAAGCCGCCTGAACCCTCTACGAGACCCCGATGCCCCACGGCGCCGCCCTCCGTCCCCACCCCTTCGTCGAGCGGCTGCGCCGCCGCTTCCTCGGCCGCCTGTTCGACCGCCTCGGCTACGACCTCGTTCCGGCGGTGTCCGACTGGAACCATCGCCCGCTCTCCGGTCCCGAGACCGACGCCCTGATCGCGGCGGCCGCCGCTCGCCTCGACCACGACCTCGCCGGATCCGGCCTGTCGCTGCCGGGCGGCGCCGCGCCCGCCGTCGCGACCTTCTGGGAGCTGATCGCCTCGGCGCCGGTGGCGCAGAAGCGGGGTGGCAACGGCTTCAACGGCGCGCTCCAGCTCTACGTGCTGATGCGGGCGCTCTCGCCTGAGGTGATCGTCGAATCGGGGGTGTTTCGCGGCCTCACCACCTGGGTGATGCGCCAAGCCTGCCCGGGGGCCGAGATCTTCTGCTTCGATCCGGACCTCTCAGGGCTACGCTACCGCGACGCCCGCGCCCACTACCACGCCGGCGACTGGTCGGCGGCGAGCCTGCCACGCCTCGACCCCGACCGGGCGGTCGGCTTCTTCGACGACCATATCAGCCAGGCCCGGCGGGTGCTGGAAGCCCGCGAGCGCCGCCTGACGCGGCTGATCTTCGACGACGACGCCGCGGCGCACCGGCTCCACGCCCATGGCGGGCCGGCCTTCCCGACCATCGCGATGCTGACCGCGCCCCGCTCCGGCGAGCCGGTGCGCTGGCGCCGCAACGGCCGGGAATTCGTCTACCGGCCCGACGACCCGGAAGCCGAGGCTGCCCGCGCGGCCATCGCCGCCACCCACGCCTTCGACGACCTGCACGCCGCGACCGGCTACTCGCCCACCCGTCTCACCTGGGTGCGCCTGCACGGGAGGGACGGGACATGACGGTTCGGTTCGGAAACCTGTTCACGAACGCCGCCGCTGCTGAACCCTCCCCCCTCTGCGGGGGAGGGTGCCCCGCCGAGCGGGGCGGGAGAGGAGACGCCGCTTCCGGAGAGGTCGCGCGCTTCATGAAGGGCGCCACATCCTGCGCCGTCGCGCTGCCCCTCTCCCGTCCGGCATCCGCCGGGCACCCTCCCCCGCACAGGGGGGAGGGTTGGGCGGGCATCGCTCTGTCCGTCTTGTTGTTCCTGGGTGCGGCTCCCGCCCTCGCCGCCGAATCCCTCACCGACCGCCTGCCCAAGCAGCCCCTCGTCGTCGACCCCGCCGCGCAAGGCCGCCGGATCGGCAAGCCCGGCGGTGACATCGTCACCCTGGTCTCGAAGGCCCGGGACATCCGCTACATCTCGACCTACAGCTACACCCGCCTCGTCGGCTACGACGAGAAGCTGACGCTGCAGCCCGACATTCTGGACAAGTTCGAGAACGACGGCGACAGGATCTACACCTTCACCTTGCGCGAGGGCCATCGGTGGTCCGACGGCCAGCCTTTCACGGCGGAGGACATCCGCTACTGGTGGGAGGACGTCGCCCTCAACAAGGAGCTGAGCCCCTCCGGCCCGCCGGAATTCATGATGGTCGACGGGCAGGCGCCGCGCTTCGAGCTGATCGACCCGCTCCACGTCCGCTTCACCTGGGACAAGCCCAATCCCCGCTTCCTGCCGGAACTGGCCTCGCCGCGCGATCCCTTCATCTATCGCCCGGCGCATTACCTGAGACGCTTCAACCCGCGCTACACGCCGAAGGCCGAGATCGAGCCGCTGGTGAAGCAGGCCAAGGTCAAGGGCTGGGCGGCGCTCCACAACCGGCTCGACGCGATGTTCGAGCAGACCAATCCCGATCTGCCCACGCTCCAGCCCTGGCGCGTCACCACCATCGCGCCGGCGGCCCGCTTCGTCTTCGTGCGCAATCCCTATTACCACCGGGTCGACACCAACGGGCAGCAGCTGCCCTACATCGACAAGGTGAACATGGACGTGGCGGCGGGCGGGCTGCTCGCCGCCAAGGCCAATGCCGGCGAGGCCGACCTGCTGTTCCGCGGCCTCAACATGGAGGACATCCCGATCCTGCGCGAGGGCGAGCGCGCAAAGGGCTACCGCACCCATCTCTGGCCCACTGCGCGCGGCTCGGAACTGGCGCTCTATCCCAACCTGACCGTCACCGATCCGGTCTGGCGCACGCTCAACCGCGACCTGCGCTACCGCCGCGCCCTGTCCCTCGCCATCGACCGGCGCACCCTCAACAACGCCCTGCTGTTCGGGCTCGGCATCGAGGGCAACGACACGGTCGTCGAGAAGAGCCCGCTCTACAAGCCCGAGTACCGCACCCTCCATGCCGGTTACGACCCCGCGGAAGCCTCGCGCCTCCTCGACGAGATCGGGCTGACGCAGCGCAACGGCGCCGGCATCCGCCTCCTGCCCGACGGGCGCGAGCTGGAGATCGTGGTCGAGACCGACGGCGAGAGCAGCATGCTCACCGACGGGCTGACCCTCATCTCGGAATTCTGGCGCGAGGTCGGCATCAAGCTGTTCGTCAAGCCGCAGGACCGCACGGTGCTGCGCAACCGCGCCTATTCGGGCGCCGCCGTGATGGTGGCGGCGCAAGGCCTCGACCTCGCGATGCCGACCGCCGAGATGTCGCCCGACGAGCTCGCCCCGGTCCACCAGGACACCTATGCCTGGCCGAAATGGGGGCAGTACGTCGAGACGCGGGGTAAGGAGGGCGAGCCCTGCGACATTCCCGAGGCGAAGGTGCTGATCGACCTCAACGCCCGCTGGATGGCGACGGCCGACAATGCCGAGCAGGCGACGATCTGGGGCGAGATGCTGCGGAACCGGGCCGAGAACCAGTGGGTGATCGGCACCGTCTCGGGCGCGCTCCAACCGGTGGTGGCCAAGACCCGGCTGCTCAACGTGCCCGACAAACAGACCTACAGCTGGAAGCCGACGGCCCTGATCGGGATCTACCGCATGGACCAGTTCTTCTGGGGCCCGAACCCGAAGGAGGCGTCGCGGTGATCCGCTACCTCGCCCGCCGCCTCCTCACCATGGCGGTCACGCTGCTGATCATCTCGGCGCTCGTCTTCGTCATCATCAAGCTGCCGCCGGGCGACTTCCTCACCAACCAGATCGCCGAGCTGCGCTCGCAGGGCGAGGCGGCCTCGATCGCCAAGGCGCAGTTCCTGATGCAGCAATACGGCCTCGACCGGCCGGTCTGGGAGCAGTACCTGCGGTGGATCGGGCTATGGCCCAATCCCGAGGGCGCCTTCAACGGCCTGATCCAGGGCAACTGGGGCTGGTCGTTCGAGTATGACCGCCCGGTGCGCGAGGTGGTGGGCGACGCGCTGTGGCTCACCCTGGTGGTCAACCTGGCGGTGGTGATCTTCGTCCACCTGGTCTCGATCCCGATCGCGATCTACTCGGCCACGCGGCAATACTCGATCGGCGACTACGTCGCGACCTTCATCGGCTATATCGGCCTCGCCACCCCGTCCTTCCTGCTGGCGCTGGTGATGCTGTTCTACGCCAACCGCTGGTTCGAGGTGTCGATCGGCGGGCTCTACGACAGCGCCTATTCGGGCCTGCCCTGGACCTGGGAGAAGATCCGCTCGCTGCTGGCCCATCTCGTCGTCCCGACCCTGGTGATCGGATTGGGCGGCACCGCCGCGATGATCCGGCGGATGCGCGCCAACCTCCTCGACGAATTGGGCAAGCAATACGTCGTCACCGCCCGCGCCAAGGGCCTGCCGCCAACCCGGGCGCTGCTGAAATACCCGTTCCGGATGTCGCTGAACCCGTTCATCGCCGATATCGGCAACCTCCTGCCGCACCTCGTGTCGGGCTCGGTGCTGGTGTCGCTGGTGCTCAGCCTGCCGACCGTCGGGCCGATCCTGCTCGCCGCCCTCAAGAGCCAGGACCAGTTCCTGGCCGGCTTCATCCTGATGTTCGTGGCGATGCTCACGGTGATCGGCATGCTGATCTCCGACCTGCTGCTCGCCTGGCTCGATCCGCGCATCCGCCTCGGAGGGGACGGTCGATGAGTCTGGAACTGCGGGACCGGCCGCACCACTTCGTCGACACCGCCCCCTTCGATCCCGGCCGCACCGAGCCGGTGGGGGCGGAGAGCAGCGCCGTCGACCGCGCCTCGTCCTGGCGCCTGACCTGGTGGAAGTTCCGCAAGCACCGGGTCGCGGTGGCGGCGGGGCTGATCCTGATCGCCTTCTACGCGCTGATCCCGTTCGTCGAGGTGATCGCGCCCTACAACCCGGCCAAGCGTCACGGCGACTACCTCTACGCGCCGCCGCAATCGATCCACTTCTTCCACGAGGGCCGCTTCGTCGGACCCTATACCCATCCCTACCACTTCACCTTCAACATCGAGACCTTCCACCGCGACTACACGGTGGACCGGAGCAAGGTGCAGCCCCTGCGCTTCTTCTGCCGCGACGAGGGCTATTCCTTCTGGGGCCTGGTCGATACCGACTGGCACCTGGTCTGCCCGCCGAAGGACGGAACGATGTTCCTGCTCGGCACCGACCGGCTCGGGCGCGATCTGCTCTCGCGGATCATCACCGGTACCCGAATCTCGCTCACCGTCGGCCTCGTCGGCATCGCGGTATCGTTCACGCTCGGACTCTTCTTCGGCGGGCTCGCCGGCTATCTCGGTGGCTGGGTCGACAACGTGATTCAGCGCCTGATCGAGATCCTGCGCTCGCTGCCCGAATTGCCGCTCTGGCTCGCCCTCTCGGCGGCCCTGCCGCCGAACTGGAGCCCGATCCTGGTCTTCTTCGGCATCACGCTGATCCTCGGCCTCCTCGATTGGCCTGGACTCGCCCGGGCGGTGCGCTCGAAGCTGCTGGCTTTGCGCGAGGAGGATTACGTCCGCGCCGCCGAGCTGATGGGCGCCTCGAAGACCCGGATCATCGCCCGGCACCTGATCCCGAACTTCATGAGCCACCTGATCGCCTCGGCGACGCTATCGATCCCCTCGATGATCCTCGGCGAGACGGCTTTGTCGTTCTTGGGCCTTGGCCTGCGGCCGCCGGTGACGAGCTGGGGCGTCCTGCTGAACGAGGCGCAGAACCTCGCGGCGGTGCAACTCCATCCCTGGCTGCTGGCGCCGATCCTGCCGGTGGTGATCGTGGTGCTGGCCTTCAACTTCCTCGGCGATGGTCTGCGAGACGCGGCCGATCCGTATCATTGAGGGGGGTAGCGGCGGCCCAAGGTCGGAGCGTGGACTCCACTGAAAGCCTTTGATCCCACCCACAACCTCATCCTGAGGTTGTGGGTGGGATCGACACCTGTTTGATCGGCTCGGGCGGGCCCCGCCGCGAGGCCGAAAGCCCCCTCACCCTCCCTTCACCGCCCCCGCCGTCAGCCCGGCGACGATCTGGCGCTGAGCAAAGACCGTCAGCACCAGGACCGGCAGGGTGACGATGAGCGCCGCGGCGGCGAGCGGCCCCCAGCTCAGCTGGTCGAACGAGATCATGTTGTAGACCGCCACCGGCAGGGTGCGGGTCTCGCGCCCGGCGAGCACGATGCCGAAGACGAAGTTGTTCCAGGAGAAGATCACCGCCAGGATCATCGCCACCGCGATGCCGGGCTTGGCGATCGGCAGCGCGACATAGCGAAACACCTGCCAGCGGCTCGCCCCGTCGATGACGGCCGCCTCCTCCAGCTCCAGCGGCGTGGTCTCGAAGTAGCCGATCATGATCCAGATCACGATCGGCACGGTGACGACGAGATGGATGATGATCTGAGGCCACAGCGTGCCGAGGAGCCCGAGCCACTGGAACAGCAGGAAGAGCGGGATGAGGTAGGACAGGCCGGGCGTGATGCGCGCGACCAGGATCACCACCGCGGCCTTGGCGGCCTTCATCCGGGCGATGCCGTAGCCGGCGGGCACGCCGACGAGGAGCGCGAGCCCCGTGGCGGTGCCGGTGACGAGCAGGCTGTTGAGGAAGTAGGTCGAGAACCGGTTCGACTCGAGCACGTCGAGGTAGTTCTTCCAGGCGAAGCGCTCGGGGATCAGCACCGGCGGGTAGGCGGCGTTGTCGATCTCGTACTTGACCGAGAGCGACAGCATCCAGACGAAGAACAGGATCACCGGCGAGACGATGACCAGGACGGCGAAGAGTAGGGCGGCCTGCTTGAGGAGCCAGCGCCAGTTCACGCGACCGCTCCAAGTCATTCTACCGATCCTTGTGTGCGCTTGCGGACCACCAGCAGGGCGGCGGCGAGCGCGATGATCAGGAGGAAGAAGACCACGGCGATCGCCGAGCCGTAGCCGACGTCGTAATAGGCGAAGGCGACGCTGTAGAGGTAGATGTTGATCGTCTCGGACGCCGTACCCGGTCCCCCCTGCGTGATCGCGAAGATGATGTCGAAGCTCTTCACCGCGTCGATCATCCGGATCATCGCGGCGACGAACAGGAACGGCGCGACCAGCGGCAGGGTGATGTGGCGAAACACCTGCCAGAGCGAGGCGCCGTCGATCTGCGCGCTCTCGTAGGGCTCGGTGGGGAGCGCCGCGAGGCCGCCGAGCACGATCAGCATCACGAGCGGCGTCCACTGCCAGGTCTCGACCAGCACCAGCGACGGGATCACGGTCGCCGGGTGGAACACCCAGAGCTGGGGCGGGATGCCGATCAGCGAGAGCAGGTAGTTCAGCACTCCGAGCTGGGGGTGGAACATCATGGTCCAGACCAGCGCGATGGCGACGGGCGTCGCCATCATCGGCAGGATGAACACGCCGCGCAGGAAGCCGCGCAGGGGGAACCTGGCGTGGAACACGCAGGCCGCGAGCGTGCCGAGGATCAGCGGCAGCACCACCGAGAGCGCGGTGTAGACCAGCGTCTGCCACACCGCGTCGAGGAAGCGCGGATCGGTGGGCAGGCGGGCGTAGTTCGACAAGCCGACGAAGGCCGGGTCCGCCCCGACCTTCCACTCGTGCAGGCTCATCCACAGGGTGAAGGCCCAGGGGAACACGATCACCCCGACGACGACGACCAGTGCCGGCACCACGAAAGGCCAGTAGCCCGGCGGGCGCCAGCGGGCGGCCGGCGCCTCGGTGGGCGCCAGCTCGACGGTCGACGGCGCGAGGCCGGCCCGGGCCATCAGGCCTTCTCGCTGCGCTCGAGGATCGGCCGGTACTGCTCGGCCGCCTTCTTCAGCTCGGTCGCCGGGTCGGCCCCCGACAGGGTGGCGGTGACGGCGGAGCCGACGATGTCGCGGAACTCCGCCACCGGCACCACAACGGGCAGGCCAAGCTTGCTGATCTTGGCCGAGCCGATCACCGAATCGAGCCACTCGCGCGGCATCTTCACGCCCTGCTGGACCTCGGCGTCGTTGAGGATCGAATCGCGGAACGGCACGCCGCCGCCGATCTGGAGCAGGCGCCCGCCCATCAGCTTCGAGACCGCCCACTGGCAGTAGAGGTAGGCGGCCTCCTTCTTGGTACTCGCCGCCGCGACGCCGATGCCGTCGCCGTAGGTGGCCGCGGCGTGGTCCTTCGGGCCCTTCGGCACCACGGCGTAGCCGACCTTGCCGACGACGCGGGAGGCGTTCGGGTCCTCCAGCGGCGGCGCCCAGCCGACGCCGTCGAGCCACATCGCCGCCCTGCCCTGCGTGAAGGCCGCCATCGACTCCATCCAGTTGAAGCCGACGACCCCGGGGGGCGCGGTCTTGGTGAGCAGGCGCTGGTAGAGCTTCGTCGCCTCCACGGCCTCCGGTCCGTCGATCAGGAGGTTGCCCTTGTCGTCGAGGAAGCGGCCGCCATAGGCGAGGAAGAATGCGCCCCACAATGCCATGTTGGCGTTGCGCAGGCCCCGCCCGACGAAGCCGTAGGTGCCGGCCTTCGGGTCGGTCAGGGTCTCGGCCGCCCGCATCATGTCGTCAAAAGTTTCTGGGAAGGCGACGTTCTTCTTCTGGAACAGCTCCTTGTTCCAGTACAGGATGAAGTAGTCGACCGACATCGGCAGCGAGCGCATCTCGCCGTTCGGCGTCTTGGCGTATTGCAGGCCGGCAGAGCTGAAATCCGCCTCGCGCAGGGCGGAGTCGGTGAGGTTCGGGTCCTTGATGAACCCTGAGAGGTCGGCGAGCCAGCCGGCCTTGTCGAACTGGCGCTTCTGCACGTGGTAGCTCAGATGCACCACGTCGAAGCTCGGCCGGCCGGAAGTCAGCTCGATGACGATCTTCTGGCGCTGCTGCTGCTCGGGGATCACCTCGGAGGAGACCTTGATCCCGGTGAGCGCCGTGAACTCGGCGGCGTGGCGCTGGAGCAGGTCGCCCCGCGGCCCCTTGATCAGGTTGACCTCGAGGGTAGTGCCGGCATGGCGCTTCCAGTCCACGGCCGCGAAGGCGGGACGTGAACCGATCAGCCCGAGGCCGGCCGCCGCGGCGCCGGAGGCCAGGATGCGGCGACGGGTCGGACCGCCGCGGGAGAACTCGCCCATCGTTTCCACCCTTGTCTTTGGCCCGGATCTGGCGCCCGGGCTCGGTCGGGGCCGGTCTTCCGGTCCCCGGCGTGCCGCCCATTATTGGCGTTCGGGCGGCAGCGCTGCCGCGAGCGTAGTGCAAGACGGCCGGCCGTGGGAAGCGGCTCACCGTGACGACCCCGAAAAATCCGTGGCGGGCGACTACGACGCCGCGAAATTCACCATCAGGGTGAAGCGGGCGCCGCCCTTTCCCGACACTGCGAGCTCGCCGCCGAGCTGGCGGGCGAGGCCGTGGATCACCCGCATGCCGAGGCTGCGGCGCGCCGCCCCCGCATCGAACCCTTCCGGCAGGCCGACGCCGTCATCCGAGACGCTGAGGCGCACCCGGCCCTCGCTCGACGGCACCGCCTCGACCCGCACCGGGCCATGGCCGCCCGGATAGGCGTACTTGACCGCGTTGGTGACCAGCTCGTTGACGAACAGCCCGAGCGGGATCGCGAGGTCGGCCGGGATCGGCATGGCCGGAGCTTCGCAGGTGATGGCGTGGCCGGGCGCGCTCTCGCGCAGCTTCTCGCACAGGCTGTCGAGGAAGCCCGACAGCTCCACCGCCGCGAGGTCGGGCTGGCGCCAGAGCTGGTCGTGCACCTGCGCCACCGCCTCGACCCGCGAGCGGGCATCCGCCAGGGCGTCGCGGGCCTGCTGGCTCTCCGTGGTGCGGGCCTGGAGCGAGAGCAGGCCCGCCACCGTAGCGAGGCTGTTCTTGACCCGGTGGCTCATCTCGCGGGTGAGCAGCTCCTGCCGGTCGAGGGCGGCCTGGAGCCGGGCCTCCGCGCGCTGGCGCTCGATGGCGCCGCCGAGCAGGTTGGCGAAGCCCTGCATGAAGGCGATGTCGGCCTCGTCGAACTGCCCCTCCCGGGTGTCGTCGACCTCCAGCACGCCGAAATCGCCCTCGCGGTTGCGGATCAGCACGTTGAGCGCCCGGCGCACCCCGTGATCGGCCATCAGCTGCGGGGTGCGGAAGCGGCGCTCGTTCTCGAGGTGGTTCGAGATCACCGGCTGGCCGGTCTTGAGGGCATAGCCCGCCGGCGAGGCGAGGTCGGCCCCCACGAGGGCGTGGCCGACGACGTTCGGCCCCCAGCCGACGCCCGCGATGACGAGGAGCGTGTCATGGCCGGGCTTGTACTCCAGCGCCTTGCAGAACTGCGCCGCCATACCCTCCGCGCAGAGTTCGGTCGCGCGCTGCAGCAGACGGCCGAGATCGTCGGCGCGCAGGGCCTCGACGCCGAACTCGGACAGGATCTTCTGCTGCTTGAGGCGGTAATCGAGATCCGGACGGCTGAGCTCCGCCATCGTTGTGGGTCCTGTCCTTTTCCTGCGCGAGATGCGGGATCTGTCCTGTCGGGGCCTGCAGCGTGGCCTGCGCCGTTTCAGAGGGTTCACGTCTGCCCGGGCGGGTCAAGCGCGGCGAAGAGTCGAGCCGGAATGCCGCACAGGCGGTCAGCCCTGTCTGCGCCGCTCCGCCGCCCCATATCCCGTGATGCAGTGCACATAGTGCAGGAGTGCGGATCCGTGCTGCGCCTCGTCACCCTCGGGATCATCCTGACCGCCGCCGTGACGATCCTGGTCACGCTCCTGCGGCCGCCGCCCCTGCGGGCGCAGCAGGAGGAGAGCTATTGCCGCCCTCCCCTCAAATTCGCGTCCGGCGCCTGCGTGGCGCAATGCCCGGCCGGCTACGAGGATCGCGGCCGGGTTTGCGTCTTCCGCAGCCTGTCGCGCTGAATCGTCAGGCTGCGTCGGCCTCCGGCGCCGACATCGATGCGGTGACAGGCTTCGCGTGCGCATCGCCCCAGGCCTTGAGCGCCCGGATCACCGGCTCGAGGCTGCGGCCGCGCTCGGTCAGGCGGTACTCCACCCGCGGCGGCACTTCGGCGTAGACCGTGCGGTGCACGAAGCCGTCCGCCTCCAGCTCGCGCAGCTGGTTGGTCAGCATGCGCTGGGTCACGTTCGGCATTCGGCGGCGCAACGCGTTGAATCGTAGAGCATCTTCCGGCTCTGGCGCCTCCGCGAGCAGGTGGTAGAGGATCACGCCCTTCCACTTGCCGTCGATCAGCTGCAGCGTCGCCTCGACGGCGCAGCCCGGGCTGCAATCCAGGCTGCGATGCCGGGTGCGGGCCATGACGGTATCCTTTTCGACACTATAGGCGCTTCATGTGCGTTCTTGCGCGGGCCGAGGGTAGCGGTCATCTCGGGCTACGTCATCCAAGGAACCCGCCCAAGGAGCCCGCCCATGCGCGCCGTCGGTTACCAGACCTCCCTGCCAATCGAGGACGAGGCTGCCCTCCAGGACATCACCCTGCCCCGCCCCGAGCCCACGGGGCGCGATCTCCTGGTGGAGGTCCGGGCGGTGTCGGTGAACCCCGTCGATACCAAGGTGCGCCGCCGCGCCGCCCCGGAGGCCGGCGGCTGGAAAGTGCTGGGCTGGGACGCCGCCGGCATCGTCGTGGCCGCCGGCCCGGAGGCGACGCGGTTCCGCCCGGGCGACGCGGTGTTCTACGCCGGCGCCCTGGAGCGCCCCGGCACCAATGCCGAGTTCCACCTCGTCGACGAGCGCATCGTCGGCCACAAGCCCGCCTCGCTCTCCTTCGCCGAGGCCGCGGCGCTGCCGCTGACCGCGATCACCGCCTGGGAGACGCTGTTCGACCGGCTCGACACGCGCAAGCCCGTGCCGGGGGCGGCGAAGGCCGTGCTGATCGTCGGCGGCGCCGGCGGCGTCGGCTCGATCGCGACCCAGCTCGCGCGGCAGCTCACGGATCTCACCGTCATCACCACCGCCTCGCGGCCGGAGACGCAAGCCTGGAGCCGCGAGCTTGGCGCCCACTACGTCGTCGATCACGGGGCATCGCTCGCGCGGCAGGTGGTCGATCTCGGGCTCGGCGCCCCCGGCCTGGTCTTCTCGACCACGCATACCGACCTGCACCTGCCGGCGATCGTCGAGCTGATGGCGCCGCAAGGGAGGCTCGCGCTCATCGACGACCCGGCGACGCTCGACGTGTCGCTCCTCAAGCGCAAGAGCCTGTCGCTGCATTGGGAGTTCATGTTCACCCGGCCGATGTTCGGCACCGTCGACATCGCGGCGCAGGGCGAGTTGCTGGACGAGGTGGCGCGGCTGGTCGAGGCCGGACGGTTGCGCACCACGCTCGCCGACCATTTCGGCCCGATCACCGCCGCGAATCTGCGCCGGGCGCACGCGCTCCTGGAGAGCGGGCGGGCGAAGGGGAAGATCGTGCTGGAGGGGTTTGCCTGAGGGGCAGTCGTTCGGCCGATGCGGCGGAAGCCAGGCGTCGTCGGCCGACGAAAACTCTCCGAAGCTTGAGGTTCATGCGCACTCCCCTCCCCACGCGCGACCGATCCCGGGCAGGCCCGCGATCGGCTGGGAAGGAGAGGCGCGCGACCTTCAGGGGGAACGAGCCCGCAGACCGGGTTGTGTGAAACGATAGTCCATGTGGGAGCCCATGTGGTGGGAGCGAGGAGATCCTGTGCCTCTCCTCTTCCGCAGGCTGTCCGCAGCGGATGCAGCCGCCTCACCTCGCCGCGAAAGCCGCCGGCGGCGCGGCCAGCAGCAGCGTGACGGGGTCGCTCTGGCGTCCGGTCCCTGTCTTGACGAACAGGCCCCGGAGCTGGCTGCGCACCGTCGAGGGGGCGATGCCCCAGCGCCCGGCGATGTCCTGCGGGGTCAGGCCCTCGGCGAGGCCGAGCAGGACGCGCAGCTCGGCCGCCGTCAGGCGGTAGGTCCGGCCGACGATCTCGGCGGCGTTCGGGGCGGCGGCCCGGCTCTGGATGAACAGGGCCGTGCGGCCCGCAGCCCCCGGCCGGCGTCCTCGGCTCAGCGGCAGCCCCGACGGGATCGCGTGGCCACCGTCGCGGCGGCCGAGTCGGACATCGTCCGCCCGGCCTCGACGAGGGCCTGGAATGCCGCCGCGCCGGCACGGTCCCAGGGTCGGATGGTGCCGTCACGCTGAGCCAGCAGGTCGCCGCCCTCGATGAGCGCGCGGTCGGCGGCGTTGGCGTGGACCAGCCGGTCACCCTGGCCGATGATCAGGATCGCGGTCGCCCGCGCGTCGAGGGCGGCGGCCGCGTCCGGAGCGACGTGGCTCCTGCCGGATGCCCGGGTGGCGATCCCCGCGCTGGTCTCCCCGTTCGGGTCGCCTCTCGCGACGGACGTCCTGGTGTCGGTCGATCTTTGGCTCGTCCTCACGCTCGCGGCCTGGGGGCATCGGCGGATCGAGGTGCCGGCGCGGCTGTGGAGCCGGCATCTCGCCGGTCGGATCGGGTCGCCCGGCCTGCCGGCGGCGGACCCATCGCGGCCCGCTGCCGCGCCGTGACGGCCGCGTTCGCCTTATACCCTCGCGCCTTGGCATCGCCGTGTCGATGTGAAGGCGACCGGCGGATCAGCGCCGGCGCCCGTTCGGGCTTGCCTGGCACTTCGAACGCGTCCGTTCGAAGGCGCGGCGGTATTACACGGCCTCGCCGCGCCGCCGCCGCTCGGCGTCGTCCCAGGCGGTGAGCGGCTGGTAGTCGGGCACGAAGCCGAGCCCCTTGCGGGCGTCCGACGACACCGCGACCTGCGAGGTGGCGACGTCGATCAGCGCCGGGGCGTTGGCGAGCGCTCGCGCGATCGCCGGGGCCAGGTCCTCCGGCCGCTCGACCCGCTCGCCATGGGCGCCCAGCGCCCGGGCCATCGCGGCGTAGTCGGAATCGGCCAGCAGCGTGCCGACGACCCGGCCGCCGTAATTGAACTCCTGGTCGTAGCGCTCGATGTTCCAGGCGGCGTTGTTCGACACGATGATGACCGGCTTGGCGCCGTGGCGGACCGCGGTGTCGATCTCCATCGCGTTGATGCCGAAGGCGCCGTCGCCGGTGACGCAGATCACCTGCCGGTCCGGATAGGCGAGCGAGGCCGCGGTGGCGTAGGGCACGCCGATGCCGAGGCAGCCGAAGGCGCCCGCATCCATGTAGGTCCGCGCCTCCAGGCCGACACGGGCGAAGCTGAGGAGGTCCCCGCCATCCGCCACCGCGATGTAGTCGGGCGCAGCGACGTGCCGGATCGCCTCGAAGATCGCCGCCGGGTGGACGCGTCCGTCGGAGCCGGTCTGCGGCACCTTGGCGCCGGTCGAGCGCTGGCGATGACGCTCCCGCAGGCCCTCGGCCCATGCCTTATCGAGGGCGGGCGCCTGGTTGCCGGCGGCATCGATGATCGCCGCGAGGGCGAGGGCCGGGGTGGCGAGCAGCTCCGGCTCGCCGCGGCGGTTATCGACGAGCTCGCCCGCGGTGTCGGCGATGCGCACGAAGCGGGCGTGGGGGAACACCGCCGGCGAGCCGTAGCCGAGCTGGTAATCGAGCTTGCGGCCGATCACCAGGACGACATCGGCCTCTGTCATCGCGGCGGCCCGCATGGCGCCGACGGTCGAGGGATGATCGGCCGGCACCAGGCCGCGGCTCTCCTGGGTGTCGAGATAGACCGCACCGAGCGCGTCGAGGAGGCGCACCAGCTCGGGACCAGCCGTCCTGGCGCCGCGCCCGCTCACCACCAGCGGGCGCTTGGCCCCCCACAACACATCGACCGCCTGCGCCACCGCCGCCGGATCGGGCGGCAGCAGCCGCGGCGCCTTGGGCCGCATCCAGTCGTCCAGCACCAGCTGCGGCGGCACGTGGGCCCGCAGCACGTCGGTCGGGATCTCGACGTAGACCGGCCCCGGTTCGCCGAGATCGCCCATGGCGCGCGAAACCGCCTCGTCGAGCTCGCGGATCACCTGGTCGGCGACGCGGGCGGTACGCGACTGGCGGGTGACGGGGCGCAGGATGTCGACGTGGGGAATGTCCTGGAGCGGGCCGAGATTGGCCTGCGGCCGCGAGGTGCAGCCGCCGATCAGCAGCACCGGCGCGCGCGCGAGCGAAGCGTTGGCGATGCCGGTGACGCAGTTGGTGACGCCGGGCCCGGCGGTCGCCATGCAGACCCCGAGCTCCCCGGTCAGCTCCGCATGGGCGTGGGCCATGTGCACCGCGGCGCCCTCGTCGCGCACGTCGACGATGCGGATGCCGAGGCGGGCGCAATGGTCCCAGATCGGCTGGATGTGGCCGCCCTGAAGCCCGAACACCCGATCGACGCCCCGCGCCTTCAGGAACTCGGCGATCCAGGCGGCGCAGGAATGCGCGTCGGCGTTGAGGTCCTGGACGGTCTGGGCCTGCTGGCTCATGGGGTTCCTCCCGTTATTTGGTTTTCCCTCCCCCTTGTGGGGAGAGGTAAGGGGTGGGGGTGGTGCCGGGGAAATCTCGCGCTCCATTCGGCACCAATCCCCACCTCCAGCTCCTCCCCACGAGGGGGCAGGAGAGGGGTTTCGTCTTTCTAGGATTTTGCCGAAGTCATCGGCTACCCCTCGCCCCGCGCCAGCCGTTCCTTCAGCTTCCGGTGCAGGGTCTTCCCCGTCGCCGTCCTGGGCATCGCCCCATCCTCCAGGAACGAGACCGTGCGCGGGCGCTTGAAGCCGGCGAGGCGATCCTTGCACCAGCCCAGGATCTCGGCCTCGGTGGCCGCGGCGCCGTCGCGCAGGACGATCACCGCGTGGACGCGCTCGCCCCAGGTTTCGTCCGGCAGGCCGACCACCGCGACGTCGTGCACCGCCGGATGGCCGCCGAGCAGGGCCTCGACCTCGGACGGGTAGATGTTCTCTCCCCCCGAGATGATCATGTTGCTCTTGCGGTCGACGAGGTGGATGAACCCGTCCGCGTCGCGCCGGGCCATGTCGCCGACGGTGCAGTACGCGCCGCGGAACGCCTCCTTGGTCTTCTCCGGCAGCTTCCAGTAGCCGTCGAACAGGTACGGGTTCGAGCAGAACAGCTCGCCGGCCTCGCCGTCCGGCACCTCGTTGCCGGATTCGTCGAGCAGTTTGATCGGTGCCGAGCCGACGCATTCGCGGCCGACCGAGCCGAGCTTGGTGAATTGCTCGGGCGGGTGCAGCATTGTCGCCCAGCCGACCTCGGTGGCGCCGTAGAGTTCGTAGAGCCCGGAATTGGGGAAGAACTCCATCACCGCCCGCTTGGTATCGGGCCGGGCCGGGGCCGAGGAGATCATCAGGCGGGTGATGCGGGTGAGATCGTAGCGCTCACGCACCTGCGGGTTCAGTCCCAGCATCATCGCGTAATGCGTCGGAACCAGCGAGGTGAAGCTGGCGCCGCCCTCGGAGAGGGCCCGCACGCAATGCTCCGGATCGAAGCTCTTGCGCGAGTAGACGCTGGTGACGCCGCCGCAATAGCTGAACGCGCCGAAGAAGTAGAGCGAGTTGGCGTGGCACAGCGGCATGACCAGCAGCGCAGAATCGCGCCGGTGGATGCCGAGCTCGATCTCGGTGATCATCGACAGCATGGCGGCGCCGCGATGCGAGCGGATCGCGCCCTTCGGCTTGCCGGTCGTGCCCGAGGTGTACATCAGCATCCAGGGATCGGCCGGATCGACGAGGGTGCCGGGCTCGTCCTCGCGGCCGCCCGCGATGAGATCCTCGTAGGACGAGAAGCCCGCCGGGCAGGGCGTGGCGCCGAACCACACCACGCGGGACTCCGCCACCGGCAGATCGGCCCGGATCTCCTCGATCGTGCCGGCGAGTTCATCTTGCAGGATGAGGGCCGAGACCTCGGCATCCTCCAGGATGTAGCGCACCTCGGGCCCGACGAGCCGGAAATTGATCGGCACCGCGACGAGGCCGGCCTTCGCCATCGCGGCGTAGATCTCCAGCCACTCGACGCAATTATAGGCCAGCACCGCCACCCGCTCGCCCTTGACGAGGCCAAGGCCGAGGAGGCCGTTGGCGAGGCGGCAGGCGCGGGCGTTCCACTGCCGGAAGGTCATCTCGCGCTCGAGGTCGCGCGCGCCGATCCGGTCGGGCTGCAGGCGCGCCTGGACGGCGAGCATCTGCCCAGGCGTGAGCACATCCCTCATCGTGGTCGTCCTCGCTTCGTCTTTACTGTTCGAGATTCGATCGGCTGAGACAATGCAATTCATACCACCGGCTGCCTCACCCTAGAGTGTCAGTCGCGCAGATCGGCTGACCTCGACGGAGGCTTCCAGTGATTGCCGAGATCTCTGGAAACCTCCGTCGAGGCCGCTGCGCGGCACCTCAGGATGAACTCGCGGGTGGGATGAATGGAAAACCGTCGAGATCGTCCGTAAGAATTCGGCCGCGAACCTTCAGCCGATGTCGCCTGCATATTTCTGCACCAGCGCCCAGGCCTCCGGCCCGAACTTCTCGCGCCACTGGCCGTAGAACTTCGTCGCCTTGAGCGCCAACTGGAAGGCATTCGGGTCGGTGGTGTTGAACACCAGCCCCCTCCCCTCCAGCTCCTTCTGGGTGTCGCGGTTGGCCTCGGCGATGTCGTCGCGCTCCTTCAACGCGGCGGCGTTGAGGTGCTTCTCCATGATGCTCCGCACGTCCGCCGGCACGCCGCGCCAGACCCGCCCGCTCGCCATCATCCAGAACCCGTCCCAGGCGTGGTTGGTGAGCGAGCAGTATTTCTGCACCTCGTAGAACTTGGCGAAGTTGATCAGCGCCAGCGGGTTCTCCTGGCCGTCGGCGATCCTGGTCTGCAACGCCGAGTAGGCCTCGCTCAGCGGGATGCTGACCGGGGCGGCGCCGAGCGCCGAGAACATCGAGACCCAGAGCGGCACCACCGGCACGCGGATCTTGAAGTTCTTGAGGTCGTCGGGCGTCCGGATCGGCTTGGTGCTGGTGGTGATCTGACGAAAGCCGTTGTCCCAGGTCGTCTCGAACGGGACGAGGTTCGCCTTCTCGATCGCCCGGCGGATATAGCCGCCGACCTCGCCGTCCATCGCGGCCCAGACCTTGTCGTAGCTCGTGAAGGCGAAGCCGATGCCGGTGAGCGAGGTCGCCGGCACCAGGGTCGAAACGACGGTGCCGGGGAAGGTCGCGAGTTCCAGCGCGCCGGAGCGGATCTGGGACAGCATGTCCGAATCGCTGCCGAGCTGGTTCGACGGGAACAGGCTGATCTCGACGGCGCCGTTCGTCTCCTTGACGATCGCGGCGATCGCCTCCTTGAGGCGGACGTTGACCGGGTGCGGTACCGGCAGGTCGGTGCCGAGCTTGAAGGTGAGCTTCTGGCCCTGCCCCAGGGCCGGCCGCGGGAAGCCGGCGGCGAATGCTGCGGCGGCACCGAGGCCCGAGGCCAGCAGGTGCCGCCGGTGGAGACCCGTCGGGTGAGGATGAGTCATGGCGTTTCTCCCTCGGGAATTCCGGAGCCGTCAGCCTCTTGCGGCTGCGGCGTTTATTGAATTCGGAATTCGAATTTAGAATTCGATATTGCACGGAGGTTCGGTTTGCGCAACACGTTGGGCGAGAGTTTTTGCGTGAAAGGGGATCCGGCCATGGCCGGCGATTCTGACGCCCGCAGCCTGACGCGCCACCGGCTCGTCGAGCAGGTCTACGGAGCGATCTTCAGCGAGATCACCGAGGGACGGCTGGCGCCGAATACGCGGCTGATCCAGGACGAGCTCGCCGATGCCTATGGCGTGTCACGCCAGCCGGTGCAGCAGGCGCTGCTGCTCCTGCGCAACCACGGCATCGTGCGCGACGCGCCGCGCCGCGGGCTCGTGGTGGCGCCGCTCGAGGCCTCGTTCGTGCGGAACCTCTACGAGGTGCGGGGCGTACTCGAAGGCCTGACGAGCCGGCTCGCCGCCGAGCGCAACCCGGCCCGTGCCGGCCGGGAGGGCCCGGCCCTCGTGGCGGCGGGACGCGCGGCGGCGGAAACCGGCTCGGTCGCGGAGCTGATCGCCGCCGACATCGCCTTCCACCGCTTCCTCGGCGAGATCGCCGAGAATCCGATCATCGTCGAGACCGCGGCGCCGCACTTCAACCACCTGCGGCGGATCATGGGCGAGGTGCTGCGCGAGGACGAGACGATGCCGCGCCGCATCTGGGACGAGCATGCGGCGATCCTCGACGCGATCACGGCGGGCAACGGCGACGAAGCCGACCGGCTCTCCCGGCAGCACATCGCCCGGGCCGCCACGGTGTTCGTGGACCGGCTGCGGGCGCAGGAGGACGTCTTTGCGCAGGAGGCGCGGAGCCGGCGGGTGCGGCGGTAGCGTATGACCCGACGCGCCGCCCGTTCATCGCACCCTTCCCTTTGCCGGACGACTGGAGCGTCAGCGGAAGGAGATCCGGGAAAGGGTGTTGAAGCAGCCGAAGAAAGGGCGGACCTGCGGAACGGTCCCGGCCCTGATGGCGGCCGAGGACGGACCTCGGCCGCTCGCCGCGCTCACCCGCGCGGAAACACCCGTGCCGCGCCGACCGCCAGCGCCACCCGGTCGCCCGGCTCGTAGACGTCCGTCACCTTGACCTCGACCGGGGCCTCGGCTCCATCAAGCAGAATCTCCGCCACGGTGCCGCGGCCGGTGCGGCGCCACTCGCGCACGGTGCCGGGCAACGTGCCGGGCCCCTGCCCGACCGTCAGGTCCCAGGGCCGCAGGCAGAGATCGACCGGGCCTTGCGGCCAGCCGGGCTCCGCAGCGATGACCGGGCGGCCGGCGACGCGGACCTCCCCGCCGGCGACCTCCGCGGCCAGGCGCGCGGTCTCGCCGACGAAGGACATCACGAAGCGCGAGGCCGGATGGTCCTGGACCTCGTGCGGGGCACCGACCTGCTCGATGCGGCCCTTGTTGAGGATCGCGATCCGGTCGGCGAGCTCCAGTGCCTCGTCCTGGTCGTGGGTGACGAAGATCGTGGTTTGGCCGGTCTCGCGGTGGATCTCGCGCAGCCAGCGGCGCAGGTCCTTGCGCACCTGGGCGTCGAGCGCGCCGAACGGCTCGTCGAGGAGCAGCACCGAAGGCTCGACGGCGAGCGCCCGGGCGAGCGCCACCCGCTGCCGCTGGCCGCCGGAGAGCTGGCCCGGATAGCGCTTGGCGAGGTCGGGCAGCTGCACCAGCTCCAGCAGGCGCTCGACCCGGCGGCGGATCTCGTCCTCCTTCGGGCGATGGGCCCGGGGGCGCGAGCGCAGGCCGTAGGCGATGTTCTCGAACACCGTCAGGTGGCGGAACAGGGCGTAGTGCTGGAACACGAAGCCGACGCCGCGGCGCTGCACGGCTATGTCGGTGGTGTCCTGCGAGCCGAAGAACACCCGGCCGCCATCCGGGATCTCGAGGCCGGCGATCACGCGCAGGAGCGTGGTCTTGCCCGAGCCCGAGGGGCCGAGGAGTGCGAGCAGCTCGCCCGGCTCGATCGCCAGGCTGACGCCCTCGAGCGCCGCCGGCCCCGGGCCGCCATAGCGCTTGATGATGCCGTCGACCCGCACCGACGTGCCGGCGTGGCGCAGGCGGTCGGGCGCGGCGGCCTCGACCGGGCGGACCTGCGCCTCTCGGCGCAGGGACAGGGTGCTGGGAGCGAATCCTGCCGTCATCTCAGTGGGCTCCGCGTCCGGCCAGCGCATCCGCGTGGCGCCATTCGAGGAAAGTCTTGCCCGCCAGGGTGACGAGCGCGAGGAGCGCCAACAGCGAGGCGATCCCGAACGCCGCCACGTAGTTGTACTCGTTGTACAGGATCTCGACGTGCAGCGGCATGGTGTTGGTGAGCCCCCGGATCCGACCCGACACGACCGAGACGGCGCCGAACTCGCCCATCGCCCGGGCGTTGCAGAGCAACACGCCGTAGAGGAGCGCCCAGCGCACGTTGGGCAACGTCACGGTGCGGAAGACCCGCCACGGACTTGCACCGAGGGTCAACGCGGCCTCCTCGTCGGTGGTGCCCTGGTCCTGCATCAGGGGGATCAGCTCGCGCGCCACGAACGGGAAGGTGACGAACACGGTGGCGAGCACGATGCCCGGCACCGCGAAGATGATCTCGATCCCGTGCCGCTGCAGGAACGGGCCGAACAGTCCCTGCGCCCCGAAGATCAGGACGTAGATCAGGCCCGCCACCACCGGCGAGACCGAGAACGGCAGGTCGATCAGGGTGATGAGCAGGTTGCGGCCGCGGAAGTCGAACTTGGCGATGGCCCAGGAGGCGCACAGGCCGAACACGACGTTGAGCGGCACCGCGATCACCGCGACGAGCAGCGTCAGGCGGATCGCCGCCAGGGCGTCCGGCTCGGCGAAGGTGGCGAGGTAGGGCCCCACCCCCTTGCTCAGCGCCTCGACGAACACCACCGCGAGCGGCAGCAGCAGGAACAGGGCCAGGAAGGCGACGGCCGCGAGCGTGAGCGCGATGCGGACCGCACGCGGCTCGGTCAGCGCCGCGTGCGGTCCGCCATGGGCCGGCGGGCGGATCGACGGAACGGTGGTCTCAGACATGCCCGAACCTGCGGCGGCTGAAATCCTGAACCAGGTTGATGGCGAGGAGCGCGGTGAAGGACATCAGCAGCATCACCGCCGCGATGGCCGTGGCGCCCGCGTAGTTGAACTCCTCGAGCTTGATCACGATCAAGAGCGGAGCGATCTCCGAGACGTAGGGCAGGTTGCCGGCGACGAAGATCACCGATCCGTACTCGCCGACCGCCCGGGCGAAGGCGAGCGCGAAGCCCGTGAGCATCGCCGGGATCAGGGGCGGCAGGATCACCGTGACGAGGGCCCGGAAGCGCGAGGCGCCGAGGATCGCGGCGGCCTCCTCGCTCGACCTGTCGATCTCGGCCACCAGCGGCTGCACCGTGCGGACGCAGAACGGCAGGCCGACGAAGACGAGCGCCACCAGGATGCCGAGCGGCGTGTAGGCGACCTTGATGCCGAGAGCCATCAGCGGCTCGCCGAGCCAGCCGTTCGGCGCGTAGAGGCTGGCGAGCGCGATGCCCGCCACCGCCGTCGGCAGAGCGAAGGGAAGATCCACCAGCGCGTCGATGATCCGCCGGCCCGGAAACCGGTAGCGGGTCAGCACCCAGGCGACCAGGAGCCCGAACACCGCGTCGATCGCGGCCGCCGCCAGCGACAGGCCGAACGAGGTCTTGAGCGCCGCGAGGTTGCGGGCATCGGTGACGAGCGCCCACAGGCCGGCGGGGCCGACGCTGGCGGCGCGCAGGAGCAGCACCGCCAGCGGCAGCAGGACGAGCAGGGTCAGGTAGGTGAGCGTGATCCCGAAGGTGAGGCGGAAGCCCGGAAGCGCGCTCGGTCGGCGGAAGCGGGGTGCGGCCCGCCCCGCGGGCAGGGCCGCGGCGTTGCTCATTGACGGGACTTCAGGATGGCGTCGAACACGCCGCCATCGTCGAAATGGGTCTTCTGCGCCTTGGCCCAGCCGCCGAAGGTGTCGTCGATGGTGACGAGCTTCAGCTTCGGGAAGCGGGCCAGGTCCTCCTTGTCCGCCGCGGCCTCGTCGCGCGGGCGGTAGAAGTTCTTGGCGATGATCCGCTGCGCCTCCGGGGTGTAGAGGAATTGCAGGTAGGCCTCGGCCTGCTTGCGGGTGCCCTTCTGGTCGACATTGGCGTCGATCAGCGCCACCGGCGGCTCGGCCAGGATCGAGAGCGAGGGCACGATGATGTCGAACTTGCCCTTGCCGAATTCCTCGTCGGCCAGGAATGCCTCGTTCTCCCAGGCGATCAGCACGTCGCCGAGGCCCCTTTGCACGAAGGTGGTGGTGGCGCCGCGGGCACCCGTATCGAGCACCGGCACGTTCTTGAACAGCGCGGTGACGAAGTCCTTCGCCTTGGCATCGTTGTCGTTGTTCTTGGCGAGCGCGTAGGCATAGGCCGCGAGGTAGTTCCAGCGCGCACCGCCCGAGGTCTTCGGATTCGGGGTGATGACCTGGATCCCCGGCTTCACCAGGTCGTCCCAGTCCTTGATCGCCTTCGGGTTGCCCTTGCGGACCAGGAACACGATGGTCGAGGTGTAGGGCGTCGAGTTGAAGGGTAGGCGCTTCTGCCAGTCGGCCGGCAGCTTCTTCGAGCGGGCGGCGATGGCGTCGATGTCGCTGGCGAGCGCCAGGGTCACCACGTCGGCGGGCAGCCCGTCGATGACCGAGCGGGCCTGGGCGCCGGAGCCGCCATGCGAGGCGCGGACCGTCACCGTCTCGCCGGTCTTGGCCTTCCACTCCTTGGCGAAGGCCGCGTCGATCGCCCGGTACAGTTCCCGGGTCGGGTCGTAGGAGACGTTGAGCAGCGTCTGCGCCGTCACCGGGGCGGGCGCCCCGGCGAGCGCGAGGAGCGAGGCCCCCGCGACGAGCGCCAGGGACGAGCCGCGGAACAGACGGCGCAGCGAGCCGAGGAGGCCGCCGCGGGCGGGAGCCGCGGGCTCTTCCGTCTTCGCCTCGACCCGAGTGCCGCCCTGCGGGGCGGCCTGCGGCGGCTGGACCAGGCCCATGGCCGCCGTGTCGGTGGTCGCCCGGTCGATCAGGATCAGGCTGCCGGTGTCGCGGTTCTGGCGGTAGGCATCGACCGCGACCTTGCGGTCGAGGCTCAGGGTCACGTCGCCGATGTCGTTGGCGCTCAACGACTCGGCCGGCACCCCCTGCCCGGTCTCGGTGTCGATGCGCGCGCGCACCGCCTCGACCACCGCGTTCGCCGTCACGGTGCCGACCTTGGCGAGATAGGTCGCACCCGGCTTCAGCTCGGCCTCGTTGGCCCAGAACAGACGGACGTCGAGCCTATCGCCCACCCGCGGCGCTTGCGCGGCCGCCGCGATGACGCTGCCGCGGGAGGCATCGACCTCGTCGGCGAGCACCAGGGTCACCGACTGGCCGGCGATGGCGCGCGGGAGGTCGCCGTCATAGGTGAAGATCCGGGCGACGGTGGACGGGGTGCCCGAGGGCGCCACCACCACCGCGTCGCCGACGGCGACCGATCCCGACGCGATCAGGCCCGAGAAGCCGCGGAAGTCGGGATTCGGCCGGTTGACCCACTGCACCGCCATGCGGAAGGGGGCGACCTCCTCCTCGACATGGGCCGGCACCTCCTCGAGGTATTGCAGCAGCGGTGCCCCGGCATACCAGGGGGCGGCGGTGCCGGGCAGCACGACGTTGTCGCCATTCGCCGCCGAGAGCGGGATGCCGGTGACGTCGGTGAAGCGCAGATCCTTCGCGAAGGCCTGGAACTCGGCGACGATCGCCTCGAACCGGTCCTGCGACCAGCCGATCAGGTCCATCTTGTTGACCGCCAGCACGACGCGGCGGATGCCGAGCATCGAGACCAGCAGGGCGTGGCGCCGGGTCTGCGGGCTCAGGCCCTTCCGCGCATCGACGAGCAGCACCGCGACCTCGGCGGTCGAGGCGCCAGTCGCCATGTTGCGGGTGTATTGGACGTGGCCGGGGGTGTCGGCGACGATGAACGAGCGCCGCTCGGTCGAGAAGAACCGATAGGCGACGTCGATCGTGATGCCCTGCTCGCGCTCGGCCTGGAGGCCGTCGACGAGGAGCGCGAGATCCAGTTCCCCGCCTCGCGTGCCGTGGCGGCGCGAGGCGCGCTCCAGCGCGCTGACCTGGTCGTCGAAGATCTGCTTGGTGTCGTGCAGCAGCCGCCCGATCAGGGTCGACTTGCCGTCGTCGACGGAGCCGCAGGTGATGAACCGCAGCACTTCCTTCCGCTGATGGGCGGCGAGAAAGGCCTCGTAGCCGAAGGCGCGGGTGGATTGGTGCACGGTCATCAGAAGTAGCCTTCCTGCTTCTTGCGCTCCATGGCGCCGGCGCCGTCCTTGTCGATCACCCGTCCCTGCCGCTCGGAGGTGCGGGCGGCCAGCGTCTCGCCGATGATCTCCGGCAGGGTCGCGGCGTCGCTCTCCACCGCTCCGGTCAGCGGGTAGCAGCCGAGCGTCCGGAACCGCACGAGGCGCATCTCCGGGGTCTCGCCGGGCTGGAGCGGCAGGCGCTCGTCGTCGACCATGATCAGCTGCCCGTCGCGGTTCACCACCGGGCGCTCGGCCGCGTAGTAGAGCGGAACGATCGGGATGTTCTCCTGCTCGATGTAGAGCCAGATATCGAGCTCGGTCCAGTTCGACAGCGGGAAGACGCGCAAAGACTCGCCGCGCTGCTTCTTCATGTTGTAGAGGTGCCAGGGCTCGGCGCGCTGGCGCTTCGGGTCCCAGCGGTGCTGCGCGGTGCGCAACGACACGATGCGCTCCTTGGCGCGCGAGGCTTCCTCGTCCCGCCGCGCACCGCCGAAGGCCGCGTCGAACTTGTGCTTGTCGAGGGCCTGGCGCAGGGCCTGGGTCTTCATCACGTCGGTATGGACCTCGGAGCCGTGGCTCACCGGCCCGATGCCGCGGGCGAGCCCGTCCGGGTTGGTGTGGACCAGGAGATCCAGGCCGAGCTCCTTCGCGCGCCGGTCGCGGAAGGCGATCATCTCGCGGAACTTCCAGGTCGTGTCGACGTGGAGCAGCGGGAACGGCAGCCGGCCCGGCGCGAAGGCCTTCAGGGCCAGATGCAGCAGGACCGAGGAATCCTTGCCGATCGAGTAGAGCATCACCGGGTTCTCGGTCTCGGCGACCGTCTCCCGCATGATGTGGATACTCTCGGCCTCCAGGCGCTGAAGGTGAGTCAGCCGGTCGAGGCCATCCGTACGAGTCTTGAGGGCGGCGCTCATGCGGCCAGCTCCGAATTGGTTTTGCTTGGGGACGAATCAGCGGAGTGTATCGTATCGGACTGTGCCGACTCGAAGGCGGCGGGCTCCTGTCCTCGCCGGATCTGGCTGCCGGGCGCGCCTGCGACATGCAGGCCACACTCCTGCTTGCCCGCCTGCTCCCACCACCAGCGGCCGGCCCGCTCGGGCTCGCCGACCTTCACGGCGCGGGTGCAGGGCGCGCAGCCGATCGACGGGAAGCCGCGATCATGCAGCACGTTGTAGGGCACGTAGTTCTCGTGGATCAGCTCGGCGATCGCCTCGCGGGTCCAGTCGGCCAGGGGGTTCAGCTTGATGAGGCCGCGGGCCGGATCGGCCTCGGCGAGCGGCGTCTCGGCACGGTTAGCCGACTGGCCGGCGCGCAGGCCCGTGAGCCAGCCCGCGGCGCCGGCCAGCGCCCGGCCGAGCGGCTCGACCTTGCGAAAGCCGCAGCAGGCCTGGCGCGCCGCGACCGAGTGGCGGAACCCGTTGATGCCGGCTTCCGCGACGAAGCGCTCCTCGGCCTCGCGCTCGGGCGCGTAGGCGCGGATGCGGAAATTGTAGGCCGCCTCGGTCTCGGCCCAGACGTCGTAGGTCTCGGGGAAGAGCCGGCCGGTATCGAGGGTCACGATCTCAGCACGCGACTTCGCCATCCGAAGCGCGTGGGTGAGGGCCTGGTCCTCGAGGCCGAAGCTCGTGGTGAAGACCAGGCGACCGTCCACCGTCGCGTCGATCAGCGCGAGACGCTCCGGCAGGGCGAGTGGACGCAGGCGCGTCGCCAGGTCCTGCGCCGCGCGGTCGAGGGGAAGGGTCATGGAGAGCCCGGGATTGGCTGCTTGTGTGAAGGGGTAACTGTTCGCTATACCGAACACTGTCAAGGCATGGCTGGGATGCGATCCCGGTGTTTTTCGTTCCCCTCGGACTTGGATCTCGGGACAGGCGGGATCCGGCAAACGGCCTGGTAGAAAGTCCGTTCCATGCCCTAGGGTCATCCTTGAAAGAATCTTCTCCAGAATCGGAGCCGCGCAGTGGATGCCATCGATTTGAAGATCCTCGCCCTGCTCCAGAACGACGCCACCCTGTCGATCGCCCAGATCGGCGAACGCGTCGGCCTGTCGCAGACTCCCTGCTGGAAGCGCATCCAGCGCCTCGAGGCCGACGGGGTGATCGACCGCCGGGTGGCGGTGCTCGATCCGGTCAAGCTGGGTCTAGGGTTAACGGTCTTCGTCTCGATCGAGACCAGCGACCATTCCAGGGAGTGGCTCGAGCGCTTCGCCGCCACCGTCTCGGGCATGCCGGAGGTGCTGGAATTCTACCGCATGGCCGGCGACGTGGACTACATGCTCCGCGTCGTTGTGGCCGACATGCAGGCCTACGACGCCTTCTACAAGCGGCTGATCGCGGTGCTGCCGCTGAAGAACGTCACGTCGCGGTTCGCCATGGAGAAGGTGAAGAGCACCACTGCGTTGCCGCTCCCGACGGCGCCGTTCATCCAGCCCGTCGCGGCGAATGGAAAATAATATTCTCCTCCGGACGGCGTCGGCGATAACAATGATCTCCCTAGGTCGCGTTCTTCAAAAAGAACATTTCGGTTGACTCCGGCGCGGCGCGGGCACATCTGTGCGGGCATGTCTCGCCCCGCGCTTCTTCCCCGCACGGCTCCCTTCGGCGACGCCGAGCGGGCCCATCTCGACGCCGCCCTCGGCTCCACCACTGCCCTGCAACGCGCGTGGCTGGCCGGCTTCCTCGCCGGCCTCGACGCCGCCTCCGGTGCGGTGCCCGCCGAGGCGCCCGCCCCGGCCGCACCGCCGCGCGCCGCCGAGCCGCTGACGATCGTGTTCGCCAGCGAATCGGGCAACTCCGAGAAGCTCGCCGGCGACGTCGGCAAGCTCGCTCGCAAGAACGGCTTCAAGCCGAAGGTCGTCGATTTCGCCGACCTCGACGTGCCGGCTCTGGGCAGGGAGAAGCGCCTGGTCGTCATCGCGGCCACCTGGGGCGAGGGCGAGCCGCCAGCCCGGGCCGTGCGCGCCTATGGCGAGATCATGGGCGAGGGTGCGCCGCGCCTCGACGGGGTCGAGTTCGGCGTGCTGGCGCTCGGCGACACGTCCTACGCCGAGTTCTGCGCCATCGGGAAGCGCCTCGACGCCCGGCTCGAGGAGCTGGGCGCCAAGCGCGTGCTGCCGCGGGTCGACTGCGACCTCGACTTCGACAAGCCGGCCGCCGCCTGGATCAAGGACGCCCTCAAGGCGCTGGCCCCGGCCGAGCCCGCCGGCAACGTCGTGGCGGTCGATTTCGCCCGCGCGGGCAGCGCCGACGAGGACGTCGAAGTCAGCCGCGAGCCGGTCACCGTCGAGGTGATCGAGCACGTCAACCTGAACTCGTCGCGCTCCGACAAGGAGACGATCCACCTCGCGCTCGCCTTCGAGGAGGCCGCCCCTGCTTACGAGCCCGGCGATTCCCTCGAACTCTACCCCGAGAACGATCCGGCACTGGTCGACCAGATCCTCCGGGCTGCCGGCCTGGAGGGCGACGCGGCCCTGCGTCAGGCGCTCCTCGCCGAGCGTGACATCACCACCCTCTCGGCGGCGACGGTCGAGCGCTTCGTCAAGGCCACAGGGCACGAGGAGGCCCGGCGCCTGATCGACAACGGCGAGGTCCGGGCCTGGATCGAGGGCCGGCACCTGATCGACCTGATCGAGACCTACCCGGCGAAGCTGACGGCGCAGCACCTTTCCGACATCACCCGGCCGCTGCCGCCGCGGGCCTACTCGATCGCCTCCTCGCGGGCCGAGGTCGGCGACGAAGCTCACCTCACCATCGCGGCGGTGCGCTATACCACCCATGACCGCGCGCGTACCGGCGTCGCCTCGGTCCACGTGGCGGACCGGATCCGCACCGGCGCCAAGCTCAAGGTGCGGGTGAAGCCGAACAAGCATTTCCGCCTGCCGAAGGACCCGGCCACGGATGTGATCATGGTCGGCCCCGGCACCGGCGTGGCGCCGTTCCGCGCCTTCGTGCAGGAGCGCCGCGCCACCGAGGCGCCGGGCCGCAACTGGCTGTTCTTCGGCGACCGTCACTTCACCCACGACTTCCTCTACCAGCTCGAGTGGCAGGAGGCCCTGGAGGACGGGTCGCTGGCGCGCATCGACGTCGCCTTCTCCCGCGACCAGCCCGAGAAGATCTACGTCCAAGACCGGATCTGGGAGCAGCGGCGCGAGCTGGTGGCCTGGCTCGATGGCGGCGCCCACTTCTACGTCTGCGGCGACGCCAAGGCGATGGCCAAGGACGTGCGCGCGGCTCTCGTGAAGGCCTTCGCCGACGTGAAGGGTCTGGACGCCGCGGCCGCGGAAGCGGCGGTGGCCGGCCTGGAGCGGGGCCACCGCTACCAGCAGGACGTTTACTAGCACTGCCTCCCCTCTCCCGTGTGGGAGAGGGGCCGGGGGATCGAAGATCCCGCGTGAGGGTGGCGACGGTTCCGGATTAGACTCCGGGCATCGAGCACCCCAGCTCCCAGGTTCGTGCTTCATTCTGAGGCGTCACACCCTCACCCCTGCCCCTCTCCCATCCGGGAGAGGGGTTCCCGCGTCTCGTTCGGTGCTGTCAGGCGTCGGAGATGCGGGTAGATGATGCGCCGGACCCGGCGCCCGAACGGACAGCACCCATGGCCGACCACAAGACCGCCGACCTTTCCACCGCCGAGCGCGTCTACGAGACGCCGCCGACCGAGCGCCCGATCACCGAGGCGGAGGCGGCGCGAGCCGCCAAGCTCTCGGCCAACGAGCACATCAAGATCGCCAGCGGCTACCTGCGCGGCACCCTCGCCGAGGGCCTGCTGAAGAACGCCACCGGCGCGATCTCCGACGATGACGGGCAGCTCGTGAAGTTCCACGGGATGTACCTGCAGGACGACCGCGACCTGCGGGCGGAGCGGACCAAGAAGAAGCTCGACAAGGCGTACTCGTTCATGATCCGCCTGCGCATCGCTGGCGGCGTCGTGACGCCGAAGCAGTGGCTGATCCTGGACGAGATCGCCCGCACCTACGCCAACGGGACGCTGCGCGCGACGACGCGCCAGACCTTCCAGTATCACGGCGTCATCAAGTCGAACCTCAAGCGCACGATGGCGGCGATCGATTCGGCCCTGCTCGACACGATTGCGGCCTGCGGCGACGTGAACCGCAACGTGATGGCGGCGACGAACCCGGCCCAGAAGGGCGCGCACGAGGCGGCCTACAAGCTCGCCAAGGACATCTCCGACAGCCTGCTGCCGAAGACCAATGCCTGGCGCGAGATCTGGCTCGACGGCGAGCGCGTGGTCGGTGGCGAGGATGCGGGCGAGGTCGAGCCGGTCTACGGCAAGACCTACCTGCCGCGGAAGTTCAAGACCATCGTGGCGGTGCCGCCCTCCAACGAGGTCGACGTCTATGCCCACGATCTCGGCTTCATCGCGATCCTCGACAAGAAGGGCAAGGTGACGGGCTGGAACGTCACCGTCGGCGGCGGCATGGGCATGACCCACGGCGAGACCGACACCTTCCCGCGCACCGCGGACGTGATGCTGTTCTGCGAGCCGGACTACGCCCTCAAGGTGGCCGAGGCGGTGATGACCGTCCAGCGCGACTGGGGCAACCGCAACGTCCGCAAGAACGCTCGCCTGAAGTACACGATTGAGCGCTACGGCCTGAAGGCCTTCCGGGCCGAGGTCGAGAAGCGGGTCGGCCGCGCCTTCCAGGATCCCAAGCCCTTCACCTTCACGGGCAACGGCGACCGCTACGGCTGGGTCGAGGGCGACGACGGCAAGCACCACCTGACGCTCTACGTCGCCTCGGGCCGGATCAAGGACATCGAGGGCGGGCCGCAGATTCTCTCGGGGCTGCGCCGCATCGCCGAGGTGCACCAGGGCGATTTCCGTCTCACCGGCAACCAGAACGTCATCATTGCCAACGTCCCGGCCGACCGGAAGGCCGAGATCGACGCCCTGGTGCAGGAATATGGCCTCACCGCCGGCGCGGGCGCTCTGCGCCGCAACAGCCTCGCCTGCGTGGCGCTGCCGACCTGCGGTCTGGCTCTCGCCGAGAGTGAGCGCTACCTGCCGAGCCTGATCGACGAGCTCGAGGAGAGCCTCGCCTCCCACGGCCTGTCTGAGGACGAGATCACCATCCGGATGACCGGCTGCCCCAATGGGTGCGCCCGGCCGTTCATCGCCGAGATCGGCCTCGTCGGCCGCGGCCCCGAGCGCTACAACCTCTATCTCGGTGCCGCCTTCGACGGCTCGCGGCTGAGCAAGCTCTACGCCGAGGACGTGACCGCCGCCGACATCCGCCCGAAGCTCGACCCGCTCTTCGCGGCCTATGCCAAGGACCGCAAGGCCGGCGAGCGCTTCGGCGATTTCGTGATCCGGGCCGGCTACGTGGCGAAGACCGGCAACGGACCGGACTTCCACGTGCAGACTGGTGCGCAGAAGGCGGTGGCCTGACCGGCGTCGCGGCGGGCCTCAGCCCGCCGCATCCAGTTCCTTGACGATGGCGGCGATCACCCGCGGGTCGGTCGGCTCGACCGGTGTGGCGAAGGCGGCGGCGACGTGGCCGTCGCGGCCGACCAGGTATTTGTGGAAGTTCCAGCGCGGGGTCTCGGCCGGCTTCTCGGTGGCGGCCCAGCGGTAGAACGGGTGGGCCTGCGGGCCGCTCACGCTGGTCTTTGCCACGACCGGGAAAGTAACGCCGTGGTTCCTGCGCGCGGCCTCGGCGATCGCCATCCCGTCGAGGGGCTCCTGGCGCCCGAAATCGGCCGAGGGCACCGCGATGACCGTCAGCCCGCGGGGGCCGAAGCGGGTCCAGAGCTGCTGCAATCCGGAGAATTGCGGGGCGTAGCCGCAGGCGGTGGCGGTGTTGACCACCAGGATCGGCTTGCCGGCCTGCTCGGCCAGTGCCAGGCTGCCGCCCTCGGGCCTCGCGAAGCTGAAGGCGGAGGCCGTCGCCCCGCTCTGCAGCGGCGCGGCCCGGGCCGGCAGGGCGAAGGCGCCGGCGATCAGGAACAGGGCCTCGCGGCGGGCGACCGGCATCGGGATGGTTCCTTGCGAACTCGTCCGAGTGTCCCCCGGGCGGCGGAGCGGCGCAAGCGGCCGCGGATGCTCAAGCTTGGGCGAAGTCCGCTCAGCGAGTGCAACTTCCCGCGAACTTCCGCCCGATTGTCACGTTGTCCGGCAGCATTGATCGGGAGGCCGGAGATGGGCAGGCACGAGATTCTGGACTACTTCGAGCATCACCGCGACGGGGCCTGGGTCTGCACCAAGCCGGTCACCCTGACCACGGCCCGCGAGAGCGTGGCGATCCGGCCCGGCATGCGCTTCGATTACGGGAAGAAGGTCGGCGGCATCGATCTCGCCGAGTATCTGGAGCGGCTGGGCTCGCAATTCGGTTCCTGATCCCCCTCGCGCCGGGTGACGCAGATGCCACACCCGGCATGAAGGTTGCCGGTGCCTTTTGACCAGCATGTGATCGGCACGATAGGCTTCGCGGATGATCCCTGCCCTGTCCGCATCCCCACCGGTCGAGCAAACCTCGCCCGACACCCGTTGCCGCATCCTTGCGACGGCGGAGCGCTTCTTTCGTGAGATCGGCTACCAGAAAACTACCGTGGCCGACATCGCCAAGACGTTGCGGATGAGCCCGGCCAACGTGTACCGCTTCTTCGACTCGAAGAAGGCAATCAACGAGGCCGTGGTGGCGCGCCTTATCGGCGAGGTCGAGGCGCGCATCGCGGCCATCGCGGACCGGCCCAACCTCGCTGCCGAGGTCCGCCTGCGCGAGGTCATCGTCTTCCTGCACCGCGACGCCGTCGGCCGCTTCACCGGCCATCCCCGCATGCACGAGATGGTCGAGGCGGCGATGTCCGAGAGCTGGGACGTGTGCCGCCACCACGTCGACCGGATCACCGCCGTGCTGGAGCGCGTCATTGCCGACGGCGTGATGCGGGGCGAGTTCGCGGTCGAGGATCCGGCGGTGGCGGCGCGCTGCGTCCACACGGCGATCGTGCGGTTCTGCCATCCGGTGCTGGTGGTGCAGTGCCCGGAGGATTTCGTACCAGCCCTCGACGCGATGATCGCGTTCCTGATGGGGGGGCTGAAGGCGGGCCGGACTACACCTGGGGCGAGTTGAATCGCTCGCACGGTTCACGAAAACAGCATGACATCGGCCGCGCCCGAATCTCCGTCCGCTACGGGGAGGGTGAGATCGGGCCGAGCGCAGCACTGCGTCCGGTCGTGAGGGGCAGCAGGACGGTACCGGGTATGGTGCCTGTCAGAACGGTTCCGTCCTATCCGGAAACGTGGTTCCCCTCTCCCGCACAAGGGGGAGAGGATTCACGCGCGGCCCCGACGTGCCGGATCCGATCCCTACCGCGCCTCCGCCGCCGCCGGCGGCTCGCGCTCGACCGTCCGGAAGCCTTCCAGCTCGCCGAGATAGCTCCTGGCCCACCAATCCACGTCCTCGCGTGCCATGCGCTCGAACATCGGCTTCCAGCGCTCCACGCGCTCGGCCTTGGGCATGTAGAGGGCGGCGCGGATCGCCTCCGCCACCTCGAACCGGTCGTAGGGGTTCACCAGCAGCGCCTCCGGCAGCTGGCGGGCGGCGCCGGCGAATTTCGACAGCACCAGCACGCCCGGATCATCCTCGCTCTGGGCGGCGACGTATTCCTTGGCGACGAGGTTCATGCCGTCGCGCATCGGCGTGACGACGCCGACCCGGGCCGCCCGGTAGAGGCCGGCCAGGACGGCACGAGGATAGGCCTTGGTGACGTACTGGATCGGCGTCCAGGACGGCTCGCCGAGCGACCCATTGATGTTGCCTAGGACCTCGTTCACGTCGCGGCTGAGCTGCTCGTATTCCGGCACCTCGGTGCGCGACTTCGGGGCGATCTGCAGGAAGACGACGTTGCCGCGCTGGTCGGGGTTCGAGGCGAAGAAGCGCTCCACCGCCTCCATCCGCTCCGGCACGCCCTTCGAGTAGTCGAGCCGGTCGACGCCGATGAGCAGCTTACGGGTGCGCAGGCCCGCCACCGTGTCGCGCACGGTGCGGTTCATGCCGGCGCGCTCCGCGGCCTGGCGGAAGCCGTCGACGTCGATGCCGATCGGGAAGCTGCGGATGCGGGTGCGGCGCCCGTCGACCATCAGCGAACCGCCGCCGAGCGGGATCGCCCGCAGCTCGTCGACGAGGTTGCGCGAGAGGTTGTGCACGTCGCTGTCGGTCTGCAGGCCGATCAGGTCGTAGTCGGAGACCGCGCGCAGCAGTTCGGTCGAGGCCGGCAGGGTGTTGAACACCTCGCCCGAGGGCCACGGGATGTGGTGGAAGTAGCCGATCGGGTTCGAGACCCCGAGGCCCCGCAACTCGGAGGCGAGCGGGATCAGGTGATAGTCGTGGACCCAGATCAGGTCGCCGGGCTCGATCAGGCCGGCCAGCGCCTGCGCGAAGATGCGGTTGACCCGCTGGTAGCCCGCGTAATCGGCCCGGGAGAACGCTGCCAGGCCGAGGCGGTAATGCATGATCGGCCAGAGCGCCCGGTTGGCGAAGCCGCTGTAATACTCGCGGTGATCCTGGGGCGAGAGGTCCATCACCGCGTATTGCACCCGACCCCGGTCGGCGATGACCGGCTCGGAGGACGGGTTGTCGGTGATCTTGCCGCTCCAGCCGAACCACAACCCCTTATAGGCCGTGAAGGCCTCCTTGAGGGCGACGGCGAGCCCGCCGGCCGCGACCGCCTTGGAACCCGCATCCGGGACGGCGACGCGATTCGACACGATGATGAGGCGTGACACGGCGGGTATGGACTCCGGCTGCACGGACCTTGTGGGGCGGGAACGTCGCCGCGTCCATCCGCCCCCGACGGAGAAAACGCACGGGCAGCAAGCGCGATCCGCGCGATTTGGTCAACCCTTTCGGCGAATCCGGCGGCGATCGCACCCGGACGGGCTGTGCCCGGCGCTCCACAGGAATCCCGCCTCGATTCCTCCTTGGATGAGACCGGAACCGGGCGCCTTGGCTGCTGTTACCCGCAATATCGTCGCATGTGTTCGGCGCGGTGGCCGGTCCGGCCTGCCCGCCGCGCTGAAAGAGGATGGAGTGCCCTGATGAGCGCGGGTTACGAGAACGGACAGCACCGGGCAGAGGACCGGAACGCCCCCGGCGAGCGCCCGGCGGATTGGAACGACCTGCGCCACGACGTGCGCCAGCTCGGCGACGTCGCGATGGAGCGCGGCTTCAGCCTGGTCGAGTCGGCCCGCGAGCAGGTCAACGATTACGTCGATCGGCGCAAGGGCGACGCCGCCCAGTCGGTCTCCGATCTCGCCCAGGCCCTGCGCGATTCCGGCGGCAAGCTCGATCAGCAGCCGAACGTGAAGGCGTTCTTCGACAGCGCCGCCGACGGCCTGGAGCAGCTCTCCGGATCGATCCGCGAGCGCAGCTTCGAGGATTTCTACAGCGAGATCGAGTCGGTGGCCCGTCGCCGGCCGGCGGCCGTCGCGGTGGCGACCTTCCTCACCGGTTTCCTCGCCGCCCGCTTCATCAAGTCCTCGGCCCATCCCGCGCACGTGCTCGACGGCCGCGACGCCTTCGCGCGCGGACCGGAGGTCGGTGCCGACCGCTCGCGCGGGGCTGCCGGCCGGACGTCAGATCCGTACGGCACGCGCGGGTCGGCCGGTTACCGGGACGTTCCCGGTGCCCATAGCGAGCCCGAGACCGCCCGGCCCGACCCGTACCGCACCGGCCCCTCCGGTCCGCGCTACTCGGCCTGATAAGGAGGCATCCGCCATGGCCGACCCCAATGCCGGCCGCCCGATCGGCGGCAACGGATCCCCTGGGAGCATCCAGGGGCTCCTCGGCGATGCCCTGCGCGAGACCACCGACCTCGCCCGCAAGGAGATCGCCCTCTTCCGCACCGAGATGTCGAACAACCTGAGGTCTCTGTTCCTCGGGCTCGGCATGATGGTCGGCGCCGCGGTCTTCGCCGTCGTGGCCCTGCTCGTGCTCACCGACGCCCTGGTGAAGTGGCTCGCCACGGTGGTGAACTCGGAGGCTCTCGCCGCCCTGATCGTCGGGGCGGTGTTCCTGGTGATCGGCATCGGGCTGGCCCTTTGGGGCCGCAGCGCCATGTCCCTGTCCACGCTGACGCCGACCCGCACGACGCGCCAGGTGCGCCAGGATGCGAGGGTCCTGTCCGAGAGGGTGTCGGGATGACCCAGTCGATCAACGAGCTCGAACACGACATCGAGGAGACGCGGGCGCGGCTCGATCGCACCATCGATCAGATCCAGGGCCGGCTCTCCCCGGCGAGCATCGTCGACGAGATGCTCGGCACGGTGCGGCACTCCCCGGCGAGCGGCCTCTACGACGGAGCGCTGGAGGCGGTGCGGCGCAACCCCGTGCCGGTCATGCTGATCGTCGCCGGGATCGGCTGGCTGATCCACCGCGTCGCCCGGGAATCGCAGCGCCGTCAGCACCTCGACGCCACGATGAACGGCGCCGAGGCGGTGCCGGTGCTCAACACCGGCGCGGCCCGGGTCTATGACCCCGACCGGCCGACCGCGCACCCGGCCGCCGATCGCGTCGCCGACGGAATGCGGATGTAGTGCGGCGCCGGCCCGAAGCCGGCGCCCGTTTTCTCGAACCTTCGTTTCGCCGCAGGCTGCAACGGCACCAGCACCGCCGTCGCAAGACCTGCCAGGGAGTATCCGAGCCATGGCAGAGCACACCATCAACCCGGCCAATCCGGGCGCGCCCTCGGCCCACACCCCGGCCACCGGGCCTGAGCGCAACCTGCACCAGGATCACGACACGGTCCGCCAGAACCTCGGCGCTGCGGAGGGAGCGGCCCGCAATGCCGGCGACACGGTGAAGGACGCCACCGCCCAGACCTCCGAGCGGGCGAGTGAGGCCGCCTCGGTGATCGGCGAGCGCATCAGCCAGACCGCCGAGCAGCTGCGTGCCAAGGCCGATGCCACTGCGGACAGGTTGAAGCAGGGCGCCAGCGAGGCGGTCGAGCGCGCCCACGCCCAGGCGAGCCAGGCGTACGGCGCCGTCGGCGGTCGCAGCTCCGAGGCCCTCGACCGCGCCCGCGACTGGGCTAGCGATCGGATCGAGACCGGCTCCCAGCGCTATGCCGACCTGCGCGACCGCGGCAGCGAGCGCCTCGCGCAGGGTCAGAGCGCCGTCGAGCGCTTCGTGACGGAGAATCCGGTGCTGGTCGGCGTCGTCGGCCTTGCCGCCGGCATGCTGCTCGGCTCGCTCCTGCCGCGCACGCGCCAGGAGGATCGGACGGTCGGCGCCTACGCCGACGAGGTTCGCGACCAGGGCCTGCGCTACGCCCGCGAGGCGACCGAGCGCGGCCGTCAGTTCGTCGAGAGCGCCCTCGACCAGGCCCAGGACGCCGCCGTCGCGGCCGCCAACGCCGCGTCGGACGAGCTGCGCAAGAACCAGCCCGGACAGGGCACGTCCGGCACCGGCGAGCCGGGACGGCAGACGCACTGAATCGGGCTTCTCCGATCATGACCGGCCGGCCCCGAGGGGCCGGCCTTTTTCTTGGGGCCACCCACTTGGGGGCCACCCATACGTCCCGTCGGAGTCGCGTGGACCCGTGACGGTGCACGCCGCGTTGTCGGCCATGACCTCCACCCCCTCCCCCGCTTCCAGCCCCCGCCTCGGCTTCTGCTGCAAGTTCATCCCGGATGAGCCGCCCGGCCGGCACAAGACGGTGAAGGCCGCCAAGGACGCCGCGATGACGATGAACGTCACCACGGTGACGATCGCGCATCTGCGCCGCCTCGATCCGGTGGCGGCCCGCGAGAAGCTGGTCGCGGTGGTGACGCACAACCTCGCCGCGATGGGGCGCCAGGTCGCCTGGGTGGCGGGACGGCCGCCGCTTGAGCGGCTGCTCCGCCTCGCGAGCTCGATCCTCCCGGGCTACACCCATCCGGAGGTGCGCGACCTCTACGCCGATCCTGACTTTCGCCGCACCATCGAGGCCGGGCTCGCCACGGTGGGCGAGGCGGCGCGGGCGGGCGGCGTGCGGCTCAGCATGCATCCGGGCCCGTTCTGCATCCTGGCGAGCCGCAACCCGGCAGCGCTCGCGAACGGCATCGCCGAGCTCGACTACCACGCCGAGGTGATGGCGATGATGGGCTATGGCGGCGGGTGGCACCCGCACGGCGCCCACGTCAACATCCATGTCGGCGCCCGCGACCCCGGGGTCGAGGCGTTTCGGGTGAACCTGGCGAAGGTCTCCCAGGTGGCCCGCGACCTCGTCACGGTCGAGAACGACGAATCGGCCTTCGGCCTCGACGAGGTCCTTCGCCTCGCCGACGCGGTGCCGGTGGTGCTCGACCTGCACCACCACTGGATCCACAGCCGCGGCGAGTACATCGAGCCGGACGATCCGCGGATCGCCAGGGTGATCGAATCCTGGCGCGGCGTGCGGCCGGTCGGCCATGTCAGCGTTTCGCGCGAGGACGTGCTGCCCGGTCACGACCCGGACGCCCTGCCGGACTTCGCAGGCCTCACCGCGACGGGCCTCAACGGCCGCGACCTCGCCGCCCATTCCGACATGATGTGGAACCGGGCGCTCAACGACGTCGTGGCCCGCCACTTGGCCTGGTGCGACATCGAGGTCGAGGCCAAGCTGAAGAACCTCGCCTCGACCGGCCTGGCGCTCCATGTCGGCCCCGGCCTCCTCGGCGTCGCTCCCGCGGCGGTCGCGGCGGAGTAGATGCTCCCGACGCTGCGGCGGACCAAGATGGTCTCGACGCTTCCGCGTCCTGCCTGTAACGGTGCGGCATGAGATCGGCCGATTGCGACATCCTCGTCGTCCCGGGCTATACCAATTCCGGGCCCGAACACTGGCAGAGCCGCTGGCAGGAGCGTCTCTCGACTGCCCGCCGGGTGACCCAGCAGAGCTGGGACCAGCCCGAGCCCGAGGCTTGGCGCGATGCGGTGATCGCGGCGGTGCAGGGCTCGAGCCGGCCGGCAGTGCTGGTCGCCCACAGCCTCGGCGTGATCTCCTGCGTGCAGGCGGCGCCATACCTGCCCAAGGGCAGCGTCGCCGGCGCTTTCCTGGTCGCGCTTCCCGACATCGAGCGGCCGGACACGCCGGCGGTCCTGCGCACCTTCGCGCCGATCCCGCGGGAGCCCCTGCCCTTCCCGTCGGTCCTGGTGACGAGCCGGACCGATCCCTACACCGCCTACGACCGTGCGGCCGAGTTCGCCGCCGCCTGGGGGGCGGAACTGGTCGATGCCGGCGAGTCCGGGCACCTCAACGCCGAGAGCGGGCACGGGCCCTGGCCCGAGGGGCTGATGCGCTTCGCCGGCTTTCTGCGCACTCTCTAGGGCAGGCCGTGACGTCCTATCTCGACATGGTCGAGCCGGCTACGGCGGCGACCTTCCGCGAGGCCGATTACCTGGCGGCCAATCCGGATCTCCATCTCGCGGTGCGCGAGGGGCGCCTGGCGAGCGGCCGGGCGCATTTCGACAAGCACGGCCTGCGCCAGGGCCGGCGCCAGAGCCGTCTCCCCGAGGGCCTGGAGGCCATGCGGGCCGAGAAGCTCGCGCGGCTCGCGCCGCTGATGCGGGACGACCTGCCTCACCGCCGGATCGGCGAGAAGTACGATTACCTCAGCGAGGAACTGCGCGCGCTCTCGGGCGCGGAGGACAGCCCGAACGTCTCGCAGAACGCCTATGACGGACACGTCCAGGAGTTGATCGCGTCCAATCCGGACGGGCTCATCCTCGATTGCGGCGCCGGCCGCCGCGACCGCTACTACGCCAACGTCGTCAACCTCGAGATCGCCGATTACGACACGACCGACGTGCTCGGCATCGGTGAGGTTCTGCCGTTCCGGGACGACAGTTTCGACGGGGTGATCTCGATCGCGGTTCTCGAGCATGTCCGCGATCCCTTCGCCTGCGCCCGCGAGATCGCCCGGGTGCTCAAGCCCGGTGGGCGCCTGGTCTGCGCGGTGCCGTTCCTGCAGCCGCTGCACGGCTATCCCCACCACTACTACAACATGACCGGCGAGGGCCTGCGCAACCTGTTCGCCGGCCACCTCGCGGTCGACCACCAGTACGTCCCGGCCTCGCTCCTGCCGATCTGGAGCCTGACCTGGATGATCCAGTCCTGGGCCGCCGGCCTGCCGCCGGACGTGCGCAAGCGCTTCCTGTCGCGCCGCCTCTCCGACTTCACCGCCGACCCGCTCTCGCTCCTCCAGGAGCCCTACGTGACGCAGCTGAGCGACCAGAAGAATAGGGAGCTGGCGAGCGGCACCTACCTGTTCGCGCACAAGGAGTAGCGGGCCGCGACGTCCGGCTTCGCGTCGGCGGAGGGAGCCCACCGACGCGAGGCGCCGACCCGCGCCTCGCTCGGTCACTCGTCCACTCCCGCAAGCCTTCGAGGAGCCCGCCATGTCCCGCCCCCCGCTGCCGCCCTTCGACGAACAGAGCGCCATCGTGAAGGTCCGTCTCGCCGAGGACGGCTGGAACAGCCGCGATCCCGCCAAGGTCGCCCTGGCCTACACGACCGACACGCGCTGGCGGAACCGCGTCGAGTTCCTGAACGGCCGTCAGGAGGTCGAGGCCTTCCTGACCCGCAAGTGGAACCGGGAACTCGACTACCGCCTCATCAAGGAGCTCTGGGCCTTCGCCGGCAACCGCATCGCTGTGCGCTACGCCTACGAGTATCACGACGACAGCGGCCAGTGGTTCAGAGCCTACGGCAACGAGAACTGGGAATTCGCCGAGGACGGGCTGATGCGCGTCCGCCATTCCAGCATCAACGAGCAGCCGATCGCGGAGGCGGACCGCCGCTTCCTCTGGCCCTTGGGCCGCCGCCCGGACGACCATCCGGGGCTCAGCCATTTCGGCTTCTGATCGCGACGAAGCGGGTTTCCGGGGCACCGCGCGATCTCCGGCCCGTCCGTGGCCGACGGGCTGTCGTCTCACCGCGCTCATGCGGATCGCGTCGGGCCTGCGAGGGGACGCGATGCGGGAGGTTCACGCCACCGGATAACGGGCCAGAAGGCCCGAAAGGACCCTGTCCCGGCCCCTTTCCCAAGGTCGTGGGCGTCGCTGAGCGGGAGCGTGGCTCGGCCACAACTAGCCTTTCGGCCCCGATCGGGAGTGTCCGTCCCCCATGCCCCACCCCGCGCTCTGGCCGATGAACATCGCGGTGACGGCGCGTCTCCCCGCGGTACTCGCGCATTGTTCGGAACAGTACGTTGAGTGCCCTCTCTTGCCGCAGAGCTTGGTGGGCCAGGCAATCGTCCCTGTTTGCTGCGACGCAGCGAAAGTGGGTCGAAATATCATCATCTCACTTGCTGAAACTACCGATCGTTCGCCGGCTCTTAAAAGATAATCCCTACATCCGCGACCGAATCCGGAGAGCTATTCCTCGTCATCTGGGGCAAGTTCGCGCTGCAATTATCTTTTTCGATTCCCTCGCCTGGCCGCGCTATGCTTCGGGCCAGACTTTCGAGATCCAAAAGTAGTTACACATAGAAACGGATATTCTTAGAAGTAACGATACGATATTTGCAAATCACAACATGTTCGAACACAAACGATCCGCACCCATTCCCATGTTGCAGAGAGTCCATAAACCTCAACCGACGGTGTGCAGGCCGATTGAATTGTCACGTTACCCTTGGTAATCTGATTCCCAGAGGAATCACTGGCGAGGGGATGATTTATGTTGACGGAGGCGCAGTGGGCGGTGCTGGCGCCCTTGCTCGAAGGCTGCAGGCCCCGCGGCAAGACGCAGCCTCACGATCTCAAGCGAACCGTCGATGCGATACTCTGGCGTCACTGGCACGATACCAACTGGCGCGCCGTTCCGGCGCATTACGGCCCATGGTGGATGGCGGCCCAGACCTTCATCCGCTGGTCGCGCCTCGGCGTCTGGGAGCAGCTCCTCACCCGCCTCGAGCGTCACTTCCAAGAAGCCGGCCTGACGGTCCCGGGCATCGACCATGACGAGTTCGCCTATGGCGGCGCCCGCAAGAAGGAGCTGCAGGACAGCGAGTTGCAGGTGCGCCAGATCGCCAACATGCTGCTGAGCCTGCAGAAGCAGGCGGCGGTGGCCTGAGGGCGGACGCTTCAGCCGGAGGCGGTTCGGGGAGCCGGGCCGTCCAGATTCGGCATCGAGGATCGATCCTCCATGTTCCTCGCCGTCAACGGCGTCCCCCTCTTCGTCGACGTCGAGGCCGAGCCACGTGGCGCAGATGGTTCGTGACAACCATCGCGGCAGCGGGCACGCGCACCTTCGCGGTTCTGTCGGAGTTCATCGCGACGGTCTGAGCCTGACAGCTTAAGCTGCCGATGACCCCTGTTCGCGGACCGTCGATGTCACTCAGTCGGGGCGTCCGAAACCACGGAGTTGAAGGCATGCCTCGCGGGATCATGTCGCATCCCATCGGCATCGTGGGTTGCTCGGCCGAGGGCGCGGCGCTCTGCTACCGCACGATCTGCGCCGAGGGAGAAGCCGAGCTTGGACCGCACGGGCACCCCGAGGTGCTGCTGCATGGCCATTCCCTGGCGAACTACGTCGCGTGTCTGAACGTCGGCGATTGGTCTGGGGTCGGCGCGCTGATGCTGTCTTCGGCCGAGAAGCTGGCTGCTGCCGGCGCAGCATTTCTGATCTGCCCGGACAATACCATTCATCAGGCAATGCCTTGGGTGCTGCCACGCTCGCCGCTGCCTTGGCTCGACATCGCCGAGGTCGTGGCAACGGAGGCGAAGCGGCGCGGCTACCAGCGCCTCGGCATCACTGGCACGCACTGGCTCGTCGCGAGCGAGGTCTATCCGCGAGCCCTGGGGGCGTGTGGGCTCGGACATCATCGGCCGAGCGAGGCGGAGCAGATCGAGATCGGCCGCATCATCATGGACGAACTGGTTCGCGGCATCGTGACACCGAAGGCGCTGGCCTATTGCCAGGGCGTCATCACCCGTATGGCAGAGGCGGGCTGCGACGCCGTGGTCCTCGGCTGCACCGAATTGCCGCTGCTTCTCGACGACCGCAACTCGCCCCTTCGGACCCTCGACTCGACCCGGCTCCTCGCCCGGGCCGCCCTCAGGCGGGCCTGCGCCCGGTGATGACAAAAGCCGTGGGAGCCCCCTACTCCGCCGCCTCGCGCAGCTGCGGCGGCGCCTCGTCCTCCGGCGTCTCGCCCGTGTCCTCCGGGCCGTGCGAGCGCCCGGACAGGAAGGTCGAGGGCTTGTCGAGGTAGATGTAGATCACCGGCGTGGTGAACAGCGTCAGCACCTGGCTCACCGCGAGGCCGCCGACCATGGCGTATCCGAGCGGCTGGCGGATCTCCGAGCCGGTGCCGGTGCCGAACATCAGCGGGATGCCGCCGAGGAGCGCCGCCATTGTGGTCATCAGGATCGGGCGGAACCGCAGGAGCGCCGCCTTGCGGATCGCTTCCTCCGGGCCGATGCCCTCGTGGCGCTCGGCCACGATCGCGAAGTCGACCAGCATGATGCCGTTCTTCTTCACGATGCCGATCAGCAGGATGATGCCGATCAGTGCGATCAGGCTGAAATCGTAGCCGAACCACAGGAGCATCGCGAGCGCGCCGACGCCGGCCGAGGGCAGGGTCGACAGGATGGTGAGCGGGTGGATGTAGCTCTCGTAGAGGATGCCGAGGATCAGGTAGACCACCACCAGGGCGGCGAGGATCAGCAGCGGCACCGTCGAGAGCGATTGCTGGAACGCCTGCGCGGTGCCCTGGAAGCCGGTCGCAAGCGTCGCCGGCACGCCGATCTCCTTGGCGGCGTTGTCGATCGCCGTCGTCGCCTGCCCGAGGGCGACGTTGGGGGCGAGGTTGAAGCTGATCGTCACCGAGGGGAACTGGCCCTGGTGGCTGATCGAGAGCGGGCGCACCGGCTCGGTGGTCCAGGTTGCGAAGGCGGCGAGCGGCACCTGCCCGCCGGTGGTCGGCGACTTCACGTAGATGTTGCGCAAGGATTCCGGGTTGCCCTGCAGGGCCGGCAGGATCTCCATCACCACGTGGTAGCTGTTGAGCTGGGTGAAGTACTGCGCCACCTGGCGCTGGCCGATCGCGTCGTAGAGCGTGTCGTCGATCAGTTGCGGCGTGATGCCGTAGCGCGAGGCGGCGTCGCGGTTGATCGCCAGGGTCAGCGTCGTGCCGTCGGTCTGCTGGTCGGTGGCGACGTCGCGCAGCTCCGGCAGGGTCTTCAGCTTGTCGAGCAGGCGCGGCGACCAGGTGTTGAGCTCGTCGAGATTCGGGTCCTGCAGGGTGTACTCGAACTGGGTGCGCGAGGCGCGCCCGCCGGTGCGTACGTCCTGCGAGGCCTGGAGGAAGACCTTCACGCCCTCGAGCCGTCCGAGCTTCGGCCGCAGCCGCTCGATGATCTGGAAGGCGTTGGCCTCGCGCTCGTCCCGGGGCTTGAGGGTGATGAACATCCGGCCGGAATTGAGCGCCTGGCCGCTGCCGCCGATCGACATCGCGACGCTCGCCACGTCCGGATCGGCCTGGATCACCGCGCCGACCGCGCGCTGGCGGTCCTCCATCGCCGAGAACGAGATGTCCTGCCCGCCCTCGGTGATGCCGACGATGAGGCCGGTATCCTGCTGCGGGAAGAAGCCCTTCGGGATGACGACGAACAGGTACCCGGTGAGCGCCACCGTCCCGAGGAAGGTCAGGAAGGTGACGACGTGGTGGCGGAGCGCCACGTCGAGGGCGGCCTCGTAGGCGTGCAGCATCCCGTCGAAGACGCGCTCGCTCCAGCGGTAGAGCCTGCCGTGATGCTCGGCCTTGTGTTCTTTCAGGAAGCGCGAGGCCATCATCGGGGTCAGGGACAGCGACACGAAGGCCGAGACGCCGATCGTCATCGACAGCACGACCGCGAACTCGCGGAACAGCCGGCCGATGATGCCGCCCATCAGGAGCAACGGGATCAGCACCGCGATCAGCGAGACCGAGATCGACACGATGGTGAAGCCGATCTCGCCGGCGCCCTTGAGCGCCGCCTGCATCGGCTTCATCCCCTCCTCGACGTAGCGGGCGATGTTCTCCAGTACCACGATCGCGTCGTCGACCACGAAGCCGACCGCGATGGTGAGCGCCATCAGCGACAGGTTGTCGAGGGTGTAGCCGGCCATCCACATCAGCGCGCAGGCGCCGAGCAGCGCCAGCGGCACCGTCACGCTCGGGATGATGGTCGCCCAGAGCGAGCGCAGGAAGACGAAGATCACCGCCACCACGAGCGCGATGGTGATCAGCAGCGTGAACTGCACGTCCTCCACCGAGGCGCGGATGGTCTGGGTGCGGTCGCTCAGCGTCTGAACCCTGACGCCCGCCGGCAGGGAGGCGGTGATGCGCGGCAGCTCGGCCTTGATCCGGTCGACGGTGTCGATGACGTTGGCGCCCGGCTGCTTGAAGATGACCAGGAACACGCCGCGCTGGCCGTTGGCCCAAGCCGCCTGCTTGGCATCCTCGGGTCCCGCCACCGCCCGGCCGATGTCGCGCACCCGCAACGGCGCGCCGGCGCGGTAGGCGATGATGACGTCGTTCCAGTCCTTGGCGAGCGTGAGCTGGTCGTTGGCGTAGACTGTGTAGCTGCGGGTCGCCCCGTCGAAGCTGCCCTTCGGGCTGTTGACCGTGGTGATCGAGAGCTGGGTGCGCACGTCCTCCAGCGACAGGTCCTTGGCGACGAGCTTCGCCGGGTCGATCTGCACCCGCACCGCCGGCTTCTGCTGGCCGCCGATCAGCACCTGGCCGACGCCCGAGACCTGGCTGATGCGCTGCGCCAGCTGCACGTCGGCGGCGTCATCGACCTCGATCAGCGGCAGGGTGTCGGAGGTGACCGAGAGCAGCAGGATCGGCGAATCGGCCGGGTTCACCTTGCGGTAGGTCGGCGGACTCGGCAGGGTTTTTGGAAGTTGCCCGCCGGCGGCGTTGATCGCCGCCTGGATGTCGTTCGCCGCCGCGTCGATGTTGCGGTTGAGGTCGAACTGCACCGTGATCGACGAGATGCCCAAGGCGCTCGTCGAGGTCATCTGGCTGACGCCGGGGATCTGGGCGAATTGCCGCTCCAGCGGCTGGGCCACCGAGGACGCCATGGTCTCCGGGCTGCCGCCGGGCAGCTGCGCGGTGACCTGGATCGTCGGGAAGTCGACCTGCGGCAGCGGCGCCACGCCGAGCAGCGGATAGGCCACGATGCCGATGAACAGGATCCCCGCCATGATGAGCGAGGTCGCGATCGGAAAGCGGATGAAATAGCCGGAGATGCCGCCGCGCTCGGCGCCCTCCTGCCCGGTACCGAACTGCATGTCAGCGCGCCTCGCTCGAAGCCAGGGCGGCGTTGTCCGCCTGGCGCGCCTCCTGGGGCCGCGCTTCCTGGCCCGCGGGTTTCGCCTCGGCGACCAGCGCGCCTTCCTGCACCCGCGACTGGCCGCGCCAGATCACGGTCTGGCCGGGCGTCAGGCCCTTCGTGACCTGGGTGCGGCCGTCGGTGGAGCGGCCGACCGTGATCGGCTGCATATGAGCTCGTTTCTGGTCGTCGACCACGAAGGCGTAGAGCCCCTTCGGTCCGTGCTGCACCGCGTCGTCCGGCACCGTGACGGCGTCGGGAATCGTGCCGGTGCGCATCCGGGTCGAGACCGACAGGCCTGGCCACAGGGCGTGGTCCTTGTTGGCGAAGGAGGCCTTGAGGCGGATCGTGCCGGTGGCGGTGTCGACCTGGTTGTTGACCAGGTCGAGGCGCCCCTCGGACAGCCGGGTCATCGCGTCGGTGCTCCAGGCCTCGACCGGCACGGGCCCGGCGGCGAGCGCCCTCGTCACCTCGCGCAGCTGCTCCTCGGGCGCGGTGTAGACCACGAAGATCGGCTCGACCTGGGTGATGGTGACGATCGCCGTCTGTTGCGCCGCGTTGACGATGTTGCCGACGTCGATCAGCCGGAAGCCGGTGACGCCGTCGATCGGCGCCTGGATCGTGGCGTAGGAGAGCTGCGTCGTGGCGTTGTCGATCGCCGCCTGGTCGGCGGCGATCTGGGCGGTGAGCTGGTTCACCGTGGCGGCCTGCGTGTCGGTCTGCTGGCGCGAGGCGTAGTCGCCGAGCTTGGTGTAGCGCTCCAGGTCGGCCCTGGCGTTCTTCACGTTGGCCTCGTCCTGGGCCTTCTTCGCCTTGGCCTGGTCGAGGGCGGCCTGATAGGGGCGCGGGTCGACCTGGGCGAGGAGGTCGCCCTTCCTCACCACTTGGCCCTCGCGGAAGCCGATCTTCAGGATCTCGCCATCGACCCGGCTGCGCACCTGCACGGTGTTGTAGGCCTGCACCGTGCCGAGGCCGCCGAGCACCACCGCGAGTGGCCCCTGCTCGACCGGGGCCAGGGTCACCGGCACGGGGGCGGGGGCCCGGGCGGCGGGCTTCGTCGCCGCCGCGTGCTCGCGGCCCTGCCAGGCATACGCGCCGCCGGCCCCGGCCAGGATCATCAGGGTCAGGAGCCATCCGCCGCGCCGGCGCATCTTCGGTCCAGCGCCCTGTTCTGATCTCATCGGTCGCGCGCTTCCACAAGTCGGGAGCCAGCCCAAGACAAGCTCAAGCAACCTCCAGGGCGGCCGAGGGGGGCTGGCATCCTTCGAGCGTATGGCACTCGACTGTTTCTACAGTATGCGAGACCAGTGCGTCTTTTCTGCGCGGCAGGCAGGCCTGCCCTGCCGCGGCAGGCGGGAGGCAAGCGGGTGGGGAACGGCGCGATGTGTGGCAGGCACCGTCCCTGCGGCGTCAGGCGCGTGCCATGGCGTCGGCCTTGCCGATCAGCGCCTCGGCCATGCGGATCGACGCGATGTCGATCAGCCGCCCGTCGAGGGAGACGGCGCCGCGGCCGGCCTTGGCCGCCTCCTCCATCGCCGCCAGGATGCGCCGCGCCTTGGTCACCTCGGCCTCGCTCGGGGTGAAGACCTCGTTGGCGAGATCGATCTGCGAGGGGTGGATCGCCCACTTGCCCTCGAAGCCGAGCGCCGCGCAGCGCCGGGCCGCGGAGCGGTAGCCGTCCGGATCGGAGAAGTCGCCGAACGGTCCGTCGATCGGCCGCAGGCCGTAGGCGCGGCAGGCGACCAGCATCCGGTTCTGCGCGAACAGCCAGGGATCCTGCCAGTGGGTCTGGCGCCCGCCCGCCTCGTCCTTGTCGGTCAGCACCGCATAATCCGGGTTCACGCCGCCGATCACGGTCGAGCGGGCGCGCAGCGAGGCGGCGTAGTCGGCGACGCCGAACGACATCGCCTCCAGGCGCTTCGACGATTGGGCGATCGCCTCGACATTGGCCATCCCGAGCGCCGTCTCGATCAGCACTTCGAAGCCGATCCTCTTCTCGCGCCGTTTGGCTTGCTCGATCTGCGTCACCAGCACGTCGATGGCGTAGACGTCCTGCGGCACGCCGACCTTCGGGATCAGGATCATGTCGAGGCGCGGGCAGGCCTCCACGATGTCGATCACGTCGCGGTACATGTAGTGGGTGTCGAGGCCGTTGATCCGGATCATCATCGTCTTCGTCCCCCAATCGATGTCGTTGAGGGCCTGGACGATGTTCTTGCGCGCCTGCTCCTTGTCGTCGGGCGCGACGGCGTCCTCCAGATCGAGGAAGATCACGTCGGCGGCGGATTTCGCCGATTTCTCCATGAAGGTCGGGTTGGAGCCCGGCACCGCCAGCTCTGACCGGTGCAGGCGGGGCGTGGCTTGCTGGACGAGGGTGAAGCTCATCAGGGTTCCTCCTTGGCGATTGTCAGGTCTTCCTCTGCGGAATACAACGTACCAGAAGGTGGGGGCTCCCCTCGTCCCGCGGGCGGCAGGGTTATTCGGGGACAATGCTGGTGCGGGCGCCTATTCTGCCATCTGGGAAGTGTCCGGTCTTCGAGACGCGAACATCCTGGCGGGATTTGTCTCCAGGCAGAACTTGCAAGCGAACGATAGCCGCTTCGCCCGGCAGCCGGAATGCCCCAATAGGCCAGGGCGATTGGGTCAGGAACGGGGTGAACGCGGAGGAGCGTCGTGGCTCGGGCGTCCGATTCGGCTGCGCATGGCAAGACCAGCGGGGGACGAGCCGGGAGAGTCGGCGGGTTCGGAGCACCAGCGCAGACCGGGATGCGCCGAGGGTCGAGCGCAAGTCAGACAAAAAAGGGGAGGAGGCTCGTCGCCTCCTCCCCCATGCCTGGCCCGCCTCTCGTCACCCCTGCGCCAGGGCCGCCGCCACCCGGCGGGCGAAAGCGACCGGGTCGCGGGGCGGGTCGCCGCCCTGGACGTGGGCGAGATCGACGAGCGTCTGGGCCGCCTCCCCGACATCCTCGCCGGCCGCCGCGCGCTCGGCGATGCGGCGGATCAGCGGGTGGCGCGGGTTCAGCTCCAGGACCGGCTGGCCGCCGCCCATGCCGCGGCCGGCGCGGCGCAGGAGGCGCTGCATCTGCAGGTCGGGCCCGAAGGCGGAGGCCGAGAGCAGCACCGCGCTGTCGACCAGGCGCTGGCTCGCCTTGACGTCGGAGACGTCATCCTTGAGCGCCTCCTTCAGCTTCGGCAGCAGGTCGGCGAGGTCGGCCGGCGCGTCGGCCTCCGCCACCTCGGGCTCGAAGGCCGAGAGGTCGTCGCCGCCCTGCGTGATGCTGCGGATCGGCTTGCCCTCGAACGTGTCGAGACGCTCGGGCCAGAACGCGTCGACGTGGTCGGAGAGCAGCAGCACCTCGAGGCCGCGGGCGGAGAAGCCCTCGATCTGCGCCGAGCGCTTCAGCGCCTCGGTGTCGTCGCCGGTGAGGATGTAGATCGCCTCCTGGTTCGGCTTCATGCGCGAGACGTAGTCGGCGAGCGAGGTCCAGCCCTCGGTGGTCGAGGAGCGGAAGCGCAGGAGGTTCGCGATGTCCTGGCGGTGCTCGGCATCCTCCCACAGCCCCTCCTTCAGCACCGGCCCGAAGGCCTGCCAGAAGGTGGCGTAGGACTCCGCGTCCTTCGCGCGGGTCTTCAGCTCCGAGAGCACCTTGCCGGTCACCGCGCGGCGGATGCGGGCGAGAACGGGCGTCGCCTGCAGCATCTCGCGCGAGACGTTGAGCGGCAGATCCTCGGTATCGACCACGCCCTGGACGAAGCGCAGCCAGGACGGCAGCAGCCCCGCCTCGTCGGTGATGAACATCCGGCGCACGTGCAGGCGCACCTTGCTCTCGCGCTCCTCCTCGACGGCGAGGAAGGGCTTCATGCCCGGCACGAACAGGAGCGCGGTGAATTCGAGCTGCCCTTCCGCCCGCCAGTGCAGCGTCGCCCAGGGCTTGTCGAAGGCGTGCGCGACCTGGCGGTAGAACTCGGTATATTCCTCCTCGCTCACCTCGGATTTGGCTTTCCGCCAGAGCGCCGTGCCCTTGGTGCCGGGGACCTCCTCGCCGTCGCGCACCAGGGTCACCGGTACGGTGATGTGATCGGCCCATTTGCGCACGATGGTCTCGAGACGCAGCGGCTCGAGATATTCCTCGGCATCGGCCTTCATGTGCAGGACGATGTCGGTGCCGGGCTCAGCCCGGGTGGCCGGGGCCAGCGTGTACTCGCCCTGCCCCTCCGAGGCCCAGGTCCAGGCCTCGTCCGAGCCGGCCTTGCGCGAGGTGACCTCGACCCGGTCTGCGACCATGAAGGCGGAGTAGAAGCCGACGCCGAACTGGCCGATCAGGCTCGGGCGCTCCTCGGGCTTGGCATCCGCCAGCGACTGGCTGAAGGCCCGGGTGCCCGAGCGCGCGATGGTGCCGAGGTTCTGCGCCAGCTCGTCCTTGCCCATGCCGATCCCGGGATCCGAGATGGTCAGGGTCCGGGCCGCCTTGTCGGGGTTGATGCGCACCTTGGCGTCCGCCGGCAGCGCCAGGGCGGCGTCGGTCAGCGCCCCGAACCGGCGCCGGTCGACCGCGTCGGCGGCGTTGGCGACGAGCTCGCGCAGGAAGATCTCGCGCTCGGAGTAGAGGGCGTGGACCACGAGGTCCAGGAGGCGCCCGACCTCGGCGCCGAACGAATGCCGCTCCACAGTCTCGCTCACGTGTCGGTTCTCCGATGGGAACAAATCGTCGCGGGCGGATATGCGGGGCCGGGCCGAGCTTTTCAAGGAAGCGCGAGCGCGTCGCCCGTCAGGCGGGCGACGATCGCCCGCACCTCGGCGCGGCCGGCGGGCTCTAGGTCGACCGAGCGATGGATCGACAGGCCCTCGATCATCGCGTCGAGCGCCCGGGCGGTCCCGGGCGCGAAGTGCTGCTCCAGGGCTGCCCGGCTCTTGCCCATCCAACCCTGCATCACGCCGCGCAAGGCGGGCACCCGGGCCGCGTAGGCGTAGAGCTCGTAGCTGAGCAGCAGGTTGCGGGGCGTCGCCCAGCTGTCGTCGACGACGAGGTCGACCACCGCCTCGCAGGCCTCGGCGCGAGTCCCGGCGGCGGCGAGCCGTTCCGTGAAGCGGGCCGCCACCGTGTCGGCGAGCAGCGTGAACGCCTCGGTCAGGAGGTCGTCCAGGCTCGCGAAATGGTAGGTCATCGAACCGAGCGGCACGTCGGCCACGGCGGCGATCCGCCGATGAGTCGTGCCGGCGACGCCGTGCTCGGCGACGACGTCGAGGGTCGCCCGGAGGATGCGGGCGCGGCGGTCGGGATCGTGGCGGCGGGTGATAGTGGGCAAGCGGAACTCTGGGCAAGCGGAACTCGGGGCAAGCGGGTCTCGCGGGCGGGCTGGCTTTCGGCTGCGATATGTACATATGTACGCATCGCGGCTGAGTGCCAACTGATAGAGAGGAAACATGACGGGCCAGAAGCAGAAGATGCTCGCCGGCGAACTCTACATCGCCGACGATCCGGAGCTCGCGGCCGACAACCGGCGTATCTCGGCGTGGATGGACCGCTACAACGCCAGCAACACCCTGAGCCAGCCGGAGCGGGAGGCGCTGATGGCGGAGGCCTTTGCCCGGGTCGGCGAGGGCTGCAATATCCGCCCGCCCTTCTATTGCGACTACGGCTACAACATCAGCCTCGGCCGGGGCGTCTTCCTCAACTTCAACTGCTGCATCCTCGACGTGGTGCCGGTGACGATCGGCGACATGACGCAGATCGGGCCGGGCGTGCAGATCCTCACCGCCGACCACCCGCGCGATCCGGCCCAGCGCCGTCAGATGCTCGAATTCGGCCGGCCGATCGCCATCGGGGCGAATGTCTGGATCGGCGGCGGGGCGATGATCCTGCCGGGCGTGACGATCGGCGACGACGCGATCATCGGTTCGGGCAGCGTGGTGACCCGCGACGTGCCGGCGGGCGGGGTCGCGGTCGGTAACCCGGCGCGGCTGCGGGTGACGGGATAGCCAGGCCTCACCCCTCCGGCCGCCGCACCACCAGGAGGTTGGCGGTGAGCACCTGCACCGCCTCGCCGTGCTGGTTCAGCGTCGTGGTGCGCACCTTGGCGAGACCCTGGCTCGGCCGCGAGCGGGAGGGGCGCACCTCGATCACCTCGCTCGTGAGCCGGATCGTGTCGCCGGGCCGCAGGGGCTTGGGCCAGCGCAGCTCGTCCATGCCGGCGCCGATGATGCCGCCGGCGAGCCGCATGTCGCTCTCGACGAGGAGCCGCATGGTGAGCGCCGCGGTGTGCCAGCCGCTCGCCGCGAGGCCGCCGAAGAACGTCGCCCCGGCCTTCTCCGCGTCGAGGTGGAAGGGCTGCGGATCGAAGCTCTCGGCGAAGCCGACGATATCGGCCTCGGTCACCGTCGTCTCGCCCGAGCCGTAGACCTGGCCCGGCGCCAGATCGTCGAGATAGAGTTCCCGCGTCATCGCCTATTCCCCTCCCGCCGCGACGAGGACGGGCGCCGCCGCCCGCTCCCCGCGAAACCACACCCCGGCGGCGACCGCGCCGGCATTGATGAGTCCGAGCGCGGCGAGGCCGACGCCGAGCGCCAGGAAGACCCCGTCGAGCCCAAGACCGAGCTTGAGCGCCAGGAGACCGCCTCCGATCGATACCGCCATGCGGGCGAGCCCCGCCACCAGCGGCCAGCCGACCCGGCCCGCTCCCTGCGAAGTGAAGTAGAGCGCGAGCCCGACGCCCGCGAACCCGTAGAACGGCCCGACGAGGTGGAGGTAGCGGCTGCCAATGGCGAGCATCTGCGGATCGTGGCCGAACAGGGTCAGGAACGGCAGCGGCCACAGGGCCGCGGCGAGCCCGATCGCCTCCGTCAGCGCCCCGGCGATCGCCGCCCCGGTCCAGGCCACCTTGAGTGCGCGGGCCCGGTCGCCGGCACCGATGCAGGTGCCGACCATCGCGCCGATCGGCGCGCCGAGGCCGAAGACGAGCGGCACCAGCAGATATTCGAGCCGCGCGCCGGTGCCGTAGCCCGCGACCGCGGCGGGGCCGGTGGCCCCCGCAAAGGCGGTGGCGGCGGCGATCGTCACGTTGGTGGTGGCGCTGACGATCGATGAGACGGCGCCGATCCGCAGGATGTCGCGCAGCGGCGCCCAGGCGAGGCGCGGCGGCCGGGGGCTGGGACGCAACAGGCCGAGCCCGGCCCAGAGATGATGGACGAACACCACAGTGCCGGCGGCGTAGTAGGCCAGCACCGCGACCCCGCCGCCGACGATGCCGAGACCGGGAATCGGCCCGAACCCGTAGATGAGCGCCGGCGAGAGTGGCACCAGAACGGCGGCGCCGACGCTGATGACGATCGCCGGCAGCGCCATGTTGCCGGTGCCGCGGATCACCGCCGCCAGGGCGTTGAACAGCCAGATCAGCACCGCGCCGCAGAAGACCACGCCGCCATAGGTCGTGGCCGCGGCGAGCGAGGCGCCCTCCCCGCCCATCGCCCGGTAAAGCGCCGGCCCGAAGGCGAGGTCGAGTGCCGTGGTGAGAAGGCCGAGGACGAGGGCGATGGCGGCGGCGTACCAGGGCAGCCGGTCCGCCTCCGCCCGCCGCCCGGCCCCGAGGCTCCGTGCCACCGCCGACAGGATGCCGCCCCCCATGGCGCCGGCGGAGATCATCTGCACCAGCATCAGCACGGGGAAGACCAGCGCCATGCCGGCGAGCGCGTCGGTCCCCAGCCCGGCGACGAAGGCGGTCTCGATCAGCCCGACCAGGGCCTGGACCAGCATCACGACGACGTTCGGCGCGGCGAGGCGCAGAAGCGTCGGCCCGATCGGGGCGTGGAGCAGGCGGTGGGTGCGCGCGTCCATCGGGCGGCACTCCTCTATGGGTCAGCGCGGCCGGCCCGTCCGGCGCCGGGCAATTAGTGGCATATGCAAGTTTTTCGTCAAGCCGGCGGATCGGGGGCGAGGGTCACGGTCGCGCGGTGCCGACTTCACGATCAGGAGACGTGCGACGGCGCCGGGTGACTGATGGCGGACGTGCGATCAGGTCATCTTGGTGCCACCACGCCCGGGCGTACAGACGAGGTCGGCGGATCGGCCCGATTCTCCGCGCCGCTACGCTGCCACCTCCAGGGCCGCCAGCCGCTCCGCCTCGGCGGCCGCGAGATCGAAGTCGTCCTCCGGCACGCGCGGCAGGAAGCGCTCGACCTGCTCGCAGAGCACGATGTCGGGGAGGATCCGTTCGATATAGCCCCAGTCGAGGTTCGACGACCAGATGAAGTGGACCTCGCGAAAGGTCTCGGCCAGCATCGCGGTCAGGCCGTTCGGGGAGAAATTGGCGCAGGAATCGCCGAACAGCACCAGGGTCCGGGGGTCGGCGTCGGCCGAGCGGTTGCGGTAGACCGCGTGGGCGCCGCTATGCAGCTCGCCGAGGCGGCCGGCGGCCGCGTAGGCATCGATCAGCCTGCCGCCGGCGACCCGCTCAGCGTCGCGGAAGAGCTGGTAATTGCGCACGGTCTCGAGGGGCGGTGCATCGAGCTTGTTGCCGATGTCGAGCACGGCGTCGAATTCCTGGAACGGCCGCGCCAGGAAGTCGGTGCGCGGGGTGGCGCCGCAGGCCCGGCAGACCAGCCGGTAGGCGAGCAGGCAGCCGTGGATGTTCCAGTGCGTGTCGGTGCGGTAGTGCAGGTCGCGCTCGTCCCGCCGGGCCCGCATCGGTCCGAGAAGGTCGATCCAGGCTCGGCGCCCCGGCCAGGACCAGCGCATCAGGGTGCCGAGGCGGCGCGCCGGCCCGTGACGCGGGTCGAGCGTCAAGCCGTCGAAGCGGTCCTCGTAGATGCTGAGCTTCTCGGGCACCACCAGGTGCAGGTAGCGGGTGCCGAGGCCCTGGCAGCGGCGGATGCGCCGGAGGATCTGTCGGCGCCACTGGCGCAGCACCCGGTCCATCGGGCGAATCCGCCGGTACTGGTCCGCGACCTCGTTGGTGCCCCCGGTGAGGAAGAGCCAGCCGTCCTTGCCCGCGTGAAACATCCGCTTCCCTACCCGCGGCCCCGCAGGGGGAGATCCGCTATCAGAGGTGGTCTGCTACCGCAGGATGGAAAAATAAAGGTGACCGGGCGCCGGAGATCGGCGCTCGCGGAATCACCGCTCCCGGACCTTGGCGCCGTAGCGGCGGTTCCACTCGGCCAGGATGCGGGGCCGGTTGCGGGCCATCCACTCGAGATCGTTGCGGATCATCCGCGCCTCGGCATGGGGCGGGTAGAGCGGACCCGGGCTGGAGACGCCCGGATAGGCCACGATGGCGAAGCTGCGGGCATAGAGCGCGTTGGCCTCCCGGCTCGCCGCCCAGTCCGCCACCCGCCGGGCGAGGGCGAGGTGCGGCCGTCCCGCCACGACCGCGAAGCCTTCGGCCTCCCAGCCCGTGCCGTCGACCGGCACCACGATGTCGATGGGGGCGCCCACCGCCTTCTCGGCGGCGGCCCGCATGTCGAGGGAGAGGCCCGCGGCGGCGCGGCCCGCGGCGGTCTCCTGGCACGGGGCCGAGCCGCTCGGCAGGTAGGCGGCGACGTTCTCGTGCAGGGCGTCCATGTAGGCCCAGCCGGCATCCTCCCCGAAGGTCTGCAGCCAGCCCGCGACGAGAAGGTAGCCGGTGCCGGAAGCCGCCGGGTTCGGCATGACGATCCGTCCTTTCAGGGCCGGTCCGGTGAGGTCGCGCCAGAAGCTCGGGCGGGTGATCCGGTGCCGGCCCGCGACCTCGACGTTGAAGCAGATCACCCCCAGATACGCGTCCATGCCGGTCCAGCTGTAGGGCGGGGTCGGGTCGCGGAAGAACGGCCGCAGCGCCTCGACGCCGGCGGGACGATAGGGATCGAGGAGGTTCGCGGCCTCGAATTGCAGCAGGCTCGTGGCCGCGATCCCGAGAAGGAGGTCGGCCTGCGGCGCGTCCCGCTCGGCGAGCATGCGGTCGGTGATGATGCCGGTCGAATCCCGCCGCCAGGCGATCTCGACCTCCGGCACGGCCGCCTCGATCGCCCGGCGCATCGGGTCGAGCTGCTCGGGCTCGAGGGCCGTGTAGGCGACGAGCCGGGTGCGTTCCGCCCCGGCGGCGGGCGCGACGCCGAGAAGGGCGAGGGCGAGGACGGACCTCGCGCAGAGCCGCCGGACGGTCGCGAGGCATCCTCCCCTCCCACTCACCGAGGCCGCCCGTCGCATCGCGCTCTTCCTCCTGCCCCGTCTCGGCCCGATCGGCGTCCCGGCCTCGATCCCTGCTTCAACGCGGGCATTCCTCAGGATAGAATTTCCGAACGTCGGTGCGGTGACGCGCCGCACGCCGTTGCCCGCGCCCTCGCGCACGGGAAGCCGGCATGGTCTCGGCGCAACTCTTACGGCGACGGCTAACCGTGCGATAGGTCGTTGATATTGCCAGTTATTCCGTGCCGGGAGGGTACCCACGCGCCCCCGACTTGCACTAGGATGATTGCCGCACGGACTGTTTCCAGAGACGCCACGGTATGACCCAACCGACTCCGCCAGTCGCCTTGATCGCGGATGACGACGATTTCTTCCGCCTCGCCGTGGTGGCGATTCTCACCCGCAGCTTCGGCTTCGCGGAGGTCGTCGAGACCGGCTCCCTCGACGCCGCCCTCGACCAGCTCTCGACCCGCCGGGGCGCCGTGACCCTGGCACTGTTCGACCTGGCGATGCCCGGCATGGAGGGGCCCGGGAGCCTGAGCGCGGTGCGCGAGTGCTTCCCGGCCGTGAAGGTGGCGGTGGTCTCGGCCTCGACCGAGCGCAACAAGATCCTCACCGCCCTCGAAGTCGGCGTCCACGGCTACGTGCCGAAGGGGATCGGCTCGGCCGAGCTGACCCGTGCCGTGGGCATGATCCTCGAAGGCCAGATCTTCGTGCCGGCCTCTCTGGCGGTGCTCGACGGCGCGGCCCCGCGGCCGGCGCTCGAGGCGCGCATTCCCGTCTTCGACGGGCGGCAGGACGGGCGGCAGGACTGGAGACCCGAGGGACGCCAGGACGGGCGCCAGCCCCGCATCCCCGACCTGACGCCCCGCCAGCGCGATGTGCTGGCACTCCTGGTCGAGGGGCGCTCGAACAAGGAAATCGCCCGGCGGCTCCAGCTCGGCGAGGGCACCGTCAAGGTTCACATGGCGGCGCTCCTGCGCAGCCTCGGGGTGCAGAACCGCGCCGCGGCGGCGGTCGTCGGGGCGCGGCTGCTGGCCGACTGAGTCGGAACGCGGGCGTCGCGTTACGGTTCAGCAAAAGAATCGCAAGCGGCGATCGCATGGAAATATAAACCCAATGTTGCTGCCGCGCCCGTCCCCCCGCCCCACGCCTTCGTCGCCCCAGGTCAGACCGTCTCGATCCCATCCTCTGTCATCGTGGGATCCGGAGCAGCGGGTCGATTGACCGATACTGACCTAGGGTCATTCTATCAAAAGAGTTCATATCTTGACACTGGGCGCGGCTGCCTTATCAGCTTGAGGCGCGATGGTGGAGACGGCGAGGGGGCTCGCGTCACCGGTCGAAAGCTCGAGCGCGGCGAGACGGAATACGGCCGCGTCGTCGGCACGACCGGGTCCGCCGCGGGCTGGAACGCGACGGGAACGAGCGATGGATCGGGAAGCGATCGGTACCGAGAACATCCACGCTGCCCTGGACGCTCTTTTGAACCTGCCGCCGTTGAAGAAGTCGCCGCAGCTCTCGGCCTTCCTCGCCTACGTGGTGCGAGAGAGCCTGGCCGGACGCGGCAGCCTGCTGAAATCCTACACCATCGCGACCGACGCCCTCGGCCGCTCGACCAGCTTCGATCCGGCGACGGACGCCATCGTGCGGGTCGAGGCCCGGCGCCTGCGGCAGGTGCTGCAGCAGATCTACGCCGACCCCGCCTGCCGGCTCGACGTGCGCATCGATCTGCCGCTCGGCCGCTACGAGCCGAGCTTCAGGCAGATCGCGCCCGCGGCGGGATCACCCGCGCCGTCCAGTTCGCAGGCGCCGGCGACGGGAAGCGTGCAGGAGAGCGAGCAGCGCTACCGCGCCCTGGTGGAGGCGAGCGCGGCCGTCGAGTGGCGCTCCGGCCCGGACGGCAGCCTGATCCAGACCTTCGGCCTGAGTGCGCGGACAGGCCTCTGCGACTCCGAGCTTCAGGGCTTCGGCTGGTTGTGCGCCCTTCATCCGGACGAACGCGCTGCGGTCGAGGCGCAGTGGCGGGCCTGCTGCCAGAGCGGCACCCCCCTCGACGCGACCTACCGCGTGCGCCATCGCAACGGTCAGTATCGCTGGATGCTCGGCCGCGCCGTGCCGCTCGAGAGCACCGAGGGCTCGGTCCGCGAATGGGTCGGCACCATGGCCGATATCGACGAGCAGGTCCGCGCCGCGGAGGCCCTGCGGACCAGCGAGGAGCGCCTGCGCCTCGCCGTCGCGGCAGCCGAGGTGATGACCTGGGACGTCGATCCGGCGACCCGGGAGGTCACCTGCTCGGAGTTCGGCCAGAACCTGATGGGCGTGACGAACGGCCCGCTCGACGAGTTCCTGGCGATGATCGTGCCGGAGGATCTTCCGGCCGTCCTCGCCAGCCTCGAACCGGCCCTGCGCGGCGAGGGAGCCTACGATGCACAGTACCGCATCGTCGACCACGAGGGGCGGGTGCGCTGGCTCTCAGCCCGCGGCAGCCTGGTGACGACATCCGACGGCCGCAGGCGGCTGATCGGGGTCGCCTGCGACATCTCCAGCCGCTACGTCACCCCGCGCCTCGCTGGCGAGCGGCGGAAGTTGGCCTGATGGTCCGGCAGCCGCATGACGCGGCCGGCCGTCGCGCGCCTCAGGCCGCCGCCTTGGCGGGCCGCGGTCCGCGGGGCGCGGCGGCGCGCTTGCGGGGTGGCTTCGCGGCGGGATCCTTGTCGGGGATCTTGGCGCTGGGAACCTTGACGGCCGGAGGCGTGCCGCGCTCGCTTCCGTGCCACCATCCCTGCCAGCTCCAGTTGCCGGGGCCGGTGACGGCGTAGAGCACGAAGCCGGCCGCGAGGCCGAGCTGGGCGAGGAACAGCTCCTGCTCGACCCGGGCGACGGCGCCGGAGAATTCCCAGAACCGGTGCAGCAGCAGCCCCGCCACCACCGCGTGGAATCCAAGCCCGAGCCCGACGAGGCGCGGCACGAGGCCGAGCGCGAGGAGCAGCGGCCCGAACAGCCCGATCAGCACCGAGGCGGTCGCGACGGCGTTCGGATAGGGCATCCCGGTGGCCGCGAGCGTCAGGGCGAAGCCCGAGGGGTTGAGCGCGCGCGCGATCGCCGCCGGCAGCAGGGAAGAGGCCAGGAGCAGCCGCCCGGCGAGCAGGATTCCGTCGTTGCGCGCAGCCATCCCGAGACACCTCACGTCGATGCCGGGACGGTGGCGTGGGACCGGTTAAGGCGGTTCTACCGGGCCCCGCTCCCGAACAGCCGGCCGCGCTCGGTCCACAGCACCATCGCGAGGGCAAGGCCACTCAAGGCACAGTAGCCGAGCGCGAGCGGGGTCACGGTGCCGTCGAAGGACTGGCCGACGAGGAGGCCGCAGAAGGCCGCGAGCAGCGTGGTATAGAAGCCGATGAACGAGGAGGCGGTGCCGGCGATCGCCGCAAGTGGCTCCATCGCCAGGGCGTTGAAGTTCGGCATCGCGAAGCTCATCAGGAACTGGCACGCCGCGAGGGTGACGATCAGAAGCCACAGGGGCGGCTTGCCGGCGAAGGCCAGGATCAGCGCGAGCTGGAGGCAGGCGGCGAGGAAGAGCCCGAGCGTGCCCGCGTGCGCCAGCCGCCGCATGCCGAGCCGGCGCACCAGGCGCGCGTTGATCAGCGTCGCGACGCCCATCGCCCCGGCGATCAGCGCGAAGGCGACCGGGAACAGGGGGCCGAGATGGTAGAGCCCGGTGTCGAACACGGCCTGGGCCGAGCCGACATAGCCCATGATGCAGCCGGTGGTGAGGCCGAGTGCCGTGGCGTAGCCGAAGGAGGCCCGCATGCGCACCGTGACGGCGATGCCCGATCCGATCGCCCGGGCCGAGACGGGGCGGCGGAAGGCCGGGTGCAGGGTCTCGGGCAGGCGGGTGCCGAACCAGGCCAGGGTGACGAGCGCCAGCGCCAGCATCACGCCGAAGATCAGGCGCCAGCTGCCGACGACGAGCACGGCGCCGCCCATCGAGGGGGCGAGGATCGGCACGATGAGGAAGACCATCATGCAGAACGACATCACCCGGGCCATGTCGCGCCCCTCGTAGCGGTCGCGCACGATCGCCACGGCGAGCACGCGACCCGCCGCACCCCCGATGCCCTGAATGGCGCGGGCGAGCAGCAGCACCTCGAAGCTCGGCGCCAGCATGGCGAGCACGCTGCCGGCGAGGTAGATGCCGATGCCGACGATCAGGGCCGGTCGCCGCCCGATCCCGTCCGAGACCGGGCCGTAGAGGAGCTGGGCGGTGCCGAAGCCCAGCATGTAGACGTAGACCAGGAGCTGCAGCCGGTTGGGATCCTGGACCGCGAAATCGTGCTGGATCGCCGGGAAGGCCGGCAGGAAACTGTCGATGGTGACGGCGGTCAGGCCCATCATCAGGGCCATCAGGGCCACGAACTCGACGAAGCCGGGCCCGGCCCAGCCCGATTCGGCCCGGGTGGTCTCGCTGCGTGCGCTGCTCGCCATGGGTGCGCTGGTCGCCATGGGCATCCCGGATGGCCGGCTCGCGGGAAGCGCCGGCTGCGGTCGAGCAGTGCCGGAGAGCGCTGCCGCTCGCAAGGCGTGCACGGGCATGGCAGCGATGCGGCCGCACCGCGGACGCGGCGCCCGACCCTTCTTCGTGACGCCGCGCGATGGAGCGGCAGCTCCCGGCCCCAGAGGAGCTTGTGGAGAAAAATTAAGCGGCAGGTAGCGATTCTGACCTAATGGAAGGTGGTCATTGGCGACGATGCGGCACCAGGGGAGCAGCCTTGACCGTCGGCGATCCTGCTGCCTCAGCCGGGGCCGACCCTATTCGATCCGACACGGCCGTGACGGCCTCGGCGTCCGGGGTCGGCAGCCGCCTTGACTGGCTGCTGCGCTTCGACGACGACGTCGACGCGCGGTACGAGGCCGAGCATGGCGCCGAGCGCGCCGCCGGTTTGCGCCAGATCGTCCTGATCGGGCTTATCTTCTACAACATCTACAACTTTACCAGCATCACGCTTCTGCCGGACATCTTCGAGCTGAGCGTCATCGCCCGACTGGGGGTCGTGACGCCGGTCTCGCTGGTCTTGGCCTGGCTGATCCCGCGCGTCGCTCCGGTGAACCGCGAGCGAATCGCCTTCCACGGCATGGTCGGGGCGCTGGTGATGCCGCTCCTGCTTTTCTGGCTGACCGACGCCCCGCTCGGCACCTACACGTTCGGCGAGGCGATCCTGGTGGTGGTCTACGCCAACATGCTGCTCGCACTTCGCTTCCGCGCCGCCCTCGCCTATACGGTGATGGCGTGCGCCCTCGCGGTGCTCGCTGCGGGCACCAAGGCCGGCCTCGATCCGGCCCTGCGCGTCGCCCTGCCGCTGCAATTCGCCACCGGCTGCGCGTTCAGCCTCTACGCCAACTACCGCATGGAGGCCCTGCGCACCCGCGAGTACCTGCGGACGCTGTCGGCACGGCTCGCCTCGGAGGCGGAGGCGGAGGCGCGCCGGCGCTACCAGGGCCTGTCGCATACCGACGCTCTCACCGGGCTGCCCAATCGCCGCTTCCTCGACCAAACCACCGAGGCGTGGTTCGCCGACGAGCGCGCCGTCGCCCTGTTGATGATCGACATCGACCATTTCAAGCTGTTCAACGACACTCTCGGCCACCCGGAGGGCGATGCCTGCCTCTCCCGCGTGGCGGCCCTCTTCGCGACGTTCGTGCCTGGTCCTGGCACCGCACCCGACGTGCTGGCCGCCCGTTTCGGCGGCGAGGAGTTCACGTTCGTCCTGCGCGATGTCGGGGCGCTCGAGGCGGCGCGGTTCGCTGCTGGCCTGGTGCGCGCCGTCGAGGGCATCAGGATCGCCCATCCGGGCCGCACCGACGGGATCGCCGTGGTGACGATCAGCGTCGGCGTCGCGTTGAAACCCGAGGGTGACACCTGCGCCCGAGCCGCCTTGTTCGACGAGGCCGACCAAGCCCTCTACCAAGCCAAGCGCCGGGGCCGGAACCGCTACGCCCTGGCGGATGGCGGTGGGAAGGAGGCAGCGGTCGCGTGAGGAGGAGGCGCTCGGCCGGCTTCACGGCCGATCCCGCCTCCGCACTGCCGACCTCAGCGCCCGGTGCAGCGCAGGGCCTCGCGCTGGCAGGCGAAGCCCGGGGTCGAGCAATGCACGCCGTCGGCGCCGCGGGTGCAGACCCGGCAGGAATCGGTCCATTCACGGCATCCGGGATCCTCGGCCGGCGACGTGGCGACCGGATGAGGCGCCGGCCCGCGGGCCGGCGCGACATTGGCAACGAGGATCGTCGCCAGGGTGGCGATGGCGGCAATCCACGCGAAGGCGGCGTCGCGGGAGCGGTCGGGTCGGGTCTCGGCCATGCCGGGGGTCCTCACCCGCCGCTCCCCGCCTGTCAATCCACCGCTGCGCTACTCGGCCGCCCGTACCTCCGACGCCGCCACGCCGGCGGCGGCGAGCCGGGGCGAGACGGCGGCCTCGGCCACCGGCAACTCGTCCTCCTCGGCCAGGACGACGAAGCGCCCGACCTCGCCGTCATAGACCAGCAGGTGCCCGGTCTCGATCTCGAACAGCCAGCCGTGCAGGGTGAGCTGACCCGAGGCCAGCGCGCTCGCCACCGCGGGATGGGTGCGCAGGTGGTTGAGCTGCGCCAGCACGTTCTCCATCGCCAGGGCGTGAAGGCGGCGCTTGTCGTCGATGTCCTCCGGATAGGCGTCGCAGACGATCTTGCGGGCGGCCTCGCCGTGGCGCAGCCACGCCGCCACGCTCGGCATCTTCTCGGCGAGACCCGGGGTGAGCAGGCCCTTCATCGCGCCGCAATCCGAGTGGCCGCAGACCACGATGTCGCGCACGCCGAGCGCCATCACGGCGTACTCGACCGCCGCGGTCACGCCGCCCATCATGGTGGCGAAGGGGGGGACGATGTTGCCGACGTTGCGGGTGACGAACAACTCGCCCGGGCCTGCCTGGGTGATCAGCTCAGGCACGACGCGGGAATCGGCGCAGGAGATCACCAGGGCCTTCGGCTTCTGACCGTCATGGACGAGGCGCTGATAGACGGAACGCTGGCTCGGAAAGACCTGCTCGCGGAACTGGGTGAACCCCTGTACGATATTGTCCATCATCGGCAACCTCCTTTCGCTGGCCGCGACGGCGCGGGCCCGTAAGGCCGTGCTGTCGTACCCAGAACGTCGCAAGTGCCGCCGGGTTGCCCTACGTCGTGCGTCTCCCCATGCGTCATCAGGCCCGGTGGCGGGCGGGATGAGAGGCCGGGCCTCGACCGTGGCCGGGCCGCGGGCGCACGGCGCTATGACGGCGCGGCGATTTCTGCGACGAAGGGGCGTCCGTGCCCGGACCCGCATCCCGGAGGCCTCGCCCGCCCATGCACCCGCACACCTTCCTCTGCGTCGACGCCCATACCTGCGGCAACCCGGTGCGGGTGGTCGCCGGCGGGGCACCGGTCCTGCCCAACGTCCCGATGGGCGAGAAGCGGCAGATCTTCGTCGCCGAGCACGACTGGGTACGCCGGGCCCTGATGTTCGAGCCGCGCGGCCACGACGCGATGTCCGGCTCGATCCTCTATCCGCCGTCGCGGGAGGATTGCGAGCTCGGCGTCCTGTTCATCGAGGTCTCGGGCTGCCTGCCGATGTGCGGCCACGGCACGATCGGCACCGTCACGGTGGCGCTGGAGCAGGGCTTCGTGGTGCCGCGCCAGGAGGGACGCCTCGCCCTCGAGGTCCCGGCCGGCAAGGTCGAGGTCGCGTATCGCCGCAACGGGCGCTTCGTCGACGAGGTTCGGCTCTACAACATCCCGAGCTACCTGCACGCCGCCGACGTGCGGGTCGAGGTCCCGGGCTTGGGAGCCCTCACGGTCGACGTGTCCTATGGCGGCAACTTCTACGCCATCGTCGAGCCGCAACCGGGCTGGGCTGGCCTCGACGGCATGACCTCCGCCGACATCCTGACCTGGAGCCCGCGGGTGCGCGAGGCGGTGCAGCGGGCGGTGGCGCCGGTCCACCCGGAGGATCCGCGCATCCACGGCCTCAGCCACGTGATGTGGGCCGACCGCCCGAAGCACCCCGAGGCCCATGCCCGCAACGCCGTGTTCTACGGGACTAAGGGCATCGACCGCTCGCCCTGCGGCACCGGCACCTCCGCCCGCATGGCGCAACGGGTGGCCAAGGGGCTGCTGCGGGTCGGCGACGACTTCGTGCACGAGAGCATCATCGGCACGCTGTTCCACGGCCGGGTCGAGAGCGCCGCGGAGGTGGGCGGGCGCCCCGCCATCCGCCCGAGCATCGGCGGCTGGGCCCGGGTGATCGGCCACAACACCATCCTGGTCGACGAGCGCGACCCCCTCGCCTTCGGCTTCCAGCTCGCGTGAGGGGGCGTCCTATTGCGACGCCCCCTCCCCGATCATCGTGAAGCCTTGCGCCTCGAAGAAGCGCCGCGCGGCCTTGCTCCGCAAATAGGCGAGGAAGCGCGCGCCGCCCTCGCCCTTCGCCTCAGCCGTCACCGCGAAGGGATAGACCACCGGCGGGTGGCTATCGGCCGGAAAGAGTCCCACCACCTTCACGCCCGGATCCGACCTCGCGTCGCTCTCGTAGACGACGCCCAGGGGCGCCTCGGCGCGGGACACCAGGGCCAGGGCCGCCCGCACGTTGTCGGCCTGGGCGAGCCGCGGCTGCAGCTGCGCCCACAGCCCCAGCTTCTCGAACGCCGCCTTCGCGTATTTCCCGATCGGCACCGAACTGACCTCGCCGGTGGCGAGCCGTCCGTCGGGGCCGAGGGCCCGGGCGAACCAGTCAGGCGTGAACGCCGCCTCGGAGACCTGCGCGCTCCTCGGCGCCACCACGACCAGGCGGTTGGCGAGCAGGTTCAACCGGGTCTCGGGTCGGATCAGCTTGCGGGCGGCGAGATAGTCCATCCATTCGAGATCGGCCGAGGCGAAGAGGTCCGCGGGCGCGCCCTGCTCGATCTGGCGAGCCAGCGCCGAGGACGCGGCGTAGCTCGACCGCACCGGGATGCCGCTCTCGGCCGTGAAGGCCTTGCCGGCCTCGTCGAGGGCGTTCTTCAGGCTCGCCGCCGCGAACACCGTCGCGGGCTCCGCCGCCGAGGCCGGGGCTGCGAGGAGGAGCAGGCAGGCGGTCCAGAGGGCGCGGGTGCGGCGCATGGCGGTGGTCCCTTGGCTCGTGTCGGCCGGTGGATCGGACGCCGCGTTATATGTCTTCAAGCATAGCGGCGGCCAGCCCCGCTCTCGGCGAGCATCGCATTTTCCTGCCGGCACCAACCATCGTCGGGTTCACCCGGCGCGCCGCCGCGTGCGACACTGTCGCCAACGAACGAGACGGTCCGGGGGGAACCAACGCCATGCTGCTCTACGAGCACCCGCTCTCGTCCTATGCGCAGAAGGTCAAGATCGCCCTGCGCGAGAAGGGGGTGGGCTTCACCGCCGAGCTGCCGGAGACCTTCGGGACCGGGCGGAGCGACGGCGCCTTCGCGCAAGCCAATCCCCGTACCGAGGTACCGGTGCTGGTCGACGGTGGGGTGAGCATCTTCGAATCCACCGTGATCCTCGAATACGTCGAGGAACGCTGGCCGGATCCGCCGCTGCTGCCGCCCGATCCCGCCGCCCGCGCCGTCGCCCGCATGACCGAGGAGGTCTGCGACACCCAGTACGAGGCGGTGAACTGGGGCTTCGGCGAGATCCTGTGGTTCCACCGCGCCACCGGGGCGCTGGCCGATCACCTGCGCGCCCAGGCGGCGGCGCAGACGAAGGTGTTGCAGGACTGGCTGACCGGCCGCCTCGGCGACGCGACGTGGTTCGGGGGCGATCGGCTCGGCTGGGCCGACGCGGCGGTGGCCCCGATGGTCAACCGCTCGGTGCATTACGGGCTCGGGCCTGCGGCGGGCAGCCCGCTCGCGCGCTGGCACGCGCGGCTTCGCGAGCGCCCCTCGGTCGCCGAGACCTTCCGCGAGTTCGACGCCGCGGCGGCCCGGATGGCGGAGGCCGCCGACCTCTACACCACCGGCGGGCGCCGGCGGGAATATCGCGACCACCGCCTTGAATGGATGGTGAAGTCCGGCGGCGTCGAGGTGGTGCTGGCCGGCCTGCGCGACCGCACCATCCGCTTCGCCTGGCCTCACGGCGACGCCCCTTGACCCCGCCCCGCCTCGATCGCGAACGCCTCGCTCCGCCCCCGGGAGACCCCATGCACCCCCTGCGCATCCTCGACCGCCTCGAGGAGATCCTGATCGCGAGCCTGATGGCCGGCGCGACGCTGCTGATCTTCGTCGCCGTCGTGCACCGCTACGCGTCGGGCATCGACGTCCTCTATCCGATCACCGCCGCGATCCACCTCTCCTGGGCCCAGGAGCTGTGCATCTACATGTTCGTCTGGATGGCGAAGTTCGGTGCCGCCTACGGCGTGCGCACCGGCATCCATGTCGGCGTCGACGTGGCGGTGAACCAGCTGCCTCCTGCCTGGCGCAACCGGATCGTGCTGTTCGGCCTGCTCTGCGGCGCCCTGTTCACGGTCATCGTCGGCACGATGGGCGCGCGCTTCGTCTACGGCCTCGTCGATACCGACCAGACCACGCCCGACCTCGAGATCCCGAGCTGGATCGTCTACCTGGCGATCCCCTTGGGCTCGTACCTGATGTGCTTCCGCTTCCTGCAGGTGGCGTGGAGCTTCTGGCGCACCGGGGAACTGCCCCACCACGATCCGGGCCACGTCGAGGGCGTGGTCGAGAGCCCGCACGCCGCTGAAGACCTCGCAGCCGAAGCCCGCACCGGAGGCCCTGCCCGATGAACGCCGCCATCATCTTCGGGCTGCTCATCGCCCTGATGCTCACCGGCATGCCGATCTCGATCGCGCTCGGCCTCTCGGTGCTCACCTTCCTGTTCACCATGACCACCGTGCCGATCGAGGCGGTGGCGCTCAAGCTGTTCACCGGGATCGAGAACTTCGAGATCATGGCGATCCCGTTCTTCATCCTGTCGGGCAATTTCCTGACTCATGGCGGCGTCGCCCGCCGGATGATCAACTTCGCCACCTCGATGGTCGGTCACTGGCACGGGGGCCTCGGCCTTGCGGGCGTGATGGCCTGCGCGCTCTTCGCCGCCATCTCGGGCTCGAGCCCGGCCACCGTCGTGGCGATCGGCTCGATCATCCTGCCCGCCATGGTGGCGCAAGGGTTCCCGAAGCGCTTCGGCGCCGGCGTCATCACCACCTCGGGGGCGCTGGGCATCCTGATCCCGCCCTCGATCGTCATGGTGATGTACTCGGTGGCGACGAGCGGCGCGGTGGTGACCGGGCCCGACGGCCAGCGGGTCTCCTCGGCCTCGATCTCGACGCTGTTCGTCGCCGGCGTGATCCCGGGCCTGATGCTGGCCGCCCTGCTCGGTCTCACCACCTGGTACCGGGCGCGCAAGTTCGGCTACCCGCGCATGCTGAAGGCGACCTGGCGCGAGCGCTGGGTCGCGTTCCGCAAGTCGGTCTGGGGCCTGCTCCTGATCATGCTGGTGCTGGGCGGCATCTATACCGGCGCTTTCACGCCGACCGAGGCGGCGGCGGTGAGTGCGGTCTACGCCTTCGTGATCGCGCTCTTCGTCTACCGCGATCTCACCTGGCGCGACGTGCCGCGGGTGCTGCTCGACTCGGCCAACATGAGCGCGATGCTGCTCTACATCATCACCAACGCAGTCCTGTTCTCGTTCCTGATGACGAGCGAGCAGATCCCGCAGGCGATGGCGAGCTGGATCACCGGGGCCGGCCTGAACTGGGTGGTGTTCCTGCTGATCGTCAACCTGCTGCTGCTGCTCGCCGGCAACGTGATGGAGCCGTCCTCCATCGTGCTGATCATGGCGCCGATCCTGTTCCCGATCGCCGCCAAGCTCGGCATCGACCCGGTGCATTTCGGCATCCTGATCGTGGTCAACATGGAGGTCGGCATGTGCCACCCACCGGTCGGCCTCAACCTCTACGTGGCGTCGGGCATCACCCGCATGGGCATCACGGAGCTGACCATCGCGGTCTGGCCGTGGTTGCTCACCATGCTGATCTTCCTCGTCGTCGTGACCTACGTCCCGGCGATCTCGCTGTGGCTGCCGCGGATGCTCGGGATGATGTGAGATCCTGCCGAGACGCTGTAGGCTCCGGGTGGTGTCACATCCTCCCGGAGTCCCGCCATGGCCCTCGTGATCCCGGTCATCCTCGGTTCGGTGCGCCAGGGGCGCAACGGGTTGCGCGCTGCCCGCTACCTGGTCCACGCCCTCGAATCCCGCGGCCACGAGGCGCCGCTGGTCGATCCCGCCGATCTCGGCCTGCCACTGCTGACGCGAATGTACAAGGAATACCCGAAGGGCGAGGCGCCCGAGGTACTGGAACGGCTGGCCGCCCTCTACCGCCGGTCGGACGGCTTCGTGGTGGTCTCGGCGGAGTACAACCACAGCATCCCGCCGGCCCTGTCCAACACCCTCGACCACTTCCTGGAGGAGTATTTCTGGCGGCCCTCGGCCATCGTCTGCTACTCCGCCGGCCGCTACGGCGGCGTGAGGGCGGCGATGCAGCTGCGCGCGATGCTGGGCGAACTCGGTACGCCGAGCATCCCGTCGCTCCTGCCGATACCCGAGGTGCACAAGGCGCTGGACGAGGACGGGCAGCCGCTCCAGCCGTGGCTGGAGCGCCAGACCGGCCGGTTCCTCGACGAGCTGGCGTGGTATGCCGAGGCGTTGCGGGAGAAGCGGGGGGGTGGGGTCCCGTATTGAGCCAGGCCCGCTCCGGGGCAGCACGCTTCGGAGGGCGCCGAAGCATCCGTGGCGCATCCGGGGCTAGCGTCCGGTACCGGCCATCGGTCGGAACCGGAGAGCATCAGCATGAGCGCAGACGCCGCCATCCGCCACATCCATGAGCAGTGGCACGAGACCGTGGTCCGTCGCGACATCGACGGATTGATGGCGCTCTACGCCGATGATGCCGTGTTCGAGAGCCCGCTGGTCTGGGCGGCCTTGCCGGGGGGCGGCACGGGTCTCCTGACGGGAAAAGCCGCGATCAGGGACTTTTTCGAGGCGGGATTCCGCTCGCCGCAGAGCGGTTTGGGCCGATGGTACCGCACGAGCGTCTTCTTCTCCGATGGGCGACAGCTGGCGTGGGAGTACCCGCGCCAGACCCCCGAGGGCGATCAGATCGACCTGATGGAGATGATCGACGTGTCCGATGGGCTCATCGCCCATCACCGGGTCTACTGGGGCTGGGTAGGGGTCAGGACGCTGTCCAGTTTATCCGGACGCTGACGGTATCGTGCGATGTCCGGTTAACTGCTGCGCACTGCGAAAATCGGCTCCGCTCAGGTGCCGCGCGGGCTTGCGGTCCTGACTCCGGAAGGAATCTTCCGAAACTCCGGAATCAGGATCGATCACAGATCGACCGGGCATGCCGCCCTCACACCACCCCCGCCCGCAGGATGTCGTGGATGTGCAGGATGCCCACCGGCCGTCCGCGCTCCACCGCGAACAGCGCGGTGATCTGGCTGCGGTTCATCAGCTCCAGGGCGGCGCTGGCGAAGGTGCCGGGGGTGGTGGTGATCGGCGCAGGGGTCATGACCTCCTCGACCCGGCGGGCGAGGAGATCGCTGTGGCCGGCGCCCCGGCTCATGTGACGGCGCACGTCGCCGTCGGTGATCATGCCGACGAGCCGGCCGGCCTCGTCGACGATGCCGGCGCAGCCGAAGCGCTTGCCCATCACGGCGATCAGGGCCTCCGAGACCCGAAGGCCCCGGGGCACCAGCGGCATCTCCTCGCCGGCGTGCATCAGCTGGGCGACGGTCTTGAGCCGGGCCGCGAGCTTGCCGCCCGGGTGGAAGACCTTGAAGTCGCTGGCCGAGAAGCCGCGGCGCTCAAGGAGCGCAACCGCGAGCGCGTCGCCGAGCGCGAGCTGGATCACGCTGGACGAGGTCGGCGCGAGATTGTGCGGGCAGGCCTCCTTCACCAGCGGCAGCGGCAGCAGGATGTCGGCGGCCTGGCCGAGCGTGCTGCCCGCGTTCGCGGTCATGCCGATCAGCGTCACGGCAAAGCGCCGAGAGAAGCTGATGAGGTCGCCGAGTTCCGCCGTCTCGCCGGACCAGGACAGCGCGATGACGATGTCCTGGGACGTGATCATCCCGAGATCGCCGTGGCTGGCCTCGCTCGGGTGGATGAACGAGGCCGGCGTGCCGGTGGAGGCCAGCGTCGAGGCGATCTTGCGCCCGATATGGCCGCTCTTGCCGATGCCGGACACGATCACCCGGCCGGGAATGTCGTGGATCGCCGCGACGGCGGCGCCGAACCCGGCCTTCAGCTCGTGGTCGAGGGCGCGGGCGAGGGTCAGGAGCGCCTCGGCCTCGGTGCGGACGCTGCGGATGGCGGAGAAATGCGCCGCCTCCACCACCTGCCCGGTCTCGCCGCCCTGCGCCGCCTCGTAGCTCTCGGCCCGGTTCGAACTCTCCATCGTGCTCCTCGACCCCGACGCGTTCCTTCTGAGCCGACGAGCCTGCCGACTCATTTGCGGCCAGAATACGTGCGGTCCTCCGCCGCGCCGGCGATTTTCGCCGAAGCCCGGCCCGCCTGTGGCGCCCGGGCCTCAGGCCCCGCGCCGCGCCGCGCCGAGATAGCCCTCGACCAGGCCGGTCAGCTCGCCGGCGGTCTCGGCCACGGTATGGTCGGCGGTGTCGATCACCGCGCGGGCGCGGGCATAGAGCGGCTCGCGGCTCAGCAACACGGCCCGGATCTCCCGCAGGGCGTTGTCGCTGTCCGGCATCCGGGCCTGGACGAGGCCCTTGGCCGCCTGCTCGCGCACCCGGTGGATGTGCTCCTCCGGCCGCGCCTTGAGCCAGACGGTGAAGAACGAGGACAGCAGCAGGTCGAAGGTGACGGGCTCGGCGACGATGCCGCCGCCGGTCGCCAGCACCATCGGACCCGGCCGCTCGGCGAGCCGGCGCAGTGCCCCCTGCTCCAGGCGGCGATAGGTCTCCTGGCCGTAGATCGCGAAGATCTCCGCGACCGACAGGCCGTTCTCGCGCTCGATCTCGCGGTTGAGCTCGACGAAGGTCCAGCCCATCCGCTCGGCCAGGATCCGCCCGAGGGTCGACTTGCCGGCACCGCGAAGGCCGATCAGCGCCACGCGCTGCGTCGGGGCGTCGCCCGGGGCCGCCGCGCCCGAGAGGATGCGCTTGGCCTTGGCGATCTGGTCGGCGTTTGCCTTCTCCAGGAGGTCGCGCATCACCGGCCAGTCCGGCGGGCTCTCCACCGCTGCGATCAGATCCTCGAGCCGCACCCCCATGGCGAGCGCCACCCGGCGCAGCAGGATGATCGAGACGTTGCCCTGCCCTCCCTCGAGCTGGGCGATGTAGCGCTCGGACAGGCCGGAGGTCTGCGACAGCATCTTGCGCGACATCGCCCGCACCGCCCGCATGGTGCGGACGCGCTGGCCGAGGACCGTCAGGAACTCCGCCTCCGCATCGCCCGCCTCCGATCCGCCGGCCTCGGCGGCATTCGGCGACTCGCCGGCGTCCGGGCGTGATCCGGTTCTGCTGGACATGGCAGGCCTCACCGGGACGGAGGGGCGATGTGCCCGGGTGGCGGGAGAGCGGGGCCGGTTGGGAAATCGTGGCGGGTCATGGGATCGTTTGCGCCGCGGCACTCGTCCCGCGAGGGCGGGTGCATCGTCCGGGCGGTTCCGTGGGAAGGGCGAGAGCGTGTCATACTTAGCCCATGCCGCGCGGCCCCGCCATGGTGCAGTGCGGCACGATAGGGCGATCGAATGAATTCGAAGGATCGCCGCGAAACGTCAGGATCGCCGCGGCTCCGTCCGCGGCGGAGCGGGTGCCCTGCCCCGCTCCGCCGCCGATGGCGCGCCGTTCAGCCGACGCGCTCGACCGCCAGCGCCACGCCCTGGCCGACGCCGACGCACATCGTCGCGAGGCCGAGCCGCCCACCGCTCCGGCCGAGCTGGAGGGCGACGCTGCCGGCGATCCGGGCGCCCGACATCCCGAGCGGGTGGCCGAGCGCGATGGCGCCGCCATTCGGGTTCACGTGGTCGGCATCGTCGGGCAGGCCGAGGCCGCGCAGGCAGGCGAGCGCCTGCGAGGCGAAGGCCTCGTTCAACTCCACCGCATCGAAGTCGGACGGCTTGAGGCCGAGGCGGGCGCAGAGCTTCTCCACCGCCGGGATCGGCCCGATGCCCATCACCCGCGGCGGCACGCCCGCCGAGGCGAGGCCGAGCACCCGGGCGATGGGGGTGAGGCCGTGGCGCTCGGCGGCCTCCCGCGTCGCCAGCACCAGGGCGGCGGCGCCGTCGTTGACGCCGGAGGCGTTGCCGGCGGTCACCGTGCCGTCCTTCCTCACGAAGGGCTTGAGCTTCGCCAGGCCCTCCGCGGTGGTGTCTGCCCGGGGATGCTCGTCGCGCTCGACCTTGATGTGCCCGCCCTTGCGGTCGGGGATCTCGACCGCGACGATCTCTGCGGCGAACGTCCCGTCTCCTTGCGCACGGGTGGCGCGGGCTTGCGAGCGCAGCGCGAAGGCGTCCTGGTCCGCGCGGCCGACCTGGTAGTCCTCGGCGACGTTCTCGGCGGTCTCCGGCATCGAATCGACGCCGTACTGGTGCTTGAGCACCGGGTTGATGAAGCGCCAGCCGATCGTGGTGTCGTGGATCTCGGCCTGGCGCTGGAACGCGCCCTCGGCCTTGCCCATCACGAACGGCGCCCGGGTCATCGACTCGACGCCACCCGCCACCGCGAGGTCGAGGTCGCCGGCCCGGATCGCCCGCGCCGCCGCGCCGACCGCGTCGAGGCCGGAGGCACAGAGGCGGTTGAGGGTCAGGCCCGGCACCCGCTCAGGGTAGTCGGCGAGGAGCAGGGCCATGCGGGCGACGTTGCGATTGTCCTCGCCGGCCTGGTTGGCGCAGCCGAGGAACACCTCCTCGACCGCCTCCTTCAGGGCCGGGTTGCGCCGCACGAGTTCCGCCAGCGGTACGGCCGCGAGGTCGTCCGCCCGCACCTTGGCGAGCGCGCCGCCGTAGCGGCCGATCGGCGTGCGCACGTAATCGCAGATGTAGACGTCCCGCGGCGCGCTCATGGGGTCTCCTCCCGGCATTGCTTTCGAAAAACCGGTACGGCGGTGCGCCGGTTCGATCAAGTCCCCGGCCCCGACCGTCCGGACTTCGCGCGGGCCCTGACAGAATGTCGCGGCGTCTTGTGCGGTGCGGCTGGAACCCCCACTGTCCCGTTCCGTGACCGGTCGTTTCTGGACATCCCTCGCGCGTTTCTGCGCGACCGCCTTTCTCGGCCTCGGCCTCGCCCTTCTGGCGATGTCGGCGGCGGATGCCGCGGGCGGCCGTCCCCAGCCCGTGCTGCGCGCGGCGCAAGGTGCCTCGCCGATGGCGAGCCTGCACGCGCACTGGGTGAAGAGCCCGGCCTGCACCCTCACGGCGAGCGGCGTCGACAATCCCCGTCCAGACGATGGCGGGGCCGCGAGCGTGATCCTCGCCGGCCCGGCCGAGGACACGGCGGCAGGCGCCGCCGCCCTGCGGCCCCCACGCCGCCTCGGCGCCCTCGTCCAGGCCGGCGCCGCCCTGCCCGAGCGCCCGCCGAAACGCAGCGCCTGACGGCGCCGGTCCGGCTCCCGCTGCCGAACCGGACGTAGCGTCATATCTCCGCCTCGGAACCCTGCGAGCCTCTTGACGGGACGAGCCGTTCGGCGACCATCCTCGGTTCGACCGATGCCGTGCGCCTGTCCGACGTCGAGAGCCGGACCGATACCGATAACGACGCCCGACCGAGCCGCGCCGCGTTCTGCCCTCGAGCCGCGGACCGCGGCTCGCCCAGACCGCGAAGCCCGGGCCCGCCAGGCCTGGACCCATGCCTGGACTTATGCCTGGCCCCTCATGCCCGGAAGCCCGGCGGCGCGCTGCGCCGTGGTGGCTTCCCCACCGAGCAGGAAAGACCGACCCGTGACCCAACGCCGCCGCATCCTCCTCGGAGCGACCGCCCTCTTCCTCGGGCTCGCCGCCTGCAAGCCGGCCGAGCAGGCCGCCGCCCCCGCGGCCCCGACGGCCCCGCCGGAAGTCTCGATCGTCACGGTCAAGCACCAGCCGATCCCCTACGAGCGCGACCTGCCCGGCCGCGCCGCGCCGACCCGCATCGCCGAAGTGCGAGCCCGGGTCGCCGGCCTCGTCATCAAGCGGACCTTCGAGCAGGGCAGCCAGGTCAAGGAGGGCGACCTCCTCTACAAGATCGACCCGATGCCGTTCCGGGCCGACCTCGCCAGCGCCGAGGCGACGCTGGCCAAGGCCGAGGCCGCCCTGGTGCTGGCCCGCCAGCAGGCGGAGCGCCTGGAGACCCTGCTTACCCGCCAGACCGCGAGCCAAGCGCAGTACGACGCCGCCTTCGCGGCCCAGAAGCAGGCCGAGGCCGAGGTCGCCGGCGCCAAGGCCGCCCGCGACCGCGCCCAGCTCAACCTCGGCTACACCGACGTGCGGGCGCCGATCTCGGGCCGCATCGGCCGAGCCCTCGTCACCGAGGGTGCGCTCGTCGAGCAGGGCGCCGCGAGCAACCTGGCGACGATCCAGCAGCTCGACCCGATCTACGTCGACATCACCCAGTCCGTCGGCGAGCTGAACAAGCTGCGCCGCGACCTCGCCAGCGGCGAGCTCGACCGCCTCGCCGCCGACGTGGCGAGCGTGCGCGTCATCATGGACGACGGCTCGCTCTATCCGGAGCCCGGCCGGCTGCTCTTCTCCGACGTGACCGCCGACCCGAGCACCGGCCAGGTGACCTTGCGCGCCGTGGTGCCGAACCCGCACGGCGAGCTGTTCCCCGGCATGTATGTCCGCGCCCGGATCAAGCAGGGCATCGATTCCGACGCCATCGCGGTGCCGCAGCAAGCGGTGCACCGCTCGAATGACGGCCGCGCCCAGGTCTGGCTCGTCGGTCAGGACGAGAAGGTGGTGCTGCAGCCGGTCGAGGTCGGCCCGGTGGTCGAGGGCCAGTGGGTGATCCGCGACGGGCTGAAGGAGGGCGACCGCGTCGTCGCCGAGGGCTTCCAGAAGATCGTCGCCGGCACCAAGGTCGCGGCCGTGCCGTTCGAGACCACCACGATGGCGGCGGCGGGCGCGCATCCCGCGCCGGCCTCGACCGAGCAGCGCTGAGGGAGGACCGCACCTTGGCCAGCTTCTTCATCGACCGGCCGATCTTCGCCTGGGTCGTCGCGCTGTTCATCTGCCTCGGGGGCGTGCTGACGATCCCGATGCTGCCGGTGGCGCAATACCCGATCATCGCGCCGCCCTCGATCGCCCTCTCGACCGCCTTCCCGGGCGCCTCGGTGGAGGATCTCTACACCGGCACGACGCGCCTCATCGAGGATGAGCTGAACGGCGCGGCCAACATCCAGAGCTTCGAATCGGCGAGCGACTCGTTCGGCGTCATCGAGATCACCGCCAATTTCGAGCCCGGCACCGATCCCGGCTATGCCGGCGTCGAGGTGCAGAACCGCCTCAAGCGCGTCGAGGCGCGGCTGCCCGCGGAAGTGCGCCAGCAGGGTATCCTGGTCGAGGAGGCCTCGGCCGCGACCCTCAACATCATCACTCTCGTCTCCAAGGACGGATCGATGGACGAGGTCGCGCTCGGCGACTTCCTGATCCGCAACGTCATCAACGAGATCCGCCGCATCCCGGGCGTCGGGCGCGCCACCCTGTACTCGACCGAGCGCAGCTTGCGCGTCTGGATCGATCCCGACAAGCTGCGCGGCCTGTCGCTCAACGCCTCCGACGTGACGCAGGCGATCACGCGACAGAACGTCCAGATCGCGTCCGGCGCCGTCGGCGCTCAGCCGAGCCCGGAGGTCCACAAGGTCAACTTCCCGATCGTCGTGAAGGGCCAGATGCGGGCCCCCGAGGAGTTTGGCGCGATCGTGCTGCGCGCCAACCCGGACGGTTCGACAGTGCGCCTGCGCGACGTCGCCCGCATCGAGCTCGGCGGCGAGGACTACAAGTTCACCACCCGCCTCAACGGCGGGCCGGCCGCCGGCATCTCGGTGACGCTCGCCCCCGACGGCAACGCGCTCGACACCGCCAAGGCCATCCGCGCCAAGATGGAGGAACTGTCGCAGTTCTTCCCCGACACGGTGAAGTGGGACATTCCCTACGACATCACGCCGGCGGTCGAGGCCTCGATCGAGAAGGTGCTCCACACCCTCGTCGAGGCGGTGGTGCTGGTGTTCATCGTGATGTTCCTGTTCCTGCAGAACATCCGCTACACCCTGATCCCGACGATCGTGGTGCCGATCGCGCTGCTCGGCACCTGCACGATCATGCTGCTCGCCGGGTTCTCGATCAACGTGCTCACCATGTTCGGCATGGTGCTGGCGATCGGCATCCTGGTCGACGACGCGATCGTGGTGGTCGAGAACGTCGAGCGGATCATGTCCGAGGAGGGCCTGTCGCCGAAGGAGGCGACCCGCAAGGCGATGGGCCAGATCACCGGCGCGATCATCGGCATCACGCTGGTGCTCGTCGCGGTGTTCATCCCGATGGCGTTCTTCCCCGGCTCCGTCGGCATCATCTACCGCCAGTTCTCGATCGCGATGGTGACCTCGATCGCCTTCTCGGCCTTCCTGGCGCTGTCGCTGACCCCGGCGCTCTGCGCCACGCTGCTGAAGCCGGTCGAGGCTGGGCACGGCCACGCCAAGCGCGGCTTCTTCGGCTGGTTCAACCGGATCGTCGACCGTGAGACCGCCCGCTACGGCCGCGGCGTCGCCTGGGCCGTCGCCAAGGCCGGCCGGATGATGGTGGTCTACCTGATCCTGGTCGCGGGCGTGGCCTACGCGTTCGTGCGCCTGCCCGAGGGCTTCCTGCCGGTCGAGGACCAGGGCTTCTTCACCGTCGACATCCAGACCCCGCCGGGCTCCTCGTTCAACCGCACGCTCGCGGCGGTGAAGAAGACCGAGGAGTACCTGATGGCCCAGCCGGGCGTCGCCACGGTCACGATCGTCAACGGCTTCTCGTTCTCGGGCCAGGGCCAGATGACCTCGCAGGCCTTCGTGACGCTCAAGCCCTGGTCGGAGCGCGGCAAGGACCAGTCGGCCGCGGCGCTGGTGGCCGGCACCAACAAGGCGATGGCGGGCTACCGCGACGCGGTGATCCAGGCGCTGGAGCCGCCGCCGATCGACAACCTCGGCAACGCCTCGGGCTTCAGCTTCCGCCTCCAGGACCGGGCCCAGAAGGGCTACGCGGCGCTGATGGCCGCCCAGGAGCAGCTCTTGTCGCTCGCCCGCAAGAGCCCGATCCTCAAGAACGTCTACGTCGAGGGCCTGCCGCCCGCGCCGCAGGCGGAGCTGGTGATCGACCGCGAGAAGGCGGCAGCGCTCGGCGTCAACTTCGCCGACATCAACGACACGATCCAGGTCAATCTCGGCTCGGTCTACACCAACGACTTCCCCAACCGGGGCAAGATGCAGCGGGTGATCGTCCAGGCCGAGGACGGCCAGCGCCTCAATGCCACCGACCTCCTCAACTACAGCGTCAAGAACCATCTCGGCACGATGGTGCCGATGTCGTCCTTCGCCGACCTGAAGTGGAGCGTCGGCCCGGCCCAGATCATCGGCTTCAACGGCTACCAGTCGGTCCGCTTCACCGGCGAGCCGGCGGCGGGCTTCACCTCCGGCGAGGCGATCGCCGAGATGGAGCGGCTGATGACGCAGCTGCCGAAAGGCTTCGGCTACGCCTGGACCGGCCAGTCGCTGCAGGAGAAACAGGCGGGCTCTCAGGCGACCCTGCTCCTCGCCCTCTCGGTGCTGATCGTGTTCCTGTGCCTGGCCGCGCTCTACGAGAGCTGGTCGATCCCGCTCGCGGTGATGCTCGTCATCCCGCTCGGCGTGATCGGCTCGGTCGCCGGCGTCCTCATCCGGGACATGCCCAACGACGTGTACTTCAAGATCGGCCTCATCACGATCATCGGCCTCTCGGCCAAGAACGCGATCCTGATCATCGAGTTCGCACGCGAACTCTGGAGACCCGGCACGAAGCTCGTCCCGGCCACGATCGAGGCCTCGCGCCTGCGCTTCCGGCCGATCGTGATGACCTCGCTCGCCTTCATCTTCGGCGTCGTGCCACTCGCGATCGCGACCGGCGCGGCCTCGAAGAGCCAGCAGGCGATCGGCACCGGCGTGATGGGCGGGATGATCTCCGCCACTGTGCTGGCGGTGATCCTGGTCCCGGTCTTCTTCGTCGTCGCGATGCGGTTCTTTCAGCGCAAGCGGGTGCGGGAGGAGAACCTGGATTCGGCGCCGGGGGCAGTGCAGGCGCCCGAGCCGGTGCGGGAGCACGCGCACGGGCATTGAGGGGCCTCGCGCGGGCCGGCTCTCCCGGCCCGCGCGGTCTTTGGCCGTTCGTGCCCCTCGCCTCGGGGACGGCGTGGTGCTCTCTTGTGGGCAACCGGCAGGCGCTCGATCAATCGGCGCCGCACCCCGATGGGAGTGACACGATGCGCGCCCTCGTCTCGAATCTCGCACTCTTCGCCGCGCTTGCCGCCCTGGCGGCGGGCCCGGCCGGTGCCGAGCAGGACATGCTGCTCGGTGCCGACATGGCCTCGCCCGCGATGACGCGGGCCGAGGTGAGCCGGGCCGATATCGAGGCGATGATCGCCGGGGCCGCGGGCCGGCCGATCGATCTCTCGAACAAGGCCCTGTCCGGTCTCGATCTCTCTGGCCTGGACCTCCGGGGGGCGAACCTGCGCACCGCGCGCCTGAACCGGGCGAGCCTGCGCGGCACCGACCTGAGCGGTGCCAATCTCGAGCAATCCTGGTTCCTCAAGGCCGACCTGTCGGGGGCAAAGCTTGTCGGGGCGCGGATGTTCGGCATCACCGCTCGGGAGGCCAATCTCAGTGGCGCCGATCTCAGCCGCTCGGTGCCGATCGGCGATTTCCGGGGTGCCATCATGAGCGGCGCGATCCTCGCCGATCTGAAGGGCGGGGCCGATATCAAGAACCAGTCCATGGGATTGATGCGGACGGTGTTCGTGTCGGTGAACCTCTCCGGGGCGAACCTGCGGGGCGCTGATCTCGGCCGTGCCCGGCTCGACTTCGCCGACCTGCGCGGCGCCGACCTCACCGGTGCGGTGCTGATGGGCGCGGACCTGTCCGGCGCCGACCTGACCGGCGCCACCGTTGCGGGAGCGGAGTTCAGGAATGCCGATGTCGGCGGGGCGCGGCTCCTCGGCCTCAAAGGGGAGGACAGGGCGTTGGGCTGGGCGGAGCGTGTGAATGCGGAACGGGCGATCGCCCGGAGAGCCGATTAGGAGTGAGGTGCAGGCGGACCGGTCATGGCAAGGGACTGCCGGGGGCGGGAAGCCACCGTTGCAGCCCGAACCGAGCCTATGCGCAGCAGGCCGGGTTCCAGCCTTACCCCGGACTGAGGACGAGGGAGGTCGCACCGGACATCGAGGACGAATGGCTCGCCTTCTACGACCGGGTCTCGTCGAGCGGCATGTCGGAGACGAAGGAGAGCTTCAACGACGGTCTGAAGCGCTGGTATCGGACGCAGTGCAGCCGCATCGGCCCGGAGGGAAGCCCGCTGCTCGGTTTCGTGTTCGAAGATATCACGGAGCGCAAGGCCGCCGAGCAGGAAATAGTGAGATCGAACCAGCTTTTGCAGGCCACCTTCGACAGCTCGCTGCAAATTCTTCAACTCTTCGAAGCTGTGCGAGACGCGAACGGTGCGATCGGCGATTTCGATTGGCTGCTCACCGACAAGCAATGGAATGATCGATGGGGACCCAGAGCAGGCCAGCGCTCGTTGACGGAGAATCCGGCAGTCGTAGAGTCTGGCATCTGGGGCAAATTTCTGGAGGTGATGGAGACCGGCACCCCGATCACCCACGAGAACTTCTACGCTCATGATCAATTCGATGGCTGGTTCCTGCAGACGATCGCCCAAGCCAACGACGGCATCTTGCTCTCCACGCTGGACATCACCGACCGGAAGCGAGCCGAGATCGCCGTGCGCGAGAGCGAGGAGCGCTTCGCGCAGTTTGCCAACGCCTCGGCCGCGGGCCTGTGGCTGCGCAATGCCGCGACGCTCGCCATGGAGTATCTCAGCCCTGCCATCCAGACGATCCATGGCACTCCGCCCGACGCCATCCTCGGCGAGGTTCAGCGCTGGGCGGCTCTCCATCGTGCCCGAGGACCGCGACGTCGCCCTCCGACACCTCGAACACGCGCGTCGGGGCGAGACGGCCGTGCACGAGTTCCGCATCCGGCGGCCCTCGGACGGCGCATTCCGCTGGATCACGAACACCGACTTTCCCCTTCGTGACAATGGCGACATCCCGCGCGTCGGCGGCATCGCCGAGGATGTGACCGAAGCCAGGCTCGCCGCCGAGCATTCGGCCGTGCTGCTGGCCGAGCTGCAGCACCGCGTGCGCAACATCATGGCGATGATCCGTTCGGCGACCTGGCGCACCGGCGAGCAGGCCGCGAGCGTGCCCGAATACGCCGAGCTGATGATCGGCCGCCTGCTCGCCCTCGCGCGTCCAGGCGCTTTTGACCCGCGCCGCCGATGCCAGCATGGGCATCACCGGTATCGTGCGCGATGAAGTGAGCGTTCAGGCGCAGCATGAAGGGCAGTACGACCTCGACGGGCCGGAGGTCGTACTGTCTCCCGAAGTTGCGGAGGTGCTGACGCTGGCCTTGCACGAACTGGCGACCAACGCCTTGAGTACGGTGCCCTGTCCGCGGCGAACGGCATGGTCACCGTCCGGTGGACGGTCTTCGAGAAGCGCGGCAATCCTTGGCTGGCCTTTGCGGCTGCAGAAGCCGTTTCAGCTTCGGCAGATCGTCGGCGCGGTGGCAAGGCTGCGGACGGCCGCCTAGCCCGGAAGCCGACGCTCCGGACCTCTCGACGCGGCTCCGGTCCTGCCTGACCGTTCCGCGGCGCGAGCCGCGATGGAACGATCGGGCGAGCGCGGCCGGCGCAGGGATCCCGGGGCCCGGACCGATGCCGGCGCCCGTCCCGAGCCGGCCATCATTTCATGTTGGCGGTGAAGATCCGGTCGAACTCGCCCGAGGCCTTCGCCAGGTGCAGCCACTGGTCGACATAGGCCTTGAACACCGTGTCGCCCCGCGGCAGCAGGAAGCCCATCTCGCCGTACTGGAGCGGCCGGTCGGGGTTCACCGCGCACAGGCCGGGATGCAGCGTCTCCTGGAGCTTCACCTCGACGGATTCGGCGACCATGACGTCGGCGCGGCCCTGCGCGATCTCCTGCCAGATGACGCGGTTGTCCGGGAAGAGCTGGATCTGCGCCTTGGCGAGGTTGGCGCGGGCGAACCGCTCGTTGGTGCCGCCGGGATTCACGACGACGCGGGTCGAGGGCTGGTTGATGGTCTCCGTCGTCTGGTACTTGGCGACGTCCTCGCAGCGCACGATCGGCGCCTTGCCGTTCACGAGATACATCTCGCTGAAGAACGCCTCGCGCTGCCGCGGCAGCGTCACCGAGATGCCGCTCATCGCGACGTCGCACTTGGCCTTGAAGTCGGCGAGCAGGTTCGACCACTTGGTCTGGATGAAGACCGCCTCGGCATCGAGCGACTTGGCCAGCGAGCGGCCGAGATCGATGTCGATGCCGACGAAGTCGTTGGCGCCGTCGGGACGGTACGAGAACGGGCGGTAATCGCCGGTCGTGCAGACGTTGAGAACCTTGCGCTCGATGATGTGGTCGAGGCGCGAGGGCTCATCGGCCGCGAAGGCCTGCGTCGCCGCGAGCGCCACCGTCGCACCGGTCACCAGCCGGACCGTCAACGAACCCACACCCAGGGAACCCAAACCCATGACCCCGACTCCGCGTCCGACGCGCCTGTGACGCCGGAAGCGTAAGCATGCGGATGCGGGTCGTCCAGGACGTCGTGTCACGGACGTGACACGGTCTATGGGCCTCCCGCCTCACCACAGCAGCGGGTGGCGAAAAACCTCGATACGATTTCCCTGCTCCACGCCCGTCATCGCCTCCGGCAATTCGGCGAGCCCGTCGCTGCCGGTGAGGGACGAGAGCACGCCGGCGCCGTCGCGCGGGAACTTCACCGCCTCCACCACCCCGTCGGCGCCCCGTCGCAGCGAGACGCGGACGTATTCCCGCCGCCCGGCCTTCTTGGCGTAGCGGAAGGCGGCGCGGGCGGGCTCGCTCGGTGGCACATCCAGGAGGGCGCCGCCGAGGCGGGCCAGCAGCGGGCGGACCACGAACAGCAGCGTGACGTAGACGGCGACCGGATTGCCCGGCAGGCCGACGAAGGCGGTGTCGCCGATGAGCCCCATCGCCACCGGCCGGCCGGGCTTGACCGCGAGGCGCCAGAACACCAGCCGGCCCGCTTCCTCCACCGCCGCCTTGACGTGGTCCTCCTCGCCGGTCGAGACGCCGCCCGAGGTGAGGATGAGGTCGTGGCCGGCCGCCGCCGCCCGGAGGCGGTCGGGCAGGATAGCGGGGTCGTCGCGCAGGATGCCGAGGTCGCTCACCTCGGTGCCGAGGCGGCGCAGGAGCGCGATCAGGAGCACGCGGTTCGAATCGTGGATCGCGCCCGGCCGCAACGGGGCGCCCGGCTCGGCCAGCTCGTCGCCCGTCGAGAAGACCGCGACCCGCAGGCGGCGGCGCACCGCGACCGTCGCGTGGCCGGTGGCGGCGGCGAGCGCGAGATCCGGCGGGGTCAGGCGGCGGCCGGCGGGAATCACGAGGCTGGAGCGGACGACGTCCTCGCCGGCGAGCCGCCGGTTGGCGCCGGGTTTGAGGCCGGCGGGCAGCGCGACCGTGTCGCCCTCGCGCCGGACGTCCTCCTGCATGAACACCGTATCGGCCCCCGGCGGCATCGGCGCCCCGGTGAAGATCCGTATCGCGCCAGCTCTGAGCCCGGCACTCTCCGGCGTGGCACTCTCCGGCGCGGCGCCGGCGGGCATGCGGCCGCGCACCGGCAGCACCGTCTCGGGCCCCGCCGCGAGGTCGGCGAAGCGCACGGCGTAGCCGTCGACGGCGGAATTGTCGAAGGGCGGCAGGTCGAGGCCGGCCAGAACGTCCGAGGCGGCGATGCGCCCGTCGCCCTCGACGAGGGGCACTGTCTCGATCCCGGCGAGCACCGGCAGCCGCTCGCCGATGAGGGCGGCGGCCTCCTCGACCGAGAGAAGCGGGCCGCCGAAGGCGAAGCAGTCGTCAGTCAGCTGCGCCATGAGAAATCAGCCTCTCCAGAACCGCGGCGAGGGGCTCCGACCGCGCCAGAACGATATCGGCGACCGCCTCCACCGCGTCGAGAGGCACGACCGGACGGCCGGCCTCCGGAAACGGGTGATCGCTCGCCACCGCGACAATGCGGGGATCGTCCGGGTGGAGCGGCGGGCGACCGTTGGCGTGGCGGTAGACCTCGAGCTTCGGATGCGCCTCGCGCTTGAAGCCCTCGACCATCACGAGGTCGCAAGGGGAGACGAGGCGCAGCAGCCCCGGCAGGCGCGCCTCCTCCTCGACCTCGCGGATCTGCACGACGCGGCGGCTCGACGAGACGATCACCTCGGAGGCGCCGGCCTCGCGGTGGCGAAAGGAATCCTTGCCGGGCTGGTCGACGTCGAAGGCGTGGTGGGCGTGTTTGAGCGTCGCGACCCGCAGGCCCCGACCGCGCAGGATCGGGATCAGCCGCACGAGCAGTGTCGTCTTGCCCGCCCCGGACCAGCCCGCGAGGCCGATCACCCGCATCGTCACGCTCCCTCCCGGGCGAAGCCGAGGCCGGCGAGGTCGGAGGCCAGGGCCGGATCATCCAGGAGGCCTAAGAACGTCGCCAGCGCCGGCTCGTCGCGGCGGGCCTCGCGGTAGGCGAAGTCGTAATGCTCCCCGGTCAGCGGCAGGAAGCCGAGGCCGTAAGCGTCGGCCACCGTGGAGATCGCCACGCCCCAATCGGCCCGGCCCTGCGCCACCGCCGCCGCGACGGCGTTGTGCGAGCGCGGCTGGTTCCAGTAGCCGGCGGGCCGGGCGCCGTTCAGCAGCCCCTCGACCAGCGCCCGCGTGCCGGCGCCGGTGTTGCGGTTGACCATCACGGCGTCGTCGTCGGCGAGGAGCCCGGCCACTGCGTCCTGCGCGGAGCATCCCTCGAAGCGAGGATCGCCGGGCCGGAACACCACGCCCTGCAGCCGGCGCCAGCCCGGCGCCAGGGCGAGGCCGGGGGTCAGGTAGGGCGCGTTGTAGCGTCCGGTCTCGGGGTCCAGGAGGTGCATGGCGGCGAGGTCGCATTCCCCACGGCGCAACGCCGCGAGGCCCCCGGCCGAACCGACCCAGAGCGTGCGGGCCGAGACGCCGCGGCCGGCGAGGTGCCCGACCAGCCGGTCGAGCCCGAGGCAGTGGCTGCCGACGATCATCAGGTCCGGCGGCCGTGCCGCCCGGCCGATCCGGGACACGCGGACGGTCTCGCCGGCCTCGATCCCGGCGCGGTTCGCCGGCACCGCGAAGAACCCGTCGGCCTGAGAGAACGCCGTGACCGCGCCCGAGCCCTTGGCGAGGGGCAGGGCCACGAACCCTTGCTCTCCCGGCCCGTCCGTGCCGCGGGAGAGTGCCGCCATCACGTATTCGGTGCGGCCGAGCTCGGAGACGAGGCGCTGCGGCAGGTGCGCCTCCACGCTCTCCTCCTCGCGGGCGGGCAGGCCGGCGAGCGCCCGGATCAGCGGCACCACGAATTCGTGGAAGGTGAACATCGCCGAGGTCGGGAAGCCCGGCAGCACCACCACCGGAACGCTGCCGGCCAGCGCCAGGCAGAGCGGCTTGCCGGGCTTGAGCGCCACGCCGTGGATCAGGATGCCGGGCTCGCCCAGCCGCGACAGGATGCGGTGGGAGACGTCGCCCGCCCCCTTCGAGGTGCCGCCCGACAGGACGACGAGATCGGCCGTCGCCAGGGCGGTCCGGAGGGCGTTCTCGAGCGCGGCCTCGTCGTCCGGCACGATGCCGCCCGGCATGGCGAGGCCGCCATTCTCGGTCACGCTCGCCGCCACGATGGCGCCGTTCGAATCGTAGAGCTGAGCCGGAGCCAGGGCCGAGCCCGGTGACACCAGCTCGTCCCCGGTGGAGAGAACCGCGACGCGGGGCCGGCACACCACCGCGACCTCGGCGAGGCCGCAGGCCGCCAGCATGCCGATCTCGCGGGCGGTGACCAGGGTGCCGCGGCGGAGCACCGTCTCGCCCCGCGCCATGTCGGCGCCCGCGTAGCCGACGAACCGGCCCGGACCCACCGACTGGCCCAGGGCGATCGCCGGCTCCGGCCCGTCCTCGAAGTCGGTCGCCTCGATCATCACCACCGCGTCGGCACCGCGCGGCAGCACGCCGCCGGTGGCGATCGGCGTCGCGGTGCCGGGACCGACGATGTGGGCGGGCGCGACCCCGCAGGCCAGGATCTCGCGGTTGAGGACGAGGCGGCGCGGCTCCGCCTCGCTCGCCCCCTCGGTGTCGGCGCTCCGCACGGCGAAGCCATCCACCAGGGCGCGGTCGAAGGGCGGCACGTCGATCGGCGAGGCGATGTCGGCGGCGAGCACCCGGCCCAGCGCCTCCGGCAACGGCACGGTCTCGGGCGGCAGCGCCGCGTGCGGCACGGCCTCGCGCCAGCGCGCCATCGCCTCGTCCCGGCTCACCACCGCCAGGAACTGCTCCTGGCGCGAGGAGGCGGCGAGACGGGTGAGGACGGTGTCGGCGGGGGAGAGGGTCAAAGCGGCAGCACCTCGACGGGGGTCCCGGCGGGATAGCCCTCGCGGGCCGGCGGCACCAGCAGGGCGGCGTCGGCCCGGACCAGACGGTGGAGCGGGATCTCGGCCCCGCCGAGGGGGGCGGCGCCGGCGCCGCTCCGATGCAGGAACACCACCTCCGTGAGGCCGATGACGGAGACGACCTTGCGGGTGAGGGCCACGGTGTGCGTCGCGTCGGGACCGGCGCCGGCGAGGGCCGCCAGCAGCGGCCGGCCCAGCGCGAGCCAGGCGGCGAGGGCCGCGTCCGGCCGGCCCGGCAGCAGCAGCACCGGCCGCCCCGCCGCCTCGCCGAAGCCGGCGCTCTCGCCGGGCCGCAGGGCGATGCCGTGGGCGTGGAGCCGCCCGGCCCGCGCCAGGGCGGCGGCGCTGGCGTCGCTCCGCCCGGGTCCGGTGCCGCCGATCACCACCACGGCATCGGCACCGGGGTCCCGCAGGGTGTCGGCGAGAGCGCCGGCTTCCGCCGGCCGCACCGCCGAATCGACGGCGGCGCCGCGGGCGGCGATCCAGGCGCCGAGCAGTGGCGAGAGGGTGTCGGGCGCGGCCGCGAGGAGCCGCAGGCGCGGCCGGCGCACCGGGACCTGTGCGAGGCCGGCCGCGGCGAGGGCGAAGGCCTGCAAGGCACTCACCCGCTCGCCCGCCGCCACAAGGCGTGCGCCGGACGGCAACTCGGCCCCGGGCGCGCGGGTGCCCTCCCCCGTCGCGGCCTCGGCCTCGATGTCCCGCGGATCGGGACCGGTCGCCTCGGGCGGCAGCAGGGCGTCGGCGCCGGCGGGCAGCGGCGCGCCCGCCTCGACCCAGGCGGGGGCATGGGCGAGCCGTACCGGCGCGTAGGACGAGGCGCCGACGATCCCGGCGGCTTTCACCGCCCAGCCGTCGCGCAGGGCGGTTCGCGTGTCCGGCCGGCCGGCCGCGACCGCGACGTCCTCCGCCGCCACGGCGCCCATGGCGTCGGCCGCCCGCACCGTCACGGCCGCGACCGGACGCGCCAGAGCGACGAGCGCCGCCACCGCCTCGGCGAGCGGCATCAGCGCGGCGGTGGACGCCCGCGGCGTCACCGGCGGGTGCCCGGATGGGAGGGCGAGGCCATGAGGTTGTCCTGATCCCGGGACGGAGGTGAGCCGATGCGGCAAGCGTCGGCGGGGATCAAGGTTTCGGCGCCGGGCGGCGGACCCGGCGGAGAAAATGTCGCGGGAGCAGCGACCGGGTGGATGCCTGGCACGCGCCGCACCGGCCCTCAGCCGGGCGCGAAGGCGGGATGGGACCGTACCGCCCCGGCCGGCCTCTCGTCCCGGACGCGCAGAGCCTGGACATACGTTGCCGGGACACCCGCGAGGACGAGGGGGGGTGCTGAGCGAGGCCGGACCGGCGGTCGAACCCGGGATCGCCCAGCACGACGCAGCCGCCGGCCCCGCGCGCCGCGAGATCGGCGAGCCCGGCGCGGACCAGGGCCGCGCCGGGGCCCTGCCGGCGCCATCCGTGGAAGACGGCGGCAGAGCGGCAGAGGGCGACTCTGCTGATCATCTTCCTCACTCATGTTTACCGCCGAGCCGGTATCCGCCTCGGCGGGTGAGATTCTAGGCTGTGATCGCCGCGCCGCCGGGCAGCGTGACCCCGAAACGCTCCTTCAGCCACGCGCCGATCCTGGCCTCCTCGTCCTCGGCCCGGGCGAGCGGCACGAAAGGCTTCCCGTCGAAGTAGCGCGGCGTCGTCCCAGGCCCGTCCGGCGAGCCGTGGTCGGCATCGATCGATGCGCGCCAGTACGCGGCGTGGTTCGCCCATTCCTCCCGATCGACGAGAGTCGGGGCATCGAACCAGACGTTCCAGGTCAGGATGTTCTTCGGCTGCAGGATGTTGCCCGAGGCAAGGTTGAACGCGTCCATGACCAGGGCATTGAACTCGTCGACCAGTGCGTGCCCGGTCGGGACGATCGGACCGATCTCCACCGCCACGTTGGCGACGCCCCAGGCCTCGCTCTCGTGCCGGGCGAAGGGCGGGCTCTCGAAGCCGTTGGCCAGACCCGAGCGTACCGCGATGGCCGGCACGTCCGGCTGGCCGATCTGGTGGAGCGTGACCTGGATCGCGTGGGCCTTGTCGAGGGGGAAGGGCAGGCCCCGCTCGTCGAACAGGGCCTTGATGACGGCGTAGGCCTCCTTGTCCCGCGCGCTGGGGCCGAACCAGACCTTGCCGGCCACGGTCATGTCGGCGGCGAGCAGGTCGTACTCGCGGTTCGTCACGCTCTCGTCGACCCAGCCACGCTGGCCGGTGACGCTGACCTCGATGTTCAGGCTGCCGAGGGTCGGCGAGGCCGAACCCTGCTGCGGGCAGATGATCGACCAGATCCGCCCGGTCGCGTCGTAGCCGGCGCGGGAGATGTCGGGCGCGAACATCTGGAAGCAACGCGATTCCGGATCGCCCGGGACCGTCTCCCAGCTGAATTCCGGCCAGAGGACGTGGACCTGCCGCTCCAGCTTGTCGATGTTCGCCATGTTGTCGAGCAGCGGAAGCGACGCCAAAACCGGCTCGGGATAGGCGAAAGCCAGGTTGGACGTCGAGAAGCCACCTTTCCAGCCGGGCACCGGATCCTTGTTCACCGGAATGATCTCATTCGACGTCATGCCCGACTCCGCCCCTTGAAGTAAAATATTATCAGACGATCCGGCCGCGGATCGCGGCGACATCGCCACAATATTGTTTTTCGATCGAGGGCGTCAACGACGAGATAATTTCATAGGCGAACTCCATTTTTCCAGAAGATCCCATTGACTTTGCGTACTCTGGTTGGAGTGCGAGGATGTGACATGGCGAAGTCGATTCGTGAGCCCGGGCGCGAAGGGGCTCAGGCCGGGAACGGATCGGGCCGGGTTCGATCGCCGTCCAGGGGTCTGCGAATCCACCTCGCCCGCCATCTCCCTGCCGAGATGCCGGAGCCGTGGCGTTCCGGCCTCTTCCCGGCCCGGGACCGGGGCGCGTAGACCCGGTCCACCCCGCCCGGACCGTACCGCATGCCTGCCTCCCTCCGACTCGCCCTCGCCGCCTCACTCGCCGCGTTCCTGGGGGCCCTCGCCGTCACGGCCCGCGCCGAGGCGCCGATGCGCGGCCATGGCGGACCGGTGCGGGCGCTCGCCGTGACGGCGGACGGGCAACGCGCGCTCTCCGGCAGCTTCGATGCCTCGGCGATCCTGTGGTCGCTCGAGGACGGGGCGGCGCTGCGGGTGCTGCGGATCCATGACGGGGCGGTGAACGCCGTTTCGCTCCTGCCCGATGGGGGGCTCCTCACCGGCGGCGAGGATGGGCGGATCGCCCTCTGGCGCGACGATTCCGGGCCCGAGCGGATCCTCGCGACCCATGCCGGCCCGGTCTCCGGCCTCGCCGTGGCGCCGGACGGGCGGCGGATCGCCTCCTCGTCCTGGGACGGCACCGCCCGGATCACGCCCCTCGACGGCGGCCCCGCCCTGGTGCGGGAGGGGCACCAGGGCAACGTCAACGGCGTCGCGTTCCTGCCCGACGGGCGCCTCGTCACCGCGGGCTACGACGGGACGGTGCGGATCTGGCCGGAGGCGGGGCCCGCCGTCACGGTGCAGCTCGAAGGCCCGGCCAACGCCGTGACGGCCGCCGCCGACGGCGAGATCGCGGCGGCGGGCGCCGACGGCAGCCTGTACCTGCTGCGGCCGGACGGCGGCATCCGCGCGCGCCTGGAGGTCGGCCCCCGGCCGGTGGTGGCCCTGGCGCTCTCCCCCGACGGGCGCAGGCTCGCCGCCGCGACGGTGGGCGGCGCGGTGGCGGTCATCGATCGGGACGAGGCGCGGGTGCGGCTCACCCTGGTCGGGCCCGGCCTGCCGGTCTGGTCCCTGGCCTTCCGCGGCAACGACGAACTCGTCACCGGCGGCGGCGACCGGCTGGTGCGGCGCTGGGACCTGCGCACCGGCGAGCCGATCGGCCCCCTCGCCATGACCCGGCCGGCGGACGCGCTGGCAGGTTTCGCAGGCGACCGGGGCGCCGAGGTGTTCCGCGCCTGCGAGGCCTGCCACACCCTGACCCCGGATGGCGGCAACCGCGCCGGGCCGACCCTCCACGGCGTGTTCGGCCGCCGCATCGCGACGGTGCCGGACTACCCCTACTCCCCGGCCTTCCGGCGGCTCGACATCGTGTGGACGCCTGAGACCATCGCCCGCCTGTTCGAGATCGGCCCCGCCCGCTTCACCCCCGGCACCAAGATGCCCGAGCAGACGATCACGACGGCGGAGGACCGGGCGGCCCTGGTGCGGTTCCTGGAGGAGGCGACGCGGTGAGGCGGGCTCGACCGGAGCGCGGTCCGCAACAATCGCAGCATCCGTCGGGAGGATCGCCGCGCCTGGGACGCGTACGATCCGGAGACCATGTGGGCGAAGCTCGAAGACCGGGCCGCACTGGTACTCGACCGCCTCAACGTCGCCTCTGAGGCCTACCGCCGGACGAGTTACTACGGCTGACGCACCGGCACCAGCCACGGCTCGCAGCTGGCGACCGGGATCGACGTTCCGGTCGTCATCGGTGACTTGTCCCGGATCGCCGGCGGCATCAGGGCGTGACCCCTCACGCCCCCCGCGCCCGGAAGTAATCCTCCGAGGTCCGCGGCCGGTTGCTTTCCGCCGCGTGCGGGTCGAAGCCCTCGTTGAGGACGTGCGAGACCCGGCAGGTGTCGCACATCATCAGGGCCTTGATCCGCTGCTCGCCGGCCTGCCCGGCGAACATCCAGTGCCGGTCGCGTAGGCGGCCGATCACCCGCTCGATGGTGCTGCGGGTGCCGAAGGGCTTGGCACAGGCGATGCAGTCGAACGGCTCCTCCTCCTTGAGGACCCGGCGCGGCGCCGCCCAGGCGGCGAAGTCGAGCTGCGGCACGAGGCCGATCACATCCTCCGGGCAGGTCGCGGCGCAGAGGCCGCATTGCACGCAGGCGCTCTCGGCGAAGGTCAGGCGCGGGCGGTCGGGATCGTCGGCGAGCGCCCCCGTCGGGCAGGCGCCCACGCAGGCGTGGCAGAGGGTGCAGGCCTCGGTCTTGAAGGCGAGGCTCCCGAAGGGCGCGCCGGCATCGAGCGGCACTCGGTCGACGGGCTGCGGCGCAGCGTGGTGCAGCTCCGAGACCGCGAAGCGCAGCACGCTCCGGACGTCGCCGTCCGGCATGAAGCCCGACGGGACCGGGGCGGGCGTGCCGCGGGCGCCCGCCGCGAGGGCAGCTCCCAAGGCCTCCGGATCGTCGGTCTCGATCAGCGAGATGACAGCTCCCCCCGAGGCCGGTCCGTAGCCGAGGGCCTGCGCCACTGCGTCGAACCGGGCGGCGTTGCGGGCGAGGGCTGCGACGTCGTGCGTCGGCTTGCCCCGAACGAGGAACCGCACCGCGCCCGCGCCGTAGGCGAAGGCTGCCGCGATCGTCTCGGGGCCGATCTGCGTCACCTCGTTGACCGGGAAGGGCAGCACGTCGGCCGGCAGCCCATCGTCGAAGCGGGCGAGCGCGTCGATCAGCGGCGCCCCATGCGCCTCGTCGTGGATCAGCAGCACCGGGGCGGTGCCGCCCGCCTTGCGATAGGCGGTGAGCAGGGTTCGCAGGCGCCGCATCAGCGCGTCGGCCGGTGGCAGGGCGTAGGCTGCCGCTCCGGTCGGGCAGACCGAGGCGCAGGAGCCGCAGCCGGCGCAGACGTGAGGATCGATGGCGACATGGTCGCCGGCGGGCGCGATGGCGCCGGTCGGGCAGACGTCGAGGCAGCGGGTGCAGCCGGTGATGCGCGAGCGCGAATGGGCGCAGAGCTCGGCGTGGAAATCGACGAAGCGGGTCTTGTCGAAGGTGCCGACGAGGTGGGAGGCCTCGAACAGCACCCGCTCGACCGCCGCCGGGTCGCGGGGATCGGCCCGCAGATAGCCGCTGCGCAAGCCGTGGGCCGGGAAGAGCGGCGTAAAGCCGGTGAGGTCGATCACGATGTCGCAGGTCGAGGTCGCCCCGTCCCGGGGCGGCCCGAATTCCAGCCTCCGCCGCGAAGAGGGCAGCGGCAGGGCGGTGTCGTCGACCCGCAAGCTGAACGCGCCGAGATGGCCGGTCGCCGCCCGCACGGTTCCCTTCAGCACCGGGATCTCGCCGGAGCGCGGCGGCGCCACCTCGCCGGGGCGGGAGAGCAGCACCGTGACGTCGAGGTGGTCGGACAGCCGCCTTCCGGCCTCGATCGCGACCTCGTCGCGGCCATAGACCAGGGCGACGCCCCGGCTCTCGAAGCTCACGCTCGCCGGGCTCGGCATCGGCTCGGCGGAGGCGGCCAGCAGCGCCGCCATCTTCGGCCCCGCCGCGTCCGCCTCCGACGACCAGCCCGCATTCTCGCGGATATTGGCGAAGGCGACGCGGTCCTCGGCGCCCAGCTCCTCGGCCACCTCGCGGAAGAGCGGCGCCTTGAGGGTACAGGACACGGTGACGGGGCTGCCCGACGCCAAGGCCGCGCGCACCCGCTCCAGCTCGCGCCCGCAGAGCTGGTCGCCCGTCTCCAGTTGGCCGCCGCAGGCCTTGCCGATCGCCGCCGCATTGAGGGGCATGCTGCCCTCGCAGGAACAGGCGATCACGATCCGATCCGACACCACAGGATTCTCCGACCGGGCACGCGGCTCAGCGGTTCCGCCGGCTCCGGGAGCCGGGGCCGGCCGCGCCCCTGGGGCGTCATGCCCCTTGTTCACCGCTCCAGCGCTATATACGAGCCGTTAAAAAGAACGACCCGACACGTGCGCGCAGGCAACGCCATCCCCCTCATGACCCTCGCGGATCCCTCCGGCCTGATGCTGCCTCCCGCCTTCCGGCCGCTGCGTCTCACGGACGCCTCCGCCGGGACGGCGCACGAGCGGGCCTGCGCGCTCGCCCGGGGCGACGACGAGGCCGCCGGCACCCTGGTGGTCGGGGCCCGGCCCGGCACGGTGGAGGTCGCCGTGGTGCTGGCCCCCGAGGAGCCTTTGTCCGTCGCCCGCCGCGTCGGGCTCGTCGGCCTCACGGCGCTCGCCGAGGCGGTCGGCAGCCACGCCCCGCCCGACAAGCCGGTGACGCTGGATGCCGCCGGCACCCTGTTCTTCGACCGTGCCCGGCTCGGCGGCGGGCGCCTGGGCTGGCCGCAGGCTTGCGCCGAGGAGGCGGTGCCGGACTGGCTGGTCTTCTCCGCCATGCTGATCGCCTCCAAGCGCGAGGCCGGCGATCCCGGCCACACCCCCGGTTCGACCTCGCTGGAGGAGGAGGGCTTCGAGGCCGGTGCCGACGCGCTCGTCGAGAGCTTCGCCCGCCACCTGCTGCGCGGGCTCTCGCTCTGGGCCGAGGACGGTCCCGCCGCGGCGCTCGCGCGGGGCCGCGATTATCTCGACGCCGATCCGGAGACGGTGCACCTCGACGGGACCGGCTGGTTCGACCCGATCCGGGGAGGTCCGCGCCTGTGAGCCTCAAGCTTCCCCGCACCCTGCGGCTCGACCCCTCCGACACCCTGGTCTTCCCCGACGCCGCCCCGCCCGGCGAATGGGCGGTGACCGGCAGCTTCCTCTTCCTCGACGAGGATCCGGCGGCGCTGACCGGCAAGGCCCGGGCGGCGTTCCGGGCCGGCTTCCTCGGCATCGACTCCTTCGGCTTCTCGACCCTCGTGGTGGTGAGCGACGCGAGCGAGGCCGAGCGCGCCGCCGCGACCGAGGTCTTGGCAGGGCAGTTCCAGGCCCGTCTCGGCGCGCCGGACCGGGACAGCGCCCTGGCCGCCGCCCGCGAGGAGATCGCGGTGGCGGAATCGCTCTGCGGCCCGCCGGTCGGCACGGTGCTGGCGCTGCACCGCACCCTGGAAGACGGCGAGATCCGCGAGCGCTTCCGGGCCTTGCGCCCGCGGGAGGGCGCCGTTCCCGGCACCGACCGGCGCCACGCCTATGCCCGTGCCTTCGATTTCTACGAGACCGACGAGGCGCCCGAGGAGCGGGTCGACCTCGCGGGCCTGCTCAATGGAAAGCCTTGATGACCGAGTTCTGGGTCTCGAGCGGCCATCACCTCACCCGGCGCGACGAGGGCGGCGGCCTCGCCGTCACCGACGAATTGCTGCTGGCCTATCTCGCCCGGCCCGAGCTGGTGCCGCCGGACGAAGCCTGCCCGGCCGAGCGGGCCCTGCACGCAGCGCTCCTCGGCGATCCCCGCCGCCCGGTCACACCGGCGGAGATCGCGGCCCTGGCGGATGCCGATGCGCGGGAGAACTGGGGTTTCATCCTCGCCTTCCGCGACCGGCTGCTCGCCGCGCGCTCCGTCGAGTCGGCCTATCTCGACCTCGTGCGGCAGGGGGCTGCCGGTACGCCGCCGCTGTTCCTCAACCAGCTCGTCCACCTGATCCTGCGCAACGCGCTGGACGGCTGTGACGACCCCTACACCTTGCGCGCCGCCGAGCTGTTCTTCCGCCCGCAGCGGGCCTCGGTGACCGACGGGTCGCTGCTCCTCGCCGATGCCGAGCTGATCGACGAGGCGGAGGGCGCGCGGGGCCAGTCGCCCCTCGTGGCGATGCTCGGACGCGAGCCGGTGTCCGAGCTCGACGTGCTCACTCCCGACAATGCCTGGACCTACTGGAGCCGGTCCGACGCGTTCAGCATGGCGCTCAATCTCGGCGCGGATCCGAGGAGCCGCGAGGGACTGGCGCGGGCGATCGAGGCCTTCCTGCGCCACCTGATGGCGGTGGATGTGGCGGTCGCGCCGCTCCCCGCGATCGAGGACAAGGACTGGCGCTGGTTCGTCGGCCTCGACGCGGAAGGGACGCGGATCGGCAATGCCCTGTGGCGCGGCGAGCCGGTCGACGCCGCGACGGCGGAGCGGGTGATCGCCCTGTTCCGGCTCACGGTCCTCGATCCCGCCCGGGCCGACCCGCGCGTCGGCGACCGGCCGGTCTACCTGCTGCTCGCCATGACTCGCGACCGGATCGTCACGATGAAGCCGCAGAACCTGATCGCGGGCCTTCCCGTTGTCGTGACGGGAGAAGCCTGATGAGCACGCAGCTGATCCTCGTCGGGGTCGTGGTTGCCAAGCGCAAGCTGAAGGGCCCCTGGGCGAGCCATGCCTGGCTGCCCGTCGCAGTGCTGCCGGGGCAGCCCGGTACCGCGCCCTGGACCCGGCTCTCGGCCTCGGAGGACGAGGAGACCTTCTACGCCGGCTCCTACGAGGTCGAGCTGCACCCGGCGGAGACCGCCCATTACGGCGACAATCTCGCGGCGGCGCAGCCCTCGCTCTGGGTGGCCCTGCGCGAGACGGCGCCGGAGACCTACGCGGTCGCAACCGTGACGGCCGACCCCTACGAGGGCGAATCGCTGGCGGAGGGCATCGGCGAGATCGTCGAGGCGGTGCCGATGCCGCCCGAGATCCAGGCCGAGGTCGGCGCCTTCTACCGGGCGTTCCACGTCGAGCGGGTCTTTCACAAGCGCAAGCGCGACCGGGCCGACCCGGAGGCGCTCGCACGCCAGGGAGCCGGCGCGCGGCGCCGGACGGAGGAGCCGTGAGCGACGGCTTCCTCGCCCGCTGGTCGCGGCGCAAGCGCGACGAGGCGCGCCGCCCCGCCGCTCCCCCGGCGGCCGCCCCGGACGCCGCGCCGTCGGTCGAGGCTGCTGCGGCGGCGCCCGTCGAGGACGAAGGCGCCTTGAGCCCCGAGGAGCTGGCCCGGCTCCCCTCCCTCGACGCGCTGACCGCTGCGACCGACCTCGCGCCGTTCCTGCGGGCCGGCGTGCCCCGGGCCCTGCGCAACGCGGCATTGCGCCGGATGTGGTCGGTGGATCCGGCGATCCGCGACTTCGTCAGCGAGGCCCGCGAATACGCCTATGACTGGAACACCCCCGGCGGCGTGCCGGGCACCGGAGGCCTCATCCCGGCCGAGGACGTGCGGGCGATGGTGGAGCGGGTGTTCGGGGGTGGCGGGGAGGAGAAGGACGCTCCCGCCGAGGCCGACAGGGACGAGGCGGGCATCGGTCGTCTCCCGCCTCCCGTTGAGCCGGCGCGAATCCCGGTCACCCCTGAAGAACAACCCGTTTTGGATCCTTGCCCTCTCTCCTCCTCCCTGTGGACAGCAGATGGTGCAGGAGGCACCGCCGAGCCTCACGCGCGACCACTCCCACCTCCAGTTCCTCCCCAGACGCTCGACCGATCCCGGGCTGTCCCGGGACCGGCTGGGGATGACAGGAGTTTCGCCGTGATGCGGCCGTCCCAAACGGGAGAGGAGCCCTCGCGGAACTCGCTGGACCACCGCGAAAAAGCTCCCGGTTCCCCCGCCCCGCCCCGCCTGCGACGTCATGGCGGGGCGCTGCCGATTTGAAGCATTAGAAAGTCGAATTGCGCCCCACTGATTTCCGGCTATGGTGCCGGCCACAGGGTGCCGCATCCTCCAAATGATGGAGGCGGATGAAAACCCGCAGCCGCCGAGGGGCTGACATTACGTTGCGCGAGGTGATGGTGAACCAGGAGCCCGATCCGGTCGACGAGATCGACGCTCTGCGCGCGCAGGAATACGACCTCCTGGCCGCCTTGCTCGGACGTGCGCCGAGTCAAGACTTGCTCACGACGCTGCAGAACCTGGACGGTGACGCGACGCCGATCGGCCAGGCCCATGCCGCCCTCGGCCGCGCCGCCCGGGAGGCGGAGATGCGCGCGGTCGGCCGCGACTACTTCGCCCTGTTCATCGGTGTCGGGCGCGGGCTGATCATGCCCTATGCCTCCTACTACCTCACCGGCTTCCTCAACGAGCGGCCGCTCGCCCGGGTGCGCCAGGACTTCGCAACGCTCGGGCTCGAGCGGGACCCGGCATCGAGCGAGCCGGAGGATCACGCCGCCACCCTGCTCGAGGTGATGGCGGCCCTCGCCGCGCAGCGACTGCCCGCGGAGGCTGGGGCGGATCACCGCTTCTTCGAACGGCATCTGAAGCCGTGGATCGGGCGTTTCTTCACCGACGTTGCGGCGCAGGCCGGAACCCCGTTCTACCGTGCGGTCGGCGAACTCGGCGAGGTGTTCACGACGGTCGAGGCCGAAGCCTTCGCCATGGAGGCGTGAGGTGGACGGCACGGTCACACAGAGGAGAGCCGCGATGCGGCAGGACGACGACACCCGGAAGGACGGGACGGGACTCGGACGGCGGCAGTTCTTCCGCACCCTCGGCGGCGGCACTGCCGCGGCGGCGGCCGCGGTCGCTTCCGTGCCCCTCGGCACCACCGAGGCCCAGGCCTACGACCCGGGCAGCGCCGAGACCCGGTCGCGCTACCGCGAGACCGACCACGTCAAGGCCTTCTATCGCACCAACGGCTACGAGACGCTGAAGAAGTGAGACCGGCATGCTGACCAAGCGCAGGAGCGGCATTGCGGGCCGCGGCAGCCACCAGGCCCTCGCCGCGGGCCTGACCGCCCACACCCTCGACCGCCGCGGCTTCCTGCGGAAATCGGGGCTGGCCGCCGGCGGGCTCGCGGCCCTCGGCACGGTGCGGCTCGGCGCGGTGCGGCAGGCCCAGGCCGCCGGCTCCTCGGCCGATCCGGCTCAAGCCGTGATCCGCAAGAACATCTGCACCCATTGCTCGGTCGGCTGCACCGTCACGGCCGAGGTCGTCAACGGCGTCTGGGTCGGCCAGGAGCCGTCCTGGGCGAGCCCGATCAACCGCGGGGCGCATTGCGCCAAGGGCGCGGCGATCCGCGAGCTCGTCCACAGCGACCGTCGCCTGCGCTACCCGATGAAGATCGTGAACGGCGAGTGGCAACGGGTCTCCTGGGACCAGGCGATCACCGAGATCACCGACAAGCTCCAGGCGATCCGCGCCAAGTCCGGTGCGGATTCGGTCTACTGGCTCGGCTCGGCCAAGTTCACCAACGAGGCCTCGTACCTGTTCCGCAAGTTCGCGGCGTATTGGGGCACCAACAACGTCGACCACCAGGCCCGCATCTGCCACTCGACGACGGTGGCGGGCGTCGCCAACACCTGGGGCTACGGCGCCCAGACGAATTCCTACAACGACATCCGCAACGCCAAAACGATGATCATCCTCGGCGGCAACCCAGCCGAGGCGCACCCGATCTCCATGCAGCACGTGCTGTCGGGCAAGGAGATCAACCGCGCCAACATGATCGTCATCGATCCGCGCTTCACCCGCACGGCGGCGCACGCGACCGAATACGTCCGCATCCGCTCGGGCACCGACATCCCGGTGATCTGGGGCATCCTCTGGCACATCTTCCAGAACGGCTGGGAGGACAAGGACTTCATCAACCAGCGCGTCTACGCGATGGACGACGTCCGCAAGGAAGTCGCGAAGTGGACGCCCGACGAGGTCGAGCGGGTCTCCGGCGTGCCGGGCGAGCAGCTCAAGCGCGTCGCCGAATTGTTCGCCAAGGAAAAACCCGCCACCCTGATCTGGTGCATGGGCGCGACGCAGCACACGGTCGGCACCGCCAACGTGCGGGCGCTGTGCATCCTGTGCCTCGCTACCGGCAATGTGGGCAAGCCGGGCACCGGCGCCAACATCTTCCGCGGCCACACCAACGTCCAGGGCGCCACCGATCTCGGCCTCGATGTGACGACGCTGCCGCTCTATTACGGCCTCGTCGAGGGCGGGTGGAAGCACTGGGCCCGGGTCTGGGAGATCGAGTACGACTGGCTGCAGTCGCGCTTCGACGAGGTTCCCGCCAGCGCCGGCCGCAAGGCCCGCTCGCGCAAGGAGAACATGGAGACCCCCGGGCTCACCTCGACCCGGTGGTTCGATGCCGTCAGCCTGCCCGCCGACCAGGTCGACCAGCGCACGCCGCTCAAGGCCATGATGGTGTTCGGCCACGGCGGCAACACCGTGACCCGGATGCCCGAGGCGGTGAAGGGCATGGCGGAGCTGGAACTGCTCGTCGTGGCCGACCCGCACCCGACCACCTTCGCGGCGATGGATGCCCGCAAGGACAACACCTACCTCCTGCCGATCTGCACCTCGCTCGAGATGGACGGGTCGCGCACCGCCTCGAACCGCTCGATCCAGTGGGGCGAGCAGGTCGTGACGCCGGCCTTCGAGTCGAAGAACGACTACGAGGTGATCTACCGGATGGCGTTGAAGCTCGGCTTCGCCGATTCGCTGTTCAAGAACATCAAGATCGTCAACGGCATTCCGGATGCCGAGGACCTGCTGCGGGAGATCAACCGCGGCGGCTGGTCGACGGGCTATTGCGGCCAGAGCCCCGAGCGCCTGAAGGCGCACATGAAGAACCAGCACAAGTTCGACCTCGTGACCTTGAGGGCACCGAAGGACGATCCTGAGGTCGGCGGCGATTATTACGGCCTGCCGTGGCCGTGCTGGGGCAAGCCGGAGATCCGCCACCCGGGCACCCACATCCTCTACAACACCGCGCTCCACGTGAAGGAGGGCGGCGGCACCTTCCGGGCCCGGTTCGGCACCGAGCGCAACGGCCAGACGCTGCTGGCCGAAGACTCCTTCTCGCAGGGCTCGGACCTGACCGACGGCTACCCGGAATTCACCTTCGGGGTGTTCCGCAAGCTCGGCTGGGACAAGGACCTGACGGGGGACGAGCTGGCGACGATCCAGCGGATCGGCGGCAACAACCCGGACGCGGTCAGCTGGGCGACCGACCTGTCGGGCGGCATCCAGCGGGTCTGCCTCGATCACGGCGTGATCCCGTTCGGCAACGGCAAGGCCCGGGCGAACGCCTGGAACCTGCCCGACCCGGTGCCGGTTCACCGCGAGCCGGTCTACTCGCCCCGGCCCGACCTCGTCGCCAAGTACCCGACCCGGCCGGACGAGCGGCAGTTCCGCATGCCGAATGTCGGCTTCTCGGTGCAGAAGGCGGCGGTCGATCGCGGGGTGTCGAAGCAGTTCCCGATCATCCTGTCGTCCGGCCGACTCGTCGAGTACGAGGGCGGTGGCGAGGAGACCCGCTCGAACCCCTGGCTCGCCGAGCTGCAGCAGGACATGTTCGTCGAGGTCAACACCCAGGATGCGGCCGAGCGCGGCATCAAGGACGGCCAGTTCGTCTGGGTCTACGGCCCGGAGAATACCTCGAAGGCCAAGGTGAAGGCGCTCGTCACCGACCGCGTCGCCAAGGGCGTGGCCTGGATGCCGTTCCACTTCTCGGGCTGGTACCAGGGCAAGGACATGCGGGAATTCTACCCGAAGGGCGCCGACCCGGTGGTGCTGGGCGAGAGCGTGAACACCGTGACCACCTACGGCTTCGACCCGGTGACGGGCATGCAGGAGACCAAGGTGACCCTCTGTCAGATCAGCGCGGCGTAAAGGGAGGGGATCCTCATGGCGCGAATGAAGTTCCTCTGCGACGCGGACCGCTGCATCGAGTGCAACGCCTGCGTCACCGCCTGCAAGAACGAGCACGAGGTGCCGTGGGGCATCAACCGTCGCCGGGTCATCACCCTCAACGACGGCAAGCCCGGCGAGCGCTCGGTCTCGATGGCCTGCATGCACTGCACCGACGCGCCCTGCGCGGCGGTGTGCCCGGTGAATTGCTTCTACACCACGGCCGACGCCGTGGTGCTGCACTCCAAGGACCTGTGCATCGGCTGCGGCTACTGCTTCTACGCCTGCCCGTTCGGGGCGCCGCAATACCCGCGGGTCGGGAATTTCGGCTCCCGCGGCAAGATGGACAAGTGCACCTACTGCTCGGGCGGTCCGGAGGTCGACCTCTCGGTCGCCGAGTACGAGAAGTACGGCTCGAACCGCCTCGCGGAGGGCAAGCTGCCGCTCTGCGCCGAGATGTGCTCGACCAAGTCGCTGCTCGCCGGTGACGGCGAGATGATCGCCCAGATCTACAAGGAGCGGGTGATCAAGCGCGGCTACGGCTCGGGCGCCTGGGGCTGGAAGACGGCCTACCGCGAGACGATCGCGATCTGAGGGAACGACGCCGATGCGCAGGCTGACCTCCATCGCCCTCCTGGCGGCGACCCTGGCGCTGACGGTCCCCGCCGTCGCCCAGGTGCGCGCCCCGGACGGCGCCCCCAACCCGACCGCCTCCTCGGTCAACGAGGAGATGCTGTTCAAGCAGGACCCGAAGATCCACGGCCGGATCTCGATCCCGAACGCCACCGCCGCCAACCTGATCCAGCCGCAAGGGCGGGAGTGGCGCGAGTTCCGCGAATCCTGGCTTCCCTGGATCGGGGGGCTGGTGGTGCTCGGCATGCTCGCCGCGCTCGGCCTGTTCTACTTCACCCGCGGCCGCATCCGCCTCGAGCACAGCGAGGAGTCGGGCAAGAAGATCCTGCGCTTCAACAGCTTCGAGCGTTTCTCGCACTGGATGACGGCGACCTGCTTCATCATCCTGTCGCTCTCAGGCCTGAACTACATCTTCGGCAAGCGCCTGCTGATGCCGCTGATCGGGCCGGAGGCGTTCGCGACCCTGGCCCAATACGGCAAGTACGCGCATATCTACCTCGCCTGGCCGTTCATGCTCGGCGTGCTGTTCATGCTCGTGCTCTGGATCAAGGACAACATCCCGGGCAAGATCGACTGGATCTGGCTCAAGCAGGGCGGCGGCCTTCTGGGCGACGCGCATCCGAGCGCCGGCCGCTTCAATGCCGGCCAGAAGATGGTGTTCTGGATGGTGGTCGGCTTCGGGCTGGCCATGGGCGCCACCGGCATCATGATGATCTTCCCGTTCGCGGCGACCGACATCAACGGGATGCAGATCATGCAGGTGATCCACTCGCTGATCGGCGTTGTGTTCATCGCCGGCATCCTGGCCCACATCTATATCGGGTCGCTGGGCATGGAGGGCGCCTACGACGCCATGGGCAGCGGCGAGGTGGACCTGGCCTGGGCCAAGGTGCACCACGACCTCTGGGTCAAGGAACAGCAGGCCAAGACCGCGAGCGGGCCGCAGCTCGGCCGCGGCCAGGTTCCTGCCGAATGATGTCCCGGCCGAACAAGCGGGTGCGGAGAGAGCGATGAAAGCCTTCCTGGTCGCGGTGGCGATGGCGGTGGTGCTGGCGACCGCAGCGAGCTTCCTGCTCGCCGAGAACCAGCGCTTCGCCTACCAGGCCTTCGCCACCTCCGGCGCCCGGGTCTCGGACCCTGGCACCAACCTCGTCGGTCCGCGTTGGACCGGCGACATCAAGGATCCGGGCGGAGCAGGCCACAAGCCGGCCGGCCACAAGGCGGAGGCGGGCTCGTGAGCCGCATCAGCATCATCCTCGCCGCTGCCGGCCTCGCCGCCAGCCTGAGCGCCGCCCAGGCCGCCGGGCCGCCGGCGAATCTGTGCCAGGAGCTCCTCGCCTTCGTTCATCCGAAGGCGCCGGATACGCCTCCCGCGAGCGCCGCGCAGCCCGCGGCGGCGGCCGTGCAGGCGCCCGACCGCGGCGAGGCGCAGCAGCCGAGCAGCGGCGCCGGCGAGACGCAGCAGAAATCGGGCCTGAGCGGGCCGGTGGCCCAGACCGGGCCCGGCGCTTCCGGCCCGCAGGGCCAGGCTCAGGCCCAATCCCAGGCCGCCCCCGCCCCGGCCGGGGCTCCGGCGCAGAAGAAGCCGACCCCGGAGCAGGTCGCGCAGGCCGACGCGGCGGCCGCGGCCAACGACATCCAGGCCTGCCGGGCGGCGGCGCAGTCGATCCGACGGGCCGGGGTGGTGATGCCGGCGCCGCTGATCGCACTGTCGGCGCTCGATCCGAAGTTTTTTGCGCAGCAGTGATCGCGCCGGGACTCTGTTTGCTTGATGTAAGCAGCGTCGCAAGCGTCGACGTCATCTCACCACGATCTCAGGATGAGATCGCGGGTGAGATGACGTCGACAAATTAAGTCAAACCATCCTTGGTTTTATCTTACGAGTTGCTTACCACTGCTACATCGTCATCGGTTCCGCTGCGCGGCCTCGGGATGACGCGGAGAGTGAAAATCCTGCCGCGTGGTCGAAGAAGATCTCACTGATATCTGGCAGTGAGATCTTCTCCGATTCCGGTCTCAAGGCGCGAACGTCGCCCCGCCTACTCCGCTGCCGCCCGCTCCTCGTCCTCTCCCAGGAACCCGCCGGATTGCCGCGCCCACAAGCGCGCGTAGAGCCCACCGGCCTTGACCAGGTCGGCGTGCCGCCCCTCCTCGACGATCCGGCCGCGATCCAGCACCACCAGCCGGTCGAGGGCCGCGATGGTCGAGAGGCGGTGCGCGATGGCGAGCACGGTCTTGCCCTGCATCAGCCGATCGAGGGAGCTCTGGATCGCCGCCTCGACCTCCGAATCGAGGGCCGAGGTCGCCTCGTCGAGGATCAGGATCGGCGCGTCCTTCAGGATCACCCGGGCGATGGCGATGCGCTGGCGCTGGCCGCCCGACAGCTTGACGCCGCGCTCGCCGACCTGGGCGTCGTAGCCGCCGCGGCCCTTGTGGTCGGTGAGATCGCGGATGAAGGCGTCGGCATGCGCCGCCTTGGCCGCCTCGGTGATCCCCGCCTCGGTCGCGTCCTCGCGGCCATACGCGATGTTGTCGCGGATCGAGCGGTGGAGCAGCGAGGTGTCCTGCGTCACCACGGCGATCTGCCGGCGCAGCGAGGCTTGCGTCACCTCCGCGATGTCCTGCCCGTCGATCAGGATGCGGCCGCCCTCGAGGTCGTGCAGGCGCAGAAGCAGCGAGGTCAGCGTGGTCTTGCCCGCCCCGCTCGGGCCGACGAGGCCGACCTTCTCGCCGGCAGCGATCCGCAAGGTCAGATCCTTGATGATCCCGGCCTCCTCCCGGCCGTAATGGAAGCTGACGCCCTCGAAGCGCACCTCGCCGCCCGTCACCGCGAGGTCGCGGGCATCCGGCCGGTCGGTGAGCGCGTGCGGGCGGGCGATGGTCTGCATGCTCTCCTGCACCACGCCGATATGCTCGAACAGCCCGCGCACGGTCTGCATCACCCAGCCCGACATCGCGATCAGCCGCAGCACCAGGGCGAGGCCCGCCGCGCCCTCCCCGGTCGTCATCTGCCCGCGCGACCACAGGGCCAGCACCACCCCGGCGGTCGCGACGATCAGGCCGCTGTTGAGGAGCGAGAGCGTGCCGGTCACCGCCGTGACGAGACGGAAGGAATGCAGGTAGGCGTCGGTGTGCTCGATCGTGGCCGCGCGCACCGCCGAGCGCTCCTCGCGATCGCGGGCGAACAGCTTGACGGTCAGGATGTTGGTGTAGCTGTCGACGATGCGCCCGATGAGGACCGAGCGGGTATCGGCGACCGTGAGCGAGCGCGCCCGGGCGCGGGGCACGAAGTAGGTGGTCAGCCCCGCATAGGCCAGGATCCAGACGACGACCGGCAGCATCAGCCACGGGCTGATCGACCCGAACAGGCTGACCGCCGTGACCGCGAAGATCGCGACGTAGAGCAGGGTGTCGATGACCACGATGGCGAGCTCGCGCACCGCCACCCCGACCTGCGTCACCCGGTTGGCGAGCCGCCCGGCGAAATCGGCCTGGAAGTACGACAGGGCATGGCCGAGGGTGTAGAGATGGGTGCGCCACCGGATCAGGCCGGTGGTCTGCGGCACCACGAGCTGGTTCGACAGCACCTCGTGCAGCCAGGCGAGGAGCGGCCGCACTACCAGGATCAGGCCGGCGGCCAGCATCAACCCGGTGCCGTGGTCGCGCCACAGGTTTTCCGGGCCGGACCGGGCCAGGATGTCGACGAACCAGCCCATCAGCAGGTAGAGCGAGGCCTCGACGCTGCCGGCGGCGAGCGCCGCCACGAACAGCACCGCCAGGGGTTCGCGCACCGGCCGCAGGTAGAACCAGGCGAAGCCCGCCACCGTGTCAGGCGGGCGGCGCGCCTCATCGAAGGGGGCGAAGGGATCGATGCGGCGCTCGAGCCAGTCGAGGAACATGCGGGGTACCCAGGGTGACGGGTGTCTCAGCTATGCGGCGGCGGCCCGACGCCAACCGGGGGGTGATGCCGCAGGCCGCTGACCGGCATATGACGGGGCATCGGACCTGACATTCCCGGAACCATGCTGCGCCTCGCCCTCTACCAGCCCGACATCCCGCAGAACACCGGCACGATGCTGCGCCTCGCCGCCTGCCTCGGCGTCGCCGTCGAGATCATCGAGCCGGCGGGGTTCGACGTCTCGGACCGCCACCTGCGCCGCTCCGGCCTCGACTACCTCGACCACGTCGCGATCACCCGTCACCGCTCCTACGCCGCCTTCGATGCCTGGCGCCGGGAGGCCGGGACTCGCCTGGTGCTCGCCACCACCACCGGCTCGGTGCCCTACACGGCGCACGCCTTCCGGGACGGCGACTGCCTGATGGTCGGGCGCGAATCGGCCGGGGTGCCGGAGGCGGTCCACGCCGATGCCGAGGCCCGGGTGGCGATCCCGATGCAGGCCGGGATGCGCTCGCTCAACGTGGCGGTGGCGGCCGGGATGATCCTGGGCGAGGGCCTGCGCCAGCTCGGCGCCGTCTGATGCCTCGGCCGTCAGACGCCTTGGCCCGCGCCCGCCGGTATGGGATGAGACATCCATGACCGAAGCCGCTCCCGACATCGCCGCGCTCAAGACCGAGGCGACCACCTGGTTCTCCACCCTGCGCGACCGGATCTGCACCGCCTTCGAGCGCCTGGAGGAGGAGGCGACGGGGCCGTTCGCCCCCGAAGCCGGCAGGCCGGGGCGGTTCGAGCGCACGCCCTGGGAGCGCCAGGACCATTCCGGCGCGCCGGGCGGCGGCGGCACCATGGCGATGCTGCGCGGCCGGGTGTTCGAGAAGTGCGGCGTGCACGTCTCGGCGGTGCACGGCGAGTTCGCCCCCGAGTTCCGCGGGCAGATCCCGGGCGCCGCGGAGGATCCGCGCTTCTTCGCCACCGGCCTCTCGCTGATCGCCCATCCGTGGAACCCGCACGTGCCGACCGTGCACATGAACACCCGCTTCGTGGTGACGACGAAGCCGTGGTTCGGCGGCGGGGCGGACCTGACCCCGGTCCTCGACCGGCGCCGAAACCAGGAGGATCCGGACACGGTCGCGTTCCATGCCGCGTTCGAGGAGGCCTGCGGCAAGCACCCGGCCGCGGATTACGCCCGCTACAAGGCCTGGTGCGACGAGTACTTCCACCTCAAGCACCGCAACGAGCCGCGCGGCATCGGCGGCATCTTCTACGACTATCACTGGACCGGCGAACCGGCGGCGGACCTCGCCTTCACCCGCGAGGTGGGCGAGGCCTTCCTGCGGATCTATCCCGAGATCGTGCGGCGCAACCTCGCCACCCCCTGGACCGAGGCCGACCGCCACGAGCAGCAGGTGCGCCGCGGCCGCTACGTCGAGTTCAACCTGCTCTACGACCGCGGCACGATCTTCGGCCTGAAGACCGGCGGCAACGTCGCGTCGATCCTGTCCTCAATGCCGCCGACGGTGCGCTGGCCGTAAACGACCCGCGGTGAAACCCCTCCCCGACCTCGCCGCCGTCGTCCTCTGGATGGCCGGCGCCCTGCTGTCGTTCTCGGCGACCGCGATCGCCGTGCGCGAGCTGGCGCCGGCGCTCGGCCTGTTCGACATCCTGGCGGCCCGGGCGGGGGCCGGGGTGGCGATCGTCGGCGCGGTCGCGCTGTTGCGCCGCCGGCCGCTCCCGGCGCGACGGATGCCGCTGCACCTTGCCCGCAACCTCGTCCATTGGGGCGGCAACTACGCCTGGTCTCTCGGTGTCACGCTGCTGCCTCTCGCGGTGGTGTTCGCCCTGGAGTTCACCACGCCGGCCTGGGTCACGCTGCTGGCGGTGCTGATCCTGCGCGAGCGGCTGACCGCGAGCCGGGTCGCGGCGGTGGCCCTCGGCTTCCTCGGCGTGCTGGTGGTGCTGCGGCCAGGTCTGGCTGCATTGCAGCCGGCGAGCCTGGTCGTGCTGGGCGCGGCGGTGATGTTCGCCCTGACCGCGGTCGCCACCAAGGCGCTGACCCGGACCGAGAGCGTGCTGTCGATCCTGTTCTGGATGAACCTGATCCAGCTGCCCCTCAACCTCGCGGCCGGCCGGCTCTTCCCGGCCGTGCCGGTCCAGGCCTTCGAGGGCCGTCACGGGCTGGCGCTGGCGCTTCTCTGCATCGCCGGGCTCACCTCGCACTGGTGCCTGACCAGCGCCTACCGGCGCGGCGACGCCATCCTGGTCATGCCGCTCGATTTCCTGCGAATCCCGCTCATCGCGGTGCTCGGATGGCGCCTCTACGGCGAACCCCTCGACCCATGGCTATTCCTCGGCGCCGGGCTGATCGTCGGCGGCATCGTCTGGAACCTCGCGGCGGAGGCGCGGCGACGGGACCCGGTGCCTCTGCCCGGGGAGACCCGCAAGAGGGCTTGACCGACACGCGCCGCGGCGCGTTGATCGGTGCCATGCTGCTGACCTTCTTCACCGAGCTGCGCGCCGCCAAGGTCCCGGTCTCGCTGCGCGAGTACCTGACCCTGCTCGAGGCCCTCGATCGCGACCTCGCCGACCAGCGGGTCGAGGACTTCTACTATCTCTCCCGCACCGCCCTGGTGAAGGACGAGCGCAACCTCGACAAGTTCGATCGGGTGTTCGGCCGCGTCTTCAAGGGTGTGGTCACGGTCGGGGAGGCGGTGGAGCCGCAAGCCATTCCAGAGGAATGGCTGCGCAAGCTGGCCGAGAAATACCTCACCGAGGAGGAGCGGGCGCAGATCCAGGCGCTGGGCTGGGACAGGCTGTTCGAGACCCTGAAGGAGCGGCTGGCCGAGCAGAAGGGGCGCCACCAGGGCGGCTCGAAATGGATCGGGACCGGGGGCACCTCGCCCTTCGGCGCCTACGGCTACAACCCGGAAGGCATCCGCATCGGCCAGGACGGCAATCGCAACTTCCGGGCCGTGAAGGTCTGGGACCAGCGTACCTTCAAGGACCTGGATGATTCGGCGGAACTCGGCTCGCGCACCATCCGGCTGGCCCTGCGGCGCCTGCGCCGCTTCGCCCGCACCGGCGCGGCGGACGAGCTCGACCTCGACGGCACAATCCGCGAGACTGCCCGCCACGGCATGCTCGATCTCCGCCTGCGGCCGGAGCGGCGCAACGCCGTCAAGGTGCTGCTGTTCCTCGATGTCGGCGGATCGATGGACTGGCACGTCGAGCTGGCCGAGCAGCTCTTCTCCGCCGCCCGCTCCGAGTTCAAGCACTTCGAGCACTTCTACTTCCACAACTGCCTCTACGAGAAAGTCTGGAAGGACAACCGCAGGCGCCATACCGAGGCGACGCCGCTCCTCGACGTGATCCGCACCTACCCGTCCGACTACCGGGTGGTTTTCGTCGGCGACGCGGCGATGTCGCCCTACGAGATCGCGATGGCGGGCGGCTCGGTCGAGCACTGGAACGAGGAGTCCGGCCGGGTGTGGCTCGAGCGGGTGCTGGCCCATTTCCCGAAAGTGGCCTGGCTCAACCCCGTGCCGCAGGCGCAGTGGGGCTACTCGCAGTCGAACGCGATGATCCGCCAGATCGTCTCCGACCGGATGTACCCGCTGACCCTCGACGGCATCGACCAGGCCACGCGGGCCCTGCTCCGTTGAGGCTTCACCCCGCCCCCTGCACGATCACCCCGTACCAGCCGAGACCCCGGTAGGTCTCGTAGCCGGGCGTGCGGTGATAGGCGACGAGGCCCTTGCGGTCTTTCGTCGGCCGGGCGCCGCTGACCGGATCGTCGAGTTCGAGCCGCAGCCGCTCGCTCAGGAGTCCGGTGCCGTCGCTCGCGGCGATCACGCGGTGCGCCGCATCGACGAGCAGCACGCGCGTGCGGGAGCGGTCCTCCGGCACCACACGCACGCCCTGGACGATCGCCTGCGCCTGCGGCTCCCAGTCGAAATGGATCGCCAGCACGCCGACGGGGCGACCCGCGGCCTCGCCGTCCTGGCGCACGCTGGCGCAGTAGGTCGCCACCTGGGCGCTGCCGAGGCGCGGCTCCGTCCGGATGTCGGCCGCCGTGTACTCGTCGCCCGAGGCGAGCGTGGCGGCCTGCCGGAACCAGGGCTCCTGCGCCACGCTCTGGCCGCGCAGGCCGGGGAAACGGTCGGGCCGACCGGTGGCGAGGATGCGGCCGTCGAGGTCGCACAGCCAGAGATCGAGATAGACCGTGTAGGCGGACAGGATCACGCCGAGCCGCTTCTCGGCGAAGGCCGCCGCCGCCGTGCTCGGCTCCGCCGCGCAGGCCACGACCGCGGCGTCGGTCGCCCACCAGCGCACGTCGCAGGTCCGCTCGTAGAGATTGCGGTCGATCAGCTCCACCGCGTTGAGGGCGAGGTCGACCAGGCGCTCGCCCTGCGCCCGGGTCACCAGCCAGGAGACCTGCTCCTGCAGCCCGACGATGCGCCCATCGACGTCGGCTTCCAGCTCCTGGGCGAGACCGGCGATCGCCTCGCCGACGGCACCGACCTCGTTGGCCACCACCGTGAAGCCGCGCCCGTGTTCGCCGACCCGGCTGCTCTCGATGCGGGCGTTGAGGGCCAGCATCTTCACCTGGCTGGTGATCTGGCGGATGCGCTGCGTCTTGTCGTGCGCGGCCTGGCGCAGGGTCGTCGCCGCGGCCGCGATGTCCGACAGGGCGCACCCCTCCCCGGCACGATCGTCGCCCACCCTTCGGGCCTGGTTCATCACGGCGCCCCTCCTCCTCCGGGTCGTCCCCGGATGTCGGCCGTGATCCTCGAACGCCGATGCTTAAGGAATTGCGTGGCCGAGGCGGTCGAGGCCGCTGGCCTGTTCAGTCCCGTCGCGGGGTATGGCCCTGAGGGCGGGACTACGCGCGGCTCGCAACCGGCCCAACCGTAGCTGAGGCATCGCCATTCCTCTACGGAATGCTGAGAACCAGTCCGGGCCCGCCTCAGCCCTGGCGGGCCGGGGTGGTAACGGTGAGGCCGTCGAGCTCGGGCTTGAGCCGGATCTGGCACGACAGGCGGGAACTCGGCCGCACGTCCGAGGCGAAGTCGAGCATGTCCTGCTCCATCGGCTCGGCCGGGCCGACCGCCTCCGCCCAGTCCTCGCCGACATAGACGTGGCAGGTCGCGCAGGCGCAGGCGCCGCCGCATTCCGCATCGATGCCCGGAACGTTGTTGCGGATCGCGGTCTCCATCACGGTCGAGCCGACCTCGCCCTTCACGGTGCGGGGCGTGCCGGCGGCATCGACGTAGGTGATCTGGACCATCTGGGACTCCGGAAGCCTCGAGCGCGGCCGCGGGTCGGACGTAAGGACGCGGCGGGGTCTGATTGGCGGCTGCCGCCCCGGAATGCAAGCGCGCCGTGCGTCGCGCGGCATACGCGTCGCAGCATGGCTCGCGGCGTGGAGCGCGAGGCCTGGAGCCTGAGGGCTCAGAGAAGCGCCAGCGTCTCCTGCACCGTCCCGGCCAGGGCCGGCGCGAGGGCGCGCGCCGTCTCTCCGTCGCCGGCCCGCAGGGCTGCTTCGAGCCGCCCGGCCAGTGCCGCCACGCGGGCGGCACCGATGCCGAGGGCGGACCCTTTCAGGGTATGGGCGAGGTCCGCCCGGGCGTCGGGCGCCAGGTCCAGATCGGACAGCCCGGGCACCAGCCGGTCGCACTGGCCTGCGAACAGCGCCAGCACCTCGCGGGCGAGGTCGGCGTCGCCGAAGGTCTGCCGGTCGAGATGCGCGCGGTCGAGGAGCGGTTCCATCGGGGCCTCTCGCGTGAGCCTGTCGGAGGGGATCGTCGGGAGGGACCAGGCCAGATCCCGCAGGCCTTGGCCGGATGCAAGGTCCCGAAGCACGCGCGGCTGTGGGCGGAGAGGTTCCGGCGGATCCGGTGGAAGTCTGTCCACAGCGCGATCGCGGCTCGCCCGGTCCCGTCCTCCGGCCGGCAAAGCCGAGACTCTGCGGCAGGATAGCGGGATCGGGCGCGGCGCGCCGGACACATGGTAACCATTCCGTTAAGCTTTTTGGGAGGGTTGGCGCGGTCCGGGTATCCGGCTGGTACTCCTTGCGTCTAAGGTTCTCGTGGTAAACCGCTGAGATCGCGCCGGCTGGCGGCACGGCGCGGGTTTCGCGGGATCTCGGGATGATGCGGCGCGGCGACCCTCACGGGCCGCCCGGCGGCGTTCACGGCGTAACGAGGCGTTCGATGGCGACGGAAAAGAAGCTCAAGGATCCGGCGGAAGCGGCGCTGTCGGCGATTGAGCAGGCCCTGAACCTGGACCATCCGGCGGGGCCCGACGCCCGATCGCCCGACGCCCGATCGACGGACGTTGCCGACGGCAGCCGGGTCGAGCCCCGCCTGCCCGACGTGCACGATTCCGACCCCTTGTCCGATCCCCTTTCGAATCCCGGCGCCGTCCGCGAGCCCGGCTTCGACGGCAGTTCCCTTCCCGCGTCCCGCGACGGCCGCCGCGAGGGTGGGCTCCTGCCGCCCGACCGCTCCCTCGTCGCCAACGACGACCGCCGCAGCGTCGGGGCCCTGCAGCAGACCCTGCGGATCGAGCCTTCGCGCGCGCCCTACGTCGTCGCGAGCCTCGCCGCCCTCGTCTGGCTCGCCGGCTTCGCGGCCCTCGCCTGGAGCCAGTCCGGCGGCGACCTGCGCGGCTTCGCCTCAGGGCTCAGCGGCCTCCAGGGTGCGATCGGCGCGGCGGCGGTGCTCGCCCCGGTTATGCTGTTCTTCATCGCCGCCATGCTGGCGGTGCGCGCCCAGGAGATGCGTCACGTCGCTCGCGCGGTCGGCGAGGTGGCGATCCGGCTCGCCGAGCCCGAGGGGTTCTCCACCGACGCGGTCCTGACCATGTCGCAGGCGGTCCGCCGCGAGGTCGCGGCGGTCGGCGACGGCGTCGAGCGGGCGCTCGCCCGCGCCGGCGAGCTCGAGACCCTGGTGCGCGGCGAGATCTCGACCCTGGAGCGCGCCTATTCGGACAACGAGATCCGCATCCGCTCCCTCGTCGAGGAGCTGGTGGCGCAGCGCGAGTCGATCGTCGCCAATGCCGAGCGGGTGCGCGGCGCGATCCAGGGCTCGCACCAGAACCTGACCCAGGAGCTCGACACCGCCGCCGAGCGCATCGTCACGGCCGTCGACGGTGCCGGCGAGCGGGTCACCGCCGCGCTCGGCGCCCGCGGCGAGGCGATCACGGCGGCGATCGGCGATCGCGGCGAGGCGGTTACGGCCGCCTTGGCAGCCACCGGCGACCGGGTGGTCGAGGCGGTGGCGGGCCGCGGCGACGACCTGGTGCAGCGCCTCGTCGCCACCAGCGAGGGGGTGAAGTCCGATCTCGGCACCGTCGGCGACTCGTTGAGCCGCGCGCTCGAGAGCCGGGCGGTCGAGGTCACGGAGGCGTTCGAGCGCACCGGCGGCCTCCTCACCCGCACGCTCGCCGAGAATGCCGGCACCGTCGCCCGCACCCTGGCGGAGACCGGCGCCGAGGTGATCGAGGCCCTCAACCGCGAGGGCGCCCAGGTCCGCGACACCTTCGAGCGCTCGGCGCAGGGGCTGGAGGAGCGCTTCCTCGCCCGCGGCGGCGACCTCACCGAGCGGTTCGCCGAGACAGGCGCGTCCATCACCGAGCGCTTCGCCGCCTCCGGAAGCGCCATCGCGGCCCATATCTCGGACCGCGGCATCGCGCTGCGCGAGGAGATCGAGCAGGCCGGCGACGGCGTCGCGGCGGCGATCGAGGCCCGGGCGGCGGCGGCCGAGGCCGGGCTCGCCCGCGCCAGCGACGGCGTCATCACCGCCTTCGGCGACCGCGCCACGCGGGTGCGCGACGATCTCTCGACCCTGGTCGAGGACGCCGCCCAGGCCCTCGGCGTGCGCGGGGCCGACCTTGCCGCCCGTCTCGAGGAGACGATCGGGCGCGTCGAGGAGGTGCTGGTCGGCCATGGCGGCAGCCTGGAGCGCAGCCTGGACCAGACCGGAGAGCGCGTCGCCGCCCTGGTGGCCGAGCGCACGGGGGAGGCCGAGGGCCGGATCGGCCAGGCCCTCGATGGGCTGGCCACCGCCTTCGAGATCCGGAGCCGCGACCTCGCCGAGGGCTTCGACCGGCGCACGCAGGAGACGCAAGCCGCACTGGCCCTCGCGGCCGATGCCCTGCAGGGCGGCTTCGAGGCCCGCACCGCCGACGCCGGCGAGGGCCTGCGCCGCACCGCGGACGAGATCGGGGCCGATCTCGACGCCCGCGCCGCCGCCCTGGCCGACAGGTTCCGCGCCGCTGCGGAGGCGGCCACCGGCCATGTCGGCGAGCACACCGAGGAGGCGGCTGCCGCCTTCGCCCGCGCCGCCGAGGAGGCCGGCCACGCTGTGGCGACCCGCGCCCAGTCCCTCGACGCGACCCTGCGCAGCACGATCGAGCACCTGACGCGCCAAGCCGAGGATGTCGCCGCCGCCATCGCGCTGGCTGCGGAGTCCGCCACCGGCGCCCTCG
>NZ_BPQJ01000013.1:0-23449 GCF_022179185.1 Methylobacterium frigidaeris | reverse complement strand
GCTTGGTGGCCGAGCGCGCGAGTGCAGCTGATGCAACCCTGCGGGGTGCCGTCGACGGCTTGGCCGAGCGGGCCGAGGACGTGGCCGCCGCGATCTCCGCCGCCGCCGAGCAGGCGACCGGCCACTTCGACGCGCGCACGCTCGCGGCGGCCTCGGCCTTCGCGCGCGCCGCGGAGGAAGCCGGGCGCCTGGTGGCCGAGCGCACCGAGACCACCGACGCGACCCTGCGTGGCGCGGTCGAGCACCTGACGCGCCAGGCCGAGGATGTCGCCGCCGCCATCGCGCTGGCTGCGGAGTCCGCCACCGGCGCCCTCGACGGCCGTACGGCCTCGGCCGCCACGGCCTTCGTGGCCGCTGCCGAGGAGGCGAGCCGCCTGATCGGCGAGCGCACCGAGACCGCCGACGCCTCCCTGCGCACCGCCCTCGCGGGTCTCGCCGAGCGCGCGGAAGCCGCAGCCGCCGCCCTCACCGCCTCGGCCGACACGGTCGGCGACGCGCTGCAGGGCCGCTCGCAGGAAGCCGCCGAGATCATGCGCCGCGCCGCCGAGCAGGCGACCGGCGCGCTCGGCACCCGCACGGTCGAGGTCGCGCACATCTTCCGGCGCACGCTTGAGACCACCGGCGCCGAGCTCGACGCCCGCAGCCAGGCCGCGGCCGAGCTGTTCCGGCAGGCCACGACCGCGACGACCGGCGAGCTGGGCGTGCGGGCGGAGGAAGCCGCAGAAGTTCTGCGCCGCGCCGCCGAGACGGCGACGGGCGCGGTGGGCGCGCGCACGGCGGAGAGCGTCGAGGCGTTCCGCCAGGGCGCCGAGGAGGCCACGGGCGCGCTGCAGGCGCGGCTGGCCGAGGCGGCGTCGTCCTTCGCCCGAGTGGCGGAGGAGGCGGCGCAGCTGATCGGGGCGCGGGCCGGCGAGGCCGACACGGCGCTGCACGGTGCGGTGGTGGGCCTTGCGGGCCGGGCCGAGGAGGCGGCGATCGCGATCGGCCGTGCGGCCGAGACGGCGACCGGCGCCCTCGACGAGCGGACCCTCGCGGCGACGACCGCCTTCGCGCGGGCGGCCGAGGAGGCCGGCCGCCTGGTGGCCGAGCGCACGCACGCCACCGACGCGACCCTGCGCGGCGCCGTCGAGCACCTGGCGCGCCAGGCCGAGGACGTATCCGCAGCCCTCGCCCTGGCGGCAGAATCCGCCACCGGTGCCCTCGACACCCGCCTCGTCGAGGTCGGGACCGCCTTCGACGGGCACGGCCGCGCGCTGACCGACCTGATCGGCCGGCACGCCGAGGAGACCCATACCCGCCTCGCCGCGACCGGCCGCGACATCGTCGTGGCGGTGGCGAACCAGGGCGCCCGGGTCAACGACGCCCTCGACAAGACCGGCGCGGCGCTGGCCAGCGCCGCCGAGAATGGCGGCCGCGCCATCGACCAGGTGCTGACCAACCGCCTCGCGGCGCTTCAAGACGCGATCGCCCGCGGCGACATCCTGGCCGACCGCATCTCACGCGACACCCACGACCTCACCGAGAGCGTCTCCGGCCGCCTCGAGGAGATGGACCGCCTCATCACGGTCCAGGGCCGCGCCGTGGCGGAGACCATCGCGGAGCGCACCCGCGAGGCCCGGGAGGCCGTCGAGGCCCAGCTCGGCGCGCTCGAGGACCGCTCGGCCAAGCGCACCGCCGAGATCGGCGCCACCTTCAGCACCATGGTGGCCCATGTCGACCAGCATATCGGCGCCCGCGCCACGGCGCTGAACGAGGCCCTGATCGTGCGGGCCGGCGAGATGGCCCGGGTGATGGCCGAGGGCGGCCGCGAGGTCGCTCAGGCCCTCGACGGCCGCGCCGACGAGCTCGCCCGCGCCATCACCGCCCGCAGCCAGGCGATGAGCGATACGCTGACTGCCCGGGTGAGCGAGATCGGCGACGAGCTCGGCCGCCGCACCGAGGAGCTGACCCGCTCCCTCGATGCCGGTGCTGCCCGATTCGACGAGCGGGTCATCGCCCGCCTCGAAGGCCTGGCCCAGGCCCTGGACGAGCGCGGCCGCATCGTCGACGAGACCTTCGGCGCGAAGGCCGAGGAGGCCCTACGCCTGATCGAGAGCCGCACCCGCGGCCTCGACGAGGAACTCGGCGCCCGCACCCGCGAGCTCGTCACCTTCGTGGAGACCCACAGCGGCGATGCGAGCCGCGACCTCGCCGCCCAGGCCGAGGCGATCCGCGCCGCCTTCGAGGGCCGCACCGAGACCCTGGCGCGCCTCGTCGATGAGCGCACCGCCGCCATGGCGCAGGAGATCGACGAGCGCGGCCGGGCGATGTTCGGGTCGCTCGCCGGCCGCATGACCGAGCTGGCGCGACTGTTCGACCGCGGCGGCACCGCCCTCTCCGACCTCATCGGCAAGCGCGGCGAGGCCGTGCTCGGCGCGCTCCGCGACACGATCGAGGAGGCCGACCGGGTCCTCGCCGAGGGCTCGGGCCGTCTCGGAGCGGCCATGGGCGACCGCGGCACGGCGCTCGCTACCCTGCTGGACGAGCAGGTTGCGTCGCTGCGCGGTCTCCTCGACGGCCAGTCGGCGGCGCTCCATGCCGGCCTCGACGACCGGATTCGCGCCCTGCACGACGCGCTGGAGCAGCGCGCCGGCGCGGTGCGCCAGCTCCTCGACGACCAGGCCGGCGCCCTCGGCGCCGTGCTGGACGACCGGGTCGGGGCCCTGCGCGGCATGCTGGCCGAGGGCGGCGACATCCTGGCCGCGACGCTCGAGGAGCGCGTCGGCCAGGCGGTCGGCACGGTGGACCAGCGCACCCACGCCCTCGGGCGCCTGTTCGACGAGCGCCTCGCCGCCCTCGACCACCTGGTCGAGAGCCGCGGCGCGGCCTTCGCGGAGGCGGTGGAGGCTCGCGCTCAGGCGCTCGCCGGGATGCTCGATGCCCGTGCCGAGGACTTCGCCCGGGCGGCGCAGACCGGCGGCACCAGCCTGTCGGGCCGGATCGAGGCGGCCCTCCGCGACCTCGACGGCCTGATCGAGGCCCGGGCGCAGGCGCTCGAGACCAGCCTCGGCCATCGCGGCGAGGCCCTGGCGGGCCTGATCGCGGCCCGGGGCGAGGAGGCCGCCGGCCTGCTCGAATCCCGCGTCGCGACGCTCGGCGACGCCGTGTCGCGCAGTGCCGAGGCGGTCTCCGGGATCCTGGCCGAGCGCCAGGCCGGCCTCGGCGACGCCCTCGACGGACACCGGACGGCGCTCGCCCACACCCTCACCGAGCGTGTCGAGGCGCTGGCGGCCCTGCTGCGCGAGCGCGAGGCGGCCATTGCCGGCACGATCGAGCAGGGCGGCGGCAACCTGGTGCGGCTGATCGACGGCCGTCAGCGGGCGCTGGCCGAGCTCACCGGTGCCGGCGACGTCCTGGCCCGCCGGGTGCAGGAGCGCATCGACGTGCTCGCCGCCACGATCCGCAGCGGCGGCGACGCGCTGGCCGGCCTGCTCGACTCGCGCAACAGCGACCTCGCCGAGACCTTCGACGGCCGCGGCGCGGCGCTGGCCGCCCTGCTCGATGCCCGGGCGGCCGAGCTGTCGACGGCCCTCGAGCGCAGCCGCGCCGCCCTCGACGCGGTGCTCGGCGGTCAGGTCGAGGCTCTGGCACAGCAGCTCGATGCTGGCGGCGAGGCGGTGGCCGAGCGCCTGCGGGCGAGCATCGAGGTCCTCGGCGGCACCGTCGAGGAGCGCGCCGCGGCCTTCGGGATGCTGGTCGACGCCAAGGCGGCGGAGCTCGCCGCCCTGATGCAGGCCCGCACCGAGGCCCTGTCGGGCAGCGTCGACGAGCGCAGCGCCGCTTTCACGGCCCGGATCGACGGCCGGATGCGCGCCTTCGCGGCCCTGGTGGCGGCCCGGGGCGAAGCCCTGGCCGACGCCTTCGACGACCGCAGCGACGCCTACGCGGCCCTGGTCGATGCCCGCACGGCGGCGCTCACGGCGGCCCTCGACGAGCGGGTCGCGAGCCTGCACGGCGCCATGGACGAGCGCTCCGCGGCGCTGGCCGCGGCGGTGGACGAGCGCAGCGCCCAGCTCAGCTCGGGCTTCGACCGCCGTGCGGCGGCCTTCGCGGCGCTGATCGACCAGCGCGGCACCACCCTCACCCGGGCGCTGGCCGAGACCGCCCGCGACCTGACCCAGGCCATCGACGGGCGAGGGGCTGAGCTGAATCGCGGCCTCGCCGAGCGGGTCGAGACCCTGCGCCAGATCGTCGACGAGCGCGGCGGCACCTTGAGCCAGACCCTCGAGGCGACGACCGCCTCGCTGCAGCGGACCCTCGACCAGCGCGGCGGCGCCCTGGTGGCGGCGCTGACGGCGAGCGGCCAGACGGTCGAGGGACTCGACCGCCACGTGGCGCAGCTGCGCGACCTGGTCGAGGGCCCCGGCAGCGAGCTGGTGGCGGTGCTGGCCCAGCGCAGCGAGGCGCTGGAGCGGGTGGTGACCGAGGGGATGGGCGGCGCGGTGGCGGCGCTCGGCGAACGGGCCCAGACGCTGGCGGCCCTGTCCTCCGAGGCGGCCGAGACCCTGCGCCGGGCGGCCGACCAGGGCGCGGCCCGGGCGGTCGAGGCCCTGACCCAGGTCAACCAGCGCCTCGGCGGCGAACTCGGCGGACTGATCGGCCGCATCGAGGCCGCCTGCGGCGCCCTCCAGGACCTCATCGGCAAGTCCGGCGAGAACCTGTCGGCGATCGAGGGCGGGCTGTCCGGCCGGGTGCAGGAGATCCAGGCGGCGCTCGCCGAGATCGCGGCGGAGACGGGCAAGGCGTCCGACCGGGTCGCCGAACAGGTCGGTGCGCTCCAGGGTGCGGCGACAGGTGCCTTGCGCCAGGCCGCCGGCCTCGCCGCGACGCTCGACGCCCGCGGCAAGGCCCTGACCGAGACCGCCCGCCAGCATCTCGGCGACCTCACGGCGGCCGCCGGAGCGCTGGAGGGCGCCGAGGGCCGGGTCAACGCGTCGCTCGGCGAGCGCCAGGCCGAGATCGACGCCCTGCTCGGCAGCATCGATGCCCGCTCGGCGGCGCTCGCCGCCGCCACGGAGGGTGTCGGCGCCCGGGTCGAGGCGACGCTGAAGACGATCGAGGCCCGCACCCAGGCGCTGGGCCGCGAGATCGAGACCAGTGCCCGCCAGGCCGGCAGCGCCGTGACGGAGGCGTTCGAGCGCCTGCGCGCCGGTACCGGCCAGGAGGGCGAGCGGGCGGCCGAATCGGTCCGCCAGGCGGTGGCGGGTGCCTCGGGCGAGATGCGCGAGGCCTTCGGCGACGCCGCCGAACGCTTCCAGGGCACGGTGGAGTCCATGCGCGGCATGGCGACCGAGATCCGCCGGACCCTGGAGGAGATCCGCGGCGACCTGCAGCGCGGCGTGGTCAGCATCCCGCAGGAGGCGCAGGACGCTACCGGCGAGATGCGCCGGGTGGTGGCCGAGCAGATCAAGGCCCTGAACGAGCTCTCGGCCCTGGTCCAGCGCTCGCCCCGCGCGGTCGACGTCGCGCAGCCCTCGGCGCAGCCTCGCGCCGTGGAAGGCGGCCGCCCCGCCCCGGCGGTCTCGGCACCCGCAGCCCAGAAGCCGCAGGCTCCGGCGCAGCCGGCCCCGACGCAAGCTTCGGTGCAGGCCGCCAAGCCGTCGGCGCCGAAGCCAGCGGCCCAGGCTCCGGCCCAGCCTGCCCAGACCGTGGCCCCGGTTCGTCCGGCCCAGCCGGTACCGGCTCAGGGGACGGTTCGCCCAGCCGCGCCGCAGGCCGCGAACCGGCCCGCCGGCGAGGCGCGGCGCGACGCCGTCCTCCCCCGCGCCGGGTCCGGCGGCTGGCTCTCCGACCTGCTCACCCGCGCCTCGCAGGAGGACGAGGATCAGGTGCCGGCGACCGGCAAGGCCGCGGCCAAGTCCGGGCAGGACAATGCCAAGGCCGGTCAAGGCGGCGCCAGCACCGGCCAAGGCCCTGCCAGGACCGGTCAAGGCGCCGATCCCGACCGGGCCGGCGCGGCGGCGATCGACTCGATCTCCAGCAACATCGCCCGGATGATCGAGCACGCTTCCGCGGTGGACCTTTGGGAGCGCTACCGGCGCGGTGAGACGGAGCTGTTCACCCGCCGCCTCTACACGGCGGAGGGGCAGCAGACCTTCGACGAGATCCGCCGCCGCTACCGCGCCGAGCCGGATTTCCGCCGGACCGTCGACCACTACGTGCGGGAGTTCGAGCGCCTGCTCGGCGAGGTCTCCCGCACCGACAAGGACCCGCGCAGGGCCAACGCCTACCTCACCTCGGAGAGCGGCAAGGTCTACACGATGCTGGCCCATGCCAGCGGGCGCTTCGAAGGGGCGTGAGTTCCGGGACGCCGGGCGATGCGATGCGAAGAAGGCCTCCTCCGGTCCCGCAGGACGGGAGGAGGCCTTCTTCCGTTCGGCCCCCCGCCGTTCTGCTTCGACACTCCTTGAGCATGACGCAAAGTATCGTCGGTCCTCAGTTGCATGACGGGAATTTCATGCTCCCCGGGCGCAAAGTCAGGGGTACGGATACGTTCTTCGACCATGAGATGAACGGAGCGAAGGCCGCCGGCCGACCCGTCGCCCTCGACGCGACTCCCGTGACCGCCGCGGTCCGTCCCATCGAGCGAGGAGATGTCATGAGCGTCCCATCCCGCCTCCTCTCCCTGGCTCTGGCCGGTCTACCGGTCCTCGCGGCCTGGCCAGCCGTTGCCGACGGCCTCGCATGCCCCGGCAGCGGAAAGGCGGCACCGGACGGGCCGCCGTTCGAGGCCATCGTCACGCCGAGCGCTGGCGCCGGTGCGAGCCGCGACCTTCGCGCCGCGGTGCAGCGCCTGCGCGGCGAGGGTCTGTCGAACGGGGCGATCATCGACCACGCGGTGGCGTCCGACTGCCCGGTGATCGACCGCGACGGCAGCCTGTCGCTGCCGCAGAAGCAGACGGCCCTGCGCAGCTTCGCCGCGCAGATCACGACCCTCGTCTACGATCCGGCCCAGGACACGACGCGGATCCTCGTCACCGTGCCGGTTCCGACCACCCTGTCCGACCAGATCGATGCCGCGGCGGCCAAGGCGAAGGAGGGCCGCGACGCCTGGATCGTCCGGACGCTCGAAGCGGGTGTCTGCGGGCGCTGAGATCGCTGCCGAGAGCGCCTGCGGGCTACGTCGTCAGAGGAGGCCCAGAGCCGCCAACTCCCGCCGCATCGTCTCCGGCATCGCCGCGAGATCGCCGGCGGCGTGGCGGGAGATGTCCCGCGGGGCATCTGCGGCGGCGAGGTAGCGCCAGCCCTGGAACGGCCGGCACGGGCGGGGCTCGACCGGGGTGACCTCCGGATCGAGGACGAGGCGGCAGCGGCCGACCCCCTCCGTGTCGGTGAAGGGGCGGATCGCCAGCACAGGCTGGCGGCAGGCGATCAGGCCGCGGATCACCCAGTAGAGCGAGCCCGTGCCGACGATCTCGTCGCCGCGCTTGGGCACCATGCGGGTGATGTGAGCCTGCTCGTGCGGGCGGCCCTGGCGCGCCGATTCGGCCCGCCGGGCGGCGATCCACTCCTCGAGGTCGGCGATGGACTCGCAGCCGACGCAGAGCTTGAGGAGGTGCAGGGACATCACGAGGCAGCGTCGGGGTCTGGCGTGAGGGTGGAGGGAGGCGGGCTCCCTGCGACGCGATTTTGGCGCCGCGAGGGCGGGCGTCCCGCGCCCGGACGCCGCTCCTCTCAGGTGAAGCGGGCGAGCTTCTCGTCGAGGGCGAGGTCGTCGATCTCCGCGAAGGCATCCTCCAGCGCCACCGCGTCGCCGGCGACCGCGGCTTCGTCGCGAACCGGCACGAAGGCGATGTCGTCCTCGATCATGGCCGGCTCGACCAGGCGCAAGCGGGGCGCCGGTGCCGTCTCCCCTTCCCGTACCGGCTCCTCGTCCTTCGCCCTTTCCTGGCCCGTCGCCACGATCTGGTCGACGTCGTCCTGGTCCAGGGTGGTCTCCGGCACCTCGGTCCGGTTCGAGGCCGGTGCCGGCGGATCGTCCTCGCTGGCCCAGATCTCGATCATCGCGGTCAGGCGCTGCTCGAGGTAGCGCAGGGTGTTGACGATGCGGCTGGTGCGCTGCGCCGTCAGGTCCTGGAACGAGCAGGCAGTATAGATCTGGGTCGCGTTCTGGTCGAGGCGATCGCAGACGCGGCTGTCGGCCCCGGTCTCGCGCAGGGTCCAGGCGACCTCCTGCACCTCCTCGGCGGCCTGGAGGATGTCGGAGGTGGCGCGCTCGGTGGTGCGCACGATGCCGTCGAGGGCCTCGGACGCGGCGCCGAGCTGGCTCTGGTCCTGGTCGGGGGTGTGGATCGCCGCGATCTCGGACTTGGTGCGGCTGATCGCCTTGGCCATCTCGATCAGGTCGAAGCGCAGGCGGTCCATCCCGGAGGGACCGCGCTCGCCGATCACCGCGCTCTCGAGCCGGCCGATCGCCTGGAGCAGCACGTCGGTATCGGCGGAACGGTTGCGCCTCGCGTACTCGCCCAGGAACCAGCGCCCCCGGGCCGTCTCCAGCATCGCGCCCTCGATGACGTCGTACTCCTCCCGCTGTGCGGGGAGCGAAGGGGTCCCGGCCATCTCACCTGCCCTGTCATCGCCGCTCCGAGCGTACGGCGCGGCGGCGCCCGCTCGGGCGTATCGTTGATTACGCTTGACATCCCGGCGTTAACGGCGGCTTACGCCAGGCCCGCTCGGGACGGACTGATTCGGTCTGCTCCCCGGCCTTCCCCGCCACAGGGTCCCCGTGCCGCCTCCCCCGTTCTCCCTCGGCGACGGCCCGCGCCTCGCCCTGCTCTACGCGGCGGTGTTCGCCGGAATCGGCGTGGCGATGCCGTTCCTGCCGCTCTGGCTGTCCGGCCTCGGCCTCGGGCCGGAGCTGATCGGGGGCCTGGTGGCCTTGCCGATCCTCGTCAGGATCGCCGTCACGGCGCCCCTCGTCGGGCTGATCGACCGCGGAGTCCCGGCGCGTACCCTCATGGTCGCCGGCAGCCTCGGTCTCGCCGCCACCTACGCGCTGATGCCGGCGGCGGCCTCCCTCGGCTGGCCCGTCCTCGCCGGCGTGATCATCCTCAACGCCGTCGCCGGGGCGCCCCTGGTGCCTTGCCTCGACTACCAGAGCCTCGCCGCGGTGCGGCGCGGGCCGGGCCTCGACTACGCCCGGATCCGGCTCGGCGGCTCGCTCGGCTTCCTGGCCGCGAGCCTCCTCGGCGGCTGGCTCCTCGGACTCGTCGGCACCGGCAGCATCACGGGGTTCCTCGCCGGCCTGGAACTCGCCTCGGCCTGCGGCGCAGCCTTCCTGCTCCGCCGGGCGGACGGCGCTCGCCCGGGCCCTCGCGCGACCGGGCGGGTGCGCCTGCCGCCCGCCCTGTGGCTCGCCATCGCGGCGGGCGCGGCGATCCAGGCGAGCCACGCGGCGGTCTACGCCTTCGGCTCCATCCATTGGGGCAGCCTCGGCCTGGCGCCGGCGACGACCGGCTTCGCCTGGGCCCTCGGCGTCGTCGCCGAGATCGCGTTCTTCGCCCTCGCCGGCCGGATCCCGGGCTTACGCGACGCGCCGTTCCGGCTTCTCGGGCTCGGGGCGGCGGCCGCCCTCCTGCGCTGGGCCGGGCTGGTCGCGGCCGCCGGCCTGCCCGCTCTCGTCCTGCCGCTGCAGGCCCTGCACGGCCTGACCTTCGGGGCGACGCAGCTCGGCGCCATGGCGGCCCTGTCGCGGCTCGCCCCCGAGGGCGGGCGCGGCGCCGCGCAAGGGACCTACGCGGCCTGCGCCGCCCTCGCCTCGGCCACCGCCACCCTGGCGAGCGGGGCGGCGTACCGGGCCGGCGGCGGGCCCCTCGCCTTCGGGCTGATGCTGCCGGTGGCCGGATGCGGCCTCGCCCTGACCCTCGCCGCATCGCGCGCCGCTCGACGCTGAGTTGCGGCGCTCGGCCCATGGTTTGCGAATTGTTAGCATGACGGGGTATAGGACCGGCCCGAGGGGATTTCTTGGGCGAACGAGGGAGGCCGGCCCGTGCCGACCGCACCCATCACGCGGGGGGCCGATCCGGCCCGCGTCGCGGTCGAGCGCGTGCGTGACGGCGTCGCCGCGCGCCTCGCCGGCCGCTGGACCGCCGACCAGGCCCCCGCCGTCGAGGCCGCGGCAGCCGAGATGCTGGCCGCCGGCGGCCCCCTGATCATCGATCTCTCGGGCCTTGCCCGCCTCGACACGCTCGGCGCCTGGGTGCTGGAGCGGACCCGGGCCCGCCTCGCCCCCGGCACGGCCTATGCCGGTGCCGCGCCCGAGCACCTGATCCTTCTGCGCGAGGTCGCCTACCGCGAGGCCCTGCCGCCGTCGCGCCGCCGGCGCTTCCATCCCCTCGATCCGGTCGCGAGCCTGGGATCGGGGGTGCGCAGCCTCGGCCGCGAGGGCTTGGCCGGGCTCTCCTTCCTCGGCGAGGTGGTGGCGGGCTGCCTGCGGGTGCTCGCCCGGCCGCGCAGCTTCCGCGGGCCGGCGCTGGTCAACCAGGTCGAGCAGATCGCGCTGCGCGGCGCGCCGATCATCATGCTGATCTCGTTCCTGGTCGGCTGCATCGTCACCCAGCAAGGCATCATCCAGCTCCAGCGCTTCGGAGCCCAGACCTACGTCGTCAACATGATCGGCATCCTGACCCTGCGCGAGCTCGGGGTGCTGCTCACCTCGATCATGGTGGCGGGGCGCTCCGGCTCGGCCTTCACGGCGGAGATCGGCTCGATGCGCATGCGCGAGGAGGTCGACGCCCTGCGCGTCATGGGCCTCGATCCGATCGAGATCCTGATCGTCCCGCGCATCATCGCCCTGATGCTTGCCCTGCCGCTGCTCGCCTTCCTGGCCGACCTCGCGGCGCTCGCCGGCGGCGCGCTGACCTCGTTCCTCTACGGCGGCCTGTCGCTCGAGGCGTTCACGTTCCGGCTCCAGAACGCGATCGGCTTCCGCCACCTCGCCATCGGGTTGATCAAAGCGCCATTCATGGCGCTCATCATCGGGATCATCGCCTCGGTCGAGGGCTTCATGGTCGAGGGTTCGGCCGAGTCGCTCGGCCGCCACGTCACCGCCTCAGTCGTCAAGTCAATCTTCATGGTCATCGTCCTCGATGGACTCTTCGCGGTGTTCTTCGCGGCCATCGATTTCTGAGCGAGGCGGCTCCGACCCTTGGCGATCCCAGCTCCCACCCACCCTGCGCCTCCGGGCCGCGACGCGATCATCCGCGTGCGCGACCTCGTGGTCGCCTTCGGCGACCGCACGGTGCTGAAGGGCCTCGACCTCGACATCCGCCGGGGCGAGATCCTGGGCTTCGTCGGGCCCTCGGGGCAGGGCAAGTCGGTTCTGACCCGCACCCTGCTCGGCCTGGTGCCGAAGCGCTCCGGCACGATCGAGGTCTTCGGCGAGGACGTCGACCGCCTGACGCTCGCCCAGCGCCGGGTGATCGAGCGGCGCTGGGGCGTGCTGTTCCAGCAGGGGGCGTTGTTCTCGGCGCTCACCGTCAAGCAGAACATCCAGGTGCCGATGCGCGAGCACCTGAAGCTCTCCGAGCGCCTGCTCGACGAGTTCGCCCGGCTCAAGATCGAGATGGTCGGCCTGAAGCCCGACGCCGCCGACAAGCTGCCCTCCGAGCTCTCCGGCGGCATGATCAAGCGCGCGGCCCTGGCCCGGGCGCTGGCCCTCGACCCCGAGGTGCTGTTCCTCGACGAGCCGACCTCCGGCCTCGACCCGATCGGCGCCGGCGAGTTCGACGAACTGGTGGCGACGCTCCAGCGCACGCTCGGGCTGACCGTGTTCATGGTCACCCACGACCTCGACAGTCTCTACACGGCCTGCGACCGCATCGCGGCCCTCGGCGACGGGCAGATCATCGCCGAGGGGCCGATCGACGCGATGCTGGCCTCCGATCACCCGTGGCTGCGCTCCTACTTCCACGGCAAGCGCGCCCGCTCGATCGTGGTGCCGCAAGGGCCTCACTCGCCGGACGCCGTTTCATCTCGCGGGCTTGTGGAGGGAGTCGCCTGATGTGCGCTCCCACACCCGTCGGCCATCCGGCCTCACCTAAGCTTGGCATGTTAGGCCATGCCCCCCGGGCGGTTCGTCCGCCCCCCGCCCCGCACGAGCACGGAAACCGTTAAGGCATGGAAACCCGCGCCAACAACGTCCTGATCGGTGCCTTCACGCTGGCGGTGATCGCGCTCGGCTTCGCCTTCGCGTTCTGGCTGCGCGGCAGCTCCGCGGACCAGGCCCGGATGCCGGTGCGCATCGTGTTCTCGGGCGGCGTCGGGGGGCTGGCCAAGGGGGCGGTCGTCACCTTCAACGGCATCCGGGTCGGCGAGGCGACCGATGTGCGGCTGCTGCCGCAGGACCCGCGCCGGGTGACGGCGATCATCGAGGTCGCCCGCGGCACGCCTCTGCGCGCCGACACCCGCGCGCGTCTCGACATGACGATGCTGACCGGCGTCGCCTCGATCGCCCTCGTCGGCGGCAGCGCCGACGCGGCCCCGCTGACGCCGACCAACAACGATCCGATTCCGACCATCTTCGCCGACGCCTCCGACATCCAGGACCTGATGGCGGCAGCGCGCACCATCGCGCAGCGCGCCGACGACATGCTGCAGCGCCTCGACCGGGTGGTCGCCGGCAACGAGGGCGCGATCAACCGCACGCTCGCCAATGTCGAGCGCTTCTCGAAGACGCTGGGCGACAGCGCGCCAGCCCTCGACGCCCTGACGAAGGCGGTGGACGGCCGCAAGCTGGCGAGCCTCATCGACAACGCCGACAAGTTCTCGGCCGCGCTCGCCGCCGCCTCGCCGGACGTCCAGGCCGGGGTGCACGACGCGCGGACGCTGGCGGGCAAGCTCAACGCCTCCGCCGACCGGCTCGACGCGGTGCTGAAGGGCGCCGAGGGATTCCTCGGCTCCGCCTCCGGCGACGCCGGCAAGAGCACCTTTACGGAGGTGCGCGATGCCGCGATCTCGATCCGCGAGGCGGGCCGGGCCTTCCGCACCATGTCGGAGAACCTCGACAAGCGCACCGCCACCCTGACGCAGAGCGTCAGCCGCCTCAGCGGCACGGGCCGGCGCGAGGTGCAGACCCTCGCGACCGACGGCCAACGCACCCTCAACAGCCTCAACAGCGCCGTGCGCAACATCGAGCGCGACCCGTCCCAGGTGATCTTCGGCGGCAAGCCGTCGTTGCCCGAATACAACGGTCGCTGATCATGTTGCAGTGCGGCCTCGCGGCGGTTGCACCCGCACGCCCGGCCGGGCGTTGTCGGTCCATCTCTGGTCAAGCTTCCGGGCCCGTCCCGGTCCCGCCTTCCGGTCCGCCCGCTCCCATGCTCCTCCCGGTCCCCTCCCCGCGTCGCGCTCCCGGCTTCCTGGCCGCCGGCCTGGCGCTTGTCCTCGGCGCCTGCGGCAGCGGTGCGGTGCCGACCACCTTCGACCTCACCGCCCTGCCGGGCGCGGCCCGCAGCGGCGCGGCCCGGCGATCGATCGTCGTGGCGGAGCCGGTCGGGCTCCAGCCCTTCGAGGCCGACCGGATCATCGTGCGCGAGCCCGGCGGCGCGGTGTCCTACCTCGGCGGCGGCCAATGGGCCGACCGGCTGCCGCGGCTGGTCCAGACCCGGCTGATCCAGAGCCTCGAGAACGCCAACCGGCTGAAATCCGTCAGCCGGCCCGGCGACAAGGTCGCGGCCGACACGGTGCTGATCACCGAGCTGCGCGCCTTCGACATCAACGCCGGCACCCGCGAGGCGGTGGTCGACCTGTCGGCCAAGCTGATCCAGGAGAGCACCGGCACGGTGGTGGCGGCCAAGGTGTTCCAGGCCCGGGTCCCGGTGGCGGGGGTGACCGCCCCGGTGGCCGCCAACGGCCTCGACCGGGCCTTGTCGCTGGTGCTGGCCGACATGGTGCGGTGGATCAACGCCGGGGGGTGAGGTCGCTCCTTCCCACCACGAGCGAGCCGCATTCCTCTCTTCCTCCACGGCCTTGTCCCGAGGTGCCGGGCGATCAAAGTTCGCGCGGCCTCGAAGCAGGCTTCAGAAGTCTGCTTGATTACCGGAGCCCTCCGTCGAGGCCTCCGCTTCGCTCCGGCGCCTCAGGGTGAGGTCGTGAGTTGAAGAGTGGAGCCGGAGACTTGCATGAGGACCGTGAACATCGGAGTCGCCGGGATCGCGGAGGGACAGGCCCGGTTGAACACGGCATTCCACGGCGAGCCGCAAGGATGGGCCGGGCTGCCTGAGCCCTCAGGCCCTCACTCCATCACCGCCGCCTTCATGATCACCACCATGAAGGCCCGCCCCGCCCCCTCGCTGATGCAGCGCACGGTGTGGGGCCGGTCGCAGCGGTAGCGCAGGGTCTCGCCGGCCCGGGCCCGCTGCACCGCGCCGGCCACGTCGACCTCGAACTCGCCCTCGGTGACCGACAGGCACTCGACCGAGCCGCGCTGGTGCGCATCGGAATCGAGCACCCCGCCGGGATCGGCCGAGAGGTCGTACCATTGCAGCCACTCGACGGTCTTGATCCAGCCGATGATCGCGAGCCGCATCCGGCCGTCGTCGGAGACCAGGATCGGCGTGTCGGCCCGGGACGACTTCTCGATGAACGGCTCTTCGTCGCCAGTGGCGAGCACCCGCTCGATCGAGACGTCGAGGGCCTGGCTCAGGCGCCAGATCGTCGCCAGGGTCGGATTGGTCTCGTTGCGCTCGATCTGGCTGATGATCGACTTCGCGACGCCGGACTGCTCGGCCAGTTCCGAGAGCGACAGGTTGTAGGCCTTGCGCAGGCGCTGGATGGTCTTGCCGAGCTGCCCCGACAGCACCTGTGCCCCGGTCACCAGGTCCTTGGTGCGCTCCCGCCCCCGCTCGACGCCCATCGCCCGCCCTTGAACCCCACTGGATCACCGCGCAGCGTTCCGCAATCCGAACGCCCGTACGCTCCATCAAACGCAATCGCCGGGACTGCGCAAGGGTCCATGCGGCCGCGCAGGCCGATTCCGGCGGGATGACGCGTCAGGTCCACCAGGCGTGGAAGTGGTGCACCGGCCCGTTGCCGTGCCCGACCCGCAATCGCTCCGACGCCGCGAGCGCGGCGCTCAGATACGCCTTGGCCGCCCGCGCGGCATCCGGCAGGGGCAGGCCGCGGGCGAGACCGGCGGCGAGCGCCGCCGACAGGGTGCAGCCGGTGCCGTGGGTGTTGCGGGTGGCGATGCGCGGGCCTTCGAGGCGCAAGATGCGGTCGCCCGGACCGACCAGGAGGTCGACGCTCGAAGGGCCCGCCGCGTGGCCGCCCTTCATCAGCACCGCGCGGGGCCCGAGCGCCAGGAGGCGCCGTCCCTGGTCGAGCATCGCGGCCTCGTTCCCGGCGATCCCCTCCCCCAGCAGCACCGCCGCCTCCGGCAGGTTCGGGGTGAGCACCGCGGCGTGCGGCAGGAGCTTGCGGCGCAGCGCGTCCACGGCGTCGTCGGCGAGCAGCCGGTCGCCGCTCGTCGCCACCATCACGGGATCGAGCACCAGGGGCAGGCCGGCGGCGTGGCGGGCGAGGTTCTCGGCCACCGCGGCGATCACGGCTGCCCGCGACAGCATGCCGATCTTCACCGCCTTCGCGTCGAGGTCGGTGAAGACGCTCTCGATCTGGCGCGCGACGAAGTCCGGATCGACGTCGTGGATCGCCTGGACGCCGCGTGTGTTCTGGGCGGTGAGCGCGGTGATCACGCTGGCGCCGTAGACGCCGAGCGCCGAGAAGGTCTTGAGGTCGGCCTGGATGCCGGCGCCGCCACCGGAATCCGAGCCCGCGACCGTGACGGCTATCATGCCCGGTCTCCGATCATGCCGAGCCGGATCATGCCGAGTCTGATCATGCCGAGCCTCTTGCGGCGAGCGCCCCGTCGATCACGGCGCGCAGGTCGCGCGCCCGGGCCTCGACGTCGCGGCCGGAGCCGAACAGCGCCGAGATCAACGCGATCCCGTCCGCCCCCGCCCCGATCGTCGCGGCGGCGTTGCTGCGGTCGATCCCGGCGATCGCCCCGACCGGCAGGCCGCCGCCGCGGGCGAGCCGCGCCCGGAAGACGATGCGGTTGAGCCCGTCGAGGCCGACCGGCGGGTCGGGGTTGTCCTTGCTGGTCGTGGAAAAGACGCCGCCGATGCAGGCGTAATCCACCGGCAGCCGGTAGAGCTCGTCGGCCTGGGCGGCATTCTTCACGGTGAGCCCGACGATCGCGCCGCGGGGCAGGAGGCGCTTCGCGTCGGCCGGGTGCAGGTCCTCCTGGCCGAGATGCACGCCCTCGACGCCGGCGGCGAGCGCCAGGTCGACCCGGTCGTTCATGAGGAGCGGCACGCCGGTGCCCTGCAGCGCCGCGTGGATCCGGCGCAGCCGCGCCACGGTCTCACGGGCATTCGCGATCGTCTTCTCGCGGTATTGCAGCAGGGTGCAGCCCCCGGCCGCCGCCGCCGCCGCCATCCGGGCGAGGTGCTCGGCGTCGCCGCCGCAGACCCCGACATCGAGGAGGCCGTAGAGGCGCAGATCCACCGGTACGGCCGCGTGCCCGCTCTCGGGCTTCACGGGCGGGCGTCCGCTTCATGCGGGCGGGGGCGTGCGGGCATGGGGCGCTTCCCTGGTGGGCCCGGGACTTGCGGGCCGGTCAACGATCCCCCGGAGTAAGGGCGAGCGAGCGCGGGCGTCAACGGCTCGCGTTCTAGCCCGCCCGCGCCCCGCCGGCCGCCGCCTCGCGCGCCCGCTCCACCACCAGGCGCCGCTCGCGCCAGACCACGAACACGCCGGCCGCCGCCACGATGCCGCCGCCCACCGCGATCGAGGCCGTCGGGAGCTGGCCGAACACGAACCAGCCGATCAGCACCGACCACAGCATGGTGGTGTACTCGAAGGGCGCGACCAGCGAGGCGTCGCCATGGCGGTAGCTCTCGGTGAGCAGGATCTGGCCGATGCCGCCGAGCACCCCGACGACCACGAAGAGCGCGAGGTCGGACCAGCCCGGCATCCGCCAGCCGAGGACCAGCGTGGAGAGGCCCAAGAGCGAGGTGAACAGGAAGAAGTAGAGCACGATGGCGCCGGTGCGCTCGGTGCCGGTGAGCTTGCGCACCTGGATCGTCGCCGCCGCCGAGCAGCCTGCCGCCAGGATCGCGAAAAGGGCGCCGGTGCCGCCGCTGCCCGCCGTCCCGCCAAATTCGAGGTGGGGCGCCAGCGTGATCAGCACGCCGAGGAAGCCGACGGAGACGCCGGCCCAGCGATAGGCCTGGACCCGCTCGCGCAGCACGATCGCGGCCAGCACCACCACGAGGAGCGGCGAGGCGTAGCCGATCGCCACCGCATCGGAGAGTGGCAGGAAGGAGAGGCCGGCGAAGCCAGCGAACATGCCACAGGCACCGATGATGCTGCGCAGCACGTGCCCCTTGAGGTTCTGCGTGCGCACCGCATCGATCACGCCGCCCTGCCAGCGCAGCCAGAGCAGCAGCGGCGCGATCGCGATGAAGGAGCGGAAGAACACGATCTCGCCGGTCGGGAACCGGTCGGCCAGCGTCTTGACGCCGGCGGACATCAGCGTGAACGCGAGCGCCGAGAGCACCTTCAGCCCGATGCCGAGATAGGGCCGGGCGGCCGCTCGACCCGACGCGCCAGATCCGGTGACCGACCGGCCGGGGACGACGAGGGGGGCTGCCATGGGCGGGGCGCTTTTCTTGGATCGGGGGAGTGGCCGCGGCCGCGGGGAGGCGGCGGGGCCCTGTGTCAGAACCACGAATCGTCACGGCCGAGGTAGAGGCCGGTGCGGGCGGCTGACCTGCACATTCCGCATGATGTGGATTAAGCCTCCGCAAACGAATTCCGGCCTTGGTCGCCGGCCAAGGTTCCGCGTGCGACGGCCGCGTCATCAAAGTGATACGCGAATAGGGTTTGGCTGGCGCGAGACGCCGCCAAGGAGATTGCACGTGGCCGAGGACGCCGACGCGCTGCGCGTGCGAACCCTGTTCCTCTCGGATATCCACCTGGGGACCAAGGGCTGCCAGGCCGAGCTGCTGCTCGACTTCCTGCGGGAAGTGGATGCGGACGAGATCTACCTGGTCGGCGACATCGTCGACGGCTGGAAGCTGCGCTCGGGCTGGTACTGGCCGCAATCGCACAACGACGTGGTGCAGAAGCTGCTGCGGAAGGTGCGCAAGGGGTCTCGCCTGGTCTACGTGCCGGGCAACCACGACGAGTTCCTGCGCGACTTCCTCGACATGCATTTCGGCGGCATCGAGATCCAGGATCAGCTGCTGCACGAGGCGGCGGACGGCAAGCGCTACCTCGTCATCCACGGCGACCAGTTCGACCTCGTGGTGCGCCACGCCCGCTGGCTGGCGCTGCTCGGCGACGGCGCCTACACGGCGGCCCTGTTCATCAACACCCATCTCAACTGGGTGCGCCGGCGCCTCGGCCTGACCTACTGGTCGCTGTCGGCCTGGGCCAAGCTGAAGGTGAAGAACGCCGTCAACTTCATCGGCCGGTTCGAGGAATTCCTGATCGCCGAGGCCCGCCGGGCCGAGGCGAACGGGGTGATCTGCGGCCACATCCACCACGCGGCGAGCCGCATGGTCGGCGACATGCACTATCTCAACACCGGCGACTGGGTCGAATCCTGCACGGCGGTCGTCGAGCATTACGATGGCACGATGGAGGTGATCCGCTTCGCAGAGTGGAAGCGTACCCACGCCGAGACGGCACAGCCCCTCGCCTCGCGCAGCCGCCCCGTCTCCCCGGTCGAGGAACTGGCGCCCGCCGCCCGCAGCCCCCTCCCCGCTCCCTCGGCCCCCAGCGCCAGGGCCGTCGCGTGAGGCTCCTCGTCGCGACCGATGCCTGGCACCCCCAGGTCAACGGCGTCGTCCGCTCGCTCGAGCACATGGTCGCGGCGGGGCGCCGGCGCGGCCACGACCCGGTGATGCTGACGCCCCTCGACTTCGCCAGCGTTCCGCTGCCGGGCTATCCCGAGATCCGGCTCTCCCTGGTCACCGCCCGGGGCGTCGCGGCCCGCTTCCCGCGCCTCGCCCCGACCCACGTCCACATCGCCACCGAGGGTCCGATCGGGCTTGCCACCCGCCGGGTCTGCCTGGCGCAGGGGCGGCCCTTCACCACGAGCTACCACACGCGCTTTCCCGAATACCTCGCCGCCCGCTTGCCGGTGCCGGAACGCTGGAGCTACGCCTGGCTGCGCCGCTTCCACGGCGCCGCGAGCGGCACGATGGTGAGCACCCCCTCCCTGGAGCGCGACCTCGCCGGGCGCGGCTTCACCCGGCTGATGCGCTGGACCCGCGGCGTCGACACCGACCTGTTTCGTCCCCGCGACGGGGAGGCACCTCCCGCGAGGCTGGCCGGCCTGCCGCGCCCGTTCTTCCTGTTCGTCGGGCGCCTCGCGGTGGAGAAGAACGTCGAGGCCTTCCTGCGCCTCGATCTCCCCGGCACCAAGCTCGTCGTCGGCGACGGGCCAGACCGGGCACGGCTCGCCGGCATCGACCCCACGGTGCGCTTCCTCGGCACCCTGACGGGCGAGGCCCTGGCCCAGGTCTACGCGGCCTCCGACGTGTTCGTCTTCCCGAGCCTGACCGACACCTTCGGCATCGTGCTGCTCGAGGCGCTGGCGAGCGGCCTGCCGGTGGCGGCCTATCCGGTGACCGGCCCCCTCGACGTGGTCGGCGGTACCACGGTCGGAATCCTCGATCCCGACCTCGGCGCAGCGGCCCGCGCGGCGCTCACGATCCCGCGCGAGGCCTGCCGCGCAGAGGCCCTGCGCCACACCTGGACTGCGAGTGCCGACCAGTTCTACGGCAACATCGAGGCCGCCCACGCGGAGGGCTCGCCGGCACGGCGCGGGCGACGGCTCGGCCTGCTGCGGGCTCTGCCGGGCGAGGCCACTGCGCCGATGCCGCGGGTGGGCGAGGGCTGAGATCGCGTCGTCCCGGCCGCGCCCGATTGCCTGGCGGCCGGGCTCTGCCCTAGGCTGATGCGATCATGGAATTGAAGTGGCTTGAGGATTTCATCAGCCTCGCGCGAACGGGCAGCTTCTCGCGGTCCGCCGACGAGCGTCACGTCACGCAATCTGCCTTCAGCCGCCGCATCCGCGCCCTCGAAGCGTGGCTCGGCGTCGCCCTCATCGACCGCAGCACCTACCCGACCTCGCTCACCCAGGCCGGCCGGGACTTCCGCGAGACCGCCGAGGAGACCGTGCGGCAGCTCCACGAGAGCCGCGCCGCCCTGCGGGCCAGCGTCCGGCCGGGCCCGCAGACCGTCGCGGTCGCCGCGCTCCACACCCTGGCTCTCAGCTTCTTCCCGCGCTGGTTCCGGCAGATCGAGGGGTGTACCGGCCCGCTCGGCAGCCGCCTGCTGCCCGACGATTTCCACACCTGCCTCCAGGCGCTGGTCGAGGGCGGCTACGACTTCCTGCTGACCTTCCACCACGCGAGCGTCGGGATCCTGCTCGATCCCGCGCTCTTTCCGCACCGCGTGGTCGGCGAGGACAGCCTGATCGCGGTGCGCAGCACGGCCCTGCCCGATTCCGGCGCCGCCCTGCCCGTCCTGAGCTACGCGCGGAACTCGTTCCTCGGCCGGGTGGCGGCCGTCGCGCAATCGCGGAGCGGAGGTGATCCGCCGGTGATCGCCCACACCAACGAGAACGCGATGGCCGAAGCGCTGAAGTTCATGGCGCTGGAGGGGCATGGGCTCGCCTGGTTGCCCCGCAGCCTCGTCGCCCGCGACCTCGCCGAAGGCCGCCTGACCGTCACGGGAGAGGCTTTGCCCCTCGAGATCCGGCTCTACCGCAACGCCGCGCATCGCCGCTCCGCGGTCGCGGCGGTCTGGCAGGCAGCCGCGACGGTCGCCGCCGAAACTATGCAAGGCACGAATGGGGTGGACTGACACGGCATTGGACCCGGCCCCCTCGCGCCACGCATCGTCGCGGGCAACAGGAGGTCGCGATGCTCGGTGTTCTCGGCGGAATGGGTCCGATGGCGACGGTCGATTTCATGGCCAAGGTCGTCCGGAACACGCCCGCATCCTGTGATCAGGACCACATCCGGATGGTCGTCTGCTCGGCCGCCGACATTCCCGACCGCACCGCCGCGATCCTCGGCGAGGGACCGGATCCCCTGCCCGCCCTGCGCGAGACCCTGCTCCGGCTGGAGGCGGCGGGCGCGACCCGCATCGCCATTCCCTGCAACACGGCACATCACTGGCATGCCGCGCTGCAGGCCGAGACGCCGCTGCCGATCCTGCACATCGTTGATGCGGTGGTCGATCAGCTCACCGGGCCGAAGGATGCCCGCATCGGCGTCTTGGCGACCAGCGGCACCGTCGCGGCGAGGATCTATCAGGATCGCCTTGGTCGGCGCGGCTACGCGTGCGGGCTTCCCGACGCCGCCGGGCAGGACGAGGTGACGCGCGCGATCCGGCTGGTGAAGGCCGGGCACCTGTCCGAGGCGACGGAGATCCTGCGCCGCGAGGCCGAGGCCCTGGTCGCGGCGGGGATGCAAGCGGTCGTGATGGCTTGCACCGAGATCCCGGTGGCGCTCGCGACGGTGGAGGGCCCGCTGCGCGCGAGCCTCATCGATGCGACGGAGGCGCTGGCCCGCGCCTGCGTCGCGGCCTGCCGTCCCGAGGTCGCCCTCGCCGCCTGATTGTACGTCCGCTACCGGCCGGTCATCGCGTGGGGACCCCAGCGCACCTCACGCGAACAGGTCCACGACCTCGAATCCCCTCCCCGCCAGCCGCTCGCTCAGGACCCGCCGGTGGCAGCGCTCCGGGTCGCGCTCGAAGCAGAGCAGGCAGGTCGGCCCGGCCGCGGCGAGCGCCGCCAGCTCGTCGAGGGCGGCTTCGCCCGCGGGCGTCTCCAGCACCTCGTCGCAGTAGATCCGCCGCATCAGCCCGGCATCGTGGGCGCGGGCCGCCTCGCGGCCGGCCTTCGGCGTGCCGAGGTTGCGCAGGTGCGCGTAACCGATCCCGGCCTCGGTCATGCCCGCCGCCAGCGCGCTCTTCGAGAAGCCGCGCTTGCGCGAGGCCGCCACCGCCCGCACATCGGCCAGGGTCGCCACGCCGGCATCGCGCAAGGCGGCGGTGAAGCGCTCGGAATCGGCGCCTTCGTACCCGATGGTAAACAGAACCTTGGCCACGCTCCGCCCCGACAAACATCAGATCCGGCCGGGGCTTATGCCCGATGGACGAGGCCGGGGCGAGCCCCGCGCCCGGCTTACGTGGCTTTTCCGTCACGCGTTTCGGAATTCCGTTCAGATCCCGTCAAGCTTCCATTAACCGGCCCCACCGCATCGAATAGCCATAGTGTTCCGCGTGAAGTCAGGCCGCGCCCCGATGCCGATGGAGTCGACGATCCCCTCCACCCCGTGGTCCACCGTGTTGTCGCGCGGCGTCCTGTGGGGCAAGCGCGCGCTGGCGGCGGCGAGCCTCGCCGCGCTGGCGGCCTGCGCCGGCGGAGGCGCCGATTTCTACCCGACCAAGGGCGACGTGAAGCCCCATCCGGGCGTCGCCCGGGCCAAGAACCACCCGATCCAGGGCATCGACGTCTCGAAGTGGCAGGGCCCGATCGACTGGATGTCGGTGAAGGGCGCCGGCACCCAGTTCGCCTACATCAAGGCGACCGAGGGCGGCGACCACGTCGACGAGCGATTCCGCGAGAACTGGGACGGCGCCGGCCGGGCCGGTGTGCCCCGGGGCGCGTACCACTTCGTGTTCTGGTGTCGCTCGGCCAAGGACCAGATGGACTGGTTCAAGCGCAACGTCCCCAACGACCCGACCGCCCTCCCCCCGGTCCTCGACGTCGAGTGGAACGGTCACTCGCAGCTCTGCCCGAAAAAACTGCCGAAGGCCCAGGCCCTCGCGATGACCGAGTACATGCTCCGCGAGATGGAGGCCTATACCGGCAAGCGGCCGATCATCTACACCGACATCACCTTCCACAAGGACGTGCTGGAGGGCGAGCTGCCGGATTATCCGCACTGGGTCCGCTCCACCGCCGCGGAGCCGGAGCAGCGCTACGTCAACCGCGACTGGATGCTGTGGCAGTTCACCTCGACCGGGCGAGTGCCGGGCGTGCGCGGCGACGTCGACCGCAACGCCTTCTACGGCACCAAGGCCGAGTGGGCCTCGTTCCTGGCCACCGATTGCGACCCGCGCCATCATCGCCGGCTCTCGGCGGCGGGGCTGTGCACCGACAAGTGACGAAGCTCTGACGGAGAGACAAGCAAGAAGCCCGGCCCGCGACGAGCGGCCGGGCTTCTTCTTTGGTCCTGCGGGGTCACGCGAACGCAGTTCAGACGCTCTGATACCCTCGCGCCTTCGCATCGACGTGTCGATGCGAAGGCGACCGGCGCATCAGCGCCGGCGCCCGTTCGGGCTTGCCTGGCACCTTCGAACGCGTCCGTTCGAAGGTGCGGCG
>NZ_BPQJ01000012.1:136558-195441 GCF_022179185.1 Methylobacterium frigidaeris | reverse complement strand
TAACCAAACCCCGCCCGCCCACGGACTCACCCCCAAAGGGAACCCACGGATGACCGCGACCGGCATGCGCTCGATGTCCGAGATGAAGCTGCCGCCCTTCGGGATCGCGCGCTTCCGGAAGCCGCGATGAGGCAATCATCCCCGACGAGGGCGGCGTCCCTGTCCGCGGAAGCGGCCGCCGGCATGCGAGGGGGGGTGCCGGGCGCCCTCGTCCTGCCTCGTCCCCGGCTGTTCCTCGTCCCGTGCGCGGCACTCCTCCTTTCATCCCCGGCGGTCGCCGTCGGGGGCGCGTCCGCCCCTACCGTAACGTCATCCGCGGGCGATGCGGCTCGCACGGCGTCGGATCAGGCCAGCTATCGGCGGATGCTCGCGCGCGAGGCCGAAGCGCGCGGAGTGCCCCCGGCCATCGCCGATGCCGTCGCGTACGTGGAGAGCGGGTACGATGCCGGCGCGGTCGGCGGGGTCGGCGAGCTCGGACTGATGCAGGTCCGGCCGACGACCGCGGCCATGCTCGGTCACACGGGTCCCGCCGGGGCCCTCCTCGATCCCGCGACCAACGTCCGCTTCGGCGTCGCCTACCTCGCACAAGCTTGGAAGCTCACGAAGGGCGATCTCTGCCGCACGCTGATGAAGTACAGGGCCGGTCACGGCGAGGAGCGGATGAGCCCGCGCTCCGCCACGTACTGCCAGCGGGTGCGGGTCCGCCTCGCGGCGACCGACGCTTCCCTCGCCGGGACCGCCTCACCCTCCTTCCGGGGGAGCGTCCGCGGGGTTTCCGCGGCACGCCTCACGGAAAGCGATCCCCGTTCGGCAATCGCTCGGCGCCTGTGGGCCGAGCATGCGGCGCGTGTCCGCGGCATCGGGGCGCGCATCGACCGCATCATGCGCGGCGGCTGAGAACCTGTCGGAGCAAGCCACGTGAACGTCCGCTCCAGCCCGGTCCCGCCCGCCGTCGGCGGCAGCTTGGAGGTCTGAACCCATGGCCCACGCCCACCACGCGCACCATGCCCACGGGAACCGTCACGGCCACGGCGCGGCGTGCGCTGCCGGGGAAACCGCGACGGACCCCGTCTGCGGCATGCAGGTCGACCCTTCGGTCACGCCCCACCATGCCGAGCACGAGCACGCGACCTACCACTTCTGCTCGGCGGGCTGCCGCGCGAAGTTCGTGGCCGAGCCGGCACGCTACCTGGCGGCTGACAAAGGGCCACCGGAAGCCCCTGGCGGGGCGATCTACACCTGTCCGATGCACCCGGAGATCCGCCGCGACCGACCGGGCAGCTGCCCGATCTGCGGGATGGCGCTGGAGCCGCTCACGCCGACGAGCGGTCCGGTCGAGAACGCCGAGCTCAAGGACATGAGCCGCCGCTTCTGGGTCGGCCTCGTCCTGACCCTGCCCGTCTTCGCCCTGGAGATGGGGGGACATCTGACCGGCCTCGTCGACCGCCTCGGCCTGCAAACCTCGAACTGGGTCCAGTTGCTGCTCGCCTCGCCGGTCGTCCTCTGGGCGGGGTGGCCGTTCTTCGAGCGGGGCTGGCAGTCGCTGGTGAACCGCCGCCTCAACATGTTCACCCTCATCGCCCTCGGGACCGGCGCGGCCTACCTCTACAGCGTCGCCGCGACCGTGGCGCCGGGGCTCTTCCCCGAAGGCCTGCGCGGCCATGACGGGGCGGTGCCGGCCTACTTCGAGGCCGCGGCGGTCATCACCGTCCTGGTGCTGCTCGGGCAGGTGCTGGAACACGGGGCCCGCGAGCGCACCTCGGGCGCGATCCGGGCGCTGCTCGACCTCGCCCCGCAGAAGGCCCTGCGTCTCGGGACGGGAGGGGCCGACGAGGAGGTGCTCGTCTCGGCGGTGGCTGTCGGGGACCACCTGCGCGTCCGGCCCGGCGAGAAGGTGCCGGTCGACGGCGAGGTCGTCGAAGGGCGCTCGGCGGTGGAGGAGTCGATGATCAGCGGCGAGCCTCTCCCCGTCTCGGTGGAGCCCGGTTCCCTCGTGGTGGGCGGGAGCCTGAACACGACCGGGGGCTTCGTCATGCGCGCAACGCGAGTCGGGTCCGAGACCACGCTGGCCCGCATCGTCGCGATGGTCGCCGAGGCCCAGCGCTCGCGCGCGCCCGTCCAGCGCCTGGTGGACGATGCGGCGGCCTGGTTCGTCCCCGTGGTCATCTCCGTCGCCGCCTTCGCCTTCGTCGCCTGGATGGCCTTCGGGCCGGAGCCACGCTTCACCTACGCGCTCCTCGGGGCGGTCGCGGTCCTCATCATCGCCTGCCCCTGCGCCCTCGGCCTGGCGACGCCGATGTCGATCATGGTCGGGGTCGGTCGCGGCGCCCGGGACGGGGTGCTGGTCAAGAACGCCGAGGCCCTGGAGCGGTTGGAGAAGGTCGACACGCTCGTCATCGACAAGACCGGGACCCTAACCGAGGGCAGGCCCAAGGTCACCGGCGTGCTCCCGGCCCCCGGTTTCACGGACGCCGACGTGCTGCGCCTCGCCGCCGCGGTCGAACGCGCGAGCGAGCATCCCCTGGCCCTCGCCATCGTCCGGGCCGCGGACGCGCGCGTCGTCCCGGGCGCCGTGGCGTCCGACTTCGAGGCACCGACCGGCAAGGGGGCGCTCGGCACGGTCGAGGGGCGTCGCGTAGCCATCGGCAACGCGCGTTTCCTGGAGGAGCATGCGACGGACGTGGCGCTTCTCCAGGCGCGGGCCGAGAAGGTGCGGAGCCGAGGCGCGACGGCGGTCCTCGTCGCCGTGGGCGGGAAGCCGGCCGGCGTCATCGCCATCGAGGACCCCATCAAGACGAGCACGTTCGAGGCCCTCCGACGGCTTCGGGAGGAAGGGTTGCGCATCGTCATGTTGACCGGCGACAGCCGGACGACGGCCGAGTTCGTCGCCAAGGCGCTCGGCATCGACGAGGTCGAGGCCGAGATTCTTCCCGACCGCAAGGCGGAGGTGGTCAGGACGCTCCAGGGTCACGGCGCGGTCGTGGCGATGGCTGGTGACGGAGTCAACGACGCGCCGGCCCTAGCCGCGGCGGACGTGGGCATAGCGATGGGCGGCGGCGCCGACGTGGCCATCGAGAGCGCGGGCGTTACGCTGCTCCGCGGGGACCTGTTCGGCATCGTCAGGGCCCGGGGCCTGTCCCGGGCAACGATGCGCAACATCCGCCAGAACCTGTTCTTCGCCTTCATCTACAACGCGCTGGGCGTGCCGGTCGCCGCCGGACTGCTCTACCCGTTCCTCGGCATCCTTCTCTCGCCGGTCATCGCGGCGGCCGCGATGGCGCTCTCGTCGGTCAGCGTGATCGGCAACGCCCTGCGCCTGCGCGCGGCGCGGTTCGGCAGAGACGCGGCCGTGACCTGCGCATCGCCATCCTTCGCCGACGGACCTCGCCCAACCCGCGGCGTGCAGGCCCGGCGCAGTCGAAGCCGGGGACGTGCCCCCTCCCCCTCCGAGCAACCGCATGAGCCCGTGGAGACCGTGACCACGCACCCGCTCGCACTCGGCGTCGCGGACGCCTACCTCGCCCTGGTCGATGCCGTCGTCCCGGAGTTCGTCGAGGCCTTGTACCTCGTCGGTTCCGCCGCCATGGGCGACTTCCGGCCCCCGCTCAGCGACGTGAATTTCGTGGCGGTGTCCCTGGCTCGCCCGGGGCGGGGGGGAGCTGGCCGCCCTCGCCGAGGCCCACGCCGACCTCGCGCTCGGTTGGCCGGCCCCGGCGCTCGACGGCATCTACCTGACCTGGAACGACCTGCGGGCCGGCCCGCTTGCCGTCCCGAACAGCCCCTGCGTCCAGCGGGGGCGACTTTTCGAGTCCGGGTGCCACGACCAGCATCCGCTCACTTGGAGCGTCCTAAGGGCCAGCGCAGTCACCGTTCGCGGTCCACTCTGCGCGGGCACCGGGCTCTGGCGTGGTGCGGCCCATCTCGAACGATGGGCCCTGGCCAGCGCCAATGGATGCTGGGGCATATGGCTCGGACCCGATATGGCGGACGAGACACTCCTCGCGGCGGACGGGGTCGAACGGTTCGTCCTCGGTATGTGCCGGCTCCATTACGTACTCGCAACCGGGGTCGTACCCTCGAAGAGCAACGCCGGCCTGTATGGGTTGATCACCTTCCAGCCGGAGTGGCATCGCATCATCGACGAAGCCCTACGCGTCCGTAGGGAGCCCGAGGCGGCCGGCCTCTACGGGACGCTTGGAGAGCGCGGCCGCGACGCGTTGGCTGTTGTCCGCATCGTCGCGGACGATGCACGAACGCTCGTCGTCAGTCCTGGCGGTTCCAGACCGGGCTGAAGGGGCTGGTCCCCAAATCGCCCGGTCGGGAACGGCCGCGCTGCGGTTCGCGGTAGCCTACGCCGTCCAGAGCTTGGCCGTTACGCCAGGCATGCGGGCGGGCCGCGGAAAGGGAGCCAACGTGATCGGCCTTCGTTCTGCCGGACGCCCCTCCGGCGTTCCCGGGAGAGGCAGGCCTTAGCCTATTCGGAGGTATTCGGGCTAGGCGCGCTGCGCCCTTCTGCCCGAACAACCGCCAGAGCCTTGTCGCCAGGAGTACCCGTTGCTTACCCCGCCAATCATCCACGACCTGATCCATCAGACGTTGGGCCTCGACCACACCCGCACCCACTGGTGGGTGGACCTCGTCACCGTCCTGGTCCTCGTCGTGGCGCCTGGCTGGACCGCTTGGCTCGCTGCCCGGTCGGGCCTGCGCTGGGCCGCCGCCCGGTGGCATCGCACCCGCGGGATGGCGGCGCTTCCGCCACCCGCCGCGGCCATGGACGAGCCGGGACGGCCGAGCTCTCGTCCGGCCGTGGCGGCGCGGCTGGAGTCCTACGTCGTGCGTGCGACGTCGCGGCTGCAGGTCCGTCTCGTGCTCCTCTCCGTCCTGACGCTGCCGGCGGCCTGGCTCCTCCTTGAGATCCCCAAGCACATCATCAACCACGCCCTTGCCGATGACGCGGGCGACGGTCACCCGAAGATGGCCTTCGTCGGCCTCCATCTGGGCCGCATCGAGCTGCTGTTCGCGCTGTGCGCCAGCTACCTGGCCGTGCTCACGCTCAGCGGTCTCGCCAAGTACGCGGTCAGTCGGGTCCGGGGGCGCGTGAACGAGCGCCTCGTGCGCCGCCTCCGCCTCGCCGTCGTCCGTCGCGCGCGCGGCGAGCGCTCCCCCGAACGGGGGGCCACGCTAGCCGCCGTCGCGGTCCAGGAGATCGAGCCCATCGGCTACTTCGGCGGCAGCCTAGTGGTGGTGCCGCTCGTCCAAGGTGGCACGCTCGTGACCAGCATCGTGTTCCTCCTCCTGCAGAACGCCGCCCTGGCCATGGCAGCCCTGATCATGCTGCCGGTCCAGCTGAGTATCCTGCCGCGGTTGCAGGGGCGGTTGAACGCGAAGGTCCGGCAAAGGGTGCATGCCACGCGGGAGCTGGGGGCGCTCCTCACCGCTCCCGCGCTCGCGCGGCAGGCCGGCCGCGAGGCGTGCGAGCCCTCCGACCTGAGCCGGCAGATGCGGCAGGCCCGGAAGCTTGAGGGGGTGCGCATCGAGATCAACGACCTGAAGGGCCGGCTCAAGGGCCTCTACAACTACACCTCAAACCTCACCCCGTTCTTCTTCTTCTCGATCGGCGGCTACCTCGTCGTGCAGGGTCAGCTCTCGCTCGGCGCGCTCGTCGCAGCCCTGGCCGCCTACAAGGAGATCGCCCCGGCCATGCGCGAGCTGTTCGACTTCGCCCAGGCCTGGTCCGACGCGAGCGCGCGCTTCGAGGAGGTCACCAAGGCCCTCAGGCCGGCGGGGCATGGGGATCACGCGACGGAGAGGTCGGCGCGCGACCGGACCGTTCGGGCGGCCTGAGCGAAGCCGGCGAGCGCCGGAGCCTCGCGAGAAGGCGTCCGGCCCCGCGCGACGACGCCATCCCGCATGGCCGGGCGCCCCTGGGAGGCGGCACCTCCCTCACCCTCCGGCACGGCCGCTCCTACCGCAGCAGCGTCGCGCCGAGCTGTGCCAGCCCGCGCCCCAGGCCCGGCGCGATGCCGAGGCCCAGCGTCCCTGCCGTGCACAAGCCGAGCGCCCATGCGTAGCCGGAGCCGGATGCCGGCCCCTCGGCACGGTCCGGGTCCCTGAAGTACGTCTCCGCGATGACGGCCGCGTAGTAGAACAGCGCCACCGCCATGTTGGCGGCGGCCACCACGGCCAGCCAAGCGAAGCCGCCCTCGATGGCGGCCACGAGCAGGAAGACCTTGCCGGCGAAGCCCGCCAACGGCGGGACGCCCGCGAGCGACAGGAGGGCGAGCGCCAGCGCCGCCGCTGGCCCCGGCGCCCGCCGTCCGAGGCCGCGGATCGCGGCGAGGGCGTCGCTCCCGGTCATGCGCTCGACCTGCGCGACCACCGCGAACGCCGAGAGGTTCATCAGGAGATAGGCCGCGAGGTAATAGCCTATGGCCGGCAGGGCGTCCGGGGCCTGCCCGGCCACCGCAACCCCCATCAGCACGTAGCCGGCCTGGGCGATGCTCGAATAGGCCAGCAGGCGCTTCAGGCTCGCCTGGCGGAGGGCCACCAGGTTGCCGAAGGTCATCGTCGCGGCGGCCAGGAGCGCGAGCACGGTCGGCCAGGCGGCGAGGCCGTCCGGCATCGCTGCCAGCAGGAAGCGGATGAGGCCGGCGAAGGCTGCCACCTTCGGCACGACCGAGACGAAGCCCGAGGCGGGGGCCGTCCCGCCCTGGAACACGTCCGGGGCCCAGACGTGGAACGGCACCAGCGTCATCTCGAAGCCGTAGCCGACGAGGACCAAGCCGAAGGCCAGCGCCACCCAGGCCCGGTCGGCGCCGGCCAACCCCGCCCCAATGGCCCGCAGGTTCAGGCTGCCGGTGAGGCCGAACAGGAAGGTGAGGCCGTAGGCCATCACCGCCAGCGCGGCGGCGCCGTAGAGGAAGTACTTGAGCGTCGCCTCCTGGGCCGGTCCGTCGCTCCGCACGAGCAGGACGAGCAGGTAGGAGGGGAAGCTCACCATCTGCAGGAACAGGATGATGAGGCCGAGATCCGTCGCCGCCGTGAGCCCCATGCCACCGACGGTCGCCATGAGCAGCGCGACCGGGTGGTGCGGTTCCTGCTCGCTCCCGCGGAAGTGGGACCCGAGCGCGAGCAGGCTCACCAGGGCGCCGGCCTCGATGACCAACTGGTAGAAGCCCCGGAACGGATCGACGGCGTAGGTGCCGCAGAAGGCCTCGCGCGGCGGGGCCGTCAGCATCGGCGCGGTCAGGCCCATCGCGACGAGCAGGGCGAGGAGCGCGACGGCGGCGGGCAGGCGGCGCCACCGGCCCCGGACCCAGCCGGCAACCGGGACCAGCGCGAGGGCGCTTCCCGCCAGGACCATCTCGGGCGCGACGGCGCCGAGATCCATGCAGCCGCCCATCGTCTGCCCGCCGGTCATGGAAGGTGCGCCAGGGCTGCGGTCGTGCCGTCGAGCAGCGCGACGAGGACGGCCGGCAGGACGCCGATGCCGACCGCCAGGGCCGCGAGCGCCCCCGCCGCGCCCGCCTCGGCCGCCGTGAGGGGCGGCAGCGCCGGCATGTCGGGCGGCGCCCGACCCATCAGCAGGCCCGTCATCAACCGGAGGTAGACCGCGGTCGTCACGACGAGCGCGAGGACGGCGAGCGCGGCGACCCAGGCGGAGAGCTGCAGGGCGGCGCCGATGGCCTGGAACTCCGCGATGAAGCCGGACAGGCCCGGGAGCCCGAGCGAGCCGAAGGCGAGCAGGCCGAACAGCCCGCTGAAGGCCGGCATCGCGCCGATCAGGCCGCCGAAGCGGGCGAGTTCCCGCGTGCCGGCGCGGTGCTGGAGCATGCCCACGAGCAGGAACATGCCGCCGGTCAGGAAGCCGTGGCTGACCATCTGCACGGCGGCGCCGTTGAGCGCCAGCCGGCGCACGCCCTCGTTGCCGGCCAGCGCCGCCACCGCGACGCCGAGCGTGACGAAGCCCATATGGTTGACGGAGGTGTAGGCGACGAGCCGCTTCATGTCGGACTGCGCCAGCGCCGCCAGGGCGCCGTGAAGGAGCGAGGCGAGCGCCAGCGCGACGAGGAGCCAGCCGAACCGGGAGGCGGTTTCCGGCAGGACCGGCAGGAGGACGGCGAGCATGCCGTAGCCGCCCATCTTGAGCTGGAGACCGGCCAGCACGACGCTGCCCTCGGTCGGCGCCTCGACATGCGCGTCGGGCAACCAGTTGTGCAGCGGCACCACCGGGAGCTTCACCCCGAACCCGAGGAGGAGGGCCAGGAAGACGAGGCCGCCCGCGAGCGGGGTCCGGTCCAGCGGCCGCGCCTGGACGATGGCCGGAAGCGAGAAGGTGTGGGGCTCCATGGCGAGGTAGAGGGCGAGGAAACCGAGCAGCATGGCGAGGCTGCCGGCGCGGGTGTAGAGGAAGAACTTGAGCGCCGCGTACCGCCGCCGCTCCCCGCCCCAGATGCCGACGATGAAGTACATCGGTACCAGGCCGACCTCGAAGAACAGGTAGAACAGCAGCAGGTCCTGCGCCGCGAACAATCCGATCAGCCCGGTCGCGAGCAGGAGGAAGAGGAAGGCGTGGGCGTGCGCCCGGTCGTGCTCGCCCAGCACGTAGACCATCACCACCGTGAGCAGGAGGGCGGTGAGCAGGATCAGCGACAGGGAGAGGCCGCTGACGGCGACGTCGTACGCCGCCCCGACCGACGGGATCCACGGCAGGGTCGCCCGCCATTGCAGGCCTCCCCCTGGCTCGAATCCGGCCCAGAGCGCCAGCGCCGCGGCGAGCGTCAGGATCGCGCCGCCGAGAGCGACGTGACGCGCGAGACCCGGGCGGCCGCGCGGCAACGCCAGCACGACGAGGCCCGTCAGGAGGGGGAGGAAGATCGTCGCCGTGAGCATCGGGTCAACTCGGGTTCAGGGCCAGAGCAGGAGGGCGCCGGCCGCCAGGGCGGCCGTGGCCCAGGCGAACAGGCCGAGCGTGTAGAGGTAGAGGCGGCCGGCTTGGAGCGCGCGGAGCTGCTCGCCCCCGGCGGCCAGCCAAGCCGCGAGCCCGTCCCCCAGGCGTGCGAAGCCGCGCACCTCGATGCGACCGGCCGCCTCGCCGGCGCCCCAGGTCCACCCGGCGACGCGTCGGGCTGCCGCGTCGAGCGCGTCCTCAAGGGGTCCGAGGCGCCGGGCGAGCTGCGTCGTCCAGCGTGCCGGGGCCGCCGTGGCCGCCGAAAGCCCGGCGGCGAGCCGAGCCGGCCACGGGCCGAGCGCGGGTGATCCGCCCCTTCCCCTGGCAACCCCGATGCCGAGGCCGAGGAGGCCGGCCGCGATGCCGAGGTTCCGCCAGGAGACCTCCGCCCCGGGGTCGGCCTCGATCGGCAGGAGGGCGCCGAGGCTGCCGGCCAGCAGCCAGCCGAGTACCGCCGCGGCGAGCGCCAGCGCGAGCGTGCCCGCGCGCATCGTCCAGGCGGTCTTGCCGGTCCCGGCCCGGTCTCGGCGCCGGCCTAGGAAGGCTGCGGTCCCCGCGCGACCGATGTAGGTCCCGCCGAGAAGGACGAGCAGCACAACGAGCGCCCCCGCCCCCGGACCGTGTTGCGACGCGACGGCGAGGATGCCCTCCTCGCTCCAGAATCCGGAGAGCGGCGGAACGCCGGCGAGTGCGAGGGCCGCGACGAGGAAGGCGGCTCCCGCGAGGGGCAGGGCGCGGAAAAGGCCGCCCAGGCGGTCGAGCGCGCGCGTGCCCGCCCGCTCCTGCACGATGCCCGCCGCGAGGAACAGGGTTGACTTGAAGGCCGCATGCACCGCGAGGTGGAAGGCCGCGGCGCGGGCGCCGCCGAGGCCGAGCGCGACCATCATCTCTCCGAGTTGGGAGCAGGTGGACCAGGCGAGCACCCGCTTCAGGTCCGCCTCGGCGGTCGCGACGAGCGCCGCGAAGACCGCCGTGACCGCACCGACCCAGAACAGGGCAGCCATCGCGAGCGGGGCCGCGGCGAAGACCGCGTCGAGGCGAAGGACGAGGAACACGCCGGCGGCGACCATGGTGGCCGAATGCAGCAGGGCCGAGACCGGGGTGGGCCCGACCATTGCGTCGGGGAGCCACGCGGAGAACGGCAGCTGGGCGCTCTTGCCGAGCGCGGCGGCGAGCATGAGGAGCGCCATCGCGGTCACCGCGCCGGGAGCGACCCTGCCCGCCTCGACGGCCCCGGCGAGAGCGCCAATGTCCGTGGTCCCCGTGGCTGCGAGCGCCAGCAACCATCCGAGCAGGAGGCCGACGTCGCCGGCCCTCGTCATCAGGAACGCCTTGGAGGCTGCACCGGCGGCCCCCGGCGCGTCGTGCTCGAAGCCGATCAGCAGGAAGGACGCCAAACCGACCATCTCCCAGGCCGCGAACAGGAGCGCGAGGGAGTTCGCCAGGACGAGGGCCAGCATGGCCCCTACGAACAGGCCGAGTTCGGCGAAGAAGCGGGGCCGGTCCGGGCGGCCGCCCATGTAGCCGACCCCGTAGGTGGCGACGCATACGGCGACGCCGGCGACGACCATCGCGACGAACCGGGTGAGAGGGGTCGCCGCGAGCCCGACGGTCAGCCGGTAGTCCCCGCTCTCGAACCAGCTCACGGTCATCGTTGCCCCGGTCGGGACCAGCGCGAGCGCGACGAGGGAGAGGGCGACCCCGGCGACCACGAGTTCGCCGCCGCCCCATGGCAGGCGCCGGCCGGCGGCGAGGGCCGTGACTGCCGCGAGGAGCGGCAGGAGGGGGATGGCCAGGAGCGCCGTCATCCGTTCAGGTCGGTGTAGGCGTCGACCTCGACGGTCCGGCGCTGCCGGTAGAGCAGCAGTACGAGGGCGAGACCGATGGCCATCTCGATAGCCCCCACGGTGACGACCAGGATGGCGAGGACCTGCGCGGAGTAGTCGGTCGGCGCGGTGAAGCGCCAGAACGCGACGACGTTCAGGCCGATGGCGTTGAGGAGCACCTCGACCCCCATCAGGACCATGACCGCCGAGCGCTGGGCGACGACGGTGTAGACGCCGATGGCGAACAGGAGCGCGGCGACGACGAGATAGGCGGTCAGCGGCACGGTCATCCGACGTGGTCCTCGTGTCCGTGGTGGCTCCCGTGGTGCTCCGGTTCGGGCGCGCCGCCCGCTTCCGCGAGCGGAGCCAATCGGTCGTCCCGGATGGCCTCCGGCTTCGCGTCGACGGCGGCCTTTGCGGCGCGCGAGGGGTCGTCCGGGTGGGTCGAGGGCCGGGCAAGCAGCACGGCGCCGAAGATGCCGATCAGGATCAGGAAGCCTGCGCCCTCGAAAGCGACCATGTACTTGTCCATGAGAAGGTTGCCGACCCGCCGGGCCGAGTCGGGATCCGGTACCGCGTCGGTCACGGGCCAAGCCGGCCGCAGGAACAGCATGCCCACTAGGACGACCCCGGCGGCGGCTGCGAGCCAGGCCGCGAGGGGGCGCACGGGCGTCACCATGGACATGTCCATTCCGCCGTGGCCGCCATCCCCGTGCTGGTGGTCTGCGTGCCGGTGCTCCGCATGTCCGCCGTGGGCGCCGTGTGGCATGGCACCACCCCCGTGGTCGCGCGCGTGGCCGTGCCGTCCCTCGCCGTGCGGCATGGCATGGCCCTCGTGCCGGTTCCCGGCGTGGCTGCGGCCCTCGCCGCTCGCAGGGTCGTCCTGTCCCGCGCTTGTGGCCTCGTCGCGCGGCACCAGGCCCTTGCTGAACCAGCGCTCCAGCGGGGACAGCTCCATGCCGGCCATCATCGCCCCGCCGGGATCGTGCATGACCAGCACCATGAACAGGATCATGACGAGGAAGCCCCCGATGTACATCATGACCTGGAGCAGCCCGATCAGGTCGGCCGACAGCAGGATGAACAGGCCGGCGACGCCGATGAACGAGGCCATCAGGAAGATGCCGGAGCGGAACATACTCATCGTCGTCGCCATGCCGAGCGCGCCGGCGACGGCGACGAAGGAGCAGGCCCCGAAGGCAAGGATATCGAAGGCGGCCATCATGCGCCGGGCCCCACCCCGAGGAGGATCAGGCCGCCGACGAGGAGCACGTTGACGAGGCCGAGCGGGATCAGGATCTTCCAGGAGAGGGCCAGCGTCTCCGCCGTCGAGAGCGGGCGAACGAGGCGCCCGAGCCCGAGCATCAGCGCCATCAGGCCGTACGTCTTCGCGAGCATCCAGGCCCATCCCGGGAGCCAGGGACCCGAGGGACCTCCCAGATAGAGCACCGCCCCGACCGCGGCGACGACCAGGAGCACGCCGGCGAGCGCTACCCGCCAGACGAGCGCGGACCAGCCGCCAGCGACACCGAGCACGCCGCCGCCCAGCGAGGCCGCGAACGGCTCCAGGAACGGGGCGCGATACGACTGCATCAGCCCGGTGACGACGTAGAGCAGGAAGCCCAAGGGCTGCAGGACGACGAACCAGAGGCCGCGCTGCGCGTCGACCACCGCCACGGTCGACAACGAACGGGCCATCATGATCACGCCGACGTAGGCGAGCCCGAGCGGCACGACGTACGCCACGAGCTGGGCGACGATGCGGTAGCATGCCTCGACCCCCTCGGGGGTATTCGCGCCCCAGCCGGCGAGAGCCAGGCCCAGCACCACGAAATCCACGACGACGATGACGTAGAAGAGGCCGATGCCGAGGTCCCTCCCGATCAACCCGGGGCCGAGGGGCAGCACGACCATGGCGAGCGCGACGCCCGCGAGCGCCACGACCGGACCGGCCGGCAGCAGCCATCGGTCGGCGTTGGGCAGTTGGAGGTTGTGCCGCAGCTCGGTGTGCCGCGCCGGGCCGGCCTCCCGGTCGATGCGAACGAACGCGTGCTCGACCGCGAGCGTCAGGGCAGCCCCCCCGAGCAGGGCGCCCAGGACCGCCAAGGCCGCCGCTACTCCCATCGCAGCCCGCCCATGCCCCAGGCGTAGGCGATGCCAGCCGACAGGAGCGCGATGAAGACCAGCATGTCGAGGAAGGCGCTCATGCCGATGTCGGCGAAGACGACCGCCCACGGGTACATGAAGATCATCTCCATGTCGAAGGCGAGGAAGATCAGCGCGTAGACCGCGTAACCGAAGCGGAACTGCGCCCACGCGGGGGGAGCGCGGACGGTCCGCGTTGGCGCGCGCGCGAACGCGGCCACGGCCAGCAGCGCAAGGCCCATGGCCATGAGCAGCACGAGGGCCACGAACCCGAAATCACCCAGGACTGGGCTTTGCGCCGGCATCCGCTCCATTCCCTTCTCCTGCTGACCGCCCCCACCCGAGGCAGGGCCCCTCCGTGGCCTGGGACGCCTAGGCGACGTGGCCCGCATGTCGACGGCGTCAATCCTCCGCGAACGCCCGCCCCGCATGGTCGTCGACAGGCGGAGGAGGTTGGCGAAGGCGCTGAGCAGACCGACCGCGGGAAGCGCGGCTTCGGCCCCGCGGAGCGGGCCTTCCCCCCTCCTCCCCGACCTCGGCACCCCCGGGGGTGGACGAACTCTCGATGCGGCTCATCGTGGCGGCCCTGCTACGGGGTGGTCCGGGGATCCAGGCCGGCGTGGGAACGCACGGTCCGGCGGCTCGGGGAAGTGGTCGGGCGCTCGCGGCCGTGCCGCGGGCACCATCCTGCCTCAGACACCGTGGCAGGTGAGGCTCGCCAGCCGCAGGTATCGCCGGCTATTGAAAGATGAGCTGGGAGCCGACCGACGTGATGGCCGGGTCGTTCACGAAGGCGCCTGCCCGTCCGTCGTCCGCGTTGAACATGAAATCGTCCTGGGCCATCTGGCTCTTCGTCAGGCCTTCAAGGAAGATCGACCCGTTGCCCTGGTCCGTCTGCCAGCTGACCAGGAGGCCGGTGTGCCCATCGTCGTGCGCCGAGACCCCGTCGGCAACGGTGACTTGGCTCGGCAGGATGTCCCGGAACGCGATATGGTCGAAGGCGCCCGGGCCGGCGTCGAAGCCGCCGGTGACGACGTCGTTCCCGGTATCGGGTCCCACGATGAAGGCGTCGGCGCCGTCGCCGCCGTTCAGCTCGTCGTTCCCCTTGCCGCCGTCGAGCATGTCGTGGCCGGCGCCGGCGTAGAGCTTGTCGTTGCCGTCCTCGCCCATGAGGTTGTCGGCCTGATCGCCGCCGTACAACCGGTCCGAGCCGGCGCCGCCCCTGAGGTCGTCCTGGCCCGCACCGCCGTCGAGGACGTCGTCGCCGGCATCGCCGCGTAGATCGTCGTCCCCGGCAGCCCCGAACAGCAGGTCGTTCCCGCCTAGGCCAAAGTAGTAGTCCCGCTCGCCGGTGCCTTGGAATGTATCGGCTTGGCTGGAGCCTTCCCTTACGTTGAACTCGTCGAAGCGGAACGTGTTTGCGGAACCGGTGTCACTCCCCGGGTTCGGGGCGCCGAGGTTGAAGCCCTCGTCCTTCGCGTAGCTCAAGGCGGTGACGTGGTCCGCGTCCGCGCTCGTCGGCTGAATGAGCATCCTGTCGTCCGTGAACATGAAATCGTCCTGCGCGAGGTCCGTCTTCCGGACGCCCGCCAGCAGGACCGAGCCCTCGCCCCCGGTCACGTCCCAGCTGATCTTCACACCGGCGGAAGTGTCTTGGAACCTGAGGTCCTCGGGCGCGAGGTCCCGTACCGCGAGGTGGTCCAGGATGCCGGGACCGGCGGAGAAGTCGGTGATGACGTCGTTGCCGCTGTCGGGCGAGATGACGAAGGCATCGCCTCCCGGACCGCCTGTCAGGATGTCGTTGCCGGGACCGCCCTCAAGATCGCCGTGTCCGACGCCCTCGTTGAGATAGTCGTTCCCTTCGGCGCCACGCAATGCGTCCGCGGCCCCGCCGCCGATCAGGACGTCGTTTCCCTTGCCGCCGTCGAGGTGGTCCATGCCGGCGCCCCCCAGGAGGACGTCGTTGCCCTTGCCGCCCTGCAGGTCATCGTCTTGGCCTCGGCCGGCGAGATAGTCGCTCCCGCCTCGGCCGAAGGCGATGTCCATCCGGCCGGTGCCGGGGTAGGCGTCGGGATCTCGCTCTCCGATGAGCAATCGGTAGTCGCCGAAGTCCTCCTGAACGTTGTGGTCGTTCGCAGGGACTTGGTGGTGCGAGCGATGCGACATGAGGGGTCTCCTGCCGATGAGCCAAGAATCGGAAGCCAACCCGCCCGGGTTGCGCATCCGCCTATACCCCATCGGGGTAGGCAGGCTTCCAACACCCCGCCCGCGAAGCTGTTTCATCCCTACCGCGGCGCGGGGCGGTTTGACGCAGGCCCCGCCGTGCGCTCCGCGTCGGAACGGATTGCCACGGTCCCGCCGCTCCGGACGCCTTGACACCTGGTTCCAGGAAACGGGCAGGTGTTCGGAATACGTGTCCCGAACCCCCTCGGGGTATATCCCACTCCCGAGTGGGCCCTTCGTCGCGGCGGGGTGCTGACGGCGTCGACCACCGGGGTGGATGCCCGATCAGGTTGACCGCGGAAAGCTGGCCACCGGCCCAAGGCGGTAGTTGTCCGCATCCCCCGCGATTTGCCCGGATGCGCCTTACGAAGCAGCCGGGGCCAAGCGTAAGTCAGCGTCGTCGAGGGGACGGGGTGCCCGAGTCGGCTTTGGCCGGCGCGGCCGGCACGAACGCTCGTGATGTCTCACTAGGCCGGAGAGAGGGGCCGCGCGGCCTGGACATCACCTGGGCGCGCCGACCGGCCGTGCGATGGCCAGCACTCCCTTGAGGCCGGTTCCGAAGCGCGCGATGGTCTCGCGATGCCCCCGCAGCTCGCTGTACGGCAGGTAACGAAGATCCAGCTCGCTCACACGCGAGAAGGCAGGTCTGGCGAACTGCGCCCGGACGTCCTCCTCCCTGTTGTCGGGCGCGACGAGGAAGAGGTTGCGGGCCGTCCCGCCCTCGACGCCGAGCGCCAAGTCGAGCATCCGCACGATCCCGGAGTATATGCTCGTCGTATGCTCGACCTCGAAGGCCGCCGCCACGTCCCCGCTCGCCTTTTCGAGCCAGATCACGTCGATGAGCCGGACCGTTTCGGCCGTTCCGTTGGCGGTGAGCCGTTCGGGTAACCGGTCGAGGCAGCCGTCGGACAGCCTGCCGCCTGCGTAAGGACGGCCCCCGTCATTCGAGGCGACCCAGACGTCGAAACCGAGCGCGAGCCCGAGGTCCCGGAGCCAGCCCTGGATCTCGGTGTGGGTATGGTCGGCCTCGCTTGCGGCCTGGGCCGCCTTCGAGGCGGCGCCGGCCGCCTCCGCCCGCACGCGTTCGAGATCCTCCCGCCATCGCTCCAGCGCCCCGGTGGCATCCCGCTCGGGAAGCGGGTAGCGCCCCGACCCGACGTCGAACAGGAAGCCGGCTACGGCGCCGAGGTCGTTCGACAGGAGCGTCCGGTGGGCGGCGTTGAGGGCAAGGATGCCTTGGCGCATCGCGAGGTACTCGTCCCACCTGCCGAGCTTCACGTTGGCGCCCATGAGCGCGTTGAAGCCCTTGACGATGGCGGTGTTGAACGGGGAGGCCACGGTCGGATGCAGGAAGTACAGCAGGTTCGCCGCGGCCGGGCCAAGCCCTTTAATGCGCGACTGGTCGAGCGTTCGGATGGCCGCCAGGACCTGCGCCTCGGCGTTGCAGCAAAGGCAGGCGTCGAGGAAGCGCCCAAAGGCCAGCTGGTTGGCCCGATCCTCGTAGATGTCAGGGATGCGAAGCTTGGGCTTCCAGAGGAAGGCATGGTCGGCGCCCTTGAACACCTGGCGCTGCTCGGCGATGGAGGAGACGATGGTCTCCAGCGAGGAGCCGCGGTAGGCGTTGCCGAAGGTGTCGGACCGGATCTCGTCTATGACCGCCTGGATGCCGCGCCGGATCGAGCGGAAGTTCTTGATGCGCTCCTCCCACAGGAACCACGTTCTGTAGGAGGCGCCTGGGTCCTCGCGCCAGTGCCGGATGAGATTGACGATCCAGGCGTCGTTCACGTTCGTCATATTCGGGGGCTTGGTGGTCGTGGCTCCCGAATATGCCTGGTCGGGGTATCAGGCACCACAGGGCCGTGGACGCGCAGGCAGGGTTTCCGATGATGGCGGGAGGGTGTCGCAACCGTGCAACAGATGCGAGAGGCGTCGGTGATGGCGGGGCGCACGCGCCCAGGCGGCATGCCGATAGCAGCTCCCGGAGATCAGTGCCGCGGCTCATCCCGTGAAGCTTTTCCTAACCGGCGGTCCCGCACACATGAGAAGCGGACTGCCGTGGGCGAGTCCGCGGCGCAAGGTGACGGGCGCACTGCGGCCTGCGTCCGTTGCGCATCAAGGCCGGGGCCGACGGCGCGAGACCCGGGGGCCGCCCACGGCGACCGCCACGCAGGCGAGGCGGTCCCGCCGCGCCGATTGGTCCCGCCCATCCGCATGTTCTGGGCCCGGGCGCTGACGGTCCGGCACCGTGCCTGTACGTGCATCGTCGGCATGCGGGGATCTCGCCCCGCGCGGGCCGGCGGTGCGCTGGCCGTGGCGACGCCGTTCGAGGACGCTGCGCCGCCAGTGGTCCCAGCGGCACGCGGCACGAGCTGGTCGGCCTTCCTCGCAATTCCTCCACGCCCATGAAGGCGAGCGGGGAGCCTCTGGGATGCCGGAGAGCCTGGCGCAGCCCGGGGCCAGCCCGGCCCCGACAAGGATGGCGTCCGACGAACCGATGAACTCGCCGCGAAGCCTGGTGGATCCCTCCGGCGGACTGGCCGGCTCGGCTGTCCGGGCGCGGGGGCAGTGATATGTGCCATGAGGCCCGACGCGATTGCACCTGACACCTCCCAAGCCGGCCCGGGCAGGGCATCGGTCAGAAGGGCCGGCGGGACAACCGGGACGAGGCGGCGCGCAGGGAATGCCGCCGAGCGGCCGTGTCCTGAGCCGCCCCGGACGAGCGGTTCAGGCCGCCATCTTCCGACAGCTTTCCGCGCAGCGGCGGCACTGGTCGACGCAGTGCTGCATATCGCCCACCTGCTCGCAGCTCCGCGCGCAATCCTCGCACACGTCGGCGCACTCGCGGCAGGTGTGCTTATGATGGCTCGTGCCGAGGAGCATGAAGTGCGCCGAGGTGCGGCAGATCTCGGCGCAGGCGAGCATGAGGCGAAGATGCTCCGCCTCGACGTGCTTCCCGCCGGCGGGCAGGCAGTGGTTGGATGCCATGCCGAGGCAGGTCTGGTAGCAGCGCAGGCACTCGTCGATGCATGCCTGCATGTCCGGTCTCATCTGGTGCATTGTGTCGCTCGCATTGTTGGACGTTCGGCCAAGCCTTACTATGGCTGCGTGGGCCCGCCCGCGCGGAGCGGGCCCACGACGAAGAGGCAACATACCCAGGCAGGGTATGGTTCCAAAACCCTGGGCCGGCGGCCGCCCGTCCCATCAGAGGCGCAAGGCAGCATGTCGGGTTCCGAAAAGGACCACGGTGGGGTCACGGTCAACCACAAGCAGCAACTCCCCCGGCTGCGTCGCATCGAAGGGCAGGTGCGTGGCATCCAGCAAATGATCGAGACGGAGCGATACTGCGTCGACGTCGCGCACCAGATCGATGCCGTCATCGCCGCGTTGCGCCGAGTGCAGTCCGACATGATCCGCGACCATATGCACGGGTTGGTGCAAGCCTCCGTCGCGAGCAACCTCTCGCAGGAGGAGCGGCAGCGCCTGGCCGACGAGATCGGCAGCCTTATCGGCAGGATCGTGTAGCCGAGGGCAGGACTGTCGGATGTCAGGCGCTGCGAGCGCCCTGCCACGACCGGGTCGCCCCTCGTGCCGCATCCCGGCGTTGCGGCCCGGACGCATGCGCGGTCCCGAAGGCCGACCGGCGCCGCGGGACCGCGGGCGGCACAACCTGTACGCCCCCTGGCGTCCAAGCGCGATGCGGCCCTGGAACGGCCGCGGGCCTTGGGCCATGCATAGCGATGGTCGGCTCGGTCCTGGCAGGCCGACCAGCCGCCGCGGACTGGGGGGATCGGTCCCGGCACACCTCCAGGCGGCGGAAGCCGGCGCATGGCCGACAAGGCCCGCCCTGTCCCTCGCCCTCAAGAGTGGCGGTGAGGCAACACTTCGGCCCGATGAGAACCGCCCAAGGGATCACGGGTGAATAGCCTTTGACCCCGGTTCCCGACGGTTTTACCCCATTGGGGTATAATCTTGGAGGGGACAAATGAGGATGGCGACGCGGAGAGCGTTCCTGGGTGGCGCCGCGGCATCCGCGGTCGCACTGGCGGCGCAAGGAGCGGGCGCGAGGCGGGCGTTCGCGCTCGAACAGCGCAACGGCGTCGACTTCCTGCGAGGCCCCTACAACCTGGCATTCTTCTACCGGCACAACCTGGCCTACCGCATCGGGGCCGGCATGCACTTCTTCCACTCGAAGCAACACGACCTGCTGCAGTTGACGCGCTTCGAGGACCACGCCGCGGTCGACGCGCGCTTCGACCGGGAAGCTCTGGAGTGGCTGCTCAACCCGCCGGCGACCGAGCCGGAGATGCCGTACTACTCGTCCTATGTCGACCGGGCGATGCACACGCTGTTTCGGACCATCGACTGGACGCATATGCACCACGAGCAGACCTACGACGTGATGGCCTTTCGTGAGATCCCGTGGGCCGAGAAGAAGGCTTGGACAGACCGTGCGGTCAAGTATTACTTGACCATGCAGACCGAGGGTATCCCGCGTAGTCCGGCGCCACTGGAGCTGACGATGCGGCGCGCGGGCATCATGATGAAGCCCTACTTCAATTACTTCCGGAATTTTTATCCACTCGACCAAAGCCTATTCTACGTCGCGCACTGGTGGCACCCGGCGGTTTACGAGGCGCAGATGATCTCGGGCAACCAGGACCAGGAGGCCGCCATCAAGGGCGTGGAGGACGTCATGCATCGCGAGGTCATCCCGAACCGCCCGGGCCGGATGGTGCTCTCGCGCGAGATCATGCCGCGCTACTCTCGCATGAGCCCGGAGAGCGCGAACATCTTCGACAATCTGCACATGCTCCACGGCATCGCCTACTCGATCCTCGCCTACAAGGGCTGGTCCGTCGAGGAGAAGCGGGCCGAGATGTACCGCGTCATCCAGGCCATGGGGTACCAACCGGGGGACGAGGCTTACGCCCGCAAGTTCGGCGAGCCCCATCCAACATACGACCCGCGCACCTACCCGAACTGGGTGCGTTCGCCACAGGGCGCCATGGGCATGATCATGATGGACATGCTTATGGAGATGCTGCCCATGATGTACCCTGGGGGGCTATCCAAGGTGGAGAAGTCCGCCGTCATGCAGCAGATGATGAAGAACGGGCGGCTCGGCATTGAGCCGGGCGAGATCCCGGGCTCTCTGCACGACGCCATCATGCGTGTCGCGCCCGGGATGAGGATGATGCCCGGCGCGACCGAACCGGGCGAGACGCCGCGGATGATGACCGAGACGATGGAGGCGAACTGGCGACGGAAGGCCGAGCGCATGCCCGACATCGCTCCCATCGACATGGGCGTCGAGCCCTCGCTGGGCGCCGCCCGCATCGCCTCCCGCTGACCGCCCCGACGCCCGACAGGAACTCCGTCATGAAGCATCACGTGCGCCTGGCCGCCGGGGCCGCCGCGTTCGCCATCATTGCCTGCGACGCCCTCCCGGTGCGCGCCGCCGACCATACGAACCTCGAACAGGGCCTGCCCGTCGTCATCGAGGATGCCTACCCGATCAAGGAGAACGGACTGGAGATCCAGGGGTACCTCCGCTACGACAGGGCTCCCCGGAGTGACCCTGACGGCCGGAATCGCCTGTTCGTGGTCCCGCGCGTGGAGTGGGGCGCGACCAAGAACTTCCAACTGTCAGTCGAGACGCCATACGCGGTTGGCGATGCGAGCGAGACGAAGCAGGGTGCCGCCACGGTTCAGGGCCTCTACAACCTCAACACGGAAGGCCTCTATCTGCCGGCCTTCGCGGTGGCGGCCGGCGTGAGCCAACCCTATGGGTACCGCAACGGCGGGACCGAGACCGAGCTGAAGTTCCTCGCGACGAAGTCGCTGGGAACGCCGGACCCCGAAGGCACGTCGCCATTCTCCTACGTGCCGCGTCAGATCCACTTCAACGCGTCTTGGTTCCACAACTTCGACCCGCTCACGGGTCGCGATGCCGAGAGGACGGACCGCTACCGCGTCGGCGTCGCCTACAGCCAGCCCGTGACGAACGAGTTGGTCGTCGTCGCGGATGTCTACCGTGAGACGGACAGGGACCGCAGGCGCGCGTCGAACATGGCCGAGGTCGGTGTCCGCTACCTGCTGACGCCCCAAACCGTCCTCTCGGGCAGCGCCGGCGTCGGGTTCGGCGGCGACCGCAACCAGGATTTCCGGTTCGTGGCAGGCATCCAGCACACGCTGAGCTACCCGTTCAGCTTCGACCCGCCCCGATGAGCGGCCGCGCCGGTACGAGTTCCGCCCACCGCGGGACCTGCTCGGCCCTACGTACCGGGTCGCCTTCGCCCAACGCCGGAGCCATCGTGAAGAGGACGAAGGCGCCGACCCTGGCCATCACGCAAGCCAATTCCGATACCTGAAGAGCTGCGTCGCGGATGCGTCGCCAAGCCTCCCGAGAAGCTCGCCTCCGTGGAGCGGGAGGCCATCGCCGTAGCCTCGCGATGCAACAGGCCGAATGGGTGGGGCACTGAGCGGGCCGGCGCCTGACCCTGCATGTGCCGTGCGCTCCGGCAGCCGGATGCGGTCGATGGACATCACCCTGCCCAAAGGGCAAACGCCCATGAGGCGCCGCCCGGGACCTGCGTTTGGCAAGTCAAACGGACCAAGGCGTAGAACGCTGTGCCGTCACCGCTCGGGTCGGGAACCTGGTCGCGAGAGCGTCCTGGCAAGCGGTAGACGGATGATGACGGCCATTGGCCAGCAACTGCGAACGCCTTCGGGCGGCCCTCGCGCTCTGTTCGACCGATGATCTCCAGCGCCTCGTGCGTGACATTCCGTCAAGGTGCAGGCGCCCGGCATCGACGGCGGCATGATGGCAGCGTCTCAGCGCCTGGATGCCCGGACGACGGCCACTCTTGCGACGAGCACCGAATGCGAGCCGAGGCGCTTGACGCGCGCGAAGCCAGCTTCGGAAAGGATGTCGGGCCACGTTCCGTCCATGTGTTGTCGGAGGCGCGTCTCGCCGAGCATCATGGACGCGACCTTGACCAAGGCGCCTTCCTGCGCCCCACGCGCCGCATCAAGATCCGAGGCGAGCAGGCTTCCTTGCCGCCGCAGGACGCGCAACAACTCGCGCGCGATCCGAAGCTTTCCTTCCTGCGGCTCGCAATGCAGGGCCATCACCGAAGCCGCCTTGTCGAAGGAGGCGGGAGGGAACGGCATGCGACCGCGGGCCTCGTACGCGAACGCCTTCACGTTCGCGAGACCCGCCGCCGCCGCATCGGCCCGGGTCGCGGCGGCGCGCTCTGCATCCGCTTCCAAGCCGACGAACCCAGTGCCCGGAAACCTCCTCGCGAGCCCGAGCACGGGTTCGGCCTGTGGCCCCCTGACATAGAGGATGCGCTCGCCGGCCTCGGGAGCAAGGGCGGCTATAAGAGGCTCGGTGCAGGCCGGGTCCCGCATCAGGACGGGATAGGTCCGCTCGAAGCCGCGCCTGGCTATCCACCGGCGCGCGCCAAGGATGAGGTTCATTGTCGAAGAAACCGTTCAGGTCGACGCCAATGGCTACGTCGGCCCTGGGCGTGTCGGCCCCAGGGTGACGGCGGCCATTCCGACCATAGCCGCTTTCGGCCATGGGTGTACCACTACCGGGTAAGGGTACATGGCAGGCACTGCAAGCGGGGAACTCGGACCATGTCCTCCGCCCACCTCATGCGCTAAGGTCCACGGCCTCGGAAGTGGAAGAGGCCTTCGGGTGACGATCTCAATCGGTGAACTGTCGCGACGCTCGGGCGTGCGCATACCTACAATAAGGTACTATGAGCAGAATCGCCTCATTTCGGCCCCGGCTCGAACCGAGGGCCAGCAGCGACGCTACACTGAGGAGGATGTGGTTCGGTTGAGCTTCGTCCGACAGGCCAGAGAACTCGGATTGGAGGTCGATGCGATCCGCGAACTCCTCGAACTGGGAACAGGGCATAGTGGCTCGCCCGAGGAAGCTGCCAGGCTGGCCCTGCGCCACAGGGATGAAACGGACCGGCGGATCGCCCTGCTCACGGCACTCCGGTCCGAGCTTGGGCGTCTTGTGGCCGAATACGGCCGTGGACGTCTCCACGGAGGGCGTCTCCTTGAGGTGCTTGCGCAACCGGATATCGCGGATGGCGAACGCTGACCGTCTTGGCGCACGGGTATTCCGAAGGACCAGGGGCTCCTCCCCTGCCCCGGTGCTCCCAAGCGGGCAGCCCATCCCACCCGGTCCGCGCGGGGCACAACGCTCATCCTAGCAGCCGACCGGACCATCGAACACGTTCGTGGCCTTCGTGCCGCCGCAGGTGTACCGTTGCTCCGCGCCGAGCGCGATGAGCGCACTCGTTCATCAAGGAGCCCCCGATGTCCGGTGCAGTGCAGGGAAGCCTCGCGGGCCTCGTCTTGCTTGCACAAGGGTGTCAACGCCGATTGAAGTCTGACCCACTTTTGGCTTTGTCGCCGATCGTAACCTGACCCACCCCTCACGCAGGAACGGCTGGTTCCCGCACGGGCCGCGCCACCAGCCCGGCGCGCCGCTTGTCCTTCAGCCGGTAGCTCTCGCCCGTGATCGTCACCACGCTGGCGTGGTGCAGCACCCGGTCCAGCATCGCCGCCGTCAGCACCGCGTCGCCGGCAAACGCCTGGTCCCACGCCCCGAACGACAGGTTCGAGGTCAGGATCATCGCGCCCCGCTCGTAGCGCTTGGCCGCCACCTGGAAGAACAGGTTCGCCTGCTCGCGCGCAAACGGCAGGTAGCCGATCTCGTCGACGATCAGCAGCCGGTAGAGGTTCACCGCCCGGTGCATCGCCTCCTTCAGGCGCCCCTGGCGCTGTGCTGTCTCCAGCGTCAGGACCAGGTCCGCCGCACTGGTGAAGCGCACCTTCATCCCGCGCTGCGTCGCCAGGTAGCCGAGCGCGATCGCCAGATGCGTCTTGCCCACGCCGGACGGACCCAGGAACACCACGTTCTGCGCCCGCTCCACGAAGGCTAGGCTGGCCAGTTCCTGGATCTGCGCCCGCGGCGCCCCGGTGGCGAAGCCGAAGTCGTAGCCCTCCAGCGTCTTCACCGCCGGGAAGCCCGCCACCCGGGCGAACATCTCCCGCGCCCGGGTGCGCCGAGCCTCGCGCTCGGCCCGCAGCACCTCCTCCAGGAAGACGGCATAGGGCGTGTCGCGCTCGGATGCCGCCTGCGCGAGCGCGCCGTAGGCCGCGGGCACCGCCTGCAAGCGCAGCTCGGCGCAGAGTTCAGCCAGGCGGGCATGCTGCAGGTCGCTCATGCCGGTTCTCCCGTCATCAGGCCCGAGAGCCCGTCGTAGAGCGCCAGCGGGTGCTGCAGCCCGACCACCGGATGAGCGGGAGCCGGCACCGCCGGGGCCTGGATCTGGCGCACCGAGCGGCCGCCATAGGGCGGCGGCACCGGCTGCAACTGCGTCCGTTCCACTTCCAGGCGCTCGGCCGGCACCGCGCCGGTCGTGGCATGCACCCGCTGGTTGGCGACCGTGCGCAGCCAGCGACCCGCCGCCAGGTTGGCCGCCTCCCGGTCGAGCACCAGCCCCTCCTGGCCGAGCCGGCTGGCCAGCGGCACGTAGAAGCTGCCGCGCAGGTAGCGGATGAAGCGCTCGACCTTGCCCTTGGTCTGCGCCCGTCCGGGCTGGCACAGCCGGGGCCGGAAGCCGCAATGGCGGGCAAAGTCCAGGAAGCCGGCCTGGAAGCGGTGACGCCCGCGACCGTAGGCGTTCCGCTCCACCACCACGGTGCGCATGTTGTCGTAGAGTACCTCGCGCGGCACGCCCCCGAAGGCCAGGAAGGCGTTCTCGTGGGCGGCGATCAGCGTCTCGAGGCGCTCGTCGGTGACGAACTCGAGGTAGGCCGCCCGGCTCCAGCCCAGCGTCGCCACGAACACCGAGAGCCGGTCGGCGCCGCGCCGCATCACCGCCCAGTCGACCTGCATCTGCTCGCCCGGCGCGGTCTCGAAGCGCACCACCGGCTGCGGAACTGGCGCCGGCGTCAGGCCAGCGACGAACTCCTTGAGCATCGTGTAGCCGCCCGCATAGCCCCGCTCGCGCAACTCGACGAGCAGCACGCTGGCCGGGATCCGGTCCGGCGCTGCCGCAGCCAGGCGCTCCACCACGTAGCCCTTGAACGGATCGAGCTTGCCCGGTCGGGGCGGTCGCCCCTTGTAGCGCGCCGCCGCCTCGTCGCGCAGGTAGCGCCTCACCGTGTTGCGCGACAGACCCGTCGCGCGGGCAATCTCGCGGATGCCCTTCCCATGCCGATGCAACACCCGGATCTCCAACGCTGCCTCCTCACCCACCATCCGGGCCTCCTCCCGCAGAAGGAGCCCAGCCTACGGCCTGGGTCAGGATTCAATCGGCGACCGGGTCAGTTTCACATCGGCGGCTACAAGGGAGTATGGCGCCCGTCCCGGACCCCCGTGTTGACCTGCTCGTTCCCGGTCTCCTGGCGCACCAACTTGGTACCCTGTGTGCGAGCCGGAACCCGGGTTTCCTGCCATCGACCGGTGACGCCAAAAGCCTGCTGTTCGCTTATGCCATGCACCTGAAGCAGGAGGTGTTCTCGTCCAACCCTGCGGAGTAAGCCGAGCGTCTGTTCGTCCGAGCCGCACAAGCCGCGCGCGATGCCGCGCGCCAGGAGGTTCGCCCCTTTTCGGCGCTGCCGCCCAAGGATGCGGGCGAAGCTCTCGACCGCTGGTGCGCGCTCACGGTGAGGACATTTGTGCTCACGACGTTGAGCGAGCATGGCGATGACCACGCGGCGTACATGAGGCAGCTCGGACAGGCGCCGTGAGGTGCATGCGTGCCCCGCCCCGGCTACCAAGATACCTCGGCTTGTGCCCGGCGTACCGTCGCCTGGCGGCTCAAAGACGTGAAGCCCTCACAAACAGGCGGGAGCACCATGGGCCAACCAACTGCGGCGCTAGCAATGCAAGCCCTGCCGGAAAGAGTTAGGACGGTCCCTGCTGCGGAGGCCGTTGTCCTGCAACTCGGCAGCGAGCCGCTCAGCAGCCGCAACCAGACAGGGTCCCGAGCAATATGGGTGTAAACTAGCGAGTGGATGAGCGTTTTGGGTGAAAAACAGCTCCCGTTGCAGCCCAATTGGGTCAAACGGGAGCTGTTATGGGTACAGGCAGATCGTGCTCCTCATCACACGTCGAGATTGGCCACGTTGAGGGCATTCTCCTGGATGAACTCCCGGCGCGGCTCGACCACGTCGCCCATCAGCTTGACGAACAGGTCGTCGGCGTCGGTCGTGTCCTTGACCTTCACCTGGAGGAGCGAGCGCACGTCTCGGTCCAGCGTCGTCTCCCAGAGCTGCTGGGCGGTCATCTCGCCCAGCCCCTTGTAGCGCTGCAGCTGCAGGCCCTTGCGGCCGAGCGCCATCATGCCCTCGAACAGGGCGACCGGGCCGTAGAGCGTGGTCTGGTCGCCCCGGCGCACCAGGGTGACGGGGGCGCCGTAGATCTCGCTCAGGGTCTCGGCCCGCTCGTCGAGGCGGCGCGCCTCCTGCGAGGAGATCAGCGCCTCGTCGAGCACCGCGACTTGGCGCACGCCGCGTAAGGTCCGCGACAGCACGTAGCCGCCGTCCTTCGCCTCGCCCTCCCAGCCCTGCTCGATCTCGTCCGCGATGGCGTTGAGGCGCCGGGCGATCTCGTCGGCCACCACCTCGGCCTCGGCCGGGTTGCCGGCGACCGAGGGGCGGAGGGCGCCTGCGATCGCCGCCTGCTCGACCACGACGCGGTCGTAGCGCGAATGCATCCCGTGCAGGACCTGGCGCACGCCGCGCGCCTCATCGACCAGGGCCTTGAGCTGCGGCCCGCCGAACTCGGTGCCGGTGGCGAGCTTGAGCACCGCCCCTTCGACGCCGCCATCGATCAGATAGTCCTCGAGCGCCCGGTCGTCCTTGAGGTAGATCGCGGTCTTGCCCTTCTGCGCCTTGTAGAGCGGCGGCTGGGCGATGTAGAGGTGGCCGCGGTCGATCAGCTCCGGCATCTGGCGGAAGAAGAACGTCAGCAGCAGCGTGCGGATGTGCGAGCCGTCGACATCCGCGTCGGTCATGATGATGATGCGGTGGTAGCGCAGCTTGTCGGGGTTGAACTCCTCGCGGCCGATGCCGGTGCCGAGCGCGGTGATCAGCGTGCCGATCTCCTGGCTCGACAGCATCTTGTCGAAGCGCGCGCGCTCGACGTTGAGGATCTTGCCGCGCAAGGGCAGCACCGCCTGGAAGGTCCGGTCGCGGCCCTGCTTGGCCGAGCCGCCGGCCGAGTCGCCCTCGACCAGCAGGATCTCGCATTTCGACGGGTCGCGCTCCTGGCAATCGGCGAGCTTGCCGGGGAGCGAGGCAATGTCGAGCGCGCCCTTGCGGCGGGTCAGCTCGCGTGCCTTGCGGGCCGCCTCGCGCGCGGCGGCCGCCTCCGCCACCTTGCCGACGATGGTCTTGGCCTCCGAGGGATGCTCCTCGAGCCAGTTCGACAGGCCCTCGTTGAGGACGTTCTCGACCACCGGGCGCACCTCGGACGAGACCAGCTTGTCCTTGGTCTGCGACGAGAACTTGGGATCCGGCACCTTGACCGAGATGATCGCGGTCAGGCCCTCGCGGCAATCGTCGCCGGTGAGCGAGACCTTCTCGCGCTTGGCGATGCCGGAGGATTCGGCGTAGCCGGTGATCTGGCGCGTCAGCGCCGCCCGGAAGCCCGCCATGTGGGTGCCGCCGTCGCGCTGCGGGATGTTGTTGGTGAAGGGCAGCACCGTCTCGTGGTAGCTGTCGTTCCACCACAGGGCGACCTCGACGCCGATGCCGTCGCGGTCGGCGCGCACCACCACCGGCTGGCTCACCAGCGGGCTCTTGGTCCGGTCGAGGTAGCGCACGAAGGCCTCGACGCCGCCCTCGTAGACCAGCTCCTCGCGCTTGTGCTCGGCGTGGCGGGCATCGGTCAGCACGATGCGCACGCCGGAATTGAGGAAGGCGAGTTCGCGCAGGCGCTTCTCCAGCGTCGCGTAGTCGAACTCGACCATCGTGAAGGTGTCGGTCGAGGGCAGGAACGTCACCTCGGTGCCGCGCCGGTCGCCGGCCGGGCCGACGACGGCGAGGGGCGAGACCGCGTCGCCGTGGCGGAACTCCATCGCGTGCTCCTGGCCGGCGCGCCAGATGCGCAGGCGCAGCCAGGTCGAGAGGGCGTTCACCACCGAGACGCCGACGCCGTGCAGGCCGCCCGAGACCTTGTAGGAGTTCTGGTCGAACTTCCCGCCGGCGTGGAGCTGGGTCATGATGACCTCGGCCGCCGAGACGCCCTCCTCCGGGTGGATGTCGGTCGGGATGCCGCGGCCGTTGTCGGACACGGTGCACGAGCCGTCCGGGTTGAGGGTGACGGTGACGAGGGTCGCGTGGCCGGCGAGCGCCTCGTCGATGGCGTTGTCGACGACCTCGTACACCATGTGGTGCAGGCCCGAGCCGTCGTCGGTGTCGCCGATATACATGCCCGGCCGCTTGCGCACCGCGTCGAGGCCCTTGAGGACCTTGATCGAGTCGGCGCCGTAGGTGTCGGGGGTCAGATCGCGGGCGGGTTCGGCCATGTCGGTTCCTGGTGCGGGCGGGCGCGCGTCGCGGAGCTCGCGGCCTGCGCCGGCGCCGGTTCTCGATCCGGCGCCGTCTGGGTCTCGTGTCTCAAGGGTGCCGGGCCGTGGAGAGCACGGCCCCGTCGATCCTTGATGTAAGCATTCCGCCTTGAAATTGCATCGGTTTTCGGCGCCGCACGGGCGGTTTTCGGAGGACCGGCGGGCACTCTGTCCACCCCCGCCGGACCATACAGGAGGTTACGTTTCGCCGCACCCCGTTAAGGATCCGCGAATGCCCACCGTCAGCCCTTGAGCGTGCCCCGGCTCGCTTCCTCGAGCCGGGCGGACGCCGCCGGATCGAGGGCGAGGCGCACGCCGCCCAGGATCTCGTCGAGCTGCGCCACCGAGGTGGCGCTGGCGATCGGCGCGGTGAGCCCCGGCCGCGCGACGAGCCACGCGATGGCGACCTGGGCCGGGGTCGCGCCGTGCTCCCGGGCGACCTCGTCGAGGAGGTCGAGGAAGGCGAGCCCGCGCGGGTTGAGGTAGCCGGAGACCCGGGCCTCTCGGGCGCGTCCTGCGGCTGCGCCGGCCTGCCGGTACTTGCCGGTGAGGAAGCCCGCCGCGAGGGAGAAGTAGGAGATCACCCCGATCCCTTCCTCCCGGCACAGGGGCTCCAGCTCCGCCTCGTAGCCCGCCCGCTCGGCCAGGCTGTATTCGGGCTGCAGGCACTCGTAGCGCGGCAGGCCCTCCCGAGCCGCGACGGTCAGCGCCTCGCGCAGGCGGGCGGCGGAGTAGTTGGAGGCGCCGATCGCCCGCACCTTGCCGGCGCGGATCAGCCTTTCATAGGCCGCCAGCGTCTCCTCCAACGGCGTCTCGGCATCGTCGAGGTGGGACTGGTAGAGGTCGATCCGGTCGGTCTGGAGACGGCGGAGGGATTCCTCCACCGCCCGCTCGATGTACGGGGCCTTCAGGCCTTTCCGGCCCTCCCCCATATCCATGCCGACCTTGGTGGCGATCACCATGCGGTCGCGGGTGCCGCGGGCCTTGAGCCAGCGCCCGATCACGGCCTCCGACTCGCCGCCGTGATGGCCCGGCGCCCAGCGCGAATAGACGTCGGCGGTGTCGACGAAGGTGAAGCCCGCTTCCAGCAGCCGGTCGAGCAGCGCGAAGGAGGTCGCCTCGTCGGCGGTCCAGCCGAACACGTTGCCGCCGAAGCAGAACGGCGGGACCGAGAGGCCGGAGCGGCCGAGGGGACGCAGGTCCATGGCGGGAATCCCTACTGGAGGCGAAAAGCCTACTGAAGAAACGGGTTCGACAGCCGCTCCTGGCCGATCGTGCTCGTCGGGCCGTGGCCGGGGATGAAGGCGACGTCGTCGCCGAGCGGCAGGAGCTTGGTCTTGATGGACGAGATCAGGGCGGCGTGGTCGCCCCCCGGCAGGTCGGTGCGGCCGACGGAGCCCCGGAACAGCACGTCGCCCACTTGCGCGTAGCGCGCGTCCCGGCTGACCAGCACGACGCTGCCGGGGGAATGGCCGGGGCAGTGCAGCACGTCGAAGGTGAGGTCGCCGACCGTCACCGTGTCGCCCTCGGCGAGCCAGCGGTCGGGGGTGATGACCTTGGCGCCGTCGATGCCGTAGGCGGCCCCGGTCTCGGGCAGGCTGTCGAGGAGCGGCTTGTCGGCGATGTGCGGCCCCTCGACCGGCACGGTGAGCGCATCGCGCAGGTCCGCCGCGCCGCCGGCATGGTCGATATGGCCGTGGGTGAGCAGGATCTTCTCGACCGTGACCCCGGCCTTCGCGATCGCCGCCCGGATCCGGTCCAGGTCGCCGCCCGGATCGATCACGGCGGCCCGCTTCGTCGCCTCGCACCACAGGAGGGTGCAGTTCTGCTGGAACGGTGTGACCGGGATGATCGCGGCGCGGGGCGTGCTCGGCATGATCGGCCTTGGATGAGACGAAGGTGGCCCCTTGTAGCGTGGAAGCGGGCGGTGCGGCACCCCGGGGCCACGGCCCTCACTCCAGCCACCACCCCTCCCCCGCCACGAAGGCCCTTGGTCCCGGCGGCCCGCCCCGATGAAGCCTGCTCACCCCGCGCCAGTCCCGGTCGCGGAACGCAGGCCCGAGGCGGGCGGCCTCCTCGGGCCTGCGGGCGCCCGCGCAGGGCACGAAGCTCACCGGTGACAGGAAGCGGGCCGGCCACGCGCCGTCCTCGTCCGCGGGACGGGTTGCCAGCAGCATCCCGCCCCCGCCCCGGTCGGCGGTGAGCGGCACCAGCAGGCGGCCGCCGGGATCGAGCGCGTCGAGCCAGACCGGCAGCGGTGCCGTGGCGCCGGCTGCCACCGTCACGAGGTCGGCCGCAGGAAGCGGCGCTTCCGCCCCGGAGCGCGGGTGCACCCCCACCTGCTCGTAGCCGGAGAGCGCGGCGCGGGCGGCCGCGGCGAGGTCCGGCTCGACTTCGTAGGCGTCGACCCGGCCGGCAGGCCCGACGAGTTCGGCCAGGATGGCGGTGTAGTAACCGCCGCCCGCCCCGACCTGCACCACCCGCTCGCCCGCTCGCAGGCGGGCCGCCGCGAGGCAGAGCGCGTGCAGGCTCGGCTCGCCGTTGTTGAGGCCGGCCTCCGGTCGCAGGGACACCAGCACGTCGCGGTAGAGCCCGGCCGGGTCCGCGACCGTCCCGGCGCCGTCCGCGCCGAACACCGTCCAGGGGCCGGGGCCGCAGAACGCCTCCCTGGGGACCCGCGCGAAGGCGCGGATCAGCGCCGCATCGTCGGTGCCGGCCCGGGCGGCGATGCGGGCCGCGTAGGCGGCGCGGTGCTGCGCGAGGTCCGGCATCCTGGCTCGTCTTCGTCCCGATACTGGGCGAACCGGCCCGGGCCCGGGCCGGTTCCCGTCGCGCGATCGTGCGCGGGAGCCCCTGGCGGGCCGGCCGGCCCCGCGCTACCGTCCCGATCGTGAGGTGGGAGCGCCCCGCCCGATACGAGATGACCAGACCTGATGCGACCGATCTGTCCGGCGCCCGTGCGGGCCGGACCGGGCGCCTGAGGACCGCCGAGACGACGGCCCGAACGCGGCCCGGCCTCCCCCCCTCGCGGGTGTCTCCTCCCGGAGGACACGCGATGACGAGTTCGTTCCCCCTCTCCCACGGCTTCTCCGCCGCCCGCCCCGCCGTGCGGCGGATCGGCATCCAGGACCTCAAGGCCGCCCTGTCGCGGGGCGTCGACGACTTCCTGGCGATGCCGACCCACGTGCTGTTCGTGGTGCTGATCTACCCGATCGCCGGCGTGGTCATCGCGGCCGCGACCTTCGAGCAGGACCTGATCCCGATCCTGTTTCCCCTCGCCGCGGGCTTCGCGCTGCTCGGGCCCTTCGCGGCGCTCGGCCTCTACGAGCTGAGCCGGCGGCGGGAATGGGGCCTGCCCGCCGCCTGGACCGACGCCTACGCGCCCCTCCGCGGCCGCTCCGCCAAGGCGGTGACGGCGGTCGGCGTGGTGCTGGCGCTGATCTTCCTCGCCTGGCTCGCTGCCGCGATGGGGCTGTACTGGGCACTCTACGGCAGCGTCACCGAGCCCTCGCTGCTCGCCTTCCTCGACGACGTGCTGACCACGCCGCGGGGCTGGGTCCTGATCCTCACCGGCAACCTCGTGGGTGCGGCCTTCTCGCTCCTGGCGCTCGCGGTGGGCGCGGTCTCGATCCCGCTCATCATCGACAAGGACGCGGATGCCGGCACCGCGATCGAGACCTCGCTGGCGCTGATGCGCGAGAACCCCGGCACGATGCTCGCCTGGGGCGCCATCGTGGCGGGACTGCTCGTCATCGGCATGCTGTCGCTGTTCGTCGGCCTCGCGGTGGTGCTGCCGGTGCTCGGCCATGCCACCTGGCACCTCTACCGCCGGGCGGTGGCGTGAGCGGCCACCCGGTCATCGCCGCGGTCACTCTATGAGCGCCGCGTAGGTGAGCACCCGCAGCTCGCGCCGGATCGGCCAGGTCGAGGACGGCATGAGCTGCGTCAGCAGGATCACGAACAGGTCCTCGGCGGGGTCGATCCAGAACGCCGTCGAGGCCGCCCCGCCCCAGGCGACCTCGCCCGGGGTGCCGAGGATCTGGGCCTTGGCCGGATCCAGCATCACCGAGACGCCGAGGCCGAAGCCGATGCCGCTGTAGCTCGATTCCGAGAAGCGCGGCTGGCCCATATCGGCGAGGTCGCCGCGCAGGTGGTTGGCGGTCATCAGCGCCACGGTCTTGCGGCCGAGGAGCCGCACGCCGTCGAGCGCGCCCCCGCCGAGCATGAAGCGGCAGAACCGGGCGTAGTCGGACGCCGTCGAGACCAGGCCGCCGCCGCCCGAGGGTACGCTGCGGGGCTTCGCGTAGCGGCCCTCGCGGGCATCGTCGATCAGCGTCAGCCGGCCGCCCTCGCCCAGCGCGTAGTTCGAGGCGAATCGGGCGATCTTCTCTGGCGGCACGTGGAAGTCGGTGTCGACCATGCCCAGCGGCCGGATGATCCGCTCGCGCAGGAAGGCGTCGAAGGGCTGACCCGATATGACCGCCACGAGATGGCCGAGCACGTCGGTGGCGATGCTGTAGTTCCACTCCGCCCCGGGCTGCGCCAGCAGCGGCAGGCCGGCGGCCTTCGCCACCACGTCGGCGAGAGAGGTCTCGGCGGTCTGGAAGTCGACGCCCTCCTCCCGGTACATCCGGTCGACCAGCGTCGCGTCCATGAAGCCGTAGGTGAGGCCGGACGTGTGGGTGAGGAGGTCGCGGAAGGTGATGTCGCGTTCCGCCGGCACCGTCTCGGGCTTGGCCCGGCTGCCGCCGACGAGCACCCGCATGTTCCGGAACTCCGGCAGGAAGCGGGTGATGGGATCGTCGAGCTGGAACCTGCCCTCCTCGTACAGCATCAGGATCGCCACCGAGGTCAGCGGCTTCGTCATCGAGTAGATGCGCACGATGGTGTCGTCGTCCATCGGCAGGCCGCGGGCGAGGTCGCGCAGGCCCGCCGAGCGGGAGAACACCACCTGCCCGCGGCGGGCCACGGTCACCGACAGGCCCGGCAGCTTGCCGGCCTCGACGTAGCCCCGCATCCACGGGACGATCCGCTCCAGCCGCTCCGAAGAGAGGCCGACCGCCTCCGGGGTTCCGATCTCAGCCTGCATGCGGTGCCTCCTGACGTCCAAAGCTGCATCTATCGCACTTTCAACGCATCTAAAGGCTTGGCTCGGGCCGAGCCAGGATGGGGTCGCGGCTGCGATGACGGCGAGCAGCCTGCATGCTACGTGCCCTTGCAAGGGCTGCGTGCTTACGGTCTCGCCGATTCTGTGCGTGTCCGCCGCGTAGCCATTCGGCCGCAGGAGCATCAGATCGTGCCCTGAGCCGAAGAGCGGTTAAGAAACGTGATCCTGCAACAAGGGAGTTTGATATGAGACGTGGGCTTGTAATTAGCAATTGTCAAATCCAGCCTATCAAGCACATGATGAGCATGTATTCTGATGACATCGTCTTCGATGGGTTCGGAGTCCATCTTCTCCCGCACGACAACAAAGATCATATCAACAATCTTGTATCTAATATTGATAAATATGATGTTGTTCTGACTGTTCCTCTGTCGGACCAGTACGAAGAAATTTCATCGGAAAAAATAGGTAATTACGTAAAAAGCACCAAATTAGTTCGTATCGCAAACATGTATTTTTCTGGCCTCCATCCTGATTTGACGTATATCGGCGGACTATCAAAGAGAGTCGATGGGCCGCTCGGCGATTATCACAGCAAGCTCGCGTTGCTGGCATATTTGCGCGGATACAATGTGGCCGAGGCCTTCAGGCTTTATACAGAGAAAGTATATAAGATAATCGGTTATTTTGATGTTGCGGAAAAATCGATCGAAGAACTTAAGCTGCGTGAGCAAAATATAGACGTGCAATTTTCGGATATTTTACAGGAAAATTATCGCGAACATCCTACCTTTTTCTCTGTTAATCATCCAACATCTTTTATGTTTGATTTATACTGCCAAAGAATTTCCGCTTGGTTGGAGCATAATTTAGATATTAAGCAAAGCGGCTTCCATAAAGGTGCGCTATTTTCGATGAACTATCTCGCTGGTTCGGCGATATTTCCAGTATATCCTGAAATAAGTATGCATTTGAATCTTAAATATCCTGGATCATATAATTTCAAGCCGGGTACTGTGGGAGATGATCCTGTCAGTACATATAATCTTTACCAAATGATTAGTCGGGAGTTTGATGCCTTCGATGCTGTTGGAAGGGACGATTTGGGCTCAAGTCACCAAGGGCGGCTTGTATTGCATGATTATGGTACTATCGATTTTTTGAGTTTGATCTAGTTTCTGTCCTGCTGTTTCTCAGCCGAGCGATGCGTATCATTGGGTTGATATAGATTTGACATTCACCAATGTACCGAAATAGTGATACGTTGGCGATCTATGTTCGTGCCAATCGTGGTCGTACTCGGGTGGTCGAGAACAGCAGGCCCAAGATCGGGTTGAAGATCGCATCTGAGCGTGCATCGTCGGCCGTGGTACGGTGCACCATAGGTCTATCGGATTGTGGCTTGAGGACGCCTCGGTTCACAGGCCTACCGTCCCGCGGTAATCGGCCCCGGCATTGCCGAGTCGGCCGTTGACCGTGCTGGCAGCCGGTGCAATGCCGAGCCCCAACAATGCCCTGGGAGCCACGCCGCCGATGTCACTGCCCGAGAGCCTCCGCCACGCCCTCGCCCTCCCGGTGATCGCCTCGCCGATGTTCATCGTCTCGGGGCCGGAGCTGGTCATCGCCCAGTGCGTGAACGGTATCGTCGGCTCGTTCCCGGCCCTCAACGCCCGGCCCAAGGAGGCGCTGGACGAGTGGCTGACCCGGATCACTGCGGCGCTCGAAGAAGCCAAGGCGACGGATCCCGACCGGATCGTCGCGCCGTACGCCGTCAACCAGATCATCCACGCCTCGAACGACCGGCTGGAGCACGACCTGATGGTCTGTGGGAAGCATAGGGTGCCGATCATCATCACGTCGCTGCGCGCCCCCGACGCGGTGGTCTCGGCGGTGCATGGCTGGGGCGGACTCGTCTTCCACGACGTGACCACCGTGCGCCACGCCGAGAAGGCGCTGGAGGCTGGCGTCGACGGGCTGATCCTGGTGTGCGCCGGAGCCGGGGGACATGCCGGCACGCTCTCGCCCTTCGCCCTCGTTGGCGAGGTGCGGCGCTTCTACGACGGGCCGCTGATCCTGTCCGGCGCGATCACCACCGGCGACGCGATCCTCGCCGCCCAGGCGATGGGGGCGGACCTCGCCTATATGGGCACCCGCTTCATCGCCACGCAGGAGGCCAATGCCGCGCCGGCCTACAAGGAGATGATCGTCGGCACGACGGCCGCCGACGTCCTCTACACCCCCTACTTCACCGGCGTGCCCGGCAACTACCTCAAGCCCAGCGTGACCGCCGCCGGCCTCGACCCCAATGCGCTCCCGGAGGTCGACAAGACCAAGATGAATTTCGGCTCGGGCACCACCAAGGCCTGGCGCGACATCTGGGGCGCCGGCCAGGGCGTCGGCACCATCGACGACGCGCCACCGACCGCCGTGGTGATCGACCGGCTGAAGGCCGAATACGCGGCGGCGCGGGCGCGGCTTTGATAGCGCCCTCCCGCACGCCCCACCCCTGCATCCAGCGCTTGTCCGTCCGGCACGGCCCTCGCATCCTGGCGCGCGCAATCCCCCGACGTAATGCGTGAGGCCTGAGCGATGACCACCAACCTCTCCGTGAACGGCAACCGGCTCTGGGACACCCTGATGGTATCGGCCGGCATCGGCACCGGGCCCCGGGGGGGCCTGCGGCGCCTGACCCTGACCGAGCCGGACCGGGTGATGCGCGACCAGCTCAAGGCCTGGGCGGCCGAAGGCGGTTATCCCCTCACCATCGACGGGCTCGGCAACATGGTGCTGCGGCGCGATGGGCTCGAACCCGACCTGCCGCCGGTGGTGATCGGCAGCCACCTCGACACGCAATGGGCCGGCGGGCGCTTCGACGGCATCCTCGGCGTGCTCGCGGGGCTGGAGGTCTTACGGACCCTCGACGACCTCGGGATCGCGACGCGCCGCAGCATCGAGGTGGTGAACTGGACCAACGAGGAGGGCGCGCGCTTCTCGCCGCCGATGCTGTGCTCGCTGGCCTGGTCCGGCCAGGCGACGCCGGACTGGGTCGAGAACCGGCGCGACCGCGACGGGATCCGCTTCGGCGACGCCCTCGACGGCATCGGCTATCGCGGACCCGAACCCGTCGGCGGCCGCACCATCGACGCCTATTTCGAGCTGCATATCGAGCAGGGCCCGGCCCTCGACCGGGCGGGCGTGCCGGTCGGCATCGTCACCGGCGGCTATCCGAGCTGCGGCATGCGCATCGCCGTCGAGGGCGCCACCGCCCATACCGGCCCGACCCCGATGAGCGAGCGCCACAACGCGCTCGTCGGCGCCGCCATGGTGGCGGTGGCGGTCAACGATATCGGCTGGGCGCATGCCGACACCGACGCCAAGGCCACCGCCGCCCGGCTCGACCTGGTGCCGAACCTGCCCGGCACCCTGTCGGAATACGCCGAGCTGTTCATCGACATGCGGGCGCCGAAGCTGGAGACCCTCGAGACCATGAAGGCGTCCTTGCGCGCCGCCCTGCCCGACTGCGCCGCCCGCTCGCTCACGCAGATCTCCATCGCCGAGGAATGGGGCTTCGGCGTCTTCTCCTTCGATGACGGGCTGATCGGCCTCCTGCGCGAGACCGCGGACCGCCTCGGCGTCCCGACCATGGACCTGCGCTCCCAGGCCGGCCACGACGCCTACCACGTCGCCCGGGTCGCCCCGGCCTGCATGATCTTCACCCCCTGCCGGGACGGCATCACCCACAACGAGGCCGAGGACATCGCCCTGGAGCCGACCCTGCCGGGCGTGAATCTCCTGCTCCACGCAGCCCTGGCGCGGGCCAACCGGTAGGCGCGGTCGGGCGGTCGCGAGACCGCCCGAATCCGCTTGCGCGGCTTTGCGCATTCGCGTGCCTTGCATCAGAAAGTTGATGCGAGCTCCCCGATGCGTGACCTCGACCGGGCCGACCTCGACAGGGTCTTGGCCGACATCGTGGCGATCCGAAGCCAGGTCGCCGCCGGTACCGCCTTCCAGGGCTGCGGCCCCTCCGCGCTCGCCCTCACGGGCGCCCCGGCTCTCGCCACCGCGAGCCTGCAGGCACTCGTCCTCGACGATCCGACCGCCCGGCCCTCACCTTTCTCTCCGGCTGGATCGCCACCGCGCTCCTCTTCGTGGCGGTGATCGGGGCCGAGATGCGGGCGCGCCGCCGGCACCATCCGGGCCTCGCCGACGCGATGATCCTCAACGCCGTCGAGGCGTTCCTGCCGCCCGGAGTCGCCGGGGCGTTGCTGCTCCCGGTGCTGGCGCGCCTTGCTCCGGAGTCGCTGTAATCTCAGCCGCCACCTCCAGGTGCTGGAGGAGGCCGGCCTGGTGGAGCACCCGCCTGCACTGCGCATCGCCCTCGACCACTCGGCCCGGGACGCGATCCTGGCCGCAGCCCGCACGGCCGGGCCCGACACCACCTGTGAGGAGTTCGGCCGCCTCGTCGCCCCCGACGGCGCCCCGGAGGTCGACCTCGTGATCCGCAACAGCGGCGAGCAGCGCCTCTCCGATTTCCTGCTCTGGGAGAGCGCCTGTGCCGAATTGCACTTCACGCCCTGCCCCTGGCCGGATTTCCGCGAGGCGGAGCTTGCCGCGGCGATGACGGCGTTCCGTGGCCGGCAGCGCCGGTTCGGCGGGCTGCCGGCGGCGGGAGGGGGTGGAACGGTCCGTGGTGGCCGTTCCTCGCCCTCTCCGCTCGGTTCGCGTAAGGATGGCGTATGGAGCCAGCGGCGGGCGCGTGCTCCTCATATCATCGCCTCCACCAAGCACGAAGATGCCCGAGGAACTCTTCTCAGCTCCGCCGCACCACGCGCCTCACCGTGCGGCGCGGCTCCGCGCCCCACTGGTACTTGTAAGCCTCCTCTCCGCGCAGGAAGTGAAACTCGCCCGCCCCCGCTGCCGCCGCTGCCTCGATCAGGCACGCGAACGCCAACGTGCCGAAACTCTGCCCGCTCACGCTCAGATCGACGGCGTTGATGTAGGAGTACCATTGCCGGGTGTCCGCCAACCCGTATACCACCGCCACGATCGCCCCGTCATGGCGCACAACCGACATCCGCAGCAGCCCGGCGCTCGCCAGCGCCGGCGCTGCCCCCCGGTGGAACGCCAGCACGCGGGGATCCCAGAGCACCCCGGGCTGGCCGACACGCTCCCACCGGGTCCGGTGAAGCTCAAACAGAGTCTCCACTACCTCCCCGACCTGCTCGGCGGCCACCAGCTCCTCCTCGACCCCGCCCAGACGCCCGGCCCGGTGGCGGTCGTGCACCACCTTGCGGCGCTGCGTCCGCGTTAGCGCCGCGAGCGGCGAGCCCTCCCGTGGCAGCCGCAGCACCGGGCAGGTCTCCGTTTCCTCGTCGATCGCCACCCACCCGCTGGGCACCGAGCCGAGCAGGGGCGAGTCGACCCGCAGGTCGGGCAGCAGCACCTCGTCCCAGCACTCAGACGAGCCGAGGATCTCTCCCCATAGCCGCTCCATATCCGTGCCCGGCAGCGCCAGCGCGTCGCAGTAGTCGCTGTGCCCGGCCCCGACCGGCACGAGCCGGCGCACCCCGCCGTCCTGCCATACGAACAGCGGCAGCGCCGCCACGAGCCCGCTGGGATCGCGCACCTCCGCATCAAGGCGCATCCCGCCGCCCAGGTGCGTCCACCAGGCCTCCAGCCAGGCCGGAGACTGGAACGGCGTGGCGCGTGGGTCACCCCGCCACAGCGCCCAGTGCTCCTCCCGCGTCACGACGACCGCCTCAGGTGGAAGCCGGCTCCATCCCAGATCGAGAACGGCCGCTCGTCGGCCCGCAGCACCTCGAAGCCGTACGCCTCGGCCAACGCCCGCGCCTCGGCGACGTCCCGCGCCGGCTCGCCGCGGTAGGACCAGTTGAACACCAGTAGGTCGCCGCCGCCCGCCAGTACCCGCGCCGCCTCCGCCACGAAGTTCCCGACGGCCCCCGCGTGAACCACGAAGGGCAGGCTGTCGGCCGCGATCAGCAGGTCCACCTCGCCGGCACCGATGGGCAGGCGGCCCGCCCCGCCCTGCTCGAACCGCAGGTTGCTGCGCGCACCCGTCCGCCGCCGGGCTTCGGCAACCATGCGGACCGACAGGTCCAAACCCAGAATCTCCTGTGCCTCCCCAGCCAGTGCGATTGCCACCCGCCCGACCCCACAGCCGAAGTCCAGCACACGCCGCCCCGCGGGCGAGGACCAGGCCCGGATCACCTCCACGAGTTCCGCGGTCGCCGCGGCGAGCTCGTCGGGGTCGCCCAGCGAGTAGAAGGCCACCCCCGCCTCCGGCGCTTCCTCGGCCAGGCGGTCGAATAGCGCCGCGGTCGCGGCGAGGACATCGTCGACGCCCGGCCATAGCCCCGAGCGCACCAGCCGGCTGAGCGCCCCCAAGCGCCCGCGGTGGCGCGCGGCCAGCTGCGCCACCGCGGTGAGCCGCGGCTCCTCGGGGCGCGCGGCAGCCTCCCGCGCAAGCCACTCGACGTCGATCTCCATCCCCGCAAGCAGCAGGCGGGAGAGGGCGACCTGCGGCGAGATCTCGCCGCGGGTGCACTGCTCGAGGATCTCGCGCTCGCTCATGCCGCCAGCCTCGCGTAGAGCCCTAGGTAGGTGGCGGCAGTGCGGCTCAGGGGGAAGCGCTCGCACGCTGCGCGCCGGCACGCGGCCGGGTCGATCTCCCCGACCCGCGCGATCGCGGCGGCCATCTCTTGGACCGTATCAACGATCAGGCCCGTGACCCCGTGCTCGACGATCTCGGGCAGCGCGCCGGCGCGGAAGGCGACCACCGGGGTGCCGCTCGCCAGCGCCTCCATGGCGACCAACGAGGAGGTTTCGGGCACAGTGGAGGGGATCAGCACGCAGCGCGCCTCGGCGAGCAGGCGCCGCTTGGCCGGCCCCTCGGCTGGCCCGACGAAGCGGCGACGCGCGTCGAGCCTCGGGACGACCTCCTCGGCGAAGTAGCGGCGGTGGGCTGGGTACGGGAATACCCGCCCGGCCGCGAGCAGGCGGGCACCAGCCAGGCGTGAGGCATCGAGCGCGTGGTGGAATCCCTTCTCTGGGGCGACGCGGCCGAGAACCAGCGCGTACGAGCGACGAGTCGGGCCGGGACGGTAGGCGTCCGTGTCGACACCATTGGGTATCGGTGGCAGTAGGCGGACGCCGGGTGGGGCGCGCCGCGCTTGGTCCGCCGAGACGGGATTGAGCCAGGTCGACGGGCGATCTGGGCCGAGCGCCTCGGGCGGGTACCAGCTGATGGGCAGGTGCAGGGTGACGAGGGTGGGCACGCCGGGAGGCGGCATGTAGCTGGCGTAGTCGACGCCGTGGAAGTGGACGAGGTCCGCTTGTCCCGAGCGAACCTCGTCGGCGAGGGTTGCGCGCACGCGGTTGTGGACAGCGGCTCGGCACGCTTCATCAATGTCGCCGTCGGTGGCCGGCACGGCGAGCAGTTCGCCGGCGGTGGTGGAGCCCTGCTGCGCGACCACGCGGGAGCGGTGTCCGGCGCGGATGAGCGCGCGGTCGAGCTGCGCCAGCACCTGCTCGGCGCCCCCCGTGGGGTCGGCGGTGACGGGTGCGAAGGGGTAGGCGACGCTCACGACGGTCAGGCCCACAATGCGAGTTCCTCCCGTGCCGACGGTGCGACGGGCAGCAACCTGGGGCGGTGAGAGCCAGAAGCAACCGCTCCTCGTCGGGCCAGGATCATCGAAACGCCCGCGTGATCCCGACGCCGCCCGATGCTCGTCGCTCGCATGGGCGTCAAACTGCCTCGGGCGCTCAAACCCGCAGCCCCATGACCAGGGCACCCGGGTACATGTGTCTAGAATACAATCCGTTCCCGACAGGCCAGGCGGGTCGACCACGGTTGACGTACCCGACGCGAGATCCGCGCGTGCCGGAGGCGGTCGGGAAGCCCTGTCGCTCATTCAAATGGCCGGAAAACGCTCGCCTGACTGGCTCCTCATGATCCTGGCCGGTCCATTACGTCCTGCCCCAATGGACCTGTCCAGGTTCCGACCGGTCTCGGTCCATATCAATGGCATCTTGGGACTGAAACGCAGCATCGATCGGGCCTCAGACCTATCTGGACCAGGCGCATGTCCGAGCGAATCGCCCGGCGCGTCGCGGGAGAGAACGTCTCCCGACGGCGCGCCCGCCTCACGCCCCGCTCAATACCCCTGCGCACTCCCCGTATTCCGCCGCGGATCGTTGGCCCCGTAGTAGCGAAACGTCCCGACCGGCTTGCCGCCGAGGGTCGGTGCGCCGATCAGGATCGCCGCGAGGTGGTTGGCCGGCTGGGCCGGGCCGAAGCTGTGGCCCATCCCTTCCAGGATCTTGCGGGTGTCCGGCGAGAGGGCGAAGCGCTCGACATTGGTCACGTCGGGCATCCACTGGTGGTGGAAGCGCGGCGCGTCGGCGGCCTCCTGCACGTTCATCCCGTAATCGATCACGTTGAGGATGCTGTGCAGCACCACCGTGATGATCCGGCTGCCGCCGGGCGTCCCGGTGACGAAGACGGGCTTGCCGTCCTTGGTGACGATGGTCGGGCTCATCGAGCTCAAGGGCGTCTTGCCGGGCGCGACGGCGTTCGCCTCGCCCTGAAGCAGGCCGTAGATGTTCGGCACGCCGACCTTGGCGGTGAAGTCGTCCATCTCGTTGTTGAGGAGGACGCCCGTTCCCTCCGCGACGATCCGCACGCCGAACCAGTCGTTGAGCGTGTAGGTCACCGAGACGGCGTTGCCCTGAGAGTCGACGATCGAGTAGTGGGTGGTGTTGCTGCCCTCGTGCGGGGCTGAGCCGGGCTTGAGCTCGGCCGAGATGCCGGCCTTCTGCGGGTCGATCACCGCCCGGATCTTGGCCGCATAGGCCTTGTCGGTCAGCCGCTCGACCGGGTTCTTCACGAAGTCCGGATCGCCCAGGTAGCTGTTGCGGTCGAGATAGGCATGGCGCATCGCCTCGATTTCGTAATGGACCGCCTGCGCCGAGCCCCAGCCGAGCTTGGTCAGGTCGTAGCCCTCGAGGATGTTCAGCATCTCGCAGATCACCACCCCGCCCGAGCTCGGCGGCGGGGCCGAGATCACCCGGTAGCCGCGGTAGTCGCACTCGATCGGCGGCAGCTCGCGGGTGACGTAGCGGTCGAGGTCGGCCTGGACGATGAGGCCGTCATGCCCCCGGCTCGACGCCGTCAGCGCGTCGCCGACCGCGCCCTTGTAGAACCCGTCCCTCCCCCGCTCGCTGACCGCCCGCAGCGTCCCGGCGAGGTCTTTCTGGACGAGCCTGTCGCCCACGCGATAGGGCCGCCCCTGGTTCAGGAAGATCCGGGCCGAGGCGGGATCCTTCCCGAAATCCTCCGTGGCGGTCCCGAGCATGTCGACGTCGCCCTGGTCGAGGGTGAAGCCCTCTTCCGCCAGCTTGATCGCCGGGGCGATCAGCTCGGCGCGGGGCCGCGTGCCGTACCGGGCGCGCGCGTCCTCGAGGCCCGCCACGGTGCCGGGCACCCCGACCGCCAGGAAGCTCTTCGTGCTCAGGCCCTTGACGACGTTCCCGTCCCTGTCGAGGAACATGTCGCGGCTGGCGGCGAGCGGCGCCTTCTCGCGGAAATCCAGGAAGGTCCGGCTACCGTCGGCGCGCTGGATCGTCATGAAGCCGCCGCCGCCGAGGTTCCCGGCGGCCGGATAGACCACCGCCAGGGCGTAGCCGACCGCGACCGCCGCATCGACGGCGTTGCCGCCCTGCTTCAGCACGTCGACGCCGACCTGCGTCGCGTAGTGCTGCGCCGTGACGACCATGCCGTGCTCGGCGGCGACCGGCGCCCGCGAGGCGGCGAGGGCGGCGTCCCGCGGGACCGCCACGACGAGGAACGCGGTGAGAAGACCGATGCCGACCGAGGCGATCCTGTGGCCCATGAGCGTCCTGCCCTGTTCGTGAGTCGCCGCCACGGTACACGACAGCCATGCGCGGCTGTACCGCGGGAGCCGACTTTCCTCTCGCGCTCTATCCCCTCGCGCCGATCGTGCTCTAGCTTGCGGGGGCCAAGACGCACAGGGAGGCCCTCCATGTCGATGACCCGTCGCACCCTCATGGCCGGAGGCGTCCTCGCCGGCCCGTTCCTCACCAGCGCCCCGGGCCTCGCCGGCGGCGGAGCGGCGCCCGCCGCCGAGCTTCCGGGCGTCTACCGCTACGGCCTCGGCGAGGCGACGGTGACGGCCCTGCACGAGGGCGGGGTGAAGCGCCCCCTCGATGCCGGCTTCGTGCGCAACGCGCCCCTCTCCGAGGTGCAGGCAGCGCTCGCCCAGGCCTTCCTGCCGACCGAGACCCTGCCGATCACCTTCACGCCGCTCCTCCTCACCCTCGGGGGCAAGCGGGTGCTGGTCGATGCGGGCTTCGCCGATCAAGGCCCGCCCGGCACCGGCGGGACGTTGCGCGGCCTGGCGCTCGCCGGGATCGACCCGGGCGCGGTCGACGCGGTGGTGATCAGCCACTTCCACCCCGACCACATCCTCGGCCTCAAGCGCAAGGACGGCACGCCGACCTTCCCGAACGCGCACGTGCTGGTGCCGGAGCCCGAATGGCGCTTCTGGATGGATGACGGCCGCCTCGCCAACCCGCCAGAGGCCCTGAAGGCCACGCTCGGCGCCGTGCAGAAGACCTTCGGTGGCGGCCTGAAGGTCGAGCGCTATGCGTGGGACAAGGAGGTGCTGCCGGGCCTCACCGCTCTGGGCACGCCCGGCCACACTCCGGGCCATACCTCGTTCCGGCTCGATTCCGGCGGCCGCCGGCTCCTGATCGCCTCCGACATCACCAACCACCCGGCCCTGTTCGTGCGCCATCCCGACTGGTCGGCTTTGTTCGACATGGATGCCGACCAGGCGCGCGCCACCCGCCACAGGATGCTGGCGCTGATCGCCGACGAGCGGTTGCCGGTGGCGTTCTACCACGCCCCCTTCCCGGCCGCCGGCCACGTCGCCCGGTCGGGCGGGGCCTACGAGTTCGTGCCGCTGCAATGGGGCCTGGGCTTCGCCTGAGCGCGGCCCCGCATGGCCGGTCCTGAGCGCCGCCTCGACCTCGACCGCGTCAACACCCTGGTCCAGACCCTGGCGATCCTCGGCGCCGGGGCCTGGGGCATCTACACCTTCATCTACGAGGCGCGGATCAAGCCGGGCCTGGCGCCGCCGGCGGTGTCGGTGACCACCGGCCTCGCCAAGGCCGGCGAGCGCGACGGCCACGTCGCCATCCGCTCGACCGTCACCCGCCGCAATGTCGGCGAGACCGGCGTGCGGGTTCTCGGCCTCGTCTACACGGTCACGGGCATCCGGGCGCGGTTCGGGGCCGACGCGGCCCCGACCGACCGATCCGGTCCGGCGGGCAGCCTGGCGGCGGCCCGCGGCTACACCCTCGACGAGCCCGGCACCGTGATCCTGCGCCAGGGCAAGCTCTTCGCCGGCGCGGCCGACGGGGCCGAGCCCTCGGACCTCAATCCCGGCGAGGCGGTCTCGCGCGACTCGATCTTCTACGCCGACGCCAAGGCCTACGACTTCGTCCGGTTCGAGGTCAGCTTCGTCTACACCAAGGAAGACGATCCGCCGGTACGGCTGCGCTTCGAGACCGAGGCCTCGGGCCGCCTCGCCCTCCGGCCGCAGGGCGATTGCCGGGCCGAGGCCTGCGACCGGCTCCGGACCACGGATTTCGCGACCGAATTCTCGCTCTGGTGAGGCGGGGTCAGGCCGGCGTCCCGCCCGTCTCCGCGACGAGCCAGGCCAGGGTCGCCGGTTCGGCCCCCACCGGCAGGGTCAGGATCACGGGCGTCTCGTAGGGGTGGCGGCGCTTCAGCGCCGCGATGAGCGGCTCGGCCAGGGCCTCGCGCGACTTGATCAGCGCCACCACCTCCTCGCCGCGCTCGACCACGCCCTTCCAGGCATAGACCGAGCGCATCCCGGGCAGGACGTTCAGGCAGGCGGCGAGGCGCTCGCGCACCAGGACCTCGCCGAGTGCGAGCGCCGTGTCGGCGTCCGGGAAGGTGGTGTAGACGAGAAGCGGACGCTCCATGCTATGGCTCTCCCGACGCGGCCGGCGACGGGCCGGCGGCTCTCCGCGCCCCTGGATACGCGGGGAGACCCCGGGCTCCAAGCGCGGCAAGACCTCTCCTTCGGCGGTCGGGACACCCCACATGGCGCGGCGCTTCAACCAGATCGCCTTCATCGCGAGCCCGACGCCCGACGCACGCGAGGCGGCCGAGCTCCTGATGCAGCGCTACGACCACGTGCCGCCCGAGGAGGCGGACGTGGTGGTGGGCCTCGGCGGCGACGGGCTGATGCTGCAGGCGCTGCACCGCTTCATGGGCACGGGCAAGCCGATCTACGGCATGAACCGCGGCACCGTCGGCTTCCTGATGAACGAGTTCCACCTCGACGACCTGATCGAGCGGCTGGAGGTGGCCCAGCGCAGCGTTGTCCACCCGCTCCTGATGATCGTCACCGACGTCGGCGGCCTCACCCACACGGCGCGGGCGGTCAACGAGGTCTACATGCTGCGCCAGACCCACCAGACCGCCAAGCTGAAGATCTCGATCGACGGCCAGGTCCGCCTGCCCGAACTGATCGCCGACGGGGTGCTGGCGGCGACGCCGGTGGGCTCCACCGCCTACAACCTCTCGGTCGGCGGGCCGATCCTGCCGATCTCGTCCCAGCTCATCGCCCTCACCCCGATCTCGGCCTTCCGGCCGCGGCGCCAGGGCAGCGTGCTGCTGCCCAACCACGCCCGCATCCGCATCGAGGTGAAGGACCCGGAATACCGCCCCGTGGCGGCGGTGGCCGACCATACCGAGTTCCGCCGCGTCGCCCGGGTCGAGACCCAGCTCGACCGCTCGACCGACCTCGTGATGCTGCACGATCCCGGCCAGGGCATGGATGAGCGCATCCTGCGCGAGCAGTTCGGCTGATCCCCGACCTTAGGGCATCGGGGCGCACTGGAAGGCGGCTCAGGTTCGCATAGATCCGTCACCGGGCCCGGCGTCAGGGCCTCGCCACGGAGCCGCCCGGATGCCCGACCGCCTGTCCTCGCCCCTGCCCTGGGGATGCGCCCGATGAGCGAGGCGGCCCTGAGGGAGGACGATTACCGCAACCTCGCCGAGTCGCTGCCGCAGCTCGCCTGGATCGCCGAGGCCGACGGTGCCATCGTCTGGTACAATCAGCGCTGGTACGACTACACCGGCACCACCTTCGACGCGATGCAGGGCTGGGGCTGGCGCGCCGTCCATCACCCGGACCATCTCGAGCGGGTCGAGGCGCGCTTCCGCCGTGCCTTCGCCAACGGCGAGCCGTGGGAGGACACCTTCCCGCTGAAAGGGGCCGACGGGGTCTTCCGCTGGTTCCTGTCCCGGGCCCGGCCGTTCCGCGACGCGTCCGGGCAGATCGTGCGCTGGTACGGCACCAACACCGACATCACCCGCCGGCGCGCCGCCGAGGAGCGCCTGCGCCACGCCCAGGACCGCTTCCGCGCCCTCGTCGACAGCGCCGCGGCGATCATCTGGTCGACGGATGCCACCGGCGAGCTGACGATCGGGCAGTGGCGCTGGACCGCCTATACCGGCCAGAGCGACGAGGAGGCCCAAGGGTGGGGCTGGGTCGAGGCGGTGCATCCGGACGACCAAGGCCGCGCCGCCGACGCCTGGTCCCGCGCCGTGGAGACGCGCACGCCCTTCGAGATCGAGTACCGGATGCGCCGGCGCGACGGCGCCTGGCGCCACATGGAGGTGCGCGCCGCTCCGGTCACCGCGGAGGACGGCAGCGTGCGCGAGTGGGTCGGCATGCATGTCGACATCACCGACCGCAAGGAGGCCGAGGCCGAGATCGATCGCGCCCGCCACGCCGCGGAGGCAGCCAACCGCGCCAAGAGCCAGTTCATCGCCAATATGAGCCACGAGCTGCGCACCCCGCTCTCGGCGGTGATCGGCTATTCGGAGATGCTGGCCGAGGAGCTGGAAGACCTCGGCCAGGCCGAGCTGCTGCCGGACCTGCGCAAGATCGAGTCCTCGGCCCGGCACCTGCTCGGCCTCATCAACGACGTCCTCGACATCTCGAAGATCGAGGCCGGCCGCATGACGGTGGCGGCGGAGGATTTCGCCGTCCGGGACATGATCGGCGACGTGGTGGCGGCGACCGAATCGCTGACGGCCAAGAAGCGCAACCGCCTGGTGCTCGACGTCCCGGACGATATCGGCGCGATGAGCCAGGACCAGGGCAAGGTGCGCCAGTGCCTCGTCAACCTGCTCGGCAACGCGGCAAAGTTCACGGAAGGCGGCACCATCACCCTCTCAGCCCGGCGCGACCACCAGGACGGGGCCGACTGGCTGACCTTCGCGGTGACCGACACCGGCATCGGGCTCACGCAGGAGCAGTGCGGGCGCCTGTTCGAGCGCTTCGCCCAGGCCGACGAATCGACCACCCGGCAGTTCGGCGGCACCGGGCTCGGCCTCGCCATCACCCGCGCCTTCTGCCGGCGCATGGGCGGCGACATCACCGTGACCTCGACCTACGGCGAGGGCGCGACCTTCACTATCCAGCTGCCGGCGGTGCTGACGGCGCAGGACGACGAACCGACGCCGGAGGAGATGCGGGCGCTCGCCGAGGCGAAGCAGGAGGCTGCGCGCCACGATACGGTTCTCCTCGTCGACGATGACCCGGCGGCCCGCGAGCTGCTCTCCCGCTTCCTCGAGCGCGAAGGCTTTCGCGTGCGCACCGCCAGCGACGGCAAGGCGGGCCTGGCGCTCGCCCGGGCGCTCAAGCCCCGGGCGATCCTCCTCGACATCGAGATGCCCAGGATGGACGGCTGGTCGGTGCTGCACGCCATCCGCAGCGACGCGGAGCTCGCCGCGACCCCGGTGATCATGACCTCGGTGGTCAACGAGCAGGGCCTCGGCCGGGCGCTCGGCGCCACCGATTACCTGGTTAAGCCGATCGACTGGGACCACCTCAAGGGGCTGATGGAGCGCTACCGCCCGTCCGACGCCCCGGGCACGGTGCTGCTGGTCGACGACGATTCCGACGCCCGCGAGCGCCTGCGCCGGAGCCTGGCCCGGGACGGCTGGACCGTGCACGAGGCGGAGAACGGCGCCGTCGGACTCGAGCGCCTCGACGAGGGCCGGCCCTCCCTGATCCTCCTCGACCTGATGATGCCGGTGATGGACGGGTTCGACTTCCTCACCCGGCTCCGGGCCCGGCCGGACGGCGCGGACGTGCCGGTGGTGGTGCTGACCGCCAAGGACATCACCCCGGCCGAGAAGGAGCGCCTTGGCCGCGACACCGAGCGGGTGATCGTCAAGGGCAGCCTGTCCCTGAACGAGATCGGCCGCCTCCTGCGGAACATGTACGCCGAGCGGGTGCCGGACGCGGTGCCGGCCTCGTTGCAGGGGCTGATCGACGAGTTGGCGGCGCGGACGGGGCCGGAGGGGGGGTGAGGCCGGCGCTCCGGTCCCCGGCGCCCGGCCCCGCCCGGGTGCCAGTCGAGTCGCTCGCCGAAGCTGCCGCCCGCCGCGGCGACCTCGGCGCTGCGCGAGTTCCCTGAAGTCGACTTCGCTGGCCTCGGCATCTGCCGCCCTGCACCGGTGCGCCGGGCGCGAGATCCGGCCGCCCCGTCCCGGCCCGATCCGTGCGTATGAGGCATTAAATCCTGCTCATAATTTTGTCATAATCTGATCTTTACTGGTTCTCCTCCATAATACTAAGAATGGAGTGGGGGATGTCCAATTATCAATATGTGGCCGGAAGCGATCTCGACACCGTCACTGGAACGGACCAGGACGACGTCTTCGATTTCGTCTCCGCGCCGTACCGCGTTGTCCTGCAGGCGCAGGGCGGTAACGACGTCATCTTCGGCGGCGGTGGCAACGACGAGCTCTCCGGCGGAGCGGGGCGCGACACGCTTCTGGGCGGCCTCGGCAACGATGTCGTCGATGGCGGGGCCGACGACGACCTCATCACGGATGGCGGCGCCTCGCCGATCCATACCGGCAACGACACGGTCTACGGCGGCGCCGGCAACGACACGGTCTGGTACGGCAACGACCTCGATGCCTCGACGATCTACGGTAACCGCGGCAACGACCTCCTGACCGGAGGCCTCGGCAACGACGTCATCTACGGCGACGACGGCAAGGATTCGAGCCTGACCGACGGCAACGACTCGATCCGGGGCGGCAAGGGCAACGACACGATCTACGGCGGCGGCGGCAACGACACCATCCGGGGCAGCCTCGGCGAAGGCTCGGACTGGGTCTATGGCGGCGACGGCGACGACGTCATCGGTTACGACAGCGACGCGTCGACGGTGGTGCTGTTCGGCGACGCCGGCAACGACCAGATCACCGGCGGCCTGGCCAGCGACCTCCTCTACGGCGGCGACGGCAACGACACGATCGTGGGTGGCTACGGCAACGACACGCTGACCGGCAATGCCGGCAACGACGTGCTGACCGGCGGCGCTGGGGCCGACCGCTTTGTGTTCGCGGCCGGCGAGGGACGGGACCTCATCCGCGACTTCTCCTACGCCCAGGGCGACCGCATCGCCCTGAACGGGCAGGCCTACAGCGTGTCGACGAGCGCTGCCGGCTACGCGCTGCTGGACCTCGGCGGCGGCAACGCGATCGAGTTGCAAGGCGTCACGGCCACGCAGGTGAACGACCGCTTCTTCGTCTGAACGGATCGGGGGCGGACCCGGATTCGCTCCGGAGCAGGCTCCTCGGAGCGCATATGACAGAGCGGGGCCGCGGTCGTCGGCCGCGACCCCGCCGGGGTCCCGCTCGAGCGCTCGGCGGGCAAGCCGTCGCGATCGGCCACCGCGCACCGGCACGACGACTCCTCGCCCGGTCCGGCGTCAGCCTCGTCCCCGGCCCGGCCCGGTCCCCTCGTCCCACACGCTCCAGCGGAACACCTCGGTACCGGCGCCATCCACGATGCGCACGGCCTCGGCCGCCGGCCCCGAGCGCTGCGGCACCCGGGCGCGGCGGAACAGGCGCAGCGCCCGCTCGCGGGCGGCGTCGAGGCCGGCGGTGCGGATCGAGGCACGCTGGACCGGCGCATCCTCGGGGCCGATGATCTCGATGTGGTAGGTTTCGCGCAGCAAGGCTCTGGGGGCTCCCGATCGGCCCCCTCAATAGGGGAGCGGAGCCGCCGCGCGCCAGAGGTGAGCCGCCGCATTCCGGGATCGTCCCCCGGCCGAGGCCCAGGAACGGGAGCGATCAGGTCTTCAGCACCGGCTCGTTGACGTCGCCGCCGCCGCGCTGGTCGAGATAGGCTGGCTGGAACATGCACATCCGCACCGCGTCGCGGTACTTGCCGTTGACGAAGAACTCGTCGCGCAGGATGCCCTCGGTCTCGAAGCCGCAGGCCTCGTAGATGCCGAAGGCGCGCCGGTTGTCCTTGTCGACGTGCAGGTAGAGCTTGTGGATGTTCAGCACCTTGAAGGCGTAGTCCATCGCGATCTGGGTCGCCCGCTTGGCGTAGCCGCGACCCTGGAAGGACGGGTGGATCGCGATCTGGAACTCGCAGGAGCGGTGCAGGTGGTTGATCTCCACCAGCTCGACCAGGCCGGCGCGCTCGTTCTCCGGGGTGGCGATGATGAAGCGCCGCTCGGTCTGGTTGTGGATGTTGCGCTCGTAGAGCTGCGCCAGCTCGGCGAAGGATTCGTAGGCCTCCTCGAACCAGTAGCGCATGATGCTGTCGTTGTTGTTGAGCTGGTGCACGAAGAGCAGGTCCTCGCGTTCCAGCGGTCGCAGCTTGATGGTCGGGCCCATGGTCGTTCGAGAGGTACCAGTTGGAGGCCCCGACCCTACTCCTCCGGCGGCCCCCCGTCACCCGCCGACAGGGCGGCGACGGCGGCGGCGAGGCGGTCCCAGCCTTCCGCGAGGCGCGTAACCTCGACAATCAGCCGGTCGAGGGACGCCGCCGCCTCGGCGCCCTCCGGGGTCGTCCGCGCCTCGTCGGAGACCGGATTCTCCCGCAGGGCCGCGAGCTGGTTGCGCAGCTGGCCCCGCAGGGCGGCGAGGCGCTGGCGTCCGGCCTCTCCCGGCAGCGGCCCATCCACCGCCTCGTCCTGCGCATCCTCTTCCACCAGCCGCAGCCAGCGTCGTCCGGTCTCGGGCATGGCAGCCTCCGTCATCCGGGGCCCTCGTGGGGCATGCAGAACCTCGCGGGGCGGTACAGAACCCTCGCGGGGTGGTGCAGAACCCTCGCAGGGCTTGACGGTCGATGCTGCGCGCCAGGAGCGAACAAGACATTAACGAAACCTTGAGAATGCCGCTCACGCGCGGACGTCCCCGATGAAAAATTCCCGTGCCGGTCGCAAACGGGACAGTCTTCCATGGCAGGCTCCCGCGCGAAAACCGCCACATTGCGGTGGCAGGCATCGCTGAGCTGACGATGGAGCGACGGGGAATGGCCTTGCGGGGACGGACGATCCTGTGCGTGGCTGCTCTCCCGGCTGCCCTCCTCGCGGGTGCCCTCCCCGCCCGCGCGGCGCCCAAGCACCTCGCCCCGGTGCCGCCGGCCACGGTCGCCCTGATGGCGGCGCGCGCCATGGCGCCCTCGGCGCCGGTGCTGCTGCGGGCCTACAAGCAGGAATCCGAGATCGAGGTGTGGAAGCGGGCGGCGGATGGCCGCTTCGTCCACCTCAAGACCTTCCCGATCTGCCGCTGGTCGGGCCAGCTCGGGCCCAAGACCCGCACCGGCGACCGCCAGGCGCCGGAGGGGTTCTACGCGGTCGCGGCCCGCCAGCTGAACCCGAACTCGGCCTATTACCTCTCCTTCGACGTCGGCTATCCCAACGCCTACGACCGGGCCCATGGCGGCACCGGCTCGGCCCTGATGGTGCACGGCACCTGCTCGTCGGCCGGCTGCTTCGCGATGACCGACCGGCAGGTCGGCGAGATCTACGCGCTGGTGCGCGACGCGCTCGCCGGCGGGCAGGCGGCGTTCCAGTTCCAGGCCTTCCCGTTCCGGATGACCGCCCGTGCGATGGCGCGCCACCGCACCGACCGGCACATCGCCTTCTGGCGCCAGCTCAAGGAAGGATCGGACCGGTTCGAGGCGACGGGGCGCGAGCCGCTGGTCGGCGTCGAGGGCGGGCGCTACGTCTTCACCCCCTATCCCGACCCGGCGGTCGAGGCCCTGGCGGTGGCCCGGCGCAACGAGGAGGAGGCGCGCATCCAGGCCCTGGTCGAGGGCGGCGTCGAGGCGGTGCGCACCACCTACGCCGATGGTGGCCAGCACCCGAGCTTCACCGCGATGCTTCGCCGCTCCTCGGCCCTCAGCGTTGCCACAGGCGTCATGGCCGGCCCAGCCACCGTGACGAGCGCCACCGCCTACGCGGCCGCCGGCACCCCGGCGGCGAGCCCCTTCGCGGCCTTCATCGTGCCGGCCGGGCTCGGCGAGGTCAGCCGGCCCGAGGCCCTGGCGATGGCCGGCCGCGAGGTGGTGGTGATCCCCGCCCGCCGGCGCCCGCCTGCGCCGATCCACCCGATCCAGGTCGCGGCGGCCTTCGTGCCGCTGCCGGTGATCGAGACCGAGCCGTCGCCGTTCTCGCGCCTGCGTCTCGCGGAGGAGCCGTCCCGGCTCACCCTCGCGGCCTCGCCCGAGCCGGGCAGGCCCCGGTTCCTGACGGCACGGTTTGCGGCGTTGCCGTAGGGCGTTGGTCTTGTGAGATGGATCCCGCTGCCGTCGCGATGCCGATAATAAGCTGCGCCTGATTCTCGATCGCTGTGCTCGGCCAATGTAAAATCCTCCGCGTCATTCCTGGGCCGAGAAGGCGGAGCCTGGAATGACGCGGAGGGTGTGATTGTCATCGATTGTCTTGCGAAGGCGGCAGTTCTTTCTACCAGTACAGCTGCGCCCGCCCGATGAACGCATCCGCATCGATCGTCCGCCTGTTGAAGTTCAGGCTCGCCGGCGAGGGCGAGGTGTGCGAGCGGACGTAGTCGAACACGAAGCGGATGTTGCGGTCCGGGTACCAGTTGATGCCGGCGGTGAAGTCGTGCTCGATGCCGCCGCGGATAGCGCGGTCCTCGAGGTCGATGGCGCTGTAGCGCAGGCCCAGCTCGAACACGCCGGTGCCGCCGCGGCTGACGCGCTGCGCCTCCTCGACCTGCACGCCACCGAACACCGCGTACTCGGTCGCGTAGTTCGGGGCGATCACGTAGCGCCGCCCCTTGCCGTTGAGGAGCAGGCCCGCCTGGATGTAGCCGCCTTGGAAGCTCAAGGACGGCGCGCCGCCGAAGCGGCCGATCTCCGTCAGGATGTACTCGGCTTGAAGCCTGAACGGCCCGGTCTGCCACGCCGCTTCCAGGCCGACGCGGCCGATGCTCGCCGCGTCGCGGATGCTGCCGGTGTTCACGAATTGCCGCGCGAACAGGAACGCCTCGGAGCGGCTCGACAGGGTGAGCGCGCTGCCGTCGTTCGGCAGCGAGCGGTAGCTGCCGGCGAGCCCGACATGCAGGACGTCGTACCCGTCCTGGCTGAGGTAGGGCGCGTAGGTGACGCGGGTGGTCGAGGCGATGCCCTGGTCGCCGATGGCGGCGTTGTTGATGTTGCCGCCGAACACGCTCGTCACCGCGGTCCAGCGCTCGCCGTGGGTGCCGATGGCGAAGCCGAAGTTGCGGGCCGGCGCGAAGGCGTCGGCGAGCGAGCGCTCGGTGAACAGGGTGTTGTTGTCGGAGATCAGCTGGTCGAGGCTGAACGGCTCCTTCATGTTGCCGATCGCGACGATGACATCCTTGAAGCCCTTGTAGGCGACGACCGCGTCGTTGATCGGCCGGTTCGGCTCGGCGAAATCGTACTGGAAGGCCAGTTCGAGCTCCTTGCCGAGGGTCAGGTAGCTCTCGATCCAGGAGCGGCGCACGGCGATCGGCGTGTCGAACACCGTGCCGAAGCCGCGCTGCTGCACCCGCCCGGTGCCGAAATCGAGCTGCAGCCGCCCGCCGATCCGCAGGGTCGCGGCGTCATCGGGGAATTTCAGGGTGATGCCCTTCTCGTCGATGGTCAGGCGCTCGCCGAAGGGACCCGGCGGGCCCTCGATGGCGACGGCGGGTAGGCTCAAGGATGCGAGCAGGAGGGCGGCGAGCGGCCAGGAACGGAGTTGCGGCATGACCGGATCCTCGCGACAGATGCCCGGATACCTGCCCGTTCTCACGTGACGGTGCTGCGACCTTCGACGGTTCCGGCGCTGATCGTCGACCGATGTGGCGGCGGTGCCACGCTTACGCAGGGTCGAACCGTTGCGTCACCTCCGGGTTGTGTCGGGGACGATCGAGGAACCTGCATGCCCTCCGCCATCGACCGCCGCACCTGCCTGTCCGGCCTCGCCGCCCTCGCCCTGGCGACGGGACACGCCCGAGCCCAGACCGGCCAAACCCAGACCGGACAGGCCGGCCGCTCCGACACCCTCCTGGTGATGGAGAAGGGCGACCACGCATTGAGCTTCTACGAACTCGCCAGCGGCCGGCGCACCGGCCGGGTCGAGCTGCCGGGGGAGTACCCGCATGAATTCGTCGTCGACCGGGCCGGCGCGCGCGCCTACGCCGCCCTCTACGGCGCCAAGTCCTCGACCACGCCGGGGCCGGGGGGCGACGCGGTCTACGTCGTCGATCTGGCGGCGCGGCGCCTTGCCCGCACCATCGCCTGCGGGCCGTTCCGGCGCCTGCACGGCGTGCGCCTCGATGCCAAGGACCGGCTGTTCGTGCTGAGCGAGGACCGCGACGTGCTCCTCGGCTTCGACGCGCCGGAGCGGGCCGAGCGGCCGGACCGGGCGGTGGCGACCGGCGGCATCAAGGGCCACCTCTTCTCCCTGTCGCGGGACGGCGAGACGGCTTACGTCGCCAACATCCTGTCCAACACCGTGAGCCGGGTTCGACCCTTCGCACCGGCAGAGGCGCCGCGCATCGCCGCGACCGGGCTGTGGCCGGAGGGCAACGCGCTCTCCCCCGACGAGGCGACCCTCTACGTCGCCAACCGCCGCAGCGCGACGCTCACGACTCTCGCCACCGAGGCGATGACGGTGACCCGCACCGTGCCGACGCGCGGCGATGTGGTGAGAGTCGATTGCGGCCCGGAGGGCGACCTGATCCTGGCGAACTACGCCGAGAAGAGCCTGTCGCTCCTCGATCCCGCCCTGAAGGAGATGGCGGCCGTGCCGCTCGAGGCCGCGCCGGTGGCGCTCGCCCGCCACCCGTCGAGCCCGCTCGCCTTCGCGGCTCTGGACGACGACCGGATCGCGGTCGTCGACCTCGAGGGGCGCCGCGTCCAGGGCCACCTCGCCACCGGGCGCGAGCCGGACGTGATGGTGGTGCTGCCTGGATAGCGCCAGGGTCCGGTGCGGGACCCTGGTTCGGATCACGCCGCCCGCATCGGCCGCTTCGGCGGCTCGAACACCGTGGCGTAGTGGGTGCGGCACCAGCGCTTGCCGGTGAGCACCCGGCAGCCGCAGACGCGCTTCGACTCGATCGCCGTGCCGTCGCCGTCGGACCAGAGCGGGAAGGTGCAGTCGAGCAGGCCGGCCTTGAGGAACAGCACCCCGTCGCCGCCATCGGCCGCGACCGCCGGTACCCGGCGGGAGGTCGGCAGCGCGACGATGCTGCCGCCCTCGGCCGTCTCGGCCGGAGAAGGGACCGACGCCACGGGGGCGGACATCGTGGGCGCGGGGGCCGTCTCGGGAGCGGTCACCGCGACGACCGGCGTGACCGGACGGGCGGGCGCCTCGACCGCGCGGGACACCGGAGCCTGCGCCCGCGCCGCTGCGGGCTGGACCGCCGCCGGCGGCCGGGCCACCGGGGCCGCCTTCGCGGCGGGTGCCGGCTTGCGGGACGGCGCCGTGTTGGCGGCGAGGAACGCCCGGGTGGCCTCCTCGAGGGCGCGCGCGCTCATCACCGGTGCCTCGGCGCGGGGCGCCGGCGGTGCGAGCACCGGCTTGGCGGCCGGCTTCTCCGAGGTCTTCTCGACCGCCTTGGCGACCGGCGCGGCCTCGGGCTTGGCAGCCTCGGGCTTGGCCGAAGCAGGCTTGGCCGGCGCCGCCGCCTTGGTCGCCATCTTGGCGGGGGCGGGCCTGGCGGCGACGGGGGCGGTGTCCGCGGTCAGGATGCGGGAAGGCAGGATCCTGGGGGCCGCCGCCTTGGGGGCCTCGGGCCTGGTCAGGTCGGCCTTGGTCAAGTCGACCTTGGTGGGCTCGACCTTGGCGACGGCCTGTACCGGCTCGACCTTCACGGGCTCGACCCGGGTGACCGGCTCGACCTTGGCCGCCGCGGCCTTCTCCGCGGCCTTGGCCTGCTGCCGCGCCAGGGCGGCCTGCGCCACGCGGCCGATCACATCGGCGACCGTCGTGCCGATCACGCCGGCGATCTCCGCCGGGTCACGTCCCTCGATCCACAGCGCGACCGCCTTCTCGGTCGCCTCAGCCGTCCACACCGCGTCGTTCATTTCCAAAGGGGCTCTGTTCCAGGTCGATTCGGAAAGGGGGGATATACGGTGAATCGGGTCACCAAGTCCCTTCTCTTGACGCAAGGGTGGGCTGCGACCGATCGCCTGCCCGCCCCTTGCAGGGCCACGCTCTCGCCTCAAACCGGCGTGCGGGCCGATTCGGTGCCCGGATTCGCGTCGGCCGCGGGGTGGCGCGCCGCATCTTTCGCCTTCAGCGCCTGCGCCGCCCGGGCATAGCCCCCGTCCTCGCCGTCCACGAAATGGACGTGGTCGCGCAAGGCCGCGACCGGAGTGATGCAGGTGGTGAGCGCGGCGGCCTGGCGGTGCAGGCCGAACCGCACGAGCCCCGCCGCCTCGGCCGCCACCAGCCGCGCCTCGATCCGCGCCGCGAGGTCGGGGCTGCCATCGACGGTCATGCGCAGGCCATCGTCGTATTTCCGGAAATCCGCGTTCGCCACCAGCTCGTCGAGGTAGCGCGGCGCGGAGAACCCGCCGACGCGCAAGCCTAGGCGGAAGATCAGATGGGCGATGACCGTCGCGCCGAGGAGGTGAAGACGACGCAGGCCGAGGGAGCCCCAGAGGGGACCACGCGCCCGCACCTCGTGGGCGAAGCCGGCCGGCGGCCAGTGCAGGGCAGGCCCGCCCGGCGGCAGGGGATGGCCGCGGGTCGGCGCCTCGGCGGCGAGGCGCACCACGTCGGCGATCGTCGCCCGCGCGGCGGCCCGGTCGGCGCCCTCGGCCGCGACCACCAGGATCGACAGGATCAGGCCGTGGCGCGCCTTGGCCGGTTCGAACCGGCAGGTCAGCCCGGTGAGGTCAGGCTGCGTGCCCGTGGGCGCCGCTGCGACGGCGTAGAGGCCCTGCTTGAGGGCGCGTTCGGCGAAGGCGAGGCCGCCGCCCATGAACATTGCGTAGGCGACGTCCGGCGAGGGCGCGTAGCGCGCCACCTCGACCGCGTGACCGGCCTCGCGGATCGCCGCCACCGGCACCAGGGCGGCGCGCAGGGTCAGCCCCATCGCGTCCCGGGCCCAGGCCACCGTCGCGGCGAGCGCGTCCTTCGCCGCCTCCGCCTCGTCGGGCGCCACGAGCACGCTCGCCCCGTCGCCCCCGAACACGAACGGCACCTCCCGCCGCCCCAACGCGTTGCGCAGGGCCGCGATCACCGCCGCGCCGACGAAGTTCACCGCCCGGTAGCGCCCTGCCGCGATGGCCCCGGTCGAATCCACGACGTCGGTGACCGCCACCCACCACTCCGCCGGGACGGCGCGGTAATGCGCGTCGTCGAGGATGCTGAGGAAGTCGGTCGCCGGGGTGAGGTCGGCGTAGCGGAAGCCGTCGGCGGGCTCCGGGGGCGTGAGTGGTTCCATCCGTGCCAAACGTTCGACGATGAGGCGCCGGTTCCTCGGAGGACGGGCGTGGCGGGGTCGGGCAAGGAGGGTGCGACGGGTTTCGCACCCGTTCGTCCAGAGCGGTGCGCCGAGACAAGACAACTCGGGATCCCCTCTCCCGTGTGGGAGAGGGGATCTCGCGCCAAGTCTTGGTCCGGGGTTTGCTGCAGAC
>NZ_BPQJ01000012.1:0-136459 GCF_022179185.1 Methylobacterium frigidaeris | reverse complement strand
CCGCCACGCGCCGCAGGAAGACCGCCACGCGCCGCAGGAAGACCGCCACGCGCCGCAGGAAGACCGCCACGCGCCGCGGGAAGAGGAAAACCGGTGCCTCGTGCGACGCGGTGAAACGGGTCGCTCGCCCCTACGCCATCCCCAGCGCCTGCATGTACAGCTCCAGGATCGCCTCCTCCTCCTGGCGCTCCGAATGGTCCTTCTTGCGCAGGCGCAGGATGGTGCGCACCGCCTTGACGTCGAAGCCGCGGCCCTTGAGCTCCAGCATCACGTCCTTGATGTCGCCCTGGAGGCCGGCTTTCTCCTCCTCCAGGCGCTCGATGCGCTCGATGAACTGCTTGAGCTCCTCGGCGGCGACGCCCGACGAGGCGACGTCGGCGTCCGGCATGCTGTGCGCGTTCATTCACGGTCTCCTTGCCGATGGGTTGTCGTGCCGCCGCGGGCGGACGCGGCCATCAGGCACCCCAACCCACTGACGGATGGCGGCCTTCGCGGCCCACCCTCCCGGATCTTGATAGATGCGCAACCTTACCGAGTTCTTGCGCGGCCGGATTCGGCGCGCTCCGATCCCGTCGGTGCCCCGCCGTCCGCGTCCCGCGGGGTGGCCCCCCAATGCTTCTCCGCCCGCACCCGCGCGGGCGGCCCCTCAGTGCTTCTCCGTCCGCGCCGCGAAGGCCGCCGCCTGCTCCGGGGTCGCCTCGTTCTGGTGGCGCGCCTTCCACTCGTCGTAGGGCATGCCGTAGACGTGCTCGCGGCTCTGGTCCTTGGTGAGCGGCAGGCCGCGGGCATCCGCCGCGTCCTTGAGCCAGTTCGACAGGCAGTTGCGGCAGAACCCCGCGAGATTCATCAGGTCGATGTTCTGCACGTCGGTGCGCCCCTGGAGGTGCGACACCAGGCGGCGGAAGACCGCAGCCTCGAGCTCGGTGCGGGTGGTCTCGTCGATGCCGTCCATCGGGAATCCCTTCGAAAGATCCTGAACCGTGAGGTGGGGAGCCGGCTCCCGCCCGGTCAAGCGCGGGCGACCAACGGCCCCAGGAGGGTGGCGAAGCGCGCGGCCCACTCCTCCGCCCCGGCCGCGTCGCCGATCAGGTCCTGGCGGATCTCGATCAGGGCGTTGGGCAGCCCCCGCGCCATGGCGTGACGATCGATCGTGTCCCCCGGCAGACCGCCGCCATAGGGCTGGTTGTCGCCGACGGTGAACCCGGCCGGGTCCGCCCGCAAGCCTGCGATCAGCGGACCGGCCAGGCGGTCGTCCCGGTCCCACAGGATGCCGACCTGCCAGGGCCGCGACACCCCGCGCCAGGCCGGGGTGAAGCTGTGCACGGTCACGATGGCGGGCGGCGCCCCCGCGGCAAGAGCGGCGTCCACGGCCGCATCGATCGCCCGGTCGTAGGGGTCGTAGAAGCGCGCCAGCCGCTCGGCGATCCCCTCCGGCCCGATCCGGGCATTGCCCGGCACGATCGCCCCGTCCGAGAGGCGCATCACCAGGGTCGGGTCGGTGCGGCCGCGATTGGGATCGATGATGAGGCGCGAGAAGGTGGTGAGGAGTGCGGGCGCCCCGAGCCGGCGGGCGAGCGCGCGCGTCACCGCCGCCGCCCCGATGTCGTAGGCGATGTGCCGCTCGAAATGCGGCCGCGCGACACCGAGGTCGGCGAGGTCCGGCGGTACCGCGTTCGAGGCGTGGTCGCACAGGAGGAGCAGGCCGCAGGCCGGATCGCCGGGAATCGTCTCGACGGGCTGGGGTGGGTGGGGAGTGATAGGGGCTGTCATCGGGAGCTGAGCTATCGGTCGGAGGCGGTCGCGTCGGGTTCTCTCCCATACCCAAATGGCGGGGCCGTCTCCATCCGCTCCGCACGGTGACGCCGGGCGCGACTTGCCATAGTGGGAAATCCGGAAGATCCCGCACCGGAAGCGCCCCGAAGGCCTCGTCGATGTCCCGCACGCCCCTGCCCGGCCTCGTCGCCTCCGCCGGTCCCGCGGCCGATCTCGGCCCCGCCCTCGCCGCCCTCGTCGTCGGCGCGCTGGCGATGGGCCTGTCGCCGGTCCTGGTGCGGTTCGTCAGCCCCGAGGTCGGGCCCTTCGCCAGCGCGTTCTGGCGCGTCGCCCTGGCGCTGCCGGCACTCTACGGCTGGATGCGCTGGGAGGAGGCGCGGGCGCCGCATCTGCGCCGCACCCTGACGCCCTCGGTGCTGCTGGCCGGCCTCGCCTTCTCGGGCGACCTCCTGTTCTGGCACCTCGCCATCCTGGGGACCACCGTCGCCAACGCCACCTTCTTCGCCACCACGGCGCCGGTCTTCGTGGTCGTGTTCGCCTGGATCGGCCTCGACCGCCGGCCCGCCGGGCGCACGCTCGTGGGTCTCCTCGTCTGCCTCGTGGGCGGCGCCACCCTGGTCGGACAGTCGGTGCAGGTCGATCCCGCCCGCCTTGCCGGCGACCGGGACGGGGTGATCACCGCGCTCTTCTTCGCCCTCTACTTCCTGACCGTGGAGCGCGCCCGGGCCCGGGGCCTGGGCGCGGCCCGCGTCACCTTCGTGGCCTCCTGCGTCACCGCCCTCGTTCTGCTCGGCGCGGTCGCCGTGCTCGAGACCCGGCCGGTGCTGCCGCACTCGCCCGGTGCCGCCGCCGGGCTCCTGGGTCTCGCCCTCGTCAGCCATGCCGGCGGCCAGGGCCTGCTCGCGGTGGCGCTCGGCCGCCTGCCCGCCGGCTTCTCCTCCCTGGTGATCTTCTTGGAGGCGGTGGCCGCCGCGATCCTGGCCTGGATCCTCCTCGGCGAAGCCCTCGGCCCCCTCCAGGTGCTCGGCGGCGGCCTGATCCTGGCCGGCATCGCCGTCGCCCGTCCCCGGCGGACCTCCCGAAAGGCCTAGCTCTAACAGACTAGAACGAGACCGGCACGAAGCCGGCCCGAAGCGTGACCAACCCGTCAGAGGAGCCGCCCCGTGACCGATGCCCCTTCCCGCGAAATGCCCGCCTCGGAGACCCGCGCCCTGCTGCTGCGCCTGCTCGATGCGGGCGTCACGGCCGCCCATCCTCGCGGCTGCCTGATACCGCACCTGCCCTCCGTGCCGCCCGGGCGGCTGGTGATCCTCGGCGCCGGCAAGGCCGGGGCCAGCATGGCGGCCCTCGCCGAGCGGCATTATCGGGCGCAGGGGGTCGGTCCGGCCCGCATCGCGGGCCTGGCGGTGGCCCGCCACGGCTACGGCGAGCCCGCCGGGGTGATCGAGGTGGTGGAGGCCGGCCACCCGGTGCCGGACGCGGCCGGCATCGCGGCGACGCAGCGCGCCCTCGACCTCGCGGCCTCGGCCGGCCCGGACGACCTCGTGCTGGTGCTCCTCTCCGGCGGCGGCTCGGCGAACTGGATCGCGCCGGCGGGCGCCCTGACGCTGGCGGAGAAGCAGGGTATCACCCGGGCGCTGCTGCGCTCGGGCGCGGCGATCGACGAGATCAACTGCGTGCGCAAGCACCTCTCGCGCATCAAGGGCGGGCGACTGGCCCAGGCCGCCGGCCACGCCGGCCGGCTCCTGACGCTCGCGATCTCCGACGTGCCCCGGGACGACCCGGCTGTGATCGCCTCGGGCCCGACGGTGCCGGACCCGACCACGCTGGCCGACGCCCGTGCGATCTGCGCCCGCCGGGGCATCCCGCTGCCGCCCTCCGCCGAGGCGCTGCTGAACGACCCCGCCAACGAGAGCCCGAAGCCCGGCGATCCCGCCTTCGCCCGTACCGAGTTCCGCATCATCGCCCGGCCGGTCGATGCCCTGAACGCTGCCGCTGCCGCCGCGGACGCGGCCGGCTACGAGCCGGTGCTGCTCGGGGCCGACCTCGAGGGCGAGGCCCGCGAGGTGGCGGCCGCGCAGGCGGGCCTGGCCCGCGAGATGGCCGCCGCCGGACGAAAGGCGGCGCTGATCTCCGGCGGCGAACTGACCGTGACGATCCGGGGCGAGGGCCAGGGTGGGCCGAACCAGGAATATGCCCTGGCCCTCGCCCTCGCCCTCGACGGCGCCCCCGGCATCTCGGCCCTCTCGGCCGATACCGACGGCACCGATGGCGGCCGCGGCGAGGCTACCGACCCGGCCGGGGCGATGATCGACCCGACGACGCTCGCCCGTGCGGCGGCGGCGGGGCTCGACGCGCGGGCGAGCTTGGGAGAGAACGACTCGACCCCGTTCTTCGACCGGCTCGGCGACCTCGTCCGGCCCGGGCCCACCCGCACCAACGTCAATGACCTCCGCATCATCCTGGTTGGCTGACTTCCTCTCCCTCCGCCGCGCCGCCCTGCCCGCCCTTGTCCTCGCGCTCGTGAGCGCCGGGCCGGCGCGGGCGGACCTGCGGATGTGCAACATGACCGGCAGCCGCATCGGCATCGCGCTCGGCTACCGGGATTCCGGCGGCTGGGTGACGGAGGGCTGGTGGAACCTCTCGGCCAAGGGCTGCGAGACCTTGCTCAAGGGCGCGCTCGCCGCCCGCTACTACTACGTCTTCGCGGTCGATTACGATCGCGGTGGCGAGTGGAGCGGCCGGTCCCTGATGTGCACCCGCGACCGCGAGTTCACCATCCGCGGCGTCGAGGACTGTTTGGCCCGCGGCTACGACCGCAACGGCTTCTTCGAGGTCGATACGGGCGAGCAGAAGAGCTGGACGATCCAGCTGACGGATCCGGGGCGGGCGGGGCCGTGAGGTGGGGTAGAGCGGTGCGTTTTGGAGCCGGCTGAGGCGCCCGGGAACGGGCGGGGAACGCCGGTGCGTTCTTTGACATCGGGAAATGCCAAGTGCATCAGTCACTTCCAGAAGGAGTGTTCCCCGCAGGCGCGGGGATGAACCGCGCGCTGATGGCCGGCTTTGAGATCCGCTCCGTGTTCCCCGCAGGCGCGGGGATGAACCGTCGAGGGCCATGATCTCGTGGGGGCGGAGGCTGTGTTCCCCGCAGGCGCGGGGATGAACCGGCGGCGATCGAGTGGCGCCGCCGCATGGCGCTGTGTTCCCCGCAGGCGCGGGGATGAACCGACAGACAACCGGTGACGGAATGATGGGCACGCGTGTTCCCCGCAGGCGCGGGGATGAACCGCTGGGGAGCCCTGGATCGATGAGCATATGCGGGTGTTCCCCGCAGGCGCGGGGATGAACCGGATCTTAGTGAGGCTATAGCCCGGGTTTGGTAGTGTTCCCCGCAGGCGCGGGGATGAACCGTCGACGTGTGGCGCATGGACGGCACGAAGGCTGTGTTCCCCGCAGGCGCGGGGATGAACCGCAACCCAACGCATCGGAGGCGACCAACCTGCCGTGTTCCCCGCAGGCGCGGGGATGAACCGCGGCAATCGCCGAACTGGAGGCCGAGAACGCCGTGTTCCCCGCAGGCGCGGGGATGAACCGGCGGCCACCGCGTCGTCGAGCGCGCCGACCGCGTGTTCCCCGCAGGCGCGGGGATGAACCGGCACTGTAACGCTGCGGGTCGATCTCTCCGTGGTGTTCCCCGCAGGCGCGGGGATGAACCTGCGCGCTGCTCGTCGTGCTGTCGCTGGTCTGCGTGTTCCCCGCAGGCGTGGGGATGAACCGTGGCGGGTTCGCAGCGTGCAGCGCGGTCTGCCGTGTTCCCCGCAGGCGCCGGGATGAACCGCCATCGGGTACCGGCGCCAGCGCGAGGTTGAGGTGTTCCCCGCAGGCGCGGGGATGAACCGTGTATCTCCCGAAACGAGCAAATCTCGACAATGTGTTCCCTGCAGGCGCGGGGATGAACCGGCCCCGAAGGCTCCCAAGGCGCCGGCGGCCCCGTGTTCCCCGCAGGCGCGGGGATGAACCGAGCTTGGTGCCGAACCGGAACACCGAGGTTGCGTGTTCCCCGCAGGCGCGGGCGGCGTCCGAATCCTCCTGCGTGCAGGCGGGAGGGGTCGGGTCAGCCTTCGAGGTGCTGGCAGAGCCGTTCCCAGCTTCAGTTCATCGAACACGATCGTCATGGATTTTGTAGTCACAAAACCGAGCCGGGAAGAGAGAGGCCGCAGGGCTGGCCGCCTGCCCCTACCCCATCACCCGCAACCGATCCCCAACGCCAAAACGCCAATTGACCCGGGCTCGCCGACCGGCTTTCCGTACGAGCCATCCTCCCCCATCCCTATCCCTCGGACGACACCCCCATGAAGCGCGCCCGCCGCACCAAGATCGTCGCGACCCTCGGCCCGGCCTCCGAGGATCCGGCGGTGATCGAGGCGCTGTTCGCGGCGGGCGCCGACGTGTTCCGCATCAACATGAGCCACCTGCCCCGCGAGCGGCTGAGCGAGCGGGTCGCGACGATCCGGGGCATCGAGCAGAAGCTCAAGCGCCCGATCGCCGTGCTGGTCGACCTGCAGGGGCCGAAGCTCCGGGTCGGGCGCTTCGCCGCGGACGCGGCGGCGATCGAGAACGGCCAGAGCTTCGTCCTCGACGACGATCCGACGCCGGGCGGTGCGACCCGGGTCCACCTGCCCCATCCCGAGATCCTCTCGGCGCTCGAACCCGGCCACGCGGTGATCGTCGACGACGGCAAGCTGCGCCTCGTCGTGACCGAGGTCGGGCCCGGCCGGGCGGTGACCCGGGTGGTGACCGGCGGACGGATCTCCAACCGCAAGGGCGTGTCCCTGCCCGACACCACGATCCCGGTGGCGGCGATGACCGAGAAGGACCGCCTCGACCTCGAGGCCGGCCTCGCCGCCGGCGCCGACTGGATCGCGGTGTCGTTCGTGCAGCGCCCGGAGGACGTCGCCGAGGTCAAGGCGGTGGCGCAAGGGAAGGCCCTGGTGATGGCCAAGATCGAGAAGCCGCAGGCGGTGGCGGCCCTCGACGCGATCATGGCGGTGGCCGACGGGCTGATGGTCGCCCGCGGCGATCTCGGGGTCGAGATGCCGCTGGAGCAGGTGCCGGGCGTGCAGAAGCGCATCACCCGCGGGGCGCGCCGCCTCGGCAAGCCGGTGGTGGTGGCGACCCAGATGCTCGAATCGATGATCACCGCCCCGGTGCCGACCCGGGCCGAGGTCTCGGACGTGGCGACCGCGGTCTACGAGGGAGCGGACGCCGTGATGCTCTCGGCCGAGAGCGCGTCGGGTGCGTTTCCGGTCGAGGCGGTCTCGACGATGAACCGCATCGCCGAGCAGGTCGAGCGCGACGGGATCTACTGGTCGATCATCGCGGCGCAGCGCAACCAGCCGGAAGCGACCGCCTCCGACGCCATCGCGGCCGCCGCCCATCAGATCGCCGACACCCTCGGCCTCAAGGCCGTGATGGCCTGGACCGCCTCCGGCTCGACGGCCCTGCGCCTCGTCCGCGCCCGGCCCGATGCCACGGTGATCGCGCTCACCCCGAAGCGCGAGACGGCGCGGCGGCTGGCGCTGGCCTGGGGCACCCACCCGATCGTCACCAACGACGCCAGCGACATCGACGACATGTCGTTCCGCGCCTGCAAGTTCGCGGTGCGCGAGTCCTTCGCGGGCGTCGGCGACCGGGTGATCGTGGTGGCGGGCCTGCCCTTCGGCACGCCGGGCGCCACGAACCTCGTGCGCATCGCGACGGTGACGCCGGAGCATGCGGCGAAGGCGTGAGGCCCGGGCCGGTTTGCTGCTATCCTGGACCGGCTGCGACCACGGAGGCCTGGATGTCAGCCACCCTTCTGCGCGATTGGGGCGCTCGAAGCCGGCCGCCACCGGACGACTTCGCCGATGACGTGGATTTCGAGATGACCAATCTCGGCCGGAAGCATACGAACGTTCCGGGCACGACCTTCGTCTCGTCGCGTCTCGGGGCCCACGGCCCGCGGGTGAAGTGGTACGCCGAGACGCCGAAACGCCGAAGGGCGATGCGCCCTGCCTCATCGTCTCGATCGGACCCGACCCGATGGTGCGCGACGACTTCATCGGCACCGTCCAGTCCCGGCAAGCCGGAGACCTGGTGCGGGCTTGGGTGCGCCTCAACCATGCCGAACTGCTGGACTTCTGGAACAACGGCACCGGCTGGGACATCGACGAGCTGACGGACTTCACCCGCCGGCTCAAGCCGCTGCCGTAACGCCGGCGCTACGGAATACGGACGCTCCGCGCAACGGCCCGCCAGACCGCCTGCTCCGGTTCCTCATCGGCGGCGCCGAGGCTGGCGAGGCCGTCGGTAGGTCAGGACGCGCTCGCCCGGCAGGTCGAGCGACCACTGCTCGTCGTCCTCCGACGCGCAGGGCCACGTCGTCAAGCTCGCCCCGAGGTCGAACGAGAAGACGGCCTGCCGTGACGCAGCTTCGAGCGCGAACGCTATCAGTGTCCTGCCGTCCATCGCCTGCGCGGCGGCCTCGATCCGCGCGGGCGGGCTGTCGTCATCGGCCAGAACCTCCCCGGAGCTGCTGACGCGCCAGTGGCAGCAGAAGGCGAAGAGGTTCCACTCCCCGACCGGTTTGACGACCCGCCGCGCCGCCGATTCCCGCAGCCGGGCGGAGGACGAGGTCGATACGTGCGGGTCGCGCACGAAGAGGCGCGGTGATCCAAATTCGAAGGAGAGGATGCTGCCCTGCCCGCGCTCGACGCCCCAGCAGGGCAGGCCGATCAGCGACGCGACGGTGGTGGTGACGGTGTCGTCCATGCAGGAGATCATGAAGGCTGCCCTGAGGTCCGCCAATCGCTGATCCGGGCTTTCTCGCGAAACTGCACTCGGGCAAGCTCGTGCCCTATGGACACGCCCGCGATCCCGATCCTCCGCACCGCCCGGCTGACGCTGAGAGCCCTCGGCGAGGCGGACCATGCCGCCCTGCATGCGCTCGCGCACGACGAAGTGGTCGGCCGCTACATGCACGAGGGTGATCCGCCGTCGATCGACGATATCGCCGCCCGGGTGGCGGGATCGCGGCGCCAGTGGAGCCTGCGCGGCTACGGCATGATGGGTGTGGCGGATGCCGAGGGGTTCGCCGGGCGTCTCGGGCTGTTCCACCCGCCCGCCGCCGCCGATCCTCTTCTGGTCTACGCGCTGAGCCGCCGCGGCTGGGGCCAGGGCTACGCGACCGAGGCCGGTCGCGCCTTGCTGCACTGGCTGCGCGAGACACACGGGGCGATGCCGGTCCTCGCCCAGATCGACCCGCGCAACGAGGGGTCGGCGCGGGTGGCGGCCAAGCTCGGAGGCGTGCGGACGGGGACGGTATCGCGGGCGGGCCGCACGCTGGACGTCTGGACCCTCGATGCCTGAGAGCCCCTATTCCGCCCCCACCCGCTCCCGCGCCGCCAGTGCCTCGATCTCAGCCACCACCGTGTCGGCGGCGACGTACTGGAGCATGTGGCCGACGCCCGGCAGCACCACGAGCTTGGCGCCCGGCACCTCGCGGGCCAGAGCCTCGGCGTGCACGCCGGTCTTCACCACCGGGTCGGCGTCGCCGGCGACGATCACCGTGGGGGCGGTGATCGCGCGGTAGCGCGGGCTCTGCTGCTGGAGGAAGGCGTAGAGCCCGTCGAGGTCACGCAGGTTCGCCCCGAAGGTCGAGGGACGCAGCACCAGCGGCACTCTCGCGCCGTCGATGTAGCCGTCGGGCAGGCCTTGCGGGCGGAAGACCACCTCGGCGAAGCGGTCGAGATAGGCGAGCCCGAGGGGCGCCGCGACCGTGTAGGTGGCGAGGGTGAGGAGCATCCGCCCGGGCAGCGAGCGGTACCAGGCGGCGTAGCCCCCGACCGAGCCACCCGGCCAGGGATGGCTCACCGGCGCGAGCAGGGCCAGGCCGGCGACCCGCTCCGGATGGTCGAGGGCGATGGCGGTGGCTAGCGCCCCGGACCAGGAATGGCCGACGATCAGCGCCGGGCCGAGCTTGAGGGCGGCCAGCGCCTCGCTGATCAGCCGCGCCTGCACCGCCGGGGAGGCGGCGTCCGGGGCGATGCGGTCGCTGTAGCCGAAGCCCGGCCGGTCGAAGGAGAGCACCCGGAAGCCGTCGCCGGCGAGCCGCCGGCCGATCGCCTGCATCGGGTCCATGGCGTTGGCGGAGGCACCGTGCAGGAGCACGACCGTGCCGCGGCTGGGCGCACCCTCCCCGGGCCCGGCCTCCAGCACCGCGAGATACCCGCCCTCCACCGCCACCCGCCGTCCCGCCGGGGGATAGCGCGCCTCAACCACCCAGGTGATGATCCAGGTCGCGAGCAATCCCGCGGCGACGAGCGCCAGGACGAGGCCGCCCAGGAGGCCGGCGATCAGGGTCAGCACGCGGGCGATCCGCCGCTCACGCCGGCGCATGCGGCCGGGCGGTCACAGGTCGCGGCCGTCGACGTCGGGGGCGAGGCGCTCGATCGCCTCGTGCACCTTGCCCATGCGGGGATAGATCGCCTCGGCGCGGCGGAAAGCGGCGAGCGCCCGGCTCTTGTCGTCGCTCGCCATGTAGATGTGGGCGAGCGCCGCCCAGGCCTCGAAGTGGCGCGGCTCCAGGGTCAGGGTCTTGTGCAGGTCGGCGAGCGCGCTCGCCTGGTCCTCGAGCAGGTAGAAGGCGGTGGCGCGCCGGCTCCAGCCCTCGGCCCAGCCCGGCTCCAGCACGGTCACCCGGTCGAGGAGCTCGACGGCGAGCGGGTAGTCCTTGGCCTGCATCGCCTCCGCCGCGCGGCTCGCCAGGAGGTCGACGGTGTCGCTGCCGGAGCGGTCGAGGCGGCGCTCGATCAGCTGGGCGACGCCGCGGGCCTCGGCATCGTCCTTGGCCGCCTTCAGCCGGGCGAACAGATCGTCGAGGGTGACGGGCGCGCGTGACGCGTCCTTTGGCGCCTCCTTGGGAGCGTCCTTCGGGGCCGCGACCACCGGGGCGGTCGCCGAAACGACGAAAGCCGGCGCTCCGAGGAGGCCGGCCATCATGCAGATCGGAAGAGGGAGACGGCGCATGCGGGCACTGTCCGGCGCCGGCGCGGTCCCGTCAACGCGATGGCTTGCCGCGGTTCGTCCCGCGGCGAGCCACGCGTCTGCCTCAGCCCTGGCGGGCCTTGTAGCGCTTCTGGGTCTTGTTGATGACGTAGACCCGGCCCTTGCGGCGCACGAGCTGGTTGTCACGGTGCCGGCCGCGAAGCGACTTCAGCGAGTTGCGGATCTTCATCGGTCTGATCTCACGTCGGTGCGCCGGAACGCCCGGGCGCGGATGGGAAAACGGGCTCGCGGCCTCCGCCCGGCAAAGGACGAACGCCGACGCCGGGCGATGCGGAGCACCGCCCGTGCGGAGGCGCGTGACTTACCCGGCGGAGACCCGGGAAGTCAACCGGACCCGGGCGAAAAGGTCGCGGGCAGGCTGCCGCTCAGGGCCGGGAGAAGGGCGCATTCGGGGTCGCGGCGGGCGAGCCGGGGGCGAGCGGCTCGTCGTCGCCGATCACGCTGGTGGTGCCTCCGGGCGGGCCGTCGAAGCCGACGACTCCCATCGGGTTGCTCGGCGTGACGTTCGGGTTCGGCCGCACCGTCCGCACGCTGCCGGTCGCGAGCGGGTCGGCCGGCGTCGCGCGCGGGCTCACGGTGATGTCGAGGGCCTCCTGCGCCAGAGCCGGGCCGGCGAGAGCCAGGCCGAGGAGGCCGGCGAGGGCGAGTGTCGTCTTCATGAGGGGGTGTCTCCGGTGCAGGGTGACCGCATTCTTCCGGGTCAACCCGCCGGGGGCGGCACGGGTCCCTGACCGCGAGGAATGCCTCCGGCGCGGCAACGTGTGCCGCTCCTCCCGCGTTGACCGGTCCCACCCCGGGCCTAGCTTGTCCGGAACGGGCGCGTCGCCCGCTCGGGAGAGGCGTGATGGCGGGGACCTCGGTCGCGGTGGTCGGCGGCGGGTTGGGCGGTCTGGCGGCGGCCTGCGTGGCCGCTGCGCGAGGACACGACGTCACCCTCTACGACAAGAATGCCTGGATCGGCGGCAAGGCCGCGGTCCTGCACGAGGGCGGCTTCCGCTTCGACATGGGGCCGACCATCCTGACGGTGCCCCGCGTCCTGGAGCGCATCTTCGCCGAGTCCGGCCGCTCGGTGCACGATTACATGGACCTGCGCCGCCTCGACCCGCAATGGCGCTGCTTCTTCGACGACGGCAGCCGCATCGACCTGATGGAGAACGTCTCGGCCATGGCGGCCGAGATGGACCGCTTCGCCCCCGGCCAGAATGCCGGCGAGGGCTACCGGCGCTTCCTCGCCCTGTCCGAGCACCTGCACGGCGTCTCGGAAAAATTCTTCTTCTGGAAGCCGGTGCAGGACCTGTTCGACACGATCGACATCCGCGCCAACCTCAATCCCGGCACCCTGCGCGACGTGCTCTCCCTGCGCATGCACGCCTCGGTCGCCGGCACCATCCGGGGCAAGGTGCGCGACGCGCGCCTCGCCCAGATGCTCGACCACTTCGTGCAATATGTCGGCTCCTCGCCCTACGGCGCGCCGGCGGTGCTCTGCGCCATCGCCCACATGCAGACCGCCGACGGGGTCTGGTACCCGATGGGCGGCACGCGGGCGGTGGCCGAGGGGCTGATGAAGCTCGCCGGCGATCTCGGCGCCACCCTCAAGGCCGACAGCGAGGTCGAGGGCGTCGCGATCGAGAACGGCGCGGTGAAGGGCGTGCGGGTCGGCGGCGGCGTGGTGCCCTACGACAAGGTCATCTCCAACATGGACGCGGTGCGCACCTACCGCGAGCTCGTCGGCGGCGAGGTCGGCCGCACCTATGAGAAGCGCAGCTTCGAGCCGGCCTGCTCGGGCGTGGTGCTCTATCTCGGCCTCAACAAGCGCTACGACCACCTCGCCCACCACGACTTCGTGTTCTCGCGCGACCCCGAGGAGGAGTTCGACGCGATCTACCGCAAGGGCGAGCCGGCGCCGGACCCGACCGCCTACCTCGCCGCGCCGAGCATCACCGATCCGTCGGTGGCGCCGGAGGGCGGCGAGGCGCTCTACGTGCTGGTCCACACCCCGTATCTGCGCCCGCACCACGACTGGTCGCAGATGCTGCCGGCCTACCGGCAAAAAATCCTCGACAAGCTCAAGCGCACCGCCGGCATGCCGGATATCGAGGAGCGCATCGTGGTCGAGCGCCACCTGACCCCGGCCGACATCCATTCGCGCTACAAGGTGCTGAACGGCGCGATCTACGGCCTCGCCTCCCACGGCCGGATCATGGGGGCGTTCAAGCCCGGCAACCGCTCGCGGGAGGTGCGCGGCCTCTACCTCGCCGGTGGCGCCGCCCATCCGGGGCCCGGCATGCCGATGGTGATGATGTCGGGCTGGATCGCCGCCGACGCCCTCGACCAGGACGCCCGCGGCGGCGCCGAGGCCCTGAAGGCGGCCTCGTGAGCGGGCGGGCCAGCTCAGCCGGGCGGGCCTTGCCGCCGGACCCGGTCGCGGCCCGCTCCCCTGCCATCTGGCGCTTCATGGGCGTGTACTTCGCCCGCTACGTGAGGCGCCACCTCAACGCCCTGCGTCTGGCGGAGTGGGGGCAGCCCCCGGCCGCGGACGATGCCGGGCCGGTGGTGATCTACTGCAACCACCCGGCCTGGTGGGACGCGGCGCTGATCATTCTCCTCGCCCAACGCTTCTTTCCGGCGGCCGAGAGCTACGCGCCGTTCGACGCCGCGATGCTCGCCCGCTACCGCATCTTTTCCCGCATGGGCGCCTTCGGGGTCGATCTCGACAGCCCTCGCGGCGCGGCCGCGTTCATGGCCGCCTCGCGAAAGATCCTGGAGCGGCCCGGGCGGGTGCTGTGGATCACCGCGCAGGGCCGCTTCAGCGACGTGCGCGAGCGGCCGCTCGGCTTGCGCGCCGGGGTCGCGCGACTGGCGGAACTGGCGCCCGATGCCCTGTTCGTGCCGCTCGCCCTCGATTACGCGTTCTGGGAGGAGCGCGGGGCGGAGGCCTGCGCCGCCTTCGGGCCGGGGATTCCCGCCCGCGACCTCCTCGCCCTGCCCCGCCCGGACCGCCTCGCCCGCCTGGAGGCCGACCTGACCGCTACCCTCGACCGCCTCGGCGCCGACGTGCAGAGCCGCGATCCCGCCCGCTTCACCTCCCTGCTGGAGGGGCGGCGCGGCGTCGGCGGCGTCTACGATGCCTGGCATCGGGCGGTGGCGGCGCTCACCGGGCGCCGCTTCGTGCCGGGCCACCGCGAGGGACGGGCGCCGTGACCGTGCTGGCCCTCGCCGCCCTCGCCCTGGCGCTACTGCCGGCAGCCCTGGCGCTTGCCAACCTGCTGGCTCTGCGAAGGCGGGCATCCCGGACGCCAACGCCGGACGGGGTCGTCTCGATCCTGATCCCGGCCCGCAACGAGGCGGCCAACATCCGCCCGACCCTGGCGGCGGCTTTGGCCAGCACCGGCGCTCCGATCGAGGTGATCGTCGCCGACGACCACTCGACGGACGGAACGGCGGCGATCGTGACCGCGATCGCCGCCGGCGATGCGCGTCTCCGCCTGATCGCCGTGCCGCCCCTGCCCGCGGGCTGGACCGGCAAGAACCACGCCTGCCACGTCCTCGGTGAGGCCGCGACCGGGCGCCACCTGCTGTTCATCGACGCCGACGTGCGCCTCGCGCCCCACGGCGCCGCGTCCCTGGCGGCCGCGGCCGATGCGGCCGGCGCGGCCCTCGTCAGCGGCGTGCCCCGGCAGATCACCGGGACGTGGGGCGAGCGCCTGACCGTGCCGATGATCAACCTTCTGCTACTCGGCTACCTGCCGATCCCGCTGATGCGCCGCCTCCGGGACCCCGCCCTCGGAGCGGCCTGCGGCCAGCTGGTGCTGGTCGAGGCGAAGGCGTATCGCCGGGTCGGCGGCCACGCCGCGATCCGCGAGAGCCTGCATGACGGCGTGCGGCTGCCCCGGGTGTTCCGCCGGGCCGGCCTGACCACCGACCTCGTGGCGGCGTCCGGCCTCGCGACCTGCCGGATGTACACGGACTTTGCCCAGGCGTGGGCCGGCTTCTCGAAGAACGCTCACGAGGGGCTGGCGACGCCCCGCGCCCTGCCGGTCTGGACCCTGCTGCTCGGCGGCGGCCACGTGCTGCCGCTGGTCCTCGTCCTCGCCGCCCTCCTCGGCACCGGCAGCCTGCCCATGGCGGGGGCAGCCCTCGCCCTCTCCCTCGGCACGCGGGCTGCGATCACGCTGTTCACCCGCGAGGAACCCTGGACGATCCCGCTCCATCCCCTCACCGTGGCGCTGGCGCTGGCCTTGCAATGGAACGCGCTCCTGCGCCCGCGCCGGGCCGGGGTCGCCACCTGGAAGGGGCGCACCTATCCGGCCGGGTGAGTTGATGAGAGAGACAGCATGACCGAGATCCGCGACCTCGACGGCACCGCGACGCTCCACGCCTACCGCGACCGCACACTCTCGCCGCGGGAGGCGGTGTCGGATGCCCTCGCACGCATCGACCGGTTCGGACCGGACCTCGACGCCTTCGTGCTGGTCGACCGCGACGGCGCGATGGAGAAGGCGGCGGCCTCCGAGGCCCGGTGGGCCAGGGGCGAGCCCCTCGGCCCCCTCGACGGCGTGACCTTCACGGTCAAGGACAACATCGCCTGGGCCGGCCATCCGATGCGCCGCGGCTCGCTCACCACCCCCGACACGCCCGCCACCGAGAACGCCCCCATCGTCGACCGGCTCCTCGAGGCCGGCGCCATCCCGCTCGCTAAGACCACGATGCCGGAATTCGGCTGGAAGGGCCTCGGCGATTCGACCCAGACCGGCTCGACCCGCAACCCCTGGGACACGCGGACGACCACCGGCGGCTCCTCGGCCGGGGCCGCGGCGGCGGCGGCGCTCAATCTCGGCCTCCTGCATATCGGCACCGACGGGGCGGGCTCGATCCGCATTCCGGCCGCCTTCTGCGGCATCTACGGGCTCAAACCCTCCTACGGCCGGGTGCCGGCCTTCCCGCCCTCGCCCTTCGGGCCGGTGGCGCATCTCGGGCCGATGACCCGCGGCGTGCGCGATTCCGCCCTGATGATGCAGGCCATCGCCCGGCCCGATTCCCGCGACATGGCGGCCTTCCTCGCCGAGCCGCCGGACTATCTCGCCGGCCTGGAGGGCGGGGTTCGGGGCCTGCGCGTCGCCTGGAGCCCCCGCCTCGGCTTCGCCACCACCATCGATCCCGAGGTGGCGCGCCTGACCGAGGCGGCGGCTCGGCGCTTCGCCGAACTCGGCGCGATCGTGGAAGAAGCCGATCCGGGCTTTTCCGACCCGGTCGAGACCCTGAACGGGATCTGGCTCGTCGGCGCCTGGTGCGTGCTGCGGGCGATCCCGGAGGAGCGGCGCGGTCTCGTCGAGCCGGCCCTGCGGGCGGCGGCCGAGCGCGGGCGGCAAATCGCGGCGCCGGATTTCGTCGCCGCCCTCAACGCCCGCGGCGCGCTGTTCACCGCCATGGCGCGCTTCCACCAGACCTATGACCTGCTCCTGACCCCGTCCCTCGCGACCCCCGCCTTCACCGCCGGCAACCTGACGCCGCCGGACGGTCGGTTCGGCGACGACTGGCTGAACTGGACCCCGTTCTCCTACCCCTTCAACCTCACCGGCCAGCCGGCTGCGAGCGTGCCCTGCGGGCTGACGCAAGCCGGCCTGCCGGTCGGCCTGCAGATCGTCGGCCCGATGGGGGCGGATGCGGCGGTGCTCGCGGCGTCGCGCGCCTACGAGGCGTCCCATCCCTGGCCGATCCTGGCGGAGCCGCGGGTGATGTATCGGGGGTGAGGGCGCGGCCGCCTGCCTGGGGCGGCCGCTGCCACCGCGAGGAGTGCCGGCCCGCCTCCTATCGGGATGACCGGCGCCCGATATGGAGGCCGCGCTCGCGCTGCCATGGAGCACGAACCCGGTGGAGGGGCAGATCAACCGGGTGAAGACGCTGAAGCGAACGATGTATGGTTGCGCCAAGCTCGACCTGCTGCGCGCCCGGGTGCTGGCGGCATGACCGCTACAGATGCACCACGAACGCGGGAGAGCCTGTTGGATGACCTGGACCTCGCGCACGGCCTCGTGCGGGGGCACGGGTAAGCCGGCTGGCGTTCTCGTCCGTCAGGATGAGGTCGTAGAAGTCCCGGACGACCCGGGCGGCCTGATCGCCGGTCAGCATCGGCGTGGCGCGCAGGGTCGAGAACAGCTCTTCCGCCGCCACGTGTATCCTACAGGCCGGAACTTGGCGCTGCGGATGTCGCCTGTGGCGAGGCTGCGCAAGAGTTCGTCGCGGCCCAGGCGTCGCCGCAGGTCGGCTGGAACACGGTGCCGAAAGTTGGAAGGTGCGTCCGCGCTGGTCGACGTTGGCGACCGAACTCACACCGCGCTCCCACCGTGCCACGGACGGCCTGTGCAGCAGCGCACTCCGACCGCAGGGCGGTTCAGCGAATTGTCGAATGCCTGGAGTGCTTCAAGTTGCCGAGTGGCTGGGGGACGTGGATTCGAACCACGACTAACGGAGTCAGAGTCCGCTGTTCTACCGTTAAACTATCCCCCAACGGGGCGTTCCGCGCTTTGGATCAGAGGAGGGATCCGTCTGTCCGGGGTGGCGCGTCACCGCCTCGGGTGCGGTGCAGATAGGCCGGTTCGCCGGGCCGGTCAAGGCTTTCTTGCGGGACGATCGCAGGCGGTGCGGCAGCGGAACTCCGGATGTCGGCCTTCGGGGCGGATCAATCCGGGCTGGCTCTGGTCCCCGGAAGGTTTAGGCGGGCCGGCGGTCGGCCGTACCGGTCTCGCTGTCCGACCGTGAAGGCTGAGGCGGCGACGGGGGCGGTGCAACAGGTCGGGCGTGCGGTGCGTGACCAACGGCGCGACCGCCGGCGGTCCGACGAAGACCGGTCGGAAGAAGCCATTGGTCGCCCGTGATACACAGTTTTTCCTTGGAGATGGTACGGTTTCACTTGATGAAGGCGCGCTGCGCCCGATATGCCTGGACGACTCGGAGCGAACCGGGTTGCTCAGATCGGGATGGAACCTCGTGCCGGACGTCAACCTGGAGCAGCAGTCTGAGTTCGTCGGCCTCGCGGCCGACATCGTCTCGTCCTATGTCGCGAACAACAATCTTCAGGTGGCGGATCTGCCGGGATTGATCGCGTCGGTGCACGCGTCCCTGGCTGCGCTTGGCCAGCCGGCGGCGCCGGCGGTCGAGGAGACCCGGGCGACTCCGGCGCAGATCCGCAAGTCGGTCACGCCCGACCACCTGATCAGCTTCCTCGACGGCAAGCCCTACCGCTCGCTGAAGCGCCACCTTACCTCGCAGGGCCTGACCCCCGCCGAGTACCGCCAGAAGTTCGGTCTGCCGCACGATTACCCGATGGTCGCGGCGAGCTACGCCGCCCAGCGCTCGGCGCTGGCCAAGAGCCTCGGCCTCGGGCAGCGCCGGCGCGACGCTATGGCGGCAGCCCAGGCGGCCGCCCAAGAGGTCGTCGACGAGCCGGCCCCCGCGGCGCCCGAGGTCCCGGAGGAGAAGCCCGCCCCGCGGCGGCGCTCGCGCAAAGCCGCGGCCGAGTAGGATGGCGCTGGCCAATCCCTGGCGGCAGGCGCGCGGACGCCGCTTGCCGTCGCGCGAGCAGGTGCTGCTGGTCCTGACCGGCGCCGCCATAGCGACGGTCGGCGTCGCGCTGGCCGGCGGCGACTGGCTGGGGCATTGGCTCGGATGAGGTGCGGACAAGGCGGGGCGGGCCTCGCGCTCGCCCTCATCCCTGCCGTGATCCTTGCCCTCATGGCGGCCTCCGCCCCGGCCCGGGCGGCCGCTCCCCGGGACAAGCCCGTCACCGCGGCGGCCACCATCCGCGCCTGCACCGGCAAAGCGCTGCCGGAATACCAGAAGGGGGCGTGCCTGGACGATGCCGCCAAGGCATTGCGGGAGCGCCTCGGGACGCTGGTGGAGCGCAAGCTCGCCGCCATCGCGGCGGTCGCCACCCGGCCACCGAGCCCCGGCAGCCTCGCCGGACGCGAGGACTCGGAGAACTGGCGCAAGGCTTTCCTGGCGGCGCAAGGCGCCTGGGAGGAATATTTCCGGCGCCACTGCGACAGCCTCTACGACTTCGACTATCATGGCGGCTCGGCGGCGGGGCAACTCGCCTCGTCGTGCAAGATTCGGCTTCTCGCGGCGCGGATCGACGAGTTGCAAGAGTGATGGGTCGTACGGGTGACGAGCGTCGGGCGTGAGGCCGTGAGCCGGCGCGGACATCACCAGGGGGATTGCCGATGAGCGCGCCGCTCACCTTCGAGGACGACGTCGAGGCGCGCCTGGGGGCCCTCGAGCTGATCGTGACCGCCCTTCTGCGCGAGCGGGCGGAGCGCGACCCGCACGCGCGGGAGGCGGTGCTGGAGGCGCTGCGGCGCGAAGCCCAGGTGCCGGCGCCGCCGACGCCGAAGACCGAGGCGGCCCTCGCCAAGGCCCTGGCGTTGGCGGAGATCATCCTGGCGCCCTGACGGTCTCGTTTCGGCGCCTTGGACGCGTGCTCTCAGGCCCCGCCGATCGGCTCGGTCACCGTGCCGGTGCCGGCGCAGTCCGGGCAGGGCTCACCCTCGATCCGGCCGGTGCCGGCACAACGAGGGCAGAGGTTCTCGCCGGTGCCGGGCGTGCCGGGATCCGCCTTGTCCCCCGGCTTGAGCGTTCCCGGCTTGGGTGAATCGGCCATGGCGTCCCTCCGTGGGCCCGACAACGGGCCGGGCGCAGCCGCCCGGCCCCGACTCATAACGCGGGCGAGCCGCCCCTCGCCTCAGTAGCCGTAGCCGTACGAAACGCAGGTCCCGTAGAAGTCATCGTAAGTGGCGTAGGGTCCGCAGCCGCCATAAGTGCCGCCATACGCGCCATAATAGCCGACGTTGGAGAGGCCGTAGCCGAGCCCGAGACCGAGGCCGACCCCAGCCAGCCCGTAGCCGAGGCCGCGGCCGTAGCCGTAACCGCCGCGATAGCCGTAGCCGCGATACCCGCCGTAGCCACCCCGGTAGCCGCCGAACCCGACGCCCCGGTAGCCGCCGTAGCCACCCCGGTACCCACCCCCGAAGCCGACGCCGCGATAGCCCGCGCCGAGGCCGGCTCCGCGGAAGCCGCCGCCCAGGCCCGCACCCCGGAAGCCGCCGCCGAAGCCGCCACCCCGGAACCCGGCCCCGCCGAAGCCGCCGCCATGGAAGCCGCCACCGCCGAAACCGCCGCCCCGGAAGCCGCCGCCACCGCCGAAGCCGCGGGCATCGGCCCCCGCCGTGGACAGGGCGAGGGCGCCGGCGGCGAGCGCGGACGCGAGAACGAGATGCCTCATGGCACCATCTCCTGATTGCAAAGGAAGGGTTTCCTCAAGGTCGAACAACGCCGGTGGACTGGACCCGGTTCAGGCTTGGTGGACCCCATGCCGTCCTCTCGCGGCTTCGTGACCGGGCGGTTCTCACCCCCGGGCTCGGGCGCATGCGCGATCGGGGCGGCCAACCGGATCGACGCCGTCGGCCGACCTCACCGGCAACGGCCCGATCAAGCCTCCACCCCTCCGCCCGTCCGCTCGGCGGGCCACCGTGACAGCGCTCCAACCACGCCCCGGACCCGGGCCTGATCCTGCCCTCGCACGATCGCCGTGAAGGCCTGCACCTTCGCCATCGCACGCCCGATCTCGGGGACGCGGCCACGAAGGTATCGGGGCAGCGCCCATCCAGCTCCCCGGCAGTCACCGTCCATCAGGAGGAGCTGCACCATCCGCCGCGACGATGGACGCGCCAGACCTGGCACGGCGCCGACCCCATGCCGCGCAATGCCCGCACCGACCGCCGCTACCGCGGACTGAATGTCCTGGCGCTGTGGTGCGCAGCGCAGGCGCACGGCTACCCCGACGCACGCTGGTGCTGTTCTACAAGGAACTACCCCGCAGCGTCCGCACCGGGATAGGCGATATCGATACGACCGACAGCGCCCCCTTCGTCGTCCGCGCCGCCTGCATCTTCAACGCCGCCCAGGTCGACACAGCCCCGCCGGCCGCCGATGCCCCCAGCAGCATGTCGTCGTCTACTGCCCCTGCCGGCCCTCGACGCCTTCGTCGCTGCCACCGGCGCCCACATCAACGAAGGCGGCGCCCGCGCCTGCACCGTCCCAGCCACCGACACGATCCAGCTTCCGCCCTGCGCCGCGTTCCACGAACATGCGGGCTACGCGGGCACGCTCGCCCACCACCTCACCAGCCGGTTCGGCGCCGCCTTCGTGCTGGCAGACCTCGGCGTCGTGTGCACGCCCCACCCGGACCACGCGGCCTACGGCGCATCCTGGGCGCCGCTCCTGCAGGCGGACCCGCGCGTATTCAGTCACGCCGCCATCCAAGCCTCGCGGGCGGCCGACGACCTCGCCGCCCTGCAGCCGGCCCCGGGATGTCCCGAGCCTACCGCGAACGCGAACTCCGGCGCTGACGCCAGCACGAAGCGCGCTTGCCGGCGCGTTTGGATCGACAGGCCGACCGGTCAGCGCATTCCGGAAGTCCTCATCGATGGTGTAAGGGCGTCCGTCGCCCCGCCGGGCTGGCCTCGGCGAGCCGGTATTCAGAGGCGAGAGCCGTGGAAGAGAGACTCGCATGACGCCGACGATCCGCGAGATCGAGGATGCCGACGTGCCGGCGGTGATCGCCCTGTGGCACGCTGCCGGGGTGGCTCGCCCCTGGAACGACCCGGCCACCGACATCGCCTTTGCCCGGCGCGGAGAACACGGTACCGTGCTGGTGGCGGAGGTCGAGGGCCGCGTCCTCGCCAGCGCGATGGCCGGCGAGGATGGGCATCGGGGCTGGCTCTACTACGTCGCGGTGGCGCCCGAGCAGCAAAGCAGCGGGCTCGGGCGGCGGATGGTCGAGGCGGCGGAGGCCTGGCTGGCGTCGCGCGGGGTCTGGAAGGTGCAGCTGCTGGTGCGCCGGGAGAACGCGGGGGTGCTCGGCTTCTACGACCACCTGGGATATCGCGACACCAACTCGGTCTGCTTGCAGAAGGTGATTGCCGAGACTTGACCGGATCCCGACACAACGGCGGGCGATTGCCCGATATCGTTTTGTCCCTTCCTCGGCCTCATCCTGGGGTGCGAACGAAGCGAGCCTCGAAGGAGGGCTCCAGAAGTCTCGACGTTGCTGGAGCCCTCCGTCCAAGCCCGCTTTGCAGGCACCTCAGGATGAGGTCGAGGACGAGATGACGCGGAGGCGGTGACTGGAGAGGGTCAAGACGCCCCCTCATCCCTCCAATCCCGGCCAGATCACCCAGTGCAGGTCCGGCGTTTCCGGAAACAGACGGCGGTGCTGGCTCACGGCGTAATTGTCGGTCATGCCGGCGATGAAGTCGGCGACGCGGCGCGGGGTGCGGGGGTCGTCGGGGCCGGAGAGGCCGGCGCTCCACTCCTCCGGCATTCGGGTCGGGTCGCCCCGGAAGGTGGAGAACAGGTCCTCGACGATGGAGGCGGCGCGCTGGCGCACCGCCATCACGCCGGGATGCCGGTACATCCGGGCGAACAGGAAGGTCTTGATGTCCCGGTCGGCCACCGCCATCGCCTCAGAGAACGCGACCACCGGGGACGCGGCGTGGCGGATCGCGGCGGCGTCAGCGGGCTGCAGCGCGGAGAGGCGCCGCTCGGCCTCGGCGATCACGTCCTCGACGAAGCGGGTGATGACCCGGCGGGCGAGCTCGTGCACCACCCGCGAGCGCTCGAGGCCCGGATAGGTGCGTCGAATCTCGTCGAGGAGGCCGGCGAGGAACGGTACCTCCCTCAGGTCGTCGAGGGCGAAGAGGTCGGCCCGCAGCCCATCGTCGAGGTCGTGGGCGTCGTAGGCGATGTCGTCAGCGAGCGCCGCCACCTGGGCCTCGGGCCCGGCGAAGGTCGACAGCTCGAGGTCGTTCAGGGCGTTGTACTCGGTGATCGCCACCGGGATGCCGCTCTCGGCGTAATGCGGCGTCGGCCGGCCGTCCCGAGTCAGGAGCGGGCCGTTGTGCTTGACCAGGCCCTCCAGCGTCTCCCAGGTCAGGTTGAGCCCGTCGAAGGTGGCGTAGCGCCGCTCAAGCCGGGTCACCAGCCGCAGGGCCTGGGCGTTGTGGTCGAAGCCGCCATGCTCGCGCATGCAGGCGTGGAGGGCATCCTCGCCGGTATGGCCGAAGCAGGTATGGCCGAGGTCGTGAGCGAGGGCCAGGGCCTCGGCCAGGTCCTCGTCGAGGCCGAGCGCCCGGGCGAGCGCCCGGGCGATCTGGCTCACCTCCAGCGTATGGGTCAGACGGGTGCGGTAATGATCGCCCTCGTGATGGACGAAGACCTGCGTCTTGTGCTTGAGGCGCCGGAAGGCGGCCGAATGCACGATCCGGTCGCGGTCGCGCTGGAAGTCGGTGCGGGTCGGCGAGGGGCCTTCCGGGAACAGCCGCCCGCGCGACGCGAACGGATCGCTGCCGTAAGGGGCCCGCCAGCGCTCGCCTGTCCGTCTCACGTTCCAGCCCCCTCAGCGCATCCGCGCGCCACCGCTGCCAGCGCACGGCACCCCACCCATTCATGCGCCGCTGTTGCGGTGCACGTCGTCCATTCTTATGTTGCCATCGCACGTCGGACCCCCACCCGAGAAGCCGTCGATGACCCCGATCACCCTGACGTCCCGCGCCGCCCGCCGCATCAACGAGATCATGGGCGCCGAGCCCCCCGGCTCGATGCTGCGCATCAGCGTGAATGGCGGCGGCTGCTCCGGGTTCCAGTACGCCTTCGACATCGCGAAGGACCGCACTGCGGACGACCTGGCGGTGGAGCGGGACGGGGCCACGGTGCTGGTCGATCCGACATCCCTCCCGTACATGGAGGGCGCGACGATCGACTTCGTCAACGACCTGATCGGCCAGTCATTCAAGATCGAGAACCCGCAGGCCACCGCCTCCTGCGGCTGCGGCACCTCGTTCTCCCTGTAACCTCGCCTGCCACGATTCCGGGACGCTCCGCCATGACCCGCTCTCTGAAAACGGGCGTGGCCCGGGCCGCGCTCGGCGCTCTCGCCTGCGCGACGCTGCTCGTCGGCCCGGCGCTGGCCCAAGGCGCCGCGACTTCTGGCACCGCGACTCCCGGCACCCCGTCACAAGACGCCGGGACCCAAGGCGCCCCGGTCGTCCTCGACGAGGTCGTGCTCCCGCTGGGTCCCGTGACCCTGAAGGCGCCGAAGATCGAGCTGCGCGGCACCGCCCTGTCGCGGGACGAGGCACGGGCGATCCTTGATGCGGCCGGTCCGGCGCCGTGGCGGACCCGCCTCGACAAGCTCTCCGCCCGCGAGATCGTGATCCCGGTGCTGCGGGTCGAGCAGCCGGCGGGCGGGCGGGTGCAGGTCGCAGTCTATCACGACGTCGTCGCCCGGGACGTCGCGGCGGGCCGCATCGGCACGCTGGAGGCCGGGGGCGCCACCCTGACCGTCGAGGGGCCGGGCCCCGACGCCGCCGGCGCCTATGGCCGGCTGAGCGCCCGCGAGGTCGATCTGCCGGGCCTCGCGCGCCTGTTCACCGAATCCGGTGGCCCTGATGCGGCGCCGATCCGGGTCTATGGCGGCGTCACCGCCGAGGACATCGCGCTGACCGGCCCCGACGGGGCGGCCTTCCGCATCGCCCGCATCGACGCCCGCGACCTGACCGGCCGGCCGACCACGATCCCGTGGGGCGACTCGGTCCGATCCCTGGCCGAGGGCGCCGGCAAGGCGGAGGGGCCGGAACGCTCCCGCCTGTCGGGCCTCGCCGCCGACCTGCTCGACGGGATCAGCGTCGGCGGGCTGGAGATCAGCGGCATCACCGTCGCGGCGCCGGGCGGCGGCCCCAAGCAGGGCCCGATCCAGGCGAGCCTTGCCCGCCTGACTTACGGCACCGAGGACGGCGCAGGCCAGGTGAAGGCCGAGGGCTTGGCGGTCGACGCCCCGGCCGGCCGCGTCGCCCTGAAAGGGCTGACCCTCTCCGGCTTGTCGCTCAAGCCGGTGCTGGAGGGTCTGCGCCGCGCCGCCGCCGGCCCCATCGACCAGGCCGAGCTGCGCCGCTACGCCCCGGCCCTCGGCCGCGTGACCCTGGAGAATCTCGACGTCGACCTGCCGGCGCAGGCCTCGGCCCAGGATCCGCTGACCATGTCGGGACCTCTGCGCTTCGCCGTGCGGAGCGCCGCCCTCGCCATGAGCGACCCGCGCGACGGCGTGCCGACCGCCTCGCGCCTCGCCTTCGACGGCTTCACCTGCGCGGTCCCGCCCGGTACCGCGGCGCCGGTCCTCGCCGACCTCGCCGGGCTCGGCTACACCGCCCTCGACCTCTCCGGCACCGTCGATGCCCGCTGGGACGAAGCCGCCCGGGAAGTGACGCTCCGGGACGTGACGCTCACGGGCAAGGACATGGGCACCGCCCGGATCACCGGCACGATCGGCGGGATCGGCAAGGAGGTGTTCGACCCCGAGCCGATGGTCTCCTCCCTGGCGCTGCTGGGCGCCAGCGCCAAGTCGCTCGCGCTCACGCTCGAGAACGGCGGGCTCTTCCAGCGCTTCGTCGACCAGCAGGCCAAGGCCCAGAGCCTCAAGCCCGAGGAGTTGCAGCGCGAATACGGCACCGCCGCGATGCTCGGGATCCCGGCGGTCCTCGGCAATTCACCCTCCGCCAAGGCGCTGGGCCAGGCGGTGTCCCGCTTCGTCGTCAAGCCCGGCCGGCTCTCGGTCAGCGCCGCCGCCAAGGATCCTGCCGGCCTCGGGCTGATGGATTTCAGCACCGCCCCGAGCCCCGGCAAGATCTTCGACCGCCTGACGGTGAAGGCCACGGCGGAGTAAGGCCAGAATGTCGGGAGCCTGGTTTTCCGGGCCTGCCTCGACGATGCGAGGCGGAGCGGTCGGCGGGTCGGGTGTGATCGGCTGCAACCGATGACCGTCCCGATCTCTCGCCCGTAATATGTCACGCAATCAGGCTGCAACGCCCGGCTCGTAAACGCCCTCCCATCGACGGTCCGACACGGTCGAGACGAAGGACAAACGATGCTGAGCGTCATTCGATTTCTGGCCACGGCCGTCATCCTGGCCGGCTGGGCCCCGCTGTCGCCTGCCGGATCGGCCCATATCGTCCCGATCGATCTGACGGGCGGCACCACGGGCGAGGCGCCGGCTTCGGAGAATACCTGCCCGCTGCGGGCGTGGCCGTATATCGGCTGAGCACCGATCGACGGACGGATGGGTGTCCAGGGGCAAAACAGCGCGAGCCTCTCCTCTCAAGCGTAGGAGAGGAGAGGCTCGCGGCCGATCTTCAAACGAGTGTCGTCGGACAACCCTGCGTCAGGCGGGGGAGAGAGCGGCCCCCTCCCCCACATCGTGACGTCAATACGCGTTCTCGGTCTTGAACAGCGCCAGCGGGGTCATCGCCAGGATCTGCAGGTCGAAGAACACCGACCAGTTCTCGATGTAGTACAGGTCGTGCTCGACGCGGCGCTGGATCTTCTCGTTGGTGTCGGTCTCGCCGCGCCAGCCGTTGATCTGGGCCCAGCCGGTCATCCCGGGCTTCACCTTGTGGCGGGCGAAGTAGCCGTCGACGACCTGATCGTAGAGGGTGTTGGCGGCCTTGGCCTGCAGGGCGTGCGGGCGCGGCCCGACCAGGGACAGGTCGCCCTTCACCACGTTGATGAGCTGGGGCAGCTCGTCGAGCGAGCTCTTGCGGATGAACCGGCCGACCGGGGTCACCCGGGGATCGCCCTTGGTGACGATCTTGTTCGCCGCATGGTCGCACTGGTCGGTGTACATCGAGCGGAACTTGTAGACCTCGATCACCTCGTTGTTGAAGCCGTGGCGCTTCTGCCGGAAGAAGACCGGGCCCGGTGAGGTGAGCTTCACGGCGAGCGCGACCGCCAGCATCACCGGCGAGAGCATGAGCAGCAGCACGGCGCCGACCACGCGGTCGAACACGCCCTTCACCACCACGTCCCAGTCGGCGATCGGGCGGTCGAACACGTCGAGCACCGGCACCGAGCCGAGATAGGAGTAGCTGCGCGGGCGCAACCGCAGCTTCGAGGCATGGGCCGAGAGGCGGATATCGACCGGCAGCACCCAGAGCTTGGCCAGCATCTGCAGGATGCGCGCCTCGGCCGAGATCGGCAGGGTGAACACGATCAGGTCGACCTTGGTGCGGCGGGCGAAGGTGACGAGGTCGCTGACGGTGCCGAGCTTGGGGTAGCCGGCGACCACGTCGGCCGAGCGGCCGTCGCTGCGGTCGTCGAACAGGCCCACGACCTTGAGGCCGGAATCGCCCTGCGCCTCGATCGCCCGGATCAGCGCCTCGGCCGGCTCGCCCCCGCCCACGATGGCGACGCGCCGGTCGAAGCGACCGCGGCGCATCTGCGCGCTCACCACCAGCGACAGGACCAGCCGCTCGGCCACCAGCAGCGCCAGCCCGCCGCCATAGACGGTGCCGAGCCACAGCCGCGAGTAGTTGTCGCCGAGCTTGGCGAAGAACAAAGCGGTCGCGGCGAGCAGCATCACCAGCGACCAGCCGAGCACGACCCGGGCGCCGACGCTGAAGAAGGCCCGGAACGCGCGGATGCCGTAGGCGCCGAGCGCCTGCAGCACCAGCACGTTGAGGGCGGCGAGCCCGAGGATCGCCGCGACGTAGCCGAGATGCAGCGGCACCACGCCGGCCAGCAGCCAGCGCTGGGCGCACAGGCCCGCGAGCGCCACGAGGACGAATTCGAGGGCGCGGACGCAGCCGGTGAAGACCACCGGCGAGACGACCGGATCCGGCCGCACCGGCGCCACCGTCTCGGCGGGCGGCACGGCCTCGCGCTCCAGGGTCGGGCGGCCCAGCGATCCGGCTTGGTCGGCTGCCACGGTCTTGAGGATATCGCGGACGTCGAACGCACTCATGGCACGGTTCCGGTCTCGGTCACGACGGGGAAAACCCCGCATCGGCCGGGGGTTAGGAGCGCGATCCTGCCGGGAAGCCCTGACGGAAGGCTTAAGGCGACCGCGTCGGGTTTGTTGAAAATCGGCGGGATCGGGAAGCGGGGTGCGGCGTCGGCCGGGCTCAGCGCCGGACCCGCGCGGCGGCGTAGCCGGCAAGCCCGTCCTCGGCCATCCGGTCCATCGAGAAGCGGCAGCGGACGAAGGCGCTGAGCGCCGCCGCCTCGCCGGAGCGCTGCTCGGGGTCCTGGTCGACCTTGCGCAGGATCGCCTCTCCGAGGGCGGCGACGTCGCGCGGCGGCACCAGGGCCGGCGCGGCGGGCCCGAAGATCTCCGGGATGCCGCCGACATCGGTCGAGACCAGGGGCTGAGCGGCCGCCGCCGCCTCGAGGATCACATAGGGCAGCGACTCGGCGAGCGAGGGCACCACCATCACGGTGGCGCGGCTCAGAGCCGCGCGGATCGGCTGCGGCGGCTCGAACTGCACGTCCTCGGCGAGGCCGAGGGCGGCGACGCGGTTGCGCAGGGCGACCTCGTCCGGCCCCGAGCCGACCACCAGCAGGGTCAGCCGCCGCCCGTGCTCCCGGCGCAGGCGCGCCACCGCCTCGAACAGCACCGGCACGCCCTTCGCCTCGCGCAACTCGCCGATATAGACGAGGTCGAACGGGTCCGGGCTCGCGTCGATCGGGGCGAACTCGGCGGCCGAGATGCCGTTGTGCACCACCCGCACCAGTCGATCGGTCGGGCCGACATAGGCCCGGTAACGCCCGGCGATATAGTCGCTCTCGAACAGGAAGACGTCGGTGCGGCGGGTGAGCAGGCCTTCCGCCACCATGTAGAGGCGGTGGAGCGGCGTCCCCGGGCGATAGTTGAAGCTGCCGCCATGCGGCGTGTAGGCCCGCACCGGCCCCACCCCGCTCCCGATCGGCACTAGGCGGGCGAACAGGCCGCCCTTGGAGCCGTGCCCGTGCAGCACCGTGGGTCGCGCGCGGCGCACGAGGCCGGAGAGCGCCGCCAGGGCGGCGAGATCGCGCGGATGCGGGTTGCGGTGCATGGGCAGCCGGGTGATGCCGAGAGACAGGTGCGGCGTCAGCTCGGCGAGCACCGCATCCGCCCGGGCGCCCCCGGTGCTCGCATCGCAGAACAGCCCGACCGCGTGGCCAGCCTGCGCCTGCAGCCGCGCGACGTCGAGGACGTGGCGGAACAGGCCGCCGACCGGAGCCCGAAAGACGTGCAGGATCCGCTCCCGCGGGGCGGTGGCGGGCGAGGGCTGCGGCGCGGCCTCCGGCGGCGCGGGATCGGCGGCGAGGCGGAGTTGGGAGGCGGCCACGGGCATGTCCTCGAGACGGAAGGCGGCGCCGCGGCGCGCGGCTGCCGACATCTCGCCTCAGGCCCGTCGCCGCGAGGTTAAGCGGCCGAAGCGAAGACCAGTCCGGACTGCGATGAGTGCGGGCGTGGTTAACCGCCGGTCAGCGCAAGTCGAAGACCGTGCGAGCACCGTCAGGTTTCAGAACCACCGCTCCTTGACGACGATCGTGTCGCCGGGGCGGACCGGATAGGTCATCGGCACGATGCCGGAGACGAGGCCGGTCGGTCCCTCGCGGGTGAGCACGGCGTAGTCGCGGGCGGCGCGGGGGCCGAAGCCCGCCGCGATCGCCACAGCGGTCTCGACCGTCATGCCGCTCACGTAGGGGTACTGGCCCGAGGTGGTGACCTCGCCCAGGATGAAGAACGGCCGGTAGACCTCGACCTCCACCGTGACGTGGGGCTCGCGCACGTAGCCGTCGCGCAGACGGGCCTCGATGGCGCGGGCGGCCTGGGCGGTCGAGCCGCCGGCGACCTTGATCGGGCCGATCAGCGGCATGGCGATGCGTCCGGCCCCGTCCACCGCGTAGATGTTCGAGAGGTTGTCCTGCCCGAAGACGATCACCCGGAGACGGTCGCCGGCGGCGAGCGAGTAGGCCGCCCCGATCGATCCCGTGCCCGTCTCGTCGAGGAGCGCCGTGCGGTACTCGGGCCGCAGGCAGCCGCCGAGCGCGAGCGTGGTCGCCAGACCTGTGAGAAGGGCGCGTCGGTTCATCGCTTCCGGCCAGTTCAAGTCGTCTCGGTGATCTTGTCCCCAGGCCTAGTGGACCGTGGTTAATGAACTCTCACCCGTCGCCGGACGGCGATCGTCGAGGAGGATTTGGGTCTTAACCGCGCGGCAACCTTAATCGAGTGTGCTGACGGCAGGGCCCGGTCCGGGCCAGTCCCGCCTCCTATCGACGGTCCGCAATGCCCCGCGTCTTTCCTTTCGCCGAGCGGTCGCATGCCCGCCTGCCCGACCGTCTGGCCGGCCGGGGCCGCAAGGATTCCAAGACCCCCGGCTCCACCTCCAAGAGCCCGGAGGCGACAAAGGACGCGAAGACCGCTCGTGACGACGTCCCCGATGCGATGGCCTGGGAGCGCAGGAGCGAGGACGGCCTGACCCTCGGCGATGTCGGCCGTTTGCTGCGGCGGCGCTGGCTCGTCATCCTGCTGCCGACCGTGGTTGCGTTCGGGCTCGCCGTCACCTTCGTGCAGGTCGTGACCCCGCGCTACACGGCGGAGGCCAAGCTCCTGCTCGAGAGCCGCGACAGCGCGCTCACGCGGCTGCAGCAGGACCGGGGCGAGCTGCCCCAGCCGATCGACGAGCAGGCGGTGGCGAGCCAGGTCCAGGTGGTGATGTCGCGCGACATCGCCCGCGAGGCGATCAAGAGCCTCGGCCTCGTCGGCAATGCCGAGTTCGACCCGATGGTCAACGGCGTCGGTGGTCTCCAGCAGGTGCTGGTGATGCTCGGCCTCGCCCAGAACCCCCTCGACCGTGAGCCGGTCGACCGGGTGATGGAGAAGTACTTCGAGCGGCTGCTGGTCTATCCGGCCGGCAAGTCGCGCATCCTGACGATCGAGTTCCGCTCGAAGGATCCCGAACTGGCCGCGAAGGCCGCCAACACCATCTCGGACCTCTACCTCTCCTCGCTCGCCGCCGCGAAGGTCGATACCGCCCGCTATGCCTCGACCTGGCTCGGCACGAATATCGAGACCCTGCGCAGCCGCGTCGCGGAGGCCGAGGCGAAGGTCGAGGCGTTCCGGGCCCGCAACGGGCTGATCGGCAGCGGCGGCACCACCAACCAGCCGCTCGCGGCCCAGCAGCTCGCCGAGATCTCGACCCAGCTGACCCAGGCCCGCGCCGCCCAGGCCGATGCCGGCGCCAAGGCCAAGCTGATCCGTGAGATGCTGAAGGACGGCCGCGGCTTCGAGATCCCGGACGTCGCCAACAACGAGCTGATCCGCCGCCTGGTCGAGCAGCGCATCGGCCTGAGGGCGCAGCTCGCCCTCGAGGCCCGCACCCTGCTGCCGCAGCACCCGCGGATGAAGGAGCTGCGCGCCCAGCTCGAGGGCCTGGAGACGCAGATCCGCGCCGCCGCCGACCGGGCGGTGCGGACGCTCGAGAACGATGCCCGCATCGCCGGCAGCCGGGTCGAGAGCCTGCAGGCGGCAGTGGACGCGCAGCGCTCCATCGTCGCCAAGGCGAATGGCGACGAGGTCGAGCTGCGCGCCCTGGAGCGTGAGGCGAAGGCCCAGCGCGAGCAGCTCGAATCCTATCTCGGCCGCTTCCGCGAGGCCGCGGCCCGCGACGCGGCGAGCGCCGCCCCGGCCGATGCCCGCGTGGTCTCCCGCGCGGTGGTGCCCGACCTGCCGTCCTTCCCCAAGAAGTTGCCGATCGTCATCTTCGCCACGGTGATCGCCCTCCTGTTCGCCATCGGCAGCGTCGTCGCCAAGGCGCTGCTCGCCGGCGATCCCCCCGGGCGCGGGCGCGGCCGTCCCTCCAGTCGCCCGCCTCTTCGCCGGCCGGAGACCGAGCCGGTGCCGGAGGCGCCCGTCGCGGTGGCGCCCGTCCACCCCCCGGCCACGCCCGCGGCAGCCTCCGCCACCCGTCCGCCCGAGCCGGAGGTGGCTGCAGCGCCCGTGCCGGTCTTGTCCGCCGCGCAGGTCTTGCCCACCGAGCAGGTTTTGCCCGCCGAGCGTTTCCTGGCTGCCGAGCAATTCTTGACCGCTGAGGCACGCCCGGTCGCCGAGCCGGCTCCGTCCCCGGTCGTGCCGCCTGCGGAGCCGGCCCCGCCCGTGGCGGCGGCCGCCCCCGCCGACCGCGTGGCGCCGACAGCGCCGCGTCCGTCGGTCGATCCGGTGCTACCAGCTGCGACGGTTCCGCCCGTCGAGGCGGCCTCCGTCCCACCCGCGCCCGGCGCGACGGCCCCGCTGCCCTTCGAGGCCCGCTACGACCTCGACGTGCTGGTGGCGCGGCTCGACGCGATCGAGACAGCGGGAGGCGGCCGGCGCGTGCTCCTCGTCGGCACCGGCGGCGAGACCGATCTCGGCGGCCTCGCCCGCAGCCTCGGCTGCGCCGCGTCCTTGCACGGCCGTGCACTCCTGGTGCGCCTCGATGGGTCGCAGGATGCCCGTCCGGGCCTCCTCGACCTCGTCGCCGGGCGCGCCGACTTCACCACCGTGATCCAGCCCGATGCGAGCCCGCGCCTGAACCTCATCGGCCGCGGCCGCGGCGAGGCCGAGACCCTGGTCGCCGGACGCGACGCGCTCGGGCTCACCTTCGATGCCCTCGGCGAGGCCTATGACTGGGTGATCGCCTGCCTCGGCGACGGCTTCTCCGCCGGGACCTGGCCAATGGTGAGCGCGATCTCGGCCTGGATGGATGCGGTGGTGATCGCCTCGAACGCCGAGGCCGACGACCCGCGCCTCGTCGGCCTATTCGACACCGCGGAGGCCGCCGGCGTGCCGGAGGTGATCGTGGTCCAGGACCGGGCGCCAGCGGGGGTGCCGGTGCCGTCCTACCCGCTGCGCCGGTCGGCCTGAGCGGGCGTGCGGTCCCCGGGCGGCACATGCCGGGCTGGGGCCACCCGCGGAGGAGAGGCATGGGTCCTCTCCTCCGCGGGCAGACGGGATCCCGCGCGGCCCGATCCGCGCCTCGGCAGCCGGATGCGCCGATCGGCGCCGGTGTCCTTGCCATCGGAAAAATGCATAAGGTGGAGCGACGGCCCCTTTTTCGGCTTCCCGCAACCTGAGCGGGCGGCCCCGAGACCCCGCCATGCGCCTCCTCCTCGCCACCGCCCTCCTCGCCCTCGCCGCCGGCTCCGCCGCGGCGCAGACCGAGACTCCTGCCCCGCTCGGCTCCGCGCCCGCGGGCGTCACCGCGCCGGAGGCGGTGCCCGCGCCCCCCGCGGCCGGCCGGCGCCAGCCCCGCCGGGTCGATGGCGCGGGTCCTGCCGTGGCCAAGCCGGCGGTCGCGAAGGCCGACGGGGCGGAAACCCTCCGCAAGGCCCAGGCCGCCACCGCGGCCCGCGACAAGGCCTGGGACGTGCGGATGAAGCGCACCCTCGGGTCGATCTGCCACGGCTGCTGAGCCGGTCGGGGCTCCCGACGCGGAGGCGTGCCGATGATCCGCTTCGAGGGCGCGGCCAAGACCTATCCCGGGCAGACCGAGCCCGCGCTCGACGCGTTCGATCTCGCGGTCGAGGCCGGCACGACCTGCGTGCTGATCGGCCCGTCGGGCTGCGGCAAGTCGACCGCCCTGCAGTTGGTCAACCGCCTGGTGGTGCCGAGCGCCGGCCGGGTCCTGGTCGAGGGCCGGGACGTCGCCGGACTCGACCCAATCGGGTTGCGCCGCCGCATCGGCTACGTGCTCCAGGGTGTCGGGCTGTTCCCGCACCGCACGGTCGCGCAGAACGTCGCGACCGTGCCGGGTCTCCTCGGCTGGACGCGGGCGCGGATCACGGAGCGGGTCGACGCGATGCTCGACCTCGTCGGCCTCGAACCCGGCCAGTATCGCGACCGGCGGCCGGACGCGCTCTCGGGGGGGCAGCGCCAGCGCGTGGGCGTCGCCCGGGCGCTCGCCGCCGACCCGCCGGTACTGCTGATGGACGAGCCCTTCGGCGCCGTCGACCCGGTGGCGCGCACCCGCCTGCAGGACGAGGTCCGGGGGATCCTGGGCCGGCTGCAGAAGACCGTGCTGATGGTCACCCACGACATCGACGAGGCGGTGCGGATGGGCGACACGGTCGCGCTGATGCGGGACGGACGCCTCGTCCAGGTCGCGCCGCCGGCAGCGCTGCTCGCCGCTCCGGCCGACGCCTTCGCGGCGGAGTTCGTCGGCGGAGACCGGCTGCTGCGCCGTCTCTCCCTGCTGCCGGCCCGCGACCACGCCGAGCCGGGCCCCGCGGGCGACGCACCGCGCCTGTCGCCCGACGCCTCGCTCAAGGACGCTCTGGCCTTGATGCTGGCGAGCGGGCGGGAGCGTGTCGGCCTCGCCGGGGGCTCGGTGACGCTCGCGGCCCTGCGCGCCGCCGCCGAGGGCGGTCCTTCGGCGTGAAACTTTATCTGCGGCCTCCGATGGTGTAGGCGCGGCGATCCGTTCCGCCCGTCCGCGGCGCGCGCCCTCTTCCACGGGCGCGACGCCGCCACCGAGGTCGCCCCCGATGTCCACCCGCCTCGCCGACACCTTCGCCCGCTGCCGCGCGGAAGAGCGCGCCGCCCTCGTGACCTACGTGATGGCCGGCGATCCCGATGCCGAGACCTCGCTCCAGGTGCTGCGCGCCCTGCCCGAGGCCGGGGCCGACATCGTCGAGTTCGGCCTGCCCTTCACCGACCCGATGGCGGACGGGCCGGCGATCCAGGCGGCGGGGCTGCGGGCGCTGAAAGGCGGGCAGACCCTCGCCGGCACCCTGGATCTGGTGCGCCGGTTCCGGGAGGAGAACACCGGCACGCCGGTGATCCTGATGGGCTACTACAACCCGATCTACATCTACGGCGTCGCCCGCTTCCTCGACGAGGCCAAGGCGGCGGGGATCGACGGGCTGATCGTGGTCGACCTGCCGCCGGAGGAGGACGACGAGCTCTGCCTGCCGACGATTCAAGCCGGCCTCGCCTTCATCCGCCTCGCCACCCCGACCACCGACGAGGCGCGGCTGCCGGCGGTGCTCGCGAACACCGCGGGCTTCGTCTACTACGTGTCGATCACCGGCATCACCGGCACCGCGACCCCGGATTTCGGCGTGGTGGCCGGCGCGGTCGAGCGGATCCGCCGCCACACCGACCTGCCGGTGGTGGTCGGCTTCGGCGTGAAGACCGGCGATCACGCCGCCGCCATCGCCCGCTCCGCCGACGGCGTGGTGGTGGGCTCGGCGATCGTCGCCGCGCTGGCCGGCACGCTCGACGGCGAGGGCCGGGCTCGAGCAGGCTCGGTCGAGGCGGTGACGACCCTCGTGCGCGAGCTTGCCGCCGGCGTGCGCGATGGTCGCGCGGGCTGACGCCGACACACCATATAAGCCGACACGAACCCGACGACCGAGGAGCGATCATGGTCGAGGCGATGAACTGGATCTCCGAGGTCGTGCGCCCGAAGATCAAGACGCTGTTCAAGCGCGAGACGCCGGAGAATCTCTGGGTGAAGTGCCCGGAGACCGGCCAGATGGTGTTCCACAAGGAGGTGGAAGCCAATGGCTGGGTGATTCCGGGCTCGGAGCACCATCTGCGCATCACCGCGCAGCAGCGCCTGAAGCTCATGTTCGACCAGGGCACCTGGCTCGACGTACCGCTGCCCGAGGTGGCGGCCGATCCCCTGAAGTTCCGCGACGAGAAGCGCTACGCCGACCGGCTCAAGGATGCCCGCGCCAAGACCGGGATGACCGACGCGTTCAAGGTCGGCTTCGGGCGCGTCTCGGGCCTGCCGATGACGCTGGCGGTGCAGGATTTCGGCTTCATGGGCGGCTCGCTCGGCATGGCCGCCGGCGAAGCCTTCGTGCGCGGTGCCGAGACGGCGCTCGAGAAGCGCACGCCCTACGTGCTGTTCGCCGCCTCCGGCGGGGCGCGGATGCAGGAGGGCATCCTGTCGCTGATGCAGATGCCCCGCACGACGGTGGCGGTGCGCCGGCTCAACACGGCCCGCCTGCCCTACATCGTGGTGCTGACGAACCCGACCACCGGCGGCGTCACCGCCTCCTACGCGATGCTCGGCGATGTGCACCTCGCCGAGCCGGGAGCGCTCATCGGGTTTGCCGGTCCGAGGGTGATCGAGCAGACCATCCGCGAGAAGCTGCCCGACGGCTTCCAGCGCGCCGAGTACCTGAAGGAGCACGGCATGGTCGACCAGGTCGTGCATCGGCGCGACCTGAAGGGCACGGTCGCGCGCCTGTGCGGGCTCTTGATGCAGGTGCCGGTCGAGTCCCCTGCGGCGCAGGTCGAGGCCAGGGCGGAGGCGAAGCCCGAGGCCAAGCCTGAAGCGAAGTCCGAGGGCAAGCCCGTGCCGGCGTGAGGCGCCGCGCGGGCCCGTCCCGCTTCGCCGGACTCGTCGACCTGATCCCGACGTCGTCGGGATTGCGGGCCCGCCCCGCCTCTGATCCTCTCTCGCGACCCGCCGCCGGACCGGCGGCGAGCGAGGTCTTGAGTCCCCCGCGAGACCACCGATGGAATCCTCCGACGCCCTGATGGCGCGCTTCCTCGCCCTGCATCCGCGCACCATCGACCTGTCTCTCGGCCGCATCGAACGCCTGCTCGCGGCCCTGGGCCACCCGGAGCGGCGCCTGCCGCCGGTGATCCACGTGGCGGGGACGAACGGCAAGGGCTCGACCATCGCCACCATGCGGGCGATCCTGGAGGCCGGCGGCCTCTCGGCCCATGTCTACACCTCGCCCCACCTCGTGCGCTTCCACGAGCGCATCCGCCTCGGTGCCGTCGGCGGCGGGCGCTTCGTGCCGGAGGACCGGCTGGCCGAGGCCTTCGCCCGCTGCGAGGCGGTGAATGCCGGCGCGCCGATCACGGTGTTCGAGATCACCACCGCGGCGGCCCTGCTGCTGTTCTCCGAGGCGCCCGCCGACGTGCTGCTGCTGGAAGTGGGCCTCGGGGGGCGGGTCGACGCCACCAACGTCATCGACCGGCCGGCCTGCGCCGTGGTGACGCCGATCGGCCGCGACCATGCCGAGTATCTCGGCGACACCGTCGAGGCGGTGGCCGGCGAGAAAGCCGGCATCTTCAAGCGCGGCTGCCCGGCGGTGATCGCCCCGCAGGACTACGCCCAGGCCGATGCGGTGCTCTGCGCCCGGGCCGAGGCGGTCGGCGCCGGGCCGATCCTCGTCGGCAACCAGGATTTCTCCGCTCACGAGGAGCGCGGCCGGCTGGTCTACCAGGACGAGGACGGGCTCCTCGACCTGCCGCGGCCGCGGCTCGCCGGTCGTCACCAGATCGTCAATGCCGGCACGGCGATCGCGGCCCTGCGCGCCGCGGGCTTCGGCGACATCGGCACCGAGGCTTTCGAGGCGGGCTTGTCCGCCATCGAGTGGCCGGGCCGGCTGCAGCGCCTGCGCCGCGGCCGGCTCGCCGGGCTCGTGCCGCCGGGCTCGGAGCTCTGGCTCGACGGCGGCCACAACATCGACGGCGGGCGCATCCTCGCGGCCGCGATGGCGGACCTGCAGGAGCGCGGCGACGCGCCGCTCGTCCTCGTCTCCGGCCTGCTCGGCACCAAGGACGCGGAGGGGTTCCTGGCCAATTTCACCGGCCTCGCCCGCTTCCTGGTGGCCGTGCCTCTCACGGGACAGATGGCAGCCCGGCCGGCCGAGGAGATCGCGGAGATCGCCGGGCGGGTGCGATTGAGCGCCGCGACGGCGCCGAGCCTCGAGGCGGCCCTGGTCTCCCTGGGCGACCGGGCCTGGGAGCGTCCGCCGCGGGTGCTGATCTGCGGCTCGCTCTACCTCGCCGGGGCGGCGCTCTCCGCCAACGGCACCCCGCCGACTTGACGTTCCTCACGCCCGCGGCTCGGCGGGTGCGACGAAGCGAAGCGTTGCGGTGTGGTGAATGGCGCGGGACGGCGCATCCGTTACATGAGGGGGAAACGCGGGATGGTTTGCCGGCAGACTTGACATTTCCCCCCTTCCGCAACCGGTCCGTGTCGTTGCCGCACCGATGTGGCTGAACTGCTACATCGTGGGACCGGGAAATGGTCTAGCTTGGCCTCGATCGGGGAACCTGCTGGGGACCATCATGAAGAAACTCCTGAGTGCTTTCGCTGCCTTCACCGCGCTGACCGCCGCCGCTTCGGCCGCGGACCTGCCGCGCCGCGTTGCTCCGCCGCCGGTCTTCACGCCGGTGCCGGTCTTCACCTGGACGGGCTTCTACGCCGGTTTCAACGCTGGCTACGGCTTCAACACCGCTGACACCCGCGCCCCGACCGTCGTCGGCGTGCCGGCCGGCACCACCCTCGGCAACACCGTGTTCGTGAACGCCGCCGGCGCTCCGACCTCCGGCGTGCTCGCCTTCGCCAACCGCAACAGCAACGACGGCTTCGTCGGCGGCGGCCAGATCGGCTACAACTACCAGTTCACCCCGGGCTCGGGCGTGGTCGTCGGCATCGAGGCCGACGCCCAGTACGTCGACTTCGGCCGTGACCGCAACCGCTTCGCCTTCGCCACCGCGCCGGGCGGCGGCATCGCCCCCGGCACCCTGGTGTTCAACCCGAACGGCATCTCGGGCCTGGACTTCTTCGGCACCGTGCGCGGCCGCCTCGGCTACGCCTGGGACCGCACCCTCGTCTACGCCACCGGCGGTTTCGCCTACGGCTCGGGCGGCGGCCGCGACTTCGGCCTGCCGAACAGCTCGCGCGACGAGTTCCAGACCGGCTGGACCGTTGGCGGCGGCGTCGAGTACGCTCTGCCCACCGACTCGTTCCTGAACTTCTTCCGGTCGTCGGCCGTGACCCTGAAGGTCGAAGGTCTGTACGTGAACCTGGATCAGGGCAACCGCAACAACGGCGTGTTCGCGCAGACCACCAACGGCACGCAGTACTCGGTGTTCTCGCCGGGCGTGGTGTCGGTCGGCCCGGCCAACCTGTACCGTCGCGAGACCGAGTTCGCGGTCGTCCGCGCCGGCCTGAACTACAAGTTCGGCTCCTACTAAGACCCGATCGTCCGTCCTCCCGACGGAGCGGAGCCCGGCCTCACGGCCGGGCTCTTCGCGTTTGGACACACGGATCGCGCGTCGACGACGCGGTGACGACCGCCACGGCGAGGGGGGTTCCTCCTCGTTGAAGCTTGGCCGCAGCTCCGGCACGCTGCCGAATCATGGCTCCCCACGTCTCCCGTGCCGGGGCGCCCGGCCGGAGACCAGCACCATGCGCGACACGCGCCTCAACGCCCTCGCGGAGGCAGCCCGCCGCCTTCGGGCCGGTGATCTCGGCGGAGCCTGGGCGGCCCTGCCGCAGGGTCTGCGCGACATCCCGCGGAATGTGCCACGGAGCTTGGCCCGGCAGGCCGATGACGGCCTGGCGTGGCTGCGCGACCGGCTGCTGGGCCCCCATTCCGGAGCGGCGCCCTCCCCCGGGCGCTTCCTGTCCGAGAGTTTCGCGGGTCCGCCGGGGCGGCGCGCCTACCGCCTCTACGTGCCGGGCGGCTATCGCGGCCGGCCGGTGCCGCTGGTGGTGATGCTCCACGGCTGTACCCAGTCGCCGGAGGATTTCGCCGCCGGGACCGGCATGAACGCCCTCGCGGAGGCAGAGACCTTTCTCGTCGCCTACCCGGCCCAGACGCGGAGCGCCAATCACGCCCGCTGCTGGAACTGGTTCAACCCCGCCGACCAGGGCCGCGACCGCGGCGAGACCGGCGTGATCGCCGGCATCACCCGCGCCGTCACGGCGGCCTACGCGGTCGATCCGCGGCGAGTGTACGTCGCCGGGCTCTCGGCCGGGGGCGCCGCGGCGGCCAACGTCGCGACGGCCTATCCGGACCTCTACGCGGCTCTCGGCGTGCATTCGGGTCTCTGCGCCGGGGCGGCCCGCGATCTGCCGGGCGCGCTCGCGGCGATGCGCGACGGCGCCACCGGGGACGCGGCCGCGATCCCCACCATCGTGTTCCACGGCGACCGCGACACCACCGTGAACCCGAAGAACGGCGCGGCGCTCATCGCCGCCACCGGCGGGCGCCTGATCCGGCGCGAGGGGGCACAAGCCCCGAACGGCCGCGCCTTCGAGTGGAGCGTCTACGCCGATCCCGCCGGCCGCCCGGCCTTCGAGCACTGGGTGATCCACGGCTCCGGCCACGCCTGGTCCGGCGGCAGCCAGGCCGGCAGCTACACGGATCCGCAGGGGCCCGATGCCACGCGCGAGATGTGGCGGTTCTTCCGGGCGCATCCGCGCCGGAACTGAGGACGGGGGGCATGCGGGAGGAGAGGCACCGGGCGCGCCAGCACCGGTCCGGCCTGTCGGGGCTCGAGGCGGTCTCGATCTCGTCCGACCGTGCCTTCCCGCGACACGCGCACGACCATTACGGCATCGGCGTCATCCTGCCCGGCGGGCACCGTTCGTGGAGCGGCATCGGCGCCGTCGAGGCGTTCCCCGGCGACCTCATCAGCGTCAATCCGGGAGAGATCCACGACGGCCTCCCGGTTCGGGCGCAGAGCCGGGCCTGGCAGATGCTCTCCCTCGATCCACCGCTTCTCACGACCTGATCCGGGACGCGATGCCCGGAGACGTCGAGATCACCCGTCCGGCCTTGAGCGATCCGCTCCTGGCCGGGCGGTTCGTCCGGCTCTTCACGGGTATCGCTGCGGCCCGGCCGGAGCCCATCTCGGTCGAGCAGGCGTTGGTCGCGCTCCTTGTCCCCCTCCTGTCGCGTTACGGCAGCCGCCCGGCCCGGCGGTGCGGCCCGCCGCCCTTCGTCGCCCGGGCGCTGCGGCGGCTGGAGGACGCCCCCGGCGAGGCGGTGACCCTGGCGGAGCTGGCCGGGATGTCGGGCGTCAGCCGCTTCCAGCTCCTGCGGGGCTTCTCCCGCGCCATCGGCACGACGCCGCACGCCTATCTGGTGCAGCGGCGCGTCGGCTGCTCGCCGCATGCCGCAAGCCCGCCGAGGTGGCCGCCTGCCCTTCCCCGATGCGGCCTTCGATCACGCCTTAGTCTGCTTCGTGCTGGAGCATCTGCCCGAGCCGGCGGCGGCCCTCGCGGCCCTGGCGGAGCTGGGCCGGGTGGCGCGGCCGGGCGGGAGCCTGACGGTAATCGAGGGCGATCACGGCTCGGTCCTGCTTCATCCGAACAATCCACGGGCGCGGGCCGCCATCGCCTGCCAGGTGCCTTTGCAGCGCGCGGCCGGGGGCGATCCGGAGATCGGCCGCCGCCTCGGGCCGCTCCTGCGGCAGGCGGGCCTCGCAGGAGTGCGGGTCTCGGCGCGGCTCCTTCATGCCGACGGGTCCCGGCCGGCCCTCGGGGACGGCTTCGTTCGCCGGACCTTCGCGGCGATGGTCGCGGGCATCCGGGACGAGGCGATCGGGGCGGGCTTGACGGACGAGGCCGCGCTCGATGCCGGCCTCGACGCCCTGCGGCGCCGGACAGCACCTTCTGCTACACGTTCTTCAAGGCCACCGCCGACGTGCCGGCGGGGATGACCCCTCACCGGTAGTCGTTCGGGTCGAGCCCGTGGCGGGCGATCTTGTCGTAGAGGGTCTTGCGCGGGGTGCCGAGGGCTTCGGCCGCCGCCCGCACGTCGCCGCCGGCCATGATCAGCTCGTCGCGGATCAGGCTGCGCTCGTGACGGTCCATCTGCTCGGCCAGCGTCGCCGCCTTCGCGGGCTCCGCCTGCGCGGGGCCGGCGGGAGTGAGCCCCAGGGCGCAGCGCTCGGCGAAATGGCCGAGCTCGCGCACGTTGCCGGGCCAGTCGTGCCGGCTCAGGTGCTCGCGGATCGCCGGCGTCACCGGCGGCGGCGCGCGGTTGAAGCGGGCGGCGGCCTTGCGCAGGAAATGCTCGAACAGGAGCGCCACGTCCTCGCGCCGCTCGCGCAAGGGCGGGATCGCCACCGAGACGACGTTCAGGCGGTAATAGAGATCGTCGCGGAAGGTCCCTTGCGCGGCGGCCTGGCCGAGATCGATCTTGGTGGCGGCTACCACCCGCATGTCGACGGGCTGGATCGCGTTGGTGCCGAGGGGCTCCACCACCCGCTCCTGCAGCACGCGCAGGAGCTTGACCTGGATGGTGAGGGCCATGCTCTCGATCTCGTCGAGGAACAGCGTGCCGCCATCGGCGTGGGCGATGCGCCCGACCCGCTTCTTGAGCGCCCCCGTGAAGGCGCCGGCCTCGTGGCCGAACAGCTCGCTCTCCACCACCGTGTCCGGCAGGGCGCCGCAATTCATCGCCACGAAGTTGCCCTTCGCCCGGCGGCTCCAGCGGTGGAGCGCGCTCGCCACCACCTCCTTGCCGGAGCCCGTCTCGCCAAGCACCAGGACGTCGACATCGGCCTCAGCCACCTCGCGCACGAACTGGCGCAGGCGGGTGATGCCCGGCGAGACGCCGAGGAAGGCCGGGTCCTCCGCCACCGCGGCGTCGAGGCGGGCGCGCAACGAGCGGTTCTCCTGCACCAGCGCCCGGCGCTCGAGCGCCCGGCGCACCGAGGCGACCAGGGTCTCGGCCGGATAGGGCTTGGCCAGGAAGTCGTAGGCGCCCGAGCGCATCGCCCGCACCGCCATGGTGATGTCGCCGTGGCCGGTGATCAGGATCACCGGCAGTTCGGGGTCGGCCTCCTGGATGGCGGCGAACAGGCCGAGCCCGTCGAGCCCCGGCAGGCGCACGTCGGTGACGACGACGCCGGGGGGCTCGGCCAGGATCGCCCGCAGGGCCGATTCGGCGTCGGCATGGGTCTCGACGGTGAAGCCCGCGAGGTCGAGGCTCTGGCCGTTGGCCCGGCGCACCTCCTCCTCGTCGTCGACGAAAATCACGCGTTGGGACGGCGCGCTCATGCGGCGGCTCCGGGGACTGCATCGGCTCCCTGCGCCGCTGCGGGCGCCAGCGGCAGCTCGACCCGGAACAGGGCGCCGCCCTCGGGCGAGGCGCCGGCCGAGAGTGTGCCGCCGTAATCCTCGACGATGCCGCGCGAGATCGCCAGGCCGAGGCCGAGACCGCTGGCCTTGGTGGTGAAGAACGCGTCGAACACCTGGGCGCCCCCCTCGGGCAGCCCGCCGCCATTGTCGCCCACCTCCAGCACCGCGCGCTCTCCCATGACCCGCACCGTCATGGCGATGCGTGGCTCGTTCACGCCCGCGACGGCGTCGAGGGCGTTCTGCACCAGGTTGACCACGACCTGCTCCAGCCGCGGCCCGTCCCCTAGGACATAAGGCGAGGGTTCGGGCAGTGCGAGGGCGAGGTCGATGCCGTCGAGCCGCCCCTCCACCACCTCGAGGCTCGCCCGCACCACGCCCGCGAGCGCCACGGGGTCGCGCCGCCCCGAGGCCTTGCGGGCGAAGCCCTTGAGCTGACGGGTCAGGCCGGCGATGCGCTCAGTCAGGCGGCCGACGGCAGCGAGGTTCTCGGTCGCCTCGGGGAATCGCTCGCGCTGGATCAGGATGCCGGCATTGTCGGCGTAGGAGCGGATCGCGGCGAGCGGCTGGTTGATCTCGTGCGCCATGCTGGCGGCGAACTGGCCGAGGGCCGCCAGGCGGCCGGCATGGGCGAGTTCGCGCCCGAGGCGCTGGCGCTCGGCTTCCGCCCGCTGCCGCTCGGCGATCTCGGCCTTGAGCTGGCGGTTGGCCTCGGTGAGCGCCTGCGTCCGCGCCCGCACCCGCTCCTCCAGCTCGGTGCGCCGGGCCGCCGCCTCGGCGAGGCTCGCCCGCAGGCGCCGCCGCCGCCCGACGATCTCGGCGAGGCCGAGGCAGGCGAGGCCGACCGCGAGGCCGGCGATGACCTGGGCCTGGATCCGCTCGCGCGCCACCGCCACGCCGACCCGGGTCAGGGTGTGGAGCTGCCAGGTCGTGCCCGGGATGGCGGCGTCGAGGGGGAGCGCCAGCCGCGCCGGCTCCGCCCCGTTGCCGACCCGCCGCAGGGTTCCGTCCCCTGCCGGGTGGAGCGGCAGGGGCTTGAGGGGCGCGTCACCGAATTCGAGCCGCTCGCGGATCAGCCGACGCTCCTCCTCCGGCACCGGCCGCAGGGTGCCGAAGCGCCAGGCCGGCTCGCTCGCCACGAGCACGATGCCGCGGGGATCGGTGACCATCACGGCCTCGCCGCCCTTCTCGCTGCCCTTGCGCCAGGCGGCCTCGATGCCGTCGAACTCGACCTTGACGACCACCACCCCGGTCCGTCCTCCGGGGCCAGCGACCCGGCGGCTGAGATAGAGGCCGGGCCGGCCGCTGACGGTGCCGAGCGCGAATTGCCGCCCCGCCCCCTCGTCGAGCGCCTGCTGGAAATAGGGTCGGAAGGCGTACATCGCCCCGACGAAGCTGCCCGGCTCGCCGGCATTGCTCGCCGCGACCGCGGTGCCGTCCTGGCGGATGACGTAGATGACGGCCGCCCCCGAAGCCCGGGCGATCTCGGCGAGGCGATCGTTGACCCGGGCCAGCAGCGCCGGGTCCGGCGAGGGTCCGACCACCGCGGTGATCTCCGGGTCGCTGGCCAGCGCCAGCGGCAGCGAGCCCTGCTTCTGCATCTCGGTACGGAAGGCGGCGACATGGAGCGCCAGCGTCGCCGAGGCCGAGCGCCGGAGGTCGGCGAGCGCCGCCCGCTCGGCGTAGCGGCCGGCGAGGAGGGCCGCGGCCAGAACCAGTGCGAGGCTCAGGAGCCAGGGCAGGGCCGGGGAGCGCGGCCACGCGCGCCAGCCGGTCACGGCCGCCCCGTAGGGCTGCGGGACCCGGTCCGGGCGGTTGCGGATTTCCGGAACGGATCCCGCCCCGCGTTGCGGCGCGCCGGAAGGCCCTCCGGGGCCGGCTCCTCCTGTGTCATGAAAACCCTTTTATTTTTCTACACTTAACAAAAAATTTCGATTTTCCGCCGGCTGGCACGCCGGTTGCCATTGTGTGTCCGTCCGCGGCCTGCCGGTGCGCGGCAGGCCTGCACCAGATCGAACCCCGCCGAGAGGCCAAAACCAAGAGCGTCCCGCGGTCCGCCGCGAAATGCCACCCCGCAACGAGCCATTATAGGGAGAACGTCCGATGGCTACGATCCCGCCCCCGCTGACCGCGCCGCACGCGCCGCCGGCCCCGAAGCCGATCTACAAGACCCTCTATTTCCAGGTCCTGGTCGCGGTCGCGATCGGCATCACGCTTGGCCACTTCTACCCGGCGCTCGGCGCCGACATGAAGCCGCTCGGCGACGCCTTCATCAAGCTCGTCAAGATGATCATCGCCCCGGTGATCTTCCTCACCGTGGTCTCCGGCATCGCCGGCATGACCAACCTCGAGAAGGTCGGCCGGGTCGGCGGCAAGGCGCTGATCTACTTCCTCACCTTCTCGACGCTGGCACTGATCGTCGGCCTGATCATCGCGAACCTCGTCCAGCCGGGCGCGGGGATGCACATCGATCCGAAGTCGCTCGATCCCAAGCAGATCGCGATGTACGCCGAGAAGGCGAAGACGCAGACGATCACCGACTTCCTGATGAACATCATCCCGTCGACGGCGGTGGGGGCGTTCTCGGGCGGCGAGATCCTGCAGGTTCTGTTCTTCTCGGTGCTGTTCGGCTTCGGCCTCGCCTTCCTGGGCGAGCGCGGCAAGCCGGTGCTCGACTTCATCAAGATCCTGTCCGAGGCGATCTTCGGCGTCGTCCACATCATCATGAAGGTCGCTCCGATCGGCGCCTTCGGCGCGATGGCCTTCACCATCGGCAAGTACGGCATCGCCTCGCTCGCCAACCTCGCCTACCTCGTCGGCGCGTTCTACCTGACCTCCGCGATCTTCGTCTTCGTCGTCCTCGGCGCGGTCGCCCGCTACAACGGCTTCTCGATCGTGAAGCTGATCCGCTACATCAAGGAGGAGCTGCTGCTCGTCCTCGGCACCTCGTCCTCCGAGTCGGCCCTGCCCTCGCTGCTCGAGAAGATGGAGCGTGCCGGCTGCTCGAAGCCCGTCGTCGGCCTGGTGGTCCCGACCGGCTACTCGTTCAACCTCGACGGCACCAACATCTACATGACCATGGCGGCCCTGTTCATCGCCCAGGCGACGGACACGCCCCTCACCTACGGCGAGCAGGCCCTGCTGCTCCTCGTCGCGATGCTCTCCTCCAAGGGCGCGGCGGGCGTCACCGGCTCGGGCTTCATCACCCTGGCGGCGACCCTCGCGGTGGTCCCCTCCGTGCCGGTCGTCGGCATGGCGCTGATCCTCGGCATCGACCGCTTCATGTCGGAGTGCCGGGCCCTCACCAACTTCATCGGCAACGCGGTCGCCTGCATCGTGGTCGCCCGCTGGGAGGGTGAGGTCGACATGGACCGCCTGAAGGCCGCCCTCGACGGCAACCCGCTGCCGCTCGAGGAGACCGGCCCGGTCCCGGCCCTCCAGGCCGCCGAGTAAGACAGGATCCGGGGCTGCGGCCCCGGGCTGAAGGACGGGGCGGCCCTGCGCGCGGCGCGGGGCCGCCCCTTTCGTTTTCCGGGTTATCGTCCTGCCCTGGTTTCGGGAGGATTCGCGATGGCGGGCGGCGACTGGCGCGGGATGGACCGCGCGACCCTGAGCAGGGCCTACGACAATTCCGGCGCGGTTCCGGGCAGCAGCGCCTTCATGGCGGCCTTGCGGGAGCGCAGCGCGGCGTTCCGGGAGACGCATTCCGACGAGCTGGACGTCCCCTACGGCGATGGGGCGCGGCAGCGTTTCGACCTTTTCCGCTGCGGCCGGGCGGGCGCGCCGCTGCTGGCCTTCATCCATGGCGGCTACTGGCAGCGCAACGACAAGCACGGCTTCTCCGCGCTCGCCGAGGGCCCCCTCGCCCGCGGCCTCGACGTGGCGATGATCGGCTACACCCTCTGCCCCGAGGCGACGATGACGGCGCTCGCCGCCGAGATCCCGGCGGCCCTCGCCCGCCTGCGCGCGCATGCGAGCCCACCCCGCCTCGTCGTGTCGGGCTGGTCCGCCGGCGGCCACCTCGCGGCCCTGGCGATGGCCTGCCCCGAGGTCGATGCGGGCCTGGCCGTCAGCGGCATCTTCGACCTCGCACCGGTCCGGCGCACGGCGCTCGACGACGCGCTCCACCTCACCGAGGACGAGGTGGCGGCGCTCTCGCCGATCCGGCACCTGCCGCGCCAGGCCGGGCCGCTCGCCGTGGCGTATGGCGGCAGCGAGCTGCCGGAGCTGTGCCGGCAATCGCAGGTTTACCAGGCCGCCTGGGCCGGGACCGGGCTCCCCGGTGACCTCCTGCCCCTCCCCGGCGACGACCATTTCACGGTGCTCGACCAGATGATCCGGCCGGACGGGGCGTTGACCGAGGCGGCCCTGCGTCTGGCGGCGGGCTGACCCTGCGGCCTGCGGGGCTCGCCCCCTCGCGGGCCTCGCCCTAAAGCTACGGCGCCGGATTGACCGCGCAGGCCGGGGGCCTGCGCGAGGGACAGGGAGCAGGCATGGGCCAGCACCACGACCACGCGCACGACGACGACGATCACGGGCACGATCACCATGCTCATGAGCACGGTCACCACCACCACGGCCCTGGCCACGTCCACGCCCCGGCGAATTTCGGCCGCGCCTTCGCGGTCGGCATCGCGCTGAACACCGGCTTCGTGCTGATCGAGGGCGTCTACGGCGTCCTGACCGACTCCGTGGCCCTCCTCGCCGATGCCGGCCACAACCTCTCGGACGTGCTCGGCCTCGTCGTCGCCTGGGCGGCGGCGACGCTCGGCCGGCGCCAGCCGACGGCGCGGTTCACCTACGGGCTGCGCTCGTCGTCGATCCTGGCAGCTTTGTTCAACGCGGTGTTCCTGCTGGTCGCGGTCGGCGCCATCGCCTGGGAGGCGGTGCAGCGATTCAGCGAACCGGCGCCGGTCCCGGGGCTCACCGTCACGATCGTGGCGCTCATCGGCATCGCGGTGAACGGCGTCACCGCCTGGCTGTTCGCCTCCGGCCGCAAGGGTGACCTCAACGTGCGTGGTGCCTACCTGCACATGCTGGCGGATGCCGCGGTCTCGGCGGGCGTCGTCGTGGCTGGCCTCGTCATCCTGTGGACCGGCTGGACCTGGGTCGACCCGGTGACGAGCCTCGTCATCGTGGCGGTGATCGTCGCCGGCACCTGGGGACTCCTGCGCGACAGCGTCGTGCTGTCGCTGGACGCCGTGCCCCCGGGCATCGACCCGGCCGACGTGCGCCGCTGCCTCGCCGAGCGGCCAGGCGTGGCGGAGGTGCACGACCTCCACGTCTGGCCGATGAGCACCACCGAGACCGCGCTCACCGCCCATCTGGTGATGCCGGAGGGCCATCCCGGCAACGCCTTCCTGCATGAATGCGCCGCTGCTCTGCGCCAGCGCTTCGGCATCGCCCACGTGACGCTCCAGGTGGAGCTGGCCGGTGGTCCGGCCTGCGCGCTGGCGCCGGACCACGTGGTGTAGAGCGCCCTCACCCCGCCTTGCGCACCGGCTGGCGCGCCAGCACCGCCTCGGCGGCACGTCCCGTCAGCTCCGCCCGATGGTCGAAACGGGTGGTGAAGGTGCCGACCCCGGCGGTGGCCGAGCGCAGCTCGACGATCAGGTCGGTCATTTCGGCCTCGGGGATCAGGGCCTCGACCACGTCCCAGCCGGACCAGCCGGGCCGCGCGTCGAAGCCGAGGATCTGGCCGCGTCGGGCGGTGACGAGGCCGGTGGCCCGCGCGGTGGCGCCGCTCGGCACTGCCATCGAGACCGCCAGGATCGGTTCGAGCAGCACCGGCCCGGCCTTCGCCAGGGCGTCCTCCATGGCCAGGCGCGTAGCGGCCTGGAAGGCGGCATCCGACGAATCGACCGCGTGCGCCGCCCCGTCCTTCAGGGTCACGGCGATGTCGACCACGGGAAAGCCGAGCGGGCCCTTCGTGGTGAAGGCCCGGGCGCCGGCCTCGACCGAGGCGATGTACTGGCGCGGCACCGCGCCGCCCACCACCTCGTCCTCGAACAGAAATCCCTCGCCCCGCGGCAGGGGCCGGACGGCGAGCGCGACGTCGGCGAACTGGCCGTGGCCGCCGGTCTGCTTCTTGTGCCGCGCCCGCGCCTCGGCGGGACCGCGGATCGTCTCGCGATAGGCGATCCGCGCCCGCTCGGTCTCGACCCCGATGCCGAAGCGCGAGGCGAGGCGTTCCACCGCGACCCGCAGGTGCATCTCGCCCTGGCCGGAGAGGCGCAGGTCGCCGAGCTCGGCGCGGTGCTCGACGAGCAGCGCCGGATCCTCGTCGGCGAGCTTGGTCAGCGCCGCCGAGAGGCGCACGTCGTCCTTGCGGTCGCGCACCCGGAGCGCCAGGGCGTGGACCGGCTCGGGCGGCGGCAGGTGGACCAGGGCCGCCGGCGCCTCGGCCCCGGTCGTCAGCGTCTCGGCGGTGGCGATCGGATCGAGCTTGGCGAGCCCTGCGACCTCTCCCTCCTGCGCCTCCGGCACGCGGCTGCCGGCTGCACCCGCGAGCTGGGTCAAGCCCGCCACCCGGGCGGCGCCGCCGGAACCCGTCACCGCGTCGCCCTCGCGGACCGCGCCGCGCAGCACCCGGCCGACCGAGAGCTTGCCGCCGAAGCCGGTATGCAGGGTCTTCATCACCTGGACGAGCGGCGCGCCCTCCTCCGCGACGCCGAGGCGCGCGCGGGTCTCGGACAGGCCAGGCGCCTCGTGCCGGACCGCCTTCAGCAGGCGGGTGATGCCGTGGCCGTGCTCGGCCGAGCCGAACAGCACCGAGACCACCTGGCCCTGGCGCAGCTCGCTCGCGAGATCGGCGAAGATCCGGTCCCGCTCCGGCTCGACCTCGGCGATCAGGTCCTCCATGAGCGCGTCGTCGTGATCGGCGAGGCGTTCCAGCATCGTGTAGCGCTCGGCCTTCTCCCGCGGCAGCTCGCCGTCGGGCAGGGCCACGACCTCGCTCGGCGCCTGCTCGCGCCAGATGAAGGCGCGCTCCAGTGCGAGATCGATGAAGCCGACCGCCGCCTCGCCCTCGATCAGGGGGATCTGGCGCATCAGCAGCGGCACCCGGGAGGCGGGTTGCAGCAGCGCCAGGGCGTCGCGCAGGGAGCCCGGCGCGGTCTCGGCCTTGTTGATGAACAGAAGGCGCGGGATCCCGGCGGCTTCCAGCTCGCGCAAGGTCAGCTCCAGGGCGGGCAGCTTGCGCTCGTCGGCCTCGCAGACCACGATCGCGGCGTCGCATGCCGGCAGCACCGCCCGCAGGTCGTGCGCGAACTCGATCGAGCCGGGGCAATCGATGAAGGTGAAGCCCTCATCCAGGAAGCGCGCCGTGGCGAAGGCGGGCTCGACGCTCATGCCGTGCGCCCGCGCCTCCGGCGAGGTGTCGCCGACCCGGGAGCCGGCGCGCCCGGGCCGGTCGATCGCGCCGGTGCGATGAAGGATGGCCTCGAGCAGGGCGGTCTTGCCGCTCTGGAACGGACCGACGATCGCGATGCACCTGTGCTGCGCAGCCACGTGACGTCTCCACCCTGTCTTTGTTGACAGGGAGTTAAGCACCCGGCCGCGATGCGGTCCAGGCCGCAGGTGTGCAGGCGCGAAGACGGGCCGATATAGAGCGGAACGGCCCGGCATGACGCGGCCGGAGGACAGGAAACGCTGATGCCCGAGATCGACATCGACCACCTGCGCGGCTGGATCGGCCGCACCCGGGAGGTCGAGGACTTCGTGACGCCGCGCCTCGTGGCCGAGTACCGGGCCACGCTGGCCCCCAATCTCGCGCCGGTGGCGGAGGGCGAAGCGCCCCTCGCCCTGCACTGGTGCCTCGGCCCCGAGACCCCGGCTGCCGACGCGCTCGGGCCCGACGGCCACGCCGCGAAGGGCGGGTTCCTGCCGCCGGTGCCGTTGCCGCGGCGGATGTGGGCCGGCGGCGAGGTCGAGACTCTGGCGCCCCTGCGGATCGGCGATCGGGTGGTGCGGCGCGAGACCGTGGCGGACGTGGCGGTGAAGACCGGGCGAACCGGCACGCTGTGCTTCGTCACCGTGCGTCACGAGTACGAGACGGAGCGCGGCCCGGCGATCCGCGACCGGCAGGACATCGTCTACCGCGAGGCGAGCCGGCCGGGGGATGCCGCGCCGCCTCCCAAGCCCGTTCCCGCCGAGGACGAGGCCGCCTGGTCGGTCGAAGCCAATTCCGTGCTGCTGTTTCGCTACTCGGCGATGACCTTCAACGGTCACCGCTTCCACTACGATCACCCCTACGCCACGCAGGTCGAGGGCTATGCCGGCCTGGTGGTCCACGGGCCGATGCAGGCGAGCCTGCTCCTCAACCTGGCCGCCGCCCGCCTCGGCCGGGTGCCGGCGCGGTTCCGCTACCGCGGCGTCGCGCCGATGATCGCCGGATCGCGCTTCGCGGTGGCGGGACGGCGCGAGGGCGAGGGGTTCCGGGCCTGGACGGCGGTGGACGGCGCGGTCCACATGGAGGGCGAAGCAATCTTGGAGGCCGAGGCAATCTTGGAGTCCGACGCGGCCGCGGGTTAGGCGATCGGCGCATTGCGGGGGCCGGGCCGAACTGTCAGGTTCGCTCCCAACGAACCGACAACGACGAGGAAACGCCATGACGCAGTCGTCCCGCCCCGCTCGGGGGCTCACCCGCCGCGTCCTCGCGGCCGGCACCGCCCTGCTTCTCCTGTCGGGTGCCGCGCTCGCCCAGGCGCCGATCCTGATCAAGTTCAGCCACGTCGTCGCGCCCGACACGCCGAAGGGCCGCGGCGCCGACAAGTTCAAGGAGCTGGCGGAGAAGTACACGAACGGCAAGGTGAAGGTCGAGGTCTACCCGAACTCGCAGCTGTTCAAGGACAAGGAGGAGGTCGAGGCGCTGCAGCTCGGCGCCGTGCAGATGCTGGCGCCGTCGCTGGCGAAGTTCGGGCCGCTCGGCGCCAAGGAGTTCGAGGTCTTCGATCTGCCTTACATCCTGCCCGACAAGGCGGCCCTGCGCCGGGTCACCGACGGGGCGCTCGGCAAGCGCCTGTTCGACAAGCTGCAATCGAAGGGCATCACCGGGCTGGCCTACTGGGACAACGGCTTCAAGGTGATGAGCGCCAACAAGCCGCTGCGGATGCCGGCCGACTTTCGCGGGCTGAAGATGCGGATCCAGTCCTCGAAGGTGCTGGAGGCGGAGTTCCGCGCGCTCGGCGCGATCCCGCAGGTGATGGCCTTCTCGGAGGTCTATCAGGGCATGCAGACCGGCGTGGTCGACGGTTCGGAGAACACGCCCTCGAATATGTTCACCCAGAAGCACCACGAGGTGCAGAAGTATATTACCCTCTCGGATCACGGCTACATCGGCTACGCGGTGATCACCAACAAGAAGTTCTGGGACGGCCTGCCGGCCGACGTCCGGACCGAGCTCGACAAGGCAATGAAGGAGGCGACGGCCTACGCCAACGAGGTCGCCGACAAGGACAATGCCGACGCCCTCGAGGAGATGAAGAAGTCGGGCAAGACCACCTTCATCACGCTCACCTCCGAGGAGAAGGCGGCCTGGAAGGCGGCCTTGGAGCCGGTCACCGCCGACATGGCGAAGCGGGTCGGCAAGGACGTCATCGAGGAATTCCAGAAGGAAGCCAAGGGCGGGACGCAGTAGAGGCAGTCTCACACCCACCTCACGCGATTTCCGTTTGATTGCTTCGCCATGCGGAAATCGGCTTCGCTCAGGCACCGCGCGGGCTGCTGAGACGAGGTCCGGAAGGAATCGTCCGGACCTCGTCTCACAGGTCTGCTCGGCAATCGCGCCCCGCCGTCGAGAGAGCGACGGCGGGGCTTTTTCGCGTCGCGATCCCGTCGTGACGGATCAAGTCCCAGGGCGATACGTCGCCGGGAAACAAGTCGACCGTCCCAGCCGCGACGGCGAGAGACGAGGCTGCCCACTCCCACAGCAACCTTCACAGGACTGTCGCAGAACACCCATACAGAGCGAACACAGTCCGAAACGTGCCGTAACAAGGTAGACTCGCCGACCGGTTCGACATGGCGAACGATCGCGGGCGAGCCTGATGCCGCTGCGCGCCTCCCCGACTTTTTAAGCCCTAACAGCTTCGCGCTGAAAGTGGTGCGCATCTTCGTGCCGCCGCCTTCCGTGCGTGCCCGGAGACACTGGAACCCATGGCCACGACGCCTGCCGCCGGCGATGCCGGCACCCGGATCAACGGCACCGCGATCTTCGACGCCGCGCCCTCGCTCCAGGGCCTGTCGGGCGCGACCGGCACGACGCCGCCGACGGCCACCAACGCGCTCCAGCTCGTCAGGCTCGGCGCCTATGCCACAACCAACGACGCCGCGACGCAGATCGCGCCGAACGCCGAGGTCGTGGCCTACGATGCCTCGACCGGCCGGCTCTACGTCCAGAACACCAACGAGAACCGGATCGAGATCGTCGCCCTCGACGCCGCCGGGTCTTTGCGCAAGTCCGGCGAGATCCTGCTATCCGGCCTCGAGCAGTACGGCTCGGTGAACTCGGTCGCGGTCGTCAACGGCCTCGTGGCGGTGGCTTACGCCAACGTGACCGGGGATGCGGCGGGCCGCGTCGCGCTGTTCAACGCCGACGGCACGCTCCTGCGCTCGCTCGCCGTCGGGGTCGGTCCGGACCAACTCGTCTTCACCCGCGACGGCAGCCGTCTCCTCGTCGCCAACGAGGGCGAGCAGGCAAGCCAGAACAGCAACCCGGTCGGCGGCGTCTCGATCATCGACGTCTCGGGCGGGGCGGCGAGCGCCTCGGTCGTCACGACCGTCGGGTTCGAGGGGCTGAACGGGTCCGAGGCGGCGCTGCGCGCCCGTGGCTTGGCGATCACGCCCGGCACCAGTGCCGCCGCCGACATCGAGCCCGAATACATCGCGATCTCGCCCGACAACCGCTTCGCCTACGTCACCCTGCAGGAGGTGAACGGTGTCGCAGTGATCGACCTCGCCAACCCGGGCACGGCGCCGATCGCGATCCAGCCCCTCGGCGCCGTCAACCACGCGCTTTCCGGCAACGAGTTCGACGCCTCCGACCGCGACGGGGCGAACGGCGCTGCCTCGATCCGGATCGCCGCGACGCCGGCCGGCACCCCGATCTACGGCCTGCTCCAGCCCGACAGCATCGCCTCGTTCACGACCGGAGGCGCCACCTACTTCGTGACCGCCAACGAGGGCGACCAGCGGGTCATCGGCGGTGCCGACGATACCGGCGACGTCGCCCGCTTGAGCGCGGTGCCGAACAGCCGCCTGACGCCGGCGCTGCAGGCGCTCAAGTCCGATCCGGCCTATGCCCGCCTGAACGTGCTGCTGCGCACCGGCGACACCGATGGCGACGGGGTGATCGACCAGCTCAATACGCTCGGCGGCCGCGGCATCTCGATCTTCCGCCAGAACGCCGACGGTACGCTCATCAAGGTGCGCGAGACCGGCGGAGAATTCGAGAAAATCTTCGCCCGGATCGCGCCTCAGCGCTTCAACAACGACCAGACCGTCGCCGATGCGCCCGACGACCGCTCCGACAACAAGGGGCCGGAGCCCGAGGGCATCACCGTCGGCACGGTCAATGGCCGGATTTACGCCTTCGTCGGCCTGGAACGCCAGAGCGGCATCCTGGTCTACGACGTGACCGATCCGGCGACCGCGAATTACGTCTCCTACGTGCCGCCGCTCGCCGGCTCGCCCGCCGATCTCGGCCCGGAGGTGCTGACCTTCATCGCCGCCGACCGCAACCCGACCGGCACCAACCTGGTGGTCTCGGCGAACGAGGTGGCGAATGGCGGCGCGACGCTCTACGCCGCGCTGCCGCAGGGCGTGACGCAGGAGATCTCCTTCGCGGCCGACTCGCTCGGCATCAGCCGGGCGGAAGGCAACGGCGGCGCCACCACGTTCAGCGTCACGGTGCAGCGCACGAACGGCACGCTCGGCGCGATCACCTTTACCGCCGAACTCACCGGCACCGGCGCGAACCCCGCGAACGCCGCCGACTTCGCCGGCAATCCCAGCCTGCCGCTGACCGTCACGGGCACGATCCCGGCAGGCGCCGCCTCGACAGCCGTCACCGTCACCGTGCAGGGCGACGCGATCCCTGAGCCGAACGAGACCTTCTCGCTGGCCCTGCGCAGCGCCACGTCGAGCCAGGCCGGCATCGTCGCCGCGGTGAGCGCCAGCAACGCCACCGCGACCGGCACCCTCGTCAACGACGACGTCACCCTGATCTCGGCTCTGCAGGGCACCGGCAGCGCCAGCCCGCTCGCCGGCCAGACCGTCACGGTCGAGGCGATCGTCGTCGGCGACTTCCAGAACGGGGATGCCGACGCCAAACGCAGCATCGGCGGCTTCTATCTGCAGGAGGAGAAGGCCGACCAGGACGCGAACCCGCTGACCTCGGAGGGCGTGCTCGTCTACGAGGGTACCGGCAACCGCCTGGTCGACGTCGCCGAGGGCGACCGGGTCCGGGTCACCGGCACGGTCACCGAGTTCAACGGCGAGACGCAGCTCACCGTCAACGCCGCCTCCGGCATCCAGGTCGTGCAGGCCGGCGCCCTCTCGGCGGCCGAGGTGAAGGCCCAGGCGGTCGATGTCGGCCTGCCGGCGGCGGGCACCGTCGGCACCGGCGCGACGGCGCAGCCCGACCTGGAGCGCTACGAGGGCATGCTGGTCCGGTTCCCGCAGGCCCTGTCGATCTCCGAGCAGTTCAACCTCGACCGCTTCAACGAGATCCGCCTCGCCGCGGGCGGCCGGCCCGAGACCTTCACCAACGCGTTCGAGCCGAACGCGGCCGACTACGCCGCGTACCTCGCCCAGACCGCCGCACGCTCGATCACCTACGACGACGGGCTGAACGCGCAGAACTTGCCGATCGAGACCCTCGACGGCTTCGGCCCGGCCTACTCGACCGCCACCGCGCCGCGGATGGGCGACATCGTGACCGGCCTCACCGGCACGCTCGGCTACGGCCCGACCAACGCCTTCCGGGTGCGCTCGATCGACGACGGCGACAACAGCTTCATCAAGGCCAACCCGCGCCCGAGCGCGCCGGATCCGGTCGGCGGCACGCTCACCGTCGGCAGCCTCAACGTCCTCAACTACTTCACCACCCTCAATGCCTCGCCGAACGCGCAGACCGCGATCGGCCAGGCACCGCGGGGCGCCAACACGGGCGAGGAACTGGCGCGCCAGACCGAGAAGCTCGTCACGACGCTCATCGGCAGCGGCGCCGACGTCCTCGGCCTTACCGAGCTGGAGAACCAGTTCCAGCCCGGCAATCCGGGCAACGCGCTCGAGTACCTCGTCGGCCAGCTCAACGCCCGGGCCGGTGCTGGCACCTACGCCTACGTGAATCCCGGCAATCGACTCGATCAGGGCCAGTTCCTCGGCGGCGACGCCATCGCGGTCGGCTTCATCTACAAGCCGAGCAAGGTCAGCGTCGCGCTCAACACCACGATCGAGACGCTCGACGACGCCGACGTCGCGCGCGTCGATCCCGCTCTCCTGCGGCAGAGCACGATCGGTCACCTCTTCAACGGCGTGAACACCAGTCGTGCCTCCCTGGCGGTGACGTTCCGGGAGAATGCGACCGGGGAAGACTTCACCGCGGTCATCAACCACCTGAAGTCGAAGAGCGGCAGCGGCACCGGGGCCGATTCCGACCAGGGCGACGGCCAGGGCGCCTGGCAGCAGCAGCGCGAGCTCGCCGCCAAGGCGCTCACCGAGTGGGTGGCGACGAAGCCGACCGGCACGCAGGATCCCGACGTGATCCTGCTCGGCGACTTCAACGCCTACCTCAAGGAAGACGCGCTCGATCTCATCAAGGTCGAGGGCTTCACCAACCTCGCCGAGGACCGCCTCGCCGATCCGTATTCCTACGTCTTCGACGGGGCCTACGGCGCTCTCGACCACGCCTTCGCCAGTCGCAATCTGAATCGGCAGGTCACCGGCGTGACCGAGTGGCACGTCAATGCCGACGAGGCGGACGCGATCGACTACAACCTCGATTTCGGACGATCCCCCTCGTACTTCGACGGCCGGGTCGCCGCGCGCGAATCCGACCACGACCCGATCCTCGTCGGCCTCAAGCTCGATACGATCGCCCCGACGCTCGTCTCCGCCACCCCGGCCGACAATGCCACCGGGGTCGCGATCGACGCGACCATCACCTTACGCTTCAGCGAGGCAGTGAAGGCCGGCGAGGGGACCGGCGCCCTCGTCATCACCGACGGGGCGGGCGACACCCGAACCATCGCGGTCGCCGACACCTCCCAGGTCACCATCAGCGGCGACACCGTGACGATCAATCCGGGCGCCGACCTCAAGGCGGGAACGGCCTACGACGTCATCGTGGCCCCCCGCGCCTTCGCCGACATGGCCGGCAACGGCTTCGCGGGACTCGCGCCGGACCAGCTCGACTTCACCACCCAGCAGGCTGCCCCGATGACCTACACGCTCCAGATCCTGCACGCCTCGGACTGGGAGGCCGGCCTCCTGGCGACCCAGCGGGCGCCGAACTTCGCGGCGATCGTCGACAAGCTCGAGGACGCGACCCCGAACTCGATCACCCTCTCGACCGGCGACGGCTGGATCCCGAGCCCGTTCTTCATCGCCGGCGCCGACCCGCAGCTGAACGCGACCTATAACGGCATCTACAACCAGTCTTATGGGCTGTCGGGCGCCAACGCCTACAGCCGCCTCACTGCATCGCCGGGCCGGGCCGACATCACGATCCAGAACATCATCGGCGTCCAGGCCGCGGTGTTCGGCAACCACGAATTCGATTCCGGCCCGAACGAGGTCGCCAACATCATCGGGGCCAATCTCGGCACGGCGCCGGGCGCGGCGGACGACACCTGGGTCGGGGCGCAGTTCCCCTACCTCTCGACGAACCTGAACTTCTCGCGGGAATCGTCCCTCTCGGGCCTCGTCCACGCCGACGGCGACGCCGCCACCTTCGCCCAGACCGGCCCGACCTCGACCCAGACCGGCACCGGCGCCGACAAGATCGCCAGGTCGACCATCATCATCGAGAACGGCGAGAAGATCGCCTTCATCGGCGCCACCACCCAGCTCGAGCCCCTGCTGACCACCCTCGGCAACGTCACCCTCGACGGCTTCACCGGCCGTGACGAGATCGCGCTGCTCGCCCAGCAGATCAACGCCGAGGTCGACCGCGTGCTCGCGGCCAATCCCGGCCTCAACAAGGTCATCGTCGGCACCCACCTGCAGCAACTCGCCAACGAGCAGGCGCTGGCCCCGCTCCTGCGCAACGTCGACGTGCTGATCGGCGGCGGCTCGCACACCCTGCTGTCGGATTCCAACGACCGCCTGCTCACGGGCGACACCTCGGGCGGCGCCTACCCGCAATTCTTCACCAACGCCTCGGGCCAGACCCTGGCGCTGGTCAATACCGCCTCCGAGTACTCCTATGTCGGCCGCCTGACCGTCACCTTCGACGACCAGGGCAACGTCATCCGCAACTCGATCACGCCGCAGAACTCGGGCGTGGTCGCGGTCGACGACGCCTCGGTGGCGCAGCTCTGGGGCTCGAACCAGGCGGCCTTCGCGCCCGGCACCAAGGGCTACCTCGTCAAGGAATTGATCGAGGGCCTCGACGTCGACAACGACGGCATCCAGGAGACCGCCGGCGTCGCGGACATCATCCGCCAGCAGGACGGCACCATTCTCGGCCGCACCAGCGTCTATCTCGAGGGACGCCGCGGCGAGGTTCGCACCGAGGAGACCAACCTCGGCGACCTCTCCGCCGACGCCAACCTGTGGTACGCCAAGCAGTACGATTCGACGGTCGCGGTCTCGATCAAGAACGGCGGCGGCATCCGCGACTCGATCGGCTCGTTCTCGACCGCCGGCGGCGGCACCGCCGAGCTGCCTCCGGCTGCCAACCCGTCCGCGGGCAAGCAATCGGGCGACGTCTCGCAGCTCGACGTGACCAACTCGCTGCGCTTCAACAACGCCCTCGCCGTTACCACGGTCTCGGCGCTGGAGATGAAGCGGCTCCTCGAGCACGCGGTCTCGGCCACCGCCGCCGGTGCGACCCCGGGCCAGTTCCCGCAGATCGGGGGCCTCAGCTTCTCGTTCGATGCCACCAGGACGTCGCAGACCCTCGACGCCAATGGCAACGTCACCCGCGAGGGCCAGCGCATCCTCAACGCGGCGATCGTCGACGAGAGCGGCCGGATCACCGACACGCTGGTGCAGAACGGCCAGCTCGTCGGCGACCCGAACCGCGGCATACGCACCGTCACCCTCGACTTCCTGACGACCGGAACGTCGAGCGCACCGGGCCTGGGCGGCGACAACTACCCGTTCCCGGCCTACGGCGAGAACAAGGTGGCGCTCGCCTCCGCCACTCCGGGCGCCTCGCTGCCGAACTCGGCGACCTTCGCGGCGCAGGGCACCGAGCAGGACGCGATGGCCGAGTACCTGCGCGCCTTCTACGCCACGACGCCCTACGGCACCGCCGACACCCCCCCCGCCGGCGACATCCGGATCCAGAACCTCGCCGCGCGTAGCGACACGGTGCTCGACCGCGGCGTCGTGCGGAACGGCACGAGCGGCAACGACACGCTGACCGGTACCGCCTTCGACGACATCATCACCGGCGGCGCCGGAAACGACACGATCACCAACTCGCCCGGCAACGACGTCCTGCTCGGAGGCCGCAACGCCGATGGCTCGACCGGCACTGACACCCTGGTGTTCAACTCGCGGCTGGCCGACACCACCGTCACCCGCGACGGCGCCGCCACGCTGATCATCGGGCCGGAAGGCCAGGACCGCGTCACCGGCTTCGAGCGCTACCAGTTCACCGACGCCACGGTGGTCACCGGCGATGGCACCCCGCTCGTCGACGACCTGTTCTACCTCGCCGCCAACAAGGACGTGCTCGCGGCCGGCCAGGACGCCGACGCGCACTACGCCCAGTACGGCTGGCGCGAGGGCCGCGACCCCAACGCGCTCTTCTCGACCACCGGCTATCTCGCCGCCAACCCGAGCGTGCGGGCCTCGGGCCAGAACCCGATCGAGCACTACGACCAGACCGGCTGGCGCGAGGGCCGCGATCCCTCCGCCGCCTTCGACAACGAGCAGTACCTCGCCCGCAACCCCGACGTGACGGCCGCCGGCATCGACCCGCTCAAGCACTATATCGAGTACGGCCAGGGCGAGGGCCGGCCGATCTACGACGCGATCGGCAGGACCGCCGATCTCGCGGCGCATCCGGGCTTCGACGCCGAGTACTACCTGCTGTCGAACATCGACGTGGCCCAAGCTGCGGTCAGGGCGGGCGGGGACGCCTTCGCTTACGCCTACCAGCATTACCAGACCTATGGCTGGCGCGAGGGCCGCAACCCGAACGCGGTGTTCGACACCAACGGCTACCTCGACGCCTACCGTGACGTGCGGGCGGCGGGCATCGACCCGCTGATGCACTACGACCTTTACGGCTGGAAGGAGGGCCGCGACCCGTCGAAGGGCTTCGACACGACGGCCTATCTCGGGACTTACGGCGACGTGGCGCAGGCGAGGATCGACCCGATGCAGCACTACCTGCAATACGGCGCGGCCGAAGGGCGCTCGACCTTCGCTGACACCACCTTCGGCGCCGGCACGACCGGTTAGGTCCCCGGCATGGCGGCAGGCTGCCCGGAGCCTCCCGGGTCGCGACCTCGCGAGAACGGCCCGTGCGGCGTCTGCCGCACGGACCGTTCTTCATTCATGGATCTTGATTCATGGATCTTGGAAGCGATCGCCTCGGTCACGCCGCCGCGCGGTCGTGGCGGCCTTCCTGGATCTCCTCGATGATCTTGGCCGAGAACGCGTCGAGGTCGCCCGGGTTGCGGCTCGTCACGATGCCCTTGTCGGCGACCACGGCTGAGTCGTACCACTCGGCGCCGGCATTGATCACGTCGGTCTTGATCGAGGCGAACGACGTCATCTTGCGGCCCTTGGCGGCGCCGACCTCGACCAGCAGCCAGGGCGCGTGGCAGATCGCGGCGACGACCTTGCCGCTGCCCAGGAAGCTGCGCAGGATCTCCAGCGCCTTCGGCTCCAGGCGCAGCTTGTCCGGGTTGATCTGGCCGCCGGGAAGCACCAGGGCGTCGTAAGACCCGGGATCGATGCTCTCGATGTCGGCATCGACCTTGACCGGGCGACCCCAATCGGTCTCGTCCCAGCCGCGGATGCTGTCCGGCTTCTGGCGCGACCGGGGTGCGGCCACGGTCACCTGGGCGCCGGCCTCCGCGAGCTTGGCCTTCGGGACCTCGAGCTCGGCCTGCTCGAAGCCGTCGGTCGCCATGATGAGGATCTTCGCCTGGGTGATGCTGGGCATCGGGCATTCTCCGAGGGGGTATGAGATGCCCTGGCAACGACCTTACGGCAGGCATGTTCCGACGACCTGCCGCGACGGAACTGCACCGCGCCGGGCGGTTTAACTCACCAGACCCCCACCCGAGAGGAGGCACGACATGGCCACTCAAGCCATGGCCAATCCAGGCCTACCCGGCCACGAGCCGACCCCAGGCGGCGGCATCCCGGGCGACATCCCGCCCCCCGTCGCTCCCGACGAGCTGCCCGATACCGGACCGACCGGCCCGCGCTCGCCCTACCCGGTCAACGATCCGGGCATCACCGACCCCACGGGGCCGGGCTCCGAGCCGGATTACCTGCCGGGCGGCCCCACCAACCCGGGAACGCGCTTCTGAACGACGAAGGGCGCCTCGATGAGGCGCCCTTTTTTCGTATCAATGCCGTATCAATGCCCGCCATGCGAGCTGCGCACGTCGCGCGGGGCGTTCAGGATCTCGTTGAGGCTGGTGGCGACGTGCCGCGCCTCCTCGTCGGTGAGGCGGAGCTGGAACGGCGGGAGGCCGCCGGCCTGAAGCGCCACCACCGCCTGGCCCTGCTCGTCGGTGCCGACCTCGATCGCCGGCGAGGTCACGTCCAGCATCGCCGCCTCGTCGTCACCGAGATCGTCCGCCTCGCCCTCGTCCGGCTCGTGCATGACCGTGAGGAGCTGGCCCACCGCGCGCACGAGGGCGCGGGCCGCGCTGGCATCCATGATGACCGCGGTGGCCTGATCGTCCTTCTGGAACGAGAGCTGGATGTTGGAACCTTCGAGGGAAACCGAGATACCCGCCATGGAGCGTCCGACACTGCACGATGTCGTCCGTATATGGGAGCAATCTGCCGGAGGCGACAGGGAATTCCACGCAAGGCCGGCCTGCGCGGCCCGAAACGCCCCGGCATCGGCGACGTTGACTCCGCATGGAACGGGTGCCGGAGCGCCCGCGAATGATCGGATGACGCCATGGCGACCCACAAGACCACGGACGCGCAGAAGGGCACGATCGCCCGGGTGATGCACGAGTTCAAGCAAGGGGAGCTGGAGCGCCGCGACGGCGAGCCGGTGACCGACCGCCGGCAGGCCATCGCCATCGCGCTGCGCGAGGCTGGCGCCTCGAACCAGGAGAGCCCGGCCGACAACCGGGCGCACTTCCGCCGCACCCGGGCCAAGGAGCGCGACACGCGGTCCCATGCGTCCCGCGCCGCCCTCTACGACGAGGCCAAGCGCCGCGACATCAAGGGACGCTCCCGCATGAGCCGCGACGAACTGGAGAAGGCCCTCAACCGTTGAGCGGGCTTCCACGCAGGAGTCAGCGCATGAGCTCGAAGCAGCCGAAGACCACCACGCCCACCGACGCCGACCTGAAGGGGAATCCCGGCATCGGCACCTCGAAGGGCATGACGATGTCCGGCGGCGATCCCGAGGACCTCGCCGGGGCCAATACCGACGAGGGCGACGTGGCGAACGACACAACGCCGCAAGGCGGGATCGACCCCAACCAGCGCGGGCGCACCAACCCCTGACACGCGTTCCACGCGCCGATCTGAGCCCCCTGCCTTGTTCCGGACAGACTGGGTTCCTACATGGGGTTCAGCGGCAACGGGCGGGCGGCCCTGGGCGATCAAGCCCCGCACGGGCTTTCATGGCCCAGCGACCACGAGCCTCCCTCCCGACACACTTGGCGCCGTCGCGCCGCGCTGCTCTCGCCCTTGAGGGCGGCCCGCTGCGACTTCTAACGAGACGAGGACGACCGCGTGAATACTGGTACTGTCAAGTGGTTCAACGACCAGAAGGGCTTCGGCTTCATCCAGCCGGATAACGGGGGCAAGGACGTGTTCGTCCATATCTCCGCGGTGGAGCGGGCTGGCCTGCGCGGCCTCGTCGAGGGCCAGAAGGTCTCCTACGAGCTGCAGGCCGACCGGCGCGACAGCACGAAGATGTCGGCCGTGAACCTGCAGGTCGCCTGAGGGCGGCCCTCGGCCCGGGTTTACGCGACCTTAACGATGATTCCGTTAAGGTTACGAAACCTTGGCCGCACTGGAGCGTTCTGAGCCCGCGGGCTCATCGCATGCTCCGCCGGCGGCCGCTCGGCCGCCTGCCACGCACAGTCGCTCCGACGAGGAGCGCCGCAACGATAGAAGAAAAGACATCCATGTTATTCGAGTTCACCCGGCGCGACGGCGCGCCGACCGTCTTCAATGACGGTGCTACCTTTCATGTCGACCAGATCAGCCGGTTCGGCGAGGGCAAAGGCCCGATCGACGTCAGCCACCTGATCGACAAGAGCTACGGCTATCACTCCTCCCGCGAGCTGCGCTGGCACCTCGCCGAGCGCTTCGGTCTGACGCCGAATGCCGTGGCTGTGCGCGAAGCCCATTAAGGTTTCGCGGGTTTTCTAGACCGCCGTCACCGTACGAGGCGGGCCGCGCGCGAGCGCGGACCCGCCTTTGTCGTGTCTGGAGAATGTTCCGACCCTCGCCCTTTCCTGGACGATTGCAGCGTCAGCGGCAGGAGATCGGGAAAGGGACGCGGGTCGACACTAGGACAGTGACATTCACCCGACCCGCAACAATCCCGCCAGCGCCGCCACCTCCCCCGGATTGTCCGACAACAGCGCGTCGATCTCGCCGTTCGCCAGCGCACGGACGTGCCGGCAATCGGGCCGGAACCGCGCCCCCGCACAGGAGCAGCGCAGGCGCGGCCCGTCGCGGCCCTCGACCAGGCGCACGTCGTAGGGCGTGCCGGTGCTGCCGCGCACGACGAAGTGCAGGAGCGGCGGGCGGGTGCGGCTCGGCGCGACGCCGCGCAGGGCCCGGGCAGCGATGCCGTCGGGTGATCGCGCCCCCTCCCCGGCCCGCTCGCGGATCAGGCCCAGGCGCCGGGCCAGCGTGGCGACGTCCGGCGCCCCGGCTTCCCGCATCACCGCCAGCGCGATCTCCGCGCAGGCATAGGCGTCCTCGCCGGCATCATGGTGGCGGAACGTCACGCCGACCCGGGCGGCGAGCGCCGAGAGGCGGTAGGTCCCCTGGCCCTGCCCGCCCTCCCCCGGCCAGTGCCGGCGGGCGAGCTGCACCGTGCAGAGCGAGGCATAGGCTGGCTGGGCCAAGCCGTAGGCCTGGAGCGTCGCGGCCAGCACCCCGACATCGAAGCTGGCATTGTGGGCGAGCACCAGGCTGCCGGCGATCTCCGGCAGGAACGGCGCCATCGCCTCGGGGAAGGACGGCGCCCCCGCGACGTCCCGCGGGCGAATCCCGTGAACCCGGATATTGCCGGGGGAGAAGCGCATCTCGGCCGGGCGGATCAGCCGCGATTCCCGCCGCACAACCCGTCCGCCCTCGATCCAGGCGAGGCCGACGGCGCAGGGACTGTCGCGGCGCTCGTTGGCGGTCTCGAAGTCGATCGCGAGGGTGCGGGGGCTGGTCATGCCCGCGCTCTTCCCCGCGAAGACGCCGTTTTTCAGGCGGTGGCCACCATTGCCAGCCACTCCTCCTCCGAGATCACCTTCACGCCGTGCTTCTCGGCATCCTTGAGCTTGCTGCCGGCGCCCGGCCCGGCCACCACGAGGTCGGTCTTGGCCGACACCGAGCCCGAGACCTTGGCGCCCAGCCGCTCGGCCGTCGCCTTGGCCTCGCTGCGGGTCATCCGCTCGAGGGTTCCGGTGAACACCACGGTCTTGCCGCTGAAGGCCGCGGCCTGCGCGGGTGCCGCCGCCCGCTCGGTCTCGACCTCGGCGAGCAGCGCCTCCACCGCCGCGACGTTGTGGGCTTCCGAGAAGAACTGGATCAGCGAGGCGGTGGTGACCGCGCCGATCTCGCCGTCATCGGCGAGCGCCCGGTAAGCGTCGCCGGGGACCTGGGCGGATGCCCGCTCCACGGCCGCCCGCACGCCGGCGGAATCGCCATAGGCCTCGATCAGGGATTCGCGCTGCGGCGCGGAGAGCCGCGCCACCGCGCCGCCGGCGAGGAGGTCGGCATCCGGCGCCTCGGCGGCCGCCGCGAGCAACCGGTCGCGGGTGGTGGCGCCGACGCGGTCGAGGCTCGCGAGCGCGATCCAGTCCGGCCCGGGCTGGCAGGCCGCCGCCGCCGCGACGCCCGCCATCAGGGCCGGCATGTCGGGAAAGTGCTTGGCCAGGGCCTTGGCGGTTGCCTCGCCGACCTGCTCGATGCCGAGCGCGAAGATGAACCGGTTGAGCGGGATTTTTCGGCGCGCCTCGACCCCGGCGAGGAGGTTCTTGATCGCCTTGTCCTCGTCGTCCTTCTTCTTGGCCGCCTTCTTGACCTCCTTGCCGGCGGCGAGCGCCCGCTCGGCCGACAAAGCCTGGCGCCGGGCGACCACTGCGGCCTTCAGGGGCTCGAACTCGAGGCGGAAGAGGTCGGCGGGCTGGCGCACCAAGCCGGCCTCGAACAGGGTCTCGATGTAGGTCTCGCCGAAGCCCTCGATGTCGAAGGCGTTGCGCGACACGAAGTGCTTCAGGCGCTCCTGCCCTTGCGCCGGGCAGATCAGGCCACCGGTGCAGCGGCGCACCGCGTCGAGCTTGCCCGTGCGCGGGTTGAGGCCGCGCACCGCGTGGCTCCCACAGGCCGGGCAGGTCTCGGGGAAGCGGTAGGGCACGGCGTCCTTCGGCCGGCGCTCCAGCACCACGTCGGCGACCTTCGGGATCACGTCGCCGGCGCGAAGCACCACCACCGTGTCGCCGACGCGCACGTCCGATCCCTGCGCCAGGTCGACGTCGTCGTGCAGGGACTGGCCGCGCCACACGGCCACGCCGCTGCGGATCGGCTCGCCGTCGGCATCGACGCCGTGGACGTAATCCTCGTTGTGGAGCGTGGCGTTCGACACCACCACGCCGCCCACCGTCACCGGCTTCAAGCGCGCCAGCGGGTTGAGCGAGCCGGTGCGCCCGACATTGATGTCGATCGCCTCGACGATCGTGGTGGCGCGCTGGGCCGGGAACTTGTGGGCGAGCGCCCAGCGCGGCGCCCGGGCGACGAAGCCGAGGCGGCGCTGCAGGGCGAACGAATCGACCTTGTAGACGACCCCGTCGATGTCGTAGCCGAGCTCGGCGCGCCTCGCCTCGATCATCCGGTAATGCGCCAGCATCGCGGACGCGTCCGCGCACAGGACCGTCAGCGGGTTCACCGGCAGGCCCCAGTCCCGGAAGGCCTCGATCATCTCGAACTGGGACTCCGCCGGCTGGTCCGACATCTCGCCGGCCGCGTAGGCGAAGAAGCGCAGGGGCCGCGAGGCGGTGATGCTCGCATCCAACTGGCGCAGCGAGCCGGCGGCGGCGTTGCGCGGGTTGGCGAAGAGCGGCTTGCCGGCCTCCTCCTGGCGCGCGTTGATGCCGGCGAAATCGGCGTGCGACAGGTAGACCTCGCCGCGTATCTCGCACACCGCCGGCCAGTCCTCGCCGGCCAGCACCTCCGGAATCTCCCGGATGGTGCGCACGTTGGCCGTCACGTCCTCGCCGACCTCGCCGTCGCCCCGGGTCGCCGCGGTGACGAGGCGCCCGTCCTCGTAGCGCAGGGACAGGGACAGCCCGTCGATCTTCGGCTCCGCCGTGAAGGGGACCGGCTCACCCGCCGGGAGGCCGAGGAAGCGGCGCACCCGCTCGACGAACTCGCCGATCTCCTCGTCCGAGAAGGCGTTGCCGAGCGAGAGCATCGGCACCGCGTGCCGCACCTTGGCGAACTTGTCCGACGCCTTGGCGCCGACACTGGCCGAGGCCTCGCCGGTGCCGGCGAGATCGGGGAAGCGCGCCTCGATCGCCTCGAGCCGGCGGCGCAGGGCATCGTACTCGGCATCCGAGATCGTCGGCGCATCCTCGCCGTGATAGCGCCGGTCGTGCTCCGCGATCTCCGCCGAGAGGGCGGCGTGGAGGCTCTGCGCGCTCTTCTGGTCGAGGTCGTCGAGGGCGGGGTCGCGGGTGGTGGGCATGGACGCTCTGAACGCGAATTTATGATTGCGGCGAGTGATACAGGATACGGGTTATGCAGATCCTGACGCCGGCCGGGTCAGCGAAGCGGCCTCACGGCGCATCCGCTCCATCCTCCCGGTCGCGGTCTGCCAGAAGGGCTTCGGAGATGATTTCGATGCCGCGTTGCACGCCGTGCTTCAGCAGCCAGTCCCCGGTGTAATCTGCGAGGTCCTTGCCTGCCGTCGCGCGCTGGATGCCGTCGATAGCCGCGAGAATGTCGTCGAGAGCATGTCGAAACTCACGCGGCGCCATCAGAAGACCTTGGCTGCCGACTGCTCGATGCGCGCGCGGAGCCGAGGATGCAGGCTGTCACGGGTGGTCACGTCGACATCCGTTCCAAGTTGCTCCTCAAGGAAGAGCTCAATGCCGACGAGATCGAGGCCGTTGAAGCGGCTCTCGGGATCGTAGTCGATGAACAGGTCGAGGTCGCTGGTGGGCCGGGCGTCGTCCCGGGCGGTCGATCCGAACAGGTAGAGCGACGTCGCACCCATGTCCCGCACGCTGTCGGCATGCGCCTTGAGCTGGATGAGTGCTTCGCCGCGAGTCATGATGCCATGATACCGCGCCGCTCGACGCGAGGCCACAGGCCGTGACCGGGAGCGCTCAGGCTATCACCTCGCGCCGACCCATCAGCCGCGCCTTCCATCCCAGCGCCGGCCGCTCGACGAGGCGCCAGGACAGGGCCGCCACCGCCAGGGTGAGGACGAGCGACGGTCCCAGCAGCTGCCAGGCCGAGGCCATCGGGAACAGGGCGTGCAGGCTCTGCTGCACCGGCCAGCCATAGAGATAGGTGCCGTAGGACAGGTCCGCCCGCGGATCGAGCACGGAGTGGCGGACCGGCGGGACGAGTCCGAGGCAGAGCACGGCGTAGGCCTCGGCGAGGAACAGCACCGGCGGGTAGAGGGCGGTGCCGTGGGCGAGGCCCGCGAGAACGAGGAGGGCGAGCGCCAGCGGCCAGCTCAAGGGTCCGCGGTCGGCGTAGAGGAAGAGCGCAGCGCCCGCCGAGAAGATCAGAGGCAGGCGCAAGGACGTCTCCAGGGCCTTGGGCATCTCGCCGTCGCGCAGGCCGGCGAGCGCGAGACCCAGCGCCAGGCCGGCGACGAGCAGGGGGGCGAGCCAGCGCCAGCGCAGGGTGCCGAGGAGCCCGGCCGCCAGCAGGCCGAGATAGCACAGGACCTCGTACTTGAGCGTCCAGACCGTCCCCATCGGGAAGCGGAACGGGTTGTCCGAAAAGACACCCGGCAGGGCGGCGTTGCTCTTGAAGGTGGTCAGCGTGCCCTGGATGAACCGCCACAGCCCCGGATCGCTCCAATAAGCGGGAAGGCTCAAGGTGGTCATCAGGCTGCCGAGGCCGAGGGAAACGGCGAAGCTCGCCGCGACGAGCCCGGGGACGATGCGCAGCGCCCGCGCGACGACGTAGTCGCGCGGGCCGCGCCGCATCAGGCTCATCGTGACCAGGAACCCCGAGACGGCGAAGAAGCCGTTCACCGCGTGCTCGCCGAGCGTGTAGCCGGTGGCCTGCGCCAGCGGCTCGTCGAGGATGTGGCCGGTGGTGACGCTGAAGGCGTGCGAGACCACGACGAGGAGCGCCAGCGCCAGCCGGACCGCCCCGAAGGCGTTGTGCGGCCGGGCGAGGCCGGTGGCGACCGTCACCATGCGCCGGCCTCCGGCTCTGTTGCCAAGCCCTCCTGCACGAGCGCGCTGCGGCCCCGTCGGGCCGCCCAGGCGCCGGCGACCGAGCCGCCGTAGCGCTCGATGCCCGAGCGGCGGAAGGACAAGGCGGCGAGCAGCGCCTTCACGCCGTTCTTCGCCAGCATCGCGCCCGTCGGGTCCGGCAGCCCGTACTTGCGCGACACGTAAGAGCGCGACCAGGCCTGGTGCCAGCGTGAGCGGCGCACCCGGCCCCGCTCCGGCGCGCTCGAGGCGCCGCGCCCGTGCAGCGCCACCGCGCCGTGGACATGGACGAGCGCCTTGCCCGCATCGGCGATCCGGCGGCAGAGGTCGTCATCCTCGTAGAACAGGAAGATCTCGGGGTCGAAGCCGCCGAGGGACAGGAACAGGTCGCGCCGCACCATCAGGCAGGCGCCGGACAGGAACGGCGCGCAGGCATCCCCCTCCGGCGGGTGGAGGCGCCCGCGTGGGTTGGTGAGGTAGGGCGCGAGCAGCGAGCGCGGCTGGAAGAAGAACCGCCCGTCCGGCTCGACGATGCGGGGCGCGAACAGCCCCGCATCCGGATAGGCTTCGGCTGCCGCCAGCAGCGCATCGACGCTGCCGGGCTGGAGCTCGACGTCCGGATTGACGATCAGCGCGTACTCGGCCCGGCCCGCCGCCCAGATCCCGGCATTGTTGGCCCGCCCGTAGCCCTCGTTGCGGGGCAGCCGCAGCACCCGCGCGCCGAGACGGGCGGCGAGATCCGCCGATCCGTCGCGGCTCGCATTGTCGACGACCAGTGCCGGCACGTGCTCGCGGGCGAGCGCGGCCAGGCAGGCCGGCAGCACGCCGGCACTGTCATGCGCGACGACGACCGCGACGAGGCCGGGCACCGGCGCCGATCAGCCCTGCTTCTGCGGCAGGTTGAGGCGGATGTGCAGCTCGCGCAGCTGCTTGGGGGTCACCTCCGAGGGCGCTCCCATCATCAGGTCCTCGGCGCGCTGGTTCATCGGGAACAGCACCACCTCGCGGATGTTCGGCTCGTTGCAGAGCAGCATCACGATGCGGTCGACGCCCGGCGCGATGCCGCCGTGCGGGGGAGCGCCCATCTTCAGCGCGTTCAGCATGCCGCCGAACTTCGCCTCGAGAACCTCCTTCGGGTAGCCGGCGAGGCCGAAGGCCTTCTCCATCACCTCGGGGCGGTGGTTGCGGATCGCGCCCGACGACAGCTCGATGCCGTTGCAGACGATGTCGTACTGGAATGCCTTGATGCCGAGGATCGTCGCGTGGTCCTCCGGGTCGAGGGCCATGAAGGCGTCGTGGTCGAAGTTCGGCATCGAGAACGGGTTGTGCGAGAAATCGACCCGCTTCTCGTCCTCGTTCCACTCGTACATCGGGAAGTCGGTGATCCAGCAGAAGGCGAACTGGTCCTTGTCGGACAGGGCCAGCTCGTCGCCGACGCGGATGCGCGCCTTGCCGGCGAGCCCCGCCGCCTTGGCCTCGGGCCCGGCGGAGAAGAACACCGCGTCGCCGGCCTTGACGCCGGCCTTCGCGGCGATCGCGGCTTGCGCCTCGGCCGGCACGAACTTGGCGATGGGCCCTCGGCCGGTGAGCGCGCCGTTCTCCTCCTCGAACACGATGTAGCCGAGGCCGGGCGCGCCCTCGGAGCGGGCCCAGTCGTTGAGCTTGTCGAAGAACGAGCGCGGCTGGGACGCGGCACCCGGGGCGGGCACCGCCCGCACCACGCCGCCGGCCTTGATGGCGTTCTTGAACGCGTTGAAGGTCACGTCGTCGCGCAGGAATTCCTGCGTCACGTCCGCGATGACGAGCGGGTTGCGCAGGTCCGGCTTGTCGACGCCGTACTTCAGCATCGCCTTGGCGTAGGGGATGCGCACGAAGCTCGGCGAGACGCGCTTTCCTTCCGCGAATTCCTCGAAGACCGAGCGCAGCACCGGCTCGACCGCCTGGAACACGTCCTCCTGCGTGACGAAGCTCATCTCGATGTCGAGCTGGTAGAACTCGCCCGGCGAGCGGTCGGCCCGGGCGTCCTCGTCGCGGAAGCAGGGCGCGATCTGGAAGTACCGGTCGAAGCCGGCGATCATCGTCAGCTGCTTGAACTGCTGCGGGGCCTGCGGCAGGGCGTAGAACTTGCCCGGATGCAACCGCGACGGCACCAGGAAGTCGCGCGCGCCCTCCGGCGAGGAGGCGGTGAGGATCGGGGTCTGGAACTCGAAGAACCCGCCCTCGCGCATCCGCCTGCGCAGCGAATCGATGATCGCGCCGCGGCGCATGATGTTGGCGTGCAGCTTCTCGCGGCGCAGGTCGAGGAAGCGGTACTTGAGCCGCGTCTCCTCCGGATAATCCTGGTCGCCGAAGACCGGCATCGGCAGCTCGGCGGCGGCGCCCAGCACCTCGAGGTCGGTGATGTAGACCTCGACCGCGCCGGTCGGCAGCTCGGCATTCTCGGTGCCGGCCGGCCGCTGGCGCACCCGCCCGTCGATGCGGATCACCCACTCGGAGCGCACGGCTTCCGCCGCCTTGAAGGCCGCGGAATCGGGATCGATCACGCATTGCGTGATCCCGTAATGGTCGCGCAGGTCGATGAACAGCACGCCGCCATGGTCGCGGACGCGGTGGCACCAGCCGGAGAGACGGACGGTCGCGCCGACGTCGGACGGGCGGAGCGCCCCGCAGGTATGGGAACGATAGCGGTGCATGGGCGTGTCTTGCAGCTGTCTCGATCGGGCCCGCAGGCCGGGCGCGCGGGCAGGCGGCCCGCACGTTGAAGCGTGTCGGCACCCATTCGCGAAGGGGGGAGCGAAGTCAAGCGCGGGGCCTCGGCGCGGGCCCGTTCGCGCTTGTGGAACAAACAACGAACAACTATATTATCTTCATGGATCAGAACAGCTTTTTCGGCTCCTTCGAGCCCCACCCGGACACCCTGCCGGATCCGCCCCGGAACGCGCCCGCGGCGGCCCGGGCGGCGCGACCGGAGGCCCGCGCCACGCCCACCGAGAGCCAGGGCGCGTTCCTGGAACGCCAGGACGGCGCCTGGCGGGTCCTGCCGATCGAAGGTCGGTTCGAGCTCGTCTACGAGGATGGCAACGGCGCCTGGAGCGTGCGCCGGCTGCAGGCGCACGAGCTCAAGATCGGTCCGGGCCGGGTACTCGTCGGTGGCACCGACCGCGACCGGGACGGCTACCGGGGGTTTCGCGCCGACCGCATCCACCGCCTGACCGACCGGGACACCGGCGAGCGGGTGGAGCGCAACATCCTCGACTGGCTCACCCACCGGGCCGAAGGCACGCGGCGGGCCCGGGCGGCGGCCCTGCGCAAGGCGGCCAAAGCCGGGCCAAGGCCGGGCGACGGATCGCGCGCCGCGTGATTTTCGGTTACCACGCCGCCCAATCCCCACAACCCACGCCGCCGGTCTCTCGCCCTCGGCGGCCGGCTCCGTTATAGCCGGGCGTATGAAGCTGATTACTTCGACGGAAGAACTCGCCTCCGCCTGCGCGCGCTTCGCCACGCAACCCTTCGTGACCGTCGACACGGAGTTCATGCGCGAGACGACCTACTATCCGAAGCTGTGCCTGATCCAGATCGCGGCACCGGACGGGTCGACCGCGCTCGTCGATCCGCTGGCCCCCGGGATCGACCTCGCGCCGTTCTTCGCGCTGATGGGCGACGAGCGGGTGCTGAAGGTCTTCCACTCGGCCCGGCAGGACCTCGAGATCATCTGGCTGCTCGGCGGATTGCTGCCCCAGCCGTTCTTCGACACGCAGGTCGCCGCGATGGTCTGCGGCTACGGCGATTCCGTCTCCTACGAGCAGCTCGTCAACGACGTCGCCAAGGCGAAGATCGACAAGTCGTCGCGCTTCACCGACTGGTCGCGCCGCCCGCTCTCGGACGCGCAGCTGAGCTACGCCCTGTCGGACGTCACCCACCTGATCAAGGTCTACGAGGCGCTGGCGCGGGAACTGCTTTCCACCGACCGCGGCGCCTGGCTCGACGAGGAGATGGCGGTCCTCACCTCTCCCGACACCTACCGGGCCGATCCGGAGCAGGCCTGGCGGCGCCTGAGCAGCCGGATGCGCAAGGCCCGCGAGATCGCGGTGCTGATGGAGGTGGCGGCCTGGCGCGAGCGCGAGGCGCAGACCCGCAACGTGCCGCGCGGGCGCATCCTGAAGGACGAGGCGGTGATCGACATCGCCACCTCGGCGCCGCGCAGCGTCGAGGCGCTCGGCCGTCTGCGCACCATCCCGGCCGGGTTCGAGCGCTCGCGCACCGGCGCCGACATCCTGGCCGCCGTGGAGCGCGGCCTGTCGCGCGATCCCGCGGGCGTGCCGACCCCCGAGCGCGGCCGCGCCCGCAGCGGCGGCAACGGCGCGCTGGTCGAACTCCTCAAGGTGCTGCTGAAGGCCGTCTGCGAGGACGAGCGCGTGGCGCCCAAGATCATCGCCACCGTCGACGACCTGGAGGCCATTGCCGAGGACGACGCGGCCGACGTGCCGGTGCTGCATGGCTGGCGCCGCGGCCTGTTCGGCGAGAAGGCGCTGGCGCTGAAGGCCGGGCGCCTGGCGCTGTCGGCGGAGGGCGGGCGCGTGGTGGTGCGGGAGCTGCCGTAGGAGCGGCCGGTTTTCGGGACTGAAGCGGGACCGTCTCTCCCGTCACGTTCATCCTGTTCGCGACCTCTTCCTGGGGTCGCGAACAGGATGAACGGATCTTTGCCGGACCTGACCCACAGATCAGATAGCCTCCGATCGTCCGTGTTCTCTGCCCCGCGTCGAGCGCGCGAGGCGGACATCCATAGGCACGCTCATACCGCAGCTCCTTCGAACCGGTTCGATAAGCGCGAAGGCAAGCCCGAACAGGTCTGGGCCGCTGGCGCCGGACGCTGATGCGCCGAACCCGTCGCCGATGACGTGTCGACGGCGACGGGCTGGCACGAGAGCCGCCGATTTGCGTCGAAGGGAGGCGTGACGCCTCCCCCGATGCTGTCTTCCTATCGGGTATTCGGCTTCGGACGCCCCTCACGCCGCCCGCACACCGGCCAGGAAGCGCTGCACCTGCGCGCCGAGGTGCTCGGATTGGCGCGACAACTCGGAGGCCGAGGTGAGCACCTGGCTCGCGGCCGCCCCCGTTTCCCCGGCCGCCCCGGCCGCCCCGGCGACGCTCGCTGTGACCTCGCTCGTGCCGGCCGCCGCGTGGGCGACGTTTCGGACGATCTCCTGGGTCGCTGCACCCTGCTGCTCCACCGTCGCGGCGACGGCGGCGGCGACGCTCGCGATCTCGCGGATGCGGGTGCCGATCCCCCCGATGGCCTGGACCGCCTGATCCGTCGAACCCTGGATCTGGCCGATCTGCCGGCCGATCTCCTCCGTGGCCTTGGCGGTCTGACCCGCCAGCTCCTTGACCTCGGCCGCCACCACCGCGAAGCCGCGACCGGCGGCCCCGGCGCGGGCCGCCTCGATGGTGGCGTTCAGCGCCAGCAGGTTGGTCTGAGCGGCGATCGACGAGATCAGCGCCACCACGTCGCCGATGCGGCTCGCGGCCTGCGACAGGTCCTGCACCAGCCCGGCGGTCGCATTCGCTTCGGTGACCGCGGCCTGCGCGAGGCTGGAGGACTCGGTGACCTGCCGGGCGATCTCGGCGACCGACGCGCCGAGCTCCTCGGCCGCGACCGCCACCGTGCCGACATCGGCGGCGGCCTTGTCGGCGGCGGTGGCCGCGCTGGCCGACTGGGACGCGGTCGCGCCAGCGGTCGCGCTCATGCTCTCGGCGGTTGCCTGCAGCTCGCTCGCCGCAGCGGAGACCATGCCGACGATGCCGCCGATTGCCTGCTCGAAACCATCCGCCATCTGGCGCATGCCGGCTTGGCGCTGTTCCTCGGCCGAGGCGCGGGCGAGCGCCGTCTCCTCCTCCAGCCGCCGGGTCCTGATCATGCCTTCGCGAAACACCTCCAGAGCGCCCGCCATGGCGCCGATCTCGTCGCGCCGCGCCCCGTAGGGGATCGGCGACGCGGTGTCCCCGCCCGCAAGCCGGCGCATGGCGGCAGTCATGGTGGCGAGAGGGCCGGTGACGCCGAGTGCCACCCATGCCATTCCGCCGAGGCCGAGCGCCAGGACGAGCAGGAGGAGGCCCGACCGGACGAGGAACTCGGTCCGCGCCTCGTCGGCCATCGCGAACGCGACCACGTCGAGACGGGCGACCGCCGCGAGCGCGACGGCGGCGATCGCATCGAGGGCGGGCGACGACTCGGCGCGCGATTCGGACAAGGTCGGGCGCGGGAGGGCCGGATCGCTCAGGGCCGGCATCAGGGCGCGGGTCCGCGCCGCGAAGGGGCCGTCGAAATACGCGACCCAGGCCCGGTTCGTGGCCGCCTTCAGCTCCGAGGCGTCGGGCAGGGCGGCGGCGATCTCGCGGGCGAGGGTGAAAGCGAAACGCGCCTCGCGTTCGAAGACGGCGAAGTCGAACTGCTCGTTGGGCGTCATCGCCCGGCTCTTCGCCAGGACGTCATTGATCATCAGATGGGCGTTGCCGGCGAGCGAGCGGGCCGTCCAGCTCATCTCGCGAATCCGCAGCAGGTTGGACAGGCGCGCATCCTTGAGGCGCAACCGCGTCTCGGTCGTGCGGATCAGGCCGTCGACGGCCGTGTTGAGCGCCGCATATCCGTCGTTGACGCGCTTCACGAGCTCCGGCTCGCGGGTGGCCACCGGCTTGCTCAAGGCGGCATCGACGTCTGACCGGACGCGCTTCCAGGCGGCGTAGCCCTCCGCGACCGGGCGGGCGTCGAGGTTCTCCTGCTCCATGCCGGAGGCCAGGATGGCGAGCGCGCCGGACAGCCCCTCGTCCGACGATCCGCGGCGCCGGGCGAGATCCGCCAGGTTGGCATCCAGCTTGGCGGGTTCGAGGGCGAGCCCCGAGACCGCGCTGCCGCGCTCGAAGCGCAGTTGCGACAGCGCCTGGGTCAGGAGGCGATCCACGCCCGCCAAGCGTTGGGCCTGCGCAGAGCGGGTCCATTGCTGGTGCGCATCATGAAGATCACGCCCAGTCGTCAGCGTGAACATGATGATGATTGCTGATAATATAATGACCAAACGTATTTTGATCGACATTGCCCTGACCAGCCCCGGTTCATTTATTATAAAATAATCGAAGATTTGTTATAGCAAAAAATCTTTAAAATATCCCTATGGGGCCGACAAAACGAATATGATGGAGAACACATTCCTCTCGCCTGCGTCGGCACTGCGGAAGGCCGGCGGCCTCGCGACGAGGGGCTGACGATGTCCGGTCACCGTTGCGTCGGTACGGTGCCGCAGGACCGGAGACCCCGCGCGGCCGGGTCGCGCTCAGCGCCATCCGGAACCGGATTCGACGGAGCGGAGACCTCGTCGACCGGCCCGATGTCAGTACACATCGCCCTCCGCCGGAGCGGCGGGCGTCGGCCGGCTGGCCGGCGCCTGGGGGGCTTGTTGGATCCGTGCCGGGGCTTGGATCCGTGCTGCGGCGGCCGGCCCTGCCGGTCCCCTGGGGCCGGGTGGGCCTGCCGGGCCCGTCGGCCCGCGCGGACCTGGCCTGCCGGGGGCGCCGGCCGGACCCGGTGGGCCGGTCTCGCCCCGCGCTCCCGGCGCTCCCGGCAGGCCGGTCTCGCCGGGCGGTCCCGCCACGCCCGCGGCACCGGTCTCGCCGCGCAAGCCCGGTTCGCCTTGCGGGCCCGCCTCGCCTCTCGCTCCCGGCTCTCCGCGTCCCCCGGCCGGTCCGGCCTCGCCACGCGGACCGGCGGGACCGGGCGTACCTGGGGGCCCGGCCTCGCCTCTCGGACCGGCCTCGCCGCGCGGACCCGGAGGGCCGACCTCGCCGCGCGGACCCGGTGGCCCGGGCGGCCCCGTCAGGGTCGTGATGTCGGCCCGGCCCTCGGGACCTGCGGCGCCCTTCGGGCCTTCCGGGCCGATGGGCCCCTGCTGGCCGCACTCGCCCACCACCGCGCCGCGCTCCTGACGGCCGGCGCGCAGGGTCACGATGCAGGTCGCCGGATGATAGACGAGGCGGAACTCGAACTTCCCCCGGGAATCGGCCCTGGCGGTGAAGCGGGCGTCGAGGCTGACCTCGGCCTCCGGCTCGTCGGCGGTACCGAGCACCCAGAGCTCGCCCGCGGTGATCCGCGCCGCCAGGACCTGGATCTCGGCCCGGGCCGGCGCCGCGGCCATCAGGCCGATGGCGAGGGCCGCACCCGATCGTAACGCGGAGCGTCCGGTTCCGCCGCGCACCATCGCCCGCCCCCGCATTGTCGATCCCATTGCGCAAGTGTTTTTCCGCGGCTCGGAAAGTCAAGCACGGCCGAACTTTCAGCACAGGCGCGATGGTCGATGGTCTTCCCCCATGGTGGCGCTTGACCATGCCGCGTCACGGCTCGGGCCCGACATAGACCGACCGCGGGCGGATCAGCCCGCCGGCCTGGCGCTGCTCGAGTCCTTGCGCGATCCAGCCGACCGAGCGGCCGAGGGCGAACAGCCCGAAGGCGCTGCCCCGTGGCAGGGCGAGCCGTCGGCGCAGGGCCACGAGGGCGAAATCGAGGGCGGGCCTCGCCCCGGTCAGTTCCTGGGCCGCCGCCGCGACCGCCCGCAGGCGCGGATCCTCCGCGAGGAGCGGCGCCAGCAGGGCGGCGGCCCGCGGGTCGCCGGCGGGATAGAGCGGATGGCCGAAGCCCGGCAGGTCCTCGCGGCCGGCGAGCTGGCGTCGCAGGGACGAGGCGGGGTCGGGCCCGTCGAGGGCGTCCCACAGGGCCTCCACCCGCGCCGTCATGCCGCCGTGACGGCTGCCGCTCAGCGCCGCGAGGCCGCCGATCACCGCCGCGCGCAGACTCGCCCCCGCCGAGGCGACGCAGCGCGCGGTGAAGCCGGAGGCGTTCAGCTCGTGATCGGCGCACAGGACCAGGGCCCGGCGCACCCCCTCCGCCCCGGCCGGATCGAGGCTCCAGGCCTCGGCACAGGACAGGTGGAGCGGCGCGGCGTCCGGTGCGCGACCGGTGATGCAGGCGCCGAGAAGGCGGACGAGAGCGCCGCTCCCCGCGGCGAGGCGGGCCGGATCCTGCTGCCAGGGCGCCGTCGGGTCGTCCTCGGTCGCGACCGCGAAGGCGCCGAGCAGATCGCCGCCGCGCGGCTCGGCCCCGCGCCCGTCGATTTCGGGAGCGGCCGATCCGAAGGCCGCGGATTGCGGCAGGGCCCAGAGGAGTGCCGCCACCTCCTCCAGCGTCGCGGTCTCGGAGAGCACCAGGGCATCGGTGCCGCGGTAGTACAGCCGCCCGTCGCGGATCAGGGTCACGGCGGTCTCCATGACCGGCAGGCCCCAGTCGAGGGCGGCGCGGGCGACCTCTCGCGGACGCCGGCCGCGATGACGGGACGCGGCGAGGCGGGCGACCGCCTCCGCCGCGTAGGCCCGCACCCGCGGATCAGCGGTCGGATGCGCCTCGATCAACCCGCGGCTGACATAGGCGTAGAGGGTCTGGCGGCTCACGCCGAGGCGGGCGGCCGCCTCGGCGGCGGTGAGAAAGGCGGTCACGGCGGGTGCTCGCGAAAGCGATGTTGATTCGGGTAATCAAGATTGACGATGTGACCCTTTGGGCGCGCTCCTGCCACCGCAACCGCAGGAGCAGGCGATGACGTTCGAGGCAGGCAGTCCAGCCTTCGCGGCGATCCTGGACACGATCCGGGGCGCCCTCGGCGCCGAGGCCACGCCGCCGGTGAGGGTGACCGGAGCGGGCGCCCTCCCCTCCCGCTACCCGGTCAGCGACCTCGCGGCGGCCTCGGTCGCCGCAGCGGGGCTGGCGCTGGCCGAACTCGTCGAGGCCCGATTCCGCCGCCGGCCGGGCGTGACGGTCGACCGGCGCCTCGCCGCGTTCTGGTTCGCCCGTTCCCTTCACCCCCAGGGATGGGACCTGCCGCCGCTCTGGGATCCGGTGGCTGGCGACTACCGCGCGGCCGATGGCTGGATCCGGCTCCACACCAACGCGCCACACCACCGCGACGCGGCCCTCTCCGTGCTCGGGGCCCCACCCGAGCGGGACGCGGTGGCGCAGGCCGTGGCGCGCTGGCGGGCGGACGACCTCGAGAATGCCGTGGTCGCGGCCGGCGGCTGCGCCGCCGCGATGCGCTCGGCCGGGGCCTGGGCCGCCCATCCGCAGGGAGAGGCGGTGGCGCGGGAGCCGCTGATCGCGTGGGAGGCGGGCGGGGCCGGCGAGCCCGGCCTGTCGGGGGCGCGGCCCGACCGCCCCCTGGCGGGCTTGCGCGTCCTCGACCTGACGCGGGTGCTCGCCGGCCCGGTGGCGACCCGCGTCCTCGCCGGGTTCGGCGCCACGGTGCTGCGCCTCGATCCGCCGGGCTGGGAGGAGCCCGGCGTGGTGCCGGAGATGACCCTCGGCAAGACCTGCGCCCGCCTCGACCTGAAGGAGCCGGCCGGACGGGCGCGGTTCGAGGCGCTGCTGGCGGGGGCGGACGTGCTGGTCCACGGCTACCGATCGGACGCGCTGGCGCATCTCGGGCTCGACGCCGAGGTCCGCGCCCGCCTGCGGCCGGGCCTGATCGACATCAGCCTCGACGCCTATGGCTGGACCGGACCGTGGCGGGCGCGGCGCGGCTTCGACAGCCTGGTCCAGATGAGCAGCGGCCTCGCCGAGGCCGGGATGGCCAGCGCCGGCGCCGGCCGGCCGGTGCCCCTGCCGGTCCAGGCCCTCGACCACGCCACCGGCTACCTGATGGCGGCGGCGAGCCTGCACGGCCTGACCCAACGCCTCGCGACTGGGCGGGGCGGCACGGCGCGCCTGTCCCTCGCCCGCACCGCCGTCCTCCTGGCCGCCGCGCCGGCGCCCCTCCCCGAGGAGGCGCCCGCCGCCTTGGGCCGGAGCGATTTCGCCGAAGGACCGGAGCCGACCGGCTGGGGGCCCGCCTTGCGCCTGCGCCCGCCCCTCACCCTCGACGGCGTGCCGATGCGGTGGGACCGGGCCGCCGGGCCCCTCGGCGCCGCCGCGCCGGCCTGGTGAGGAACAGGGCCAGTCAGCCGGAGTTGCCCCGGCTCATCCGCGACAGGAGGAGCCCATGGCCGGCGAGAAGCCCCACGGCGACAAGACCCACGCGCAGAACATCCGGCTGATCGAGGGCAAGGACGGCCCCAACGTCCCGGCCGGCGGCGGCGCCCGCATCCGCACCAGCGCCGACCCGACCCGGCCGCCCTCCACCCACCAGGAGAGCCGCGACCACAACAAGCACAACAATCCCGGGCAGGACGGGCACAAGCCGCAGAAGCACAGCCCGGCGGAGGAGAAGCCGTAGGATTCCATCAAGAATCCGCTTCGATCCTCTCAGCCGGGTCGAAGTCCAGGAAGATTCTCACCGCCGCCCCGTCGACCCCCGGGCGATCAGCCGCCCGCTCAGCACCACCTTGCGCACCGGCTGGCCCGGGGTCTTCAAGCGGTCGAACAGAAGCCCCATCGCCTGGGTGCCGATCTCGGCGACGGGCTGCTCGATCACCGTCAGGCCGGGCTCGATCAGCTCGGTCCAGGGCTCGTTGTCGAAGCCCGCGAGCGCGATCCCGCCGGGCCAGGCGACACCCGCCGCGCGGGCCGCCCGCACCGCCCCCATCAGGATGAGGCCGTTCGAGACGATCAGGGCCTCGGGCCTCCCCGGCTCGGCGAGCCAGCGCGCCACCTCGGCTTGCGCCGGTTCGGCGTCCGGCGGCACGTTGCGCATCCGCGGCTCCAGCCCGTGCCGGCGCATCGCCGAGAGATAGCCGTCGCGGCGCTCCTCGGCGGTCGAGCTGGTGGAGCCGAACAGGCCGGCGATGCGGGAATAGCCCTGCTCCACCAGGTGGTCGACCAGGGCGCTCCCCGCCGCGACGTTGTCGAGCACCACCCCGTCATGCCCGCCGGGCGGCCCGGTCCGGTCGATCAGCACCAGCGGGAACGGGAAATCCTCCGGCCGCAGCCGCTCGGCGGTGCGGCGGGTCGGCGCGAAGACGACGCCGGTGACCCGCTCCTCCTGCATCAGGCGCAGGTACAGGGCCTCGCGCTCGGCATCCTCGCCGGTGTTGCACAGGATCAGCCGCATCCCGGCCTGGTAGGCCGCGTCCTCGACCGCCCGGCTGACCGCGGTGAAGAACGGGTTGCGGATGTCGGCGACGATGAGCCCGATGGTCTGGGCGGATTGCGAGCGCAGGCGGCGGGCCGAGAGGTTCGGCCGGTAGCCGGTCGCCCGGACCGCCGCCTCGACCTGCTCGCGCAACGCGTCACTGACCGGGCCCTTGCCCAGAGCCCGCGACACGGTCGCGGTGGAAACGCCCGCCGCGCGGGCGACGTCACGGATGCCGACGGTCATCGCCTCGAAAACGTTTTCATGTTCGACACACCGTTGTGACAGTCTGAAGCGAGGGGTGCAAGTCCTGACAGGTCCGGATCGCACATCGTCGATTGACATGCGTTGTGAAAACGTTTTCATGAGCGACAAGGAAAACCCGATCGCTTTCCGGGAGGAAGCTCGCCATGCTCGCGCCGACACCGCCGCTGACGCCGCGCGTCCTGATCCGCACCGCCGCCGCCCCGACGACCAAGGAGGCCGCGATCCGCGAGGCGGCCCAGCTCCTCGTCGCCGCCGGCTGCATCGACCCGGCCTACGAGGCCAGCATGCTGCGCCGCGAGGCGGTGGCGAACACCTATCTGGGCCACGGCGTGGTGATCCCGCACGGCATGGTCGACGACCGCGCCCTGGTGCGCGAGAGCGGTCTCGCCGTGCTGCAGGTGCCCGGCGGGGTCGCCTGGCATGACGGGCAGGACGCCCACCTGGTCGTGGCGATCGCCGCCCAGTCCGACACCCACATCACGGTCCTGCGCCGCCTCACCCGCCTGATCCAGGACGAGGCCCGGCTGGAGCGCCTGCGCACCACGAACGATCCCGCCGAGATCGCCGCGGCGCTCGCCGAGGATGCCGCCGCCCCGGGCAGCGCCGGCCCGGCGGCGGATTTAGGCCAGAGCTTCGCCTGGACCGTCGATTATCCGACCGGCCTGCACGCCCGTCCGGCCTCGGCCTGGGTCGAGGCGGCCCGCGGCAGCCCCGCCCGGATCCAGGTCCGCCACGGCGCCGAGGTGGCGGATGCCAAGAACCTCATCGCCCTGCTCCAGCTCGGCCTGCGCGCCGGCGACGAGGCGGTGATTTCCGCCGAGGGCGATGACGCGCCCGCAGCTCTCGCCCGGCTCAAGGCCGTGGTCACGGGCCTGTCCGCCGGGGAGAAGGCCGCCGCCGCCCGCGCGGCGGACGCCGCCGCGAGGGCCGCCGCCCCGGTGGCGGGCTGGAACCCGGCCGATCCGTGCCAGGTGATCCCCGGCATCGGCGCGAGCCCGGGCCTCGCCCTCGGGCCGATCCACGTGCTCGGGCCGACGGAGGTCGCGGTGCCGGACGAGCCCGAGCCGCTGACGAGCGGCGGCGACCGGCTGCACGCGGCCCTCGAATCCACGGCGGCCCAGCTCCGGGCGCTCGCCGACGATACCGGCCGGCGCCTCGGAAAGGCCGATGCAGGGATCTTCAAGGCGCAAGCCGACCTCATCGCCGACACCGACCTGATCACGCTGGCCTGCCAGCTGATGGTCGAGGGCCACGGCGTCGCCTTCGCATGGCACCAGGCGGTGGAGCGGATGGCCGGTCAGCTCTCGGCCCTCGGCAACCCCGTGCTGGCGGCCCGCGCGGCGGATCTCCGCGACGTCGGCCGCCGGGTGCTGGCGCAGATCGACCCCGCGCTCCAGTCCGGCCATGCCCTGCCGGACCAGCCCTGCATCCTTCTCAGCCCCGACCTCGCGCCCTCCGACACGGCCGGGCTCGACCCCGCCCGGGTGCTCGGGCTCGCGACCGCGCAAGGCGGCCCGACCTCCCACACCGCGATCCTCGCCCGCACCCTGGGGATTCCGTCCGTGGTGGCGGCCGGGCCCGGCCTGCTCGCGCTCCCGGCGGGCAAGCGCGCGATCCTCGACGGCACCACCGGGCGGCTCTACGTCGATCCGAGCGAGCGCGACCTCGCCTCGGCGCAAGCGTGGCGCGACGCCCTGCGCGCGACGCAGGAGGCGGAGGCCCGCGAGCGCGGCCTGCCGGCCCGCACCCGCGACGGGCACGATCTCGCCGTCGGCGCCAACGTCAACACGCCCGATCAGGTACCCTTCGCCCTGTCGCAGGGCGCCGAGGGCGTCGGCCTGATGCGCACCGAGTTCCTGTTCCTCGAGCGCGGCGACACCCCGGACGAGGACGACCAGTACGCCACCTACCGGGCGATGCTGGAAGCGCTGGATGGCCGCCCGCTGATCGTGCGCGCCCTCGACATCGGCGGCGACAAGCAGGTGCCCCACCTCGCCCTGCCGAAGGAGGAGAACCCCTTCCTCGGCGTGCGCGGCGCCCGGTTGCTCCTGCGCCGACCCGACCTGATGGAGCCGCAGCTGCGCGCCCTCTACCGCGCCGCGAAGGATTGCGTGCCGGCGGGTGCCCCGACCGGCAAGGACGCGCCGCTCTCGATCATGTTCCCGATGATCACCTCGGTGCCCGAGGTGCTGGCCCTGCGCGAGGCCTGCGAGCGGATCCGGGCCGAGATCGGTGCGCCCGAGGTGCCGCTCGGCATCATGATCGAGGTGCCGGCGGCGGCGATCCAGGCCGATGCGCTGGCCGCCCATTGCGACTTCTTCTCGATCGGCACCAACGACCTCACGCAATACGCGCTGGCCATCGACCGTCAGAACACCGAGCTGGCGCCGGAGGCCGACTCGCTCCACCCGGCGGTCCTGCGCCTGGTGCGGATGACCTGCGAGGGCGCCGCCCGGCACGGGCGCTTCGTCGGGGTCTGCGGCGGCATCGCCGGCGATCCGTTCGGGGCGGGCCTCCTCGCGGGCCTCGGCGTGCACGAACTCTCGATGACGCCGCGCGACCTGCCGGCCGTGAAGGCGCGCCTGCGCGCCGCCTCCCTCGCCGATCTGAAGGCACTCGCCGACGAGGCCTGCGCCCAACCCGACGCCGCGTCGGTCCGCGCCCTCGACCGATCGGAGGTGCGGTCGTGACCCGCGTCCTCACCCTCACCCTCAACCCGGCGATCGACCGGACCGTCACCCTCGAGAGGCTGGAGCCGGGCACGGTCCACCGCGCCCAGGCGGTGCGGGACGATGCCGGCGGCAAGGGCATCAACGTGGCGAGCTGCCTCGCCGATTGGGGCATCCCGGTCGCCGCCGCGGGGGTGCTCGGCGCCGACAACGCCACCGCCTTCGAGGCCCTGTTCTCCGCCAAGGGCATCGAGGATCGCTGCGTCTGGGTGCCGGGCGAGACCCGCACCAACCTGAAGCTCGTCGATGCCGCCGGCACCACCGACGTGAACCTGCCGGGCCTCATCCTCGACACCGCGACCCTGCGGGCAGTGCGGGCCCTGCTGGCCGAGGCGGCCGGCCCGGACACCCTCACGGTGCTGGCCGGCAGCCTGCCGGCGGGCGCGGAGCCCGGCCTGTACGCCGCGCTGACGGCGGAGCTGAAGGCCCGGGGCGCCCGGGTGCTGCTCGACGCCTCCGGCCCGGCGCTCGCCGCCGCCCTCGCGGCCGCGACCCTGCCCGACGCGGTCAAGCCGAACCGGCACGAGCTGGAGGAATGGGCCGGCCGCCCCCTCCCCGCCCTCGCCGACGTGGTGGAGGCGGCGCAGGACCTGGTGCGGCGGGGCATCCCGCTCGTGGTGGTGTCGCTCGGGGCGGAGGGCGCGGTGTTCGTGCGCGACGGGGAGGTGCTGCACGCGCAGCCTCCGACGATGGAGGTGGCGAGCACCGTCGGGGCCGGCGACGCCCTGGTGGCCGGTCTCGTGGCCGGCCTCTGCACGGGCTCGAGCCTCGCCGACACCGCCCGCCTGGCGCTGGCCTTCGCGGCCGGCAAGCTGACCCGGAGCGGTGCCCACCTGCCGGGGCGCGAGCGTGTCGAGACGATTGCCAAGACGATCGAGATCCGCGCCCTGACGGCGTGATCCAAGGCCGCGCCATCCGATTCGCGAAGTCATCCTGAGGTGGTGGCGATCGAAGATCGCTGAGCCTCGAAGGAGGCCTCCAGACGTCACGTGATCTCGGGGGCTCTCCTCCGAGGCTGCTGCAAGCAGCAGCGCCTCAGGATGAGGCTCCGGGTGGATGGTTGGAACGACGATCAAGTCGCTCGAAGAATACTTCAGCTGGATATCACAGCAACTCCGAGGAGGAACAACGCATGACCCACTTGGTGGCCGTCGTCGGAGGCGGCGATCTCGGCACCCATGCGGTGCTGGCGGCCGAGGCCCTGCGCCGGGCGGCGGGGCGGCGCAACCAGCGCCTCGACCTCGAGGTCCGCGGCCGCGGCGCGACCGGCGCGCCCCTGAGCGAGGGCGCGATCCAGGGCGCCGACGCGGTGCTCCTCGTCGGCACCGGCGATCTCGGCGAGGGCCGCTTCGGGCGCTTGAGCCGGGCGAAGGCCGCGATCGAGGACGTGCTCACCGACGTCGACGGGGTGATCGACCGGGCGCTTGCGGGCAAAAGCCTCGGCGACAGGAGCCACGGCAGTGCGCCCGAGGCGGGCGGGCCCAAGCGCATCGTTGCCATCACCTCCTGCCCGACCGGCATCGCCCACACCTTCATGGCGGCGGAAGGGATCCAGGCCGCGGCACAGGCGCTCGGCCACGACGCGCGGGTCGAGACGCAAGGGTCGGTCGGCGCCCGCGACGCCCTGACGCCGGACGAGATCGCGGCGGCCGACATCGTGCTGATCGCCGCCGATACCGGGGTCGATCGCGGCCGCTTCTCGGGCAAGCGGGTCTACGCCGCCACCACCAAGGCGGCGATCCGCGACGGCAAGGGCCTGATCGCCACCGCCCTCAAGGACGCCGAGCTGCAAGGAGCCGAGGCCACCGAGTCCGGCCCCGCCCGCCCGGCTGCCGCCGAGAAGAAGGCCGGCGCCTACAAGCACCTGATGACCGGTGTGTCGTTCATGCTGCCCTTCGTGGTGGCGGGCGGCCTGCTGATCGCGCTGGCCTTCGCCTTCGGGGGCATCGACGCGATGTCGCCCGAGAACAAGGGCACCCTCGGCTTCGCGCTCGGCGAGATCGGCGCCAAGGCGGCCTTCGCGCTGATCGTGCCGGCGCTCGCCGGCTACATCGCCTACTCGATCGCCGACCGGCCCGGCATCGCGCCCGGCATGATCGGCGGCATGCTGGCAGCCAACCTCAATGCGGGCTTCCTCGGCGGCATCGTGGCGGGCTTCATCGCCGGCTACACCGTCTCGTTTCTCAGCCGCCACATCCGCCTGCCGAAGAACCTGGAGGGCCTGAAGCCCGTCCTGATCCTGCCGCTGATCGGCACCCTGGTGACCGGCCTCCTGATGGTCTACGTCGTCGGCGTGCCGGTGGCGGCCCTGCTGGCGGCGCTCACCGCCTGGCTCAAGGGCATGCAGGGCGCGAGCGCGCTGCTGCTCGGCCTGATCCTCGGCGCCATGATGGCGGTCGACATGGGCGGGCCGATCAACAAGGCGGCCTACGCCTCCTCCGCCGCCCTGATCTCCTCGGGCATCTATACTCCGATGGCCGCCGTGATGCTCGCCGGCATGACCCCGCCGCTCGGCATCGCCCTCGCCACCCGGCTCTTCCCCGGCCGCTTCACCGCGGCCGAGCGCGAGGCCGGGAGCGCCGCGGCGGTGCTCGGCGCCGCCTTCATCACCGAGGGCGCGATCCCCTTCGCGGCCGCCGACCCGCTGCGGGTGATCCCGGCGCTGGTGGCGGGCTCGGCGGTGGCGGGCGCCCTGTCGATGACCCTCGGGGTCGCGCTTCGCGTGCCCCATGGCGGCCTGTTCGTGCTGCCGATCCCGAACGCGATCACCCCGGTGCTGGGCGCCGTGGTGGCCCTCGTCGCCGGCACCGTGATCACGGCCGTGCTGGTGGGCGTATTCAAGAAGCGGGCGGCCTGAGCGGACGGCCTCGGCGGCGACGGTCCCGGACTGGTCTCGAGCCATCCGGATCGTCGCCGCTCGGGGCATGTCCCGATCGACGACGGCGCGCAGCCGCGGTCCCATGGGTCGTTGCTCGACCTCCGTCGGAACCGGCGAGGCTGCGACGCGAGTCCTGGGGACGTCGTGACGCGCCCTACTCCACCCCGGCCGGGGGCTTCAGCGTCGCGCCGATGCGCGAGGAGACGATCACGGCCTGGGTGCGGCTCTCGACGCCGAGCTTCTGCAGGATCGCCGAGACGTGGGCCTTCACAGTCGCCTCCGAGACGCCGAGCTCGTAGGCGATCTGCTTGTTGAGCAGGCCCTCGGACAGCATCATCAGCACCCGCACCTGCTGCGGCGTCAGGGTGGCGAGGCGGCGCATCAGGTCGGCCGTCTCCTTGTCCTCGGAGGCCGACAGCTCGATGTCGGGCGGCGACCAGTTGCCGCCGGCGAGCACCTGGCCGATCGCCTCGCCGATGCGGTCGACCTCGAGGGATTTCGGGATGAAGCCGGCGGCGCCGAAATCGAGGGCGCGGCGGATCACCACCGGATCCTCGTTGGCCGAGACGATCACCACGGGGATCGCCGGGTGCTGCGCCCGCAGGTAGATCAGGCCGGAGAAGCCCTGCACCCCCGGCATCGTCAGGTCGAGGAGCACGAGGTCGATCTCGGGCTCCCGGTCGAGGATCGCCGTCAGGGGCTCGAGCCCGCTCGCCTCGATGATCCGGGCGCCGGGCATGATCGCCGTCACGGCGCCGCGCAGGGCGCCGCGAAAGAGCGGGTGGTCGTCCGCGACGACGATGGTGGTCTCGGAACCCAACTCACTCCCCGCCACGGCACCCGCGCTCCTTGGCGCTTCTCGGCCTACTTCTTTTGTCTCTATAGCTTTTTTGCCGGGCTTGGAACCGGGCGCCGCGCGATCTCCACGTCGGAGAGAGAATCCGCGGACTGCGCGGACGGCGGTTCCCCGGCGGTCCGCGCCGCACCTCGTCCGACAATGGATCGCATCGGCATTAATTCGCGATTAACCATATTTGCGACTTATCGTCGGTGAGACTATGTTAGAGGCTTCGGTGAAGACATTTCTGGCCGTGATCCCGGCGCTCCTCGCACACGTCACGCTCGCGAACGCCGCGGATCTCCCGTTCCGTGAGACGGTGCTGCGGCCGTCCCTGCCGGCGAGCGAGCCGGCGGGCTGGTCCGGCGCGTATGTCGGCGTCCAGGTCGGCGCGGCCGCGGAGGGTGCCTTCCGCGGCGAGACGTTGGCGCCGCTGCCGACCGTGAGCGGCCGCACCTCCCTCGGCGGCTTCGCCGGCGGCGGCACGGTGGGTTACAACATCCAGCTTCCACCGCACATCCTCGGCGGCGGCGTCGTGCTCGGCATCGAGGCCGATGGCGGCTACGCGTCGTTCCGATCGGAATCCTCGGTCGCGCTGCCCAAGCTCGGCTTCTCGGCGGAGGGCGGCCTCGGTACCGACACCTACTTCGCGACGCTTCGCGGCCGTCTCGGCTACGCCTGGGGGCCCCTGCTCGCCTACGCCACCGGCGGCTGGGCGGTGTCGGAGATCGGCGTCAGCGGCGGCGTCACGGTCCCGGGCTTCTCGGTGCCGTTACCGGTCAAGAACCTGCCCGCCGGCCTGCCGGTCGCCATCCCGGGCGCGATCTCGTTCGGCGGCTTCTCGGCCGCGGGTGGCCGGTCGATGCCGGTCGACGGCTACGTCGTCGGCGCCGGCCTCGAATACGCCGTGATGCCGAACTGGACGGTCAAGTCGGAATACCTCTACGCCGACCTCGACCGCACGGTCGCGGTCCGGGCCGGACCCTACACCGCCCGCTTCAATGCCGGCTTCGACGTGCACCAACTGCGCATCGGCGTGAACCACCGGCTGAACTGGCTCTGAGGGTATGCCGGCGCGGATTCACTGGCCGACGAGGTGCAGCACGATCTCGCGCCGGTGCGGCCGGTCGCGGTGTTCGATCAGGTAGATCCCCTGCCACGTGCCGAGCGCCAGCCTGCCATCGACGAGAGGAACGGTCAGCGCCGCATCGGTCAGAAGGGTGCGGATGTGCGCCGGCATGTCGTCCGGCCCCTCGATGCCGTGGACGTAAGAAGCGTTCCGCGGCGCCAGCCGGTCGAGGGCGGTCATCAGGTCGGTGCGCACGTCCGGGTCGGCATTCTCCTGGATCGTCAGGGAGGCCGAGGTGTGGCGGCAGAACGCCGTGAGCAGCCCGTGCCGCAAGGCCGCCTCGCGCACGAAGCCGGCGACCGCGTCGGTGATCTCGGTGAAGCCCTGGCCCTTCGTGTCGACCACGAGGCGCCCGGTGGCCTGGCGGGTCACGGCGCCGCTGTCCAGCATCTCGACGCGTCTCATTCGGCGATCTCCCGTCCGGGGTGAACTTCCTTCTCGCCGCGGGCCAGGATGCGCTCCAGCGCCTCGATCCGGTCGGCCTCGGCCGGCGGTTTGTCCCAGCGGATGCGGCTGACCCGGGGAAAGCGCATCGCCACGCCCGATTTGTGCCGGGTCGAGCGCTGCACGCCCTCGAAGGCGATCTCCAGCACCAGCCCCTTCGTCACGCCGTACTCGACCTCCCGCACCGGGCCGAAGCGCTTGGTGGTGTGGTTGCGGACGTAGCGGTCGAGCTTGGCCAGCTCCTCGTCGGTGAAGCCGTGATAGGCCTTGCCCACCGGCACCAGCTCCTCCACCCCGTCCGGCGCCTCGCGCCAGACCCCGAACGTGTAGTCGGAATAGAACGACGAGCGCTTCCCGTGGCCGCGCTGGGCGTACATCATCACGGCGTCGACGAGGTAGGGCTCGCGCTTCCACTTCCACCACGGGCCCTTGGGCCGGCCGGGCTGGTAGGGGCTGGTGAGCCGCTTGAGCATCACGCCCTCGATGGCATCCGCATCCGGCCCGGCGCCGACCGAGGCCGGATCGGCCCGGGCGGCGGCGAGGGCCTGCCAGTCCGCGAACGGCACCAGGGGCGAGAGGTCGATGCGGGCATGGTCGAGCCCGGCGACGAAGCGCTCCAGCCGGGCCCGGCGCTCGGCGAAGCCCAACGGCCGCAGGTCCTCCTCGCCCTCGGCCAGGAGGTCGTAGGCGCGGACATGGGCGGGGAAGTCCTGGAGCAGCTTCGGGGTGACGGCCTTCCGGTTCAGGCGCTGCTGCAGCACGTTGAAGCTCTGCACCCGCTCCTCGCGCAGGATCAGCAGCTCGCCGTCGAGGGCGCCCGAGAAGGTGATCGCCTCGGCGAGGTCCGGGAAGGCGCCGGAAATGTCCTCGCCGGTGCGCGAGTAGATTTTCTGGACCTGCCGCCCCTCGCGGTCGCGCCCGCCGGCGAGCTGGACCCGGATGCCGTCCCATTTCCACTCGGCCGAGAACGCGTCCGCGTCGAGCTTCTCCAGATCCGCCTCCTCCTCGATCGGATGCGAGAGCATGGCTGGGCGGAACGGCGCCGGGTTGACCGATTCCGGCGGGCCGGACCGGCCCTCGACCCAGGCGAACAGCTCGAGGTAGGGCGCCTCGAGACCGTGCCAGACCTCCTCGACCGCGTCGGCCTCGTGCCCGCCGAGGCTCGCCACCGCGGTCTTGGCGAGCCGCGCCGACACGCCGACGCGCAATTCCCCGGTGATGAGCTTGAGGAGCGCCCAGCGCCCGGTCTCGTCGAGGGCGTCGAGCCAGGCGGCCAGCCGCGCCGGCAGCTCGCCCTTTCCGATCGTGCCCAGAGCCTCCACCACCTCGGACAGGGTCGGCACCGGCGGGTTGTTGTGGCCCGGGCCCGGCTCGTCCCCTCTCCCCGGCCAGATCAGGGCGGTGGCCTCGGCGAGATCGCCGACGTAGTTGTGCGACATCCGGAACAGCACCGGATCGACCCGCTCCTCGACGAGGCCGCGGATCAGGCCGGGCTTCGCCTCGCGGAAGCTGAGCGATCCGGTCATGGCGGCGAGCGCGTAGCCGCGGTCCGGGTCGGGGGTGTGGCGGAAGAAGTCCTGGAGCAGGCGCAGCTTGGCGTTGCGCCGCGGCTCGTAGGCGAGGCGGTCGAGGAGATGGGCGAAGTCGTTCACGCGGCACTCTCCGCGGCGGGCGTCCCGGCATCCTGCGGCTCGGGCTCCGCCTCGCCCTCGTCGCCGTAGCCGAGCATGTGCAGGGGCTTGGCGCGGATCCCTTGCGTGCCGCACCAATGGACCAGGGCGTCCTCCTGGCCATGGGTGACCCAGACCTCGCCGGCGCCGGTGTCCCGGATGGTGCGGCAGAGGTCGTCCCAGTCCGAATGGTCGGAGATGACGAGCGGCAGCTCGACGCCCTTCTGGCGGGCGCGGGCGCGCACCCGCATCCAGCCCGAGGCGAAGCCGGTGACCGGATCGGGGAACTTGCGCGACCACAGGTCCTGGATCGCGGAGGGCGGGCAGATCACGATCTTGCCGCCGAGCTTCGGCCGCTCCGCCGCCACGACCTTGATCGTCTCGCCGAGCGGGATGCCCTCGCGCCGGTAGAGATCGGTCAGCTTCTCCATCGCGCCGTGGAGGTAGATCGGATCGGAAAAGCCCTCCTCGCGCAGCAGCGCCATCACCCGCTGCGCCTTGCCCAGCGCGTAGGCGCCGACGATGTGGGTGCGCTCGGGAAAGAGCCGGACCGAATCGAGCAGCTTGCGCACCTCGTCGCGGGCCATCGGGTGGCGGAAGACCGGCAGGCCGAAGGTGGCCTCGGTGATGAACACGTCGCAGGGCACGACCTCGAAGCCGAGGCAGGTCGGGTCGCGGGCGCGCTTGTAGTCGCCCGAATTGACGATCCGGCAGCCGCCCTGCTCGATCGCGATCTGGGCCGAGCCGAGGACGTGGCCGGCGGGGTGGAAGCGCACCGTGACGTCGCCGAGGCGGATGGCCTCGCCGAGCCGCGCTTCCTGGCGGGTCTCGCAGAAGTTCTCGCCGTAGCGCACCGCCATGATGCGCAGGGTCTCGGGCGTCGCCAGCACGGCGCCGTGGCCCGCCCTCGCGTGGTCGGCATGGCCGTGGGTGATGAGCGCGCGCGGCACCGGGCGGACCGGATCGACGTGGAAATCACCCGGCGGGCAGTACAGCCCCTCGCGGGTCAGGGTGAGGAGCTCGGTGGGGCGCGGGGCCATTGATCCTCTTGAACGGTGAAGCCTCTTCCCGGCGGCGGAGCCGGGTATATAGGCGGCCCGTCCCGTCCGTCCCGCCCGAGAGAAGCCCCTCAGCGATGCCTGCGCCCGCCCGCTCCTCCGGCGATCTCCTCGCCGACCGCCGCTACGCCTGGGCCGAGGCCGCCCTGGCCGAGGGCGATGCCGGTGCCGCCGCCGACCTCGCGGCCCAGGTGCTGGAACGCGCGCCCGGCTACGGCCCGGCCTGGCTGCTGCTCGGCCGCGCCCGCGCCGCCGACCCGGCTTTGCGGGGAGAGGCCGCGGCGGCGTTCCGCGCCGCGCTCGCCCTCGATCCGGAGGATCCTCTGGGCGCCCGCCTGCATCTGGCGGAACTCGGCGAGGGGGAACTCGATTTGGCGGCCGAGGAGGCGATCTCGCCGGCCTACGTCCGGGCGCTGTTCGACGGCTATGCCGGCCGCTTCGAGCGTCATCTGGTGGAGGGTCTGGGCTATTGTGGCCCGGCGCTGATCCGGGCGGCTCTGGAGCGGCTGCGGGGGCCGGACGTCCAGTTCGGCCACGTCCTCGATCTCGGCTGCGGCACCGGCCTGATGGCCCGGGCCCTCGACGGCATGGCCGGCACGCTCGCCGGCGTCGATCTCTCCCCGGGGATGCTGGCCGAGGCTCGGCGCAGCGGCCTCTATGCCCGTCTGCACGAGGGCGACCTGCGGGACGTCCTGACGACCGAGCCGCCGGAGAGCGCCGACCTCGCGGTGGCGGCGGACGTGTTCATCTACCTGCGGGAGATCGGCCCGGTGCTGCGGGAGACCGCCCGGGTGCTGGTTCCCGACGGCTTGCTCGCCTTCACATTGCAGGGGCATGCAGGCGAGCGCGACGCCGTGCTCGGGGCGGACGGGCGCTACGCGCACGGCGTCGAGAGCCTGCGGGAGGATGCGGCGGCGGCGGGATTGACGGTCGCGCTGCTGGAGCCGGCGGAGATCCGGCGGCAGAACGGAGCGGGCGTGCCGGGGTGGCTGGTGGTGCTGGCGCGGTGAGGCTGCGCCTCACGGGGGTGTCTGCCCAACAGTCCCGCCTCCGAGGTCAATTCGGGGCCGCGCAGCGGAGCCCCGAATGATGAGGGAAATTTGTTGAATCCTGTTGGCGGAGGACCTGAGCGTTCGCTCAGCGCCGGCGTCCGTCACTCGACGCGTCCGACATCAACCGGCCGAGGCCGCGCTGGTCGAGGCGGGCCGGCGCGGCCTCGGCCCTGCGGGGCTGGATCGTGCCGGTGGTCGGCGGATCGATCGCGGCCGCCAGCGCCGGGCTCGGCGCCCGGTCCTTCTCGCGAATCGCGATCCAGTTCGCGGCCGTGGTCAGCGCGGCGATCGCGATGATGACTTTGATTCCGCCGGTGAGGAGGCGCCACATGGCTGGTCGGGACCCACGATCTCGATGGGCCGCCGATCCGACCCGTGCCGGCACTCTGGGCCACAATGCTTAACGCGCGGCCCCTCGCGGCCTCGGCGCGGCCGTCCCACAACGGGAGGCGACGCAGGATCGGAGGGCGGATGCCGATGCCCGAAGGACTCTGGTGGGCCATGCGCCAGGGTCGCGGTTCCTGTTCCCCGAACCCGTGACGCTCCTGCGACTGCTCGGCCCACTGAGCCTCACAGGAATGGGTTGCAGAGAACTGGTCCGCCCCACCCCGTCATCGCCGACCTCTTTGCCGCACAGCCCGGATGGGTTCCGGAAGCCTCCGGGCGCGCCGGCATCGAGGACGGCCCGTGTAAGCCAGACCGGGCCGGGGGAGCAACCGGAATGCGGGCCTCAGGCTTGCGTCTAAACGCGCGGGCTGGAGAGCTTGACCGCGCCGAAGAAAAAACCCCGCGGGCACGGGCCCGCCGGGTCGAATCAGGCGATCCGCCTATGCCCGCTTCAGCGCAGCGAGCCGCAGAAGCGCTGGATGCGGCTGCAGGCCTCTTCCAGGAGCTGGTTCGAGGTCGCGTAGGAGATGCGCAGGTTGGGACCCAGGCCGAAGGCCGAGCCGTGCACCGAGGCGACGCCCTCGGCCATCAGCAGCTCGGTGACGAAATCCTCGTCGGTCTCGATCACCTTGCCCTCCGGCGTGCGCTTGCCGATCAGCTCGGCGCAGGACGGATAGACGTAGAACGCGCCCTCCGGCGTCGGGCAGCGCAGGCCGTTGGTCTGGTTCAGCATCGACACGACGAGGTCGCGCCGGGTCTGGAACGCGGCCCGGAACTGCGCCAGGTGGTCCTGCGGCCCCTCGAGGGCGGCCACCGCCGCCCATTGCGAGATCGTCGCGGCGCCGGAGGTCTGCTGGCCCTGGACGAAGTCCATCGCCTTGATCAGCTGCTCGGGGCCGGCGGCGTAGCCGATGCGCCAGCCGGTCATCGCGTAGGACTTCGAGACGCCGTTCATGGTCAGCGTCCGGTCATACAGAGCCGGCTCGACCTGGGCCGGGGTCACGAAGGTGAAGTCGCCGTAGACCAGGTGCTCGTACATGTCGTCGGTGAGCACCCAGACGTGGGGGTGGCGCACCAGCACGTCGGTCAGGGCCTTCATCTCGGCGTGGCTGTAGGCGGCGCCGGACGGGTTCGAGGGCGAGTTGAGGATCACCCACTTGGTCTTGCTGGTGATCGCCCGCTCCAGCTCCGCGGCCTGGAGCTTGAAGTCCGTCTCCATCGTGGTCTCGGCGAAGACCGGCGTGCCGCCGCACAGGCCGACCATCTCCGGGTAGGACACCCAGTAGGGCCGCGGGATCACCACCTCGTCGCCCGGGTTGAGGGTGGCGAGCAGCGCGTTGTAGATCACCTGCTTGCCGCCGGTGCCGACGATGGTCTGGCTCGGCTTGTAGTCGAGCCCGTTCTCGCGCTTGAACTTCTTGGCGATCGCCTCGCGCAGGGGCACGATGCCGGAGACCGGCGGATACTTGGTCTCGCCCCGGCGGATGGCCTCGACCGCCGCCTGCTTGATGTGCTCGGGCGTGTCGAAATCCGGCTCGCCGACCGACAGGCTGATGACGTCGCGCCCCTGGGCCTTCAGGTCCCGCGCCTTCTGGGTCATCACGATGGTGGCGGAGGGTTTCACGCGCGAGAGGGCGTCGGCCAGAAAGCCCATGATGATCGACTCCAAAGAAGCTTGAAAAATGCCCGGCCGGGCCGAGGTTTGGCCGTCCGGGTCTTCGAGCGGCCGGGACCCTAGTCCCGCACGCCACCGCGGGCAAGCGGCGCTTTGCCCGAAGAAGCGGCTGTCCCGCCTCGCGAAATCGACGGTTTCGGGCTCGGGTTCTGGACTCGCGCGCCGGCGCCGTGACACCGTACCGGACCGGCGCGACAGCTCGGGTCATGCGGAATCGACGGCGATGGGCGAGGCGGAGCGCGTGCGCAGGGTGAGCGAGGAGATCGGCCTCGCGGTCGATCACGCCGCCTGCGACCCCGCGGCCTGGGACGCCGTGATGGCCGAGATCGGCCGCCTCCTGCCCGGGGTGTGGCCGGTGCTCCAGGTCGTCGACGCCGCCGCCGGAACCGGCCTGCCCCTGGTCCAGTGGGGGTGGGACCCCGCGATCATCCAGGCCTACGAGGCACATTTCGGCGCCGTGAACCCGTGGATCTCGGTCGTCCTGTCGACCCCTGCGATGGTGTCGATGCATTCCGAGGAGCGGATGCCGGCCTCGTCCTTGAGCCACACCGAGTTCTATGCCGACTGGCTGTCGCGCCTCGGTGGCATGACGGCGTCGAGCGGGATCAAGCTCATCGACGCCGACGGCCGCCTGGCGGTGCTGAACCTCCAGCACGACCTCGCCCGGGCGACGCGCGAGCACGGCCGGCTCGCCGCCGTGATGGAGCAGATCGGGCCGCGGATGCGCCGGGCGATCGAGACCAACCGGGCCTGCTTCCCAGCCAGCGCCGCCTTCGCGGCCAGGGAGACGCTGCTCGACCGCGTGGCGGACCCGGCCTTCGTGGTGACGCGGGACCTGCGCCTCGTCGAGGCGAGCCGCGCCGGCCAGGCCCTGCTGGCCGCGGGCGACGTCCTGCGGGTCGGCGCCCTCGACCGGATCCAGGTGCGGGATCCGCGCCTCTCCGCGGCGATGGCCCGCGAGGCGGCCCTGGCCTACGGCGGCGCCCCGGCGCACGGGATCCCGCCGGGCCCGGTGCGGATCGGCGCGGAGACGTGGCAGGTCACGGCGATCGGCCTGCGCCAGGACCTGCGCGGCGTCCTCGGGATGGCACGGCTGCTGATGCCGGACCAGCTCGCCCTCCTGGTGCTTCGCCGGGCCGCGGCCGCGGGCGACGGGCAGGACCGGCTGGCCGAGCTCGGGCTCTCGCCGGCGGAGGCGCGGCTCGCGCTCCTGATGGACGGGTCCCGCTCCCTGGTCCAGGCTGCGGAGAGCCTCGGCATCCGTCACGAGACCGCCCGCTCGCAGCTGCGCCAGGTCTTCGCCAAGCTCGGAGTGTCGCGGCAAGCCGAACTCGCGGTGTTCATCCTCCGGCTCAAGCAAGGCGCCTGAGCCGGAGGCATTGTTCGGGCGCCTCAGCCCGGGATCACGTCCACGATCTCGTAGGTGTCCGGATCGATGATGACGATGTCGTCCTGCACCAGCACGTAGCGGAAGCCGCGATAGGCCGGCACCAGCGTGAGGATCGCCGGCGGCAGGGCGTGCAGCGTCACCGAGCGCGGCACCGCGGTGCCGACATTGAGGCTGAAATTGACGTTCGTCACCGGCCGCACGCCGGAGCGCACGATGGTCTGGCGGAACTCGGTGCGCTGGGTGGTGTCGAGCCGCGAGACGGCGCCCCGGGCCTCGGACCGACCGCCACCGCCGCGCTCACCGCGTTCTGCTCCGCGCTCGCCCCTCTCGGCACCGCGCTCGCCACGCTCGCCGCGTTCCCCGCCGCGCTCACCCCTCTCGGCACCACGCTCGCCGCGCTCCGCGCCACGCTCGCCACCCTGCTCGGCGCCGCGTCCACCGCGCTCGCCCTGCTCGGCCCCGCGCCCGCCGGCGCCCGGCTGAGCGCCCTCGCCACCGGCCCGGCCGCCGGCACCGCCCGGCTGCTGGCCGGCACCGCCCGCCGGTCCGACTCCGCCGCCCGGCTGGGCGGCTCCGGCGCCACCGCGAGGTCCGGCCGCACCGCCGGCCCCACCGCCGGCCCCCACGCCCGCGCCGCCGGCACCACCACCGGCGCCACCGCCCACGCCCGCTCCGCCACCCGCGCCGCCCGCGGCCCCGCCGGCCGCACCCGCACCGCCGCCCCCGGCCCCACCGCCGGCACCGCCCGCGCCGCCCGCGCCACCCTGCGCGAACGCCGTGGCCGCGCCGAGCGCCAGCACGGCGGCCGTCATGGTTCCGCGAAGCACCTTGCCGCGAATCAGCTTGCTCATGACCCTCTCCCAGCACCGCATCCGCGCCGCCGACGGCGTGGGTTGCTGCAGTGCCGGGCCGCAACGGAGAGGTGTGGGAAATGGTTCCGGGGCAGCGCCCGGCTCCGCGGAGCCGGGCACGCCGGCCTCAGCCGATCGCCTCGGCCACCGCGAGCCCGCAGGCCGCCGTGTCGGCATTGCCGCCGAGGTCGCGGGTGCGCAGGGTTCGCTCGGCCAGCACCCGCTCGATGCCCGCGACGATCTCGGCCGCGGCCTCCTTCTCACCGAGATGCTCCAGCATCATCGCGCCGGACCAGATCTGGCCGATCGGGTTGGCGATGCCCTGGCCGGCGATGTCCGGCGCCGAGCCGTGGACCGGCTCGAACAGCGACGGGAAATCCCGGTCCGGGTTGATGTTGCCCGAGGGGGCGATGCCGATCGTGCCGGTGCAGGCCGGGCCGAGGTCGGACAGGATGTCGCCGAAGAGGTTCGAGGCCACCACCACGTCGAACCAGTCCGGATGCAGCACGAAATGGGCGGTCAGAATGTCGATGTGGTACTTGTCCCAGGCGACGTCGGGATAGTGGCGCGCCATCGCCTCGACCCGTTCGTCCCAGTACGGCATGGTGATCGAGATGCCGTTGGACTTGGTGGCCGAAGTCAGGTGCTTCTTCGGCCGGGAGCTCGCCAGGTCGAAGGCGAATTTCAGCACCCGGTCGACGCCGCGGCGGGTGAAGACCGATTCCTGCACGGCGAATTCGCGGTCGGTGCCCTGGAACATCCGGCCGCCGACCGAGGAGTATTCGCCCTCGGTGTTCTCGCGCACGACCCAGAAATCGATGTCGCCCGGCTTGCGGCCGGCGAGCGGGCTCGGCACGCCCGGCATCAGCCGCACCGGGCGCAGGTTGATGTACTGGTCGAACTCGCGCCGGAACAGGATCAGCGAGTTCCACAGCGAGACGTGGTCCGGGATCTTCTCCGGCCAGCCGACGGCGCCGAAGAAGATCGCGTCGTGCCCGCCGATCTGCGCCTTCCAGTCCTCCGGCATCATGCGGCCGTGCTTGGCGTAATAGTCGTAGGACGAGAAGTCGAACCAGTCCTGCTGCAGCGTGAAGCCGTGGCGCTTGGCCGCCTGCTCCAGCACGCGCACGCCCTCCGGCACCGTCTCCTTGCCGATGCCGTCCCCGGGGATCACGGCGATGCGGTAGGTGCGCTGGGCTGACGGCATGGGGGTCTCCTCCTGTTTTGATCGCGTTCCCGCGTCGCGCATCGGGCGGCGCCGGTCAATCGCCGTTCACGCCACCTCTCCGACGCTCGCCCTGCGTTGGCGGTCGAGCTCGTCGCTGTAGCGCTTGAGGGTGTGCTTCTCGCTCAGAATGCCGATCACCCGGGCGGCCTCGCGGCTCTCGACCACTGCCAGCGCCTCGCTCTCGGCCTTGTCGAACAGGGCGACCGCCTCCTTGGCGTTCATCTGCGGCACCAGAACCTGGTCGCGGTAGCGCAAGAGGTCGGCGACCCTCGTCTCGGCGGCCTTGTCGTCGATCGGTGCGGCATGGGCCTCGGCCACCAGCACGATGCCGGCATAGAGCCCGGCCTCGTCGACGGCGACCACCTGGGTGCCGGAACCGAGCGGGAAGGCGCGCCGGAACGCCGCCAGGGTGGTGTCGCTGCGCACCGTGCGCACCTCGCGCCGCATCAGCTGGCCCACCGTCAGGGTGCGGATCCAGCCGACGTCGTGGGCGCTGCGGATCGACTCGCCGCGCAGGTGGAAGCGCCACGTCGCGAAGGAATAGCCGAAGGTCTTTCGCACGGTGAGCGAGGAGGCGATCACCGCCACCAGCACCAGGCTGGCGATGGGAAAGTCGCCCGTCACCTCGAGCGCCAGGAACGTCATCGTCATCGGCCCGCCGATCACCGCGACGGCGAGCGCGCTCATCCCCACCACCGCGTAGGTCACCGGCGGCAGCACCATGGCGACGAGGGGCGGGGCCAGCATCACGAAGATCTTGCCGGCGAGCGCGCCGAGAAAGAGCGAGGCGAAGAACAGCCCGCCCCGAAACCCCGTGCCGATCGAGATCGCCGAGGCCAGGGCCTTGGCGAGGAACAGGAAGATCAGCCCCGCCGCGCCGATCGCCGCGCCATCCTCCGCCAGGTTGAGGTGGAGCGCCCCGTGGCCGGCGGAGAGCACCTGCGGCGTCGCGACGAGCGCCAGCGCTCCGACCGCGAGACCGCCGAGGACCGGCCTAGCCAGCGGCGGCACCTTCGTGCGGCGCACCCCCTCCTCCACCAGCGTGACGCCCTGCATGATCAGGATGCCGAGCCCGGCGCAGATCAGCCCGAGGCCCAGCGTCGGCAGGTAGTCGGCCGGACCGACCGGCGGGGTGGCCCCGAGGGTGATGACCGTCTGGTGCCCGAGGATCGCCCGCGACACGAAGGCGCCGGCGAGTGCCGCCGTCACCACCGGGGTGAGCGAGGCGATGGCGTAGGTGCCGATGATCAGCTCGAAGGCGTAGAACGCCCCCGTGAGCGGCGCTCCGAACGCCGCCGCGATGGCGGCCGCCGCGGCGCATCCCACCAAGATCCGCATGTCGTTGCGGCGCAATTCGAAGCTGAGGCCGAGCCGCGAGGCGAACCCGCCGGAGATCTGGGTGTAGCCGGCCTCGAGTCCGACGGACGCGCCGCAGCCGTTCGAGATCAGGTTCTGCACCGCCACCAGCACGGAATCCCGCAGCGAGAGGCGGCCGCCATGGAGCGCGTTGGCCTCGATCGGGTCGATCACCGGGCTGCCCGGCACCCGCCGCACGCGCCCGCCGAGCCAGACCGCCAGGCCGAGCAGCGCGCCGCCGAGGGCCGGCACGCCGAGTGCCACCACTGGCGGCACGTGAGGCGTCGCGCTCAAGCGCTCGTCGAGATCGAGGCCGAACAGCAGCTCGTGGGCTCCTTGCGCCGCCCAGCTCATGGCGCTGACAAGCAGCCCCGACACGCAGCCGACCAGGGCGGCGAGCAGGATCAGGCCGATCTCGCCGCCGCGCACCCAGGCGCGCAGCGCGCCTGGCGCCAGCACGAGGGCGCTCTCCGTGAGGGAGCGGCGGACCGTCTCGGATTTCGGCGTCATCGGACCGTCGGGGCGGGCTGGCGGGGATTGGCGGGCGCCTGCCGGGGTTTAGGGCGCCGGAGCCGGCCGGTCGACCGGCATCCCGGGTGGCGCCTGCACGGTTTCCCACCCTTTCCGACGCGAAAGCCGCGGATCGGCGCTTGCCACGGCGCTCCGGCCGGACTACACAGCCCCCCGTCGCGAGCCGCCATAGCTCAGTTGGTTAGAGCGCTAGATTGTGGATCTAGAGGTCCCCCGTTCGAGCCGGGGTGGCGGTACCACGGACTCCCATGGATCGAGGCCCGGGCGCAACACGCGCCGGTTGAGCGGATCGATCCTGACCAATCCTTTCAAATTTGTTAAAGCACTGGCCAGCTGGTCTGTGCACAGCTCTCCCCGGAACGAGGGGAGGACGGTGTGCAGCGCTACTTCTTCGATCTGAGTGCCGGTGCCTGGCAGTGCCAGGACGATATTGGGCTTATTCTCTGCAGCCAGGACGAGATTCGCAGCGAGGCGACCCGGACGGCGATCGAGTTCGCCGGGGCCGGCCTGCCCGGTGCCGATCTCTCCGATCTGAAGGTCCGGGTCCGCGACCGGACGGGCGACCCCGTCATGACCGTGAGTCTCGCCCTCACCGTGCGCGGGCCGGAGGAGCCGGTGCGGTTGGCGTCGCGGCCGCCCCGGCCCCGCATGGTGCGGGCGGCCTGACGAAGGATCCTACCCGGCCGCGATCCTGCGGCCGGCGAGGGTGCGCGCGGCGGCAAGCCCGAGCAGGGCGCCGCCCGCGCTCGCCGCGAAGTCGATGATCTGCGCGGTGCGGCCCGGGACCCAGATCTGCCCGATCTCGAGGATGCCCGCCAGGACCGCGAGAGCGAGCCCGAGCCGCCAGGCCGGCACGCGGGGGAAGCCGAATCCGAGGAGGCCGGCCGTGCCCGCATAGGCGAAGAGATGCTCCACCTGGCCGGCCGCGCCGGTGCGCAGCTCCCAGTCCTTGGGGATCCAGGACAGCCAGACCAGCACCGGCAGGCAGGCGAGGCCCACCATCCCGGCGATGCGCCTCAGCTCCGGCCGCGCGATCGGTCCCATGCCGTCTCTCCTCCGCCCAGATTCATGCCGCCCAACTCGCCGCTCAACTCGTCCCGGCTTACCGCCGATCGTCCGCCGGACGGCGCCGGTCGGGCAAGAGCGCCATCCGGTGCGGCACCCACCCCCTGCCCGCTCCGTCGGGCAGCCCGCGGGGTCATCCGATGGCCGTAGGCGGAACGATCCGCGCTGCGGCGCGATACCCGGGAGACAGCCGGAGGTGCCCGATGACCGAGACCGCCGAGACGTCCCTTCCACCCGGCGATGCCCAGCGCGAGAGCGTCCGGGACGAGGAGGCGTTCCACATTCCCGACGACCTCGCGCGAGCGCTGACCGAGTTCGCGGCCGTGGAGCAGCTCTCCCGCGGCGAGGCGATCTGCCTCATCCTGCGGGAGTACCTGCGGGCGAAGGGCTACCTGAAAGGGGCGCCCTCCGCCTGACCCATCGTCAGGCTGCGCCGCGCAGCTGGATCTCCAGGCGGCCGATATCCTCCATCAGCCGCTCGACCGTCCGCTGGATCTCGCTGTCTCCGGGCGATGCCCGCAAGGCATCGGAGGCCGCCACGAGCGAATCGCGCTTGGCCTGCAGCGCGTAGGCGATCTGGGCCCTGGCCATCTCGGGTGTCCTGTCGGCCATGTCTCTCCTCCCTTCCTCTCCAACTGAGCGGCGCGGCGCGCCGAAGGATCGTCGAGCCAACGCGTCCGGCGCGGCCGGGATGCCGCTGCGACCGCTCTGCGACGATCCGGGCCCGTGACGCGAAGCGCAGGCCCCTCAGAAGAGGAGCCTGCGCAGGTATCGGGGTCTGGCGGCGGGGATCCCGCGTCAGCAGTCGTTGGCCTGCTGTGCGGCCGTCTTCTCGCCCTTGGACTGTCGGCTGACGTCGGCCGGCGAGGTCGCGGTCTGCGAGCCGAGATTCTGCATCGCCCCGACCGTGCCGGGCGATTCGGCCCGCGCGCCGGGCGTGACCGAAGCGGTCGAGGGCGGATCGACGTTCGAACTCTTGTCCATCTTCTGCGCGGTCTGCCCAGGCGCGCAGGGACCGGCGGCCGCACCGAGCGTTCCGGCGAGCAGGAAGAGTCCGGCACCGAGCGCGGTAAAGCGTGTCATCGAATTTCCTCCGAGGGTTGTTGTCTCCGCTCAACACGGGCCGCACAGGACCGGTTCCTCACCCCGTTCCTCGCCCATTGGGCTGCGGCACGCGGTTCCCACCTTCGCGTCCGCGCCAATTCGAACCCTGGATCGAAAGCGGTGCCCGGGGTGCAGCGCTGCCACTCGTTGCGATCGCCCACGGAACCGAAAATATCGCTTGCCTTTTGTGCGGCGCACGCTAGTTTGTGCATCGCACGGTCGCGATGGCGTCGCGGCCTTGCTGCCCTCTTTGGGCGTTTCCTCCCTAGACTTCGGGCCGCTCGCGAGAGCGGCCTTTTTTCTTGGGGCCGATTTTCCTGGTGCCGCCGGCCGGCGTTCCAGACGACACCGCGGGCGTTTCATGACCGCAAACGCAGCGAGGGGCCGCGCGGCGCGGCCCCTCGACGACGACATGTCAGGATGGTCGGTTCGGTGAGTGCCGGCGCCTCAGCTCGGCAGCGCTCCGGCCGGACGCGACTGCGCGTAGAGGCTCGCTCCCGCATCGGCCCCGACGACACGCACCAGGGCGGCCTCGTCGCAGGTGCCGGCGATGCGCAGGCCGAGCTGGTGCAGGTGGTCCTTGTCGGTGCAGTAGGCCGCCAGCCGCGCCCGTCCGGTCTCCGGCATGCGCGAGACCAGGGCATCCACGTCGTCCTCGCTGGCGCGATGCAGGACGGCCAGGAGTTCGAGCGGGATCGGATAGCGTGCGAACGCCGTGGGCAGCGGGCGGGTCTGAGCTTGCGGCATGGATCACCTCGATGCGGTCAGGTTCGCCCGATCCTCCGACGAACATGGTTAGCGATCGGTTAAGGACCGCCCAATACTCTCCGCGGCCATTGCCGAAGAGAAATGCGGCGGTTGCCATCGATCCCGTCGGGCCTTCAGACGCGGCGCCAAGTCGCAACAATTAACAACATGCGACGATCAGGTCGGCGATTCCGCTCCCGTTACGGCGTCACACCTCACCACGGTAAGGTAGCGCGACGTGCCATGATAGGCATAACGTATGGAGCAACCTTTCGCGCGAAAGATTGTAGTGGACGTCCCGCGCATATTGCCGGACCGGACTGACAGGTAATGAACGAAGAGACCAGCACGGAGACTGTTTCCGCCGAGGCCGTGCGCCACAGCCTCGACGGCTGCCTGGGTGCGCCCGCGTTCCGGCGCTCGCAGAAGCTGGCCGCCTTCCTGAGCTACATCGTCGAGGAGGAGCTGGCCGGGCGAGGCGAGGCCATCAAGGCCTACACCATCGCCACCCAGGCCCTCGGCCGGGCCGACAGCTTCGACCCGAGCAACGATCCGAGCGTACGGGTCGAGGCCGGCCGCCTGCGCCGTGTCCTCGACGAAGTCTATGCCGACGAAGGCCGGCAATGGCCGGTCCGGATCCTGGTGCCGGTCGGTGCCTACCGTCCGATCTTCGAGCCTCAGGCGGCGGCTGTGGCCGAGCCGGCGCAAGCGCCGCCTCCGGCGCCGGTCCGGGTGCCGACCGCGGCGGCCATGGGGCCGACGCGGAGCATCGGCACCCAGGCCCTGGCGCTGTTCGAGACCCGCGGCCAGGCCGTGCTGGCCCTGCTCCTCGCGGTGATCGCGTTCCTGCTCGCCGTCGAGGTCGCACTGGAGATCTACGCCCTCACCCATATCTGACCGCGATCACGCCTGGGCTGAGATCACATCGGTGACGGAACCGGATCACGCCTCGTGCTGTTCAGTGACGTCGATGATGTGACGCAAGGGAGACTGCCATGCGCAAGATGATCGCCTGCACCGTGCTGGCCCTGGCTCTGGCCGGGTTCGCCGGCGCCGCGGAGGCGAAGGGCTGCATCAAGGGCGCGGTCGTCGGCGGCATCGCCGGCCACGCGGTCGGCCACACTTTCGCGGGCGCGGCCGCGGGCTGCGCCATCGGCCGCCACCAGGCCAACAAGCGCCAGCGCGACCGCGACACGGCCGGTCAGCCCGCCACTCGCTGAGCACAAGGCCTGCTGCTGCGCTGCACCATCGTGCGCCGCAGTCACCGACCCGGTCCCGCAGGTCGAGCTTGGCCGTAAAGAGGCCTGAATGCTCGGATCACCGTACGGCGAAGCTTGTGTGAAACGACGCTGAGCTGTGCGAGCGTCGCCGTTTTATCGCCACATCTCACCGGCTTCTTGCGCCTCAGAGGCGTGGAAACCGGGGCGAACCATCACATGCGACGTCGAGCGGACGGACCTGCACAGCGCGGCGGCCTGCGGATGGCGGGGGCCCAGGGGAACGTTCTGTCGGGGCACGTCCTCTCGGGAGATGTGCTTTCGCTCGGTGCTCGCGCCGCCCACGGGGGCGTGCCGGTCATGGCGCGGACGCTGCTCGCGGCGGGGTGCTTCGCCGCGGGCCTCTCCGCGCTGCTGCACCAGTACGGCGCCGATCTGATGGCGGCCCGCCCGGCCGTCACCATGATGGCCGACCTCCTGGTGATGCCGACCCCCAAGATCCAGACCGTCAAGACCCAGCCGGCCGCCCGCGAGACCGCCACGATGGCACCTCTTCGCGAGCCGGTGCACGACCTCGACACCGCCCTCGGCTCGGCCGGCGTCGACCGGGTCTCCTACGACGACCTCCTGGCCGCCAGCACTGGGGGCGACCCCAACGAGGTGCTGAGCTTCGGCCCGATGCGGATCCGCCGCCACCTCGTCCAGACCATCGTGCGGGCCGCCGCGACCGTGCGCACCGACCCGGTGCTGCTGATGGCGGTGGCCGACAAGGAATCGAGCTTCCTGACCGAGGTCCAGGCGCGGACCTCGTCGGCCACCGGCCTCTACCAGTTCATCGAGCGCACCTGGCTGCAGGTGATGCGGGAATTCGGCGCCCAGCACGGCTACGCGCGCGAGGCGGGGCTGATCGGCGAGGACAACGGCGTCGCCGATTCGTCCGAGCGCGCGCGCATCCTCGACCTGCGCCGCGATCCCTCCCTCTCCGCCCTGATGGCCGGCGAGATGCTGAAGCGCGATGCGGCCCGCATCGCCGCCCGGATCGGCCGCGAGCTCACCCTTGGCGAGACCTACCTCGCCCACTTCCTCGGGCCGGACGACGCCGAGCGCTTCATGGCCAAGGTGGTCGAGGAGCCGAAGGCCGAGGCCGCCGCCCTGCTGCCGAAGCCCGCCAAGGCGAACCGCCCGATCTTCTACGAGCGCGTCGGCCGCCGGAAGGCCCGCAGCCTCACGGTGGCGCAGGTCCACGACAAGTTCGAGGCGATGATGAGCACCCGCGGCGCCCGCTATCGCGACGTCGGCGCCCTGATGGGCGTGATGGCCTACGCCGCCGATACCCCCTGAGAGCTTACGAAAAAGCCTCGCCGGCGCGCCTCCTGCTGGGGAAACCTCGCCGCGCGTCAGGATTTATTCTCCTGATCGAGATGAGCGAATCAGGAGGTGACGATGGGCGCGGCGGGCGCCGGGTGCCGGTCGGGCGGCACGCAACTCACACCCACCCTCTCCCTCGACGCCCTCGGGGCGGGCCTCGCCGCGGCCTATGACGGCTTGGTGGCCGAGGCAGTGCCGGAGCGGCTGAGCGCCCTGCTGCGCCAGCTGGAGGCGCGCGAGGCGGAGTCGGGCCTGGGGATCGGCCGCGTGATGCGGCCGGGCGACGACGGGAACGATTCCGCCGGATGTCCGGCCGGGATCCCCGCCGGCCGTCTGGCCCTTCTGGTCGGTGACGTGCCGGGGGCGGGCGAGGCCGCCATGCTCCTGGGGCGCGCGGGCCTCGAGACGATCCGCTGCCTCGACCCTGATGCCGGGCTTGATTCCTTGCGCCTGCATGGCGGCGAGGTCGCCCTGGTGTTGATCGGCCTGCCGACCGAGCGCGACGGCGCCCTCGACGGGGCGGGGCTCGCCCGGGCCGTCGCGACGCTCTGGCCGACCATCCACCTCGTCGTGGCGCAGCCGCCGCGGACCGAGGCCCACGTGCCCCTGGGGCAGCTGCCGCCGCAGGCGGTGCCGCTCGAGCGTGCGCCGGACCTGCTGGCCCTTGCCGAGCACGCGGCGCGCACGCCGCGTCCACCGGTAGCGTAAGGCAGACCTCTCCCCCGTCGGACGGTTTCCCCTTCCGGCGGATTTGATCGGCGCGGCGCTCGTGCCTTAGTGTCGGTGTGACGGGCCGGGTGGACGAGAGCCGCGCGGCCTCCAGGAGATCGCGGGCCGGGAGAACCGGCCAAACAGATCGGGGGATTTGGAGATGAAGACGAACGAGCGCGACAGCTACCGGGCCGAGTACGCCGCGACGGCGGGACAGCAGGCCGCCTTCTTCCGCGAGCAGGCGGAGCGCCACCGCCGACAGGCCGAGCAGGCGCGGGTCTTCGCCGAGCTGAGCCCCAGCGAGGAGAGCCTGGAGCAGAGCCGGCGAGCCGAGCGGCTCGAGACCTTGGGCCGCCACGACGACACGATGGCGGAAGCGTTCGAGGCCCGGGCCCGGCGCGGCTGACGCGGGAGCGCGGCCCATGCCCGGCACACCGGCGACGGGCGGTTTCGCGCGCATCTGGTCGCGGATTGACCTGGGCGGCGAAACTTCGCTCAGCTCCTGCCGATTCTTCGGGCAGCCCGCGGCGACGCCAGGGCCTTACCCTATGTTGTCTCGATGGCATCGGCCGATCGGCAGCATCAGGGAGCCAGCACCGTCATGAGGATCAGGGCCGGGTACGCAATCACCTTCGATTCCCCGGCTCCGACGCCGATGCTGCTGATGCTCAGCGTGCATCCCTCGCGGCTCGGCGACTGCCTCACCTCGCCGGCGATCCGCTTCGACCCGCCGATCCCGGCGCGGGACTACCCCGACCGCTACGGCAACACTTGCACCCGCATCGTCGCACCGCCGGGGCGGCTGACCATCTCGGCCGACTTCCTGATCGAGGATAGCGGCTGGCCGGACGATTATGCGCCGGACGCGGTGCAGCATCCGGTGCAGGACCTGCCCGACGAGGTGATGGTCTACCTGCTCGGCAGCCGCTACTGCGACACCGACAAGCTGTCGAACACCGCCTGGCAGCTCTTCGGCCATACCCCCGAGGGCTGGGCCCGGGTGCAGGCCATCGTCGATTACGTCCACAACCACATCCGCTTCGACTACCAGCGCGCCGATTCGACCCGCAGCGCCCTCGACGGCTTCAACCAGCGCGAGGGCGTCTGCCGCGACTTCGCGCACCTGGCCGTCACCTTCTGCCGCTGCATGAACATCCCGGCACGCTACTGCACCGGTTATCTCGGCGATATCGGCGTGCCGGCAGTGCCCGACCCGATGGACTTCTCGGCCTGGTTCGAGGTGTATCTGGGCGGGCGCTGGTACACGTTCGACGCGCGCCACAACAAGCCGCGGATCGGCCGCATCGTCATGGCCCGGGGCCGCGACGCCACCGACGTGGCGATCTCGACCAATTTCGGCCCCTCGCTGCTCGCGGGTTTCCAGGTCCATACCGACGAGGTGATCTGATACCGCAGCACCTTCGAACGGACGCGCTCGAAGGTGCCAGGCAAACCCGAACGGGCGCCGGCGCTGATGCGACGGTCGCCTTCGCAGCGACGCGTCGATGCGAAGGCGCGAGGGTCTGACTCATCCGATCGGTGGTGGAGCCCCATCGCTCGGATGCCGCCGAACCGGTCAACCGGCCATGAACCGTTCCACCGAACTCGGTACTCCACCTTCGCCGTTAGCGTCGCTTTAACCGGGAACCACTGGGCCGGGACAGCATTGTACAGCAAAGGTAACTGCTGAGGTAAGGCTCCGGCCATGAAGATCTTCGCTACCGCCCTGGCGGGCGCTCTGAGCGTGTGCGTGCTTGCCTCCGCGCCGGCCAAGGCCGCGCCCTACGACCCCTTCGACGCCAATCCCGGCGAGGATTACTACGCGAGCCAGCCCTACGGCGCGCCGAGCTACCGCACGCAGGGCTATTACGGTCAGGGCCAGTCCGCCGGCAGCACCGATCAGGCGCAGGTCGCCCCGATCCCGCGGGAGCTGGTGCCGTTCGACGGCCGCTACGCGCCGGGCACGATCGTGGTCTCGACCGCCGAGCGCCGGCTCTACCTCGTCCTGGGCGACGGCATGGCCCTGCGCTACGGGGTCGGCGTCGGCCGCCCGGGCTTCACCTGGTCGGGCACGAAGACGATCACCGCGAAGCGCGAATGGCCGTCCTGGACGCCCCCGAAGGAGATGCTGGCCCGCCGCCCCGACCTGCCGCGCTACATGGCCGGCGGCATCGACAACCCGCTCGGCGCCCGCGCCATGTATATCGGCGGCACCCTCTACCGCATCCACGGCTCGAACGAGCCCGACACGATCGGTCAGGCCGTCTCCTCCGGTTGCATCCGCATGACCAACGACGACGTCACCGACCTGTATTCGCGGGTCAAGGTCGGCGCCAAGGTGGTGGTGCTGAACTAGAGCCGACCAAGCTGGCCCCGCCAGGGTCCCTCGCAGCGATCCCGGACAGGGCCGCCACTCGGCGGCCCTTCTGCTGTATCAGGGCGCCACGCGACCCGGGGCGGGCGGCTGCGGCGCGCTGAAGCTTGCGAGCGGCACGTCGCAGAAGCAGCGGGCGCCGAGCGGCCGCGGGCCGGGCAGCGGGCAGGAATAGGGCCGCGGGCCGGTGAGGCCGCGCTGCACCGCATCGCAATTGTAGCCGACTGCGCGCCGCGGCGGCGGGCGCTCGTACCGATCGTAGCCGTAGCCGGGCGGCGTATCCTCCCGATAGTACTGCGCGTGAGCCGAGCCGGCCAGGACCGCGACCAAAAGGACGGCCGACGACAGGCCGGCGCGAACGAACCCTCGCATCATTGCGTTCCTCTCTGGCGGGGAATTACCCCGCGTGACGCCGCGAGCGGGGCGCCCCGGTGCCGCATCGGTAGCCGAACCGCCCCGGTCCGGCAAATCGGGGCCGGTGCAACCCGGTCCCACGCCTCGTGATCGAGCCAGGGAGTTCCGCCGTGACCAGCTCGGCCCAGTGGCAGCGCACCCTCGACGCCGTCCTCGAACTCGCGGAGGACATCGCCCGCATTTCGCCCGATTGCGCCGACCGGGCGATGCAGATCGTCCGGCTGATCCGCGCCTGCGACCCGCCGGTCCGCCGGGTGGGCGACCTCGATGGCGATGACGGGCTGGAGGAGATGGAGTTCGGCATCGGCCCGCTGCACCGCAGCAAAACGTCCGATGCATGAGGACCGATCCGGCCCGGAAAGCCCTGCCGTCCACGGGGAGAAAGCCCGCGCCTCTTTCTCCCCTGGATGGCCCGGAGGAATGACAAGCGGGCGTCACTTCCGCGACGCAACAAAAAGGCCGCGCCCCTCGCGGAGCGCGGCCGTCGCCGTCCCGAGCCGGTCCGGAGGCGCGTCTTAGGACGCGGCGTCCTTGGCGGCGTTGGTGGCCTGGTCGGTGGCGCTGCGAGCCGCGTCGGCGCCCTTCTGCATGGTCTGGCGCGCCTGCTCGGCGCCCTGCTGCATGGCGTTGCGGGCGTGCTCGGCGCCCTGCTGCATCGCCTGCTTGGCGTTCTCGGCGCTCTGCTGCATCGCGTTCTGGGCGAGACCGCCGAACTCGCGGGCCTGCGTCTGCATGGCGGCGAACTGGCTGCGCACGAACTCGGCCTGATGCTGCATCGCCTCCTGCACGTCCTTCGAGCGGACGAGCTTCTGGGCGAGGTCGAACGCGGCGTTCACGTTCTGCTCGGCGAAGGAGAAGCCGCGGGTCGAGGCGTCCTGGGCGTTGGTGCGGGCCATCTCGGCCGAGCCCTGGAGCGTGTCGGCGGTCTTGCGCGCCGCGCCGAGGAAGGAATCGAACGCCTTGCGGGCCTGCTCGACGCTCTTCTCCGCGAAGTCCCGCATCTCGGTCGGGATCTCGTAGTTCGGGGTCTGGGTCATGTTCGTCTCCTCAATGTTTGGCGCGGCCCCTGGCGCGGCACGCTGTGGGCCCGGCACGTTTGTGCACTGCACAATAGCATGCTTCGGGCGAATTGCCACCTTTTCGAGCGTCGTTAAGGTTGACGGTGAGATAACGCTGCGACTGCGCATTTCGTGCCGGTGCGGGAAAGGGTCAGTTGGTTTAAAGCAGTGGGGCGGGTCCGGTTCTCGCATGGGGCCGGTCGCGGGGCCGGTCGCGGGGCCGGTCGCTGGGTCAGGCGCGGCGCGTTGCGTGGGGAGAGGCAGTGGGTCGGAACGTGCTCTTCGAGACGACGATCGAGGCCCTGCGGGCCGTTCCGGCCTTCGGGCAGCGGATCGCCGGCGACGATCGCGCGTTCCTGCTCCTCGACCGCACCGCCACGCAGCTGCTCCATGCCTCGCCGGCCGCCGCCGCGTTCCGCGACGCGATCGCGGATCGGGACGGGAGGATCGACCCGTCCCTGGGCCTCCCAGCGCAACTGCGCGGATCGTTGAGCCTGCCCGTCGGGACCCCGCAGCCGCGGCTCGAGCGCCTGCGCCTCGCCGGACGCCTCGCCCCGCCCCTGCTCTGCGCCTGCCTGCCCGCCGCCCTGCCGGATGGCGAGCCCGTCTTCGCCGTCGCGATCCTCGACCCGCTGCCCGCGCGCCGCCCCCGCCGTGCACCGGCGTCGACGGTTCCCGCCGCCGTGCCGAGCCCGGATCCCGAGCCCGCCCCCGAGCTGGTGGAGCCCAAACCCCATCCCGCGCCTGGCCCCGCCCTTCGCTTCCTGTGGCGCAGCGACGCCCGCGGCTGCCTCGTCGAGGTGACGGGGCGGCTGCCCGAGACCATCGGCGCCTCCCCAGTCGGCCGGAGCTGGGACGACCTGCTCGCCGGCCCGGTCGAGGCCGAGCCGGCCCTCGGCGAAGCCCTGGCGCAGCGCAACACCTTCCGGGCCGTGCCGGTGCGCTGGCGCATCGCCGGGACCCGGGACGCCGTCATGGTCGATCTCTCGGGGGCGCCCCGCCTCGGCGCCGGCCGTGCCTTCGCGGGCTTCAGCGGCTTCGGGGTGGTCCATCCGGAGCGGGTCGTCCCGGCGGCCGACCGGCCGGACGCCGCCGAGCCGAAGCCGCTCCGCCCGACCCTGCGCGAGCGCGCCGCGGCGGTGATCGCCGTCGGACGCCTGCCCACCGGGGAGCCGATCGCGCCGCCGCAGGCTGCCCCCGAGGCCGCAACGCGACCCGACCCGGCTCCCGCACCGGCGCCGGATCCGGACACGCCCGACCTCGCCTCCCTCGCCGGGGCGACCATGGCGGAATTCGCCGGCCTGATGGCGGCGCCCTTCGCGCATCTCGGGATGAGCTGGGGCTTCGGCACGCGCCCGTTCCCTCCGTCGGCGGGGGTGCCCGACGCGACGGCGCAGGCTGCGCGGTCCGAGCCGTCGCCGCTCCGGGACTCGTCGCAGGAGGATGCGCCGCCCCTCCCGGCGGCCCCCCTCGCGTCTCCGCCGGAGGATCCCTCCCCGCCGGCCGAGCCCGCGGCGGAGGAGCGGCCGCGCACCGCCTCCCTCTCCCTCAACGAGCACGCGGCGTTCCGGGAGATCGCCCGGGCGCTCGGCGCGCGCTTCGCCGGCGATCCGGAGGGGGTCGAACCGGTGCCGTCCTCGCCCCCGGCCCAGCCCATCGCGCCGGCCCGGGGCGCCGTGACCCCGTTCCGCGGGGCGCAGGCGCTCGCCCGGCTGCCCGAGCGCGGCGCCGAGGCGGCGCTGGCCCGCCTCGTCGAGCGGCTGCCGGTCGGCCTCCTGGTCCATCGTGGCGACGAGGTGCTGCTCGCCAACCGCCACCTTCTGGCCCTGTCGGGCTACGACAGCCCCGAGGCTCTGGCGGCGGCCGGCGGTCCGGGGGTGATCTTTCGCGGCCGCGATCCGTCCGCCTCGCCCGGCCCCGGCGAGGGGGTGCCGGTCGCGCTGGCGACCCGGGCCGGCGGCAGCGTGCCGGTCGGCGTCAGCGTCGGCGCGATCGAGTGGGACGGCGCGCCCGCGAGCCTGCTGACGATCCGGCGCCTGCCGGACGCCGATCCAGCCCAGTCCCTGGCGGCGGCCGAGGCCCACCTCGCCCACCGCGACGCGCATCTGCGCGAGACCACGGCGATCCTCGACGCGGTCACAGACGGCGTGGTGGTGCTCGACGAGGAGGGCCGCATCGTCGGGATGAACCGGGGCGCGCAGGCCCTGCTCGGCGCCGATCCGCGCGAGGTCGCGGGCGAACCCCTGATCGGCCTGTTCTCTCCCGAGAGCCGGCCGGCGGCCCAGGCCGCCCTGCTGCGGGCCAGCGCGGGCGCCACCGCGACGACCGGCGACGAGGTGATGGCGCGGGGACCGGACGGCCCGCTGCCGCTCCTTCTCACCCTCGCGCCCGTGGCGAGCGGGCCGCCGCGCCGCGTCGCCGCGGTCCTGCGCGACGTCTCGGCCTCCCGGCGCACCGAGGCCGAGCTGGTGCGCGCCCGCCGCGAGGCCGAGCGGGCCAGCGCCCAGAAATCCGACTTCCTGGCCACGATCAGCCACGAGGTCCGCACCCCGCTCAACGCCATCATCGGCTTCGCCGAGGTGATGCTGGAGGAGCAGTTCGGCCCCGTCGGCAGCGACCGCTACCGCGATTACCTGCGCGACATCCGCGCCTCCGGCGAGCACGTGGTCAGCCTGGTCAACGACCTCCTCGATCTCGCCAAGATCGAGGCCGGCCACCTCGACCTCGCCTTCGCGGGCGTCGCTCTCAACGATCTCGTGGCGGCGTCGGTTGCCCTGATGCAGCCCCAGGCCGCCCGTCAGCGGGTGGTGATGCGCACGAGCTTCGCCCCCGGCCTGCCGGCGGTGCTGGCCGATCAGCGCTCGTTGCGCCAGGCCGCCCTCAACGTGATCTCGAACGCGATCAAGTTCACCGATGCGGGCGGGCAGGTGATCGTCTCGACGGCGGTGACCGACCGGGGCGGCGTGGCCCTGCGGGTGCGCGACACCGGCATCGGCATGAGCCCGGAGGAGATCGAGACCGCGCTCCAGCCGTTCCGCCAGATCGCCACCGCCCAGCGCCGCGGCGGCGGCACGGGCCTCGGCCTGCCGCTGACCAAGGCCCTCGTCGAGGCCAACCGCGCCGCACTGACGATCACCAGTCGCAAGGGCGAGGGCACGCTGGTCGAGGTGCTGTTCCCGGCCGCCCGGGTGCTCGAATCCTGAGCTATCGCCCGGGCGGTCCCGGGCGTAGGCTCCGCCGGCTCAAGCCCCGTCAGGACCCGGCCATGCCGCCCCGCCCCGCCGTCATCGCCGCCCTCCTCGGCCTTCTCGCCGGCCCCGCCGCCGCGGCGGAGGGCCTGCCGCTGACCGTGCTGACCGAACGCACCGGCCCCATGGCCGCCTCGGGCACGCCCCTGGCGAACGGGCTGACCGACTATCTCACCATGCTCGACCGGCGCGACGGCGGCGTCGGCGGCACCCGCCTGGCCGTGGAGGAATGCGAGACCGGGGGCGAGCCGGCACGGGCGCTGGCCTGCTACGAGGCGGCGGTCGCCCGCGGCAGCGTCGCGCTCGTGCCCGGCAGCGCCGACGCGGCCCTGGCGCTGCTGCCGCGCCTCGCCTCCGACCGGATGCCCCTCGTCGCCGCCGGCTACGGCCCGGCCGCGATGGCGCGGGGCGACGTGCTGCCCTGGGCCTTCGCGCCGCCGGCCACGGTCTGGGATTCCCTGAGCGCGGCGCTCGTGCATCTCGCGCAAGGTGGCAGCGAGGACAGTCCGCAGGGCCGCAGCCTCGCCTATGTCCACCGCGACAGCCCGGCCGGGCGCGAGCCGGAGCCGGTGCTGCGGGCGCTCGCCGCCGAGGCCGGCCTCGCCTTCCGGGCCTACGCGTTGCCGGACGGAGCCTCATCGGACGAGAACACGGCTCCCTGGCGCGCCATCCGGGCGGCGGATCCCGACACCGTGATCCTCGACGCCACCGCCGGCCTCTCCGGCACCCCCCTGCGGGACGCGGCCGCGGCGGGGCTGCCCCTCAACCGCGTCGTCACGGTGGGCTGGACTGGCGAGGACGACCTGCTGCGGCCGGGGGCCGGCACCCGGGACCTCACCGCCAAGGGCCTGCGCACCGTGACCTGGCACGCGCCGGGCGACAGCTTCCCGGCCTTCGACCAGATCGACCTCCTGGTGATCGATGCCGGGCTGTCGCGCACGCCCAAGGAGGAGAGCGCCGGCCCGCTCTACAACCGCGGCGTCTATGCCGGGGTGATCCTGGCCGAGGGCATCCGCAACGCGCAAGCCCTCGCCGGCAAGCGGCGGATCGACGGATCCGAGATGCGCCGCGGGCTCGAGGCGATCAACCTCGATCCGGTGCGCTGGAAGGAGCTCGGCCTCGTCGGCTTCGCCCGCCGCATCCGCCTGTCCTGCAGCGACCATAGCGGCCGCCGTCCGCTCACCGTGCAGGAATGGACCGGTGCCCGCTGGGTGCAGGTCGGCGACGAGATCCCGCCGCCGCGCGAGCGCCTGAGCCCTCACCTCGACGCCGCCGTGGCGGCCCTGGCCGAGCGCGTCGCCGCCGAGACCGGGACCGCCGGTGCGAAGCCCCGAGAGACGTGCCCGGCCGGCCAGCAATAAGTCTTCGCGAGATTGCTGCATTGCAGCAGGACGTCTGCCCTGTTCCGGTTGGTTTCCATCCACCGTCCGGACGTCTCTCAAGGCACAGGATTCTGTCGGAGCGACCTTGCGTCAGGACCCTATCCTTGGGACAGATGGTGGCGACAACGCGAAAATGCGGGAATGGTGCGGTGCGGGGCTGTACCCCGGCCCGGCATTCTCCTAGTCGGTGCACGGCGCGATGCCCCAACGGCCCGCGCACGCCGCCATCGCTCACCCCCGGGAGGAGATAGACCCCGCGATGACCACCACCGCCCAGAGCCGGCCCGGGGCCGCGCGGCCGCCCGCCGCCGACAGCCTCGCTTCATCGAACCCGACCATCGCGGCCTACGACAACAAGGCCCGCATCAAGGCCATCATCGGCTCCTCGTCGGGCAACCTCGTCGAGTGGTACGATTTCTACGCCTATGCCTTCACGGCGATCTACTTCAAGGACGTGTTCTTCCCGGGCGCCGACCCGACGGTGCAGCTCATCAACACCGCGGCGGTGTTCGCCATCGGCTTCCTGATGCGGCCGATCGGCGGCTGGGTGTTCGGCCGCGTCGCCGACCGTTACGGCCGCAAGACCTCGATGCTGATCTCCGTGATGATGATGTGCGCCGGCTCGCTCGTCATCGCGATCCTGCCGACCTACGCGCAGATCGGGATCTTCGCGCCGGTCCTTCTGCTGCTCGCCCGCATGGCGCAAGGCCTCTCGGTCGGCGGCGAGTACGGCACCTCGGCGACCTACATGAGCGAGGTGGCGCTCAAGGGGAAGCGCGGCTTCTACGGCTCATTCCAGTACGTCACGCTGATCGGCGGCCAGCTCCTCGCCTCGCTCGTCGTGGTGCTGGTGACGCTCTCCCTCGACGACAAGGCGATGACTGCCTGGGGCTGGCGCATCCCGTTCTTCATCGGTGCCGCGGCCGCCGTGGTGGCCCTCTACCTGCGGCGCTCGCTGCACGAGACCTCGACCGCCGAGACCCGCACCTCGCGCGAGGCCGGCAGCATGGCGTCCATCTGGCGCAACCATCGCCGCGCCTTCCTCACCGTGCTCGGCTACACCGCCGGCGGCTCGCTGATCTTCTATACCTTCACCACGTACATGCAGAAGTACCTGGTGAACACGACGCACATGGACAAGAAGACCGCCAACCTGGTGATGACGGCGGTGCTGTTCACCTACATGGTGGCGCAACCCTTCTTCGGCATGTTCGCCGACAAGTTCGGCCGCAAGACTGCGATGCTGCTGTTCGGCGGCCTCACCACGCTGCTGACGGTGCCGCTGCTGCACGCGATCGCCGACGCCCAGAACCCGATCGTGGCCTACCTGCTGATCACCGCGGCGCTGATGTGCGTCTCGTTCTACACCTCGATCAGTGGCCTCGTCAAAGCCGAGATGTTCCCGGCTGAGGTGCGCGCGCTCGGCGTCGGGCTGTCCTACGCCATCGCCAACGCGATCTTCGGCGGCTCGGCGGAGTTCGTGGCCCTGACCTTCAAGGAGGCCGGCTACGAGACCACCTTCTACTGGTACGTGACGGCGATGTGCGCCGTGGCGTTCCTGGTCTCGCTCCAGATGCCCGACAGCCGCCGCTCCGGCTACCTTCAGGGCGACGGGACCGCGTGAGACCAAGCTGACGGCGTGCTCTGGTCGAGCGATCGCCGGCGCCCCGCCTCCCTCAGGGGCATTCCGGGCTCCGCTGCGCGGCCCCGGGATGACGACGAAGGGGGAGAAAGGCGGTCGTGAGAACTCTGGAAGGGCCGGCGCGTCGTGGGGTGCGCCGGCCTTCTTCGTCAGGCGAACAGGCGCTCCTTCTCGAGCCCCTTGTACAGGTCGGCGACCTGGGCGCCGTAGCCGTTGTAGATCAGCGTCGGCACCCGCTCGTCGGTGCCCAGCACCCGCTCGCTCGCCTGGCTCCAGCGTGGATGCGGCACCGCCGGGTTCACGTTGGCCCAGAAGCCGTATTCCGAGGCCTGAAGGCCCTCCCAGAAGGTCTTGGGCCGCTCCGCCGTGAAGGTGATGCGATTGATCGACTTCACCGACTTGAAGCCGTACTTCCACGGCACGGCGAGGCGCAGGGGCGCGCCGAACTGGTTGAGCAGCGGCTTGCCGTAGACGCCGGTCACCATGAAGGCGAGTTCGTTGTTGGCCTCGGCCAGCGTCAGGCCTTCGGTGTAGGGCCAGGGATAGAAGAAGGCCCGCTGGCCCGGCGCCATCGCCTTGTCCAGGAATGTCTGCATCTGGATGTACCTGGCATCGCCGGTCGGCTTGGCGAGCGCCACCAGGGCGGCGAGCGGGAAGCCGGTCCATGGCACCGCCATCGACCACGCCTCGACGCAGCGGTGGCGATAGAGCCGCTCCTCCAGCGCCATCTTGCGCACCAGGTCCTCGAAGCCGATTTCGAACGGCCTCTCGACGAGGCCGTCGATCTTGATCGTCCAGGGCTGGACCTTCAGCGCGTTGGAGCCCGGCGTGACGGTCTTGTTGGTGCCGTACTCATAGAAGTTGTTGTAATCGGCGCTGTAGCGCTCCGGCGTCACCGGGCGGTCGAGGATGTAGGCCGGGTTCTGCTTGGCCGGATAGAGATCGGCGGTCTTCACCGCGCCCGTCCCCTCCCCCGGCATTGCGGCGAGAGCCGGCCCGCCGGCGAGCGACGCCGCGGCCATCCCGAGGCTGCCGCCCAACAGCGCCCGGCGGTTGAGGAAGATCGATTCAGGCGTGGCGAGGCGCTCGGGCATCTCCCAGCCGCGCTTGACCTTGATGTGCATGACGTCGTTCCCTGAAGGTCCGAGTGTTGCAGCGGACATCGGGGCGAACGGTCCGCTACGCAAGTCACGGTTCAGCGAGGCTGGCGCCTCGTGTCGGCGAGGCTGCGCCAGGGTGGGAAACCGGGCTGCCACCGCAGCGGGAACGGCGACAGCGGCGCGGCAGCGTGCGATAGAGCCTGATGCCCGCCAAGAAGCCGCCCGCGAAGAAGCCGAAACACACCGCCTTCACCGTCGCCGTCTCGGCCGCCGACGACGGTACCAGCGCCCCGGGCCTGCGGGTCTACGTTGCCATGGCGACCGGCCCCCTCGCCGCCGTGACCGCCGTGCAGGCGGTGATGCCGGAAGCGGCAGTGGAGCTGAGCGGCACCCTCTCGGACCGCCTCGCCGCCCGGCTGAAGCTGAAGCCGGGGGAGGTTCGGCCGATCTGATTCCGCCGCACCTTCGAACGGACGCGTTCGAAGGTGCAAGGCAAGCCCGAATGGGCCCCGGCGCTGATGCGCCGGTCGCCTTCGCATCGACCCGTCGATGCGAAGGCGCAAGGGTATGAGACATCTTGCACCGTCGCGCGGGCGCAAGAGGATTGATCGCCGTCGATCCATCGCGGAGCGATGACGGACGAGTCCCGCGTGCGGGCGCGCCCGTTCCCATGCGCGCCCGTTCCCATGTAGATTGTCGCGCCATGAGGGACGCAGCCAGGACACGCGCAACCATCGGACGAACCGTCGCCGGCCTCGCCCTCGTCACGCTGCTCCTCGGCGGGGCCTCGGCGCAAGGCATCCCGCCCGCCGAGCGCCGCTCCGGCTTCGACCAGATGGCGCCCGAGACCCGGGCGATGCAGGCCGACGACACCGCCAATCCGGGCATGCTCTGGGTTCAGGACGGGGCGGAGCTGTTTACCCGGCCTCCCGCCCCCGATGCTCGGCCGTGCGCCGGCTGCCACACCAAATCGGCTCTGCGCGGCGTCGCTGCCCGCTACCCGGCCTGGGACGAGGCGACGGCGCGGCCCGTCGACATCGAGGGCCGGATCACTCTCTGCCGGACCCGCCACCAGGCCGCGACGCCGCTGCCGCGGGAGGGACACGACCTCCTGGCGCTCACCGCCTATCTGGGCCACCTCTCCCGCGGGCTGCCGGTGGCGCCCCCGGACGATCCGCGTCTCGCACCGGCCCGGGCCGAGGGGCGAAAGCTCTTCGAGACGCCGATGGGCCAGCTCGGCTTCTCCTGTGCCGGCTGCCACGACGACCATTGGGGCCGGCGCCTCGGCGCCGCGACGATCCCGCAGGGACACCCGAACGGCTATCCGCTCTACCGGCTCGAATGGCAGGATCTCGGCTCGCTGGAACGGCGCCTGCGCAACTGCCTGACCGGCATGCGGGCCGAGCCGTTCACGCCCGGCTCGGCGGAGGCGGTGGCACTGACCCTCTACCTGATGCAGCGCGCCGCGCCTTTGCCCGTGGAGAGCCCTGCCGTGCGCCCGTGACGGTGGCGGCGTGAGGGCGAGGCGCGTATCCTCGAGGCCCCGGGAGGCCCCGCATGGCGCAAGACCACGATCATCACGACCATCATCACGACCACGACCACGACCACCCGCACGGCAGCGAATTGTCGCCGATGGACCTGCGGGTGCGCGCCCTCGAATCGATCCTGGTCGAGAAGGGCTACGTCGATCCCGCTGCCCTCGACACCCTGATCGAGACCTACGAGACCAAGGTCGGGCCGCATAACGGCGCCCGGGTGGTGGCGCGGGCCTGGGTCGATCCCGCCTTCAAGGCGCGTCTCCTGGCCGATGGCAGCGCCGCGATGCGCGAGCTCGATGTCGGCGGTCGCGGCGGCGAGCACATGGTGGTGGTCGAGAACACGCCGGAGGAGCACAACCTCGTCGTCTGCACCCTGTGCTCCTGCTATCCCTGGCCGGTGCTCGGCCTGCCGCCGGTCTGGTACAAGTCGCCGCCGTACCGCTCCCGCGCTGTCATCGACCCGCGCGGGGTGCTGGCCGAGTTCGGCACCGAACTGCCCGCCGCGACGCGGATCCGCGTCTGGGACTCGACCGCGGAGCTCCGCTACATGGTGCTGCCGATGCGTCCCCCGGGCACCGACCACCTCGACGAGGCGGCGCTCGCCGACCTCGTCACCCGCGATTCGATGATTGGCACCGGGCTTCCCTTGAGCCCCGACCAGGTGGTGCACGCATGAACGGCGGACAGGATCTCGGCGGCATGCAGGGCTTCGGCCCGCTGGGTCTCGAGGCGGACGAGCCCTGGTTCCACGCTCCGTGGGAGCGGCGGGTCTTCGCGATGGCGATGGCGATGGGGCTGACCGGCACCTGGAACCTCGACGCCAGCCGCGCCGCCCGCGAATCGCTGCCTCCCGGCGAATACCTGACCTCCAGCTACTACCGGATCTGGTTCCGGGCCCTGGAGAAGCAGGTGCAGCAGCACGGCCTCGTCGAGGCCGGCGAGCTCGCCGCCGGTGCCGCGATGACGCCGCCGGCCCCGGTCGCCCGGGTGCTCAAGGCCGAGGAGGTGGCACCACTCTTCGCCCGCGGCTTCCCGAGCGACCGCCCGGTGGCCCATCCTGCCCGTTTCGCGGTCGGAGACGAGGTGCGGGCCAAGATCGTCAACCCGACCGGCCATACCCGCCTGCCGCGCTACGTCCGCGGCCGCACCGGCACGGTCGAGCGGCTCCATGGCGGCTTCGTCTTCCCGGATTCCAACGCCGCCTTCGCCGGCGAGGCGCCGCAATGGCTCTACACCGTGCGCTTCGCCGGGACCGAGCTGTGGGGCGAGGACGCGGAGCCGGGCCTGACCGTCTCGGTCAACGCGTTCGAGAGCTACCTCGAACCCGCCCGGGGCGACGCCGCATGAGCCGCCCGCAGATGAGCCGTCCACCTGAGCCCCCGGTCTTCGCCGCCCCCTGGGAGGCGCAGACCTTCGCGCTGGTGGTGTCGCTGCACGATGCCGGCCTGTTCACCTGGTCGGACTGGGCGCAGGCCCTCGGCCGGCACGGCGACCGCACGGCGGATTACGCGCTGTGGCTGGAGACGATCGAGGCGTTGATCGCCGAGCGCGGCCTGACCAGCGCGGCGGCCCTGGAGGCGCGCCGCGCGGCCTTCGCCCGTGCGGCGGCGGCGACGCCGCACGGGGAGCCGATCCTGCTGGAGAACGATCCGGGGGTGTGAAGAGGCCGATGGTCTCGCATCTCTACAGTAATACCTTCGCGCCTTGCCATCGACACGTAGATGGCAAGGCGTCCGGCGCATCAGCGCCGGCGCCCGTTCGAGCTTGCCTTGCGTCTCTGAACGAGTCCGTTCGAAGGCGCGGCGGTATAACCCTTCGGCTTTCCGGATCCGTTCCGGACCTGCGCGCATGCAGAGTCAGCGGAATGCGACCCCGGAACCAGCACAGGAAATCGCGAAGCGTCCTTACGTCTGCAACGTTGCAGCATAGAGAACCGCTTTGCGGAACTTCGCCTCCTGGACCCGGATCTCTTTCCGCTTCGCCTCGGTCGTGCGGGAAAGGGCGGCGGGAGTACCGTCGAGTACTATCTCTGCCCCGCCCGCCGCGCCGACACGGTCGCCAAAGCCGCCAGATCCTTCTCCCCGTCGCCATGCGCGAGCGCATCGAGCAGGCTGTCGCGCAGGACGCTGGCGAGCGGCATCGGAACCCGGGCGGTCTCCGCGGCGGCAAGGGCCAGTCGCACGTCCTTGGCGCCGAGCGCCAGCCCGAAGCCCGGCGGCTCATACCGGCCGGCGGCGATCGAGGCGCCGTAGTTCTTGTAGACCGGGGCGGCGAAGATCGTGCTGGTGAGAAGGTCGAGCAGGTCGGCGGCCGCAACCCCGTGCGCCTCGGTCAGCGCCGCCGCCTCGCCCATCGCCTCGATCGCCGCGACGATCATCATGTTGCCGGCGAGCTTGACCGCGTTGGCGCGGGCCGGCGTCTCGCCGAAGCGCCAGGTCTTCGCCCCCATCGCGTCGAGGAGCGGCTGCGCCCGCGCGATCGCGTCCTCCGGGCCGGCCGCCAGGATGTTGAGCTTGCCGAGTTCCGCCACGTCGGGCCGGCCGAAGACCGGCGCCGAGACGTAAGGCACCCCCGCCCGGCCGTGCACCGCCGCCAGTTCCTCGGCGAGAGCGACCGAGATGGTGCTGGTGCCAATATGGACGCCCGGCTTCCCGGCCTGGTCGAGCAGGCCGCCTTCGACGATGACGGCGCGGAGCGCGGCATCGTCGGCCAGCATCGTCACCGCGGCGTCGCCCCGAAACGCCTCGGCGGGGGTCGCCACCGGCACGGCGCCGTGGGTGCGCAGCTCTTCCGCCGCCTGGGGAGAGCGGTTCCACACCCGGACCCGGTGACCGGCCCTGACTAGGTTGAGCGCCATCGGCCGGCCCATCCGGCCGAGCCCGAGAAATCCGACATCCATCGCGACACGCTCCCCACCCTGACGATGGGGATGAGATATGGCGGGCCTGCCCGGTGTCAGGCCCTCACACGCCCGACCTCACACCCCCAGGAGGACCGCCTTCTCGACGCCGAGCACCTCGGCGATGTCGTCGAGGGCCTTGTGCTCCAGTTCGCTGATGCCGCCCTGGTCGGCGACGTCGGCGGCGATGAGGAAGACGTCCTGGCGCTGCTCCAGCGGCCGGTCGGCGATGGCGCCGACGAAGCGCAGGTTCTCGAGCCGTCCGGCCCGGCTCTTCGCCCGGGCGATCGCCTCGTGCAGTTCCTGCTCCAGCTTCAGCACGCCGTAGGACTTGTGCAGGATCGGGTTGTTGCTGAGGTCGGCGAGCGCCGTCTCGATCTCCTCCTCGTCGATCTCCTGGTCGGCCAGGATCACGGTAGCAGCCGCCGAACAGGCGGCGTGGAGGAAGGCGGTGTCGCCGGCATAGGACATGACGACCCGGCCGAACCGGGAGAAGGCATCCTGAAACAGCCCCATGGCACGTCCTTAGGTAAAAAATCCCTCGGGCCGCAGTGAGCGGCCCCTCGTTGCATTCTCCCATCGATGCATGGGCGCGCGCCCCGGGACAAGGGCAGCACGGCTGCGTTTCGCGCCGGACGCGATGACGTGCCGAGGTCTAGGCAAGAAAAGCCGCCAGCGTGCTCCATCCGACACGCTTGTCCCAGCCGCGAACGCTGCGATGCGGCCTCGTCGGGATCACGGCGCGATTGGCGCCGTGACAGCAAGACCCTGTCGGGCTCTGCTCGACGAAACTGCCATCCGGCGTCGTCATCACGCGGCCGCGAAGCGGAGCCCGCAATGCTCCGGAGGGTGTCGGCTCCACCGGGCAGGGCGGAACAGCCTCCTACATCGCGATCACCTGCCGGATCGCCTCGCCGCGATCCAGCCGGTCGAAGCCCTCGTTGATCTGGTCGAGGGTGAGGGTGCCGGTCATCAGCTTGTTCACCGGCAGGCGGCCCTGCCGATACATCGCGATGTAACGCGGGATGTCCCGGGCCGGGACGCAGGAGCCCATGTAGCTGCCACGCACCACCCGCTCCTCGCCGACGAGCCCGACCGGCGGCAGGGTGAAGCTGTGGTTCGGATTGGCGAGGCCGGCGGTGGCCGTGGTGCCGCCGCGGCGCGTGATCCGGTAGGCGGTGTCGAAGGCCTTGACCGAGCCGGCCATCTCCAGCGCGACGTCGACGCCGCCATCGGTGGCGTCGCGGATCGCCGCGACCGCGTCGGGGTCTGAAGCCAGGAACGTGTCGGTGGCGCCCAGCTCCCGGGCGACCCGGAGCTTGTCCTCGGAGAGATCGACCGCGACGACGCGGCCCGCCCCGCAGGCCACGGCACCGATCAGCGCCGAGAGACCGACGCCGCCGAGGCCCACCACCGCGACGCTCTGGCCCATCCGCACCTGGCAGGTATTCACCACGGCGCCGACACCGGTCATCACCGCGCAGCCGAACAGGGCGGCCTCGACGAGCGGCACCTCGGGATCGATCTTCACGATCGAGCGGCGCGAGATCACCGCGTACTCTCCGAAGGCCGAGACGCCGCTGTGATGGCTCACCTCGGCCCCGTCGCAGCGGATGCGCTTGGCGCCGGACAGCAGCGTGCCGCTGGCATTGGCGGCGTTGCCGGGCTCGCACAGGGCGCCGCGCCCCTCGCGGCAGGGCGCGCAGCCGCCGCAGGTCGGCACGAAGGACATCACCACGTGGTCGCCGCGCTTGAGGTCGGTGACGCCGGGCCCGGGCTCCTCGACGATGCCCGAGGCCTCGTGCCCGAGCGCCACCGGCACCGGCCGGACCCGGTCGCCGTTGATGACCGAGAGATCGGAATGGCACAGGCCGGCACCGGCGATCTTCACCAGCACCTCGTCCGGCCCCGGCGGATCGAGCTCGATCGTCTCGATGCGCAGCGGACGGGTCTCGGCATAGGGCCGCCCGACGGGGGCATGGTGCAGGATGGCGGCGCGGACGCGTAGGGACACGGTTGATCCTCCCGGCGGGGCGTCTTCCGGCCCCGGTGGGAGCAGGCTGGCAGCGGTGCCGCGGCCGGTCAACCGGCCGCGGGCGCCGAAAGTCAGGCCGCTCGTGCTCAGGCCGCGTCGTCTACACCGGCCTGCCAGAACGGGCGGCGCGCCTCGGCACGCGCCTCCGCACGGGAGAGGCCGACATCGGCCAGGGTCTCGTCGGTCATGAAGGGCAGCTCGCGCGCCAGGTGGCGACGGGCGGCCCAGCGCCGGAACCAGGCTTGCAGGATCGCCACGCCGGCGAGGCGCGGTTCGTGCGCATGGCTCACGGTCAGCACCCGCGGAGCGCCGGCGACGCGGTGCATCGGAAACGGGATGACGGTGGCGGCCACGGCAGATCTCCTCCTGTGTCGGGCACCGTAGAGGTACCCGGAACACCCGCCGCCGTATATTGAGTTCTTCAGCGCGCTTCGTGCGCGAAACTCACAGAAGTCCGCCATGCGCCACCTGCCGCCCCTCTCCTCCCTGCGGGCCTTCGAGGCCGCGGCGCGTCTCGGATCGGTCACGAAGGCGGCGAACGAGCTCGGCCGCACCCACGGGGCGGTGTCGCGCCAGGTGCGGGCCTTGCAGGAGCAGGCCGGCACCGCCCTGTTCGAAAAGGCCGGCACGGGCCTGCGGCTCACCCCCGCCGGCGAGGCGTTCCGGACGGTGGTGACGGGGGTGCTCGACGACCTGGAGCGGGGCTACCTGCGCCTGCGCGATGCCGGGCGCGGCGCCACCGTCCACCTCGCCTGCGGGGCGACCTTCGCGATGCGCTGGCTGGTGCCGCGCCTGTCGGGCTTCTACCGCGAGCGGCCGACGGTGCAGGTGCGCCTCTCGATGACCTCGGCCCGGGAGACCCGCGACGACGGCGCCGACCTGGTGCTGAGCTGGGACCGGCTCGCCCATCCGATCCGCGACGAAGCGCGCGCGATCCGCCTCGGCGACGTGGCCTTCGGGGTGGTCTGCGCGCCCGGTTACACGATCCGGGTCGAGGGCGGGCGGCTCGCCGCCGAGACCCGGATCGTCCACGAATACACGCCGCATTCCTGGCCGGCCTGGGAGGCGACGACGGGCAAGCGCGTCGCGGCGGAGCGGGACATCGCCTTCCCGCATAACGGCCTGTGCATCGAGGCCGCCCTGTCGGGCCTCGGCGTCGCCCTGGTGGAGCAGGTGCTGGTGCGCGACGACCTCGCGGCGGGCCGCCTGGTCGCGCCGAGCGGCTTCCACCGCTTCGCGAACGGCTTCGCCGCCGTGCCGGCGGCGGACCGGCCGCTCTCGCCAGCCGCCTCGGCCTTCATCGACTGGCTGCGGCGGATGCTGGCGGAGGAGGCGTGATCTCCCCGGCCCTGCCACTCTCCGCGCTTCTCACCGCACCCTCCGCTGCCGCGGACGGATGCCGCGAAAGGCTCCGGGCTCACGAAAGCGGCACATCCGGGGCGGGCGCATTCGACATGCCGCAACGCCAACGTGTCGCGCGACAACGTCAATCCTACGTGGGTCAAGTATCCACTCGCGTTGCGCGAAAGACACGGCCCCGGATACACCTTCGCAACAGAGCGTAGATTGCCTAATTTTTGAGCAAACGCCCAACAAAAGGTTTTGCCACGTTGCCGCCACACTGCCAGCTTGGCCGCAGTTGGCCCCGGCCACAATTGGCCTCGCCGCACTCGGCACTGGCCAAACCTGGCCTCAGATGGACTTTTCGACCGTGGCAATGCGCTTCACCCTCAGCAGCCTGACCGTCGCCCTGCTGTCGACCGGGTCCGCCCTGGCCGCCGACCTGGCCGCCCCGGCCCCTGCCCCGGTGGCCGTTGTCGAGCCCTGCAAGGCGACCCTGTCGCTGCCGGCCTATGGCGGCATCATCAAGCCGAACCCGAACCCGTCCTGCTTCACGCTCGGCGGCTTCGGCGACATCTATGTCGGCGGCGCGATCACCGGCTACGCCTATACCCAGACCAATCCCTTCCCGTTCTCGGCCGCGCCGCTGCCGAGCGACCGGGCGGCACGGGTCGACTTCACCAACATCCAGGGCTGGATCCAGAAGGCCGACGGGCCGTTCCAGTTCTACGTCCAGGCCGGCGCCTACGCGATCCCGGCCCTCGGCTTCCTCAACTACAGCGCCCTCGACCAGACCGACCTGCTGTTCACGCCGCTGCCGGTCGCCTTCGGCAAGTACGTGTTCAACGACAACTGGTCGATCCAGGGCGGCCGGATGCCGACCCTGATCGGGACCGAGGCGCCGTTCACCTTCCAGAACCTGAACATCTCCCGCGGTCTCCTGTTCAACCAGGAGAACATCATCAACCACGGCGTGCAGGTGAACTACAGCGACGGCCCGTGGTCCGCCTCGGTGGCCGGCACCGACGGGTTCTTCTCCGGCAACATCAGCTGGCTCACTGGCGCCGTCACCTACAAGCTCGACGACAACAACTCCTTCGGCATCAACGGCGGCCTCAACCTCGACCGCACCGACGTGCTGTCGCGCAGCCTGCGCTATTCCTTCGCGACGCCGCTGTTCCAGCAGAACAGCGGGATCCTGTCGATCAACTACACGTACTCGAACGGGCCGTGGACGATCACGCCCTACTTCCAGTACACGAACGTCGCGCGCGACTTCAAGATCGGCATCACCGAGGGCGCCTCGACTTATGGCGGCGCGGTCCTGGCGAGCTACGCCTTCACCGACAACTTCGCGCTCGCCGGCCGCGTCGAGTACATCAGCCAGACGGGCACCCCGTTCTCGGGCGGCACCAGCCTGCTCTACGGCGCGGGCAGCTCGGCCCTGTCCTTCACGATCACCCCGACCTTCACCTTCGACCGCTTCTTCGTCCGCGGCGAGTACTCGCGGGTCCAGCTCTACGACATCACCCGCGGCGACCTCGCCTTCGGCACGCTCGGCTCCGGCTTCGGCCGCACCGGCAACCGCACCTCGCAGGATCGCTACATGATCGAGGGCGGCATCACCTTCTGACGCCTCCCCGATCACCCGGCGTCCCCCGCGCCCGCCCGGCACCCCCGGGCGGGCGCACGTCGTTTCGCGGGCTCGCGCCGGACCTTGGACCGCCTTTCCCGGCTTGCGCGCGACCCGGGGGCGGATACAGACCGGGGCAGCCTCCGCGGAGCCGTCCGATGAGCTTCCTGCCCGATACCCCGACGCTCCTGGCCTATCTCGCCGCCTGCCTGGTGCTGTTCGTCACGCCTGGGCCCGACATGAGCCTGACGCTCGCCCGCACCATCGGGTCGGGGCGGCGGGCCGGCATCGTGACGGTGCTGGGCACGAGCCTCGGCACCCTGATCCACACGCTGGCCGCCGTGCTCGGCATCTCGGCCCTGATCGCCGCCTCGGCCACCGCCTTCACGGTGCTGAAGGTGGTGGGCGCGCTCTACCTCGCCTGGCTGGCGATCGACGCCCTGCGCCGCGGCTCGGCCCTGAACGTCCGGGCCGAGCCGGTGCGGGGCGGCCTGTGGCGCACCTTCTGCCTCGGGCTCGGCGTGAACCTGACCAACCCCAAGGTGGTGCTGTTCTTCCTGACCTTCCTGCCGCAATTCGTGCGCGCCGACGCCCCCGACCCGACCGGTCAGCTCGCCTTCCTGGGCCTGGCCTTCATCGCCCTGTCCCTGCCGCTGGGGATCCTGATGGTGCTCGGCGCCGCCCGGGTCACCGGCGCGCTCCAAGCACGGCCGCGGTTGATGCGGGGGATCGACTGGCTCTTCGCCGGGCTGTTCGGCACCTTCGCGGCCCGCATCCTGCTCACGGTGCGCTGAACGGATCAGGAGGCGGCAACGTCCGACGCCGCGACCAGGCGCAGAGGGGCGGCCAAGGGGCGCGCCTCGGCCCGGCAGGTGCGGTTGCGGCCCGCCCCCTTGGCGGCGTAGAGCGCCGTGTCCGCCGCCCGGTGGAGCTCGGCCTGCGAGCCGCCGGCGGCCTCGGCGAGCCCGATGCTCACCGTCACCGCACCGGCCGGAAGGCCGGCCGACGCCACCGCCAGGGTCGCCACCTCGTCGTGCAGGCGCGCGGCGACCTGCGCCGCCCCCTCCGCGTCGGTCTCCGGCAGGATCACGCCGAATTCCTCGCCGCCGATCCGGCAGGCGAGGTCGTGCGGCCGGTGGATGCAGGCCGACAGGCAGCGCGCCAGCCCGCGCAGGATCTCGTCGCCGACCGCGTGCCCGTAGCGGTCGTTGAAGCGCTTGAAATGATCGGCGTCGACGATCAGCAGCCCGACGGGCCGATCGCTGCGGGACGCGGCCCTCAGCGCCAGGTGCAGAGCTTCGTCGAAGCGGCGCCGGTTCGGCAACCCGGTCAGCCCGTCGGTCATCGAGAGGCGGGCGAGCGCGGCCTCGACCGCCTCGCGGCGGCGCAGCTCCCGTCCGCACAGCAGGGCGAGCAGGACCGCGAGGCCGAACAGGGCGAGGAGCGTGACGCCGATCATCAGCGCCTTGGCGCGCCACCCGGCCTCGATCTCTTCCGTGCTCAGGCCGATCGACAGGATGAGCGGCAGCTCGCCGACCTGCGTGAAGGTGAAGAGCCGGTGGACGCCGTCGCGGTTGGCCCGCTCGGCGAAGCTCCCGTCCCGCTCGCGGATGAAACGCTGGAAGTTCGATGCCCCGGAGACGTCGGACCCGACGTCGCGCACGTCGTAGGGGAAGCGCACGATCCGGATGCCGTCCTGGCGGATCAGGTTGATGGCGCTGTTCGGCCCGAGGCCGATCTTCGCGAGCATCTGGGTGAAGTGCGACAGCTTCAGCGTGGCGACCGCGACGCCGCCGAACGACCCGTCCGGCTTGTTGACGCGCCGGCTGAACGCGACCGTGTAGGCGCCCGACATCCGCGACTGGTACGGCTTGCTGATGTAGAGCCCGGCCTCCGGATCCCGCTGATGGACCTGGACGTAGTCACGGTCGAGGAACGTCCCGCCGGCATTCGCGGGGAAACGCGAGTTCAGGATGCCGTGGCCATGCTCGTCGAACAGCACGAGGACTCCCATCCCCTCGGCGGTCACGACGCGGTCGAACAGCAGCAGCTGCCGCAGGCTCTCCGGCGCAGTGGCGACGAGAGGATTCTCGACCTTGGCGATCATGCCCCGCAATGCCAGGTCCATGATCTCGACGTTGCGCACGATGTCGGTCTCGATCACCTGCAGCAGGTTCTGGGAGGTTTCCGCCGCCCGGGCCCAGATCTCCCGTCGCAGCTCGTACAGCATGAAGCCGGAGACGAGCAGCATGCCGAGGGGGGCCAGCACGCCGAGCACGACCCAGACCCGGACGGTCTTGATCGTGGCGAGGAGGCGGCGCGGCGACGGCATCGGCGGAATTCTTTCGGGAAGGTCCCCTCAGGAACTCGACCGTGCCTCCGCGACTCTGAACGAGCCTCTCACGAACCAGGCAATCCCGGAGTTCTTCCACAGCGACCGCGAGCCGAAGACTGCGTTAACATGTGAGATCACCGAGACGGACACGCCGGCAGGATGGGTGTCGGGTCACTGCCGCCGCGGCGCGGCCCACATCGTCGCCGGCCCGCGCCCGGCGAAACGCCCGGCGGCGAGCCAGTAGACCAGGCCGGCGATGCCGCCGGCGCAGAACAGGATCGCCGTGACCCGGCCCTCCCCAGCCCCTGCCGGCCCGGCGCCGCCGCGCATCAGCCAGGGCAGGAGGGCGGTGAGGAGGCCGGTGGCGCCGCCGTACCAGGCGAGCGAGCGCCAGCCCAGCACCTCGCCGACGATGGCGTTGAGGACCGGCGGCACCGCGACGAGGAGCAGGATCGCCCGGCCGAGATTCACCGCCCCCTCGATCATCGCGGGGTCCGGCGCGTAGCCCTCGGCGAGATCCGACAGCACGGCCTCGAGCCCCGACAGGCCGAGAGTTCCCAGGAGATCGCGCAGGACCGGGTCCATCACGACGCCGATCCCGAGGGCGAGGCCGCCGCAGGCGATCGCCATCAGGAGCGCGGTCGCGACGGCGAGGAGACGGCCGAGGGACATCGTTCGTCCCGCCTCAGTCGTCGTCGTGGCCTGCGGCGTAGACGCCTTCCGCGCCGATGCCCTCCTCCAGCATCAGCCGGGCGCGGGCGCGCAGCTTCTCGGTCTCGCTCTTGAGCTGGCCGCAGGCCGCCAGGATGTCGCGGCCGCGCGGCGTGCGCACCGGCGAGGCGTAGCCGGCATTGAACACGATCTCCGAGAAGCGCTCGATCCGCTCCCAGTCCGAGCACTCGTACTTGGAGCCGGGCCAGGGATTGAACGGGATCAGGTTGATCTTGGCCGGGATCCCCTTGAGCAGGCGCACCAGCTCCTTCGCCTCGGCGTCGGAATCGTTGACGCCCTTGAGCATCACGTACTCGAAGGTGATGCGGCGGGCATTCGACACGCCCGGATAGTCGCGGCAGGCCTGAAGCAGGTCGCGGATCGGGTATTTGCGGTTGAGCGGGACCAGCTCGTTGCGCAGGTCGTCGCGCACCGCGTGCAGCGAGATCGCCAGCATGGCGTTGGCCTCGAGGCCGAGGCGCTCGAATTGCGGCACCACGCCGGAGGTCGAGACGGTGATGCGGCGGCGCGACAGGCCCAGGCCCTCGTGGTCGCTCATCACGCCGACCGCGTCGATGACGTTGTCGACGTTGTAGAGTGGCTCGCCCATGCCCATGAACACGATGTTCGACACGAAGCGCGAGCCGTCGACCGGCACGAAGGCGCCCTTCGGCGGGGTCCTGCCCGGCCAGTCGCCGAGGCGGTCGCGGGCCACCACCAGCTGCGAGACGATCTCCTGGCACGACAGGTTGCGCACCAGGCGCTGCGTGCCGGTGTGGCAGAACGAGCAGGTCAGGGTGCAGCCGACCTGAGACGAGACGCAGAGCGTGCCGCGGTCGTTGGCCGGGATGTAGACGCACTCGATCTCGGCGCCACGGTTGTGATCGTGCCGGCCGGTCGGCGGCATGCGGATCAGCCACTTGCGGGTGCCATCGCGCGACACCTGCTCGCTCACCACTTCGGGCCGGTCGAGAGTGTGGATGCCGGCGAGCTGGTTCTTCAGCACCTTGCTGACATTGGTCATCTCGTCGAAGGACGAGGCTCCGCGCACGTTGATCCAGTGCCAGAGCTGGCCGGCACGCATGCGCTGCTCGCGCTCGGGCACGCCCAGACCCGCGAGGCGCCCCTTCAAGGCTTCGCGGGTGAGGCCGACGAGAGAGGTCGGGCCGGTGGTCTCCAGCGCCTCGGGACGGATCTCGGGCGTCTTCTCGATCGCCGGGGCTTGTGCTGCTGGTACGGCGCCATTCCCGCGCCGGGCGGTGTCGAACGACGCCGTCGCCATGATATCGCAGACCTTCGAGTGAAACGGATTACAGCGGCATATAGGGGTATTCGGGCCGGAACGCGATGGGGCGGCGGTGAATCCCCGGGAAACGAGGCGTGTCAGCAGAGACTCAGCGGAGAAGGAGCGGAGCAGGATCTCCCTCCCTCTCCCGTGTGGGAGAGGGGATCCCGCGCCCGTCCTATGACGCTGTATTTACAGGATATTCTCTGACTACTTGCACTCCTCGCGGGTGCGCTTCATCGCCTCGCCGAAGCCGTCGAGGGCGTATTCGTCGGTCGAGGCATTGCCGCGCTGCGAGACGGCCTTGACGATGACCTTCTTGCCCCGGCCCATCTCGGCCACGACCTTGGTCTCGTCGGCCGGGTTCTGCACCCAGGCATTGGCGCCCTTCACCACCAGCGCGTAGCGGGCCGAGCCGATCGCCAGGCTGGGATCGGAGGCGCTGGAGGCGGGGGTTGGCACCGCGCCGTTCGCCGCGGCGGTGGTGGTGGCCTGGCCGCTGCCGGGCTTCGGCGCGAAGCCCAGCATCACCGCGACCTCGTTGTTGACCTTCTCGCCCTTGCGCACGGTGACGAAGAGATAGGCCGGATCGCGCTTGAGGCTCTTCGGCAGGCGGACCTGCGGCTGGCTGATGGCGTAGCAGATGCGCGACTTGCCCTCGCCGGCGGCGAAGACGTTCCAGTCGCCGAAGGTGCCGATCGGGCTGGCCTGGAGGCTCGGGGGCGCGGCCTCCGCCTTGGGCTTCGGCTTGGCGGAGGCGGGCAGAGCGAAGGCGAACAGGCCGAGGGCGGCGAGGAGGGATGCGCGAATCATGCGGGCACTCTAGTCGCGGGGGGTACGCTTGCCCACCCGATTGCCGGAAAATGCGGCGAAATCAGTGGGGTACAGAGCCGCGCCGACGAATTGCTGCACTGCAGGAATGACCCGCGGCCACCGGTGGGGCATGGTCCGGCCAGGAAACGCACGCTGAGAGGCCGCGAAGGTCGCATGACTGCCCCATCCCCGTCGGATCTGCCCGAGACCATCCCGGTGCGCGAGGCGCACCGCTTCCCGACCGAGGCGCTGGAAGCGTTCCTCGCCCAGCAGGGGCTGGGGCGGCTGAACGAGCTGCGCCAGATGCGCGGCGGGCAGTCGAACCCGACCTTCCTGGTGATGGCCGAGGCCGGCGAGTACGTGCTGCGCAAGCAGCCGCCGGGCAAGCTCCTGCCCTCCGCCCACGCGGTCGACCGGGAGTTCCGGGTGCTGCAGGCGCTCTCCCGCACCGACGTGCCGGTGCCGCAGGCGGTGGCCTATTGCGCCGATCCGGGCGTCATCGGCACGCCGTTCTACCTGATGGAGCGGCTGCACGGCCGGGTGTTCTGGGACCCGATGCTGCCGGAATTGCCGCGCGAGGAGCGGGCGGGGATCTATTACGGCATGAACGAGGCGCTGGCGCGCCTCCACCTCGTCGATCCGGCGGCGATCGGCCTGTCCGATTTCGGTCGCGCCGGCAATTACTTCCAGCGCCAGATCGAGCGCTGGTCGAAGCAGTGGGTGGCCTCGAAGACCCGCGAGAACGTCGCGATCGACCGCCTGGCCGAGTGGCTGCCGGCCCACATCCCGGCCGACAGCGACGAGACCCGGATCGTCCACGGCGATTTCCGCCTCGACAACATGATCTTCCACAAGACCGAGCCGCGGGTGATCGGCATCATCGACTGGGAGCTGGCCACGCTCGGCCATCCGCTCGCCGATCTCGGCTATAACTGCATCGCCTACAACACTGCACCCACCGCCTATCGCGGCGTGCTCGGGCGCGACCTTCCCGCCCTCGGCATTCCGACCCAGGACGAGTACGTGCGGCGCTACTGCGAGCGCACCGGGCGCAGCGACGGCATCACCCCGTTCCACGTCGCCTTCGCGCTGTTCCGCCTGGCCGTGATCCTGGAGGGCGTGCTCGCCCGCGCCCAGGCCGGCAACGCCTCCAGCGACGAGGCGAGCCAGAAGGGCGCGCTCGGCATCGCTCTTGCCGAGCGGGGCTGGGAGCTGGCGCAGAGTCAGGCTTGACGAAAGCGCTTTCGCCAAGTCAAGTCTTGGCTCTCAGCAGAAGGATGGCAGACGATGGTTCGCGCTCTCGCACAGATGGGGTCCCCCACCCGGTGACGGGAGCGCACGCTCGATGTCTGCAGGCAACCCCGTCGGCGCGAGCCCTCGGGTTTTTCTGTGTCCGAACACGGCTGCTGCGCCCTCGCAGAAGAGGAAAGGTCATGTCCACGAACGACGTCCGGTGCGAGCTGTCCCGCCATCGGCTCGTGCAGGTGACCTGCCTGCCGGAGCGGTTCGCCCGCGTCGGCGGAGACGTGAAGCTGAAGGAAGAGGGCGGCCGGCAGGACGGCTGGCGGGTCGCCACGAGCTATCCGGGGGCGCGGCTCAGCCACGAGGTGCTGATGGAGCGCAGCCAGGACTACATGCGCACCCGCGCCGCCTCGGACATCCGATTGTTAGGGCGGGCTGTTACATTCCAGCGTTGCTCGTGCCGGCGGTGCCCTCGCGCTCCCGCCGCCGCTGGAGGCGGGTGACGCCGTAGATCGTCGCGAGCCGCAGGCGGGCGGAGCGGACCGGGGCTGCGCTGCGCTCCGCCTGGACCGCCGCGATGGTGCGGAGGGCCGCCGCCACGGAGCGCTCTAAGTTCGATTGAATTTGACTCGACTGAATCTGGTTCGACTGGATCTCGGCGGCGGTCTCCTGGCCGCGCGTGGTACGGGCGGACTGCATCCGGTTGTCCCCTCCTGCTGTCTTGCCTCCGGTTTGAGCAACACAATCCGGCATGGACGGGGCCGGATGGTGGCGAGTCCAGGCCTCGATTAAGACTTTATTCATCTCTCCACAGATCGTTGCCGCCTCCCGGACTCGTCCGAGTTCCGCATCTCGGCTCCTGGACAAGTCCGGGATGCGTCACGGTCGGCGACGATTCGGTTTCCCGGCCGGAGGGCGTCAGACGACCGGCACGATCGGCCACGTTGCCGAGCAAGCTGCCGAGGCGGCCGCCGCGACATCGAACAGGCCCTCCACGCCCTCGCGCCAGAGCGAGAAGAGCGTGGGCGGGCTGAGCGCCAGGACGGCGTGGACCTCGCGGCCGCCCGAGCGGAGTTCGGCGCCGAGGCGCTGGGCCAGCGCCCGCATCCCTCGGTTGCCGGGCAGGCAGCGCAGGTGCAGCCGGCGCGTGCCGCCGTTGCGGGCGGCCTGGGCCAGGCGTGCGCCGAGGGCGGCGCCGAGCCCGCGGCCGCGATGGCCAGGCGCCACCGCGAAGGCGATCTCGGCCTCTGCGGTAGCGCCCGCGGGGCGCAGCTCGCCGACGCCGCGCAGGATCCCGTCCGTGAAGGCGCCGAAGATCAGGCCTTTGGCAGCGACGGCGTGCGATGCGTAGGCCGCCGCTCTGGCCTCGCTCACAGCGCCCATGAAGCGGTCGAAGCGGGAATCCGGGTCGAGGCCGCGGAACAGGGTGACGACCGCGTCGCGGTCGGTGGACCAGAGGCGCCTGACCAGGGTGCCAGCGGGCAGTTGAGTGCGCAGGGGGTGATCTTGCATTCTCGAGGTGCACTCCGAACAGGGGACGGCGCGATCTCGAGCGTTTCCTCATCCCGGCCGAGACCGGGATTGTGCAATGCAGCAGGTCGGTGCGCCGTTCCGATGCTGCACGGCGCAACGGCCGTGCTGCCGGCGCATGCGGCCGCCTTGATCTCACCGCATTGCGCGGACCGGCCCCGCGCGATAAGCCCCGCCGGTGACCCAAAGCCCCGTTCCCGCCGCCCGCGGCCCGGTCGCCGCCCGCTACGACGCCCTGGTCGAGTCGGGCGCGATCGAGCGCGATCCCGCCCAGACCGACCTCGTCTCCCGCCTCGACGGGCTGATCCGTGACCTCGCGGAGGTGCCACCGCCCGCGAGCCCCGGCGTCCTCGGCCGGCTGTTCGGCCGAAAGCCCGAGCCGATCGCCGGGCCGCGCGGCCTCTACGTCTGGGGTCTGGTCGGCCGCGGCAAGACCATGCTGATGGACCTCTTCCACGAGGCGGCCCCTCCCCCGAAGCGCCGGGTGCATTTCCACGCCTTCATGGGTGACGTGCACGAGCGCATCCACCGCCACCGCCAGGCGGTGAAGCAGGGTACCGCCAGGGGCGACGACCCGATCCCGGTGGTGGCCGAGGCGCTCGCGGCCGAGGCGCGCCTGCTCTGCTTCGACGAGTTCACCGTCACCGACATCGCCGACGCGATGATCCTCGGGCGTCTCTTCACCGCGCTGTTCGCCCGCGGCGTGGTGATGGTGGCGACCTCCAACGTCGAGCCCGACCGGCTCTACGAGGGCGGGCTCAACCGCGCCCTGTTCCTGCCCTTCATCGACCAGCTCAAGGAGCGGGTCGCGGTGGTGCGGCTCGATTCGCGCACCGATTTCCGCCTGGAGAAGCTCGGCGGCAGCCCGGTCTACCACGTGCCGGCGGACGAGGCGGCCGCGCAAGCGCTCACCGGCGCGTTCCGGGCCCTGTCCGGCGAGCCGCAGGGGCGGCCGACGACGATCCAGGTCAAGGGCCACGACGTGGCGATCCCCGAGGCCGCCGGCGGCGTCGCCCGCTTCACCTTCGCGGATCTCTGCGCCCGGCCGCTCGGCGCCGCCGACTACCTGGCTTTGGCCGAGCGCTTCCACACCGTGATCGTGGAAGAGATCCCGGTGATGGACATGCCCCAGCGCAACGAGGCCAAGCGCTTCATCATCCTGGTCGACGCGCTCTACGACACCCGCACCAAGCTGCTGGCCTCCGCGGCCGCCGAGCCGACCGGTCTGTACCTCGCCGATTCCGGCCGCGAGGCGTTCGAGTTCGAGCGCACGGTCTCGCGCCTGATCGAGATGCGCTCGGAGGAATACCTCGCCCTGCCGCATGGCCGGCCGGATTCGGAAGCCTCGGGCAGCACGACGGGGCTGGTGGAGACGTAGTACCGCCGCACCTTCGAACGGACGCGTTCGACGGTGCCAGGCAAGCCCGAACGGG
>NZ_BPQJ01000011.1:121957-198792 GCF_022179185.1 Methylobacterium frigidaeris | reverse complement strand
CGTCTCAGCGCCCGGTCCGCAGGAGCGGCCGGCGCCGATGGGTGGTCGTATAGGCCCCGTTTCTTGGGCCGTCAACACCTGTTTTTCCGGCTCAGCTTCGAAAAACCCCCTCCCCGCTCCAGCGCGCGATGGCCTCGGCCAGCGTGAGTGGACCGGATGGGGGCCGGATCGCCGACGGCGTACCGGAGAACCGGGGCGCCGGCGCAGGCTGGGTCGTGCCATCGACGGTGACGAAGGTCTGGCGCGCCACGAGGTGGGGATGGTCGGCGGCCTCAGCGAGGGCGAGAACGGGGGCCAGGCAGGCATCCGTCCCTTCGAGAAGCCGGCACCACTCGTCCCGCGTCCTGCCCGCGAACAAGGTCTCGAGCTTGCGCCGCAGCACCGGCCACATCTCCGGGTCGTCGCGCCGGTCGAAATCCGGGTCGGCGTCGAGCCCGGTGAGGCGGCGGAACAGGGTGTAGAATTGTGGTTCGAGCGGCCCGATCGCGACGTGAAGGCCATCGCGACAGGCATAGGTGCGGTACCAGGGCGCGCCGCCATCGAGCAGGTTCGCTTCGCGCCGGTCGCTCCAACGGCCTTGCGAGGCCAGTTCCGAGAACATCGCCATCAGGGAGGCGGCGCCGTCGCAGATCGCCGCGTCGACGATCTGGCCCCGCCCGGTGCGGCCGGCCGAGAGCAGGCCGGCGAGAATCCCGGCGACGAGGTAGAGCGAGCCGCCGCCGTAATCGCCGACGAGGTTGAGCGGTGGTACCGGCCGCTCCGCCGGACCGATCGCCGCGAGGGCGCCGGTGACCGCGATGTAGGTGATGTCGTGTCCGGCCGACCTCGCCAGCGGTCCGTCCTGGCCCCAGCCGGTCATGCGGCCGTAGACGAGGCGTGGGTTGCGGGCGAGCACCGCCTCGGGCCCGAGGCCGAGCCGCTCCATCACGCCGGGGCGGAATCCCTCGATCAGGGCATCGGCCCGCTCCAGCAACGCGAGGGTGCCGGCGAGGTCGCCCGCATCCTTCAGGTCGACCGTCACGGTCGGGCGCCCGCGCACCACCACGTTCTGGGAGTAGGGATCGGCGCCGCCGGGCCGGTCGAGACGCACCAGCTCGGCGCCCATATCGGCAAGAAGCATGGCGGCGAAGGGGCCGGGGCCGATGCCTGCGAACTCGACGATGCGCAGGCCCGCGAGCGGCCCGCCCTGCCCGGCCTCATGCGACGAGTCCATGCGCTCCCTCCCCCCTTGGCGACCCCTCACCCGGCGCTTGTCGCCGTCCGATTCGGCGCGCCTTGACGATGGCAGGTCCGCCCCATAGCGATGGGGCCAACGACTTGATCGCGTAGCAGACCGGTCCGCCCTTCGCCATGGGCGGAAGGCGCAGGCGGCAGGGTTCACCCACCGGACGAGTGGGACTGCGACACGGGAGGACAAGGCATGAACGTCAACGGCGTAGCGGCCATCGTCACGGGCGGCGGATCGGGCCTGGGCGCGGCGACCGGCCGGGCGCTGGCGGCGGCGGGCGCTCGGGTCGCGCTCCTGGACCTCAACGAGGGCGCCGCGGCTGCGGTCGCGGAAGAGATCGGCGGCCTCGCCCTCCCCTGCGATGTCGCCGACGCGGCCAGCGCCGAGGCGGCGGTCGCACGGGCGGCGACAGCGCACGGGCCTGCCCGCATCCTGGTCAACTGCGCCGGCGTCGCGACCGCAGGCCGGATCGTCGGCCGCAACGGCCCGCTCGACCTCCAAGCCTACGCCAAGGTGATCCAGGTCAACCTGATCGGGAGCTTCAACCTGATGCGCCTCGTGGCGGCGGGTGCCCTCGCCCTCGATCCGCTGGAGGGGGGCGAGCGCGGCGTCATCATCTCCACCGCCTCGATCGCGGCCTACGAGGGTCAGGTGGGCCAGGCGGCCTACGCCTCCTCGAAGGCCGGAATCGTCGGCCTCACCCTGCCAGCGGCGCGGGAATTCGCGCCTGCCGGGATCCGGGTCTGCGCCATCGCGCCGGGCATCTTCGAGACGCCGATGCTGCGCGGCCTGCCGCAGGAGGTGCAGGATTCCCTCGGCGCCGCGGTGCCGTTCCCCTCGCGCCTCGGGAAGCCGGAGGAATACGCCAAGCTGGCGCTGGCCATCATCGACAACTCGATGCTGAACGGCGAGGTCATCCGCCTCGACGGCGGCTTGCGCATGCAGCCCAAGTAAGAGGGGTGACGCGATGCTGAGCAACGACCAGATCCTGATCCGCGACACCGCCCGCAGCTTCGCGCAAGGGAGGTTGAAGCCGTTCTCGGCCGAGTGGGACCGGGAGGTGCGCTTTCCCCGCGAGGCCATCGCCGAGATGGGAGCCCTCGGCTTCATGGGCATGCTGGTGCCCGAGGAGCATGGCGGGGCGGCCGCCGACCACGTCGCCTACGCTCTCGCCATCGAGGAGGTGGCGGCCGGCGACGGCGCGGTCTCGACGGTGATGAGCGTGCACAACTCGGTCGGCTGCATGCCGATCCTGAAATTCGGCAGCGCCGAGCAGAAGCAGCGCTTCTTAGGTCCACTCGCCCGCGGCGAGCAGCTCGCGGCCTTCTGCCTGACCGAGCCCGGGGCCGGCTCGGACGCCGCCGCCCTCAAGACCCGGGCGCGGCGCTCCGGCAATGCCTGGATCCTGTCGGGCACCAAGCAGTTCATCACCTCGGGGGCGAATGCCGACCTCGCCATCGTGTTCGCGGTGACCGACCCGGACGCCGGCAAGCGCGGCATCTCGGCCTTCATCGTGCCGACGACGACGCCGGGCTATAAAGTGGCCCGCCTCGAGCACAAGCTCGGCCAGCGCGCCTCGGACACGGCCCAGATCGTGTTCGAGGAGATGGAGCTCACCCCCGACCTGATGCTCGGCCAGGAGGGCGAGGGCCTGAAGATCGCGCTCGCGAATCTCGAAGGCGGGCGGATCGGCATCGCCGCCCAGGCGGTCGGCATGGCCCGCGCGGCCTTCGAGGCGGCGCTCGCCTATGCGGGCGAGCGCGAGACCTTCGGCCAGACGCTCAACCGGCATCAGGCGGTCGCCTTCCGCCTCGCCGACATGGCCACGCGGATCGAGGCCGCGCGCCTCCTGGTGCTGAACGCCGCGCGGCTGCGCGATGCCGGGCAGCCCTGCCTGAAGGAGGCGGCGATGGCCAAGCTCTTCGCCTCCGAGATGGCGGAGGGCGTCTGCTCCGACGCGATCCAGATCCATGGCGGCTACGGCTACCTCGCCGATTACCCGGTCGAGCAGATCTACCGCGACGTGCGGGTCTGCCAGATCTACGAGGGCACCAGCGACGTCCAGCGCATCGTGATCAGCCGGGCCCTGATGGCGTAAGGCGGCGTGCGGAGCGTCGCGGCGGGCAGTCATAGATCGGCGGTCGCTGCGTCAGGGCGAGGCGACAATGCTTGTCCGTTCAGCGGCAGTTCATTGCCGCCGAGCGGAGGGTGCATTCACCATGCCGTAGTCCGGCCGTGACGTACATCACCCGGCTTAGGTCGTCTCGTCGATCCGTACATGGCGCGACAGCCGCAGTTTAACGACTGCTTAAGTTTTTTAACGTTGTGTCGAGCCTCGCCTGGCGTTCCAGCGCCGACCCGCCGGCAAGGAGCGTCGCGGTGCATCCACGTCCTGACCGGGAGGCAGAACGCCTCTCCGCCCTGCACGCCCTCGGCATCCTCGACACGCCCCCCGAGGCCCATTTCGACGCGGTCTGCCGGCTCGCCCGCACGCTGTTCCGGGTGCCTTACGCCTGGATCTCGCTGGTCGATGCCGATCGGCTGTGGTGCAAGGCGGCCTCCGGCATCGCGTTCGGCCCGACCGACAGGGACGCGGCCTTCTGCAATCACGCGATCCTGAGCGACGCGCCCCTGATGGTCGAGGACGCGACGCACGACCCGCGCTTTCGCGACGTTGCGCTCGTGACCGGCGAGGCGGGCGTGCGGTTCTACGCCGGAATCCCGCTGATGCTGCGGCCCGGCCTGGCGCTCGGCACGCTCTGCCTCGCCGACACCGTCCCGCGCCGGCTCTCGGGCGACGAGACCGCGCGGCTCTCCGACCTTACCGACGTCGTGGTGGCACAACTTCGGCACTACGAGGCCAGCGTCACGAGCCAGACCGAGGCCCTGCGCCGGCGGGCGAGCGAGGAAGCCCTGGCCTTCGCCAACGGCAACCTGATGCTCGCCGAGCAGATGGCCCGCATCGGCCATTGGCGTATCGACCTCGCCTCGGGCGTCGTGACCTGGTCGGACGAGGTCTGCCGCATGCATGGGCGCGCGCCGGGAGATCCGGTCGCCGGCATCGAGGAAGCCATCGGGTACTTTCACCCGGAGGATCGCGGGCGGGTCGCGACCCTGGTCGCCGAGGCGCGGGAGCATAAGCAGGGCTTCTCCTTCAAGGCCCGGATCGTGCGGGAGGACGGCGACGTCCGGGTCATCGTCTCGCACGGCATCTGCCAGCAGGACGAGGCCGGCGCGGCCGTGGCCCTGTTCGGCAGCGCGCAGGACGTCACCGAGATCGACCGGGCCGAAGCCGAGCTGCGCGCCAGCACCGCCCTCCTCGACGCCACCCTGGAGCACATGGACCAGGGCCTGGTGATGGTCGACGAGGCCGGGATCGTGCGAGTCTGCAACGAGCGCGCCATCGCGCTCCTCGACCTGCCGCGGGACCTGATGCGCGCGAGGCCGACCTTCGACGACGTACGGCGCCATCAGATCGCGCAGGACGACTTCTCGCGATGCGACGCCCCCTTGCGCGACCAGGTCGCGCACGGGCCGCTCACGACCCATCCCCACACCTACGAGCGCGAGCGGCCGAACGGCACGGTCCTGGAGATCCGCACGGTGCCGCTCCCCACCGGCGGGGCGGTGCGCACCTACACCGACGTCACCGCCCGCAAGGTGGCGGACGCGCAGCTCGCCCACATGGCCCGGCACGACGCCCTGACCGGTCTGCCGAACCGGGCCCTGTTCCGCGAGAGCCTCGACCGGCGCCTCGCCGCGTTGCGGCGCCATGGCGGGACCTGCGGCGTGCTCTGCCTCGACCTCGACGCGTTCAAGGCGGTCAACGACACCCTCGGCCACTCGGCCGGCGACGCCCTGCTGCGCGAGGTCGCGGGGCGGATCCGCGCCGCCCTGCGGCAGGAGGACCTGCCCGCGCGCCTCGGCGGCGACGAGTTCGCGATCCTGCTCGGCGGCGAGGCCGGCGCGGACAGTGCCGCCGCGACGGCGGAGCGCTTGGTCGCGTCCTTGCGCGAGCCGGTGGATCTCGGCGGGCGGGAGGCGACGATCGGCGTCAGCATCGGCATCGCCCTCGCGCCCGAGCACGGGCTCGACGGCGACACCCTGCTCAAGCGGGCCGACCTCGCGCTCTACCGGGCGAAATCGGAAGGGCGCAACACCTACCGGCTCTTCGCCGCCGCCATGGACCGGGCGGCGAAGGAGCGCCACCGCCTCGAAATCGACCTGCGCCTCGCGCTCCAGCGCGGCGAGTTCTCCCTGCACTACCAGCCCGTCTTCGACCTCGCGGAGGGCCGGGTCGCGGCGGTCGAGGCGCTGCTGCGCTGGAACCATTCGGCCCGGGGTCCGCTCGGGCCCGCCGCGTTCCTGGCCCTCGCCGAGGAGACTGGCCTGATCGCGTCCCTGGGCGAGTGGGTGCTGCGCAGCGCCTTGCGCGACGCGCGGGCGCTCCCGCCGGGGATGCGGGTGGTGGTGAACGTCGCGGGCGGGCAGCTGCGGCAGGCCGGCCTCGTGGCGATCGTCCGGGCCGCACTGGCGGCGGCCGGGCAGGCGCCCGCGCGCCTCGAGCTCGACATCGCCGAGGGCGCGGTCGCGGAGGAGAGCGGGCGGCTGGCGGAGCTCGCCGCCCTCGGCATCGGGCTCGCCTTCGACGATTTCGGCGCCGGCGCCTCCTCCCTCGGCGCCCTCCAGCGCCTGCCCTTCGGGCGGATCAAGCTCGACCGGGCGCTCTCGGCCTGCGCGGCCTGCCCGGAGAGCGCCGGCCTCCTGCGCGCCGTCGTCGGCCTCGGGCGGGCGCTCGGCCGGGAGGTCACCGCGAAGGGCGTCGAGACCGAGGCGCAGCTCGCCGGCTTGCGGGAAGCGGGCTGCACCGGGGCGCAGGGGTTCCTGCTCGGCCGGCCCGTCCCATTCTGCGAGCTCGTACCGATGCTCGGCGGCGCGGTCACACGCCCCGGAACACGGCGTAGCCGAAGCGCGTGAACTTCAGCGGCAGGTGGTGATGCTCCGCCGCCTCCACGATGGTGAAGCGGAACGGCACCCGGTCGAGGAAGTGCGGGCCCGGCCTCCCCTGCGCGGTGAAGTAGTCGCCGAGGTGGAACACCGCCTCGTAGATGCCGGGCCCGACCCCGACGCCGCGCACGACCGGGTGATCGAAGGTGCCGTTGCGGCCGATCACCCCTTCGGCGACCGGGCGCGGGCCGGATTCGTCGAGGGCCGCCAGGGTGACCTTGAGGCCGAGGGCCGGGCAGCCCTCCGCCACGTCGACGGCGTGGACCGAGATGCCGCCGGCCGTCATCGGGACGCCGCCTCGGGCATGGTCGTTCCGGGCAGCTCGGGCCAGCGATCCGCGAACGGGCTCCGCCGCTCCAGCGTCTCGGCGACGTCGAGGAGCAGGTCGTCGCGGCCGAAGCCCGCCACGAGGTGGAGGCCGATCGGCATCCCGTCCGGCGCCGGGTCGACCGGCAGGCTCAGACCCGGCAGCGCCGCGGCGTTGACCCAGCCCGAATAGACCGCGTGGCCGCGGGGGCCGACCGGCTGCCCGTCGATCACCTCCGGGTAGACCGCATCCGCTGCCCAGGGCATTGCCGCGGCGGATGGTGTGACGACGAGGTCGAGATCCGCGAAGGCGGCGCTCGCGGCGTTGCGCAGGGCCTGCACCTTCTCGATGATGGCAGCGAGCAGGGTCGCGGGAGCGCGTGCGCCCTCCTCGGCCATCGCCCGGTACGGCGCGCTCGCCCGTGCGGCGAGGTCTCGGTCGGCCTCGAACAGGCGGGCGAGGCCGATCTTGCCGATCTCCGGCCACAACGCGTTCAACCCGGCGATCTCGAAGGGCAGCGGCCCCTCCTCGACCTGCACGCCGACGGCCTCGAGGTCGGCGAGCGCCCGCCGGCACGAGGCGGCGATGACCGGATCGAGGGGCGCGTCGCCGATCCGCTCGACGTAGCGGGCGCGCAACGGCCGCGCGGGACGCGGGTCCGGCACGAAAGTCGACCACAGCACCCGCGGATCGGCCCCCTGGAGCAGGGCGAGCACCGCGCGGCTGTCGGCGACGGTGCGGGTGAGCGCGCCCGCCACCTCGAAATCGAGGAGCGGCGAGGGCAGGCCGCCCAGCCGCGGCACCCGGCCGAGGCTGCTCTTCAGCCCGACGAGACCGGTATGAGCAGCAGGCCGGCGCAGGGAGCCGCCGCCATCGGTGCCCAGCGCGATCGGCGCGTAGCCGGCCGCCGTCGCGGCGGCGCCCCCGCCGGTCGAGCCGCCGGGGGTGAGGCCGACGTTCCACGGGTTGCGAGTGACGCCGAAACGGGCAGTTGCCGTGTAACCTTGCACCGCGAATTCCGGCATCGTCGTCTTGGCGAGCGTGACTAGGCCGGCGCGGCGTGCCCGCGCGACGGGCAGCTCGTCATGGGCGGAGGGCGGCGCCTCGCCCGGCTCGGCGTAGGTCGAGGGCATGCCTTCGGTGACCAGGAATTCCTTCACGGTCATCGGCACGCCGTCGAGGGCGGAGAGCGGCGTGCCCGCGCGCCAGCGCGCGGCGCTCGCCTCGGCCTCCGCCCGCGCCCCCGGATTCTCCCGCGCGATGGCATTGAGGTGCGGCTCCCAGGCGGCGGCCCGCGCCTGCGCCGCTTCCAGGGCATCGACCGGGGAGGCACGCCCGCTGGCGAATAGCCGGCCGAGTTCGAGCGCCGGCTGGCGCCACAGCTCCGTGCTCATGCGAGCCCTCCAACGATCAAGTGATGGTCCAACATAGGCTTTCCCGAAAATGGCATACGATTTGCGACGCTGGGGCAGCAAGATCGATGCCGCAGGAATCATCACCGTGACACCATCCGGATCACGCAACCAGGCCCAGGCGGAGGGCCGGTCCGTCGTGCTCGACGGCATCACCCACCGGTATGGCGGCGCCGTCGCGGTCGAGAACGTGAATCTCGACATCAAGGGCGGCGAACTGGTCTCGCTGCTCGGGCCGTCGGGCTGCGGCAAGACCACGTTGCTGCGCATCGTCGCAGGCTTCCTGCGCCAGACCGAGGGGCGGGTGATCGTCGGCGACGCGGTCATCGACGCCCTGCCGCCGAGCCGGCGCGCCGTCGGCATCGTCTTCCAGAACTACGCCCTGTTCCCGCACCTGACCGTGGCCGAGAACGTCGCCTACGGCCTCGCCGCCCGCGGCGCGCCACGGGCCGAGCAGGCGGCGGAGGCGAAGCGCCTCCTCGACCTCGTGCAGCTGGGCCATGCTGGCGCGCGCACTCCGCGCCAGCTCTCCGGCGGGCAGCAGCAGCGGGTGGCGCTCGCCCGGGCACTCGCCATCCGCCCGGCGGTGCTGCTCCTCGACGAGCCCTTCGCGGCGCTCGACAAGAACCTGCGCCTCGACATGCAGATCGAGGTGAAGCGGCTCCAGCGCGTCGCCGGCGTGACCACGCTGCTGGTCACCCACGACCAGGAGGAGGCCCTGTCGCTCTCCGACCGGGTGGCGGTGCTCTCGAACGGCCGGCTCGAGCAGTTCGCCGCGCCGACCACGGTCTACGACGCCCCGGAATCCCTGTTCGTCAACACCTTCGTGGGCTCGGCCAATGCGGTGCCGGGGGTGCTGCTCGGCGAGGAGGCGGGCCGGCCGCGCGTCGCGCTCGATGCCGGCGGCGAGGTAGTGGCCCGTCCCCTCGCCCAGCCGATCGCGCCGGGATCCCGGGTGACCGTCTGCCTGCGCCCCGAGCACCTGCGCCTCACGGAGGAGCAGGAGGGCATCGCGGGCGTGGTCGAGATGGCGCTGCCGCTCGGCCCCACCGTCGTCCACGAGGTCCGGGTCGGCGCCGGCCGCCCGCTCAAGATCGCCGAGCCGCGCCTTGGCGGCGGGGCCTTGCGCCCGCCCGGCACCCCCGTGCGCATCGCCGTCGCCCCAGGCCTCGCCTCCGCCTTCCCGGCCGCCGCCTGAATCCCTGAAAGGATCCCCGATGCTCGACCGCCGCCGCCTGCTCACCACCGCCCTGTCGCTCGGCGCGATGGAGCTATTTCCCGGCCTGTCCTTCGCGCAGGCCCGGCCCCTCGTCTTCGCCACCTTCACGGGCAGCTGGGAGGAGGCGCACAAGGCCGTGCTGGTGCCGGCCTTCCGCAAGGAGACGAACAACGCCCCGATCGTCCTCGATCCGATGCTGTCGGTCGATCAGATCGCCAAGGTCTCGGCCGCCAAGGCCAATCCGCCGATCGACGTGATGCTGCACGATCCGGGCCCGGCGCTGACGGCTCTGGCCCAGGACCTGGTCGAGCCCTTTCCCGTAGAGCGCAGCGCCGCCTTCAAGGAGCTGATCCCCGACGCGCAGGACCCGAACGGGCCCGCCGCCTTCTTCCAGGTCGTCGGCCTGACCTACAACCCCGACACGGTGAAGACCCCGCCGACCTCCTGGGCCGACCTGTGGCGGCCCGAATACAAGGGAAGGGTCGGCATCACCAACATGAACTCGACGCTGGGCACCGGCTTCATGGTCGAGATCGCGAAGATGCATGGCGGCTCGGAATCGAACATCGATCCCGCCTTCAAGGCGATGGAGAAACTGAAGCCCAACCTCTCGGCGGTGGCGGCCAATCCGGGCGCGCTCGCCACCCTGTTCCAGCAGGGCCAGGTCGACATCTCGCCGGGCAACTTCAACGCGATCCAGATCCTGAAGGCCAAGGGCGTGCCGGTGGAGTTCGTGGCGCCGAAGGAAGGCGCCATCGCGTTCAAGACGCTGATCCAGATCGTCAAGAACTCGCCCAACCGCGAGCTCGCCTTCAAGCTGATCGAGGCGGCGATCTCCGAGCCGGTCCAGACCCGGCTGATGCAGGCGCCCTACCTGGTGGTGCCCACCAACACCAAGGTCAAGATGACCGGCGAGATCGCCCGGGTGCTCGCACGTGACACCGACGACCTGAAGAAGAAGTTCGTGTTCCAGGACTGGAAGACGATCAACGCGCAGCGCCCGGCCTGGATCGAGCGGTTCAACCGCGAGATCAAGCTGTAGGAGTTCCCCCGTGGCTCTGCCGGACGTCACCACCTATCCGTTGCGGCTGGCGAGCCCGCTCGCCCTGTTCTTCGCGGCGTTCTTCGCCGCGCCCCTCGTCGCGCTGCTCGCCCTGTCGCTCCAGGGGCCGGACGGGCATCTCGGCCTGTCGCAATACACGGCTTTCCTGAGTGACGGCTTCAGCCTCGGCGTGCTCCTCGGCACGCTCTGGCTCGGGCTCAAGGTCACGGCCGCCTGCCTCGTCCTCGGCCTGCCCCTGGCGCTGGTCGCGACCCGGGCAGGCGGCTGGGTCCGGGGCGTGATCATCCTGGCGGTACTGACGCCGCTCCTCACCAGCGTCGTCATCCGCACCTTCGCGTGGATCGTGATCCTCGGGCGGCAGGGGGTGGTGAATTCCGTCCTCTCCTCCCTCGGGTTGATCGAGACGCCGCTGCGGATGCTCTACGCGGAGGGCGGCCTCGTCGCGGCGCTCGCGCAGGTGCAGATGCCGCTCATGGTGCTACCGCTGATGACGGCCCTGGCGCGCATCGATCCCAGCCTGTGGGACGCCTCGGAAGCGCTCGGGGCCGGGCGCTGGCGCACCTTCGTGCGCGTGACCCTGCCGCTCTGCCTGCCGGGCCTGATCGCCGGGGCGGTCCTCACCTTCGCGGCGGCGATCTCCGGCTTCATCACCCAGTCGCTGATCGGCGGCGGGCAGATGCTGTTCATGCCGGGCTACATCTACCAGCAGGCCATCGCGCTGCAGAACTGGCCCTTCGCGGCGGCGATGTCGGTGATCTTCCTCGTCGCGGTGCTCGCCGTGGTGCTGGCCTTCAACGCGCTCGGCCGCCTCGCCCGCGGCTACGCCCAGACCTGAGGACTTCCGATGTCCCGTTCCCCCGGTGCCCTCGACCGCCTCTCGTTCGAGGGCATCCTGCACCTCCTCGCCCTCCTCGCCCTGGTGCTGCTCCTCGCCCCCACCCTGATCGTGCTGGTGGTCTCGTTCACCGACGGGCTGTCCCTGCGCTTCCCGCCGCCGGGCTATTCCTTGCGCTGGTACGCCGAGCTGATGGAGGCGTGGCAGCTCCACTACGCGCTCAAGAACAGCCTCACGGTCGCGGTGCTGGCGACCGTGCTGGCGGTCGGGCTCGGGGTGCTGGCGGCCCTCGCCGTCGCGCGCTCGCCGCGCCTGTCGGCGCGCCTCCTCGACAGCTTCTTCCTCTCGCCGCTGATCCTGCCGGCCCTCGCCTTCGGGCTGTCGAGCCTGATGTTCTTCTCGCTCCTCGGCTGGCCGGTCTCGATCTTCACGCTGGTGCTCGGCCACACAGTGGTCTGCGTGCCTTACGTGGTGCGCAACACCGTGGCGGCGCTGACCCAGCTCCAGCCGGCCCTCCTCGAAGGCTCGGCCAGCCTCGGCGCCTCGCGGCTCTACACCTTCCGCCGCATCACCCTGCCGCTGATACGGCCCGGCATCCTCTCGGGCGGGTTTCTCGCCTTCATGGCCTCCTTCGACAACATCCCGGTCTCGCTGTTCCTGCGCGACGCCGCCACCGACATGCTGCCGATCCGGATGTGGCAGGATCTGGAAGGCCGCCTCGACGTGACCATCGCGGCGCTCTCCGGCATCCTGATCGTCGCGACGATCGGGGGGATCGCCGTGATGGAGCGGGTGACCGGGTTGTCGCGGCGGCTGGTGTGACGCGGGTGTCCCTCCCGGCCTCACCCGACGCCCCGCCCCGCCCCGCCCCCTCCCTGACCGAGCAGGCCGCCGCCGCCTTGCGCCGGCTGATCCTGCTCAACCTGCTCGCCCCCGGCGAGGTCCTGAACGAGCCCGACCTGGTGGCGCGCCTCGGCGTCTCCCGCACGCCGGTGCGCGAGGCCCTGAAGCTGCTCGCCGGCGAGGGCCTCGTCACCCTGCGGCGCAACCGCGCCGCCCTGGTGGCGCGGCTCGACCCCGCCGACCTCGTGCCGCTCTTCGAGCTGGAAGTCGCGCTGGAGAGCTTCTGCGCGGGGCTCGCCGCCGAGCGGATGACCGGTCCTGAGATCGACCGGCTCGACCGTCTCCAAACCGCCCTCGAGGCGGCGCGGGACGATCGCGACGCCTATACCCGCCTCAACCGCCAGGCCCACCGGCTGATCGTGACCGCGTCCCGCAGCCCGGCCATCGCCGAGGCTCACGGCCGGGCCTTCCCCCGGCTGGAGCGCGCCCGCAACTTCGCCCTCGCGGCGGAAGGGCGGGTGGCGGAATCGCTCGCCGAGCACCAGGCGATCCTGGAGGCCCTGCGGGCGCGCGACCCCGGGCGCGCCCGGACCCTGATGCACGCCCACGTCGCCCGCACCCAGGCCCTGATGGTGGCCCGCCTGACCGAAGGACTGCGCCGATGACCGACACGACGCAAGAGGCGGCCCTGGCGGCGAGCGTGGGAGCGGCCTTGGCCCTCGGGGTGATCCTGCCCTCCTCGAACCGGGTGGTGGAACGGGCGACGGAAGCCCGGCTCGCCGGCTTGCCTGCCATCGCCTGCTACGCGCGGGTGCCCTACGGGGCGATGCTCAAGGGCGAGGCGTACGACGACGCCGTCTTCCTGACCGCCGCCGATCTCCTGGCGGATGCCGGCGTGGCGGCGTTGTGCTGGAACGCGACGCGAGGCGCCGCCCTCGGCTTCGCGCCCGACGAGCACCTGTGCGCGACCGTCACCCGCCGCACCGGCCTGCCGATGGTGACGACGGCCCTCGCCGCCCGCGCGCGGATCACCCTTGCGGGCTACCGCCGCCTCGGTCTCGTGGTGCAGGGCGGACCGGAGGAGGCCGAGCTTGTCGGCGCGCGCTTCGCGGAAGCCGGCATTGCGATCGGCTCCGCCTGCCCGCTCGGCATCACCGAGAACCGCCTCGCTGCCGAGGTGAGCCCGTCCCGTCTCGAAGGCGCGGTGCGGGAGGTGGCGATCGGCGCCGACGCGGTGCTGATCTGGAGCACCAACCTGCCCGGCTGGCGCTTGCCGGCCGCGCTCGACGGCGTGCCGATCCTCGACGCGACGAGCCTCGGCACGGAGGCGCTGCTGGAGGCCGCCGGGCTGCCGAACAATCATGGGGCCGGTTCAAGTCGTTGAAACGGAGTTTACTCAGTCGATACGGCCCGAACTCTCCGGGTCGTTCCATTCGAGGCAGATCAAATGGGCCCCACGGCCATGATGGTGCGGTGCCTGAAAATTCCGCATGGCACCCCTGCGATGCGTCCCGCTGACGCCCTGTGCTAAGGCTGACGCCACGCCCGGGAAGAGGCGTGCGGGGGGAGACGGGACGGGCGCCGCGGCGCCTGCCGGCGCCCGCACTCCGCCTCCGGGTCCAAGCCACCCAGGCAGCTCACAGCAGGCAGCCCCCATGAGCCTCATCACCTATCTCACCCGGATCCAGTTCGAGCGCGGCGCCGTCCGGCTGATCGGCGAGGAGCTGGCGCTCCTCGGCGCGCGCCGGCCCCTCGTCGTGACCGATCGCGGCGTCGTGGCGGCCGGCCTGATCGCCCGCGTCCTCGACGCCGCCGGCCTGCCGGCGAGCACCCCGGTCTTCGACGGCACGCCCGAAAACCCGACCGAGGAGGCGACGCTGGAGGCCCGGGACCGCTTCAAGGCGGAAGGGTGCGATTCGGTGATCGCGGTCGGCGGCGGCTCGCCGCTCGACCTCGCCAAGGGCGTGGCGCTGCTCGCCACCCATGACGAGCCGCTCGCCGCTTACGCGGCGATCCTCGGCGGCATCCCGCGGATCCGGGCCGACCAGCCCCCGGTGATCGCCGTGCCGACCACCGCCGGCACCGGCAGCGAGGTCGGCCGCGCCGCCCTTATCACCCTCGCCGACGGGCGCAAGCTCGGCTTCATCTCGCCTCACCTGATCCCGAACGTGGCGATCTGCGACCCCGAGCTGACGCTGGGCCTGCCCTCCGGCCTGACCGCCGCCACCGGCATGGACGCGCTCACCCACTGCATCGAGACCTATCTCAGCCCCCGCCACAACCCGCCGGCCGAGGCGATCGCCCTCGACGGGCTCGCCCGCGCCACCCGCTCGCTCGTCCGCGCGGTGCGCGACGGCAGCGACATCGAGGCCCGCGAGGACATGATGATGGCCGCGCTCGAGGGCGGCATGACGTTCCAGAAGGGCCTCGGCGCGGTCCACTCGATGTCGCACGCGCTCGGCGGCCTGAAGGCCAAGCGGCTGCATCACGGCACCCTCAATGCCGTGATCCTGCCGCACGTGCTGCGCTTCAACGCCCCGGCCTGCGCGGAGAAGTACGGCGCCTTGCGCAAGGCGATGGGCCTGCCGGAGGACGCCGACCTCGCCGCCGCGATCGAGGCGTTGAACCACGACCTCGGCCTGCCGGCCGACCTCGCCGTCATGGGGGTGACGGAGGCCGATTGCGAGGCTCTGATTTCGCGCGCGGTCGAGGATCACTCGACGGCGACCAACGGGCGGCCGGTCGGGGCCGAGGAGTTCCGCGGGCTGTTCCGGGCTTCGCTGCTCGGACGGGCGGCGTAGCCGGGGCCGAACCGGGCTCGGCGGGCCCATGGGGCGGCAGGGCGCGGGATCGGGATCACCCGCCGCGCCACGCCATTCTCACCCTTCCGGCTCGAACCCCATCGCCACGCCGTTCATGCAGTAGCGCAGGCCGGTCGGGGCCGGGCCGTCGTCGAAGACGTGGCCGAGATGGCCCTTGCAGCGGGCGCAATGGACCTCGGTTCGGGTCATGAAGAACGAGCGGTCGGTCTGCGTCTCCACCGCGCCGTCGAGGGGCGCGGAGAAGCTCGGCCAGCCGGTGCCGGACTCGAACTTGGTGGCGGAGTCGAACAACGGCTGGCCGCAGCCGGCGCACACGAAGGTGCCGGTTCGTTTCTCGTGGTTGAGCGGGCTGGTGCCGGGGCGCTCGGTGCCGTGCTCGCGCAGCACCCGGTATTGCTGGGGGGTCAGACTCCGGCGCCACTCCGCATCGGTGCGGGTCTCGGCGGTGCCGGTCTCGTTCGCGGCCATCGGGGCCTCTCCTCGTCGCGTCCCTGAGTGACGAGGCCACAAGATGGTGGTGGGCGCCGCATCTGGCGAGAGGCTGCGGCGCCACGGCGAGGTCAGGCTGGCGCCCCGACCGTATCGGCCATCCGGGCGCGGCGCGCGCCCATCGGCTGCTCCGGCCCCGTGGTGGTGTCGCGGGCGGTCTGGTGCTCCAGCTCGGCGTTGATCTCGCCGCCGAGCAGCACGATCGTGGACGAGATCCAGATCCAGGTCATGAAGCCGATCGCGGCGCCGAGCGAGCCGTAGGTCTCGTTGTAGCTGCCGAAATGCGCGACGTACCAGGAGAAGCCGATCGAGGCGACGAGCCAGACCACCCCGGCGGTGATGCTGCCGGGCGTGACCCAGCGCCAGCGCGGCAGGTCGCGGCTCGGGCCGTAGCGGTAGAGCAGCGCCAGAACGAGGAGCAGGATCGCCAGGAGCGCCGGCCAGCGCAGCAGCGCGATGTACCAAGCCTTCGGACTGATGTTGATGCCGAAGTTGCCGAGGAAGTTCAGCGCCACCGGCAGCACCACGATGCAACCCAGAGCCACGACCACGAACAGAAGCGCGCCGAACGTGAAGGTGAGCGAGCGCAGGTTGAGCTGGATGAAGCTGCGCTTCTCGTCCTCCTCGTAGACGATGTTGAGCGCGTCGAACATCGCCTTCATGCCCGCATTGGCGCTCCACAGCGAGATCGCGAGGCTGGTGAAGAAGGTGATACCGAGTGTCGTGCCGCCCTTGGCGGTGATGCGCTTGACCTGGTCGCCGATGATCTCCAGCGCCCCCGAGGGCACCACGCCCTGGAGCAGGGCCAGATGGTCGTTGATCGTGCTCGGATCGGTGAACAGCCCGTAGAGCGAGACGAGCGCCGCCACCGCCGGGAAGAGCGCGAGCAGGGTATAGAATGTCACGCCGGCGGCCACCGACAGCACCCGGTCCTTCTGGAACTCGAGATAGACGCGGTAGAGCACGTCCTTCCAGCCCTTGGCCGGGATCTCGGTCGGCGTCTCGGCCTTGCGCCCGCGCTCCACCTCGGTCTCCGCGACCCACTGGGCCGGGCGCCCGGAATACGACTTTGCGCCGCCGCCGAGATGCCGCGTCGGGTCCGGCGCCGCGTCCGTGATGCCGTCCGGGCGTCGCGCCGTGACGAGGCGGACGAGGGCGAGGCCGAGGAAGACGGTCCACAAGGTCGAGGTCACGCCGGACGGGGCGGAACCGGAGCGGGGTTCGGGCGGCATCGCGACACCGGAGGCAAGGGGGAGACGCATCGCCCACAAGCGTGGGCGCTCCGGATCACAACGTCGCGCTGCAGGGAGCGTTCCGACTCCGGTAAAATGCCTGTGGGCCAATGAGTTGACCAGACGCGATCAGGCCGCCGCGCTGCCGCCCGGCAGGCTGCGGATCAGCTCGGCGAAGCGGTCGCCCTGCACCAGCACGTGGGCGCGCAGGCGCTCGCCGGCCAGGGCCTCGTCCCCGGCCAGGATCGCCTCCACGGCGCCCTCGTGCTCGGCGAGCGACTGGCGCAGCCGGTTGCGGGCCCGGAGCTGGATGCGCCGGAACGGCGCCAGGCGACGGCTCAAGGTCACCGCCTGCTCGCACAGGAAGCCGTTGCGCGAAGCCCGGTAGATCACCGCGTGAAACACCGCGTTCTCGGCGTAGTAGGCCTCCGTGTCGCCAGCCGAGGCGGCCATCCGGCAGGCGTCGAGCGCCGCGAGGAGCTCGCGCTGATGCGCGTCGGTCAGGCGTCTGGCGGCGAGGCGGCCGCAGGCGGCCTCCAGCTCCGCCATGGTCTCGAACATCTCGATCAGCCGGGCCGGTTCCGGCGTGCTCACCACCGCGCCGCGCCGCGGCTTGACCTCGATCAGGCCGGTGACGGCGAGCTGCAGCAGCGCCTCGCGGATCGGCGTGCGCGAGACCCCGAACCGGGCAGCCAACTGGACCTCGTCGAGCCGGTCGCCGGGACGCAGCACCCCGTCCACGATCTCGTCCTCGATCGTCTGCCGCAGCCGCTGGGCGTGGCTCATGGTCGATCCCGCCTTCCACCATCGGTGAATATGCACCAACGTTGACAAAATATACAAGATTGGCGTCTTCTGGCTGCATGATGCGGCGGGACAGCAACCTGCCCTTGCGTCAATATCGTGAGACGCGGGTCGAGAGCCGCGCTCCCTCCAGAGGAAACGCCATGGCCTTCACCCGCCGTTCCGTCTTGGCCGCCGGCCTCGCCGCCCCCGCCCTGGTCGGCCTCGGGCGTGCCGCGCAGGCCGCCACGACCCTGAAGCTCTCGCACCAGTTCCCGGGCGGCACGATCGACGAGGGCGATTTTCGCGATCGGATGTGCCGCAAATTCGCGGCGGCGGTGAAGGAGCGCTCGAAGGGCGCCCTCGACGTCCAGGTCTATCCCGGCTCGTCGCTGATGAAGACGAACGCCCAGTTCAGCGCGATGCGCAAAGGGGCGCTCGACATGAGCCTCTACCCGCTGCCCTATGCCGGCGGCGAGGTGCCGGAGACCAATATCGGGCTGATGCCGGCGCTCGTGACCTCCTATCAGCAGGCGATGGCCTGGAAGTCCGCGCCGGTCGGCCGCAAGCTCACCGAGATCTTGCTGTCGAAGAACATCGTGCTCGTCTCCTGGGTCTGGCAGGCCGGGGGCGTGGCGAGCCGCGACCGCCCGCTGGTGCGGCCGGAGGACGCCAAGGGCCTGAAGGTCCGCGGCGGCTCGCGCGAGATGGACCTGATGATGAAGGCCGCGGGCGCCGCCACCCTCAGCCTGCCCTCGAACGAATCCTACGCGGCGATGCAGACCGGCGCCTGCGACGCGGTCATCACCTCCTCGACCAGCCTGATCTCGTTCCGGCTCGAGGAGCTGTCGAAGTCCCTCACCTCGGGCCGCGGCCGCTCCTACTGGTTCATGCTCGAACCGATCATGATGTCGAAGGCGATCTTCGATGGCCTGCCCAAGGACCAGCGCGACCTGATCATGGCGGTCGGTGCCGAGCTCGAAGCCTTCGGCCAGGAGGGCGCGAAGGCCGACGACACGCGGGTCGAGCAGATCTTCGGCAAGGCCGGCGCCAAGGTCGAGACCCTCGACGAGGCGACGCTCAACCGCTGGCGCGACATCGCCCGCGATTCGGCCTGGAAGGACTACGCGGCGAAGTCGTCCTCCTGCGCCGAGATGCTGAAGCTCGCGGAGGCGGTCGCGTGAGCCACGCCTTCGACGCGGCCTCCGCCGCCGCCGAGCCGGAGCGCGCGAGCGCGCGGGTCCGGCTGCCCGGCCCCCTCGCGGCGATTGACGCCGCCATGGGCGGCCTCAACCGGCTGATCCTGCTCCTCGGCGGCGTCGCCCTGGTGGCGGCCTGCCTGGTGCTGAGCTACAGCGTCGTCGTCCGCTACTTCCTGAAGATCCCGACGGAGTGGCAGGACGAGACGGCGGTGTTCCTGATCGTCGGCGCCACCTTCCTGTCGGCGGCGGGCGTCCAGGCCCGGCGCGGCCACGTCGCCATCGAGGCGCTGACCGGGCTCCTGCCGCCGCGGGCCAACCGCCTGCGTCTGCTCCTCGCCGACGTGGTCAGCCTCGGCTTCGTGGCCTTCTTCGCCTGGAAGAGCTGGACCCTGCTGCACGAGGCCTGGGTCGACGGCCAGATCTCGCAATCGACCTGGGGCCCGCCGCTCTGGATCCCCTACTCGCTGATGGCCGTCGGCATGACGCTGCTCGCCCTGCAGTTCCTGCTCCAGATCGCCGAGGCCGTCGCCCGCGGCCCGGAGGCGGCCGGCTTCGCCGACCCGAAGATCGGTCTGGGCGCCGATCTAAATGCCGGTGCTCGCACCGGCCAGAACGCCCCTCCGAGAGGACCCGCCCGATGAGCACCGCGATCATCGGCACCCTCTACGCGGGGGCCACCTTGGGGGCGATGCTCGCCGGCATCCCGATCGCCTTCGCGCTCGGGGCGGTGGCGCTGGTCTTCATGCTGGCCTTCATGCCCGGTGCCTCCCTCGATACGGTGGCGCAGAACGTCTACGAGGAGATGGCCTCGATCACCCTCCTGTCGATCCCGCTCTTCATCCTGAAGGGCGCGGCGATCGGCCGGTCGAAGGCGGGCCAGGACCTCTACTCGGCGATGCATGCCTGGATGCACAAGATCCCGGGGGGCCTCGGCATCGCCAACGTCTTCGCCTGCGCGCTCTTCGCGGCCATGGCGGGGTCGAGCCCGGCGACCTGCTCGGCGATCGGCTCGGCCGGCATCCCGGAGATGCGCAGGCGCGGCTATTCCGGAGGCTTCGCCGCCGGCATCATCGCGGCGGGCGGCACGCTCGGCATCCTGCTGCCTCCCTCGATCACCATGATCCTCTACGCGGTGGCGGCGGAGCAGTCGCTGGGGCGGCTCTTCCTCGCCGGCATCGGCCCGGGGCTGCTGCTCGTCCTGCTGTTTGCCGCCTACGCCGCCTGGCGGTTCCGGCGCGAATTCGCGATGGCGCGGGCGGCCTACGTCACCGGCGGGCCCGAGCACCCGATCCTGGCGGAAGACCGCTACTCGATGGCGCAGCGCTTCTCGACCCTGCCGCGGGTGCTGCCCTTCGTGGTGCTGCTCACCGGCGTGATGGTGGCGCTCTACGGCGGCTACGCCACGCCCTCGGAGACGGCGGGTCTCGGCGGCATCCTGGCGCTCGCGCTGATCGCCTGCATCTACGGGGTGTGGCGCGCCCGGGACGTGAGCCCGATCCTGATCGCGACGTTGCGCGAATCCACCATGCTGATGCTGATCATCGGCATGTCGCTGCTCTACGCCTACGTGATGAGCTACCTCCACATCTCGCAGGCCGCGGCGGCCGCGATCGTGGCGATGCATCTCTCGCCCTGGCTCCTGCTGCTGACCATCCTGCTCCTGGTGGTGGGCCTCGGCTTCTTCCTGCCGCCGGTCTCGATCATCCTGATGACCGCGCCGATCATCCTGCCGCCGCTCAAGGAGGCGGGGTTCGACCTGGTCTGGTTCGGCGTGGTGATGACGATCACCATGGAGATGGGCCTGATCCACCCGCCGGTCGGTCTCAACATCTTCGTCATCAAGAACATCGCCCCCGACATCCCGCTCTCCGAGATCATCTGGGGCACCCTGCCCTTCGTGATCCTGATGGCCGTGGCGATCCTGGTCCTCTGCGTCGCCCCCGGCATCGCGCTGTGGCTGCCGGATCTCCTCTTGCCCTCGACCAAGTAGAGGCGTCACCATGACCGGGGCGAAACGGGGCGCTGCGCGGTGGCGCCCCTCCCTCCTCTCCGCGTCCCCCGCGGAGCCCGATCTTCCGATGAGCGGCGACGGCCCCGATCCGCGGGCACGGCCCGGACGTGATGAGAGCGATATGGCGGCGATCTCGTTCCTCGGCGACCTCCTCCAGAGCATCTCGGACCGGGGCCGCGGGCTGATCGCCTTCGGCCGCGGCGACCTCGCCAAGGCGAGCGTGGCCGAGGTGGTGAAGCTCTGCGAGGACCTGATCTCCCGGCGCGGCGAGGCCTCGGGCGTCGCGCTCGCGCGCATCATCCTCGACCGCTACGAGAGCTTCGGGCGCGAGGATCGCCACGACTTCCTGCGCCGCATCGCCCTCGAGTTCGGGGCCGACCACGCGGCGGTGGAGGGCGCCATCGCGGCCTACGCCAAGGCGCCGTCCCGGGCGACCCTGGGTCGCCTGCACGAGGCGGCCGAACCGCGCTCGCAGGAACTGATCCGCCGCCTCAACCTCGCCCGCGACGGCACGATCGCGCTCGTGCGGATGCGCGAGGACCTGTTCTCGTTGCGCGACGCCGCCCGCAAGGCCGACAAGCCGGACGCGGCCCTGGCCGAGGCGGTCGACAGCCTCGATTCCGATTTCGAGCACCTGTTCGCGTCGTGGTTCAACCGCGGCTTCCTGGTCTTGCGCCGGATCGACTGGACCACCCCGGCCCACATCCTGGAGAAGATCATCCGCTACGAGGCGGTGCACGCGATCTCGGGCTGGGACGACCTGCGCCGGCGCATCGAGCCGCCGGACCGGCGCTGCTTCGCCTTCTTCCACCCGGCGCTCCTCGACGAGCCGCTGATCTTCGTCGAGGTGGCGCTCACCACCGGCATCGCGGCGGCGATCGCCCCGATCCTCGCCAACGATCGCCGGCCGACCGATACCCGTGAGGCGACGACCGCCATCTTCTACTCGATCTCGAACTGCCAGAAGGGCCTGGCCGGCATCACGTTCGGCAACTTCCTGATCAAGCAGGTGGTGGAGGATCTCTGCCGCGAGATGCCGGCGCTGAAGACCTTCGTGACCCTCTCGCCGGTGCCGACCTTCCGCACCTGGCTCGACCGCGAGCGCCGGTCCGAAGCGCCGCAGGGGCTGACACGCGAGGACGTCGAGACCCTGCGCCTCCTCGACCAGCCCGACTGGCACACCGACAAGGCCAAGGCCGACGCGGTGAAGAAGGCCCTGCTGCCGGCCGCCGCCTACTACTTCCTGCGGGCCAAGACCCCCCGCGGCAAGCCGGTCGACCCGGTGGCGCGGTTCCACCTCGGCAACGGCGCCCGCCTGGAGCGCCTGAACTTCCTCGGCGACGTCTCGCCGAAGGGCCTGTCCCAGGGCTACGGCCTGATGGTCAACTACCTCTACGACCTCGCGGCGATCGAGAAGAACCACGAGACCTACGCCAATCTCGGCACCGTCTCGGCCTCGCTCACCGTCAACCGCGAGCTGCGCCAGAACCTGCCGCCGGCCCGGTCCGTGGCGCTGGCGGAGGCGTAGTGCACATCCTCCTCTCCCCGCGGGCGGGGAGAGGAGAAACCCGCATTCTTCGAGTGGACGGCGTGGCCGCTCATCTCGCCGACGACTGAAGAGTCCCCCATGTCCAACCACTTCTTCGACATCGTCCGCTCCCGCCTCCCCACCGATCCGGCGGCCAAGGTCTTCCTCGAGACCCCCGAGGGCCTGCGCTGGAGCTACGCCGACCTGATCGCCGAATCCGGCCGCTACGCCGCGGCGCTGGTCGGCCTCGGCGTCGCGCCCGGCGACCGGGTGGCGGTGCAGGTCGAGAAGAGCCCGGCGGTGATCGCGCTCTATCTCGGCTGCGTGCGGGCGGGTGCGGTCTTCCTGCCGCTCAACACCGGCTACACCCCGGCCGAGATCGCCTATTTCCTGGGCGACGCCGAGCCGGCTTTGTTCGTCTGCGACCCCGGGAAGCTCGACGCCTTGAGGCCCGTGGCCGAGGCGGCGAACGTCAAGCAGGTCGGTACCCTCGACGCCAAGGGCGAGGGCACCATGGCGGCGGAGGCTGCGGACCAGACCGGCGACTTCGCCGACGTGTCCCGCGCCTCGGACGACCTGGCGGCGATCCTCTACACCTCGGGCACCACCGGGCGCTCGAAGGGCGCGATGCTCACCCACGACAACCTGTCGTCGAACGCCCTGACGCTCGTCGATTACTGGCGCTTCACCGCCGAGGACGTGCTGATCCACGCCCTGCCGGTGTTCCACACCCACGGCCTGTTCGTCGCCACCAACACGGTGCTGATGTCGGGCGCGGGCATGATCTTCCTGCCGAAGCTCGACCCGCCGCTGATCCTGTCGCTGATGGGCCGGGCCACAGCGCTGATGGGCGTGCCGACCTTCTACACGCGGCTCCTCAAGGAGCCGGGCCTGACCCGCGAGGCGACCGCGGGCATGCGCCTGTTCGTCTCCGGCTCGGCGCCCTTGCTCGCCGAGACCCATCGCGAGTGGCAGGAGAGGACCGGCCACGCGATCCTCGAGCGCTACGGCATGACCGAGACCAACATGAGCACGTCGAACCCCTATGACGGCGACCGGGTCGCCGGCACGGTCGGGTTCCCGCTGCCGGGTGTGTCGCTGCGGGTCGTCGACCCGGAGACCGGCCGGGGACTCGCGGCGGACCAGGTCGGCATGATCGAGGTGCGCGGCCCCAACGTGTTCAAGGGCTACTGGCGCATGCCGGAGAAGACCGCCGCCGAGTTCAAGGCCGACGGCTTCTTCATCACCGGCGACCTCGGCAAGCTCGACGAGCGCGGCTACGTCCACATCGTCGGGCGCGGCAAGGATCTGATCATCACCGGGGGCTTCAACGTCTACCCGAAGGAGGTCGAGACCGAGATCGACGGGCTTCCCGGCGTGCTCGAATCGGCGGTGATCGGGGTGCCGCACCCGGATTTCGGCGAGGGCGTCACCGCCGTGGTGGTGCCGCGCGGAGCGGAGGCCCCGAGCGAGGCCGGGATCCTCTCGGCCCTCGAAGGCCGGCTCGCCAAGTTCAAGCTGCCCAAGCGCGTCATCATCGCGGACGAGTTGCCCCGCAACACCATGGGCAAGGTGCAGAAGAACCTGCTGCGCGAGACGCATAGGGGGCTGTACGGGGGCTGAGCACCCTCGTCCGGGTCGACCTGTCTGCTCCCACTCACGACCCCATCGCGAATGGGACCAAGTCGGGCTTCACCTCAACCCCGAGAATTCCGCCTCCAGAGCCGGCACCAGCTCCTCCAGAAAATCCTCCGCCGCAGCCGGCAGCGTGCGACCGGCCTTGGCGATGAGACAGACCGGGCGGGAAAAGCTCGCCTCGGCGATCGCGCGCGAGCACAAATCGGGCTCGGCCCGGATCTCGCGGGCGGAGCCCGGCAGGATCGTGAGGCCGAGGCCGGCCCGCACCATGCCCACCGCCGTCATCATGTAGGTCGCCTCGCAGGCCGTCACCGGCAGCCGGCCGGCGGCCACGAAGGCGGCGTCCACCACCACGCGCACGCTGGTCTCGGCATCCATCAGCACCAGCGGATACTCGGACAGAGCCTCCAGCGTCACGGTCCCGACGTCCCCGATCGGGTGGCCCGCGGGATAGACCACGTGCAGGGCATCCGCCGCGCGAGCAAGCACCGCGACGTCGGGATCGCGCACCTCGCCGCCGGTGACGCCGAGATCGACCTCCTCGCGCCGCACCAGGGCCAGCACACGCTCGGCGATGGCGTCCTTGACGACGAAGCTCATCCGCGGATGCGCCGCCCGGAAGGCCGCGATCGCGTCCGGCAGCACGCCCGCCGCCACCGAGGGCAGGGCCGCGATCCGCACGATGCCGTGGCGGCGCGCCGCGAGGTCGCGGGTGTCGATGACGACGCTGTCGAGCTCGCGCAGCACGCGCTGGAACACCGGCAGCAACTCGCGCCCGACCCGGGTCGGCTCGACGCTGCGGCTGTTGCGGTCGAGGAGGCGCACCGCCAGCGCCTCCTCCAGCCGGCGGATCTGCACCGTGAGCGCCGGCTGCGACAGGTTCAGGAGGGCGGCCGCCCGGGTGAAGCTGCGCAGATGCGCGACCGACACGAAGGCGCGGACGTGGCGCAGGTTGAGATCCATAACGGATCGTTATCCGGGCGATCCGATCTTTTCAATTGCCGGATCGCCGAGCCCGAGTTGTGATTTGGGCGTACCGAACGGCGCCATCTCCGAGCGCCGAGACCCCTGGGAGGAAAACGATGCTGGCCCTGCTCGGCCTATGCACGATCGCCTTGTTGCTCGCCGCCATCCTGGCCAAGCGCCTGTCGCCCCTCGTGGCGCTGATCGTGATCCCGGTCGCCGCCGCCCTGGTCGGCGGGTTCGGGCTCGACACCGGCAAGTTCGTGCTCGCCGGCATCCAGAGCCTGGCGCCGGTCGTCGGGATGTTCGTGTTCGCGATCCTGTTCTTCGGCATCGTCAGCGATGCTGGCCTGCTCGATCCGATCATCGACAAGATCCTCGCCACCGTCGGCACGCGGCCGAGCCGGATCGTGCCCGGCACGACGTTGCTCGCGCTGCTGATCCACCTCGACGGCTCGGGCGCGGTGACCTTCCTCATCACCATTCCGGCGATGCTGCCGCTCTACGATCGGGTCGGGATCGACCGGCGCATCCTCGCCTGCGCGGCGTCGCTGGCGGCGGGCGTGAACTTCCTGCCCTGGACCGGGCCGATGATCCGGGCCTCCGCCGCCCTGAAGCTGCCGATCCCCGACATCTTCACGCCGCTGGTGCCGGTGCAGGCGGTGGGCCTCGCCTTCATCTTCGCCGTCTCGTACTGGCTCGGTTTGCGGGAGGAGCGCCGGCTGAAGCGCGCCGGAGCCGGCGCCGCGGAGGCGGTCGCTGCCGGTGGGCGGGCGCTGAGCGACGCGGAGCGGGCCTTGCGGCGGCCGGATCGGTTCTGGCCGAACCTCGTCCTCACCGTCGCGGTGCTCGGCACCATGGTGCTGATGGCGGAAAAGATCCCGCCGGCCTTGATGTTCATGCTCGGCACGGCGCTGGCGCTGATCATCAACTACCCGAGCGTCGACGCGCAGCGCCAGCGCATCGACGCCCACGCGAAGGCGGCGATCCTGATGGCGTCGATCCTGCTGGCGGCCGGCGTGTTCACCGGCATCATGCAGGGCACGGGCATGCTGAAGGCGATGGCGCAGGGTGCCGTGGCCTTCGTGCCCCCCGGCCTCGCCCCGCACATCCCGTTCACGCTCGGCCTCGTCTCGATGCCGCTCAGCATGCTGTTCGACCCGGACTCGTTCTACTTCGGCGTGCTGCCGGTGGTGGCCGAGGTCGCCCATCAGCTCGGCGTGCCGCCGCTGCAGGTGGCGCAGGGCGCGCTGCTCGGCCAGATGACCACCGGCTTCCCGGTCAGCCCGCTCACCCCCGCGACCTTCCTGGTCTGCGGCCTCTGCGGCATCGACCTCGCCGACCACCAGAAGTTCACCTTCCCGTTCCTGCTCGCGGCCTCCGTGGTGATGACCTTCGCGGCCGTCGCCTTCGGGGTCTTCCCGCTCTGATCCCACGGCACCCGCAGGGTGCTCTGTGCAAGCCCGAACGGGCGTCGGCGCTGATGCGCCGGACGCCTTCGCCGGAGACGAAGGCACAAGGAGGAGAATGATGAGAACCATCCGCCTGGGCGCCGGCGCCGGTTATGCCGGCGACCGGATCGAGCCCGCCCTCGAACTCGCCGAGCACGGCGCCCTCGACTACCTCGTCTTCGAGTGCCTGGCCGAGCGCACCATCGCGCTCGCCCAGCAGGCCCGCCTGCGCGATCCCGCCGCCGGCTACGACCCGCTGCTGGAGGCCCGGATGCGGGCGGTGCTGGAGCCGTGCCGGCGGAACGGCACCCGCATCGTGACCAACATGGGCGCCGCCAACCCGCTCGCCGCGGCGGAGAAGACCCGGGCGATCGCCCGCGACCTCGGGCTCACCGGCCTCAAGGTAGCGGCGGTGCTCGGCGACGACGTACTCGAGGCGATCGGGGCCGGCGACGACCAGATTCTCGAGACCGGCGGCCGGGTGCGCGACCTCGGCAACCGGGTGATCTCGGCCAACGCGTATCTGGGCGCCGGCCCCATCGCCGAGGCTCTGGCGCAAGGCGCCGACGTCGTCGTCACCGGCCGGGTCGGCGACCCGGCGCTCTTCCTCGCGCCGCTGATCCACGCCTTCGGCTGGGCCATGGATGATTGGGACCGTCTCGGCCGCGGCACGCTCGCCGGCCACCTCCTCGAATGCGCCGGCCAGATCACCGGCGGCTACTTCGCCGATCCGGGGGTGAAGGACGTGGCTGGCCTCGCCCGCCTCGGCTTTCCCATCGGCATCGTGACTGAGGATGGCGGCATCGAGATCACCAAGGTGCCGGGATCGGGCGGCCAGGTGACGCTCGCCACCTGCAAGGAGCAGCTGCTCTACGAGGTGCACGACCCCGCCCGCTACCTGCAGCCCGACGTGGTGGCGGACTTCTCCGAGGTCGCCATGGAGGCCATCGGCCCCGACCGGGTGCGGGTGACCGGCGGGCGCGGCGCGCCGGCGACTGGGCTCCTCAAGGTCTCGGTCGGGCTGATCGATTCCTATATCGGCGAGGGCCAGATCTCCTATGCCGGTCCGGGCGCCGCGGCCCGAGGCCGCCTCGCCCTCGACATCGTGCGCGCGCGCCTCGAACTTACGGGCGTCCAGGCGAACGAGCTGCGCTTCGACCTGATCGGCGTCGATTCCCTGCACGGCCCCCGCCTGGCCGGTGATGCCGAGCCCTACGAGGTGCGCATCCGCGTCGCCGGGCGCTGCGACAGCCTCAGCGAGGCGGCCCGGATCGGCAACGAGGTCGAGACCCTCTACACCAACGGCCCGGCTGGCGGCGGCGGAGCCTGGAAATCGGCCCGCGAGGTCGTCGGCGTGCTCTCGGTGCTGGTGCCGGCGGCGCTCGCCCGGCCGAGCGTGCGGATGATCGAGGCGTGAGGGAGATGACGATGAAGCTGCGCGCGCTCGCCCATTCCCGCACCGGCGACAAGGGCAACACCGCCAACATCTCGCTGATCGCCCACGACCCGGCCGATTACCCGCGGCTCGAACGCCACGTGACGCCCGAGCGGGTGCGGGCCCACTTCGCCGGCATCGTCCAGGGCGAGGTGATCCGCTACGCCCTGCCCCGCCTCGGCGCCCTCAACTTCGTGCTGACGGGCGCCCTGGGCGGCGGCGTGACCCGGTCGCTGGCGCTCGACGCCCACGGCAAGGGGTTGAGCGCGGCGTTGCTGGACATGGAGGTCCCGGAGGAGCCAGAAGCGGAGGAGGCTTGAGGCAGCTCGCGCCCGGGGCACCGCGGGGCCCGTTCGACGATCCCTGCCGTCCAGGGGCCTCGCTTCTCTGCGGCTCCCGAGCCCTGCCGGCGCCGGAAGCCGGGATGATGTGGAGGGCGGCCGGTCGGGGATTGCCGACCGCACCGCGATCGCGTCCCATCCCCGCACGCGTAACGGACACGTGTGCGGGCCACAGCCCCTCAACGGGTGCTCAAGCTTAACCGGCGGTGAGCCGAATCTACGCAGTTCTCGGCTGTGGCCACCGATTTCGCTGACCAGCCGAGCAGAGCCTTGGGGTTCGTCTTGGCTCAGCTTCATTTTCGGCTGGATCGGCGGTAACGCGCATGTTACCCGAAAAATACGGAACCGAATCGGTTCATCTCCCTCCTTGTCCGGAACTGCCATGCTTCTCCGGTTTCACCTGGGCCGGATGGCCTGCCTGTCGGCGGCCATCCTTGCCGGTCATCTCGTTGCGGCCCGTCCCGCGGCGGCGTGCCCGGCCTCGCTGCCGTCGGCGGCGGAGCGGATGAGCCTCGGCGTGACCGAGGCCCATGTGGCGCGGCGCGAGGCGGTGCGGGTGCTCGCCATCGGCTCGTCCTCCACGGAGGGCATCGGCGCCTCCGCGCCGGACCGGACCTACCCGCACCTGCTCGAGCAATCCCTGCGCACCGCCTGGCGCGGCACCCCGGTGGAGGTGACCAATGCGGGCATCGGCGGCGAGACCGCCGACCAGACGCTGGCGCGCCTCGCCGAGGTCCTGGCGCGGCCGGTCAAACCCGACCTGGTGATCTGGCAAGTCGGCACCAACGACGCGATCACCGGCGGCAGCGAGGCGGCGTTCCGCGACCGGCTCGAGCAGGGCATCGCCCTGGTCCGCGCCGCCGGCAGCGACCTCATCATCCTCGACCAGCAATATTACCCGGCGATCCCCGACCACGCCCGCTACGAGCGCTTCGTCGGCTTGGTCGCGACGGTCGCGGCCGACGCCGAGGTGCCGGTCTTCTCGCGCTATGCCCTGATGAAGGACTGGAACCGCCAGGATCCCGGCCTGCTCGTCGGCATGCTGTCCGCCGACAAGTTCCACATGGGCGACCAGGGCTATGCCTGCCTCGCCCAGGCGCTGGGCCGCGACATCCTCGATGCCGTGACCCCGCGGCCCGACCCGCTCCAGGCGGTCGCCCGCGCCAAGCGTCAGCCGCTGCCGGGCAATGTGGCCCTGAAGCGGGGCTGAGTGGGCTCACGCCTCACCGTGCTCGATTGACGCCCCCGGACGGATCCCCGTCCGGGGGCGTCATGTTTTTGAACTTGTTTCCGAGCATTCTGAGTTGCTCGACGGAGCCGAAATCCACCGCGTCATTCCGGAGCCGCGCGGCCCCGGAATGACGCGGTGGATGAGAAGATCGCAAGGAGAGTCAACACCCTCACACGGCCGGCGCCCGCAGGTGCCACTCCGTGGCTCCCTGGTAGGCCTGCCCGATGCGGAGCGCCGTCGCCTCGTCGTAGCCGCGGCAGACGATCTGGAGCGAGAGCGGCAGGCCCTTCGTGGTGAACCCGTTCGGCAGCGCCAGGGCGCAGAGTTCGAGCAGATTGCCGAAGCGGGTGAAGCGCGAGGGCATCACCGCCTGGTCGACAGCGTCGAGGGGGATCGCCGCGCTCTCGGTGGTCGGCGTCAGGAGCGCGTCGATGCCGTCCATCGCCCGGGCGAAGGCAGCCTTCATCTCCTGCTGCATCCGCCGGGTGCGCAGGTAGTCCTGCGCGCTCACCCCCGCACCGGCGAGGGTGCGCAGGCGGACATCCTCGTCGAGGCGCGAGGCCCGGTCCTCCGACAGGGCGCCGTTGAAGAAGTAGCACTCGGCCATGACGATCGCCGAGGTGGTCACGAGATCGACGAAGCGGAACGGCAGATCGATATCGACGATCTCGGCGCCGAGCCGCGCCAGCGCCTCCAGGGAGGCGTCGTAGGCGTCCAGCATCTCGGACGAGACGCCCGCCCGCTCCGCCGCCGGCATCCGGGCAAGGCGCAATCCGCGCACCCCGCGATGCAGCACCGGCATCGGGTCCTCGGGGGCGATGCCCCGCGTATTCGGGTCGCGGGGATCGGGCCCCGACAGGATGGTGTAGAGGAGCGCCACGTCCTCGACGCTGCGCGCCATCGGCCCCGGCGTGTCGAGGGTGGTGCTCAGTGGCACGATGCCGGCGGTGCTGACGCGGCCGATCGTGACCTTGAGGCCGGTGAGCCCGCAGAACGAGGCCGGCAGGCGCACCGAGCCGCCGGTATCGGTGCCGATCGCCCACGGCGCCATCCGGGCCGCCACCGCGACGCCCGATCCGCTGCTGGAGCCGCCCGGCGTGCGCGGCGTCTCGAGGTCCCACGGGTTCCACGGCGTGCCCATATGCTGGTTGGTGCCCCAGCCGCCATAGGCGAACTCGACCGTGTGGGTCTTGCCGAGCACGATCATGCCCTGCGCCAGCATCCGCCTGGCGATGGTGGCGGTCTCGGTGGCGCGCCGCTCGCGGAAATGCGCCGAGCCGCCGGTGGTGATCCGGCCCTCCAGGTCGATCAGGTCCTTGAGCGCCACCGGCACGCCGTGCAGCGGGCCGACGGCGTGGCCGGCACGGATCATCCGGTCCGCGCCCTCTGCGGCGAGCCGGGCATCGTCGGCATAGACTTCCACGAAGGCCCGGAGCTTCGGCTCCAGCCGCGCGATGCGGTCGAGATGCGCCTCCACGACCTCGATCGGCGAGATTTTTCGGGTCGCGATGGCGCCGGCGAGGAGATGGGCGGAAAGCTCGGCGGGATCGGTCACGATGGCGTTCCTCACTGCACGCTGACCCGGTTCAGGTCGACGAACCACGATTGGGGCGAGACGAAGTTCTTGACCCGCGGCGACATCGCCCTGGGGTTGAGATCATGCACGATGTACAGCCAGGGCGGATCGTCGACCAGGCGCTCATGCGCCGCCCGCGTCGCCCTGGCGATGGCCTCGGGGTCGGTCGCCTCGGCGAGTTCCTTGAGCGCCGCGTCGAAGCGGGCATCCGTCCATTGCGGGAAGTTGAAGCCCTTCGGCGAGACGTTGGCGGAGGCGAAGTAGCGCGCCATCACGGCGACGTCCGAGGAGGGCGAGGAGACGTTGAGCGCGTTCGCCCCCTGGAGCGACGGCGAGTCCGGTGCCGCCCGCCCGGCATTGAGCAGCACCTGCCACTCGACCACGTTGAAGCTGACATCGACGTTGCAGGTCTGCTTCAGGTTTTCCTGCAGGAACTCGTTCATCGGCAGCGGCTGCATCTGGCCCGACCCGGAGGTCGAGATCATCACCTTGAGCGACAGCGGTCTCTTGTCGGTGAAGCCCGCCTCGGCGAGCAGCGCCCGACCCCGCTCGGGGTCGAGGCGGTAGCGGTTCTGCGGCGCGCCGAAATCCGGATCGGAGGCCTTCAGCCAGCCCACGGCCGGCTCGGCGGTGCCGTTCAGGAAGGTCACCAGCCCGTCTCGGTCGATGCAGTAGTTCAACGCTTGTCGCACCCGCACGTCCTTCAGCGGGCTGTTCGCAGCGCCGATATTGTAGAACCACGGCCAGACATGCGGGTAGGAGCCGGTGGTGATGGTGAAGCCCGCCTGGCGCAGGGACGCGAGCCCGTCCGGCGCCGGCGCCTCGATCCAGTCGACCTGACCGGCGCGGAGCGCCGCGATGCGGGCATTGGCCTCCGGGATCGGCATCAGCCGCACCTTGTCGACCTTCGCCAGGTTGTTGCGGTCCCAATAGCCCGGGTTGCGGGCGAGCTCGACCGCCTCGCGCGGCCGCACCCCGGTGATGCGGAACGGCCCGGTGCCCGCCGCCGGCAGCATCCCGACCTTGGCCCAGTCCCGCCCGGCCGCCTCGAACGAGGCCGGCGAGGTGAACAGCAGGTAGACCACCATGTAGGGGAAGTACGAGGCCGGGCCCGAGCTGGTGATGGCGACCGTGCGGTCGTCGATCTTGCGGTAGCCGGCGAGCAGCGGCGCCCGGGCCCGGGTGATGCCGGCGGCCGGCGGCTCGTATTGCGGGCTGTCCTGCTTGAAGTAGCGGTCGAGGTTCCAGATCACCGCGTCGGCGTCGAAGGCGGTGCCGTCGTGGAAGCGCACGCCCTGGCGCAGGTGGAAGATCCAGGTCTTCTTGTCGTCCGGCGCCTGCTCCCACTTCTCCGCTAGGCCGGGCCGCAGGGTCGCCAGCCGGTCGGTGCGCGAGAGGTCCCACAGCACCAACCCCTCGAAGACCGGGTAGCCGAGGAAGCGCATCCCCTCGAAGCCGTTATTCGGCATGCCGGTGGTGGTCGGCACGTCGGCGGCGGTCATGCCGATGCGCAGGACCGATTCGGCCGAGGTCGATTGGGCAAGGGCCGGCGCGGCCGTGAGCAGCAGGGCCGTGAGCGCGGTGGAGGAGCAGAGCGGGCGGGGCATGACGGCGGGCTCCGTTAGGGCTTGTCCGCCGCAGCAAGAGCTGCGCCATTCCGCGTCTCGACGCGTCGGCGCGTCAGCTTTTCAGCCGGTACCCCGTCCGGAAGATCCAGGCGACCGCCGCGAGGCAGGCGATCAGGAACACCACCGCCATGCCGAGGCTCACCGCCGGGTTGACGTCCGAGTGTCCGTAGAAGCTCCAGCGGAAGCCGCTGATCAGGTAGACGACCGGATTGACGAGGCTCACCGCCCGCCACAGCGGCGGCAGCATGTCTATCGAGTAGAAGCTGCCGCCGAGGAAGGTCAGCGGCGTGACGATGAGGAGCGGCACCAGCTGCAGCTTCTCGAACCCGTCCGCCCACAGGCCGATCACGAAGCCGAACAGGCTGAAGGTGACCGCGGTGAGCACCAGGAACAGCACCATCACGAAGGGGTGCTCGATGCGCAGCGGCACGAACAGGGCCGAGGTCGCCAGGATGATCAGCCCGAGCATGATCGACTTGGTGGCCGCCGCCCCGACATAGCCGGCGACGATCTCGACCGCCGAGATCGGCGCCGAGAGGATCTCGTAGATCGTGCCGGAGAAGCGCGGGAAGTAGATGCCGAACGAGGCGTTGGCGATGCTCTGGGTGAGCAGCGTCAGCATGATCAGCCCCGGCACGATGAAGGCGCCGTAGGGAACGCCGTCGACCGAGGTGATCCGCCCGCCGATCGCGGCGCCGAAGACCACGAAGTAGAGCGAGGTGGAGATCACCGGCGCGACGATGCTCTGGAGCAGCGTGCGGAAGGCGCGGTGCATCTCGAAGCCGTAGATGGCGCGGATGGCGGGCCAGTTCATGCGCGGTCCCTCACGAGGTCGACGAAGATGTCCTCGAGCGAGCTCTGCCGGGTCTGGAGATCGCGGAAGCGGATGCCGGCGGCGGCGAGGTCGGTGAGCAGCGCGGTGATGCCGGTGCGCTCCGCCTTGGTGTCGTAGGTGTAGGTCAGCGCCGTCCCGTCCTCCGACAGCGCCAGCGGATGGCCGGCGAGCGCCGGCGGCAGGGCGCTCAAGCGATCGTGGAGCTGGAGCGTCAGCTCCTTGCGCCCGAGCTTGCGCATCAGCTCGGCCTTCTCCTCGACCAGCACGATCTCGCCCTTGGCGATCACCCCCACCCGGTCGGCCATCTCCTCGGCCTCCTCGATGTAATGGGTGGTGAGGATCACCGTGACGCCCTGGTCGCGCAGGCGGCGCACCAGGCGCCACATGTCCTGACGCAAAGCCACGTCGACGCCGGCCGTCGGCTCGTCGAGGAACAGGATGCGCGGCTCGTGGGCCAGCGCCTTGGCGATCAGCACCCGCCGCTTCATGCCCCCCGACAGGGTCATGATCTTGGCGTCGCGCTTCTCCCACAGGGAAAGGTCGCGCAGGACCTGCTCGATATGGGCGGGATCGGGCTTGAGGCCGAACAGGCCACGGCTGAAGCTCACCGTCGCCCACACGGTCTCGAAGGCGTCGGCGGTGAGTTCCTGCGGCACCAGGCCGATGAGCCGCCGGGCGGCGCGGGGCTCGGCCAGGATGTCGTGCCCGCCGACCGTCACCGTGCCGGTGCTCGGCGTGACGATGCCGCAGATGATGCTGATGAGGGTCGTCTTGCCGGCGCCGTTCGGCCCGAGCAGGGCGAAGATCTCGCCCTGGCGGACACCCAGGTCGACGCGCTTGAGCGCGACGTGACCCGAGGCGTAGGTCTTCGACAGGTTGGCAATCGCGATGATGGGCGTCATCCGGTCCCGGGGCGTGTCAGGGCTAGCGGGGTGGCCGATCACCTAGGCCGGACGAAGCCGGACCGCCACCATCCCGTGTCGGCACGTCGTCGCGCCCGACCTGAGAGCGACGAGAAACCGACCGGGTGTAGCCCGGATGTGCGCCCCTTTGCACCGCCAAGCCGGTGCGCGAGCGCACCCGGCGGCGCCGGTTCAGGCGCGTTTCGCGGCGTCGTCCCGGTCCACACCGTCCTCGTCGGCGAGGTCGTCGCCGTCATAGGCATCGTCGTCGTCCTCCGGCCGCTCGGCCTCGTCCTCCGACGGCTCGGCCTCGTCGTCCCGGGTCCGGGCCTTGGTGTAGAAGTTGCCGACGAGCAGCGCCTCGCCGGCGGTGACCATGGAGCTGAGATAGGCGTTGATGGTGGCCGGCGCGGCATCGGGCAGCGCACGCAGAATCTGCGGCTGCGACAGGCCCTGCGGCCCGGCCCCGTCGATCAGCGCCTTGAGGCGGCCCTTGGTGGAGTTCGCCCGCGGCCCCCGGGGACCGCGCCGCCCGCTCGCGCGCGGCTCGCTCCGGTCCAGGCCGGAAGCCGCCCCCGCGGAGTTCAGCGACAAGCCGAGATCCTCGATCGGCGTATTTTCGATGATCGCCCGGAGCGCGTTCTCGGCGAGCCGGAGCTTGGCCAGCTCCGCCCCGACGCGCTCGTACTCAGCCTCGAGCGCCGCTCTCCGTTCGCTCACATCAGCCAAGGCCTTCATGAGCGCATCATTCCCCGACATTGCCCCTCCGCTGAAACTGGGCGGGTGTCCCTTGCACAGGAGGCCACGCCCGTCAACGAAGAGGACACCGATGCCTCGGCGGATATCAGGGAGCGCGATCGATCGTTTGCCGATCTGCGGATAAGAACGCAGAGAACTTACCGGCCGCGCGGCTGGTCTGCGTCGTGGCGGCGATGGCCGTGCTCACCATGACGCTCGGCAGCTGAGCTAACGTTGTCGGCCGCATCCCTGCGGCGGTGCGGGGCCTACTCCCGAGATCGGGTGGGATCGAAGGCTAGCCGGCTGTCGCGGACGAACATGGAGCCACGCTCGCCGACAGGACCGGGTACATCAAGCCCCATTCGCGCCCGCCCCTACCTGGAACGCATCTTTCAAGAGAGCGGCGGCGTGATGAGCGTGTTGATGGTGTCGAAGGCCTCGCGTATCCGTCCTTGTGCGATCACCTCTCTGTTCAGGGACCTATATATCTCGTAGGAGCGGTTCAAATACTCTTCCAGGCCTACCGTACGGTCTTCGCCGGAATGCACCGACTTCAAGTACGTCGTGCTGCCGGCCAGGCCGATGGTTCGGGCGAGCGGAGGGAATACCGGTCCGACGAAATGCTCCTGCAGGGCGTCGTGAACACCGATCGGGACTGGTGCATCCTGCGGAACGACGCCTGCTTTCTTCAAGGCCTGCGTCGTCAACTCGGAGATAATGGCGATCGATGGATGATTGATCGTGTGCATGAAGGCACCAGACTCGGCGATAAGACGCTCGACGAGACCATCCACGTCGTAGCCCGCTGATGCGTATGTTTCCATCATGAACCGATATGAAACTTCATATTCAGCAAAGTATCCAAGCTCGGAAAATATATATTTATTAAATAATTTCGCTGCTCTAGCTTCGCTGATTCGTGCTAAGAAGCAGGCCGCGCCGATGATGGAATGCATTTCGCTATGAGCGCCATGGACAATTTTTCCATGATCGAAAATATACGTCATGTCAGGATGGAGGCCGCTGAAGGCGAATGTCGGTAGATAGATGGCCCTCAACATCGGCGCGTTCAAAGAGCTGGCGCGTAGATACGGCATTTCAGCGTCGCTCTCACTAATCTGCGTGATGACGACATCGAACTGCTTTATGTGCTCGCGCACGTCCTCCGGTTGCATGGTTGCAAAGATGTGCTGCGCGTCGATATGAGCATCCGGCAGCAGCTTTTTTGCTGTCGCCCTCATGCCGGCGACCTGGCAGGATCCGATGAAAATAAGCCGCAAGTTGCTCATAGACTTTCCTCGATGACCTCTTCATCGCAGATGATCGTCGAAATCTCTCTGATGTTTTTCATTCTCTTGTCGAATTCGCCGCTTGAAAGCGGCTGAGGCTTATTTACAGGCTGGGCAGAATGTGATGAATTGAGATAGTGATTCGAGAACGTCCGCATGACGTAAGCAACTCCTTCGGGCGTCACTTCTCGCAAGTCTTCGGCGAAGAAGGCGCCGCGAGTGTGGATCCCCGTGATCATCTCGTAAGACGGAAAGTATTCAACCCAATCGTACATGCAGGCAACCTGGTCGGCAGCGACGCGAAGCACCGATTTGCTGTAGGTTGTCGCGGTCAGGGCATGACGATTCTCGTAGGTGGCGATCAGCGGCACAGGCGACACGGTCAGCAAAACACTGACGCCAGGGTTGACCTTTTTTAGCCTCTGCAGAAATCTCACTAGGTCTTCTTGTATTTCACTCACCGTGAAATTGTGGAACGCGTAGCTGGCCGGGTCGACGCCGGGGCTGACGACGCCGGGCGCCAACGGGAAAACGGCACCGTCACGCCTCGAGATTCATGCTTCGGTCAGCCCGAGGGTGAAGATGAAGATGTCGCATTCTTCGAACATGATACGGACTGCGTCCAGATGGGCTTCGCGATCCTCGATTATCTGGTCGATTGTCTCGAAGCCCCGAGATTGAATCTGCGGCCTGAATGGATCGATGTAGCGCCCGTCCTCGCGAAGCCAGGCGATCTCCTTCGGCTCGTACAACGAATAGGCTCTTTCAAAGAGCTGAGATAGTTGACGGACCGTGTAAATATTACCGTACCGGGCCGAGAAGGTGCCGTAATTCTCATTCTGGCTGAATTCGAAGGCCGGCTTCGACTCCGCGATCATGTATTGAAAGCCCTGTCCGACCAGGGTGCGCGCGATATGCTGGGCGAAGCAGCTTCCGGCTGTGGCAATCCGGGTATCGTGTCCAATCTGGATGTTGGTGCTGACGACCGGATCGACGTCCGTCGGTGCCGGCAACGCTACGGATTTGCGCCAAAATTGAAAATCAGGCTTGCCGCGATAAGGATTCGTCACTGTCTGCCCCTGTGCGCGGGCTTGCCTGTTGATGAGACGACGAGCCTCTCAACCAACTTGTGCGCGCGTGCCGAGTGTGGATGCTGATCAACCCTTGAACGAGGCCGGGTCGGCGTTGACCAAGGCATCTCCCGCCCGGCCTGCCCGGAAACCGAGAGATCCAAACGCCTCTGGGTTCTACTCCGCAGAACGGAGGCACTCAAGGGTCGTGGCTCTTCGCCGGAGCGGTGACGTGCCGGATCCAGTTTTTCCTCGTCTCTTTTCGCCTCGTGTCTTCTCGCGGCTCGGTACGTTGGGCAGAGGCAGGTACGACGATCGGCGACAGCTCGAGGGGCGAGAACAGCGGCGTCAGGCCTACGACAGGCCTGTTTCCCGACCGATAGCTTGTGGCGGCCGATCCAGATGACGCTCCGTTCCACTGCCTGGGCAGACCTCCGGGCGATCAACGGCCTCACCTGCTGTCAGGATCATAGTGAAGCGAGCCCGGAGAGTTCTTGGCGACTGGGCCCGTCTTTCAATCGATGAAATGGTGAGCGCGCTGGGACTCGAACCCAGGACCTACAGATTAAAAGTCCGTTGCTCTACCAGCTGAGCTACGCGCCCGCTCCCGGGGATGACGGCGCGGCGCTGGCGGGCCGGCCCTGGTCCTGTTCGGAGCAGAGGCGGACATAGGGGGTTGACGCGGCCGGGTCAACCGGGAGACCACGGCCACCCACAAAAGCCTCGCATCGATGCCGCCTGACCCCGCTCCGCATGCCGATACCGCCGCAAGCTGGCGGCGCTTCGCCGGCCTTCTCCTCGGTGCGGCCGGCCTCCTGGGGCTCCTCGTGCTCGCCTTCGTGACCGCCCTCGATCCCTACGGCCTGCGCGCCGGCCCCGAGCGGGCGCCGGGGGCGATCATGGATCTCAACCAGCGCTTCATGTACCCGCAGGTGGTGCGCGGCGGGACCTACGATTCGGCGGTGTTCGGCACCTCGACCGCCCGCCTCCTCGACCCGCAGGGTCTCGACCGGGCCTTCGGCGGACGCTTCGCCAACCTCGCCATGAACGCCGCGACGCCCTGGGAGCAGACGCAGCTCGCCCGGCTCTTCTTGACGCGGGCGCCCGCGAAGGCGGTGCTGTTCGGCCTCGACGCACCGTGGTGCGAGGCGAATGCGGACGTCAGGCGCCTGACCTTCCGAGCCTTCCCGCCCTGGCTCTACCGCGAGCCCCTGGCCTGGACCGCGTTTCTCCACCAGTGGAACCAGCAGAGCGTCGAGATCGCCGGACGGGCGCTGCTGCACCGCCTCGGGCGAATGCCGGCGCGCATCCGCGGCGACGGCTACGAGGTATTCACCCCGCCGGAATCGCACTACGACGCCGCCCGCGCCGCGGCGCATATCCATGGGGACGCGCCCACCCCCGAAGTGCCCGCCCCCGAGGGAGATCCCGCCACGCCGGCCCTCCCCTGGCTCGACGAACTCCTCGGCCTCGTGCCGGCGGACGCGCTCAAGATCGTCGCCTTCATGCCGGTCAACGTGGCGGCGCAGCCGCGGCCGGGCAGCGCGGGGGCGGCGCGCGAAGCGGTCTGCAAGGCGCGGGCGGCGGAGATCGCCAACAGGCGCGGCGCCACGCTGGTCGATTTCCGCATCCCATCCGTCGTGACGCGGGACGACGCGAACTACTGGGACGCCCTGCACTACCGCCTGCCGATCGCCGCGCGCATCGTCTCGGGCCTCCGCCGGGCGGTGGACGAGAGGCGCGACGATCCGGACGGATTCTACCGGGTGCTCGCGACACCGCGGGCGGCGGAGCACTGAGGATTCACGCCGCCCGGTCGCGCTCCGCCTTCTGCCAGCCCTCGCGGGTCTCGCCGATGAAGTCGGCGAGCCGCCCGGCCGCGATGGCCTTGCGCAGACCCGCCATCAGGTCCTGGTAGTAGGACAGGTTGTTCCAGGTCAGCAGCATCATCCCCAGGATCTCGCCAGCGCGGACGAGGTGGTGCAGATAGGCCTTGCTGTAGAGGTTCGCCGCCGGGCAGGTCGATTCCGGATCGAGGGGCGAATTGTCCTCGGCGAAGCGCGCGTTGCGCAGGTTGAGGCGGCCGTGGCGGGTATAGACCATGCCATGGCGGCCAGCCCGGGTCGGCATCACGCAGTCGAACATGTCGATGCCGCGGCTCACCGCCTGCACGATGTCGTCCGGCGTGCCGACGCCCATCAGGTAGCGCGGCTTGTGCGTCGGCAGGTGCGGCTCGACGGTCTCGATCATCGCCAGCATCGTCGCCTGCGGCTCGCCGACGGCGAGGCCCCCGATGGCGTAGCCCTTGAGGTCGAGACCGACCAGCGCCTTCGCGCTCTCGACCCGGAGCGCCGGGATGTCGCCGCCCTGCACGATGCCGAACATTGCCTTGCCGGGCTGGTCGCCGAAGGCGATGCGGCAGCGCTCGGCCCAGCGTAAGGACAGCCGCATCGCGCTCTCGATCGCCGATTCGGGTGCGGGCAGGCGCACGCACTCGTCGAGCTGCATCTGGATGTCGGAGCCGAGCAGGCCCTGGATCTCGATCGAGCGCTCGGGGCTGAGCAGATGCGTCGAGCCGTCGAGATGCGACTGGAAGCGCACCCCGGTCTCGTCGAGCTTGCGCAGGCCCGCCAGCGACATGACCTGGAAGCCGCCGGAATCGGTCAGGATCGGGTAGGGCCACTGCATCATGGCGTGCAGGCCCCCGAGCCGCGCCACCCGTTCGGCGCCGGGGCGCAGCATCAGGTGGTAGGTGTTGCCCAGTACCACGTCGGCGCCGAGCGCCTTGACCTGCTCGGGATACATCGCCTTGACGGTGCCGGCGGTGCCCACCGGCATGAAGGCCGGGGTGCGGATGACGCCCCGCGGCATGCGGATCTCGCCGGTGCGGGCGGGGCCGTCGGTCGCCGCCACCGTGAAGCTGAACTGGTCGGTCATCGCGTCTCCGCCCGGAAGAGCAGGCTGCTATCGCCGTAGGAATAGAAGCGGTAGCCGCGATCAATCGCGGCGGCGTAGGCCGCCCGCATCGCCTCGAGCCCGGCGAAGGCCGAGACGAGCATGAACAGGGTCGAGCGCGGCAGGTGGAAGTTGGTCATCAGCGCGTCGACCGCGCGGAAGCGGTAGCCCGGGGTGATGAAGATGTCGGTGGCGCCGGTCCAGGGCCTGATCGTGCCGTCGGGCGCAGCGGCGCTCTCGAGGAGCCGGAGCGCCGTGGTGCCGACCGCGACGATGCGCCCGCCCGCCGCGCGGGCGCGGTTAAGGGCCTCCGCCGCTTCGGCGGTGATCTCGCCCACCTCCGCGTGCATGCGGTGCTCGTCGGTGTCGTCGGCCTTCACCGGCAGGAAGGTGCCGGCGCCGACATGCAGCGTCACCCGCACTTGCGCGAGGCCGGCGGCGGCGCAGGCCGCGAGCAGCTCGGGCGTGAAGTGCAGGCCGGCGGTGGGGGCGGCCACGGCGCCGGGCTCGCGGGCGTAGACCGTCTGGTAATCGGCGGAGTCCTGCGCGTCGGCCGGGCGCTTGGCCGCGATGTAGGGGGGCAGCGGCAGCTCGCCCAGCGCCGCCACCGCCTCGTCGAGGGCCGGCCCGGCGAGGTCGAAGGCGAAGGTGGTCTCGCCCCCCTCCCCGCGCGCGACGATCGTGGCATCGAGGCGGGTGAGCGCGCAAGGACCGCCCTCTCCGGCCTCTCCGAAGCTGACCCGGTCGCCGACCCGCAGGCGCTTGGCCGGCCGCGCGAAGGCGCGCCAGCGGTCTGCGCTTTCCCGCAGGTGCAGCATCGCCTCGAGGCGCACCGTAGGGCCGTCCGGCCGGTGGCGCAGCCCGCGCAAGCGCGCCGGGATCACCCGCGTGTCGTTGAAGACGAGGACGTCGCCGGGCCGCAGCAGGCCGGGCAGGTCGCGCACCACCCGGTCCTGCGGCGGCGCGCCCGGATGCAGCAGCATCAGACGGGCGCCGTCCCGCGGTACCGCGGGCCGGAGGGCGATGCGGTCCTCCGGCAGGTCGAAATCGAACAGGTCCACGCGCATGCGGCCCTTCAGCCAGGATTCCGCCGCCGGATCAATGGGGCAGAAGCGCTTCGGTTTATTGACAACATGTTGTCGATTGAGCAATGTGATGTCGAAACGAACGGGGGGTCAATGTCCCGGGTCGAGGCCGCCACCGCGCTGATCCTGGAGGTCTTCCGCCTCAACGGCGCCCTGCTCGCCGCGGGCGACGCGCTCACCCGCGACCTCGGCCTTACCAGCGCCCGCTGGCAGGTGCTCGGCGCCGTGGCCCTGGCGGGCCGGCCGCTGACCGTGGCGGGCGCGGCCCGTGCGATGGGGCTGACCCGGCAGGCGGTGCGCCGCCTGGTGACCGAGCTGGCGGCGGACGGGTTCGTGGCACTGGCGCCCAATCCGGATCACCGGCGGGCCGCGCTCGTGGTGCTGACCGAAGACGGGCAGCGCGCCTACGCGGCGGCGCAGGAGCGCCAGGCCGCCTGGGCCGCGCGCGTGACGGAGGGATGCGAGCCCGCGTCCCTCCGGGATTCCACGACCCTGCTCCGGTGCCTGCGCGCCGCACTGGAGCGGGACGAGGAGAGCGGCGCGCCGGAGACGGGCTCATGAGCGATGTGGTACTGATCAACCCGTTCGAAGTCGGGCCCGGAGACGAGGCGGCGGCCCTCGCCTATTGGGAGCGGGCGGCCGACCACCTGCGCCGGCAGCCGGGCTTCGTCGACACGCGGCTGCACCGGGCGATCGCGCCGGGCGTGCGCTTCCCCATGGTCAACGTCGCGACCTGGCGATCGACCGAGGCGTTCCTGGCGGCGACGTCCGACCCCGCCTTCCGGGCCCTGGTCGGGCCGGAGTTGGGGCGCTTCCCGCACCATCCGGGGCTCTACGAGGTGATCCGCACCTGACGGGCCTCGAGGGTCTTGGCATGAGGGGCCGGTCCGCCCCATCTGGAGCGGCACCGGTCCCGATCGTCGTGGAGTCCCCGTCATGGCCAGCCATCCGACCCTCGATGCCGAGCTCATCGTCTGGTGGGACTGCGAGGCCGAGCGGCTGGAGAGCCTCGCGGCCTCCGCCCGCTTCGGCTTCATGCGCCGGCACTATGCCCGGAAGGCCGCCACGGCCCGTGCGCGGGCCCAGGTGAGCCGCCTGCGCGAGCAGGCCCGTTCCGCGGCGGGCCGGCCGGCCACCGCCTGAGGCGGTGCCGGATTTCGCATCCGCGGTGATCGCGCTCGGGTTCGCCCAGCCGCGCCTACGCGATCGTCACGACGACCCGACCGCGGGTGCGCCCGGCCAGGATCTCCGGCCCGCGCTCGATCACCTCGGCGAGCGGCACGGTGGTGGTCATCGCCGAGAGGGCGGCGGGGTCGAGGTCGCGGGCGAGCCGGGCCCAGGCCTCGCGGCGCAAGGGGAGCGGCGCCATCACGCTCTCGATGCCGTAGAGCGCCACGCCGCGCAGGATGAACGGCGCCACCGAGGTCGGCAGGTCCATGCCGCCGGCGAGCCCGCAGGCCGCGACCGCGCCGCCGTAGCGGGTCATCGCCAGGGCGTTGGCCAGCGTCGTGGAGCCGACCGCGTCGATCGTGGCGGCCCAGCGCTCTTTCCCGAGGGGCTTGCCGGGCTGGCTCAGCTCGGCCCGGTCGATGATCTCGGCCGCACCGAGGCCGCGCAGGTACTCCGCCTCCTCGTCCGCCCGTCCGGTCGAGGCGACGACGTGCCAGCCGGCTTTGGCGAGAAGCGAGATCGCCACCGAGCCGACGCCACCGGCGGCGCCGGTCACCAGGGCCGGGCCGGATTCGGGGGTGAGGCCGTGGCGCTCCAGCGCCAGCAGGGCCAGCATCGCGGTGTAGCCGGCGGTGCCGATCGCCATCGCCTGCTCGGGCGTGAGGGCCGCCGGCAGGGCCACGAGCCAGTCGCCCTTGACCCGGGATTTCTCCGCATAGGCGCCGAGATGGGTCTCGCCGGTGCCCCAGCCGTTGAGCACCACGGCGTCGCCGGCCTTCCAGTCGGGGTGGGAGGAGGTCTCGACCACGCCGGTGAAGTCGATCCCCGGGATCATCGGCCAGCGCCGCACCACCGGGGCCTTGCCGGTCAGCGCCAGCCCGTCCTTGTAGTTGAGGGTGGAGTGGGTGACCCGGACGGTGACGTCACCGTCCATCAGCTCGGATTCGTCGATGTCCTTCAGCGCAACGCGCTGCCCACCGTCGCCCTTCTCGATCACCACCGCCTTGAACGTGCCCACGCTTTGCCTCCCCCGCCGCGCGGCGTTCCGGCCGCGTTCGCTGCGCTGGGGTTGTGGAGCGGAAGGCCCTTGGCGGCAAGGCACCGGATGGCGAGGCGGCCCGGACGGAGCCCGGGCCGCGTTCCCGGCTCAGTAGCCGTCGTAGATGCTGCCACCGCCGAAGACGAGGCCGGTCCCGGCACCGACCGCCGCACCGGCCAGCCCGACGCCGGCTCCCGCGAGGCCGAGGCCCGCACCGACGATCCCGCCCGGGGCCGGGCCGGCGGCGTAGCCGCCATTGGCCGGCACCCAGCCGGACCGGGCGGGCTCGACCAGGACGCGGCGCTGGTACGAGGCGTAGGCCGGCGGGATCACCTGCGGCACCACCTGAGCGGGGCGCACCAGTACCCGGCGGGTCTGGGTGGCGTAGCGGGCCGGGATCGTGACCCAGCAGCCGACGGTCTGGCCGTAGGCGTCGACGGAGGTCTGCCACACCCGGCGAGCGGGCGAGACCAGGACCTGCTCGGAGACGGTATCGTAGACCGGCGGGACGACGTGGCTCACCGTGCGCGGCGGGCGCACCATCACCTGCTCGGACACGGTGCCGTAGACTGGCGGGGTTGAGACCTGGCGATAGCAATCGGTGGTGCAACCATAGCCGCCGGCGAAGGCCGGAGCGGCGAAGAGCAGGCTCGCCGCGAGGGCGGTCGCGGCGGTCGTACGGGTGACCGGGGCGGTCATGATCTGGCTTCCTCGGGGATGGCGGGGGAAAGGGCCCGCGCGGCACTCGCCAGCGCCACGCTTGCCTGAGAGAGAAGCCGCTCCGACGCCCTTCAGGCAAGCCGAAAGCCGGAAGAGGGTAAAATTGCCCTCGGGATTTATTACGTATTTCGGTGAATTGCGGAGGGGATCGCGCAAGCCTGTGAGTCGATCGGGGCGCGGGACTGCGGAACCGGAGAATCATGTGGATTCTCTATAGTTGCCGTTAACCCAGCAGCGTTGACGGCTGCGGCGCGTCCGTGAAGCCGAGCCGATCGCGCCCGGACACCCTTCGTTTCGCCCATCATCGCCCGTAGGGTGCCGGGCCAGCCAGACATAAGGCCGACGAGAAGGAACGACGATGCCTCGCCTGCCCACCATCGGTCCGATCACCGTTCTCGCGTCGATCGGAGTCGCGCTCGCCGGACCGGCCGTCGCCCTCGATCCGGCGGGATCGCCGCGACCCGGAGGCAGCGATCCCGCGGCGCTCGAAACCCGCACGCTGACGGCCTCGGGCCGCCTCGTGGTCGGAAGCGGCTGCGTCAGCTCGGACGGAGCCTACGCGACTGACGGAACGTTGAGCTGGCAGCCGAGCTGCCTCGGGGTGTTCGCGGCGCCCGGCCAGGACATCGCGGTCTACCCGACCCGCGGCACGCCGCGCGGCCCCGACGGCAAGGCCAAGGCGGACAGCACCGCGACGCTCCTCGTCCAGGCCCGGGGCGACGGTGCGGTCGCGAAGGCGTCCAATGGGATCTTCATCAACTACGAGACGGTGGGCGGCCCGGAATCGAAGGCCCGGCTCGATACGACCAACGCGGTGGGCCAGCTGATCTCGGTGCGTCAGCGTCCGGGCCCGAACGGGGAGAAGCCTCCGTCGACCTGGGGCCACAATGTCGACCTCCACATCGCGCCCGGCTCCGGCGGCGTGCAGAGCTGGGGTGTCGAGTACGACATGAACAACTTCAATCAGGATTGCGCCCCGGGCTCGCCGTGCCTGTCGGCCGCGATGTTCTTCAACGGCATCAGCGGCCATCCCAACACCGCCTGGCTCTATTCCGGCGGCGGATCGACCAAGACCTATGCCGGAGCGGTCACGGTCGCGAAGAACACGGTGACATGGGTCTCAGGCGAGAAGTTCGTTCCGGCGATCTACCGCATCAAGCTCAACGAGACACTCTACCGTGCCCACTACGTCAGCCCGACACAGCTTGTCGGCGACGTCGCGATCCCGGATTTCGCCCGGCCGGTGCCGTACGCGGCGCAGAACGCCATGGTCCATAACGGGATCTACTTCCAGGGCGAGAACAACGTCTCGGACACCGATCTTCTGACGGCGACGAGCGCCTACAACGCGATCAATCTCTCCGGTCACCATCACGTCGGCTTGAACACGAGCGCCGATTCGACCCGGTTCGCCCTGCTCGCGAGCACCGGCCAGGGCGTGTGCCTCGACACGTTCGACGGCTGCCTGTCGCACACGTCCGGCGGGCTGCAATACGCGCAGAACGGAATGGTCGCGCTGCGAGTCGAGCCCGGCCGGACGACGGCGCGCGGGGTGCTCAATACCCCGTTGTCGACACCCGCCTCATCCTCCGCACCCTGCACGGCGGGCGATTGGGCCCATGATGCCGGCTTCGTCTATACCTGCGTGGCGACCAACACATGGAAGCGGGCCGCCCTCTCGTCGTGGTGACGGCCGAGGGCAGCGCCAGATCGCGCTGCAATCGGGCGCTGCCCTCGGTCTCTTGGTGGGCCGCCTGTTCTGCGACGAACCGGTATCCACTTCGTCGGAGTATGCTCCGGTCGCTCAGGTCTGCCCCGGCCGCAGCTGGTAGAAGATGTGGCGGCCGATCACGTCCATCTTGCGCAGGCGGCGCGACCAGCGCGGCTTGACGTAATCCGCGTGGTAGTGCGTCGCCCCGCCGACATCGGCGAGGTAGGTGCGGCCCTCGATCACCGCCTGGGCGACGCGGGTCGCGGTCTGCCAGGAGGCGTCGTCGGTGATGCGCAGGGATTTGCCCTCGCAGGCGAAGGAGAACTGGCAGCCCATGTAGCGGTGGCGGTTCTGGTAGACCACGCCGCAGATATTGGCCGGGTAGAGGCCGCTCTTGGCCCGGTTGAGCACCACCTGGGCGACGGCGGCCTGGCCCTGCTCGGGCTCGCCGCGTGACTCGAAATAGACCGCCTCCGCGAGGCAGCGCTGCTCCTTCTCGGCGTTCTCCGGCGTGATCAGGTCGGCGTAGCGGCGCCTGGCATCCTCGCTCGGCAAGGCCTCGGGGGCGATGCGGGCGGCGGTCGTCACGGCGGCCATCGTCACGCTCGTCCTTGCGCCGCGGTCGAGGCGGGGCGAGATCTGGCCGCCGGCAGCGATCTCGACCGGTGTCGCGTCGGCAGGGGCGGGCGTGGTCGAGGACAGCGCGACGGCGCGGGGCACCGCCGGGGTGCTGCCGCCCTGGCCCGCGTCCCGCTCCCGAGCCTCGCGGACCTTGTCGGTGGTCGGTCCGCCGGCCGTCGCGCCGCGGGTCGGCGCCGAGGCGCCGGCCGCCGGCGAGCTGGCACCCGCCTCGCCGCCATCCGCCTCGGGCAGGGGCACGAAGCCCTCCTGCGGCTCGAGCTCCGGGTTCCAGGTCGCCGCGCCGGGCGTGAAGGTCGAGGCGACGCTCGGCCCGGTGCTGCCGAGCCAGCCCGTGGTCAGGGGCACGGCGCGGCCCGCGCCGCCGACGCGGGCCGGCACCAGGGCGTCGCCCTTGTGCGCCCGCTGCGCCAGCGGCTGGGTGCGGGCATCGCCCTTCAGGTCCGGGCGCAGCGGCTCGGCGTCGAGGGCGAGGCGCAACGGTCCGCTGAGACTGACCTGCGTGATCAAGCCCCGCTCCGGCAGGGGCGGCATCCCGCGGGGCACGAGGCGTGCCACCGCGCTCGAACCCAGCGAAGATTCGTAGCCGGCCGAGGCCGTGAACGAGACCAGGACGCCGAGGCCGACGGCCCAGGGCGCGACGGCCGCGCCGAGCCAGCGCATCCCCTTCGTCCGTCGGTCCTGCCGTCTGCGCAGGTCCCGCTTGCGCAAGTACCGCCTGCTCAAAGCCCCGACCCCACTTCGCACGAGCCCGCCCGGCCCGCGCGGGACCGAAAACCTGACCGTGAGTGTCGCGGGGTATGGTTGAGCGTTGGTTAAACCGGAGCTGGCACGCGCAACCGTCCGGCGAGGTCGGCGGCCTGCGCAGCGTAGATTACGGGAAGCTCCGCCCGCACGCCCCGCACCGCCACGGTCTCGACCCGCAGGCCGTCGAGGGCGATCCCTGCCTGCTTCGCCGCCTCCGCCGAGGCGACGAGCTGCACGTCGGCGGCCTTGGCGAGGGATTCGAGCCGACTCGCCAGGTTCACCGCCGGGCCGATCACCGACATCCCCCGGCTCGCGCCATAGCCGAGGCGGCCGAGCACCAGGGGGCCGGCATGCAGGCCCATCGCCATCCGGAGCGCTGCCGGCAGCTCGCCGGCCAGCCGCCGGTTGAGCCCGGCCACCGCCCGGTCCACCCTGCCGGCGGCCGTGAAGGCGGCCCGGCAGGCCGGGCCGATCCCGTCCGGATGGGTGAACAGGGCGAGCAGCCCGTCGCCCGCATAGCCACCGATCCAGCCCCCGGCCGCCTCGATCTCGCGGCCGGCCGCCTCGAAGAAGTGGTTGAGGATGAACACCACGTCGAAGGGCAGCTTGCGCTCGGAGAGCGGCGTGAAGCCGCGGATGTCGATGAACAGGATCGCCACTTCGCGCTCGATCCCGGCGACGTCGGTACTCGCCAGGTGCTGGTCCGCGGATTCGCGGCGCGGGTCGAGGATGCGCACCAGCGCCACGTCGCCGGAGGGCCGCGCCTGGCAGGCGAGGCGCACATTGCCCGGCGCGCCGATCGCCCGCAGGGAAGCGGCCTCCTGGGGGCTTATGGCCGACAGGTTCTCCTCGCCCCCGACCACCAGCACCCGGCAGGTCGAGCAGCGCCCGCGCCCGCCGCAGACCGAGACGTGCGGCACCCGGTTCGCCCGGCTGATCTCGAGGAGCGTCGGTCCCTCCAGGCTCTTCACCGTGGGGCCGCCGACATACGCGACGCTGAACCGCCGCGCCCGCAGGGTCGCGGCCGCCCGGATCAGCACCACCCCGAGCGCCAGAGCCACGGCGGCGTAGATCGCCCCCGTCACGGTGTCGCCCCAGGCAGCGATGCCTGCGTCGACGGTCGGAACCGGCCAGCGGGCATCGAGGTCCGGGGCGCCGAACCGGTGCGCCAGCACCCTGTCCAGCTCCATGATGCGCCCTTGCGTGACGATGCCGGCGAGCGCCGCGGCCGGCAGGCCGAAGGCCGGCACGGCGAGCAGCGGCGCCATCCGCCGGTAGAGCGGCGACAGGCGCAGCCAGGCATGCAGGCCGAGGCAGCCGTGCAGCCAGACGACCAGCAGCAGCGCGGTCTGGGCGCCCATGCCGTCGGGCCAGATGCGGGCGATCACGTAGGGGTAGTTGGTCCGCGTGCCGTCCACCAGGTTGGTGACCCGGGTCCCCAGCACGTGCGGCACCAGCAGGAAGGGAATCGCGAAGCCGAGCAGCATCTGCGCCGCCTCCCAGGGCGGCATCCGCAGGGTCCGGCGCTCGGCGAGCCGCACCAGCGAGAAGGCGACGTGGGCCAGCAGGCTGAGGCCGAGGACCAGACTGCCGGGGATCGAGCGCGTGACCGCGACCCGCCAGCGGGCCACGTCCATCATCGTCTCGAGGCCGACGAGGCCGAGCGCGTGGTTGGCGAAATGCGTGCCTGCGAAGGCGAACAGGATCAGCCCCGAGACCAGCCGCAGCCTTTGCGCGAGCGAGCCGCGCCACAGGGGGGCGCCGGCCTCCGGATCGGGACGGCCGGCGGGAGGCGGCTCGCGCATGGGCTCCCTCTCTCGGGGCGACGGGCCGTCCATGAGGACGGCCCTTGGCTTGGGCCGGATCAGGCCTCGCCGCGGCCCTTGACCTTCAGCGCCGCCTGCGCCGCCGCGAGCCGGGCGATCGGCACGCGGAACGGCGAGCACGAGACGTAGTCGAGGCCGGTCTCCTGGCAGAAGGCGATCGAGGCCGGGTCGCCGCCGTGCTCGCCGCAGATGCCGAGCTTCAGCTTGTCCCGCACCGCCCGGCCGCGCTCGGCAGCCAGCCGCACCAGCTCGCCGACGCCCTCCTGGTCGATCGACACGAACGGGTCGGAGGCCAGGATGCCGCGCTGGGTGTAGGGCCCGAGGAACCGGCCGGCATCATCACGGCTGATGCCGAGCGTGGTCTGAGTCAGGTCGTTGGTGCCGAAGGAGAAGAACTCCGCCGTCTGGGCGATGTCGCCGGCGCGGAGCGCCGCGCGCGGCAGCTCGATCATCGTGCCGACCTGGTACTCGACCGTCGTACCGGTCTCCGAGGCCACGGCCTTCGCCATGGCGTCGATGCGGGCCTTCACGAGGTCGAACTCGGTGCGGGTGAAGACCAGCGGCACCATCACCTCGGCGATGATCGGCGTGCCGGTCTGCTTGGCGGCCTCGACGGCGGCCTCGAAGATCGCGCGGGCCTGCATCTCGGCGATTTCCGGATAGAGGATCGCCAGCCGGCAGCCGCGGAAGCCGAGCATCGGGTTGAACTCGTGCAGCTCGTTCATCCGGCGCCGCACCTTGTCCTCCTGGACGCCGGTGGCGGCGGCGACCTCACCGATCTCCTTGTCGGAGTGGGGCAGGAACTCGTGCAGCGGCGGGTCGAGCAGCCGGATCGTCACCGGCAGGCCCGACATGATGGTGAACAGCTCGACGAAGTCCTGGCGCTGGTAGGGCAGGAGCTTGGCGAGAGCCGTGCGTCGTCCTTCCGCGTCGTCGGCCAGGATCATCTCGCGCATCGCCACGATGCGCTCCTCCTGGAAGAACATGTGCTCGGTGCGGCACAGGCCGATGCCCTCGGCGCCGTACTTGCGCGCCGTGCGGGCGTCGAGCGGGGTCTCGGCGTTGGTGCGGACCTTCATCGTGCGCACCGCGTCCGCCCATTCCATCAGCGCCGCGAAGTCGCCCGACAGCTCGGGCTCGATCATCTCGACCGACCCCTGCATCACCTGGCCGTTCGAGCCGTCGATGGTGATGCGGTCGCCCGCCTTCAGCGTGACGCCGCCGACCGACAGGGTGCGGGCGGCGTAGTCGACCCGGATCTGGCCGGCGCCGGAGACGCAGGGCTTGCCCATGCCGCGGGCAACCACCGCCGCGTGTGAGGTCATGCCGCCGCGGGTGGTCAGGATGCCCTCCGCGGCGTGCATGCCGTGGATGTCTTCCGGCGAGGTCTCGATGCGTACCAGGATGACCTTGCGCTCGGCTTTCTTGGCGGCCTCGGCCTCCTCGGAGTTGAACACGATCTCGCCCGAGGCGGCGCCCGGCGAGGCCGGCAGGCCGGTGGCGATGACCTTGCGCTCGGCCTTCGGGTCGATGGTCGGGTGGAGCAGCTGGTCGAGGGAGGCCGGCTCGACGCGGCCGACCGCCTCCTGATGGGTGATCAGGCCTTCCGCCGCCAGCTCCACGGCGATGCGCAAGGCCGCCTTGGCGGTGCGCTTGCCGTTGCGGGTCTGCAGCATCCAGAGCTTCCCGGTCTCGACCGTGAATTCCAGATCCTGCATGTCGCGGTAGTGGTTCTCCAGCATCCCGTAGATGCGCACCAGCTCCGCGTAGGCCTCCGGCATCGCCTTCTCCATCGACGGCTTGTCGGAGCCGGATTCGATGCGGGCGGCCTCGGTGATGTCCTGCGGCGTGCGGATGCCCGCCACCACGTCCTCACCTTGAGCGTTGATCAGGAACTCGCCGTAGAGTGCCTTCTCACCGGTGGAGGGATTGCGGGTGAAGGCGACGCCGGTGGCCGAGGTCTCGCCCATGTTGCCGAAGACCATGGCCTGGACGTTGACGGCGGTGCCCCAGCTCGCCGGGATGTTGTGCAATTCGCGGTACTTGTTGGCGCGCGGATTCATCCACGAGCCGAACACCGCGCCGATCGCGCCCCAGAGCTGGGCCTGCGGGTCCTGCGGGAAGTCCTGGCCGAGCTCGCGCTTCACCAGCGCCTTGTACTCGCCGATCAGGTGCTTCCAGTCGGCGGCGCCGAGCTCGGTGTCGAGGGTAAGGCCCTTCTCGTCCTTGTAGCGCTCCAGCACCTCCTCGAAGGAGTGGTGCTCCACGCCCAGCACCACGTTCGAGTACATGGTGATGAAGCGGCGGTAGCTGTCATAGGCGAAGCGCTCGTCGCCGGCGCCGCGGGCCAGGGCCTCGACCGTGGTGTCGTTGAGGCCGAGATTGAGCACCGTGTCCATCATGCCGGGCATCGAGGCCCGGGCGCCGGAGCGCACCGAGACGAGGAGCGGCGACTCGGCATCGCCGAAGCGGCGGCCGGTCAGGGCACCGACGGCCTCGAGCGCCGCAGCGACCTGGCCCTCCAGCTCAGGCGGGTATTGCCGACCGTGGTCGTAATAGTAGGTGCAGACCTCGGTCGTAATGGTGAAGCCCGGCGGCACCGGGAGCCCGAGATTCGACATCTCCGCGAGGTTCGCGCCCTTGCCCCCGAGCAGGTCGCGCATCGCCGACTTCCCCTCGGCCTTGCCGTCGCCGAAGGTGTAGACCCACTTCGCCATCTCACTTCCGGCCATGTCTCTCGTCCGTTCGTAGCGGCTGCCGCCTGACGTTGCCGTCGGGTTGGACCATCCGCAACCCCAACGCAAGCTGAACGGTGGACCCGCCCGGGCCTCTCGCGATGACATTTGCGCCAGGAACGTTCGCCGGGCCTCTCGCCAGGCCGCTGCGGGCCTGCCTCAGCGCAGGATACCGAGCCCGAACAGTCCGGCAAGGATGAGGTAGATCGCCACGATGTAGTTGAGCAGCCGCGGCGCGATCAGGATCAGCACGCCGGCCACGATGGCAATGATCGGCTGGAGGTTCTCGACGGTGATCGTCATGGCGGATGGTCCGGCGCGGCCAAGCGTGGCCGCGCCGCGTTGACGCGCCGCACCCGCGAGGGTTCCCGAGGCAAGCTCACGCCAGCTGGACGATGAGCCCGTTCTGGATCGTCACCCGGCGGTCCATGCGGGCGGCGAGTTCGAGGTTGTGGGTGGCGATGAGCGCTGCAACGCCGGAGGCACGCACCAGCGAGACCAGGATCGCGAAGACGTGCCCCGCGGTCTGCGGGTCGAGGTTGCCGGTCGGTTCGTCGGCGAGCAGCAACCGCGGGCCATTGGCCAGCGCCCGGGCGATGGCGACGCGCTGCTGCTCGCCGCCGGACAGTTCCGCCGGGCGGTGGCTCAGCCGCTCCTTGAGGCCGAGGAACGACAGAAGCTCGCCGGCCCGCGAGCGCGCCTCCTTTGCCGGGAGGCCGCGGATGAGCTGGGGCAGCACCACGTTCTCCAGCGCCGAGAATTCGGGCAGCAGGTGGTGCGACTGGTAGACGAAGCCCATCTCCTCGCGCCGCATCCGGGTGCGGGCGGCGTCGTCCATCCGGGCGCTCGGCTGGCCGCCGATATAGACCTCGCCGCCGTCCGGCCGCTCGAGCAGGCCGGCGACGTGGAGCAGGGTCGACTTGCCGGTGCCGGACGGCGCCACGAGGGCGACGATCTCGCCGGGCCAGATCGCGAGGTCCGCCCCGCGCAGGATCTCGAGATGGCCGGTTCCTTGGGCGTAGCGCCGCTCGACCTGGGCGAGGAAGAGCGCCGGGACCGGCTGCTGCTGGGTGTCGTCCATCGGCGTCAGGCGCCCCTCGCGGTGGGGCGCGGGGCGGGGGTCAAGGGATAGACGGGTCGCAGCATCCGTAGCGTACTCGGGTACAGGGTCGGGGGGCGAGCGCCCGAAGGATCAGCCGTAGCGCAGGGCCTGCACCGGGTCGAGCCGGGCGGCGCGCCAGGACGGGTACAGGGTGGCGAGGAGCGACAGCACCATCGACATCGCCACCACGGCCACGACCTCGCCGGCATTGGTCTCGGACGGGATCTCCGACAGGAAGCGCACCGTCGGGTCCCAGGCCCCCGGGAAGAGCGTGCGCTGGATCACCGTGAGGTTCGCCGAGAAGACCAGCCCGAGGACGAAGCCGGCGAGCGTGCCGAGGATGCCGATCGAGGCGCCAGTGATCAGGAACACCCGCATGATCGCGCCGCGCGTCGCTCCCATGGTGCGCAGGATCGCGATGTCGCTCGACTTGTCCTTCACCAGCATGATCAAGCCGGAGACGATGTTGAGCGCCGCCACCAGCACGATCAGCGTGAGGATGATGAACATCACGTTGCGCTCCACCTCGAGGGCGGAGAAGAAGGTGCGGTTGCGCTGGCGCCAGTCGGTGATCAGCACCGGGCGCTCTGCGGCCAGCTCCAGCTCTCCCCGCGCCTCCCCGACCGAATCGGCGTTGTCGAGGAAGATCTCGATCACCGAGACGTCGCCGTCGCGGTTGAAGAACGCCTGCGCTTCCGACAGGGGCATGTAAACGAAGGTGCCGTCGAACTCGGACATGCCGACCTCGAACACCGCCGCCACGTTGTAGCTCTTGATCCGCGGCGCGGTGCCGAACGGCGTCGTCGCGCCCTTCGGGGTCGCGAGGGTGATCGTGTCGCCGGCCTGGAGGCCGAGGGATTCGGCCAGCCGCTTGCCGATGGCGACGCCGCCGCCGCTGTCGAAGTTCTCCAGCGTGCCGCCCCGGATGGTGCCCGCGACCGAGGGGATCTTCTTCAGGTCCTCGGCCCGGACGCCGCGCACCAGGACACCCGAGCCGCCGAACTGCGACGAGGCGAAGGCCTGGCCCTCGACCATCGGCAGGGCGAGGTGGACGCCCGCCACCTTGCCGAGCCGGTCCGACAGGTCGGAGAAGTCGGTCAGCGGCCGGTCGATCGGCGCGACGAAGATGTGGCCGTTGATGCCGACGATCTTGCTGAGCAGCTCCTTGCGGAAGCCGTTCATCACCGAGAGCACGATGATGAGGGTGGCGACACCCAGCATGATCCCGAGGAACGAGAACAGGGCGATGACCGAGACGAAGCCCTCCTTGCGCCGCGTGCGCAGGTAGCGCCCGGCGATCGTCCACTCGAAGGGCGCGAACGGCAGGGTGCCGCCCCCGCTGAGGGCGCGCCCGCCGAATTTCGGCAGGCGCTCGCGGATGGCGGCGAGGGCCATCGGCTCAAGCAGTCCGGTTCTGGCGGAGATACGCCGGCACCGCGTCGGGCGCCACGGTCTCGCGGGCGCCGGTGGCGCGGCGCTTCACCTCGACCTTGCCCTCCGCCAGCCCCTTCGGGCCGACGATGACCTGCCAGGGCAGGCCAATCAGGTCGGCGGTGGCGAACTTAGCCCCCGGCCGCTCGTCGCGGTCGTCGTACAGGACGGTCAGGCCGGCAGCCTCCAGCTCGCCCTGGAGCTTGGCGCAGGCCGCGTCCGTGACGCCATCCCCGACCTTGAGGTTGAGGAGCGCGACGTCGAACGGCGCCACCGCGTCCGGCCACACGATGCCGGATTCGTCGTGGCCCGCCTCGATGATCGCGGCGACGAGCCGGCTCGGGCCGATGCCGTAGGAACCCATATGGACCGGGCGCTCCTGCCCGTCAGGCCCGGTGACCTTCGCGCCCATCGGCTCGGAGTACTTGGTGCCGAAATAGAAGATGTGCCCGACCTCGATGCCGCGGGCCGCCATCTGCTCCGGTTGCGGCACCTCGGCGAAGGCCGCGGCGTCGTGCATCTCGGAGGTCGCGGCGTAGCGCGAGGTCCAGTGATCCACTGTCGCCTGCAGGCCGGCGACGTCGTCGAAGTCCGTCTTCGCGTCGGGGGTCGCGAAGTCGAGATAGGCGCGGTCGCAGAAGACCTCGCTCTCGCCGGTCTGGGCCAGGATGATGAATTCGTGGCTGAGGTCGCCGCCGATCGGCCCGGTCTCGGCCCGCATCGGGATCGCCTTGAGGCCGAGCCGCGCGAAGGTGCGCAGGTAGGCCACGAACATCTTGTTGTAGGAGTGCCGCGCGCTCGCCTGGTCGAGGTCGAACGAGTAGGCGTCCTTCATCAGGAACTCGCGCGAGCGCATCGTGCCGAAGCGCGGCCGCACCTCGTCGCGGAACTTCCACTGGATGTGGTAGAGGTTCTTCGGGAGATCCTTGTAGGAGCGCACGGCGGAGCGGAAGATCGCCGTGATCATCTCCTCGTTGGTCGGCCCGAACAGCATGTCGCGCTCGTGCCGGTCCTTGATGCGCAGCATCTCCTTGCCGTACGCGTCGTAGCGGCCCGACTCGCGCCAGAGATCCGCCGACTGGATCGTCGGCATCAGCAGTTCGATGGCGCCCGAGCGGTCCTGCTCGGCGCGGATGATGTCGGCGACGCGGTTCAGCACCCGCAGGCCCAGCGGCAGCCAGGCATAGATGCCGGCCGCCTCCTGGCGGATCATGCCGGCGCGCAGCATCAGCCGGTGCGAGACGATCTCGGCTTCCTTGGGCGTCTCGCGCAGGATGGGCAGGAAGTAGCGGCTGAGACGCATGTCGGACCTTGGCGTGGCAGGCAGGTGGCGTGTCGTCCGGGTCGTCCCCGGGACCGCCCTTTTGCACGCTTCCGGTCCCGTTCGCAAAACATGAAACGCACCCTCGGCCCCGGATGCGGGCCCGTGTCCCGCGCACCTGACGCGGGGCGGAGGAGGAAAATGCGCCGGCCATGCAAAAAAACGCATCAAGCTGCTCGAAGACAGGTGACAATGCGAATTCTTATTCCTATAAGCGGCATCGCGATGATGCGCAGGCAGGCCGAACGGCGCCGCGCAAGGTCCGAGTCTAGGGAGGAAAAACCAGCCTCAACGCCCGCATGGGTGAACAACAGAGCATAGGCTGGTGACAACATTCAGAAAGCTATCAAGCAAGGCTTCCGAGCCTTGCTTTTTTATTTTGCTCTTCAGCGAGAGGTGCGCCCACTTCACTGGGGCAGTTCGCAACCTTGCGAGGTCGCGAGCTGTCACAATCCGGCAAGCGGGAAAGCCGCGACCGCCAGGATGAACACCACATCCGACACGAGCGTGGTCCACACCGCCTTGCGGCGCATCTGCGGCTTGTGCGGCGCGCCGAGATCCTGCCCCGGCACGACCACCTCGGTGCCGTCCGGCGCGGCCCGGAACGGCAGCACCGCGAAGAGCGCGATCCACCACACCACGAAATAGAGCGCGCCCGCCCCGAACCCGCTGAGGCGAAAGCCCCAGACCGCCAGCGCCAGCACCGGCAGCATCAGCAGGATGCAGACCGCGAGGGTGCGGGGGATCGAAGCGGTGGCGCGGTCGAGGAGGGCGTCCATGGTCACGCCTGCTCCAGCTCGACCAGGGTGCCGAGGAAGTCCTTCGGGTGCAGGAACAGCACCGGCTTGCCGTGGGCGCCGATGCGCGGCTCGCCCGTGCCGAGGATGCGCGCTCCTTGAGCCTTCAGCTTGTCGCGCGCCGCCAGGATGTCGTCGACCTCGTAGCAGACATGGTGGATGCCGCCGCCGGGGTTGCGCTCCAGGAAGGCGTTGATCGGCGAGTCCGCGCCCAGCGGCTCCAGCAGCTCGATCTTGCTATTGGGGAGCTCGACGAAGATTACCGTCACGCCGTGTTCCGGCTGCGGCAGCGGCGGCGACAGCGTCGCCCCGAGGGTGTCGCGATACACCTTCGCCGAGGCCTCGAGATCCTTCACCGCGATGGCGACGTGGTTGAGCCTGCCGATCATGGGGTGTTCCTCCGTGGTCCCTTTGGGGATGCGCTGCTTCCAGGATTTGGCGCTGAGAGCGCTACGGCATCAACCCATCTTTATGCCTGTCCGAGCACCGTTCGAAGCGCGGGTCGCCTCCTCACCCCTCTGCAGGGGGAGGGTGGTGAGCGGAGCGAGCCGGGAGAGGGGAACCACGCTTCCGGATAAAGCGGTTCCGTTCTGAAGGGCGCCACCTGGATCAGCGTCGCGCCGCTCCTCTCCCGCCCCGCGCGCGCACGAGTGCTTCGCACTCGCAGCGGGGCATCCTCCCCCTCAGAGGGGGGAGGGTTGGGCGTCGCATCTCGCCGACGCCCCCTTCCCTCACACCTCCACCACCATCACGTGGCAGGCGGGCTTCTTGCCCCACACCTCGTTGACGGCCGAGCGGATCGCCCGGTCGACGGCGTTCTCGACCGCCTCCGAATCCCGCCGCTTGACCCGCGACAGCCCGTTGACCGTCCGCTCGACCGCGTCGCCGACGACGTCGATGATGACTTCGCCCTTGCGGCCGTAGCTCGGCAGGCCCATCAGGTCGATCGAGGGCTCGCCCTTGACCTCGCCGTTGCGGTCGAGGGCGATCGCCACCGAGACGATGCCCGTGAAGGCGAGCTTGCGCCGCTCGGGGATGGCACGGTCGTTCGAATCGACCAGGACGTTGCCGTCCTTGTAGATCCGCCCGCTCTTGACGTGGGTGACGATCTCCGGCTCGCCCGGAGCGAGGCGGATCAGGGTGCCATTGCGGGCCTTGACCACTTGGTCGACGCCCTGCTTGCGGGCGAAGGTGGCGTGCTCGGCCAGGTGCAAGGCCTCGCCGTGAACCGGCACCGCGATGCGGGGCTTGGTCCAGCGATACATCGCCGCCATCTCGTCGCGCCGCGGGTGGCCCGAGACGTGGACGAGCTCGGTGCGGTCGGTGATGACCTGGATACCGGCCTCGATCAGGTCGTTGATGATCGCGCCGACCGCCCGCTCGTTGCCGGGAATGGCGCGCGAGGAGAAGATCACCCGGTCGCCGGGGGAGAGGGCGATCTCCGGGTGCTCGTCGCGGGAGACCCGGGCGAGGGCCGCTCGCGGCTCGCCCTGCGAGCCGGTGAGCAATGCCACCACCTTCTCGCGCGGCAGGTAGCCGTAGGCCTCGGCGCCGCGAATCTCGGGCAGCCCGTCGAGGTAGCCGCACTCGCGGGCGACGTCGATCACCCGGTCCATGGCGCGGCCGACCGCCACCACGTCGCGGCCGCAGGCCTGCGCCGCGAGGCAGACCGCACGCATGCGGGCGACGTTCGACGCGAAGGTCGTGACCGCGACCCGGTGCGGCGAGTTGCGGATCAGCTCGGCAAGGTGATCGGCCACCTCCGACTCGCTCGGCGAGCGGCCCTCGCGGGTGACGTTGGTCGAGTCGCAGACCAGGGCCAGCACGCCTTCCTCACCGAGACGCGTGAAGGTCTCCTCGGAGGTCGAGTTGCCGGCGACCGGGGTGTCGTCGAGCTTCCAGTCGCCGGTGTGGAGCACCATCCCGAGCGGCGTGCGGATGGCGAGCGCGTTCGCCTCCGGGATCGAGTGGGCCACCGGCACGTACTCGATCGAGAACGGCCCGAGGTCGAGGCGGCCGTCGGCCGGCACCTCGCGCATGTCGACCTTCGGGGCGCCCGGCTCGCCGAGGCGGCGGGCCTCGATCAGGTTCTTGGTGAAGCGGGTGGCGTAGATCGGCACCTTGAGCTTGGGCCACAGCTCGCCGATGGCCCCGATATGGTCCTCGTGGCCGTGGGTGATCAGGATACCGAGCAGGTTGTCGCGCTGCTCCTCGGCGAAGCTGAGATCCGGGTACATCAGGTCGACGCCCGGCATGTGCTCCTCGCTCGCGAAGCCCATACCGAGATCGACCATGATCCACTTGCGGTGCTTCGGCGGCCCGAAGCCGTAGAGCGCCGCATTCATGCCGATCTCCCCCACCCCGCCGAGGGGCACGAAGATCAGCTCATCTCCCTTGTTGGACATTCCCATACCATCGCTGCATGGACCGCCGTCGCGGTCTCACTCGAGGAACGGCCTCGTCTGCCGTCACGGTCACGGCGCCGTCATGTTGCGTGTGCGGCCGAAAACGGCCGCGCGGCGGCGGCGCCGTGAGGCGCCCCGCCGAAAAGACTTCGAACGTGTCGGGGAGAGCGTCGTCGCCGCGCGGGCGCCAGGCCGCCTCCCCGTCAGGCCGCAGTGGCGGCCGCTCCGAAATGCACCTCGCCGGCGGACACCGCGATAGCGTCCCCCTCCGGCACCCGGACGACCAGCCGGCCGCCCTCGTCAATCGTCTCGAAGATCCCGGTCACGCTGCGTCCGCCGACCTGGACGATCACCGGACCGCCCAGGCCCGCGGCCGCGGCGAGCCAGGCATCGCGGATGCGCGAAAAGCCCCTGCCCCGATCCCACAGCCGCTCGGCCTCGATCCAGGCGCCGGTGAGCAGGCGAAACAGCCCCGACGCATCGACGGCGTAGCCGGCCTGCGCCAGCGAGGTCGCCGCGTAGGGCAGCCCGTCCGGCGCGCCGGTCACGTTGATGCCGATGCCGACCGTGACGAATGCGCCGCGACTGGGCAAGGTCTCCATCTCGAGCAGGATGCCGACCAGCTTGGCGCCACCGAGCAGCACGTCGTTCGGCCACTTGAGCCGGAAATCCGGAGACGGTCCGTCGGTTCCCGGACCGCAGGCGCGGCGGAGCGCCCGCTCCACCGCGACGCCAGCGACGAAGCCGAGGGTCGCGACCCGGTCAGGAGCGAGGCCGGGGGGCACCGGCCAGAGCAGGCTGGCGGCGTGGTTGCCCTGGATCCAGCTCCACCCCTTGCCGCGCCGCCCACGGCCGCCGGTCTGTTCGCGGGCAACGACCCAGAGCGGCCCCGCCTCGCCGGCGCGGGCGCGCTCGAGGGCCTGCGTGCTCGTCGAGCCGAGGCTGTCATGGACCTCGAGGCGGTATCCCGCGGCCGAGGCCGCGGGGTCGAGCACGAACGTCATGCGCCTAGAACAGCGACTTGGCGGCGGTCCCGGCGAGGCCGACCAGCGGCGCTGGCACGAGCCAGAACAGCAGCACCACGACGCTCGACAGGCCGAGCACGATGCGCAGGCCAGGGCCCATCGGCTCGTAGGCCTCTGCCGGCTCGTCGAAGTACATCACCTTGACGAGGCGCAGGTAGTAGTAGGCGCCGATCACGCTGGTCACCACGCCGATCACGGCCAGGGTCACGAGGTTCGCCTTGATGGCCGCGGCGAAGACGTAGAACTTGGCGAAGAACCCGGCGAGCGGCGGGATGCCGGCAAGCGAGAACATCATCATGGCGAGCAGGAACGCCACCCAGGGATGGGTGCGCGACAGGCCCGACAGGTCGTCGATGGTCTCGTACATCCGGCGGCCGCGGCGCAGCGACAGGATCACCGCGAAGGCGCCGAGCGTCATGGCGAGGTAGATCGCCATGTAGATCACCACGCCGCGCACGCCCTCCTGCGTGCCGGCGGCGAGCCCGATGAGCGCGTAGCCGACATTGGCGATGGAGGAATAGGCCATCAGGCGCTTGAGGCTGCGCTGGCCGATCGCCGCGAAGGAGCCGAGGGCCATCGAAGCGATCGACACGAACACGATGATCTGCTGCCATTCGGGCGTGATCACCGGGAAGGCGCCGACGAAGACGCGCACGGCCATCGCCATCGCGGCCATCTTGGGGGCCGAGGCGAAGAAGGCGGTGACCGGGGTCGGAGCGCCCTCGTAGACGTCCGGCGTCCACATGTGGAACGGCACGGCCGCGAGCTTGAACGACACGCCGGCGGCGACGAACACCACACCCAGCACCACGCCGAGGCCCGAGCCCTCACGCAACGCGGTGACGATGTGCGGGAACGAGACGGTCCCGGTGAAGCCGTAGACCAGCGAGGCGCCGTAGAGCAGCATGCCGGACGAGAGAGCGCCGAGCACGAAGTACTTCAGGCCGGCCTCGGTCGAGCGCACGTCGTCGCGGTGGAACGAGGCGATGACGTAGGCGGCTAGGCTCTGCAGCTCGAGGCCCATGTAGAGCCCGATCAGGTCGTTGGCCGAAGCCATGATCATCATGCCGATCGTCGAGAGGACGATCAGGATCGGGTACTCGAACCGGGCGATGCGCTCGCGCTCGAAATGCTCCTTAGCGAGGAGAATCGCGGCGGCCGAGCCGATCAGGGTCAGCGCCTTCATCACCCGGGCGAACCCGTCGACGATGAAGGAGCCGTTGAAGGTGGTGACCTTGGCGCCGAAGGGTTGGCTCACCACCGCGAACAGGGCGAGGATCAACAGGATCAGGGCCCCGACGCTGACGCCCTCGGTGGAGCGCTCGCCCTTGAAGGCCCCGTAGAGGATCAGCACAAGGACGCCGACCGACAGGATCAGCTCCGGCAGGGCGGGCCCGAGGGCGGGCATGACGATCTGAGCGGCGTTCATCGCGAAAAACTCAGTGCGGGACCGGCAGGGCCGCGGCAGCGGTCTGGGTCGTGGAGAGGGCGGCGCGCAGGCCTTGCATCAGCGCGTCGGTCGAGGGCGCGAAGACGTCGAGGATCGGGCCGGGATGGACGCCGTAGTAGATCGTCAGCGCCACCAGCGGCGCGAGGATCAGCATCTCCCGGCGGTCGAGGTCGGTGATCCCCTGCAGGCTCGGCTTCTCGAGCTTGCCGTAGACCACGCGGGCGAAGAGCCACAGGGCGTAGGCCGCCGACAGGATGATGCCGAAGACCGAGAAGAACGACACCATCGGGTTGGCCCGGAAGGCGCCCATCATCGCCAGGAACTCGCCGACGAAACCCGACGTGCCCGGCAGGCCGACATTGGCCATGGTGAACACCATCATGGCGACGGCGTAGAGCGGCATCCGCTTCACCAGCCCCCCGTAGGCCGAGATCTCGCGGGTGTGCATCCGGTCGTAGATCACGCCGACGCAGAGGAACAGCGCGCCCGAGACGATGCCGTGGGAGATCATCAGGAACAGGGCGCCCTGGATGCCCTGCTCGTTCAGGGTGAACAGGCCGAGCGTCACGAAGCCCATATGCGCCACGGAGGAATAGGCGATCAGCTTCTTGATGTCGGTCTGCACCAGGGCGACCAGCGAGGTGTAGATGATCGCCACTACCGACAGCGTGTAGACCATCGGGGCGAAGTAATGGGACGCGTCCGGGAACATCGGCAGCGAGACCCGGATGAAGCCGTAGCCGCCCATCTTCAGGAGGATGCCCGCCAGGATGACCGAGCCGGCGGTCGGCGCCTCGACGTGCGCGTCGGGGAGCCAGGTATGGACCGGCCACATCGGCATCTTCACCGCGAAGGAGGCGAAGAAGGCGAGCCAGAGCCAGATCTGCATGTTCGCCGGGAAGCGGGTCTGCAGCAGGGTCGGGATGTCGGTCGTGCCGGCCTGCCAGTACATCGCCATGATGGCGAGCAGCATCAGCACCGAGCCGAGCAGCGTGTAGAGGAAGAACTTGAACGACGCGTAGATCCGGCGCTTGCCGCCCCAGATGCCGATGATCAGGAACATCGGGATCAGGCCGGCCTCGAAGAACAGGTAGAACAGCACGAGGTCGAGAGCGCAGAACACGCCGATCATCGTGGTCTCGAGGACCAGGAACGCGACGAAGTACTCCTTCACCCGGTGCTCGATCGAGAGCCATGAGGCGCCGATGCAGAACGGCATCAGGAAGGTGGTGAGCAGCACCAGCGGCATGGAGAAGCCGTCGACGCCGAGCTTGAACCGGATGGTGTCGGTCAGCCAGGCATGGGTCTCGACGAGCTGGAACTGCGCCGTCGCTGTGTCGTAGCGGCCCCAGGCGACGAGCGACAGCAGGAAGGTGGCGAGCGTCGCGATGAGCGCCGCCCAGCGGGCGTTGCGCCGGACCGACTCCTCGTCGCCGCGGAGCGTCAGGATGAACGCGGCGCCGACGAGCGGCAGGACGAGGAGGCCGGAGAGGATCCCGAGGCCGAGCATGATTCTCTGTTCTCCGGTCAGGTCAGTGGGTGGCCGCGGAGACGCCGGTCATCAGGTACCAGCTCACCAGGGCGGCGACGCCGACCAGCATCACGAAGGCGTAGTGGTATACGTAGCCGGTCTGGAGACGGACCACGCCGCGGGTGATGTCGACGACGCGGGCAGCGATGCCGTTCGGGCCCATCCCGTCGATGATGCGGCCGTCGCCGACCTTCCACAGGAACTCGCCGAAGCCCTTGGCCGGGCGGACGAAGATCCGGTCGTAGATCTCGTCGAAGTACCACTTGTTGAGCAGGAAGCGGTACAGCAGCGGCTGGCTCTCGGCGAGCTGGTTCGGCAGTTCCGGACGGCGGATATACATCCAGAAGGCGAGCAGGAAGCCGAGCACCAGCATCACGAAGGGGGATTGCTGCACCCAGAACGGCGAGTTGTGGATGTCGTGCATGATGTGGTTGTCGGGGCCGTGCGCCAGCGCGCCCTTCCAGAACTCGTCCATCCCCTCGCCGATGAACCGGTTCTTGAACACCAGGCCGGCGAAGAGTGCGCCGAGCGCCAGGACCGCCAGCGGGATCGTCATCACCCGCGGGCTCTCGTGCGGGGTGTGGGGATGGTGATCGTGGTGCTCGATCGCCGAGTGCGAGGCCGGCTCGACGTCGTGGCCCTTGTCGTCGTGGGCGACGCCCTCGTGGTGGCCGGGAGCGCCGTCGGCCTGCGCGGCGGCGTGCATGACCGCCGGATGATGCGCGGCATGCGCGTCGGCGTGGTGGTCGTCATGGCCGTGAGCATGGGCGTTCTGCCAGCGGGCCTGACCCTCGAAGGTCATGAAGAACAGGCGCCAGGAGTAGAACGAGGTGAAGAAGGCCGCGATGACGGTCGCCAGGAAGGCCAGCACGTGACCCGGCCGGGTCGACATGTAGGCCGCCTCGATGATGGCGTCCTTCGAGTAGAAGCCGGCGGTGAAGGGGAAGCCGATCAGCGCGAGCGTTCCGATCGCCATCATGGCGGTGGTGAAGGGGATGTAGCGCCGCAGGGCTCCCATGTTCCGCATGTCCTGCTCGTGGTGCATCGCGTGGATGACCGAGCCGGCGCCGAGGAACAGCAACGCCTTGAAGAAGGCGTGGGTGAAGAGGTGGAACACGCCCGCCGCGTAGGCGCCGACGCCGAGCGCAACGAACATGTAGCCGAGCTGCGAGCAGGTCGAGTAGGCGATGACGCGCTTGATGTCGTTCTGCACCAGGCCGACGGTGGCAGCGAAGAAGGCCGTGATGCCGCCGATCACCGTGACGACCATGAGGGCGTTGGGTGCCGCATCGAACAGGGGCGACAGGCGGGCAACCATGAACACGCCGGCGGTCACCATGGTGGCGGCGTGGATCAGCGCCGAGACCGGGGTCGGACCCTCCATCGCGTCCGGGAGCCAGGTGTGCAGCAGGAACTGCGCCGACTTGCCCATCGCGCCCATGAACAGCAGCAGGCAGCAGATGGTGAGCGCGTTCCAGTCGTAGCCGAGCAGGTGGAACGTCGCGCCCTTCATCTCCGCCACCTTCGGGAAGATGTCGTCGAACGCGACCGCGCCGAACAGCACGAAGCAGAGGAAGATGCCGAGCGAAAAGCCGAAATCGCCGACGCGGTTGACGATGAACGCCTTCATCGCCGCGGCGTTGGCCGAGGGCTTCTCGTACCAGAAGCCGATCAGCAGGTACGAGGCGAGGCCGACACCCTCCCAGCCGAAGAACATCTGGACGAGGTTGTCCGACGTCACCAGCATCAGCATGGCGAAGGTGAAGAGCGACAGGTAGGCGAAGAACCGCGGCCGGTGCGGATCCTCGTGCATGTAGCCCATCGAGTAGAGGTGAACGAGCGCCGACACGCTGTTGACCACCACGAGCATGACCGCGGTCAGCGTGTCGGCCCGGAAGGCCCAGTCGACCGTGAGGCCGCCGGCGGTGAACCAGGTCGCGACGTGGTGCCTGGTGGCGCCGTGGCCGTGCCCGCCGGTCACCTCGAAGAAGGCGATCCAGGACAGGAGCGCCACGAAGATGAGGATGCCGGTGGTGACCACCTCGCTGGCCCGCGGGCCGATGCGGCGCCCGAACAGACCGGCGATGAGGAAGCCGATCAGGGGCAGGAAGACGATCGCGTGGTACATGCTCGGGTTCCGGCCTCGCGTGACGGGTGCCGCTGCGGCGCTGGTACTTCAGGGAAAGGGCGTGAGGGCGTTGAGAGCCGCATCAGCCCTTCATCATGTTGACGTCCTCGACGGCGATCGACCCGCGATTGCGGAAGAACACCACCAGGATGGCGAGGCCGATCGCGGCCTCGGCGGCGGCGACGGTCAGCACGAACAGGGCGAAGACTTGGCCGACGATGTCGCCGAGATGGGTCGAGAACGCCACCAGGTTGATGTTCACGGCGAGCAGGATCAGCTCGACCGACATCAGGATGACGATGATGTTCTTGCGGTTGATGAAGATGCCGAGCACCCCGAGGGTGAACAGGATCGCGGCGACCGTCAAGTAATGGCTCAAACCGATCATCGTGCCTCTCGGCCGCGGGCGGCCGCCTTCGTGTCGCGGGGCGCTCGAACCCCGCCGCTCTTGCCATCAGCCTCGCGAGGCTCCGGACGCAGCCCCGCACGAACTCGTTTCGGACCGTGATCCGGTCAGACCTCGACGCCCTGCCCGGTCGGGACCTGGCGCACCTCGACGGCATCGGCCTGGGTGCGGGCGTTCTGGATCGCGATGTCCTGGCGCTTGACGCCTGGCCGGTCGCGCAGGGTGAGCACGATCGCGCCGATCATCGCGACCAGCAGGATCAGCCCGGCAACCTGGAAGAAGAAAAAGTAGTTGGTGTACAGAACGAGACCCAGGGCCTGCGTGTTGGTCACCGTCTCAGCTCCCGGCGACACCGCCAGCGGGCCGTGGACCAGCCCGGGATCGATCGTCCACGAGCCGACGACGAGGAGCAGCTCGACCAGGAAGATGGCCCCGATCAGGCCGCCGACCGGCAGGTAGTCCTGGAAGCCCTGGCGCATCGCCGCGAAATCGACGTCGAGCATCATGACGACGAAGAGGAACAGCACCGCGACGGCGCCGACGTAGACCACGACCAGGATCATGGCCAGGAACTCCGCCCCCATCAGGACGAACAGCCCGGCGGCGTTCACGAAGGCCAGGATGAGGAAGAGCACCGAGACGACGGGGTTTCGCGAGGCGATCACCATGAAGCCCGAGGCGACGGTGATCGCGGCGAACAGATAGAAGAAGGCGGCGGCTGCGGTCATGCGCTGAATTCATGCCGCCTGGCGGCGGCCTCCTGCCCGACCCCCGGAGCGTGCCGGCGGCCCGTCTATAGAACCCGCCCCCGCGGCGCACAACCGGGGGAGCGGCGAATGTGGCATCGATGTGGGGAGGATCACCGCCCTCCCCCGAACCCGCTCAGCGGTAAGGAGCGTCGGCCGCGATGTTGCGGGCGATCTCTCGCTCCCAGCGGTCGCCGTTCGCGAGGAGCTTGGCCTTGTCGTAGAGGAGTTCCTCGCGGGTCTCTACTGAGAACTCGAAGTTCGGCCCCTCGACGATGGCGTCCACCGGGCAGGCCTCCTGGCACATGCCGCAATAGATGCACTTCACCATGTCGATGTCGTAGCGCGTCGTGCGCCGCGTGCCGTCGTTGCGGCGTGGTCCCGCCTCGATGGTGATGGCCTGGGCCGGGCAGACGGCCTCGCACAGCTTGCAGGCGATGCAGCGCTCTTCCCCGTTGGGATAGCGCCGCAGGGCGTGCTCGCCGCGGAAGCGCGGGCCGCGATGGCCCATCTCGAAGGGGTAGTTGATCGTCGCCTTTGGCTTGAAGAAGTAGCGCATCGCCAGGGCGAACCCGGTGACGAACTCCTTCAACAGCAGGCCGCGGGCGACCTGGTCGAGCTTCATGGCTCGTTCTCCGACGGTTGGTTCAGGAGACCGGCGCGAGGCCGGTCAGCTTCAGGACGAAGGCGACGACGAAGACCATGACCAGCGAGAGCGGAAGGAACACCTTCCAGCCCAGCCGCATGAGCTGGTCGTAGCGGTAGCGCGGCACCATGGCCTTCACCATGGCGATCATGAAGAACAGGAAGCTGGCCTTCAGGGCGAACCAGATCAGGCCCGGCACCCAGGTGAAGGGCGCGAACGGGATCGGCGAGAGCCAGCCGCCGAGGAACAGGATCGTGCCGAGCGCGCACATCGTGACGATGGCGACGTACTCGCCGAGCATGAACAGCAGGTACGGGGTGGAGGAGTACTCCACCATATAGCCGGCGACGAGCTCGGACTCGGCTTCCGGAAGGTCGAAGGGCGGGCGGTTCGTCTCGGCCATCGCCGAGATGAAGAACACCACGAACATCGGAAAGAGCCAGAGCCAGTACCAGCCGAGGACGCCGAGCGAGGTGTCCTGCGCCCGCACGATCTGCGACAGGTTGAGCGAGCCGGCGCACATCAGCACCGTGATGATCACGAAGCCGAGCGAGACCTCGTAGGACACCATCTGGGCCGCCGAGCGCAGCGCGCCGAGGAAGGCGTATTTCGAGTTCGAGGCCCAGCCGCCCATGATGACGCCGTAGACGCCGAGCGACGAGATCGCGAAGATGTAGGTCATGCCGACATTGATGTCGGCGATGGCCCAGCCGTCGGCGAGGGGGATCACCGCCCAGGCGGCGAGCGCCAGGGTGGCGAAGATCAGCGGCGCCAGCAGAAAGAGGCTCTTGTTGGCGCCCGCCGGGATCACCGGCTCCTTCAGCACGAACTTCAGGAGGTCGGCGAAGGACTGGAACAGGCCCCAGGGCCCGACCACGTTCGGGCCGCGGCGCAGCTGCACCGCCGCCCAGATCTTGCGGTCGGCGAGCAGCGCGTAGGCGATGAAGACGAGCAGCGCCACCAGGAGCACGACGCTCTTCAGCGCCAAGAGGAGGACGGTGCCCAGCACCTCCCAGACGGTCATCGGTCGGCGCTCCTCATTCGGCCGCTTCGAGGGCCCGCCCGCGGGCGAGACCCGAGCACTCGGCGAGCACCCGCGAGGCGCGGGCGATCGGGTTGGTGAGATAGAAATCGGCGATCGCCGCGCGGAACGGCTCGCGGCTGGTCTCGCCCGAGAGGCCCGCGAGGGTCGTCAGCGCCGCCGCACCGTCCGACGGCGCGACCTGGTCGATGCCGGCGAAGTGCGGGTGGGCGGCGTAGAGCGCCTTGCGCAAGGCGCCGAGCGAATCGAACGGCAGGCGGCTCCCCAGCACGTCCGACAGGGCGCGCAGGATTGCCCAGTCCTCCCGGGCATCGCCCGGCGGGAAGGCGGCCCGGTTGGCGAGCTGCACCCGGCCCTCGAGGTTGACGTAGGTTGCGGACTTCTCGGTATAGGCCGCGCCCGGCAGGATCACGTCGGCGCGGTGGGCACCCTTGTCGCCGTGGGTGCCCTGGTAGACCACGAAGGCGCCCGGACCGACCTCGACCTCGTCGGCGCCGAGGTTGAACAGCACGTCGAGCGCGCCGGCCTTGGTCATCTCGGCGAAGGTCAGCCCGCCCTCCCCGGGGACGAAGCCGAGATCGAGGGCGCCGACGCGGGCGGCCGCATTGTGAAGCACGCCGAGGCCGTTCCAGCCCTCGGCCTTGGCGCCGAGGCCTTGGACCAGCTTGGCGACCGCGGCGAGGAGCGCAGCGCCGTCAGCGCGGGCGAGCGCCGCCTGGCCGACGATGACGAGCGGCCGCTCGGCCCCTTTGAGCGTCTCGGCGAAGCTGTGACGGCCCGCCGCGATATCGGCCAGGGTCTCAGGCCCCGCACCCAGATAGGTGTGAGGATAGGTGAGGTCCGCGTCCTCGCCGATCACGCCGATCTGGATCGGCGAGAGCCGCCAGCGCTTGCGGATGCGGGCGTTGAGGAGCGACGCCTCGGTGCGCGGGTTGGCACCGACGATCAGGATCGCGTCCGCCTGCTCGATACCGGCTATGCCGGGGCCGAAGGTGTAGGCAGCCCGGCCCCAGCCCGGATCGATCGCGGCCCCGTCCTGGCGGCAATCGAGGTTCTGAACCTCGAGCGACGCCATCAGGGTCTTGAGCGCGAAGATCTCCTCGACGCCCGCGAGGTCACCGACGATCGCGCCGACGCGCTTCGGATCGGCGCCCTTGAGCTTTCCGGCGATCGCCCCGAAGGCCTCCGCCCAGGAGGCCGGCCGCAGGCGGCCGTTCTCGCGCAGATACGGCCGGTCCAGGCGTTGCAGGCGCAGGCCGTCGACGACGTGGCGGGTCTTGTCGGAGATCCACTCCTCGTTGATCGCCTCGTTCACCCGCGGCTCGATCTGCATCACCTCGCGGCCGCGGGTGTCGACGCGGATCGCCGAGCCGACCGCGTCCATCACGTCGACGGATTCGGTCTTGTTCAGCTCCCAGGGGCGGACGTTGTACGATTGCGGCTTATGGACGAGCGCGCCGACCGGGCACAGGTCGGCGACGTTGCCCTGCAGCTCCGACTCCATCGCCCGCTCGAGGTAGGAGGTGATCTCCATGTCCTCGCCGCGGCCGATGGCGCCGAGATCCGGCACGCCCGCGACTTCCGCCAGGAAGCGGACGCAGCGGGTGCAGTGGATGCAGCGGTTCATCGCGGTCCGCACCAGCGGGCCGATATACTTCTCCTCGACGGCGCGCTTGTTCTCGCCGTAGCGGGTCGAGTCGACGCCGTAGGCCATGGCCTGGTCCTGCAGGTCGCAGTGGCCGCCCTGGTCGCAGATCGGGCAATCGAGCGGGTGGTTGATGAGGAGGAACTCCATCACCCCCTCGCGGGCCTTCTTGGTCAGGGCCGACTTGGTCGACACCGCCGGCGGCTCGCCGTTCGGGCCCGGGCGGCAGTCGCGCACGGCCCAGGCGCAGGACGCGACCGGCTTCGGCGCGCCCTTCAGCTCGACCAGGCACATGCGGCAATTGCCGGCGATCGACAGCCGCTCGTGGAAGCAGAAGCGCGGGATCTCGGCGCCCGCGACCTCGCAGGCCTGGAGCAGGGTGTAGTCCGGCGGGACATCGACCTCGATGCCGTCGACGAGGATTTTGGTCATCGGTTCAGCTCAATGTGTCGCGTCGGCGAGATCGAGTCGGCGCTCGATGCGCTCGACGCGAAGCTCAAGGCGGTCGATCCGGCGATGGACGCCGGCCAGATTCTCTTCGACGCCGGACACCCGCCGCTTCAGGTCGTTCACGTCGTCGATGAGGCGGTCGACCTTCTCGTCGATGCGCCCCAGGTACACGAGGACCAGATTGTCGGGTTCGCCGGTCATGGCATTTACTCCGCCGCCATCGGCACCGGGGTCGGGTGCGGGTTGGCGGTGTAGCGGTCGATGCGCTTCTCGATCTCGGGGCGGAAGTGCCGGATCAGGCCCTGGATCGGCCAGGCCGCGGCGTCGCCGAGCGCGCAGATCGTGTGGCCCTCGATCTGCTTCGTCACGTCGAGCAGCATGTCGATCTCGCGCTTCTGTGCCCGGCCTTCCGCCATGCGCAGCATCACGCGCCACATCCAGCCGGTACCCTCGCGGCACGGGGTGCACTGGCCGCAGGACTCGTGCTTGTAGAAGTACGCGATGCGGGCGATCGTCGCGACCATGTCGGTCGACTTGTCGAACACCATCACGGCGGCGGTGCCGAGGCCCGACTTCAGATTCTTCAGCGTGTCGAAGTCCATCGGCGCGTCGATGATCTCGGCGGCCGGCACCAGCGGCACCGACGAGCCGCCGGGGATCGAGCACAGCAGGTTGTCCCAGCCGCCGCGCATGCCGCCGCAATGCCGGTCGATCAGCTCGCGGAAGGTGATGCCGAGCTCTTCCTCGACGTTGCAGGGCTTGTTGACGTGGCCCGAGATGCAGAACAGCTTGGTGCCGGTATTGCCCGGGCGGCCGAGGCCGGCGAACCAGGCGCCGCCGCGACGCAGGATGGTGCCGGCCACCGCGATCGACTCGACGTTGTTCACGGTCGTCGGGCAGCCGTAGAGGCCCATATTGGCCGGGAATGGCGGCTTCAACCGCGGCATCCCCTTCTTGCCTTCCAGGCTCTCGATCAGCGCCGTCTCCTCGCCGCAGATATAGGCGCCGGCGCCGTGATGGACGTAGATGTCGAAGGGGTAGTCATGGACGTTGCTCTCGCCCACGAGGCGGGCGGCGTAGGCCTCGTCCACCGCGCGCTGCAGGGCGTGCTTCTCGGCGACGTACTCGCCGCGGATGTAGATGTAGCAGGCATGCGCGCCCATGGCGAAGCACGCCAGCATGCAGCCCTCGATCAGGAGATGCGGATCATGCCGCATGATCTCCCGATCCTTGCAGGTGCCGGGCTCGGACTCGTCGGCGTTCACCACGAGGTAGTGCGGCCGGCCATCCGACTTCTTCGGCATGAAGGACCACTTCAGGCCGGTGGGGAAGCCGGCGCCGCCGCGGCCGCGCAGGCCCGATTTCTTCATCTCCTCGATGATCCAGTCCCGCCCCTGCTGCAGCAGGAACTTCGTCCCATCCCAGGCGCCGCGTTTCTTCGCGGCCTCGAGACCGGGGGAGTGGAGACCATAGAGGTTGGTGAAGATCCGATCCTGATCGGCGAGCATGGCGATCGTCCTACAGGCCTGCTGTGACGGGGAGCATCATAGTCGACTATTTACGGCTTCGCCTTCGGGCCGGGCGGGCCCTTGTCGACCGCCTTGTCCGCGGGGGTGATGCCGACGGGCTTGGCCTGCGATCCGTCGGTCTTGCCCCGCGCGTTCGCCGGCTCGGCACCGGCCTCCGGCGTGGTGCCCTTGGAACCAGCCACGGGCCGGCCTTCCTCGGGCTTCGAGGGCGTCTCGGTGTAGGAGCGGCCGCTTTGCGGCGCGCCGACAGTCTCCGGCCCGGTGCGGGTCTCGGCGACAGTGGTGCGCTCCGGAGCCGCCTGGCCCTTCTCGGCAGCGGTGTCGACCGCAGGCTTGCCCTCGGTGGCGCGCTGGGCCGGGGTGGCAGCGGCAGCGCTCTCGTTCGGCCGGCCGGCATCCGGACGGGCGGCCTTCGGGTTGGTCGCGGCCGAGGCGTCGGTGCGGGCCTTCTCGCCGGTCGTGTCGGCGCCGGTCTCCTTCAGCCCCTCCTCCTCGAAGCGCTTGCGCCAGGCGCCGACGCGCGAGCCGTCGAACAGCGTCTCGTCCTTGAGGGTCGTGACTGCGTCCTTGGGCTCGGAGGACACGCGGCCGATCTGCGAGCCGGTTTTCACCGGGCGGCCGGCCGCGAGGTCGTCCATCAGCTTTCCGAGGAGCTCGGGGGTGAGGTCCTCGTAGTAGTCGTGGTTGATCTGCGCCATCGGGGCGTTGCAGCACGCGCCCAGGCACTCGACCTCGAGCCAGGAGAAGTTGCCATCCGGGCTGACATGGCCGGAGGGGCCGAGCCGCTCGTGGAGATACTTCTTCAGCTCGCGGGCGCCGCAGACGTCGCAGGGAGCGGTACCGCAGACCTGAATCCAGTAGCGCCCGACCGGCTCAAGGGCGAACATGGTGTAGAAGGTCGCGACCTCCAGCACCCGGATATGCGGCATGCCGAGCTGGTCGGCCACTGCCTCGATGGCCTTCTGCGGCAGCCAGCCGCCGTTCTGCTCCTGCGCCTTCCACAGGAGCGGGATCACGGCCGAGGCCTGGCGCCCCTCCGGGTACTTGGCGATCTGCCCCTTGGCCCACTCGGCGTTCTCAGCCGTGAACGCGAAGCTCTCGGGCTGCTCGGAAACCGGGGCAAGTCTGCGGTTGGCCATGTCTCAAACGTCCATGTCTCATACGTCTCCGGCGGGTGCGGACGGGGCGCGAGCCCCTTACCGGTCCACCTCGCCGAACACGATGTCGAGCGTGCCGAGGATGCACGACACGTCCGCCAGCATGTGGCCGCGGCACATCCAGTCCATCGCCTGAAGGTGGGCGAAGCCCGGAGCGCGGATCTTGCAGCGATACGGCTTGTTGGTGCCGTCGGCGACGAGGTAGACGCCGAATTCGCCCTTGGGCGCCTCGACCGCGGCGTAGACCTCGCCGGCCGGCACGTGGAAGCCCTCGGTGTAGAGCTTGAAGTGGTGGATGAGCGCTTCCATCGAGCGCTTCATCTCGCGCCGCGGCGGCGGCGCGACCTTGCCGTCCTGCGTCGCGATCGGCCCCTGGCCGGCCGGCTCGCGCAGCTTGGCGATGCACTGCTTCATGATGCGGACCGACTGGCGCATCTCCTCCATGCGGATGACCTGGCGATCGTAGGTGTCGCCGTTCTTCCCCACGGGGATGTCGAACTCCATCTCGTCGTAGGCTTCGTAGGGCTGCGACTTGCGCAGGTCCCACGGGATGCCGGAGCCGCGCACCATCACGCCCGAGAAGCCCCAGGCCAGGGCCTCCTCGACGGTGACGATGCCGATGTCGACGTTGCGCTGCTTGAAGATGCGGTTGCCCATCACCAGGCTGTCGAGGTCGTCGACCACCTGCGGGAAGGTCTCGCAGAACTTCTCGATGTCGTCGATGAGGCTCGGCGGCAGGTCCTGGTGGACGCCGCCCGGGCGGAAGTAGTTGGCGTGAAGTCGAGCGCCCGAGGCGCGCTCGTAGAAGATCATCAGCTTCTCGCGCTCCTCGAAGCCCCAGAGCGGGGGCGTGAGGGCGCCGACGTCCATCGCCTGCGTGGTGACGTTGAGGAGGTGCGACAGGAGCCGGCCGATCTCGCAGTAGAGCGTGCGGATCAGCTTGGCGCGGCGCGGCACCTCGATGCCGAGCAGGCGCTCGATGCCGAGGCAGAAGGCGTGCTCCTGGTTCATCGGCGCGACGTAGTCGAGCCGGTCGAAATAGGGCGTCGCCTGGAGGTAGGTCTTGACCTCGATCAGCTTCTCGGTGCCGCGATGGAGCAGGCCGATATGCGGGTCGACCCGCTCGACCACCTCGCCGTCCAGCTCCAGCACGAGGCGCAGCACGCCGTGCGCCGCCGGGTGCTGCGGGCCGAAATTGATCGAGAAGTTGCGGATGCTGTGCTCGCCCATGTCGGCTCAGCCTTTCGCCGGTGCCTTGTCGGCCTTCTCGTCGCCGGGGAGGACGTAGTCGGTGCCTTCCCAGGGCGACAGGAAGTCGAAGTTGCGGAATTCCTGCGTCAGTCGCACGGGCTCGTAGACCACCCGGGCCTCGTCCTGGTCGTAGCGGACCTCGACGAAGCCGGTGAGCGGGAAGTCCTTGCGGAGGGGGTGGCCCTCGAAACCGTAATCGGTCAGCAGCCGGCGCAGGTCCGGATGGCCCGAGAACAGGATGCCGTAGAGATCGTAGGTCTCGCGCTCGAACCAGTTCGCCGCCGGGAAGACCGGGATCGCGGACGGGACCGGGGTGCGCTCGTCGGTTTGCACCTTCACGCGGATGCGCCGGTTATGGCGCATCGACAGCAGATGGTAGACGACGTCGAAGCGCTTCGCCCGTGCCGGGTAGTCGGCGCCGCAGATGTCGATGAAGGTCGAGAACGCGCAAGAGGGATCGTCCCGCAGGTGGGTGAGCACCCGCAGGATCTCGGATCCCTCGACGATCAGGGTCAGCTCGCCGAAGGCGATCGCCCGATCGGTGATGGCGCCGCCGAGCGTCCCGGCGAGCGCGTCGGAGAGGCGGGCCAGCGCCGCGTCGCCCTGCTCGGTCTGGGTGTGGGCCCGGATGGTGATGCCGTTGCTCATGATCCCGCCTCAGCGCTCGATGGTGCCGGTGCGGCGGATCTTCTTCTGCAGCAGCAAGACGCCGTAGAGCAGTGCCTCGGCGGTCGGCGGGCAGCCCGGGACGTAGATGTCGACTGGGACCACCCGGTCGCAGCCGCGCACCACCGAGTAGGAGTAGTGGTAGTAGCCGCCACCGTTGGCGCAGGAACCCATCGAGATGACGTAGCGCGGCTCCGGCATCTGGTCGTAGACCTTGCGGAGCGCGGGCGCCATCTTGTTGGTCAGGGTGCCGGCGACGATCATCACGTCGGACTGGCGCGGCGAACCACGCGGCGCGAAGCCGAAGCGCTCGCAATCGTAGCGCGGCATCGACATCTGCATCATCTCGACGGCGCAGCAGGCCAGACCGAAGGTCATCCACATCAGCGAGCCGGTGCGGGCCCAGGTGATGAGGTCGTCGGCAGTGGTCAGCAGGAAGCCGCGATCGGCGAGCTCGTCGCTGATCGTCAGGAAGGTCGGGTCGTTGGCGCCGATCGGCTTGCCGGTGGCCGGGTCGAGGATACCTTTCGGCTGCGGCGCGATCTCGGGGGCGCGGACGGTGGTGAGGGCCATGGTGGGGTCCGGTTCCTACGTCTCGGGGGCGGCTCTACGCTGGTGCTGCTAGTCCCACTCGAGGGCGCCCTTGCGCCACTCGTAGACGAAGCCGACGGTGAGCACGCCGAGGAAGAGCATCATCGACCAGAAGCCGAACCAGCCGAGGTCCCCGAACGTGATCGCCCACGGGAACAGGAAGGCCACTTCGAGGTCGAAGATGATGAACAGGATGGCGACGAGGTAGAAGCGCACGTCGAACTTCATGCGCGCGTCGTCGAAGGCGTTGAACCCGCACTCGTAGGCCGAGAGCTTCTCCGGGTCCGGGCTGTTATAGGCCACCAGGAAGGGGGCCACGAGGAGCGCCGCGGCGATGAAGAGGGACACGCCGATGAAGATCACCAGCGGCAGGTAATCCGACAGGAGGCCGTTCATCGAGCATCCTCAAGGGTTGGCGCGAGCCTTGGCGCGTGCCCGGAGCGCGGGCCGCCGGGGCCGTTCTCGGAACGGTTCCAAAGCCCGGAAGGTGCCGCGAGGCTTAAACGAGCGGGTATTGCGAAACAAGGGGCGTTCGCACCGCACAAACCGCGAACGTCTGCACGCTAGATAGGGGCTCATGCCCTGGGCACAACGCCCGGAAGGGTCGCTCGGGCGGGGAGGATCGTCGCAGGTCCCTCCCCTTCCGGGGTGTTTTCGCGGGTTTCAGGTCGATGCCGCGTTGCGGCAGCGCTTGTCAGCCGTCCGACAGGATCAGGGCCCAGAACCGCTTGTAGCGGCTGCCAGGCGCGTCCACCCGGGCGATGCCGACGCGCTTGACCTGCGGCATCAGCATGTTGCGGTTGTGCTCGGGCGAGACCTGCCAGCGCTTCAGCACCTCGTCGAAGGTGTTTGAGCCGGCGCTCAGGTTCTCCGCGGCGTAGCGGCCACTGACGCCGGCGCGCTTGAGGCGCGTATCGAAGGTACCGCCGATCTCGTGCGAGAGTTGGCCCGCCCGGGCATTGGCCTCGGCCTGGTAGGAGGCGGCGCGGATCAGCGAGGAATCGATCACCACCGGCCCGAGGCCGTGGCTCGCCCGGTAGCGCGAGATCGCGGCCGCCGCCGCGGCCTCGTCGAGGATGACAGGCGTGGTCGGCAGGTCGGGCGCGGGCAGGACGGCCGAGCCGCTGCAGCCGGCGAGGGCCAGCGCCCCGGCGGCCAGGGTGCCGACCACGACGGCTCTCGCCGTGCCACGCCGCGGCACTCGCGCCATGCGGGAGGCGTGAGCCGTCGAACGGAACGGATGCGACATCGTCTTCGAGCCTTGGACAAGCGGCGTCTTCGCGCGAGGCGCCACCTGTGGGGCGATTGTGGAGATTTTCGGGGCGATTCTCCTGCCTCATGCCGCCCGCAGGGTGGCGAGGAAGCGGTTCACCACCTCGGCGCCGATGCTGGCCGATTGCCGCGCGACCGTGTCGGCGGCGTCCAGCACGTGCCGGGCGACCTCGCCGGTGGCCTCGGCATCGAGGGCCAGCCCCTCGACCGAACCGCTCACCAGGGCGGTGCCGGAGGCGGCCTGCGCGACGCTCCCCACGATCGCCTGCGTGGCGCCGACCTGCGCCTCGACCGCCGTGGCGACCCGGGCCGAGACGCCGCTGATGGCGCGGGCCTGTGTGGCCGGCTGACAGATCGGGAATCGTGAGGAATTCTTCGGCGAGTGGCGCGGGCGACGGGGCTCGAACCCGCGACCTCCGGCGTGACAGGCCGGCACTCTAACCAACTGAGCTACGCCCGCGCGGCGCGCTCGCATGAACCCTGCAGCTTCTGGCTGCCTATCCTCCAGGGAGGACGTGGCGCGGACGACGGGGCTCGAA
>NZ_BPQJ01000011.1:0-121859 GCF_022179185.1 Methylobacterium frigidaeris | reverse complement strand
AACCCGCGACCTCCGGCGTGACAGGCCGGCACTCTAACCGACTGAGCTACGTCCGCACAGGGCGCTATGCACTACAGAAACGCCTTTTCCGATCAAGGAAGTGGCGCGGACGACGGGGCTCGAACCCGCGACCTCCGGCGTGACAGGCCGGCACTCTAACCGACTGAGCTACGTCCGCCCGGCGTCTCGCAGTGCTGCGATGGCCGCGGTGTATGGGGAGCCCCCTACCCTGTCAAGCCGCCGGCTCAAGAAAGTCGGGAAGCCGGCCGGGGCCGGTGGGGGCATCGGCTCCCTTGCACGCGCCTCCCTCGCGCATGCGAGGCGTTGCACGCGAAGCCTTGCACTTGCGACCCGGGCGCCTTAACGATGCCGGGATCCGGGCGGTTAGCTCAGTTGGTAGAGCATCTCGTTTACACCGAGAGGGTCGGCGGTTCGAGCCCGTCACCGCCCACCAGGGATTTGCGGCGCGCGTCGTTCTACCGGGGCAGCCCACTCCGCTTTCCTACTCACGACCTCAAGGTCAGGTCGTGAGTAGGATGCACTGCAGCCCTACGCTCGGGTTTCCCTCGGCAGTGATGGGATCCCGGTTTCCGCGGCGCGGTCCCCGGGACGTCGCCTCAGCGATACGCCGCCGCGATGCCCAGGAAATCCTCGGCCTTCAGGCTCGCCCCGCCGACCAGCGCACCATCGACGTTGGCGACACCCATCAGCTCCGCGGCGTTCGAGGGTTTCACCGAGCCGCCGTAGAGGATCCGCACCTTGGCCCCTTCCGCACCGAGCCGAGCGTCAAGTTCCTGCCGGATCAGCGCGTGGACCTCGGCGACGTCGTCCACCGTCGGAGTCAGCCCGGTGCCGATCGCCCAGACCGGCTCGTAGGCGATCACCGTGTCGGCCGCCGTGGCACCGTCGGGCAGGGAGCCGGCGAGCTGGCCGCGCACGATCTCCAGGGTCCGGCCGGCCTCGCGCTCCTCGCGGGTCTCGCCGACGCAGATGATCGCCACGAGCCCGGCCCGGCGGGCGGCGAGCGCCTTGGCGCGGATGTCGGCATCGCTCTCGTGGTGATAGGCCCGGCGCTCGGAATGGCCGACGATGGTGGCAGTGGCGCCAAGATCCGCCAGCATCTCGGCCGAGACGTTGCCCGTATAGGCACCGCTCGCCTCGGCATGCACGTCCTGGCCGCCGATCCGGACGGCCGAGCCCTTCAGCGAAGCGGCCATCGCGCCGATCAGGGTCGCGGGCGGGCAGATCAGCACGTCGATGCGCTGCGCCAGTGCGGAATCGAGGCCGTCGCGGACCGCTTCGGCCACTTTCAGCGAGGCCTGGAGGCCGTTCATCTTCCAGTTTCCCGCCACCAGCGGGCGCGGCCGTTCGGTCGTCATGGGTCTCCCCCGATCATGATAAGCGCTGCCGGGTAACAGGTCCGCCGCCGGCCGGCAAACCGGCAACGGGCGCCGCTCTTTGCCTTGCGGCGCTTATGCGGTATCGCGGCCGGATCCGGGCATCCCCTTGCGGGCGATGCCCCACGGTTTGTTCTGAGGATCGCGATGCTCCAGGGGTTCCGCGCCGCCAGCCAGAGCTGGCTCGGCAAGATCGTGGTGACGGTGGTATTCGGCCTCCTGATCGCGGGCCTCGCCATCTTCGGCATCGGCGACATCTTCCGCGGCGGCGGCAGCAACGCGGTCGCGACCGTCGGCAGCACGCAGATCCCGGCCGAGGCCCTGCGCACCGCCTACCAGAACCAGCTCCAGCGCCTGTCGCGCCAGAGCCGCCGGCCGATCACGCCGGACCAGGCCCGAGCGCTCGGCCTCGACCGGCAGGTCCTGGCGCAGCTCATCACCGAGGCCTCCCTCGACCAGAAGACGAAGGATCTCGGCCTGCGCATCCCCGATTCCGCGGTGGTGCGGCTGATCCAGGAGGAGCCGGCCTTCAAGGGCCCGAGCGGCGCCTTCGACGTCAACACGTTTCGCGATACGCTGCGCCAGGCCGGCCTGACCGAGCAGGGCTTCGTGCAGGAGCAACGCGCCGTGGCGGCCCGCCTCCAGCTCGCCGACGCGATCACCGCCGAGCTGCCGGTGCCGCTCGCCGCCCGCGAGGCGATCCACCGCTACACCGCCGAGCGCCGCGCCGCCGCCTACTTCACCCTGCCGGATGCGGCCGCCGGCGAGATCCCGGCCCCGACCGACGAGGAGGTGAACACCTTCTACACCGAGCGCAAGAGCGCGTTCCGGGCACCCGAATACCGCAGCGTGAACCTGCTCGTCCTCGATCCGGCAACGCTCGCGAAGCCCGACGCCGTGCCGGAGGCCGAGGCCCGCGCCCGCTACGAGTCCGAGAAGAGCCGCTTCGGCACGCCCGAGAAGCGCGCGATCCAGCAGATCGTGTTCCCGAACGACGCCGACGCGGCGGCGGCGCTGGCCCGCATCCGCAGCGGCGAGGCGACCTTCGACCAGGTCGCGACCGAGCGCGGCCTCGACGCCAAGGCACTCGACCTCGGCACCTTCGCCAAGTCCGAGCTGTTCGATCCGGCTGTCGCCGACGCCGCCTTCGCGGCCGAGCCGAACGCCGTGAGCGAGCCGGTCAAGGGCCGCTTCGGCACGGTGCTCCTGCGGGTCACGTCAGTGCAGCCCGGCGCCCGCAAGCCGTTCGAGGAAGTGGCCGGCGAGGTGCGCCAAGAGATCGCCCTCGAAAAGGCGCGCGACGGGCTGGAGAAAGTCCACGACGCGATCGAGGACCAGCGTGCCGGCGCCAAGCCGCTCGCCGACATCGCCCGCGAGCAGGGCCTGACCCTCGTCACCGTGCCGGCCGTCGACGCGCAGGGGCGCGATCCCCAGGGCAAGGTGGCCGACGCAATCCCCGACAAGGACGCGACCCTGGCGGCGATCTTCCGCAGCGACATGGGCGCCGACAACGAGGCCCTGCGCACCCGCTCCGGCGGCTACGTCTGGTACGACGTGACCAAGATCGACCCGGCCCACGACAAGCCGCTGGCAGAGGTCCGCGACGCCGTGGTGGCGCAGTGGAAGGCCGACGAGGTCTCGCGCCGTCTCGCCGCCAAGGCCCGCGAGGCGACCGAGCGGCTCGACAAAGGCGAAGCGATCGAGGCGGTGGCGAAGTCCCTCGGACAGGAGGCCAAGACCGCCACCGACATCGCCCGCGGTCGCGGCCGCGACGGCCTCTCCAGCGAGAGCGTCGCCCGCCTGTTCGCGACGCCGGTCGGCAAGTCGGGCACGGCGTCCGGCGAGGAGACCGCCCGCGTGGTCTTCCGGGTGACGGGTGCCACGGTGCCGGCCTTCGTGCCGTCGGCCGCCGGTGCCGTCGCGGTGGAGCAGCAGTATCGCACGGCGCTCGCCGACGACATCCTGGCCCAGTACATCGCCGATGTGCAGAAGCAGGCCGGCGTCTCGGTCAACGAGGGTGCGTTCCGCCGCGCCATCGGCGGCGAGTACTGATCCCGTGGTGGTCGCTCCCTCCCAGGAGGCCGCCGCTGCGGCCTATGCCGAGGGCCGTTCGGTCCTCCTGCGCGCCACCCTGGTGGCCGATCTCGAGACGCCGGTCGCCGCCTTCCTGAAATTGAAGGCGGGGCGCGAGGGCGCCGCCTTCCTGCTCGAGTCGGTCGAGGGCGGCGCCGTACGCGGTCGTTACTCGATGATCGGCCTCGATCCCGACCTGATCTGGCGCTGCGCGAACGGCCGGGCCGAGCGCGCGGCCGCGCCCGACCTCGCGGCTTTCAAGCCCGAGGCTTCCCCACCCCTCGACAGCCTGCGGGCGCTGATCGCCGAGAGCGCGATCCCGGCGGAGCCCGGCCTGCCGCCGATGGCGGCCGGCCTGTTCGGCTATCTCGGCTACGACATGGTGCGGGAGATGGAGCGGCTCGACACCCCCCATCCCGACCCGATCGGGGTGCCGGACGCGATCCTGGTTCGCCCCACCGTGATGGTGATCTTCGACGCGGTGCGCGACGAGATCGCCCTGGTGGCGCCCATCCGACCCGTCCCCGGCCTCTCGGCGAGGGCGGCCTACGAGGCGGCGCTCGCGCGGCTCGAGAGCGCCGCCGACGCCCTGGAGGGTCCGCTGCCGGTCGAGGCAAGGCAGAACCCGACCGAGATCCCCGCCCCCGCCCAAGTCTCCAACGTCGCCCCCGACGACTTCCTCGGCATGGTCGCCCGAGCCAAGGAGTACATCGCTGCCGGCGACATCTTCCAGGTGGTGCTGTCGCAGCGCTTCGAGGCGCCGTTCGGCCTGCCGGCGCTCGCGCTCTACCGGGCCCTGCGCCGGGTCAACCCGGCGCCATTCCTGTGCTACCTCGATTTCGGCGGTTTCCAGATCGTCTGCTCCTCGCCGGAGATCCTGGTGCGGGTGCGCGACGGCGCGGTGACGATCCGGCCGATCGCCGGCACCCGCCGCCGCGGCGCGACGCCGGAGGAGGACAAGGCACTCGCCGACGAGCTGCTGGCCGACCCCAAGGAGCGCTCCGAGCACCTGATGCTGCTCGATCTCGGGCGCAACGACGTCGGCCGCGTCGCCGAGATCGGCAGCGTGCGGGTGACGGATTCGTTCTTCCTCGAATTCTACAGCCAGGTCATGCACATCGTGTCGAACGTCGAGGGCCGCCTCGATCCCCGGCACGACGCCCTCTCGGCACTCGCCGCGGGATTCCCCGCCGGCACGGTCTCGGGCGCCCCGAAGGTGCGGGCGATGCAGATCATCGATGAACTGGAGCGCGAGAAGCGCGGACCCTATGGCGGCTGCATCGGCTATTTCGGTGCCGATGGCCAGATGGACACCTGCATCGTGCTGCGCACCGCCATCGTCAAGGACGGCCGGATGCACGTCCAGGCCGGCGCCGGCATCGTGCACGATTCCGACCCGGCCTCCGAGCAGCAGGAATGCGTCAACAAGGCCAAGGCTTTGTTCCGGGCGGCGGAAGAGGCGGTGCGGTTCGCCGCGCAGGCGCGGCGGGGGCAGTAGGCGCGGGGCGGTCGCCGAAGCGAAGGGTGCCGCTCCCCCTCTCCGGACTCGGCAAGCGATTCGACCGTGTCGCGCCTTCCCACCGACAGGGGAGGCGCGATCTTCTGGTATCGAAGCGTCCCCGTCGAGCCTGGATGCGGACGCCTCACCAGATCCGCTCCATGAAGACGCTGAGCGGATCTTCGGCGTAGCCGGCGAACGGTCCGCGGCGCACGAAACCGGTCCGCTCGTACAGGGCCAGGGCGGCGTGGCTGACGACGCCTGTCTCCAGGCGCAGAACACCGATCCCTGCGCGGCGCGCCTCGTCGATCAACGTCTCCAGGATCCGGCGGGAGACCCCCCGACCGCGGGCGTGATCCTCGACCCACATCCGCTTGATCTCGGCCCAGTCACCGCAGAGGACCAGGGCACCCGTCGCGACGGCACGCCCCTCGGCGTCGCGCGCCACGAGGAAACGCACGTTCGGCTTGCGGAGATCCTCGAGGGGGAGATGATGATTGCTCTCGGCGGGGTAGAGCGCCGCCGAGTGCGCCTCGCCGTCGCGCAGCATCCGGACGATGTCCGGCCGACCCGGATCCTCCTGCCGGATGCTCACGGCGAGCGGTGGAATGAGATCGCGGTTCATCGGTGTAGCCTGTCGGGAGCGATCAATCCGCTCCCCCTACTCCGCCGCCGCCGGCCGGTGCGCGTCATGCCCCGGCGGCTCGTCCACCGCCCCCACGAACCGCCCGAAAAGCCGGCCCGTCAGCCGCGACAGGTCGTCCATCAGGAGGAAGATCGCCGGCACGAAGAGCAGCGACAGCAGGGTCGAGACGATCAGACCCGAGATCACCGCGATCGCCATCGGCGAGCGGAACTCGCCGCCGATGCCGAAGGCCATCGCGCTCGGGACCATGCCGGCCGCCATGGCGATGGTCGTCATCACGATCGGGCGGGCGCGCTTGGCGCCGGCCTGGGTGATGGCGGTGACGCGGTCGACGCCGCGGGCCATCTCCTCGACGGCGAAATCGACCAGCATGATCGCGTTCTTGGTCACCACGCCCATCAGCATCAGGATGCCGATCACCACCGGCATCGAGATCGGCCGGTTGAAGATCAGGAGGCCGAGGATCGCCCCGCCGATCGACAGTGGCAGCGAGAACAGGATGGTGAGGGGCTGGAAGAACGAGCCGAAGAGCAGGATCAGCACGCCGAGCACCATCATCAGGCCGGCGCCCATCGCCAGCGCGAACCCCTCGAACACCTCGCCCATCACCTCGGCGTCGCCGGTCTGGCGCAGGGAGATGCCGGGCGGCAGGTTGCGGGCGGTCGGCACGTTCATCGCGAGCTTGATCTGCTCGCCGAGCGCGTCCGAGCCCTGCATGTTGGCCTCGAGCGCGACGCGCACCGCCCGGTCGTAGCGGTCGATCGCGGTGGGGCCGCGGCCGAGGCTGATATCGGCCACCGCCGAGAGCGGCACCGACGCCCCGTTCTTCGCCGGCACCTTCAGGCTCTCCAGGGCCGAGAGGTCACCGCGCAGGGTGGTCGGCAGCTGCACCCGGATCGGGATCTGCCGGTCGGTGGCGTTGAACTTGGCGAGGTTCTGGCCGATGTCGCCGATCGTGCCGACCCGCACCGTCTCGGCGATGGTGTCGGTCGAGACGCCGAGATCGGCGGCGACGCCGGGCTTCGGGCGGATGCGCACCTCGGTCCGGTCGAGGGGCGCGGTCGACATCACGTTGACGAGGTTCGGCAGGGCCGCGACCTCGCGCTGCATCTTCTCCGCCACCTCGGTCACCTGGGCGGTGTCGCCGCCGGCGACGATGAGGCTGAAGTCGCGCTGGCCGCCCTCGCGCAGGGACCAGTACCGCACGTCCGCTTCGTCGCGCATCAGGTCCATGATCGCCGCTTCCACGTCGGCCTGCTTGCGGGCGCGGGCGTTCTTCGGCGTCAGATTGATGGTGAAGGTGGCGAGCCGCACCTCCTTCTTGCCCGGCAATTGGCGGCCGCCATCGACGAAGACGGAACGGACCTCCGGCAGGGTGCGCAGGCGCTGGGCGATCCGGTCGGTGACGGCGATCGTGTCGTCGAGCCGCGCGCCCGGGGGCAATTCGACCACCATCAGGGTGCGGGCGGCGTCCTCCTTGGGCAGGAAGCCGGCGGGCAGCAGGCTCGTCGACATGATCGAGGCGGCGAACAGCGCGAGACCGACCACCAGCGTCACGTATTTGTGCCGCACCGACCACAGCACGACGCGGTTGTAGGTCCGCATCACCGGACCCTCGCGCTCCTCGTGGTGGCCGTGGTCGCGCAGGAAATAGGCCGCCATCATCGGGGTGATGAGGCGTGCGACCAGCAGCGACATGAACACCGCGGCCGCGATGGTGAGGCCGAACTGCTTGAAGTACTGCCCGGCGATGCCGCCCATGAACGACACCGGCGCGAAGATCGCGATCAGGGTCGCGGTGATGGCGATGACGGCGAGCCCGATCTCGTCGGCGCCCTCGATCGCCGCGCGGTAGGGCGACTTGCCGAGCCGCATGTGGCGGACGATGTTCTCGATCTCCACGATCGCATCGTCGACCAGGATGCCGGTCACGAGGGTGATGGCGAGCAGGCTCACCGCGTTGAGCGAGAAGCCCATCGCGCTCATCGCCCAGAAGGTCGGGAAGACCGAGAGCGGCAGCGCCACCGCGGCGATCAGCGTCGCGCGCCAGTCGCGCAGGAACAGGAACACCACCAGCACCGCGAGGGCCGCGCCCTCCATCAGGCTGTGCATGGCGGATTCGTAGTTGCCGATCGTGTTGGTGACTGAACTGTCGATTCGGTCGAAGCGCACGCCCGGATAGGCCTTGGCGAATTCCTCGATCTTCTTCGCCACCACCTCGCCCACCGAGGCGTCGCTGGCGCCGCTCGCCCGCGAGATCGCGAAGGCGACGACCGGCTCGCCGTTGAGGCGTGCGAAGGTGCGCGGCTCCTCGGCCCCGTCGCTCAAGGTGGCGAGGTCGTCGAGGCGCACCTTGCGCCCGCCCGGCAGCACGATCGAGGTCGCCGCGAGGGTGTCGAGGTTCGAGGAGGCGGCGAGCGTGCGGATCGACTGTTCCTGGCCGCCGACCTCGGCCCGGCCGCCGGCCATGTCGGCCGAGGTCAGGCGCAGTTGCCGGTTCACGTCGGCGGCGGTGATGCCGAGCGCCAGCAGCCGGTCGGGCTTGAGGGTCACCCGGACCTCGCGGGCGACACCGCCGAGGCGCTCGACGCCGCCGACGCCGCGCAGGCCCTGGATCTGGCGCGCCACCACGTCGTCGACGAACCAGGACAGGTCCTCGGGCGTCATCGCGGGCGCCGAGGCGCCGTAGACCATGATCGGCAGGCCGGCGATCTCGACCCGGCTGATGATCGGCTCGTCGATCGTCCGGGGCAGGTTCATCCGGATCTTGGCGATCGCGTCCTTGACGTCGTTGACCGCCCGGTCGGTGTTCACCTCCAGGCGGAACTCGATCGTCGTGGCCGAGGTGCCCTCGGTGATCGACGAGATGATGTGCTTGACGCCCTTCACCCCCGCCACCGCGTCCTCGACCCACTTGGTGACCTGGGTCTGCAATTCGCTCGGCGCGGCGCCGGCCTGCGTCACCGTCACCGAGACGATCGGGATGTCGATGTTGGGGAAGCGGGTGATCGGCAGACTGCGGAAGCTCACGATTCCGAGCAGCCCGAGCACCAGGAAGAGCACGATCGAGGGGATCGGCTTGCGGATCGCCCAGGCGGAGACGTTCAGGCGCATCGAGCGGACCCGTTCAGGAGAGGGAAGCGACGGTCAAGGGCGTCAGGGGCGCCCGGCCTCGGCGGTCGCCGGCAGGGCCGGGTAGATCGGACGGACCCGGTCGCCGTCGCGCAGGAAGCTGCCGGCCCGGGCGACCACGGCCTCCCCGGCCTTGACCCCGTCGCGGGCCTCGATGAAGCCGCCGGCCGAGAGGCCGGTGCGGATGGTACGGGCCTCGACCCGCTCGCCGGAGACCACCAGCACGGTCGGACCCGACGGGCCGTAGACCACCGAGGCGAGCGGCACGGCCACGCCGGTGCGGCGCGCCGCCTCGACGGCGCCGCGGGCGAAAGCGCCGATGCGCAGGCGCGGATCGGCCTCGAGCTTGATCCGGACCTTGCCCAGCCGCGTCGCCCGGTCGATCTCCGGATAGACCACGCGCACGCGGCCCGAGACCGCCACCGGCCCGTCCGGCGTGTCGAGATCGAGGCTCGCGGGAGCGCCGGCGCGGAGCCGCGCCAGGCCGGTCTCCGGCACCTCGCCCTCCAGCTCGATCTCGCCGCGGGCGATCAGCCGAAACAGCGGCTCGGCGGACGCCGAGGCGGTGGCACCGACCCGGGCGGTGCGGCGGCTGACGATGCCGCCCTCCGGCGCGCGGATCTCGGTCCGGGCGAGCTTCAGGTCGAGCTCGCTGCGCTGCGCCCGGGCCTGGGCGAGGTCGGCCTGCGCGATGGCCAGCCCGTTGCGGGCCGCCGACAGCTTGCCGTCCGCGCCCTTCGCGGCCGATTCCCGCTGCTCCAGCACCGCCGTGGTGGCGTTGCCGGTCTTCGCCAGCGACTGCGCGCGCTCCAGCGACAGCGTGGCCTCGACCTGCGCCGCCTCGGCCTGCACGATGGTGCTGCGCGCCTGCGCCACCGCGCCCTCGGCCCGGGCGATGGCGGCGGCGTTCTGGGCGAGCTGGGTGTCGATCATCTCGCGGGAGAGGCGCGCCAGCACCGTGCCCTTGGCGACCCGGTCGCCCTCCTCCACCAGCAATTCGGTGACGCGGCAGCCCTCGATCTCCGGCGAGACCAGGATCTCGTCGCGCGGAACCAGGGTACCGGTGACAACGGCGCGCTCGACGATCTCGCGCTCGGCGGCCACCGCGACGGTGACGGCAGGCGCCGGCGCCGCCGTGACGACGGGGCCGGCCGAGGGCAGGGTCTCGGCGGCGCCGGCGGGAGCGGCGACGAGGAGGGCGACCAGGGCGGCCGGAACGCCGGCGAGGCGACGGGGGCGGGTCATCGGGCGGGTTCCGGATTGGACGGCAGAGTGGGCGGCACGGTGCCGGTCGGATCGAAGCGGCCCTCGAGCGCCGCCCCGATCAGGGTCAGCATGGCGTCGATGACGGGGCCGGGTGAAAAATCGGGCGAGAGGGCGCGGCGGACCATGATGCCGTCGGCCATCACCATGGCGAGGCGGGCCAGGGCCTCCGGGTCGGCGCCGGGGACCGGCTGTGCGGCGCGGCTCTGTGCTTGACGGTAGAGGCCGGACAGCCGCGCCGCGATCTCGCGCTCGAAGTCCCGGCAGATCGCCGCCATGGCCGGGTTGCGCGTCGCCTCGGCCCACATCTCCAGGCAGAGCACGGCCTTCTCGGCCGGTGCCTCGGCGAGGTGGCGCCGCGCCAGGGCCGCGAAGGCCTGCATCAGGTCCGGCGCGGTCTCGATGCCGGAAAAGTCCTCGGCCACCGCCGCGCGGTCGCGCTCGGCGAGGCCGGCCACGATCGCGTCCTTCGACGGGAAGTAGCGGTAGAGGTTGCCGGGGCTCATGCCGGCCTCCGCCGCCACATCGTGCATCGTGGCGCGGTGGAAACCGTGGCGGACGAAGCAGGCCTCGGCCGCATCGAGGATGCGGGTGCGGCGCTCCTCGGCCGAGTCGAGGCGGGCGGGGTTCGCGGGGTTCGGTTGCGGCGGCACGCGGGGCAGGCCCTGAGAATGAACGTTCATTCTCTACACCCAAAGGGACCGTTCCCGCAACGTTCGATCCTGTGCAACCTCCCCGACCGGCAGGCGTTGAATGTCCGGATATCAGTCTTCAGCGGGAGGACAGTTTTCATGGCCATCTTCCAGGTCAGGCAGGCCGCGACCGGCGCCATCCTCTGGACCGGCGGCGCCGAGAACGAGCAGCAGGCCCTCGACGCGATGGCACGCGAGGCGGGCTACGCGGATTTTTCGGCGATCCCGGAATCTCTGCGTGGAGCGGGAACGAAGGTGGACCGCCTCAATCTCGGCTGAACCGGGGCACGCGCTCGATCGACCGCCGATGGGAAGCCGGGGTCAGCGCCCCGGCTTTTCCATGCGCGAACAAGCTTCGTGCGGAATGGTTAAGGAAAGCTTTCCGGGCTCTCCGCCAATCTTCGGTACTCTTCCGCGGTCCGCTGGCGCAGCTCACGCCCGCTGGTGTAGCCCTGCGCTCTCGTCTCCGACATGTGTCGAGAAGGTCGCTGGAGTTTCGCGTTTCATCCCGTCCACGACCTCATCCCGAGGTGCTGCGTAGCAGCCTCGCAGTGGATTCTCAGATCTCGCTGCGGATACTGGAGGCCCCCTCGAAGCTCGTCTCGTTCGCACCTCGGGATGAGACCGCGGACGGGATGGCAAGATCCTGCGACACCATCGTTACAAGTGAGCGGGCTCTCAGGTGATCCGCCCGATGATCGCCTCCCGCGCCGCCCGCGAACCGGACAGCCGCTTCTTCGCGCGCTCCAGCACCGCCGGTGGGGCCTCGGCCGGGGTTCCCGCTCCGAAGGGTGGGGCCGGTGCATATTCGAGGGCGAGCTGAACCGTCTCCGCCTCCTCGCGGCCGAGAAGCTCGGCCACCACCGCCAGCCCGAAATCGATCCCCGAGGTCACGCCCCCGGCAGTGATCAGGTTGCCGTCGCGCACCACGCGGTCCTGCACCGGCACGGCGCCGAAGCGGGCGAGGAAGTCGTGCGCGTACCAGTGGGTGGTGGCCCGCCGGCCCTCGAGCAGCCCGGCCGCCCCGAGCACCAGCGCCCCGGTGCAGACCGAGGTGAGGTAGCGGGTCTCCGTCCCGCGGGCCCGCACGAAATCCAGCACCACCTCGTCCTCGAGCAGCGCGTTCACCCCGCTGCCGCCGGGGATGCAGAGCACGTCGAGGGGCGGGCAGGTCTCGAAGGTTGCGGTCGGCACGAAGGGCAGCCCTGTCGCCGAGCGCACCGGCTCGCCGTCCTTCCAGATCAGGTGGACGGCGCTGTCCGGCACCGAGGCGAAGACCTCGTAGGGACCGGTGAGGTCGAGCTGCTGGACCTGTGGGAAGACGAGAATTCCGAAGCTGAGCGACACGATGCGGGCCTCCCGTTCAGTCGGCAGGATCGTATGGGGAAGGGTGGCGTTACAAGGGTCGTGAGCATCTCTCCACTTCTGTCCACTTCTGTTCCGCGGGGAGGCGGAGAGACTCGCGCTTGCTTCTGATGCTATGCGCCGCCGAAACCCAGCCGCGCCCGCACCTCCCCCGCGCTCACCCCCCGCTCCCGCAACGCCGCCAGCGCCTCCGACCGCAGGCTCTTCGACAGCTTCGCCCCCGCCTCGTCCCGGATCAGCCCGTGGTGATGGTAGCGCGGCGTCGGCAGGCCGAGCAGGCGCTGGAGCAGGACGTGGAGGTCGGTGGCGGCGTCGAGGTCCTGGCCGCGGACCACGTGGGTGATCCCTTGCGCGGCGTCGTCGAGGACCACGGCGAGGTGGTAGCTCGTCGGCACGTCCTTGCGGCCCAGCACCGCGTCACCCCAGCGGGCCGGATCGGCGGCGCGGACCGCGTCGGGTCCGCCCGGCGCGAAGGCGATGTAGGTGAGCGGGCCTTCGCAGAGCGCCAGCGCCCGCGCCATGTCGAGGCGCCAAGCATGCGGCGCCTCCGGCACGGACTTGCCGCGGCAGGTGCCGGGATAGAGCGCCGCCCCGTCCGGATCGCGGGCCTCGCCGGCGGCGTCCTGGATCTCCCGGCGGGTGCAGGTGCAGGGATAGATCAGGTCCCGCTCCCGCAAGGAGTCGAGGGCGGCGCGGTAGGTGGACATCCGGGCCGACTGGCGCCAGACCGGTTCCGAGAAGGTCAGGCCGAGCCAGGCGAGGTCGGCGATCAGCGCCTCGGTCAGCTCCGGCCGGCAGCGGACCGGGTCGATGTCCTCGATGCGCAGCAGCAGCTCAGCCTGCAGCGTCCGCGCGATCTCCGCGTTGAGGAGGGCCGAGTAGGCGTGGCCGAGATGCAGGCGCCCATTCGGGCTCGGGGCGAAGCGCAGACGGGGAGACAGCACGGCGGGATGCGGACGCGGACAACTCTTCAAGCCATAAGCCCCCTGATCCCCGCCGTCACCGGGCCGCTGCTCGACTCAGCGTCGGCGTTGCAGGAAGGCGTGACGGCGCTCACGGCCCTCGACCCGGTGATGGCGCGGCTGCTGGCGGAAGGCGCGGAGCCGGTGTTGCGCAAGCGAGCGCCGGGATTCGAGGGGCTGGCCGGCATCGTGGTCTCGCAGCAGATCTCGACCGCGAGCGCCGCAGCGATCTGGAGCCGGCTGACCGCCTGCCTGCCGGACCTCACGGCCGAGGCCCTGGTGGCGGCGCCGGACGAGTTGTTGCGCGGGGCCGGCCTGTCGGCGCCGAAGATCCGCACCCTGCGGGCCGCCGCCGACGCGATCATCGGCGGCGCCCTGCCGCTCGACACCCTGCATGCCCTGCCGGCCGACGAGGCCCACCGGCTGATGGTGGCCGTGCACGGCATCGGGCCCTGGACGGCGGATGTCTACCTGCTGTTCTGCCTCGGCCACCCCGACGCCTTCCCGGCCGGCGACCTCGCCCTGCAGGAGGCGGCGCGCCTCGCCGATGGGCAGGAGACCCGGCCGAACGCCGCGGCCCTGACGGCCCGGGCCGAGGCCTGGAGGCCCTGGCGCGGGGTCGCCGCCAAGGTGCTGTGGGCCTATTACCGGATCGCGAAAGCGCGCGACGGCGCCCCCCTCTCCTGACCCGAACGGAAACCGACCCGATGCCGATCCTCACCGGCCCGCGCCTGATGCCCCGCTCGGGCGCAAGACCGCGCCAGCTCGTCGTCCTGCTGCACGGCTTCGGCGCCGACGGCAACGACCTGATCGACCTCGCGCAGGAATGGCAGCCGCTCCTGCCCGACGCCGCCTTCGTGGCGCCGCACGCCCCCGAGCCCTGCATCCAGGGCTTCGGCCGGCAATGGTTCTCCCTCACCTTCCGCGACCCGCACGAGCGCTGGCGCGGGGTGAACCGTGCCGGCCCGACGCTGGACGCCTTCCTGGATGCGGAGCTCGAAGCCTACGGCCTCGGGTCCCATCAGCTCGCGCTCGTGGGCTTCAGCCAGGGCTGCATGATGGCCCTGCACGTCGCCCTGCGCCGCCCCGCCCCGGTGGCGGCTGTCGTCGGCCTGTCCGGCATGCTGGTGATGGAGGAGGGCCAAGGTCCCGGCAACTTGGGGCCGGACAGCCTGAAGCCGCAGGTTCGGTCGGTGCCTCCGATCCTGCTGGCTCACGGCGACCAGGACGAGGTGATCCCGGTCGACGCGCTGTTCCTGTCGGCGGAGGCGCTCGCGGCGGCGGACGTGCCGGCGGAGTGGCACCTCTCCGCCGGGATCGGCCACGGCATCGACGATGGCGCCCTCCTGCACGGTGGGCGCTTCCTCGCCGCCGGCTTCGCCCGGGCGGCGCGGCGGGCCTAGCCCCGCGCCTCCTTGAGCGCGGCTGCGGCGCCCGCCCGCAGCAGGGCGGAATCGCCCGACAGCGCGATCAGGTCGAAGCCCTGGCCGATCAGCTCGCGGGTGCGCGGACCGGACAGGGAGTAGATGCCGATGCGCTTCCCCGCCGCCCGGGTGCGCGCCATGGCGTGCTTGAGCGCGTCGCGCACCGCCGCGCCGTCGGGATCGAGGCCGGCGCCGTTCGAGAGGGCGATCGAGAGGTCGGAAGGCCCGATGAAGATGCCGTCGATCCCCTCCACCGCCAGGATGTCGTCGAGGGCGGCGAGCGCCTCCTTGGTCTCGATCATCGCCAGCGTCTGGCAGAAACCGTTGGCCTCCTTGAGGTAGGTCTCGGGGGACAAGCCCGACAGCATCAGGGCGGGGCCCGGCCCCCAGCTGCGCTCGCCGAGCGGCGGGTACTTGGCCATCGCGGCGAAGCGCCGGGCATCCTCCACGGTGTTGACCATCGGGGCGATGATCCCGGAGATCCCGGCATCGAGCAGGCGCGACACGGTCGCGAAGCCGCCCACCGGCACCCGCGCCAGGGTCGGCTTGCCGCGGGCCGCCACCAGGGCGACGGTGCGGCTGATGCTGTCGAAGTCGTGGGCGCCGTGCTGCATGTCGAGCGTCACGGTGTCGAAGGCCTCGGCGGCGAGCAGCCCGGCGACCGAGGGCTCGGGAATGCCGCACCAGGCCGTGATCAGCGGCTTGCCCTCGCGGAACCGCGCCGCCAGCGCGGCCACCGCACCACCTCGTTCCGCCATCGCGCGTTCCGCCATCGTGATCCCTCCCGGCCCGGCCGCCGACTCGTGCGCGGCTCGATCCGGCGAGCTTAGGTCAGGCCGGGTCGCGCCGTCGAGGCGCGGATCCCCTCGTCCGCGACATGCCGCCCCTTCCGGCCACGCTTGCAACATCGTCGCGGGATGCGCATATCGGCGCGACCAACGACCGCAATTCATCGCAGCGGCGTCCGGGCTTCCCCGGCGCACCGGCTAACGCGTTGTGCTGCCTTCGCGGTTCGGGTAATTTGCCCCCGGCCGCCGGGACGCCCCGGATCGACGCGTCCCCCGGCCCGACCTTTTCCTCGAGGTCGCCGCGCCGCGGGTCCCACACGTCGTCAGGAGCCTCGGCCCCATGGACTTCCTCAAACCACGGTACACGCCTATGAACCGCCGCCGTCGCATCTACGAGGGCAAGGCGAAGGTCCTCTATGAGGGTCCCGAGCCCGGCACGCTCATCCAGCATTTCAAGGACGACGCGACCGCCTTCAACGCCAAGAAGCACGAGGTGATCGACGGCAAGGGCGTGCTGAACAACCGGATCTCCGAATTCGTGTTCCAGCACCTCAACGACATCGGCGTGCCGACGCACTTCATCCGCCGTCTGAACATGCGCGAGCAGCTGATCCGCGAGGTGGAGATCATCCCACTCGAGGTGGTCGTGCGCAACGTGGCGGCGGGCTCGCTGGCGACGCGGCTGGGCCTGGAGGAGGGCACCCAGCTCCCGCGCTCGATCATCGAGTTCTACTACAAGAACGACCAGCTCAACGACCCGATGGTGTCGGAGGAGCACATCACGGCCTTCGGCTGGGCGACGCCGCAGGAGATCGACGACATCATGGCGCTGGCCATCCGGGTCAACGACTTCATGTCGGGCCTCTTCCTCGGCGTCGGCATCCGCCTCGTCGACTTCAAGATGGAGACCGGCCGGCTCTGGGAAGGCGACATGATGCGCATCGTCGTCGCCGACGAGATCTCCCCGGATTCCTGCCGCCTCTGGGACATCAAGAGCCAGGACAAGCTCGACAAGGACCGCTTCCGCAAGGATCTCGGCGGCCTGATCGAGGCCTATACCGAGGTGGCCCGCCGCCTCGGCATCCTGGGCGAGAACGAGAAGGTGCAGACCGGCGGGCCGCGCCTGGTGCAGTGACGCGCTCCGGCCGAGGCCGGACCGGGATTATGGGCGGGGCCGCTTCCGGGAGGGAGCGGCCCCGCCCTCGTTCATGGCGGTCGCAACCTGATACCAAAGCCCTTCCAGCTTGCGCGTAGCCTACGGTGCTGGCCAGCCTCGATGCTTTCAGCCGCGCCGGCATGCTCTCGACCCCGATCCTGTCGCGGCTGCCCTCTGCCACTTCATCGCGGCGTCATGCGACTCGGGATGAACTCGCAAGGCCGTTTCGGTCTCTCCGCGCATCGTGGCTCTCCACGGCAAGTCTGCGCGCCGGGCGATCGCGAACCGGTGCCGCGGGAGCGCACCACGCCGCTTCATCCCCGCCGCTGTCGGGGCCACCGAGCAGCGCCTTGTCCCGACTCGCGCCACGCCCACGGCCGCAGCGAAGTCGGCGTCGTGCGGGCGAGCCTCGCCCTGTTCGACCTTCGTCACCGTCACCTCCTTCCTGGAAGGCAGAGGCGACGATGCGCTGATCCTCGAAGGCCATCGCCGCTCCTGCATGACACGCCCCATTCGCCTGTTAACCTCGAACCGCACGGCATCATCGCCCGCGAACTGCCGAGGCTGTGCCGGTCCGGGCTGACTCAAAGGCGGATGCAAAGATGAATTGACCAAAAGTTGCGCCAAAAGGCATTGGTGAAAAAACTATAGATCTCTGTTGATTTTTAACTAAAAGTTAAGTAACGTTGTATTAAGGATGATGATAGCTTCCTTGCACAAATTATGGCTGAATAGATAAGGCAAACGTCAAGAACATCACCAGCCTAATCACCAATAGCTCCGCGATGACAGCGCTCACGACGCTCAAGGGCGTCGCACGTCAACTCGATGTCGCCAGCAACCGCGTCTCGACAGGGCTACGCGTCACGACCGCCTCCGACAACGCCGCCTACTGGTCCATCGCTACCACGGTGCGCACCGACACCGCCTCGCTCTCGGCCGTGAAAGATTCCCTCGGCCTTGGTGCCTCGGCGGTGGACACGGCGTATAACGGTCTCAACGCTATCATTTCCGATCTACAAAACCTCCGCGCCAAGCTCCAGAGCGCACTGACTCCGGGCATCGACCGCGCCAAGATCCAGACCGAAATAGCGGCCATTCAATTCAAGATGAAGGCCACAGCCGATTCTTCGAACGCCAGCGGTCGGAACTGGCTGTCAGTCGATTCGAGCCCGACCAACACCGATTATCAAGCGACCCAGAAGGTCGTGGCCGGCTTCTCGCGCGGGGTGAATGGCAACGTCACCTTTTCGACGGTCGATGTCGATGTCTCCGCGATCAAGCTCTACGATGCGAATGTCGCCAGCGTCGCCACCGCGGCCACTGCCGCTGAGGTGGTTGGCTCAACCGCACTCACCGGCACGGCGGTTTTCCGGCCCGGCACAGCGGACGCAGGCACAGCGGATTTCAGTGGGACCAACGAGGTGCCGCTGAGCGTCACCCTCGTAGACGGTACGACTACAACCGTCAGCATCGTTATCGACAGGACGACGATGCAGTCAGCAGTCAAAGATTTGACCAAGGTCACCACCCAGGAGTTCGTTACAGCGATTAACAATCAGATCATTGACAGCATTGGCGCCAACAAGGTGACGGCAGCGCTCGACAGCGCCGGGCGTGTCATGTTTCAGTCAGCAGGCACTGGTTCCGGAATATCTCTGTCGGTGAATGGCATGGCGCCATCGATCGGCAATACGTTCGCCGACGTCGGCTTTGCCCTGACAGCGCCGATTCCGCCAGGGCCCGCGCGGATAGTCGCAACATCGAACTACTCGAATATTGACCTGAATTCGTTGTATATACCTATCAGCATTTCCGAGAACGGCGCCGCTTTCGGTTTTTATATATATTCTTCTAATTATTATGCTTTGGCAACTAAAATATCGAGTGGCATAAATTCCGTCAATGGCACAGACATGGCAGCCATGATCACAAATGTTCTTCTTTCAACGGGCATAAGCAATACAACGGTCTCTTTTAGCGAGGGAAAGATTGCACTGACAAATTCCAACGTTGGGCCGTCCGCGTATGTCTACATCAGCAGCGTCCCCGAGCTTGGCTTTACGTCCAGTCAGAGTGCAAACGGCACGGCTGCGATTGTTGGCATTCCTACGCCTCATGTCGGTTATGGAACGGCCTCCGGGACCAGTGGCGGCAGAGGCATTCTGGACACTGTCGATGCATCAACGAACACGTCGATCGCAATGATCGACATCTCTTCACTCTCTGGCACCGATGGTGACGACACATTGTCGGCCCTCGTTGCTCAGGTGGACAAAACTATCTCTGGTATCACCGAAGCCGGAACGAAGCTCGGTGCCAAGAAGACCCAGATCGAGGGTCAAACGGCATTCATTGGTACCTTGATCAAGGCGAACGACCGCATGATCGGCATCCTCGTGGATGCGGACGTCGAGGAGGAGTCAACGAAGCTGAAAGCGTTGCAGACGCAGCAGCAGCTTGCGATGCAGGCTCTATCGATTGCGAACTCTTCAGGACAGGGCGTACTCTCGCTGTCCCGTTAACGAGCTGCATCTCGTAGTCTTCTGCAATCTTGCACGGATCTGAGCCGAAGCCAATACCTTAGAATTAAGAAGATTTACGTTGGCAGATCGACGCTTATCCCGTTTATGCTGTTTTTATTGCAAACTTTCACCGCAAAACAGGGGTCCGTTTCCGCGGCCTCTGCTTAGCTGCGCCGTTTGTCACAGAAGCATCGCCTCGTTGGCGATCAGGTCAACGAAGCAGCCTCACCGTGTCGCTCCCCTCCGCAAGACGCAGCCGCACATACGTCCCCGCCCGTGGATCGAAGCCCGGGTGATACCAGGGATCGGCTTCGAGGCGCCCTTCCCAGCGCGCCTGCAACGCCACCACCTCGGCTTCGTGGCGGGAGCGGGCCTCGGGGTTCCAGCGCCGGCTCGCCGCCTCGTGGTGATAGAGGACCGCGCCCGGCACCATCAGGGTCCGGTATCCCGCCGCCTCCAGGCGCAGGCAGAGGTCGACGTCGTTGAAGTCGACCGCGAAGGCCGCCTCGTCGAAGCCGCCGACTGCCTGGAACTTCCGGGTCTCCACCACGAGGCACGCCGCCGTGACCGCCGAGACCCTGTGCGTCGCCCGCAAGGACGCCAAGTAGCCCGGCGCCGTGCCGGGGAAGTGACGGTGGGCGTGGGTGACGAGGCCGCCGGTGCCGAGCACGATGCCGCCGTGCTGGATCCGCTCCCGCACGTCGAGGAGCTTCGCCCCCACCGCGCCGACATCCGGCCGCAGGGCCTCCTCGGCCATCCGCCGCAGCCAGTCGCCCTGGCACGCCACCACGTCGTTGTTCACGAAGACCAGAAGCGCGCCGCGCGCCTCCGCGGCGGCCCGGTTGTTCATCGCCGCGAAATTGAATGGGCCCGGGCAGGGCAGCACCCGCACCCCCTCCCCTGCCAGACGCTGGAAATAGGCGAGCGTGCGCGGGTGGCGGCTGTCGTTGTCGCAGACGATGATCTCGAGGGACGGCCAGTCGGTATGGGCGCGCAGGCTCTCGATGCAGGCCCGCAGCAGCTCGACCCGGTCGCGGGTCGGGATGATGAAGCTGGCGAGCGGCGGTGCGGGCAAGTCTCGGCGCAAAGTCAGTAGGCCGCCCGCCGCCTCGACGCGGCCGGCCCCGGCGAGGTGGCGCTCGGCGAGCGCCCGGCGCGACGACGCCCATCCCTCCGGCGGAACGGCCGCGAGGGGCGTCCAGGTCGAGAGCAGGCGCGGCAGGTGACGCACCGCCCCGCCCTCGGCCGCGAGCCGCAGGAGCAGGTCGGCGGCCTCGGCCCCCGGCAGTGAGGGATCGAGCCCGAGCCGGTCCAGCACCGCCCCGCGCAGGGCGACGACCGGGCCGATATAGTCCGCGGCCAGCAGGTAATCGGGGTCGAAGGCCGAGCGCAGCACCGGTCGCAGCGGCTCGCCTCGCGGACCGAGCACCAGGGCGTCGCCGTAGAGGGCGCCGAGGCCGGGATCGGCGGCGAAGGCCTCCGCGATCGCGGTGGCCGCCCCCGGCACGAGCCGATGGCCGGGTGCCGTCAGCACGATTGTCGCGGCCGAGCCGGCGCCCCCGGACAGGATCTCGGCCGGTGTCGCGACCCGCAGGGTCGCCACGGTCTCGACCTCCCCCGTCGGGAGCGGCGGCGGCTGGAGGGCATGACGGGCACCCCAGAGGATCGCCGCGCGGTCGCGCGCCCGCACCCGCTTGCCGGTGAGGAGCGCCCGGGCGACCTCCCAGGCCTCGCCGGGGCGCTTCAGTGCCAGGAGCAGCCGGACGAGCCAGCGCCGGGTGGGGCCGGGCTGGTTCTCGGCGAAGCGGAGGATGTCGAAGGCCGGGTGAGGCGGCAGCCTCATTCCAGCTCCTCCCCGAAGGTCGTGACCGAGAAGGCAGGGTGGTAATACGGGTCGTCGCGGATCACCGAACGCCACCGCGCGGCGAAGCGGTTTCCCTCAGCCTCGAACCGGGCGCGGGCCGGACCGATGCTCGGGCCGCGGCTGACCGATTCGTGGTGGGCCACCACGGCCCGCGGGGTCCAGAGCGATCTCCAGCCCCGGGCGGCGAGGCGCAGGCAGAGGTCGATGTCATTGAAATCGACCGGGAACGCCTCGGCATCGAGGCCGCCGACCGCCTCGAACTTGGTCCGCGCCACTGCCAGGCAGGCGGCGGTGACGCCCGCCACTTCGTGCGCCACGGCGAGCCGGCCGAGATGGCCCGGCGTGTCGGCCGGGCGGTTGCGCAGGATGTGCCCGGCCCGGCCGCCGAGCCCGACCACCACGCCGGCATGCTGGATCCGGCCGTTGCCGAACAGGAGCTTCGCCCCGACGGCGCCGACCTCCGGCCGCAGGGCCTGACGCACCATCGCGGCGAGCCAGTCAGGGTGCAGCACCTCGACGTCGTTGTTGAGGAGCACCAGGATGTCGCCGCGGCTCGCCGCAGCCCCGTCGTTGACGAGGCGCGAGAAGTTGAACGGGCCCGGCCGGTCGAGGCGGCGCACTCGCGGATCCGCCGCCCATTCGGCGTAGAGCGCGGCTACCGCCGGATCGGTCGAGCCGTTGTCGACGATGACGAGTTCGATGCTCGGATAGGCGGTGTCGTGCAGGACGCCCCGCACCGCGACCCGTAGCAGTTCCGGCCGGTCGCGGGTCGGGATGATGATTGAGACCGAGGGCGGCGGATCGGGCAGCGGCCAGTCGAGGTCGAGGGTGTCACCGGCGCGCGTTACCGCGGCGGGGCTGCCGGCCCGGTCCAGGGCACGCGTCAGGTCGGCGGCGTGGCCGTCGGGATCCGGCGCCTCGGGCGCGATGCGGCAGAGGATGCGGGGGATGCGGCGGACGCGTCCGGGCCCGGCCAGGGTCGCGGCAAGGAGGAGCGCGCGGGCCCCCTGTCCCGACTCCCAGCCGCTTCGCGCGGCGAGATCCGCCGCCACCAGGAGCGGCCGCCCGGGATAGAGCGTGGTCAGGGCGAGGTCCGGGCTCCAGCCCGGCTTGAGCTGGGGGCGCAGGCCCTCGGGCGTCTCGGCCTCGCTGTCGGCATAGGCGAGGTCGGCGGGCTCCGGCCCCGCGAAGGCGGCGGCGAGATGGGCGAGGGCGTCGGGGGCGAGGGCATCGCCGGGGCGCACATGCCCGATCGCGACCCCGTCCGGCAGGGTGTCGGCGGAGATGCGCCCGTCGCCGGGGAGGCCCGCGGGCGCCGGCCCCCGCCAGTGCAGGGCGAGGCGCCAGTCGCGGTGGCCCTGTGCCAGCAGGGTGGCGAGGGTGCGCCGCACCGCCGCTTCTTCCTCGGGCAGCGCCTCCAGGATCAGGCCGAGGCGCGGCAGCTCAGGCGGAACCCGGTCGAGAGCGGGCTCGAAGGGCCGCGCGCGCTCCGCCTTCCAGAGGGAGTATTGCGCGAGCGGCCGCACGCAGGTGGCGATCCGCAGGGTGTTGCGCAGGCGGCGCGCGTCGCGGCGCAGCCATTGATAGAGCGCGACCGGCAGCCTGTCCGGCCGGCGGCGGGCGCAGAGGGCGAGCATGGCCGCGCGGGAGAGGAGCCGCGCCGCCTCGATCCGAAACCCCTCCGCCGGTGCGGCGAGCAGGATGTCCTTGGTGCCGGGCGGCACCGGCCCGAGCCAGGAGGCGCGCCCGAGCACCGGGCCGGGCAGCAGCGCATCCTCTTGGGTGCCATCGCCCCGGGCGAAGCGCAGCAGTGGTCGCACCGGTGCGGCGAAGCGGTCGAGGGCGTAGTCGAGGGCGAGCCAGCGCCCGGCGATCGGCCGCTCGAAGACCAGAGCGCGGGAAAAATCCGGATCGACCGTGCGGGGGGCGATGCGCCAGTCTGCCACCCGTGCGGTCAACCGTCGGCCGGCGGCGGCGCGGCGGGCTTGCGCCGCGGCGCCCGTGCGGGCTTCGGCGCGCCGCCAAGGCCGACCTCGATCTCGAAGTCGCGCGCGAGGCCGGCCGGAACCGAAATCCCCTCCTCGACCACCGTGAAGGTGCCGCTGGCCGAGCCGGCGGGGATCGTCGCGGAGGCCTGGCGGCTGCGCCGGGCGACGACCTGGGTGCCGTTCTTGACCGTGATGGTCACGGGGGTGTTGAAGCGGCCGGGGGCGCCGCCGGGCCCGAGCAGGACCACGCCCTGCACGCCGATCGTGACGACCGTGCTGCCATCCTGTGCCGGCCGGCAGGAGCGGCTGAGCTGGCCGAGACGGATCTGCGTGCGCACCGTGCCGCCCGCCAGGGTCTGCAGCGAGGAGCCGCCCTCGGTGACGTCGATGATCGGGCAGTAGACGTCATCGGGGCTCGGCGGTGCCTCGGGCGGCTTGGTGGTGCCGCCATACTTGAAGATGTTGAGGAAGGGATTGCCCTCGTCCTGCGGCGCCGCATTCTGCGCCTGCGCCGGGGCGGCGAGCACGCCCAGCGCCAGGGCGAGGCTGAGGGTGCGGAGACAACGAGCCGTCACGGTCCTCTCCCGATGGTCGATCACTTCAGGCTGTCGAAGCCTTCCTTGAACCCCTTGAGGGACAGGGGGATGCCGACCCCCTCCTCGGGCGTCTGGAAGACGATGAAGGTGGCCTGCTGGCCGCCCTTGAGCTGGTTGATGAGCTTGTCGTCCATCACCACCTCGGCGACGCAGCCGGTGGAAAGGCAGCGCACGAAAGAGGTGCGGCCGATCTCCGCCTGGTCGACCTTCAAACCGAGTCCGGAGGGCAGCAGCACGCCGAGCGGCGCCACCACCCGCAGCAGGGTGCCGCGGTTGTCGGCGGTCTTCAGCACGATCACCACCAGGGACAGGTTCGGCCGGTCCTCGGCGGCGACGTACTGCACCAGGGCGCATTGCTCGGCCTTGGCGCCGGCGGGCGTCTCGCAGCGCAGCTGCCAGTCGTCGAAGCTCTGCTTGACCGCGCCCTGAGCCAGGGCGGTCCCGGCCGGCAGGCCGAGAGCGAGCGCGAGTCCGAGGGTGGCGGCCCGCACCCGGCGTCCGATCCGTTGCAAGCTGTCTCCCACGCCGCTCACCGCTCCGCTGCCCCGGCCATCCGCCGGCCCGGGGGCGTTCCGACCACGGGGCCGGGATGCTGTCAAGCCGAGGCGCCGTTTCGCCGCCGGGGTCCCTTGCGGGAACCCGTGCCGGCGGGCCGGCTTAGCTTTATGATCGCGCCGGGCTGCGTCCGTTGCAGTCCGCCGTTAGTGGTTGTGCACGGTTTCCGGTTCATATCGGATCGGATTGACCGACCTGGATCCGCCCTCAACCCTTCTCGCGAGAGCCCACGATGAGACTCGCCGCCACCTCCCTCGCCCTCCTGATCCTGGCCGCCGGTCATGCGGCGGCCCAGTCGCTGCCGATCGACGAGACGACCTATGTCGAGCGTTCGCTCAACCGGGACGCGACGCTGACGGTCGAGCACCCGCCAGTGCCCCGCAACCCGCGCGGGCGCCGGGCCTCGCGCTCGGCCGAGATCGCCGGCTTCTGCCGCGACGGTGGGCTGATCCGGCGCCGGGGCGAGAACGGCGAGATCATCCTGCGCCAGCGCGAGAATTGCGACAGCATCGCGCCGCGCACGCTCTATCCGGGCCACGTCGATCCGCGCCCGGCCTGGCCGGCCGAGCGCGTCGTGGTGGTGCGCACCAAGGGCTGACCCCTCAGCCGTAGCGGTGCAGCTCGGTGCCGTGCCGCTTCAGCCAGGCCTCGGGCTCGTCGTAGCCCGGGGAGAGTGTTTCGACGACGCGCCAGAACCGATCCGAGTGGTTCATCTCGGCGAGGTGCGCGACCTCGTGCGCCGCAAGGTAGTCGAGCACCGTGGGCGGCGCCATGATCAGGCGCCAGGAGAAATTCAGGTGACCCGCGGCCGAGCACGAGCCCCAGCGGCTGCGGGTGTCGCGCACGGTCAGGCGCTTCGGCGTCCGGCCGAGTGCGCCGGCATGGCGCGCCACCGCAGCGGTCAGGTCGCGGCGCGCCTCGGCCTCCAGGAAATCGCGCACCCGCCGCGCCACGTGGGGCAGCCCGCAGGAGACCGCGATCACCGGCGTGCCGTCCGGACCCGTGGTGGCGATCGTCGCGCCGGACGTGATGGACCAGTGCAGGATGCGGTGGGGAACGCCGCGCAGCGGCACCATTGCGCCGGGCACGAAGGCGACGCGCTCAGGGAGCTTGGCCACCCGGGCGGCGATCCAGGCGCCGTGCGAGTCGGCGAAGCGCTGCGCGGCGGCGAGGTCGGTGCGCTCCGGCAGGGTCAGGACGATCTCGCCGGTCGCGCTCGACACCCGCAGGGTGATGCGCCGCGCGGCCGCACGGCGGCGCACGGTGACCGGGTAGCAGATGCCGGCATGGATGACGGTGACGTGGGTGGGTTCGGGCGCCGAACGGCGCAGGAGCGCGACTCGCATGCCACCCTTGTACCCGGGGGACCCGGAGCCTGTCAGCGTCCCGGTTCGTCGCGCGAGACTCGATCGCGCGAGGCTGAGCAGGCGCGCGAGCCACGCGCGCAAGGAACGGGTCCGCGACATCGTCGGGAGAAGCCGGCGCCGCCGGGGCAGCGCCGGATCCGAAGGATCAGGAGGCCTCGCGCAGGTCCTGGACGGCCTGCGTGCCCTGCATGGCGTGCATGAAGGCGGAGATGCGCGGCGCGATGTTGGCGCGGAAGCGCGAGCCGTTGAAGACGCCGTAATGGCCGACGCCCTTCTGCAGGTGGTAGAGCTTGCGCTCCGCGGCCAGGTTCGGCGTCAGGTCGAGGGCCGCCAGCGTCTGACCGACACCGGAGATGTCGTCGTTCTCGCCCTCCACCGCCATGATGGCGCAGTGGCGGATCGCCCCCGGGTCGACGAGGGCGTCATGGTGGCGCATCTCGCCCTTCGGCAGGGCGTGCTCGACGAACACGGTGTTGACGGTCTGGAGGTAGAACTCCGCCGTCAGGTCCATCACCGACAGGTACTCGTCGTAGAAGTCCCGGTGCTTCTCGGCCGAGTCGCCGTCGTTGCGCACCAGGTGCTTGAACATGTCCCAGTGCGCCGTCAGGTGACGGTCGAGGTTCATGCCCATGAAGCCCGAGAGCTGGAAGAAGCCGGGATAGACTTCGCGCCAGGTGCCGGGATAGCCCGGCGGCACCACGGTGATGCAGTTGCGCTTGAACCATTCCGAGCCGCGCTCGGCGGCGAGGCAGTTGACGGCGGTGGGGGAGCGGCGGGTGTCGATCGGGCCGCCCATCAGGGTCATCGAGGTCGGCACGCCGGCCATGCCCTCGGCTTCCATCCGGGCGACGGCGGCGAAGACCGGCACCGAGGGCTGGCAGACCGCGATCACGTGCAGGTCCGGCCCGAAGGCCTGGAACATCTCGATCAGGTAGTCGATGTAGGTGTCGAGGTCGAAGCGTCCGGCCTCGAGCGGCACCATGCGGGCATCGACCCAGTCGGTGATCATCACCTCGTGCGCCGGCAGCAGCGCCTCGACCGTGCCGCGCAGGAGCGTGGCGTAGTGGCCCGACATCGGCGCCACCACCAGCACCTTCGGCTGGGCCTGGACCGGCGGGCGCTTCAGCGCGCGCTCGAACGAGATGACCTGGCAGAACGGCTTCGACCACACCACCCGCTCGGTCACATCCGTGCTCACGCCCTCGACTACGGTGCTCGGCAGGTTGAAGGCCGGCTTGCCGTAGCGGCGCGTGGTGCGCTCGAACATCTCGCAGGCGGCCGACACGGTCCGGCCATAGGGCGTGTAGGTGATCGGATTGACGGGATTCTTGAATACGAGCTGTGTGGCGTCGGCGGCCGCACGGGCAGGCGTCAACATCCAGTGCGCTGCTTCATACCAGAAATACGAGAGATCCATGACGCCACCGTCCACGATTGACCCAACGACGCGCGCACCGCCGCCAGGAGACGCCTGACCCGCCTGGGAGCCAGGACAATAGAGTACCGGTATTGAAGAGCAACATCTGCGGAAATCCTAGGTGTCAAAAGGTGGAACTGTGCCTTTTTTACCTCAATTCCCGCCTGCGCATTGTGCGTTGCGGTAGCCGGCCCGGAACCGCCCGGCGGGCGATGCTGAACCGGCGAGTTCACCGTCTGGGACAACGCACTGGACGGCGAAGGGTTTCCGGCTCCGCGCCCTGGCCGGCGGGCGACGGCGCACTATGGTTTCGACCATGTTCGAGACCTTGCAGACCGACTTGGTGCGCGACGCCCGCCACCTGCGCCTCGATACCCTGGTGCGGCTGCGCTGGCTCGCGGTGGCCGGTCAGGGTGCGGCGGTGGCCGGCGCCCATCTGGGGCTCGGCCTGCCCCTGCCCTTCGGCTGGTGCTTCCTCGTCATCGCGGCCTCGTCCTGGCTCAACCTCACGCTCCGCATCCGCTACCCGGCGAGCCACCGGCTCAGCGACGACGCCGCCGTTCTGCTGCTGGCCTTCGACATTATCCAGCTCGCGGCCCTGCTCTTCCTCACCGGCGGCCTGCAGAATCCCTTCGCCCTCCTGTTCCTCGCCCCCGTGCTGATCTCCGCCACCGCCCTCCCCCCGGCCCGGACCCTGGCCCTCGGCCTCCTGGCGGTCGGCCTCTCGACGCTGCTGGCGCTGGTCTACCGGCCGCTGCCGTGGTTCGCCGGGGAGAAGCTCGAATTGCCGTTCCTGTACGTGTCGGGCGTCTGGACCGCGATCCTGCTCGGAACCGCCTTCACGGGAGTTTACGCCTGGCGCGTCGCCGAGGAGGCGCGCCAGCTCGCCCAGGCGCTGGCCGCGACCGAGCTGGTGCTCGCCCGCGAGCAGCACCTGTCGCAGCTCGACGGGCTGGCGGCGGCGGCCGCTCACGAGCTCGGCACGCCACTCGCCACCATCACGGTGGTAGCCAAGGAACTCGATCGCCAGCTCGGGCCGACCGCGTCGCCGAACGTGGCCGAGGACCTGGCGCTGCTGCGCGACCAGGTCGAGCGCTGCCGCGGCATCCTCTCCAAGCTCACCTCCCTCGATGCCGACCAGGGCGGCTTCATCGAGACCATCTCGCTCAGCCACCTCGTCGAGGAACTGGTGGCGCCCCAGCGGGCGCTCGGCATCGTGCTCGACGTGACGACGAAGGGCGACGGGCCGGAGCCGGCCTGCCGGCGCAATCCGGGCGTGATGTTCGGCCTCGGCAACATCGTCGACAACGCGGTCGACTTCGCCGAGAGCTGCGTGGCGATCGAGGCGCGCTGGAGCCCGGACCGGGTCTCGCTGGAGATCCGCGATGACGGGCCGGGCTTCGCCCCCGACGTGCTGCTGCGGGTGGGCGAGCCCTATGTCAGCACCCGCAGCGCGGCCAAGACCGCGCAGGAGAGGACCGGATCGGACGGTGGGACCGGCCTCGGCCTGGGCCTGTTCATCGCCAAGACGCTGATCGAGCGGTCCGGCGCGCAGCTGAACCTCGCCAATGCGGTCGATCCCTCGACCGGCGCAGTGGTGCGGATCGTCTGGCCCCGTCACGTTTTCGAGAGGGAGGCCAAAGGCCATCGAAACCCCGGCACGGGGGGCGCCGCACCCCTGACGCAGGCCCGCGACGTTCCTATATAACGCTCTGAATAGACTGATTGAAATTCGGAGGAGCGTCGCCTGATGACGCAGTACGGAACACTGAGCCCGGAGGCCTCGGCCGGTACCATCCCGGAGGGCGACGCCCTCCTCAACCACGCCGACCGCAGCCTGCTGATCGTGGACGACGACAAGCCGTTCTCGACCCGCCTCGCCCGGGCCATGGAGGCGCGCGGCTACCGGGTGCACGTCGCCGAGAGCGTGGCCGAGGGCGTCTCGGCGGTCGACGCGCAGCCGCCGGCCTTCGCCGTCATCGACATGCGGCTCGGCGACGGCAACGGCCTCGACGTGATCGCGCGCCTGAAGGAACGCCGGCCCGAGGCCCGCGGCGTGATCCTGACCGGCTACGGCAACATCGCCACCGCCGTGACCGCGGTCAAGCTCGGCGCCTTCGACTACCTGGCGAAGCCCGCCGACGCGGACGAGATCCACGGCACCCTGATGGCCGAGCCCGGCGAGCGGGCCGACCCGCCGGAGAACCCGATGTCGGCCGACCGGGTGCGCTGGGAGCACATCCAGCGCGTCTACGAGCTGTGCGGCCGCAACGTGTCGGAGACGGCGCGCCGGCTCAACATGCACCGGCGCACGCTGCAGCGGATCCTTGCGAAGCGCGCGCCGCGCTGAGGCGGGAATGAGGGATGAGAGCGTTAAGGGCCCGGCGCTGGGAGGTGCCGGGCCCTTCGCGTGTGTAGGCCTCCGAGCTCCTTGGATCTCGCGACCAGCGTTCCGCTTGCGTCTTCCCCATTTGTGATTCCGGACTCCGCAGCGCGGCTCCGGAATGACGGGGTGGGTATGGGTGCCGTCGCGCGAATGAGACGGAATGCTGGAGGGATCTACACCCCAGCCGCCCCACCATCCGACCGCGGATCATGCGTCGCCTCGACCCGCCCGTTGCCAGGGTGGCGCACCAGCAGGCCGGCATGGCCGAGCGAATCGATGTACGACCCGCCCAGCTCCTCGACCTCGTGCCCCATCCGCGCGAGCGCCGCGATGCAGGACGAGTCGAACCGGTCCTCGACCTTCACGGTCATCGATTCGGCCCCCCAGGTGCGGCCGAACAGGAAGCGCGGCGCGTCCACCGCCTCGGCGACGCCCATCCCGTACTGAGCGTAGCGGGTGAAGACCTGGGCCTGGAACTGCGGCTGCCCGTCGCCGCCCATGCTGCCGTAGGAGAGCACCCGCCCGTCGGCGAGGACGGCGAGCGCCGGGTTGAGGGTGTGGAATGGCCGCCGTCCCGGCTCGAGCGGATTGACGGCGCTCTGATCGAGGGAGAAGGCGACGCCGCGATTCTGCCAGGTGAGGCCGGTGCGCGGCAGGACGAGGCCGGAGCCGAACTCCCAGTAAACCGACTGGATGTAGGAGACCGCGACGCCGTCCTGATCGATCGCCCCCATCCACACCGTGTCGCCGTCACCGACCGGGCGCACCGGATAGGGCGAGGCCCGGTCCATCCGGATCGCCGCGGCCTCCGCCTCCAGCCGCTCCGGCGTGAGGAAACGCGCGGGGTCGTGGCGCAGGCGGTCGAAATCGGTCACCACCGCGTCGCGGATCCGGAAGGCCCGCTTCGTCGCCTCGATGAGCCCGTGATAATGAGCCGCCGTCTCGGGGCGAATGCTGCCCAGGCGCTCGTAGAGGCCGAGGATCGTCAGGGCGGCGAGACCCTGGCTCGGCGGCGGGCAATTGTAGACCGTTCCGCCCGAGACTTTCAGCGAGAGCGGCGCCCGCGACACTGCCCGGTATCGCTCGATGTCGCCGCGGGTGACCGGGCTCCCGGCCCGTTCGAGGTCGGCGGCGACCTCGCGGCCGATGTCGCCGCGGTAGAAGTCGTCGAGCCCGGCATGGCCGAGCTGCTCCAGGGTGGCGGCGAGGGCCGGCAGTTTCCGGATCGCTCCGGCCTTCGGCGGCTGGCCGTCGATGAGGAAGGTCTCGCGGAAGCCGGGCTGGTCGTGGAGCGTGTCGAGCTCCTTGGGCACGTAGCGCGCCTCGGACGAAGAGACCGCGACGCCCTCGCGGGCGTGCCGGACCGCGTCGGAGAGGAGCAGGGCGAGGGGCAGGCGCCCGCCGAGATCGCGGGCGATCTCGTGGGCGAGGGCCCAGCCGCCGACGGCGCCGGCCACGGTCAGGGCGGCGTCGGGCCCGCGTTCGGGGATCGCGTCGTAGCCCTTGTCGCGGTAGCGCCGGATCGTCGCGAGGCTGCCGGCCGGCCCACAGGCCTCGATCGCCCGCACGATGCCGTTCGGCCCGCGCACCAGCCAGAAGCCGTCGCCGCCGAGGCCGTTCATGTGGGGGTAGACCACCGCGATCGTCGCCGCCATGGCGAGCATCGCCTCGACGGCATTGCCGCCCTCGTCGAGGATGGCCCGGCCGGCCTCGGCCGCGAGGTGGTGGGGAGCCGCGCAGGCGGCGCGGGAGAAGACGGGAGTCTCGGGCATCTGGGCTTGGATGACTCTGGGCTTGCGGTGACGTTACGAAACAGCCAAGCGGGGATCCGCGAGGTTGCGCGGTGCGGCCGGTTCAGGCTAGTGCCCGGAGCCGTGAAACGATAGGCGCATGCCGCCCGGGCATCGTCCGTCGCCCCGTCCGTCCCGAACAAGGATCAGGCCGCGTGCCCGCATCAGGTTCCCTCAAGCCCCGCAGCCTCGTCACCATCCTCAGCATCATGGTGCTGGTCGGCGTCGAGGTGTTCGCGGTGGCGATCGCGGCGGGCTGGGCCCTGGCCGGCATCTTCGAGCTCGGCGACACGATCGGCCATGGGCTGATGGTGCTGTTCAGCCTGGGCGCCCTCTCCATCATGGTCCAGCTCTGGCGCCGGGCCACCAGCATCGAGCCGATCCGCTAAGGGCGCCACGATGATCGACCGCCGTACGCTGCTCGCCGGCGCCGCGCTCCTGCTCGGCTCCGGCCCCGAAGTGCTGGCTGCGGAGCTGCCGCTCGGCCGGCCCGAGGCCTTCAGCTTCGAGTCTCTCAAGGCCCGGGCCCGGGACCTGGCCGGCCGGCCCTACGTGCCGCCAGCGATACCCGACCGCGACGTGCTGCAGGCGATCGATTACGACGCCCACGGCAAGCTGAAGTACAAGCCCGACCACGCTCTCTGGGCCGAGGGCCCGAGCGCCTTCCCGGTCACGTTCTTCCATCTCGGCCGCTACTTCCAGAAGCCGGTGCGGATGCACGTGGTGGAGGGGGGCCAGGCGCGCGAGATCATCTACGATCCGGCCGCCTTCGAGATGCCGGCGGATTCACCGGCCCGGCGTCTGCCGCCGAATCCTGGCTTCGCGGGTTTTCGCTTCCAGGAGCGCCGCGGCGGTCCCCTCGACTGGCGCCGCAACGACTGGGTCGCCTTCCTCGGCGCCTCGTATTTCCGGGCGATCGGCGAACTCTACCAGTACGGCCTCTCAGCGCGCGGCCTCGCCCTCGACACCGTCATGCCCGACCGGCCCGAGGAATTCCCGGACTTCACCCATGTCTGGTTCGAGACCCCGGCGCCGGATTCCGACATCGTCACGGTCCTGACGCTCCTCGACGGCCCCTCGGCCGCCGGTGCCTACCGGTTCCGGATGCGCCGCACCAAGTCGGTGGTGATGGACATCGAGGCGAGCCTGCACCTGCGCAAGGATGTCGGCCGCTTCGGCCTAGCGCCCTTGACCTCGATGTACTGGTTCTCCGAGACGGCGAAGCCGACGGCGACCGACTGGCGCCCGGAGGTGCACGATTCCGACGGCCTGGCGCTCTGGACCGGCACCGGCGAGCGGATCTGGCGCCCGTTGCGCAACCCGCCCCGCACCATGGTCTCGGCCTTCTCCGACGAGCGCCCGCGCGGATTCGGGCTGATGCAGCGCGACCGCCTGTTCGACCATTACCAGGACGGCGTCTACTACGACCGCCGGCCCTCGCTCTGGGTCGAGCCCCTGGGTGATTGGGGGAAGGGCAGCGTGCAGCTAGTCGAGAACGCCACCGACGACGAGATCCACGACAACGTGGTGGCGATGTGGGTGCCGGCGGAACCCGCCCGCGCCGGCACCTCGCACGACCTCGCCTACCGCCTGCACTGGGTCGCGGACGAGCCCTATCCGAGCAACCTCGCGGCTTGCGTCGCGACCCGGGAGGGCAATGGCGGCCAGGCGGGCACCGACCGGCCGAAGGGCGTGCGCAAGTTCGTGGTGGAGTTTCTGGGCGAGCCGCTGGCGAAGCTGCCGGCCGGGGTGAAGCCGGAAGCGGTGCTCACCGCCTCCCGCGGCACCTTCCCGCTCGCCCGCACCGAGGCGGTGCCGGACGACGTGCCGGGCCATTGGCGGGCCGAGTTCGACCTCGCGGTGACGGGCGCGGAGCCGGTGGAGCTGCGGCTGTTCCTGCGCCGAGGCGACGAGACGCTGAGCGAGACCTGGACGTACCAGTATATCCCGCCGGCGTGAGCCGGCGGCAGACCTTCAGACCTTCCTGCTTTCCACCGTCATCCCGGGGTCTCGCCGGGCTCTCGCCTTCGGCGAGCCTCGGGATGACGTCATGAAGCGGAGACGTGAGTAGTCCAGCTTCCGAAGAAGAAAGCCCCGCGGCTCGCGCCGCGGGGCTTTCTTCTTCGTCATGCAGTCGGGTCGTTCAAGCCACCCGCACCCGCCAGATCTCCTCGGCATATTCCCGCATCGTCCGGTCCGACGAGAACCACGCCGTGCGGGCGGTGTTGAGGATCGCCGCGCGCCACCAGGTCCGGGGCCGGCGCCAAGCTGCATCGACCTCGCGCTGGGCGCGCCAGTAATCGTCGAAATCGGCGGTGAGCAGGAAGCGGTCGCCGTGGGTCAGCTCGTCGACGAGCGGACGGAAGCGGCCCGGCTCGGACGGCGAGAACCCGCCCGCGGCGATCACGTCGAGGGCGGCGCGCAGGCGCGGCGAGGCCGCGATGGCGCGGCCGGCATAGCCCGGCTGGCTCTGCGTGCGCTGCACCCCGGCCGCGTCGAGACCGAAGATGAAGATGTTCTCCGGCCCGACATGGTCCTTGATCTCGATATTGGCACCGTCGAGCGTGCCGATGGTGAGCGCGCCGTTGAGCGCCAGCTTCATGTTGCCGGTGCCCGAGGCCTCGAGGCCCGCGGTCGAGATCTGCTCCGACAGGTCGGCCGCCGGGATGATCGATTCGGCGAGGCTCACCGAGTAGTTCGGCACGAAGGCCACCGTCAGGCGGCCGGCCACGTCCGGATCGGCGTTGACGCGCTTGGCCACGTCGCTGGCGAGCCGGATGATCAGCTTGGCCTGATGGTAGCTCGGCGCCGCCTTGCCGGCGAACAGCTTGACCCGGGGCGTCCAGTCGCGATGCGGCTCGGCCTTGATCGCCTGGTAGAGCGCGACCGTCTCCAGGATGTTGAGGAGCTGGCGCTTGTACTCGTGGATGCGCTTGATCTGGACGTCGAACAGGGCCTCCGGATCGAGGGTGATGCCGGTGCGCTCCTCGACCACCCGGGCGAGCGCCTCCTTGCGCTCGCGACGCACCGCCGCGTAGCGCGCCTGGAAGCCGGCATCGTCGGCGAAGGCCGCCAGCCCCTCGAGGTGGCGCGGATCGTCGAGCACCTTCGGCCCGACCGCCTCGACCGCGAGCCGGGTGAGGCCCGGATTGGCGTTGTGGAGCCAGCGCCGGAAAGTGATGCCGTTGGTCTTGTTGACGATCTTGTCGGTGTCGAGGGCGTGGAGCGGCGCGAACACCGTCTGGCGCATCAGTTCGGTGTGGAGCGCCGAGACGCCGTTGACCCGCCGCGCGCCGAGGAACGCGAGATGGCCCATCCGCACCCGCTTGCCGTGGCTCTCGTCGATGAGCGAGACCTCGGCGAGCCGTGCGAGCGAGGCGCCGTGCTTCGACACCTCCTCGAGATGCATCCAGTTGATCAGGTAGATGATCTGCATGTGGCGCGGCAGCAGCCGCTCCATCAGCTCCACCGGCCAGGTCTCCAGGGCCTCCGGCATCAGGGTGTGGTTGGTGTAGCCCAGCGTCTGGGTGGTGACGTGCCAGGCATCCTCCCAGGACAGGCCGTGCACGTCGACGAGGAGCCGCATCAGCTCCGGCACCGCGATGGCCGGGTGGGTGTCGTTAAGCTGGATCGCCGCGTGGTCGGGCAGCGAGCGCAGGTCGCCGCGCTCGGCGACGTGGCGGCGCACGAGATCCTGCAGCGAGGCCGAGGTGAAGAAGAATTCCTGGCGCAGGCGCAGTTCCTGGCCGGCCGGCGTGCCGTCGCTCGGATAGAGCACCCGCGAGATCGCCTCGGCCCGGGCGCGCTCGGCGACCGCGCCGACATGGTCGCCGGCATTGAAGCGGGCGAGATCCACGGGCTCGACCGCGCGGGCCGCCCAGAGGCGCAGCGCGTTGACGTGCTTGGCGCCTCGCCCGATCACCGGCGTGTCGTAGGGCACGGCGCGCACGGTCTCGGCCGGGCGCCAGACCCGGCGCAGGGTGCCGTCCGGCTGGACGCTCATCGCGACGTCGCCGCCGAAGCCGACCTCGCAGGCCGCGTCCGCGCGCTCGAACTCCCAGGGGTTGCCCTCGGACAGCCAGGTCTCCGGCACCTCGCGCTGGACCCCGTCCTCGATCACCTGCCGGAACAGGCCGTGATCGTAGCGGATGCCGTAGCCGTAGGCGGGAATCGCGAGGCTCGCCATGCTCTCCATGAAGCAGGCGGCGAGGCGCCCCAGGCCACCGTTGCCGAGCGCCGCGTCGGGCTCGGCGCCCGCGACCGCGTCGAGATCGACGCCGAGACCGCTCAGCGCCGCCCGCACCGTCTCGGCCACGCCGAGATTGCCCATCGCGTCGGAGAGCAGGCGGCCGATCAGGAATTCGAGGGAGAGGTAGTGCACGCGCTTGGGCGGCACGATCCCGGCCGCGTTGGCGCTGGCGGCGACCGCCCGGTCGCGCAGGGCCAGAGCCGTCGCCACGAACCAGTCGCGGTCGCGGGCGGTCGCCGGCGTCTTGCCCAGGGCGTAGGCGAGCTTGGCCAGGATCGCGGTGCGCATCACCGTGACCTCGTCGCCCGCGGGCGCGGCGGGCGCGGCCTGCGGCATCCAGGAGCGCGGCGTCTCAGCATCATGCAGGGCCTGCGCATCCCGCGGAGCCGAGTCCTGGCGACTCTCGTCACGCTGGCGACCGGACAGAAAAACTTCGTTCAGCACCTTGGAACCCCCTTCCCTGCCGCAGGTCTCTCGTCGCTGCAGCGCGATCTCACGTCGCGTGCTGTGCAGCAAACCTTCGGCCACGGCAGCATCGTGTGGCTGTGGAACGGCGATGTCGAGACGTTCGGACAAGCTCGAGCGTATGACTTACGGCGTGTTGCTGTCCCGACACGTCTCACGGAAACGAGACTTGATTTTGACGAAGCGGCCTGAAGCGAGTGTGAACGGCCTCGGGACGACCTGCACGCCGGACCTTAGGGTTAAGGGATACCCTGCGGGAAGGGTTACCGTCGGGGCAAGATTGCACCTTGGGTCTAACCCCCCGGGCCTAGCCCTTTGGTCACGACAGGTCGCACGTCCGGCGCCTCGGTCCTGGCTCAGGCCTGGCTCGAGCGCGCTGCGCCCCCTCCCCGTCAGCCGCGTCATGACGGTGTCGTGGCCGCCGGTGATGCAGGCTTGCCACGCTTGGGGTCTCGCGCGCAGAGGCGCGGGAACCGGATGCGATGCGACGGCTTCCCCGCAGGGCGCCGCCGCGAGCGCTCATATAAGGCCGGTGGCCGGCCTACTCAACCCTAACGCCGGTGCGGGTGCCGACGCACCGGGGCTCGAACGTGTCTCGACGTCGCGGGGTATCGCGGCGAGGCCCGGGGGCTGTCGCTTCTGAATACAAACACGTCCTCTGCACACGAAAATCGCCCGACGATCTGCCCAGGAGCCCAGGATGACCGAGGATACGACCCCCGAGCGCCTGCTGGCGGGCGAGCTGTGGTGGAAGGCGGGGGTCGTCTACCAGGTCTATCCGCGCTCGTTCCAGGACACGAACGGCGATGGCGTCGGCGACCTTCGGGGCGTGACCGCCCGGCTCGACTACCTGGCTTGGCTCGGGGTCGATGCCCTGTGGTTGTCGCCGGTCTGCCGCTCGCCGATGGCGGATTACGGCTACGACGTCTCGGATTACTGCGACATCGATCCGCTCTTCGGCACGCTCGCCGATTTCGACGCACTGGTGGCGGACGCGCATCGCCGCCGCCTGCGTGTGATCATGGACTTCGTGCCGAACCACACCTCTGAGGAGCATTCGTGGTTCCGGGAGTCCAGATCGTCGCGCGACAACCCGAAGCGCGACTGGTACATCTGGCGCGATGCCGCCCCCGACGGCGGTCCGCCGAACAACTGGATCAGCAATTTCGGCGGCCCGGCCTGGACCCTCGATCCGGCGACCGGGCAATACTACTACCACGCCTTCCTGCGCGAGCAGCCCGACCTGAACTGGCGCAACCCGCAGGTGCGCGCCGCGATGCTGGACGTGCTGCGCTTCTGGCTCGACCGCGGCGTCGACGGGTTCCGGGTCGACGTGATCTGGCACCTGATGAAGGACGAGGCCCTTCGCGACAATCCGGTCAACCCGGATTACGTGCCGGGCGAGCCTGAGATCAATAGCCTGGTTCAGCTCCACTCCGCCGACCAGCCCGAGGTGATGCAGGTCATCGCCGAGATGCGGGCGGTGCTGGAGGAGTACGACGCGCGGGTGCTGATCGGCGAGATCTACCTGCCGCTGGAGCGGCTGGTGGCGTATTACGGCGTCGACCTGTCGGGCGCGCACCTGCCGTTCAACTTCCAGCTGATCCAGACGCCGTGGCGCGCCGAAGCCGTGGCGCGGCTGATCGCGGAGTACGAGGCGGCCCTGCCCGCGGGCGGCTGGCCGAACTGGGTGCTCGGGAACCACGACCAGCCGCGCATCGCCGCACGGGTCGGCGACGCGCAGGCACGGGTGGCGGCCGTGCTGCTCCTCACCCTGCGGGGTACCCCGACGCTCTATTACGGCGACGAGATCGGCTTAAGCCGGGTGCCGATCCCGCCGGAGCGGGTGCGCGACCCCTGGGAGCACAACGAGCCCGGCCGCGGCCGCGATCCGGAGCGCACGCCGATGCAGTGGGCGCCCGGCCCCCATGCGGGCTTCTCCACCGTCGAGCCCTGGCTGCCCGTCGATCCCCAGGCACAGACCCGCAACGTCGAGTGCCTGCGCGACGATGCGACCTCGATGCTGACCCTCCACCGGCGCCTGATCGCGCTCCGGCGCGACCATCCGGCGCTCAGCATCGGCGCCTACCGGGCGGTGTCGGTCTCGCGGGACGTCCTCGTCTACGAGCGCCTGCACGGCGCCGACGTCATCCGGGTCGCGCTCAATTTCGGGCATGAAGCTTGCTACACCGAGGTGCCGTCCGATTCGGGCTGGGAAGTGCTGCTGTCGAGTGCCGGCGGCCGACGTGGCGAGGGCCCGCAGGAGGGGTGCTTCGCACTTGCGGGAGACGAGGCCCTGGTGCTGATCCGGCGCGCGTCGGCGGCGAACGGTCGGCCCGGGCATTTACCCGCCTAAGCTCTGCGCCCCGCGCGGCACAGCTTCGGGAGGCGGCGAGAAACGGGATTTTTGCTTTCCGTTAATCAATTTTGTCTTGCCGTCCCCGCCCGGTCTGATATTGTGCAGTGCACTGGAACCGGAGCCGGAATGGCGCGTTGTCGTGGCGGTACGCCGCGGCATTGTCCGCATGCAATCCGTCCGGCTCGCGGCGTGGGGGCTCATTCATGACATTTCCGGCGTCGGCACGGTCGGCTTCGCAGGCGCCGGCTCTGCCGTCTGGCGGCTCCCCGCGAGGGGCCGTGGAGGGCTTGCGCGGCTCGCTCAAGCCGCGGATCCTTTACGCGACGCCCGAGATGGCCGATTTCCTGAAGACCGGCGGCCTGGGCGAAGTCGCGGCGTCCCTGCCCCGGGCCCTGCGCCAGCACTACGACGTGCGCATTCTGATCCCGGGCTACCGCCAAGTCGTCGACCGCTACTCCGACATTCCGGTGGTGGCCCATCTCGCCGGCAGCGCCGAGATGCCGCCCTGCGACCTCGGCCTGATCGAGACCGGCGACGGCCTTCCGGTCTACGTCATCCTCAACTCAGCGCTCTACGAGCGCGACGGCTCGCCCTACGGCGACCAGGGCGCCGACTTCCCGGACAACGACCTGCGGTTCGGCCGTCTCAGCCTCGCGGCTGCCGAACTTGCCCAGGGCGTCGATCCCGAGTGGCGCGCCGATCTCCTGCACCTCAACGACTGGCAGACCGCGCTCGCCCCGGCCTACCTGGCTTGGCGCGGCCAGCGCACGCCGAGCGTGCTCACCATCCACAATCTCGCTTATCAGGGTCTGTTCCCGTGGGAGAATCTCGGCCGCCTCGGCGTGCCGGAGAGCGCCTTCCACATCGACGGGGTCGAGTTCTACGGCAAGCTGTCCTTCCTCAAGGCGGGCCTGTTCTACGCCTCGCACGTCACCACCGTGAGCGAAACTTACGCCCACGAGATCACCACGCCGGAATTCGGCTGTGGCCTCGACGGGCTGCTGCGCACCCGCGCCCATCAGGGACGGCTCGCCGGCATCCTCAACGGGATCGACGAGGCCTGGGACCCCCGCACCGATCCCCACCTCGCCACCCGCTTCGAGCCCGATGACTGGAAAGGCAAGCGCGCCAATGCCGACGCGGTGCGCACCCGGTTCGGTCTCGGCGTCTCACGCGGCCCGCTCTTCGCCATCGTGTCGCGCCTCGTGCACCAGAAGGGCGTCGACCTGACGCTCGCGGCGGCCGAGTCGATCGTCGCCGAGGGCGGGCAGCTCGTGGTGACCGGCCAGGGCGAGCCCCGGTTCGAGGCCGCCTTCCTCGACCTCGCCCGGCGCCATCCCGGCGCGGTCGGGGTGCGGGTCGGCTTCGAGGAGACCGACGCCCACCGGATGTTCGCCGGCAGCGACTTCCTGCTGATGCCGTCGCGCTTCGAGCCCTGCGGCCTCGCCCAGATGTACGCGCAGCGCTTCGGCTCCTTGCCGATCGCCCACCGCACCGGGGGACTGGCCGACACCGTCGAGGACGGGGTCACCGGCTTCCTGTTCGGCGAGGCCTCGCTCAAGGGCCTGAGCGGCGCGATCCGCCGCGCCTTCGACGTCTTCGCCTCGAAGCGTCGCCTTGGAGCGATGCGCCGCAGCGCCATGGCCCGCGAGTTCGGCTGGGACAAGGCCGCCGACGGTTACTCCTCGCTCTATACCCGCGTCGTCGGCAACGGCGCCGATCTGATGCGGATGCGCGCCGTCGCCTGAGACGTACCTTCCCAGTCAAGATTCCTTCTCGACCCCGCAGCGCCGACGCGCTGCGGGGTCGTTCGCGTTGGGGGCGATCCCAAGGGATGGTTCGCGGAGATGAAGCACCGGCCCCGCCATGCCCCGGCTGATGTCCATGACAGGTCCGCCTCGGGCGCGGGCACATCCGTCGAAGACGAACTGTCCAAGACGAGCCATCCGAGATAAGCGCGGCACCCCCGCCGAACGTGGCGGCAGACGGCACCGTCACGGCAGGGCAGAGTTCCGGGGCAGCAATGCATCACGTCTCGGGGCCAGGGAGTCAGTGATGAGAGCCATGATCGCGGTAGCCCTGCTCGGCGTCGTCTGCATCGACGCCGGCACAGCCTTGTTCGCGCAAGGGTCGGACGACGTGCCGATCCAGCGCGATCTCAGACGCGAGCGACGGCTCGAGCGCAGGCTTCATCAGGACGGCCAACCTCCGGCACTCGATCCGAACGTCACGCCGGACAATCCGGACGGGGTCGTGGGCTTCGACGGACCGCCGGGCCTCTTCGACGACAACGACGTCGAGGATGATGGTCCCATGGCGCCGGGCTCACCGGCCGATATCGACGACGACTGACCAGCGTGCCTCATCCGCCCTTGACATCTGACCCTGCGGCAGCAACACATGAGCGCGTGTTCATGTGTTGAGGAGAGCCCGGCGTGCGGCTCCTGTCGTCGGAGCAGGTCGCGGACGTGGCGGAGGTCTTTCGGCTCCTCGGCGAGCCGAACCGCCTGCGCATCGTGCTCGCCTGCCTGGAGGTAGACCGCACGGTCGGCGAGATCGGCGAGGCGCTCGGCCTGTCGCAATCGCTGACCTCGCATCACCTGCGCCTGTTGCGCACGGCCCGCATCCTGCGCGCCGTGCGCAACGGCCGGCACGTCGCTTACGCGATCGACGACGATCACGTGCGCGACGTGCTGCGCAACATGGTCGCCCACCTCACCGAGCCGCACGACCACGCCCATCACACCCACAATCACGCCGAAGAGGAACCGGAACCATGACCAGCACCCCTGCCGAGACCGTGAAATGCGCCTGCGAGGACTGCGTCTGCGTCGTCCCGGTGGCGAAGGCCGTGTCCCGCGACGGCAAGGCGTTCTGCTGCGAGGAATGCGCCGAGGGCCATCCCCACCATGCCGGCTGCGACCACGCCGGCTGCACCTGCCACGGCTGAGCGAGGTCAGGGTCGCAATCCGGCCCCGACATGCTCTAAAGCCCCGGACACGAGCAATGCCCGGGCCCCCCGCCCGGGCCGGGGATGGACGGTACCGATGATCGCGGGCTGGACGGTGGTGCTGGCGGCCCTCGTCTATATCTGCGCCCTGTTCGCGGTGGCCCATTGGGGCGACGTGGCCGGGCGGACCCTGATGCGCGATGCGCGGGTGCGGCCGACGATCTACGCCCTGTCGCTCGCGGTCTACTGCACCTCCTGGACCTTCTTCGGCTCGGTCGGCCTCGCGAGCCACGCCGGCCTCGACTTCCTCACCATCTATGTCGGCCCGGTCCTGGTGGTGGGCTTCGGCTACCGGCTCGTCGCCCGGGTGGTGCGGATCGCCAAGGCCCAGAACTCGACCTCGATCGCCGATTTCATCGCCGCCCGCTACGGCAAGAGCGAGCGCATCGCCGCCCTGGTCTGCCTGATCGCGGTGGTGGGCGCGGTGCCCTACATCGCCCTGCAATTGCGGGCGGTGGCGGCCTCGCTCCAGGTCTTCCTGCACGCCACCGACGGGGTCGGCGCACCGGCCGACATGCTGGGCGACCTCGGCCTGTTCGTGGCCCTGGTGCTGGCGGGCTTCGCGGTCGCCTTCGGCACCCGCCACGCCGACGCCACCGAGCACCAGGACGGGCTGACGCTCGCGGTGGCGCTGGAATCCCTCGTCAAGCTGCTGGCCTTCCTCACCGTCGGCGGCTTCGTGGTCGGCTGGATGCTGGGCGACCTGCCGGAGGCCTCGAGCGCGGTGCACGGGCTCGGCACCCTGGTCGGGCAGACCTCCGGCCCTGCGACGCTGATCGTCCAGACCCTGCTCTCGGCGGCGGCGGTGCTGCTGCTGCCGCGCCAGTTCCACATGGCGGTGGTGGAGAACCGCGCGGTCGCCGATGTCGGGCGGGCGGCCTGGACCTTCCCGCTCTACCTCGTGCTCATCAACCTGTTCGTGGTGCCGCTGGCGCTCGCCGGCCTCGCCCTCTTCCCGGAGGGATCGGTGCAGCGCGACATGACGGTGCTCGCCCTGCCGCTGCACGAGCGGGCCGACGGCATCGCCCTCGTCGCCTTCATCGGCGGCCTCTCGGCGGCGACCGCGATGGTGATCGTCGAGTCGGTCGCGGTGGCGATCATGATCTCGAACCACCTCGTCATCCCGGTGGCGTTGCGGCGGCGCAACCTCGTGGCGGGCGCCGCCCCCTCCCCCGAGCCCGGCGCCCCGGATCTCGGCGGCTACGTGCTGGTGGTGCGGCGCGCGGCCATCGTGGCGGTGGTGCTGGTGGCCTACGCCTATTCGCGGGTCGCCGGCGAGGTGGCGCTCGCCTCGATCGGGCTCCTGTCCTTCGCGGCGGTGGCTCAGATCGGTCCGGCCTTCGTCGGCGCGCTCTACTGGGGCCGGGGCACCGGCCTGGGCGCCGCGGCGGGGCTGCTCGTCGGCTTCGCGGTCTGGCTCTACACCCTGCTGCTGCCGAGCCTCGTCACCGGGGACGGCTGGGCGGCGACGCTCATCGCCGAGGGGCCGTTCGGCATCGCGGCGTTGAGCCCGACGGCGCTGATGGGCGTCGACGACTTTCCCCGCCTCGTCCACGGCACGCTGTGGAGCCTCGGCCTCAACACGCTGGCCTACATCGCCGGCTCGCTCCTGCGTCCGCCGACCGCGATCGAGCGTCTGCAGGCCGAGGCGTTCGGGCAGGTCTCCGGCCTCGACGAGGCCGGGCCCGTCGCGCCGACATTCCGGCTGTTTCGCAGCGCCGTGACCTTGGCGGAGCTGCGCGCGACGGTGGCTCGCTTCCTCGGCGAGGAACGGGCGGTGCGGGCCTTCGAGGATTTCGCGCAAGCGCAGGGCCGCGGGCCGGTGCGGGACGAGGCGATCGCCGGCCTGCCCGAGCTGCGCCACGCCGAGCACCTGCTCGCCTCGGCGATCGGGGCCTCCTCGGCCCGGCTCGCCCTGTCGCTGTTGCTGCGCCGGCGCAACGTCTCGCCTCGGGCAGCGCTCAAGCTCCTCGACGACGCCTCGGCGGCGTTCCAGTACAGCCGCGACATCCTCCAGCACGGCCTCGATCACGCCAAGCAGGGCATCACGGTCTTCGACCGCGACATGAAGCTGATCGTCTGGAACCGCGCCTTCGCCGACCTGTACGACCTGCCGCCGGACATGATCCAGACCGGCATCGGGCTCGAGGCCATCGTGCGCTTCAATGCCGGCCGCGGCGCCTACGGGGCACGGGACGCCGACACCCTGGTGCGCGAGCGCATCGCGGCCTTCCGGCTCGAAGCCGGGCCGCAGCGCCTGCGCCTGCACCCGAGCGGCCGGGTGATCGAGATCCGCGCCAACCTGCTGCCCAATGGCGGCGTGGTGGCGACCTATACCGACGTGACCGATTCGGTCGCCGCCGAGGAGGCCCGCACCCGCCTCAACGAGGAATTGGAGACCCGGGTGCGCGAGCGCACCGAGGAGCTGACCCGCCTCAACGCGGCGCTGACCCGGGCCAAGGCCGAAGCCGAGGAGGCCAACGCCTCGAAGACCCGCTTCCTGGCCGCTGCCAGCCACGACATCCTCCAGCCGCTCAACGCCGCGCGGCTCTATGCCAGCGCGCTGGTCGAGCGCGACCGGGGCACCGACCCGACGCTGGCCGAGAACGTCGACGCCTCCCTCGACGCCGTCGAGGAGATCCTGACCGCGTTGCTCGAGATCTCGCGCCTCGATACCGGGGCGCTGAAGCCTCAGCTCTCGATCGTGCGGGTGTCGGAGCTGTTCCGTCAGGTCCAGCGCGAGTTCGGCCCGATGGCGCAGGAGAAGGGGCTTTCCCTGACCGTGATGCCCTCGTCGCTGGCCGTGCGCTCCGACCGGCAATTGCTGCGCCGGCTCCTGCACAACCTCGTGTCGAATGCCATCAAGTACACGCCGGAGGGCCGCGTGCTCGTCGGCGCGCGGCGGCGCGGCGACCGGGTGGTGCTGATGGTGCTGGATACCGGGCTCGGCATCCCGGCCGCGCAGCAGAAGCTGGTCTTCCGGGAGTTCCAGCGCCTCGACCAGGGCGCGCGGGTGGCGCGCGGCCTCGGCCTCGGCCTGTCGATCGTCGAGCGCACCGCGCGCCTCCTCGACCATCCGCTGAGCCTTGCCTCGACGCCCGGCCGCGGCTCGGCCTTCTCGGTCGCAGTGCCGGGGGCGCCCTTGCGGCCGGTGGTCGAGGCGCTGGGCGAGGCACCGCGCCCGGCCACCGTGCCGCTCGCCGGATTGACGGTGCTCGCGGTCGACAACGAGCCGGCGATCGTCGACGGGATGCGGGTGCTCGTCGGCAGCTGGGGCTGCGCGCTGCACACCGCCGGCTCGCTCAGCGAGGCCCTGGCCCTGGTGCTCGGCGGGTCCTTGCGCCCGGACGTGATCGTGGCCGATTATCACCTCGACCAGGGCACCGGCCTCGACCTCATCGCGGGCCTGAGAGCGGCGCTCGCCGCCGACATCCCGGCGGTGCTCCTCACCGCCGACCGCTCGCCGGACGTGCGCGATGCGGCAGGGGCGCAGCGCGTCCAGGTTCTGAGCAAACCCCTCAAGCCCGCCGCGCTCCGCGCCCTGCTGACCCAGTGGCGCAACCAGCGGGCGGCGGCGGAATAGACGCCGTTTTATACCGCCGCTCCTTCGAACGGACGCGTTCGACGGTGCCAGGCAAGCCCGAATGAGCGCCGGCGCTGATGCGCCGGTCGCCTTCGCATCGACACGTCGAGGCGAAGGCGCCAGGGTATTAGTGTCGCACCCACATCACCCGGGCCATCCAGGCGATCTCCGAGATCGGGACGACCCGGTCCGGCTCGCCGGGCACCGGCCCGCTGAGCTCAGCGGCCCGGGCGGTGCGCCGCTTCAGCTCGGCGACCAGGATGCCTCCGCCGCCCAGGCACGTCACCACCCGGTCGCCCTTGCGGATCGCCGCAGTGGGGGAGACCACCAGCACGTCGCCCTCGCGGTAGAGCGGGGCCAGGGCGCCGTCCCGGACCTCGATGGCGAAGCAGCGCTCCGGCCCGAGGCCCGGCAGCTCCACCTCCGCCATGACGCTGCCGTTGCCCGGCAGGCCGTCGGCCCCGATATGGCCCGCCGCGCTCTCGCTGCCGATCAGCGGCACCGCGATGCGGGATCCGGTATCCCGGGGCTCGATCAGGTGCAGGAAGTCGTCGAGGGTGGAGCCGGTGGCGGCCAGGATCTTGGCGACCGATTCCGTCGAGGGCCAGCGCTTGCGCCCGTCGGGGCTGACCCGCTTCGAGCGGTTGAAGCTCGTCGCGTCGAGCCCGGCGCGCTTGGCGAGGCCCGACGCCGTCAGGTTGTTACGCTGCGCGAGATGATCGATGGCGGACCAGATTCGGTCGTGGGACAACATGGGGGCTTGGCCTGACGCGGGTGGGTGTTCACCACCGAACTAACAAATGTAAAGTACCGAAGCCTCACCGAAAGGCAACGGGCGTTGCCGGTTCGTCCCGAGGCGGCTATCGCTCGCCCGCACCCCGTCGAGAAGGCCCGCGGCGTCCATGACCCTCATCTACAAGATATGCCCGGAGGCCCTGTGGCGTGAAGCCGAGGCGGCTGGCCGGTTCGACGGTGCGCCGGTCGATCTGGCGGATGGCTTCATCCATTTCTCGACCGCCGCGCAGACTCCCGAGACGGCCGCCAAGCACTTCTCTGGACAGGACAATCTTCTCCTGATCGCGGTCGACGCGGAGGCGCTGGGGGAAGCCCTGCGCTACGAGCCGTCCCGCGGCGGCGCCCTGTTTCCCCACCTCTACGGCCCGCTGCCGCTCTCCGCCGTCCGTCACGTCGCGCCGCTGCCGACCGGGCCCGGCGGGGTTCATATTTTTCCAGATTTCACAAGAGGTTGATCTTGCTCTCGGCCGTCTTTCCATTCGTCCGTCCCCTGTTGCACGCCCTCGACCCCGAGACCGCTCACACCTTGACCGTTGGGGCACTCGCGCGGCTTCCTGTAGGTCATCGGGCGGCCGACGACCCCCGTCTCTGCGTAACCGTTATATCCCGGTCCTTTCCCAACCCGGTTGGTCTCGCGGCGGGGTTCGACAAGGGTGCGCGGGCGCCGGACGCACTGCTCGGGCTCGGATTCGGTTTCGTCGAGGTCGGCGGCGTGGTGCCGCGGCCGCAGCCGGGCAACCCGCGCCCGCGGGTCTTCCGGCTGCCGGAGGACGGGGCGGTCATCAACCGGTTCGGCCTCAACAGCGAGGGGCTGGCGGTGGTGCGCGCCCGTCTCGCGGCCCGCCGCGACCGGCCGGGGATCGTCGGGGTCAATATCGGGGCGAACAAGGACTCGGCCGATCGCCTCTCCGACTACGTCGCCTGCACGAAGGGCCTCGCAAGCCTCGTCGACTTCATCACCGTCAACGTCTCCTCGCCCAATACCCCGGGCCTGCGCGACCTCCAGGGCGAGGCGTTCCTCGACGATCTGCTCGCCCGGGTGGTCGCGGCCCGCGACGAATCCGGAGCGGGCACGGCGATCCTCCTCAAGATCGCTCCCGATATCGGCCTCGACGGCCTCGACGCGATGACCGCCACCGCGCGGCGCCGCGGCGTCGACGCCCTCGTCGTCTCCAACACCACCGTGGCGCGGCCGGCGAGCCTGGTCGGGGCGGCGAAGGGAGAGACCGGCGGCCTGTCCGGCCGGCCGCTCTTCTCGGCCTCGACCCGGTTGCTCGCCGAGACCTATCTGCGGGTCGGAACCGACCTGCCGCTGATCGGCGTCGGCGGCGTCGATTCGGCGGAGGCCGCCTGGACCAAGATCCGGGCCGGCGCCAGCCTGGTCCAGCTCTACTCGGCGCTGGTCTATGCGGGTCCCGGCCTCATCGGGGAGATCAAGGCGGGGCTGGTGCGCCGGATGGAGGCGGAGGGGATCCAGAGCCTTGCCGCGGTCGTCGGGCGCGACGCGGCGGAACTGGCGCACTCGGCGTGAGACGCTGACATCCGGGACGGCTCAAGCGGAGCCCTCCCCCCCGAACTCGGGCTTCCCCGAGTTCCGCACCCCTGTGCTCAAGACGGGCAAGCCCGACTTGGGACGGGAGAGGGTTCGGGCACGTGTCCCGCATCGCTCGCGAAAACTCTCACAATTCCGGATTCGTCGGCTCGGTGCGCCGCGCGACCACCGTGTAGCAGAGCCGCTTCTGCCCAAGCAGCGACTGGCGGTGATAGGTCACCGCCGATTCGCCGAAGCCCAGGATCGCCAGGAGTTCCTGCATCGTGGTCGGGGCGATGGTCCACCAGGCATCGAAGCGGATCCGCTGGTCGCTGCGGGGCAGGAGGAACAGCGGCAGGCCGAGGCTGCGCGGCAGGTAGCGCAGGAATTGCAGCGATTTCGGCAGCATCTCGGTCACCACCACGGTCTCGCGGGTGAGACGCAGGGCGCCATGGAGGGCCCGGAACGGGTCGCGCAGGCGCGCCAGCGCGTTGCCGAGCACCGCGACGTCGACGGGGTCGATCGCCTCCGGCACCTCGTAGAGCGAGCCCCCGGCCCGCCGCGCCCGCGAGCCGAGGGCGGCGTGGGAATACCAATAGGCGTTCTCGAACCGGCGCAGGTGGTTGCGGATCTCCGGCGCGATCACGGCGCGCTCGAAATCCGGGTACGGCACCATCTCCCAGCACGCCTCGCCAGCGAAGTCGTAGGACACCACCTCGGCGCCGCGCGCCTCCATGGCGAAGCCGAGGAAGCCGCTGGTGGCGCCGAAATCGAGCACGCGCTTGCCCGCCACAGCGACGTGACCGAGGTAATCGTCGAGCGCAGGCCTCAGGTCCCAGGCCCCCGTCACCGTGCCGTGCCCGGGCAGGTCGATGGTGTGATTGAAGGTGCAGGTCGCCGGATCGTCGACCGCGCGGGGGGCCAAGTACGGCGCGTCGGTCTCGCGGTGAGCGGTCGGGTCCGCCATCGTCATGCGGGGTCGTCTCGTGCGGCGGAAATCGGAAGGTTAAGACCCGCGCGCCTGCGGATAGGCCGGCAGCCCGGGCGGCAGGGTGACCCAGGACAGGCGGCGCGAGACCCAGACATGGTCGCGCGGGGGGTAGCGCTCCGGATCGTCGAGGCTCGCCAGGGTGAGGTCGATCTCCTCGGGCAGGTCGTCGGCCCGGTAGGCGAGCGGCGTGCCGCAGGACGGGCAGAAGGCGCGCTCGGCCCGCGGGCTGGAGCGGAACCAGGCCGGGGCCGCGGTGAAGCGGCAGGACTCCTGCCGCACGGTGAGCCAGCCGACCATCGGCGCGCCGGTGGCGCCGCGGCAATCGGTACAGTGGCAGACGGTGACGTTCCAGGGCTCGCCTTGCGCCTCGTAGCGCACTGCGCCGCACCGGCATCCGCCCGAGATCATCGCGCCCGTGCTCATCGTATCGCCTCCGTCAGGGTGCGGACCCGCGGATGCGGGAAGGCGCCGGCCGCGAGCCGCGGATAGAGCAGCGCCTGGCCGAGGCCGCGGGCTGCCAGGAAGGTCAGCATGGCCAGCCACAGGCCGGCATTGCCGAGCCCTCGCGTCGTCGCCAGCATCGCGACATCGACGGCGAGCGCCGCCAGCATCAGGTTGCGCATCGCCCGGGTCCAGGTCGCCCCGATATAGACGCCGTCGAACGCGAAGGCGGCGGCCGCCGCGAGCGGCGTCAGGGCGGCGTAGACGAGGGAGTCGCGGGCGAAGGCCCGCACCTCCGGCGCCGTGGTGACCGCGTCGATGAACGGGCCGCCGATGGCGAGGAAGAGGCCGGAGACCGCGAGCGCGAAGCCGAGGCACCAGCTTAAGCTGAGGCGTACCGCACCCCGGAAGGCCCCCTCGTGGCGGGCGCCGAGCGCCTGCCCGCACAGGACCTCCGCGGCGGTGGCGAAACCGTCGAGGAAGAAGCTGCCGATCAGGAAGAGGTTCTGCAGCACGGCATTGGCCGCGAGCGTCACGTCGCCGGCCCGGGCGCTGAGCCCGGTGAACAGGGCCAGCGCGGTGATGAGCGCCAGCGTGCGCACCATCACGTCACCGTTGACCGACAGCATCCGGATGAGACCCTGGCGCTCGACGATCTCGGGAACGGGCACGCGCCAGGGCCTGGAACCGAGGCGGTGCAGCACGAAGAGCCCCAGGCCGGTGCCGGCGACCTCCGCCAGCAATGTGGCGAACGCCGCGCCCGCGACGCCGTATCCGAGGCCGAGGACGAACAGGAGGGTGAGGGCGACGTTGACGGCGTTGATCGCCACCTGCAGGCCGAGCCCGAGATCGGTGCGGCCGCGTCCGAGGGTCGAGCCGAGGATGGCGTAGTTCGCGAGCGTGAACGGCGCGCACCAGATCCGCACGGCGACGTAGCCGGCGAGCGCCGCGTTCACCGCCGGGCTGGCGCCGAACAGCCGCAGGGCCGCCGCCCCGAGCGGCCCCTGCAACGCTACCATGACGAGACCGACCGCGAGCGCCACTGCCAGCGCCCGGGCGAGGGTGCGGTCGATCTCGGACCGGTCGCCGGCCCCGGTCGCCTGCGCGGTGAGGCCGGCCGTGGCCATGCGCAGGGCCCCGAAAGTCCAGAACAGGTAATCGAAGACCACCGCCCCGAGCGCCAGTGCCCCGAGCAAGGCCGCGTCGCCGAGCCGTCCCACCGCCGCCGTCCCGACGAGGCCGAGGAGCGGCGTCGTGACGTTGGCGAGCGTCATCGGCACGGCGAGCGCGAGGATGCGGCGGTGCGTGACCTCCAGGCCAAGCAGACTTGCGTCGGCAGGCCAACACGTCGTCCGCTCAGCTTCTTGATTTGTCGCAGATTTCTGTCGCAAACCGGCTACCACTTTTGCGAAATCTGCTCCGCGCCGTGCAGGCTCGGGGCGGCGGGGTGCATCGCGGGTCGTCGCTCTACCGGCCGCGGGCGAAGACCCGCGACAGGAGCCAGAGCGGCACCACCACCACGGCGCCGGCGACGAACCAGCGGCCGGCATCGTGGAAGGTGTCGAAGCCCAGTGCGATCAGCGAGTGGATCGTGTCGTAGGCCTGGGCGAACAGCAGCCCGGGCGTCACCCCCATCATCGCCATGCCGGCGCCGACGAGGAGCGACAGGAACACCAGCCGCACCAGCACCGCCCCCGGCGAGCCGCCGAGGAAGCGGTGCAGGTTCGACGGCCGGTCTTCGCGGTATCCCGGATCGTAGCCGGGCCCTTGGCCGTAGGGATCCTGCCCGCGCGGTCCCTGCCCGAAGGGGCGTTGGAATCTCTGCTCGCTCATGCTTCCTCGCGACCCTGCCGTTGCGGACATGCGGTCAACCGTTGCGACACGCAACAAAGCGTTGCGGGATTGCCACACCCCGGATGAAACCCGGCGCGGCCCGGCGCATTGCACCGTTTGGCAATCCGGACCTGAGATGGCAACCTTCGCGGATTATCCCAAGATGCCCGCTGTGCCACACCGGGCAGGACGGTGGCCCGCCCGCAACCCCGAGACGCTCCGCCGCCGCCAGGCCGGCGGCGCAGCGCCGCGAGATTGATACCCCGAGCATGATCGACCACGCGATCTTCGACCCGGCGAAAACCGACCCCGACGCCGAGCGGCTGAACCGGGAGATCATCGCCGCCCAGGCCCAGGCGCCGGACCCGTGGTCCATGCCGGTGGCTGAGGTGCGCGAGCGCCGCCGGCGCGGCAGCCTCGCCTATCCGGCGATGCCCCGCAGCGCCCGGGCCGAGACGATCACGATTCCGGGGCCCGGCGGGCCGCTCGCCCTGCGGGTGATCCGGCCGCAGCGGAAGGCCCGCGGCGCCTACCTGCACATCCATTCCGGCGGCTGGGTCTGGGGCGGGGCCGACGAGCAGGATCCCTGGCTTGAGCGCATCGCCGAGCGCTGCGGCTTCGTCTGCGTCTCGGTCGAGTACCGGCTGGCGCCCGAGCACCCCTATCCGGCCCCGATCGACGATTGCGAGGCGGCGGCGCTCTGGCTCTACCACGAGGGCCGCAAGCTGTTCGGGGTCGAGGCGCTGACCATCGGGGGCGAATCGGTCGGTGCGCATCTGAGCGTGATGACGCTCCTGCGCCTGCGCGACCGTCACCGGCTGCCCAAGGCGTTTCGCGGCGCCAACCTGTTCTCCGGCCTCTACGACCTCGGCGTCACCGCGAGCGCTCGCAACTGGGGTGACGAGCGACTGGTCCTCAACTCCACCGACATCCGCCGCTTCGCCGACGGCTTCGTGCCGGAGGGCGTCGCCCGGCGCTCGCCGGACGTGTCGCCGCTCTACGCCGACCTCGCCGGCTTGCCGCCGGCCCTGTTCTCGGTCGGCACCCGCGACCCGCTCCTCGACGACACGCTGTTCATGTCGATGCGCTGGGCCGCGGCCAACAACGGCGGCTACACCTCGGTCTATACCGGCGGCTGCCACGTCTTCATCCGCTACAACCTCGCCATGACCCAGCGGGCCCTGGAGCTGATCGAGCGCTTCCTGATGGCCTTGGCGTGAAGGGCGAGACTTGAGGAGCGGTCCTTCGGCCGCGACGGCCTACGCGCTCCTGGCTTTTGCGACCCTGCTCTGGGCCGGCAACGCGGTGGCGAGCAAGGTCGCGGTCGGCCTCGTCTCGCCGCAGGCGCTCGTCGCCCTGCGCTGGTCGATCGCCCTCACGGCGATCGCGCTCCTCGCCGGGCGCGAGACCTGGGCGCACCGGCGCGCCCTGCTGGCGCACTGGCCGCTGATCCTGCTCATGGGCGGCGTCGGCTATACCGGCTTCAACGCGCTGACCTACGAGGCGGGCGCACTGACGAGCGCCGTCAACCTGTCCCTGATCGAGGGCACGATCCCGGTCCTGGTGCTCCTGCTCAACTTCGTCGTCCGCGGCGTCGCGGTGCGGGGCGGCCAGCTCGTCGGCGCCGCCATCACGCTCGCGGGAGTGGTGCTGGTGGCGAGCCACGGCGACCTCGCGCGGCTGCGCGCCCTCGACGTCAATCGCGGCGACCTCCTGGTGCTGCTGGCCTGCCTGTTCTACGCCGGCTACACCATCGCCCTCCCCTTGCGGCCGGCCGTGCCGGGCCTGGCGTTCTTCGCCGCGATGGCGATCGCCGCCTGGGCGACCTCGGTGCCGCTGCTCCTCGGCGAGTGGGCGAGCGGCCGCGTCCTCTGGCCCGGCGCCGCCGGCTGGGCGCTGATCGCCTTCACGGCGCTCGGGCCGTCGCTGGTCGCGCAGCTCGCCTACATGCGCGGGGTCGAGACGATCGGGCCGAACCGCGCCGGCCTGTTCAACAACCTGGTCCCGGCCTTCGGGGCGATCCTGGCGGTGGGGCTGGTGGGCGAGCCCTTCGGCCTCGTCGAGGCGGCGGCCCTCGCCCTGGTGCTCGGCGGGATCGCGGTGGCGGAGATGTCCGGGCGCCGCAAGACGGCGTGACCCGCTTCCACTGAGGAAGCGGCCGGAGCACCACCCTGCACCGGCCTCCTTCCTGTCAGTGCCTCACGCCTCCATCGCCTCCAGCTCCGCGATCATGCCCTCGATCATCGACAGGCCGATCTGCCAGAAGGCCGGGTCGCGGGCATCCAGCCCGAACGGCGCCAGCAGCTCGCCGTAGGGCTTGCTGCCGCCGGCCGAGAGCAGCGCGAAGTAGCGCTCGACGAAGGCCGCCTCCTCCGCCGGGTCGCCGCTCGCCCGCTGGTAGACGCCGTAGAGCGAGTTCACCAGGCAATCGCCGAAAGCGTAGGCGTAGACGTAGAAAGGCGAGTGGATGAAGTGCGGGATGTAGGCCCAGTACGGCTCGTAGCCCTCGTCGAGGCGGATCGCCGGCCCGAGGCTCTCCGCCTGCACCGACATCCACAGGGCGTTGATCTTATCGGCGGTCAGCTCGCCCTCGCGGCGGGCGAGGTGGACCTTGCGCTCGAAGGCGTAGAACGCGATCTGGCGCACCACCGTGTTGATCATGTCCTCGACCTTGGCGGCGAGCATCGCCCGGCGCTGCACCGGGTCGGTGGTGGCCTCCAGCACCCGGCGGAAGGTCAGCATCTCGCCGAACACGCTGGCGGTCTCGGCGAGCGTCAGAGGCGTTGGGGCCATGAGCGCGCCGTTGGGGCCCGCCAGCACCTGGTGCACGCCGTGGCCGAGCTCGTGGGCGAGCGTCATCACATCCCGCGGCTTGCCCTGGTAGTTGACGAGCACGAAGGGATGGGCCGAGGGCACGGTCGGATGCGCGAAGGCGCCGGGCGCCTTGCCGGGGCGCACCGGCGCATCGATCCAGCCGCCGTCGAAGAAGCGTCGGGCAATCTCGGCCATCTTCGGCGAGAACGCGCCGTAGGCCGTCAGCACGGTCTCGCGCGCCTCGGCCCAGGGGATCGTGCGCTGCTCGACCTTCGGCAGCGGCGCGTTGCGGTCCCAGTAGGCCAGGTCGTCGCGGCCGAACCACCGGGCCTTCAGCTTGTAGTAGCGATGCGACAGGCGCGGATAGGCCGCCTGCACGGCGGCGACCAGCGCCTCGACGGTGTCGCGCTCGACCCGATTGGCGAGGTGGCGGGCATCCGACACGTCGGTGAAGCCGCGCCAGCGGTCGGAGATCTCCTTGTCCTTGGCGAGCGTGTTAGTGATCAGCGTGAACACCCGCAGGTTCGCCCGGAACACGGTGCTCAGCGCGCCAGCCGCGTCGCGGCGCACGGTCTCGTCGGGGTCCTGGAGCTTGTTGAGCGTCGGCTCCAGCGTCAGCTCCTCGCCCCGCAGGGGAAAGCGCAAGGACGCGATGGTCTCGTCGAACAGCCGGTTCCAGGCCGCACGCCCGGTCACCGACTTCTCGAGGAAGAGCTTTTCCGCCTCGTCGCTGAGCTGGTGCGGCTTCTCGCGGCGGATATCCTCGAGCCAGGGGCGGTAGCGCGCGAGCGGCGGGTGGGCGGCGGCCGCGTCGATCAGGCCATCCTCGACCCGGTTAAGTTCGAGGGTGAAGAACAGGAGGTCGCTGGCCGCGTTCGTCAGCCGCTCCTGGGTGTCGCCGTAGAACTTCGCCCTCGCCGGGTCGGTGGTGTCGCCCGAGTACACCAGGCCCGCATAGGACATCAGCCGGCCGAGACGATCCTCGATCGCCTCGTAGGCGGCGACCGCGGTGCCGAGGCGGTCGGATGCGCCCTCGCCGGAGACCAGCTCCCTGACGCGGCCGCGATAACTCTCGGCGAAGCCGCGGCACTCCGCCTCGGCGTGGCCGAGGTCGCCGGCGAAGGCCGGGTCGTCGAGGCCGGCATAGAGGTCCGACAGGTCCCATTCCGGCAGTGGCCCGAGATCGACGGCGCGGGCCGTGGCCTGGGCGGTGCTCAGGGCGCTGTCCGACGGCGCGGCGACACTCAGCGGCATGGACGATATTCCTCTTGGGCCAGGCGATCTCTCGCGAGCGATCTCTGGCGAGCGATGCGGGGGACATATCGGCCCCGCCCGGCCCGCGATCAACCGAGCCCGCGGCGATTGCGGCGCAAGGCCTCTCGCCAAGCTCTCTCGGCAACGTCTCCCGCCCGGTAACCTCTCGTTGGCGTTAAGGGCCACTTTACGGTTGTGACGCAGCATGCGGTTCGAAACGAAACAGCCGCGTGATTCGCGGACGGCCTGCCCACGGGGCGGGCCGCCGGACGCGACGAAGGCTTCAAGGGCGGCGCCCGACGGCGCCGATCCTCCGAGGAGAACAGATGACCACCACGGTCCTCATCGTCGACGACGATCCCGTGCAGCGCCGGCTGGCGGAGGCCATGGTGCGGCGCCTCGGGTTCGAAGCCGTGGTGGCAGAGAGCGGGATGGCCGGCCTCGACGCCATCCGGGCGCCCGATTCCAGCATCGACGTGGTGCTCCTCGACCTCGCGATGCCGGGCGGCCTCGACGGGCTCGGAGTGCTGGCCGAATTGCGCAAGGCCGGCATCGATACCCCGGTGATCGTGCAGACCGCGAACGGATCGATCGACGCCGTGGTCAACGCCATGCGCGCAGGCGCGGTCGATTTCGTGGTCAAGCCCGCCGGTCCCGAGCGGCTGCAGGTCTCGATCCGCAACGCGCTCCAGGTCGACCAGCTCCAGGACGAGATCCGGCGGATGCGCCGCAGGGCCTCCGGCGCCCTCACCTTCCGCGACCTGACCTCGAAGAGCCCGGACATGGCCCGGGTGATGCGGCTCGCCGAGCGAGCGGCGAAATCGAACATCCCGGTGCTGATCGAGGGCGAATCCGGCGTCGGCAAGGAGGTGCTGGCCCGCGCGATCCAGGGCTCGGGCGATCGCCGCGGCAAGCCGTTCGTCACGGTCAATTGCGGGGCGATCCCCGACAACCTGGTCGAATCGACCCTGTTCGGCCACGAGAAGGGGGCGTTCACCGGCGCCACCGAGCGGCATCTCGGCAAGTTCGTCGAGGCCTCGGGCGGCACGCTGTTCCTCGACGAGATCGGCGAACTGCCCCTCGACGCGCAGGTGAAGCTCCTGCGGGCGCTCCAGGAGGGCGAGGTCGATCCGGTCGGCGGGCGCAAGAGCGTGCGGGTCGACATCCGACTGGTCTCGGCAACGAACCGCTCGCTCCTCGACCTCGTCAAGCAGGGCCGCTTCCGCGAGGACCTGTATTACCGCCTCAACGTCTTCCCGATGACCCTGCCGCCCCTGCGGGCCCGGCGCGAGGACATCCCGGACCTCGCCCGCTCGTTCTGCGCCCGGTTCGCGGCCGAAGAGGGCAAACGGGTGCGGGGCATCGCGCCGGAAGCGATGGCGCTGATCACCCGGTACGACTGGCCCGGCAACGTGCGCCAGCTCGAGAACGCGCTGTTTCGCGCCGTGGTCCTGGCTGACGGCGACGAGCTGACCGTGGCCGAGTTCCCGCAGATCGCCGCCCAGGTCCAGGGCTTCGACGTGCGCATTCCGCCTGCGCCGGCGGCGCCCGAGCCCGGCACCGGGCCGGCCCCGGTGCGGGAGATCGTCCGGGTCGAGGTGCGCGATCCCCACGCCCTGTCCCTCGTCGCCGAGGAGACCGGCGAGATGAAGACGATGGAGGGGCTGGAGGGCGAGATCATCCGCTACGCCCTGCAATTCTACCGCGGGCGGATGTCGGAAGTGTCGCGCCGGCTCGGGATCGGCCGCTCGACACTCTATCGCAAGTTGAAAGAACTCGGCCTCGACGACGAGAAGACCGAGGACGCCGCCTGATCTTCGCGTCCGCGCCGGGTCCGGTCCGAAGAAAACCGCATTTAGCGGGTTTTGGGCAGGCAGATCTCGAGCGGGGCAGAGCGGTCACCGTTCCCGGTCTCGCTGCGCGATCACCGTCGTGGTGCGCCACAACACGCCGCGAACGCCCAAGGTTGCATGTCATCGGAGTGTGGCTGCCGTGCGATGGCACGGCATGCGCCGACGTGTTTACTAGCTTAGATTGACCAGCGTGGCCGCTCTCGCCGGCCGCGGCTTCGAGGAGAGGACCATGGCTCCCAGGCGCAGGACCGGCCGGAACGCGGGCGCGGCAGCGACCCTCGCGGTGCTGCTGGCGGCGCAGGCCGGCCTGCCGGCAGCGCGGGCCGAGGGCGTCGCCCCGGGACCGGTGGCGGGCGTGCCTGCGGCGCCGCCTCCCGCGATCACCGCGATCCCGGACGCCCCTGCCCCCGGAGCCGGCGATCCGCCGCAGCCTGCCTCCGCCTCGACCCAGCCCGTTCCGCCCGAGGCCGCCCCGGTCCAGCCCGCGGCCCTCCCGGGCAGCACGGCCCCGGCGCCCGCGGATGCCGCACCCGTCCCGGCGGAGGCCGCGGCCCCCGCCCTGCCCCCGCCCGCCCCCGGCGACCCGGTCGCCGAGGTGGTGGCGGCGCGCCTCGCGGACCCGAATTTCAGCCTGATCCGCCGCCTCAACACGAAGCAGCGCGAGGCGATGCAGGCCTTCTACGCGCTCGGCGCCTTCAAGGCGGTCTGGCTCACCGACACCGGCTGGACCGATGCCGCCAAGGCGGTGATCGCCCGGTTGCAGGCTGCAGGCGAGGATGGGCTCGACCCCCTCGCCTATCCGATCCCGCTCCTCGACCCGCCCCACGCCAAGCCGGCCGACCGGGCCGAGGCCGACCTGAAGCTCTCGGCCGCCGCTGTGCTCTACGCCCGCGATGCGCGAGGCGGGCGGATCGAGCCGTCGCGCCTGTCGCGCTTCATCACCCCGAAGCTCGACCTGCCGGCCGCCGACGCGGTGCTGACCCGCCTCACCCCGGCGGGCGCGAGCGCCGGTGGCTTGCTCCAGGCCTACAATCCGGGGCAGCCCGGCTACCTTGCCCTCAAGGCGAAGCTCGCGTCCCTGCGCGCCCAGCAGCCGAACCGCGCCGTGCCGATGGTGCGCCTGCCGAAGGGGCCGGCGCTGAAGGCCGGCATGCGCGACCCGCGGGTGCCGCTGATCCGCGCCCGCTTCGGGCTCGGCGGCGCGCAGGACGCCACCGCCTACGACGAGGGCGTGGCGACGGCGGTGGCGAGCTTCCAGCGCGAGCGCGGCATGAAGGCGAGCGGCGTCCTCGATCCGGCCACCGTCGCGGCACTCGCCGGTCCGGCCCCGGGCAAGCAGGAAGCCGACATCCTCGCCAACATGGAGCGGTGGCGCTGGCTGCCGGCGGATCTCGGCCGCACCCACGTCTTCGTCAACATCCCCGAATTCAAGGTGCGGGTGGTGCGCGACGGCCGCGTCCTCGACGAAGCCCGCACGATCGTCGGCAAGCCCGAATCGCCGACCCCGATCTTCTCCGGCGAGATGACCTACGCGGTGGTCAATCCGTCCTGGACGGTGCCGCCCTCGATCCTGAAGAGCCAGTTCCTCCCCGGCCTCGCCCGTGACCCGAACTACGCGGCGCGCCTCGGCTACCAGGTGGTGCGGCGCGGCAACAGCATCGCGATCCGCCAGCCGCCGGGCGAGCGCAACGCGCTCGGCTTCATCAAGTTCATGTTCCCCAACGACCACGCGGTCTACCTGCACGACACGCCGAACCGCAGCCTGTTCTCCCGCTCCGAGCGGGCACTGAGCCATGGCTGCGTGCGCGTCGACGATCCGTTCCGCTTCGCCCAGGTGGTGCTCGGGCCGCACTGGCCCACCGAGCGCCTGCAGAAGCTGATCGGCAAGGGCGAACGCACCGTGATGCTGCCCGAGAAGCTGCCGGTCCACCTTGCCTACTTCACCCTGGAAGCGGATTCGACCGGGGGCTTGCGCAGCCTGCCCGACCTCTATGGCGTCAATGCCCGGGTGAAGGTGGCGCTCGGCCTCTCGACCGAGGCGCTGCCGCCCGAGGCCGGCCACAAGCCGAAGGTCGCGACGCCCAAACCCCCCGCGACGCCGGGCGCGGTTCCCGGCGCGGCCCCGCGCCCCCACCGCGATCTCGCCCAGCAGCAGGCCGCGCCCCGGCCGGCCCCGCGCCGCCCGGTCGCCACCGCGACCGAGCCCGGGGAACCGGTTTCGGTGCAGCCGGCGCCGGACTATTTCGGCGAGACCGGGGCGATCCGGCGGGGGTGGTGGTAGCGGGAACCGCCCGCGTCTCGGGCCCGGATCGGGAAAAGAGCTGCGCCCGGTTCTGGTGACCGGATCGGCGACGCCACCCCGCCGACCACGACCGGGGCGGGCGTCCGGGCGGGATATCGGCTATGACGAGTCGACCTCCCGGTAGGCAGAGGCGAGCTTCGTCGCGCAGGGCTGCCGAGAGGGCGCGACTCTCCATTTCCCTTTCGGCCAAAACCGCCTAGATGCTGGTCATGTCGCAGCCTCCGACCGCTCCTACGCCCGTCACCGTCCTCGTCGTGGACGACAGCAAGCTCGCCCGTGCCGTCGCCGTACGGCTGCTGCGGCAGATCAGGCCGGACTGGGTGGTGCGCGAGGCGGCCAATGCCGACGAGGCCGTCAAGGCGGTGGCGGGCGGGCCGGTCGACGTGGCGCTCCTCGACTTCAACATGCCGGGCAAGGACGGGCTCGCCCTCGCGGAAGAGTTGCGCGCGGAGCGGCCGGGCATGCCGATCGCGGTGATCTCGGCCAATATCCAGGACGAAGTGATCGCCCGCGCCCGTGAGCTCGAGGCGACGTTCCTGGCGAAACCCCTCACCGGCGATGCGCTCGCGGGCTTCCTCTCGGGCGCGACCCTGCGCCTGCGCCGGAGCAATACGCCATGAGCGATGAGGCGACGATCGGCCTGACCGAGCTGCAGCAGGACGCCTTCACCGAACTCGTCAATATCGGGGTCAGCCGCGCCGCCGCGAGCCTGCGCCAGATGATCGGCACCCAGGTGCTGCTCTCGGTACCGTCCGTCGAGATCGTCTCTCGCCAGGCCGCCGCGCGGCTGATCGGCGAGCGCGAGGCGGCGCCGCTCGTGGTGGTGCACCAGGATTTCGAGGGCGCCTTCGCGGGCCGCGCCCTGCTGATCTTCCCGCAGGAGAACGGCCGCGAGCTGGTCCGGGCCGTCGCCGGCGAGGACCTGTCGCCCGAGGAGGTCGCCGCCCTCGAGGACGAGGCGCTCGCCGAGACCGGCAACATCATCCTGAACGGCTGCCTCGCCACTATGGCGAACATGCTCCAGCGCACGCTGACCATGTCGCTGCCCGGCATCGTGCGCGGCGACGGACCGCGGATCTTCGGGATGGACGCGGGCGAAGCGGCGCCGGGCGCGGACGCCCTGGTGCTGTTCCTCTACATCGACTTCTCGGTGAGCGAGCGCGACATCCGCGGCTACCTGGCGATGCTGATGGACCTGCCGTCGCTGGAGAACCTGCGGATGCTGGTGGACGAGTTCATCGCCCGCGCCCTCGGCGACCTGGACGCGTGATGACCCGCCGTCGCGACGGGAGTGCGGCGTGAGCGCGCCGGACGAAACCGCTGCGGGCCAGGCCGCGGTACTCGCCGCGGCCATCGCGGCGGCGCGGACCCGCGCCGGGCCGTTCCTGGCCGCGCTGGAGCAGTCGCGCCAGCCGATGCTGATCAGTGCCCCCCAGATCCCCGACAACCCGGTCGTCTTCGCCAACCAGGCCTTCCTGACGCTCACCGGCTACGACGCCTCCGAGGTGCTGGGGCGGAACTGCCGCTTCCTGCAGGGGCCGGACACCGACCCGGGCGCGACGGCGGCGATCCGCGAGGGCCTGCGCGAGGAGCGCGTGGTCCGGGTGACGATCCTGAACTACCGCCGCGACGGCAGCCGGTTCTGGAACCAGCTGCTGATCTGCCCGATCCGCGACGAGACCGGCCGCCTCGTCAACTTCTTCGCCTCCCAGGTGGACATGTCGCATGTCCACGAGGCGGAGACCGGGCGCGAGCGCCTCGCCGACATCGAGCGCCGGCTGGCCGAGGCGCAGCGCCAGCTCTCCCTGACCCTCTCCTCGGCCGGCATCGCCGGCACCTGGGACTGGGACATCCTGGGCAAGCGCCTGCACGTCGACGGGCGCTTCGCCGCGCTCACCGGGCTCAGTTCCCCGCCGCGGCCGGGCACCGTGCCGTTGAGCCCCGGAGCGCTGCCGGCGAGCGCCTTCTTCACCGGCATCCACCCCCTCGACCGCCTGCGGGTACGCCTCGCAGTGAGCGGCATCCTCGGCGGGGCCGAGGTGTTCGACAAGGAATACCGCCTGCTCGCGCCGGACGGCTTGGTGCGCTGGGTCCATGCCCGCGGCCGCTGCCATTTCGGCCCCGACGGGCGGCCCGCCCGCTTCACCGGGGTGCTGGTCGAGGTCACCGAGCAGAAGCGGGTCGAGGAGCGCTTGCGCATCGCCCAGTCGGCGGGCCGCGTCGGCGCCTTCGAGCACGTGCCGGGCTTCGCCACGGTGACGGCCTCGCCGCAATTCTGCAGCCTGCTCGGCCTGGTGCCGGCCGGCACCGTGGCGGCGAGCGCCGTCAACGCGCTGGTCGTCGAGGGCGACCCGCCGCTGCTGGCGCCCGACCAGCGCCACGAGGGCGAGCTGCCGCCGATCGAGACCCGGGTGCGGCTGGCCGATACCGGCGAGGTGCGCTGGCTGGTGCGCCGCGGCGAGGCGATCCGCGACACCGAGACCTCGGGCCTGCGCCATGTCGGGGTGATCTACGACGTCACCGACGCGAAGCGGGCCGAGGTGGCCCTGCGCGAGCTCAACGACACCCTCGAGGCGCGGGTGCGCGAGGCGGTGGCCGAGCGCGAGCGGGCCGAGGAGCAGCTGCGCCAGTCGCAGAAGATGGAGGCGGTGGGCCAGCTCACGGGGGGCATCGCCCACGATTTCAACAACCTGCTCACCGGCATCGTCGGCTCCCTCGACCTGATGCAGACCCGCATCAACGAGGGCCGTACCGAGAACCTGACCCGCTATGCCGGCCTCGCCATGGCCTCGGCCCAGCGCGCCGCGGCGCTGACCCACCGGCTCCTCGCCTTCTCGCGCCGCCAGCCGCTGGAGGCGAAGCCCGTCGACGCCAACCGCCTGGTGAGCTCGATGGACGAGCTGATGCGCCGGACGCTGGGCGAGCGGGTGCAGCTGGAGGTCGTGGTGGCGGGCGGGCTGTGGCTGACGCTCTGCGACCCCAACCAGCTCGAGAACGCGATCCTCAACCTCGCCATCAACGCCCGCGACGCGATGCCGGAGGGCGGGCGCCTCACCATCGAGACCGCCAACGCCCATCTCGACGACGCCTACGTCTCGCGGGACGTCGGGGTGCGGGCGGGGCAGTATGTCCTCGTCAGCGTGACCGATACCGGCACCGGCATGCCGCCGGACGTGATCGCCCGCGCCTTCGACCCGTTCTTCACCACGAAGCCCCTCGGGCAGGGGACGGGCCTCGGCCTGTCGATGATCTACGGCTTCGCCAAGCAGTCCGAAGGCAACGTCAAGATCTACTCGGAGCCCGGGCAGGGCACGACGGTCAAGCTCTACCTGCCGCGCTACCACGGCGAGATCGAAGCCGCCGCCGAGATGCGGGGCGAGGCGCCGCGGGCCGAGCGCGGCGAGACGGTGCTGGTGGTGGAGGACGATTCGACCGTGCGCGCCCTGGTGATCGAGGTGCTGCACGAGCTCGGCTACCGCACGCTCGAGGCCGGCGACGGGCCGGCGGGCCTGCGCCTGCTGCAATCGGGCGCCCACATCGACCTGCTGGTGACCGATGTCGGCCTGCCGGGCCTGAACGGCCGCCAGCTCGCCGACCAGGCCCGGCTGGTGCGCCCGAGCCTGAAGGTGCTGTTCATGACCGGCTACGCCGAGAACGCCGCCTTCGGCAACGGGCATTTCGGCCCCGGCATGCAGATGATCACCAAGCCCTTCCCGGTGGAAGGCCTGGCGACCAAGATCCGGTCGATCATCGAGGGGTGAGGCGCGAAGCCGCCTCAGATCACCTCGGTGCCGGCCCGCGCCCGGTCGGGCGCGGCCTGCGCCGTCTGGAACAGGCGCTCGCTCGTCAGCTTCAGGAAGTAGAAGCCGAATTCCGGATTCTGGTAGTAGAGCTGCTTCACGTCCGAATAGGCCACCCCGAGGACGACGCCGGGCTCGGTGCAGACCAGGGTGCCGGTGCGCAGGTTGCCCGGCGAGAGCATGCCGAGCTCGCCCACGATGGCGCCGGGCCGGATCTCGAGGCCGAGTTCCTCGATGCGGAAGCGGCCGCCCTCGATCAGGAACATCTCGGCGGCCGGGTCGCCCTTGCGGAACAGCACCTCGCCGGCGGCGATGCGCCGGGACTCGCCGAAGGGCCGGAGCCAGTCGAGGGAGAGGTCGCCCCCGGCCGCCCGCTCGACGTCGCGCACCAGCCGGACCATCTGGTAGAGCCGCCAGGCATTGAACGGGATCTGGATCGCCTCGGTGAGCACCACCGGCATGCTGCCGGTCAGGATCCCGTAGGTCATCACCGCCACGCTGGCGAGGATCGAGACGACCCGCAGCGGAATCATGGTGCTCATCGCGGTCGACGCGATGGTGAGCGCGGTCCCGAGATAGCCGATCGCCTCGACCCAGTTCATCGCACGGTCCGGTCTCGATCGATCTCAGCGCCGCCCGACCGCCGACCCGCTGAAGCGGCCGGCGCCCGGAGCGTCCTCGGATGAGCCGGCCTGGAAGCGGGTCGCCACCGCGCCGGCGGGGGCGGCGACGAGGCCGGCGGGCGGGGTGCCGCTCTTGGGCCGCTGGACGATGCGGATCGTCGCGGCCTCGGCCGCCGGCGCGGCCGCCGCGGCGCTGAACAGGGCGCGCAGCTGCGCCTTCGAATCGGTTGGCGCCGGCGCCGGCGGCACGGGCGTCGCCCGGGGGCGCGGCTGGAGCATGGCGCCGAGGGCCGCCGGGTCGGCATCGGCCGAGGCGACCTGGATCGAAGCCGGGCGGGCGGGGGGCAGCGGCACGGTGACCGGCGGCGGGCTCGCGACCAGCGCCTCCGCCAGGGCGGCGAATTCCGACGGGCGCCGGGGCGGCAGCGGGGTTCTGGCCGGCATCTCGGGCGCCGGCTCGGTGCGCGCCTCCGGCTCGGCCGCGACGGCGGCCGGAGCGGCCTCCGGCGGAACGGGCGCCGGCTCCGGCAAGGCGGCCTGGCGAGGCGCGGCCGGCGGCAGCAGGGCGGCGGGTGCGGCCGGCGCCGCGTAGGCCAGGGCATCTCGGGCGAGAACTTCCCGCGTGCCGGCATCCTCCGGCTGGGCGCTGGCGAGCGCCACCGGGCGGACACGGCCCGCGCGCCCGGACAGGACCACCGGGGCGGGCGGCGGGGCGGCGGGCTTCGCGCCGCCGAACAGCATGGCGAAGAATTGTCCGACGACGTTCGGGCTGTCCTCCTCGTCCGCCGCCGCGATCGCCTGGCTCACGCCCATCACGCTGCCGCCGCGGGCCAGGATCTCCGCCCTGGCGCTCTCGTAGCCCGGCATCGGACGGCCGTCAGCCGGCAGGTGGACGGTGCGCCCGTCCGGGAACAGGCGGGCGAGCTGGTCGTGGCTCATCCGCGGCCAGGAGCGCACCGAGCCGACGTCGAGATGGACGAAGGGGCTGTTGGCCTGCGGGTACCAGCCGACGCCGCCGCGCTGCATCCGCATGCCGATCGCCCGGATCTGGTCGATCGAGACGTCGGCGAGGTAGAAATCCATCGCCTTGCCGAGCATGTGCTGGCTGTGCTCGGCCACCGCGCGGGAGCGCCGGCGCAGGGCGGCGTTGGTCTTCGGCGAGCGATAGGCCGAGACGACGTGGATCGCGTCCTGCGAGCCAACGGCGCGGTGGGCCTCCCACACCACGTCGAACAGGCGCGGATCCATCTTGGTCGGCTCGTCGAGGCGCCAGTCGCGCAGGAGCCAGTTCAGCTGCTCGAGGGCGGCCCGGTCGTAACGCCCGTCACGCTTGAACGTGATCGCGGCGCTCTCCTTGGTGTGCTCGTGGAAGATCGCGATCGTGCGGGTGTCACCGTTGGCGACCGCGTCCTGCGTGCCGCTGGTCGATCCGAGCACGGCCGTCAGGCAGGCCATCAGCGCCAGGGCGCCGCGACGGCAGGAGCGGGAGGAGCGGGTTCCCCGGGCCGGGTCGGCCGCCCCGCGGCCGGCACGCTTGAGCGCTCGCACGATCCCTCATCCTCGCTCGGGCCGCGTGGCCGCCATGGTGAACGCAAGGTTGCCGAAAACCGTCAACAAACGGTTATCGGGTCCCCGCGACAGGGTTGGCCGCAGGGCTAAGCCGCAACCGTGGCGAAAATCGGCCCGGCTTCACGATCCCGTGCGCGGAGCCGGGGGATGGGTACGGCGCCCAGTGGCGCTCATCCTGCCTGCGTGTCGGTCGCCCGCTCCATCAGCGGCGCGAGCCAGCGGGCCGCGAATGGATCGCCGCAGGTGCCGTGGAGCGACGGGCGCAGCCGCAGCAGCACCTGGATCACGGCCGTGTGCAGCCCGGTGCAGGCGCTCCACGCCACGCCCGAACCCGGATGGGCGAGAAGCAGGGCGGCCAGGGTCTCCGCCTCCTCCACCGGGCAGGTGCCTTCGAGGTGGATCAGGTCTCCGTCGCGGCGCACGCTCACGGCATCCCCTCCCCTCGCTCTTGCCCCTGCCTCTCCCCGACCAGGGATTCCGGATCGAGCACCAGCAGCACCTGGCCGTCACCGGTGAGCGTGGTCCCGGCGAGGCCCGGCAGGGCGGCGAGGCCCGGCAACGGCCGCACCAGCCCGTCGAGGCGGCCGGCGAAGCGGTCGACCTCGATCGCGGCGCGCTCGTCGCCGAGCCGCAGCACCGCCAGCCGGGCCTCCGCGGGCGCCGTCTCGCGGGGCAGGTCGAGCAGGTCGGCGAGGTGCAGCACCGGCACCGTCCGGTCGCGCAGGACCGTGGCGGTGCCGAGGCCGTGGTCGCGGATGCGCGCCCGCGGCACCCGGGCGAGCTCGTCCACGGCCTCCATCGGCAGGCCGTAGAGCTCCGGCCCGATCCCGACCAGGAGCAGCCGGGCGAGGGACTGGGCCCGGGGCAGGATCAACCGGACCGTGGTGCCCTCCCCGATCCGGCTCTCGACCGTGCAGCGGCCGCCGAGGCGCGAAACGGCCTCCCGCACCGCGTCCATGCCGACGCCGCGGCCGGAGACGGCGCCGACCTCGGCCGCGGTCGAGAAGCCGGGGGCGAAGATCAGGTCGATCAGCCCCGCCTCGTCGAGGGCCGCGAGGGCGGCGGGCGCCACCAGCCCGCGGGCGGCGGCACGGGCGCGGATGAAGGCGGGGTCGAGGCCGCCCCCGTCATCCGAGACCGAGACGACGACCCGCTCGCCCCGGCTCTCGGCCCGCAGGACGATCCGGCCTGACCGCGGCTTGCCGGCGCGGGCCCGCGCCTCGGGCGACTCGATGCCGTGGTCGGCGGCGTTGCGCAGGAGGTGCAGCAAGGGCTCGAACAGCCCCTCGGCCACGTCTCGGTCGACCTCGGTCGCCTCGCCCTCCAGGCTCAGCGTCACCTCCTTGCCGAGCTGACGGGCCATGTCTCGCAACGGGCGCGGGAAGCGGCGGAAGACCCGCGCCAGGGGCTGGAGCCTCAGGCCCACCGCCTCGCGGTGCAGCTCGGCGGAGAGCCGTCCGATGCGCTCGTCGCTCGCCCGCAAGGCAGGGAGAAGGCCAGCGAGGTCGGCCCCGGACGCGGCCCGGGCGACGACCGCGCCGAGGGCCGCGCGGGCGGTGGCGAGATCGTCGGCCAGGGCCACCAGGGCATCGATCCGGCCCGCATCGACCCGCAGGGACCGGGGTGCCGCGTCGGCACCGGAGGTGGATTCAGGCGAGGCCGGCTCGGCATCCGGCGCCGGCTCGCCCGCGGACGGCGCCAGGGTCGCCACCGTGACCTGATCGCGCACTAGACGGAATACCGCGTCGACCTCTGCCGGCGGATCGGCGGTGAGCAGCGTCACGACGAGGTTGCAGGCGAAGACGTCGATGGTCTCCGCCGGCGGCCAGGGGGTGGCGGGGGCGAGATCGAGGGCGAGCAGCCCGGGCAGCCGGCGCACCAGGCCGAGGGGGTCGTCGCCGGCAAAGAAGCAATCGGCCCGCGGGACGTAGCGCAGGGCGGTGACGGCGCCGTCCGGCCGCTCGCGCACGGTGGCGAGGAGGCCGGCGGCCCAGTCGGGCGCCAAGCTGGGGATTCGGCCGGGCATCTGGCCGGCCGGCGCCGGATCGGGCGCCCCGCCCGCCGGTGCCAGCAGGCTCCGGTACCCCTCGACGAGCCGGGCCGATTCCGCCGCGGCGCCGGCCGGGAGCGCCCCGGTCGCAGCGATCGCCTCGGTCCAGCGCGCCGCGGCGTCGAGGGCGGCGAGCGACAGGTCGACGAGGCCGGGACCGGTCTCGAGCCGGCCGGCGCGGGCGGCGTCGAGCCCGTCCTCGGCGGCGTGCAGGACGGCGAGCATGTCCGGCCAGTCGAACAGGGCAGCCGAGCCCTTGAGGGTGTGGACGGCGCGAAATACCCGGTTCAGCACGGCCGGATCGGCGGCGCCGTCGAGCGCCAGCAGGTCCTCGGCCGCGGCCTGGACCAGCTCGCGCGCCTCGGCCACGAAATCGGCGACGAAATCCGTCACCAGGTCGCCGGTGGAGCGCGTGTCAGTCATGCGCGTCCTCCGGGCGCTGGTAGACGATCGCGTCGGGGAAGCGGCGGGTGCGGAACCGCGACGGGATGCGAGCCATCGACTCGGTGTGGCCGAGGCAGAGGAAGCCGCCCGGCCGCAGGGCGGCGAACAGGTTGGCGGCGGCGATCCGTCGCGACGCGTCGTCGAAGTAGATCAGGACGTTGCGGCAGAACACGATGTCGAAGCGACCTTCCTGTGCCATCCCCGCCGCATCGACGAGGTTGCGGCGGCTGAAGCGCACCGAGCCGCGCAGCTCCGGCAGGATGCGCCAGGACGGCCCGGCGGACGTCCCCTCTTCCGCCGTGAAGTAGCGCGACACCAGCGCGGGCGGCAGCCGGCCGAGCGCCCGAGCGCCGTAGCGCCCCGCCGCGGCCGCGGCGAGCGCCCGCGTGTCGATGTCCGAGCCGACGATCTCGATCTCCCAGGCATCGACCGCGGGCCAGTGCTCGAGGAGCCAGATCGCCAGCGAATAGGGCTCCTCGCCCGTCGCGCAGGGCATCGACCAGATCCGGATCGGGTCGTCGGGCGCCCGCCCGGCGGTGACGGCGCCCATCAGCGACCCGGAGAGGCAGTGCAGCTGGTGCGCCTCGCGGTTGAAGTAGGTCTCGTTGACCGTGAAGGCGTTGACGAAATGCTGCACCTCGCCGTCCGCATCGGCCCGCAGCCGGGCGAGATAGGCCGGCAGGGCGTCCGCTCCGGTGGCACGCATCCGCTCCAGCACCCGGCGCTCGATGAAGGCGCGCCGGTTCCCCGGCACCAGGATGCCGGTCTGCCGGTAGAGCAGATCGCAGACCCGCGCCAAGTCGGCCTCACCGAGGAAGTCGGGCTCATCGAGGGTCATGCGACGAGAGCCGTCAGTTCGGCCGCGATCGCCTCCAGCGGGGCGATCACGCTGGCGCCCCCGGCCCGCACCAATTCGCCCGGCATGCCCCAGACCACCGCCGTCGCTTCCGCCTCGGCGATGGTGCGCCCGCCGCGGGCCCGCAGGGCCGCCATGGTGCGGGCGCCGTCGCGGCCCATGCCGGTCATCAGTACCCCGACGAGCTGCCGCGGCGGCACGAGGCCGAGGGCACTCTCCACCAGGCGGTCGACGCTCGGATGCCAGGGGTAGTCGGCCTTGGCCGGGGCCGGGGCCGCCATCAGGCCGCCGGGCCGGCGCACCACGATCACGTCGGCGTCGCCGCGCCCGACATAGACCCGCCCCGGGACCAGGGGCACGGGCACCGTCACCTCCTGCACCGCGAGCGCGCAGATCCCGTCGAGCCGCCGAGCGAGCGGACCGGTGAAGGTCGACGGCATGTGCTGGGCGACGACGATCGGCCAGGGAAAGTCCGCGGTCAGCTCGCTCAGGAGGGCGGTCAGGGCGGGCGGCCCCCCGGTCGAGGCTCCGACGAGGACGAGGCCGCCGGCCGGATCCGCCGGCAAGTCTGGAGCCGGGTCCGGGTTCGTCCGATGCGGCGCCGGGCGCGCCGCCGGCACGGGACGCGGCGCGAGATCGGCATGGCGGGTGCGCAGGCGCGCCGTGAGGCCGAGGGCGGTGCGCGGCCGGGCCCGGGCCGCCGCCCGCACCGTCTGCACCAGCACCGGGGCGAACCGGTCGATCTCCAGCGACACCGCGCCGGCGGGCTTCTCCAGGACGTCGACCGCGCCCCGCGCAAGCGCCTCAAGGCTCGCCTCGGCCCCTTCCCCGGTGAGGGAGGACAGCATCACCACCGGGCAGGGCCGCTCCAGCATGATCCGGTCGAGGCATGCGAGCCCGTCGAGGCCCGGCATGGTCACGTCGAGGGTCACCACGTCCGGCGCGAAGCGCGGCAGGAGGTCGAGGGCTTCCAGCCCGTCGCGGGCGAAGGCCAGATCGAAATCGCCCTCGGCGGCGAAGATGGCGCCCAGAACCTTGCGCATCAGGGCCGAGTCGTCGACCACGAGGAGGCGGATCATGCGGCGGACCTCCCGGCGAACGCGGCGCGGCCGAGCAGCGCTGCGGGATCGATCAGCGGCAGCGGCCCGTCCGGAAGGTCGGCCACCCGGGTCAGCGCGGCGCCAAGCGCCTCCGGCGCCGGCCGGATCGCCCCGGCCTCCGGCCGCACCAGCCGCGCCGCGCCGTCGACGAGGAGGCCGGCCAGCAAGCCCCCGGCCTCGACCACCACGAGGCGTCGGCGCCGGGTCTCGGCACCGGACGCGGACGCCGCGTGATCGAGGCCGAGGCGCCGGTGCAGGTCGAGGACCGGCAGCGCTCCGCCGCGTACCGCCAGCATCCCGGCGAGGCCGGCGGGCGCTCCGGGCACCCGCGTGAGCGCATCCGGCGCCCGCTGAACCCGGCGCACCATCCCGACGGGCAGGCCGTAGGCGCGCCCCGCGAGGTCGACCACCACGATCGGCTCGGTGCCGGCAGCGACGGGGTCTTCTCGTGGCTGCTCCGGCTCGGCTGTGGCGGCCAGGGCCTGCGGCGACAGCAGGCAGACGAGAGTCCCGTCGTCGAGGCGGACGAAGCCGGCAGCCAGCCCGTCGCGGCGCAGGGCCCGGGGCACCGGGTCGATCGCCTCCGGGCTCACGCGCAGCACCGGCCCGACCCGCTCGGCCACCAGACCGATGCCGCGGAGCACCGCGACCCGGGTGCCGGCAGCGGCTCCGAGCCCGAGCCGGGCGGAGAGGGAGAGGAGCGGCAGCGCCCGCCCGCACCACGGCATCGCGCCGAGGGACGCAGATCCGGCTTCGGGGACCGACGTGAGGGTCTGCGGCGGTCGTGTCACCGCCTCGACCGCGTCGAGCGGCAGGGCGTAGGACCGCCCCGCGACCGTGAGCGCCAGAAGGGCGATCTTCGGTGTGGACCGCGGCGATGACGGCCCGACGGCTGCGCCCCGGGCGGTCGAGTCGGCGGATCCCGCCGCCCGCCGGGGCAGGAGGCCTGCGACGAGACCCGGCAGGTCGAGGATCGCGGCCCCACCCGGATCCGCCGCGAGGCCGACGACGCGAGCGACGAGGAGCCCGACCGTCTCGCCCGCCTCGGCCAGCACCATCCGGCCCGGGGGCACCGGGCTCGCGGCCGGTGCGAGCAGCCGGGCGAGGTCGAGGACCGGGAGCGTGGTGCCGCGCCGGTCGGCGAGGCCGACGAGGGAGGCCGGCGCCCCCGGCACCCGGGTCAGGGCCGGGACCGGCGCCAGGGCGCGCACTCGCTCCGCCGGAAGGGCGACGCGCGTGCCGTCTTCGTCGAGCGCGACGAGGAGGAAGCGACCCGGCCCGGCCTCAGCCATCCGCGCCCTGCAGCTCGTCGGCCAGCAGCGCGATCTCCTCGACCGCCGCCGCCAGATCCTCGGCTCCGCGGGCCTGCTGGCGGGCGGCGGTGGCGGCCTCGCTCGAGGCGCGGTCGGCCTCCTCGGCGGCCGCGGCGATCTGGCGGGCGCCCGCCGCGATACCGGCGGCGGCGGTCAGGATGGCGTCGGCCCCGCCGGCGATCTCGCGGTTGGCTTGTTCCAGCTCCGCCACGTCGGTCGCGACCGCGGCGAGGCCCGCCATCAGGGCGCGGTTCTTCGCCACCTCGGCCTCGGCGGTCGCCACCGAGCGTTCGAGGGCGCGGCGCAGGGCGGCGGCGCCGTCCCGGATCGTCCGCAGCGTGAAGCGGATCCGCTCGGCGCCGGCGCTAGCGTCGCGCGACAGCGCCCGGATGTCGGCCGAGACTAGCGCGAAGCCCTGGCCCGCCTCGCCGGCCCGGGCGGCCTCGATCGCGCCGCTCACCGCCAGCATGCCGATCTGCACCGCCACGAGGGCGATGCCCTCCACGATCGTCTCGATGCGCCCGGTGCCCGCCTCGATCGTGCCGAGGCGGTCGAGGGAGGCGCGCATCCCATCGAGGGCCTGCCCGACCCCGTCGGCGAGGGCACCGAGGGTGGCGCGGGCCTCGCTCAGGGTCTCGGCGAGGCCTGCGACCTGCGCCAGGGCGAGATCGGCGCCGGTCCGGGCCTCCGCGGCCGCGCGCTCGATCTCCGCCATGGCGGCGGCGGATTGCCGGGCCGCGGCGCTCTGGAGGGTCAGGCCGCGGCTGATCTGCTCGATGGCGGCGAGGATCTCGGCGGCGGCGCCGGACAATTCCTGAATCGAGGCCGAGAGCGCGTCGGCAGCGCCCCCGATGTCGTCCGCGCTCGCATGCCCGGCGCTGTCCCGCAGGGTCTCGGCCAGAGCCGCCAAGGCCTCGGCGGTGACCTGGCCCTGGTCGAGGGCCTCAGTCTGCTGGGCCACCGCGCGTTGCGCCTCCTCGGCCGCGGCGGACTGCTCCTCGGCCGCGGCCGCGACCTGCTCGGCGCCTCTCTGCGCCTCGTGGGTCGTGGCCTCCGCCCGGAGCGCCGCCGCCAGGATGTCCTGCGCGCCCTCCGCCAGGGTCCCGAGATCGGCCCGTGCCGCCTCGAGCTGCCGGGCGACGCGCCCGCCCGAGGCGGCTTCCGCCTCCGCCCGCGCGGCGGCGTCCCGGATCGCGGCGCCGAGCGCCCGGATCTCGCCCCGGATCGCCTCGGCCCGCTCCCGCACCTCCCCGGCCGCCGCCTCCGCGGTCTCGGCGAGGGCTCGCACCTCGTCGGCGACGACCGTGAAGCCGCGGCCGTGCTCCCCGGCCCGGGCCGCCTCCAGGGCGGCGTTGAGGGCGAGAAGCCCGGTCTGGTCCGCGATCCCCCCGACCGTGCCGGTGACCTCGCCGATGCTCGCAGCCCCGCGGTCGAGCTCGTCGACGATGACGACGGTCACGGCCTGCCGCCCGGCCTCGGCCTCGATCGCCGCGACCGACTGGGTCGCCTGGGCGCCGGCCTCGGCGAGCACGGACTGAAACGCGGCGGTGCGCTGGCGCGCCAGGTCGGCCCGTTCCCGCGCCTCGCCGAAGCGCCCGACGATCGCCGCCACCGCGGCGAGGGATTCCTGCGCGGCGCCGGCGGCCTCCTCGGCCCCGCCGGCGATCTGCTCCATCGCCCGGCGCAGCTCCTCGGCCGCCGCCGAGGCCTCGGTGACGCCCGCCGCCAGCTCCTCGGTGGCGGCGCCCAGGCGCTCGGTCGCCTTCTGCCGGCGCGTTCCCGCCCGCTCGCGCGTGCGGACGCGCCGGGGCGCGGGTGCGGGACCCTGCACCGCGTCCGGCAGCTCGGACGCACCGTCCCGGGCCGCGAGCTTCGCCTTCTTCACCAATGCCATCGCAGCCTGAAACCCGCTCGCGCCTGCGCCGGTGTGCCGGAGGTGGCGGGCGGGGGCAAGCGCGCTGGGGCGATCGGGCTGGGGAGGATGGTGCCGGCTCCCGCCTCTTCCCGCCGCAGGCCGATCGGGATTGCGCGAGTTAGGGCTTCCTTAACCACGAGCCGCGATGGTCCGCTCAACTGAACACCGAGGAGGTCGGGATGGATCACTTCGAAACGAGCATCCGCGAGCGGGCCTACGCCCTGTGGGAGCGGGACGGCCGCGCGCCGGGCCGCGACGAGCATTACTGGCATCTCGCCGAGCAGGAGCTGGCTCACCAGGAGCCGGCCGAGCGCGAGCTGCGGACCGCGACCGAGGCGCCGGCCGCCGCGGAGGCGATCGCCGCCAAGCCCGCGCGCAAGCCGGCGGCCCGCAAGCCGGCCGCGGCCAAGAGCGCCGTTGCCAAGAGCGCCGTTGCCAAGACGGTGGCCGAGGTGGTCGAGGCCGCGGCGAAGCCGGCACCGCGCCGGCGTCGCGCCGCTGCGGCCGGCGAGAACGTCACCACCCATTGATCGCGTCGGGCGCAGCCGCGCCCGACCGGCTTCAGCCCCTTCCGCCCTGCGGGAGGGGCTTTTCATCGGCCGCGACCCGGACCGGCACCGTGCCGCGGCGGACCCGCCACAGCGCGCCGACGAGGGCGACGTTGATCACGCCCAAGACCGCCAGCGCCGCCAGCGTCGCGTCGGCGCCCGCATGGGCGATGAGGTAGGCCGCGGCGGACGGCGCGAGGGCCTGGGCGGCGAGGCTCGGCTTCGCCAACCGGCCGAGCAGGGCCGCGTAGCGATCGGGTCCGAACAGGGCGAGCGGCAGGGTGCCGCGACCGATCGAGTAGAGCCCGTTGCCGGCGCCGTAGATCACCAGCACCAGTCCCGGCGCCGGCAGCCCGCTCCACAGCAGCACCAGTCCGACCGCCATCAGCACCACCGCGACGGTGAGCGTCCAGATCGGGTGGTGCCGGCTGCGATTGGCCACTTCGAGGAGCCGCGCCCCGACCTGCGACGGCCCGACCAGGGTGCCGAGGGACACCGCCCCCGCCAGCGACAGGCCGCGATCCTGCAGCAGGGTCAGCAGGTGGACGGAGACGATCGAGGTGGTGATGCCGGTGCAGGTCACCACCGCGGCGAGGACGAGGAAGACCGGCCGCTCCGCGGCGTCGAGCGACACCGTATCCGGTCGGTTGCCCGCCGTCACCGGCCGCGGGGCGGCGCGCGGGATCAGCCCGAGGATCAGCGGCAGGCACACGCCGAGCTGCAGCGCGGCATAGGTCAGGCAGGTGCCGCGCCAGCCGAGATGCGCGAGCAGGAAGGCCGAGAGCGGCCAGCACAGGGTGCTGGAGAAGCCGCCCCACAGGGTCAGCGCCGTGATCGCCGGGCGCGCATCGGCGCCGTAGAGCCGCCCGAGGGTGGCGAAGGCGGCGTCGTAGAGCCCCGACCCCATCCCGGCGCCGATCACCAGCCAGGCGAGGCCGAAGACCGGCAGGTTCGGCGCGAGCGCCAGCAGCACGAGCCCGGTGGCGAGGAGCAGACCCGAGACCGCCAGGACCGGCCGCCCGCCGTGGCGGCCGATCATCCGGCCGGCATGCGGCGCGACGAGGCCCGCCGTCAGCATGCCGGCGGTGAGGCTGCCGAAGATCCACGGCAGCCCCCAGCCGGTCTCCGCCGCGATCGACGGCCCGAGCACCGTCAGCAGGTAGTAGCTGCAGCCCCAGGCGAGGATCTGCACGATGCCGAGGGCGGAGATGACCCGCCAGCGCCCTTGCGAGATCATCGGACCATCACGCCGTGGCGACCCGGCGCCCGTGCTCGTCGATCACGCGCTCGCCGTCCTCCTTCACGAACTCGCCCTGTTGCGGCGGCAGCAGGTTCAGCACCCGTTCGGAGGGGCGGCACAGACGCACGCCGCGGGGGCTCGCCACCAGCGGGCGTTCGAGCAGGACCGGATGGGCGGCGATCGCGTCGAGGAGCTGGTCGTCGGAGAGGCCTTCGTCGTCGAGGCCGAGCGCGGCGTAGGGCGTGCCCTTGTTCCGCAGCACGTCGCGCACCGTGAGGCCGGCCCGGGCGAGGAGCCGGCGCAGCAGGTCCCGCGTCGGCGGGGTCTTCAGGTACTCGACGACGTGAGGCTCGAGGCCGGCATTGCGGATCATCGCCAGCACGTTGCGCGACGTGCCGCAGGCCGGGTTGTGATAGATCACGACGTCCATGGGCGGCGGCCTCCCGCGGCGGGCGGGCCGCCACCGGCGCCCTTCTCCCGCATCCTTTGCCAATCTCTAACGAGTTCGCGGGACACTCGTCCACAGGAGTCCGGCGGGGTTGTGGAACATCTCCGGAACGCCCATCTAAGATGCTGATTTGCCTCGCCTTCCGCGGGTGACGCTGGCACCCGGGGCGCAAATCGGCTAAGCCGTCCGGCGAGAGAGTGTGAGCCCGCGCGGGCCGCGACGAGAGACAGACCTTGGCAGAGAACGACCCGACCGGCGCACCGCCGCCCGCGACCGACATCAAGCCCGTCTCGATCACCGACGAGATGCGCCAGTCCTACCTGGCCTACGCGATGAGCGTCATCGTCAGCCGGGCCCTGCCGGACGCGCGCGACGGCCTCAAGCCGGTGCACCGCCGCATCCTGTACTCCATGTACGAGAACGGCTACCTGCCGGACCGCAAGTACGTGAAGTCGGCCCGCATCGTCGGCGACGTGATGGGTCAGTATCACCCGCACGGTGACCAGTCGATCTACGACGCCCTCGTCCGCATGGCCCAAGACTTCGCCATGCGGCTGATGCTGGTGGACGGTCAGGGCAACTTCGGCTCGATCGACGGCGACCCGCCGGCGGCGATGCGCTACACCGAGTCGCGCCTTGCGAAACCGTCGATGGCGCTGCTCGAGGACATCGACAAGGACACCGTCGACTTCAACCCGAACTACGACGAGTCGAAGGACGAGCCGGCGGTCCTGCCCGCCCGCTTCCCGAACCTCCTCGTCAACGGCGCCGGCGGCATCGCGGTCGGCATGGCGACCAACATCCCGCCGCACAATCTCGGCGAGGTGATCGACGGCTGCATCGCCCTCATCGACGATCCGGCGATCACCATCGAGGGCCTGAACGACATCATCCCGGGGCCGGACTTCCCCACCGGCGGCTCGATCCTCGGGCGCTCGGGCACCCGCTCGGCCTACATGACCGGGCGCGGCTCGGTGATCATGCGGGCGAAGTCCCACATCGAGGAGTTGCGCAAGGAGCGCGAGGCGCTGATCTTCACCGAGATCCCGTATCAGGTGAACAAGGCCTCGCTGGTCGAGAAGATCGCCGATCTGGTGCGCGAGAAGCGCGTCGAGGGCATCGCCGACCTGCGCGACGAATCCGACCGCGACGGCATGCGCATCGTCGTCGAGCTGAAGCGCGACGCCGTCGCCGACGTGGTGCTGAACCAGCTCTACCGCTACACCCCGCTGCAGACGAGCTTCGGCTGCAACATGGTGGCGCTGAACGGCGGCCGGCCCGAGCTCCTGAACCTCAAGGACCTGATCCAGGCCTTCATCGACTTCCGCGAGGAGGTCGTCTCCCGCCGCACGAAGTTCCTCTTGAACAAGGCGCGCGAGCGCGCCCACGTCTTGTGCGGCCTCGCCATCGCGGTCGCCAACATCGACGAGGTGATCCGGCTGATCCGCACCTCGCCCGATCCGAACACCGCCCGCGAGGCCCTGATGGCCCGCGACTGGCCGGCGGAGGACATCGCGCCGCTGATCGCGCTGGTGGACGATCCGCGCCACCGGGTGAGCGAGAACGGCACCTACCGCCTGTCCGAGACCCAGGCCCGTGCCATCCTCGACCTGCGCCTGCAGCGCCTGACCGCCCTCGGCCGCGACGAGATCGGCGACGAGCTGAAGCGCCTCGCCGACGAGATCGCCGACTACCTCGACATCCTGCGCTCGCGCGCCCGCATCATGGGCATCGTCAAGCACGAGCTGGCCGAGGTGCGGGCCGAGTACGCCACCCCGCGCAAGACCGAGATCCTCGACTGGGATTCCAGCGTCGAGGACGAGGACCTGATCCAGCGCGAGGACATGGTCGTGACCGTGTCCCACGCCGGCTACATCAAGCGGGTGCCGCTCTCGACCTACCGGGCCCAGCGCCGCGGCGGCAAGGGCCGGGCCGGCATGTCGATGCGCGACGAGGACTTCGTCACCCGCCTGTTCGTCGCCAACACCCACACCCCGGTGCTGTTCTTCTCCTCGCAGGGCCAGGCCTACAAGGAGAAGGTGTGGCGGCTGCCGCTCGCGGCGCCGAACGCCCGCGGCAAGGCCCTCGTCAACATCCTGCCCCTCGACCAGGGGGCGGAGCGCATCACCACCATCATGCCGCTGCCCGAGGACGAGGCGTCCTGGGAGACCCTCGACGTGATGTTCGCCACCGCCTCCGGCAGCGTGCGGCGCAACAAGCTGTCCGACTTCGTGCAGGTGAACCGCAACGGCAAGATCGCCATGAAGCTCGACGAGGGCGACCACATCGTCCATGTCGAGATCTGCACCGAAGCCGACGACGTGCTGCTGACCACGGCGGCGGGCCAGTGCATCCGCTTCCCCGTCACCGACGTCCGGGTGTTCAAGGGCCGCGACTCGACCGGCGTGCGCGGCATCAACCTGGGCAAGAACGACCACGTCATCTCGATGACGATCCTGCGCCACTTCGAAGCCTCGCCCGAGGAGCGCCAGGCCTACCTGAAGCGGGCCAATGCCGACCGGCGCGCCACCGGCGAGGCGATCGAGCTGCCGGCGGCGCCGGAGCCCGAGGCCGAGGAGGCCGCGGCCTCGATCGACCTCGATCAGGACCGCTACATCGTCATGGGGGCGGCGGAGCAATTCGTCCTCACCCTGTCGGAGCGCGGCTACGGCAAGCGCACCTCGTCCTTCGAGTACCGGATCTCCGGCCGCGGCGGGAAGGGCATCAAGGCGATGGAGGTCAACACCCGCAACGGCAGCCTCGTCGCCTCCTTCCCGGTCGAGACCAGCGACCAGATCATGCTGGTCACTGACGCCGGCAAGCTGATCCGCGTTCCGGTGGACGACATCCGGGTGGTCGGCCGCGCCTCGCAGGGCGTCACGGTGTTCAACACCGACAAGACCGAGAAGGTGGTGTCGGTGGAGCACATCGAGGGCGAGGGCGAGGCGGACGCCGAGATCGAGGGGGATGGTGGGGAGGTCGAGGGGGGCTGATCGTCCTGCTCGGCCGGCTAGGCTCCCAATATTCGAGAGCAGCGCGATTCCCCTCTCCCGTATGGGAGAGGGGTTAGGGGTGAGGGTGGCGCGCTTCCGTGTAAAGCGCCGAGCGCCGTGCTGGCAGCTCGACGTACGGTACTTGATCCTGAACTGTCTCAACCTCGCGCGATCTTCGATCGCCCCTACCCCTTTCCCACACCTTGCAGCGATACCGGGCAAGCCCGGGATCACCTGGAGAGAGGATCCCGCGACTTTTCGGATTCACCCAGCGAAGCGTCCGCTCACTTCCCGAAATCCACCTTCGCGCCCTTCTCGACGTGTTTCGCGAGATCACGCGCATCCCAATTGGTGAGCCGGACGCAGCCATGCGATTCGGTCTTGCCGACCTTCTCCGGCTCGGGCGTGCCGTGGATGCCGTAGCCGTCATCGCCCGAGAGATCGATCCAGACCACGCCGACCGGGTTGTTCGGGCCGGGTTTGATGGTGAACTTGCGCTTCGACTCCACGCCCTTGAACTCGTATTTCGGGTTGTAGGTATAATTCGGGTCGAAGGCGACGGCCTTCACTGTCAGGACGCCGCTCGGCGCCGGCTTCTCCTCGCTTCCGATCGAGGCCGGGTAGAGGTGCAGCAGGGCTCCGTCCTCGCCGTAGGCGCGGACCTGGAGCGCATCCTTGTCGACCTCGATACGTGTGACCTTCGGCGCTTCGGGCAGCTCCTTGGCGGGGATGCGCCCGGTCTCCAGCGGCGGCACGGCCGCGACCGTGATCGCCGTGCCGGCCTTGGTCAGCGGGGCATCGGGGTTGAGCGCCTCCAGGAGGCCCGTGCTCATGTGGAAGCGCTCGGCCAGCATCTCGGCCGGCGAGGTGTAGGAGAGCGCCTTCAGGTCGGCCTGCTCCTCCATCTTCGGCGGGATCTGCTCGACGAACGGGCCGGCGACATCCTGCTCGGTCAACGTGTACTGCGTCACCGCCGGGTCCTGGCTGGTGCCGGACAGCGCCTGCCAGACGGGCGCGTCGAGTTTGCCCGAGACGGTCAGGCCCTTGGCCTTGGCGAAGCCCGCCAGCGCCCCGCGCAGGTTGTCGCCGTCGCGCCCGTCGATGGCGCCGGGCGAGAAGCCGGCCCGGTCGAGCAGCACCTGCACCCGCACCGTCAGCGGGTCGGCGCGATTCTCGGCGGCCTTCGCGGGCTTCGTATCCTTCTTGCCGGCTTCCTTGCCCCTCTCTTGACTCTTCTCCTTGCCGTCCGCCTTGGCGCCGAACTGCGCCTGGTTGATCGCCTCCGCCGTCAAGGGAGTTTCCGCGGCGCCGGCCGCGCCCGAAAGCCCCACCACCAGCAGAGCCGCCCCGAGCCTCGCCGTCCTCCGCATCCGACACTCTCCTGCACACGAGATCAGCAAGGCCTAAAAGCGCCGGACGCTTCCTCCCGTTCCCGCATTTTTCGCGTTCACTGGCACAGACGATGGCCGGCCGGGCGCTCGCGCTCGTCGAGGTGGAGGTGATTGGCGTGAGCGGCGTCGGAGCCGGGGCCGAGCACGGTCCGGAAGAAGCCGCAGGCGCGGACCCGGACCGCGGCCTCGAACGCCGCCTCCGGCGTGCCCTCCCGCGTCGCGCCCACCGTGACCGGCGCCCTCCCCTCGAAGGCAAAGCCCATCACGTCGACCCCGTTGGCGTAGGCGTGCTCGCTGAGCTTGGCGCTCGGATCGTGGTTCTGGCCGCGGCACTCGTAGGAGCCGCCGATCTGGAAGGCCTGCGGCACTTTGGAGAGGGTACGCTCGGCGATCACCCGCACCTCGGTGCTCCAGCGGCCGAGCGCCTCCGCGGCGACGCAGGTGAGGGTGGCGGCGGGCGCGAGCACGACGCCGTCCGGCAACGCGGTCACCCGCAGGGGCTTGGCCGCCCCGCACAGCCCGTCGGCGAGGGGCGCCACCGGCTCGGCCTTCACCCCGAGGCGGTCGAGCCGGCGCAGGCAGGCGGTGTCGTCCGGCACGATCGTGGCGGGTGTCGGCGTCGGACCGGACGGGACGTCGGCGGGCCGCTCGGGCGGCAGCGGGGCCGGCTCGGGGATGGGCGACGCGGGCGCCTCCTTGGCAGTCTCCCGAGCGGTCTCCTTGCCGGCTCCTTCGGGGCTCGCGTCCTTGCCCGCCGGCTCCTTGCCCGCGGGTTCGGTGGCGGCCGGGCCCTTGGCCTCCTCGGGCCGGGGCGGCGGCAGGGGTACCTGATCGGCGGGAACCCGGCTCAGCGGCGGCTGGCCCGCCGAGGTCTGGCTCGCCGCCGGACCCACGACGACGGCTGCCCCCACCAGCGCGGCGAGGATTCGCCCCACGATCGTCCCCGGCATCGCGCCCTCCCCCAGTCCCGCTTCTCAACGGCCGGGCAAGCGTGGCCGTTCCCGCGCGTCATGCCGCGCTTGCGCGTCCCGCCCCAGGGTCTATCGTCGCCCGCCATTCGAGCGAGAGGACCAGCATGCGCGGCGTCACGGCGGAGCACGAGCCCAACCCCTTCTCCGAGCCGGCCTGGACGACGCCCCACGGGCTGCCGCCCTTCGAGCGCATCGCGCCCTCGCATTACGAGCCGGCCTTCGAGCGGGCGCTGGCCCAGCACGTCGCCGAGATCGAGGCGATCGCCGGCAATCCCGAGGCACCGACCTTCGCCAACACGATCGAGGCGCTGGAGCGCTCCGGCCAGGCCCTGCGCCGGGTCTCCTCGACCTTCTTCAACCTCACCGGCAGCCACACGAACCCGGAGCTGCAGGCGGTGGAGCGGGCGGTGGCGCCGCGGCTCGCCCGCCACGGCAGCGCGATCTACCTCAACCCGGATCTCTGGGCGCGGGTCTCCGCCATCGGCGAGGAGGGCTTGAGCGACGAGGAGAAGCGGGTGCGCGAGCGCTACCGCCTGCGCTTCCGCCGCGCCGGGGCCGAGCTCGACGCCGAGGCCAAGGAGCGGGTGGCCGCGATCGCCGCACGGCTCGCCGAGCTCGGCACGCAGTTCAGCCAGAACCTGCTCGCCGACGAGGGCGCCTTCACGCTGGAGCTGACCAGTGAGGACGACCTCGCCGGCCTGCCCCCCTTCCTGCGCGCCGCCGCGGCGCGCGCCGCCGAGGAGCGCGGCCTGCCCGGCCGCCACGTCGTCACCCTGTCGCGCTCGCTGATCGATCCGTTCCTGGTCTTCTCGACCCGCCGTGATCTTCGCGAGCGCGCCTACGCCGCCTGGATCCGCCGTGGCGAGAACGGCGGTGAGACCGACAACCGGGCGATCATCACCGAGACCCTGCGCCTGCGCGCCGAGCGGTCCCGCCTCCTCGGCTACGACAGCTACGCCGCCTTCCGCCTCGACGACACGATGGCGGGCAGCCCCGAGGCCGCGGCCGGCCTGCTGGAGGAGGTCTGGGCGCCGGCCCGCCGGCGGGCCGAAGCCGAGCGCGACCGGCTTCAGGCCCTCGCCCGCGAGGACGGCCAGAATTTCGACCTCGCGCCCTGGGACTGGCGCCACTACGCCGAGCGCCTGCGCCGGCGCGAGCACGATCTCGACGAGGGCGAGATCAAGCCGTACCTGCCGCTGGAGGGCATGATCCAGGCTGCCTTCGACACGGCGCACCGCCTGTTCGGCCTCTCCTTCGCCGAATTGCCGGACGTGCCGCGCTACCACCCGGAGGTGCGGGCCTGGGAGGTCGCCGACCGGGACGGGCGGGTGATCGGCCTCTTCCTCGGCGATTACTTCGCGCGGCCGAGCAAGCGATCGGGCGCCTGGATGAGCGGCTTCCGCTCGCAAGAGCGCCTGACCGGCGAGGTCACGCCGATCATCGTCAACGTGATGAACTTCGCCAAGGGGGCTGAGGGCGAGCCGGCTTTGCTCTCCTTCGACGACGCCCGGACGCTGTTCCACGAATTCGGCCACGCCCTGCACGGGCTGCTCTCGAACGTCACCTACCCGCTGCTCGCCGGCACCGCAGTGGCGGGCGACTTCGTGGAGCTGCCCTCGCAGCTCTACGAGCACTGGCTGGAGCAGCCGGAGGTGCTGCGGGCCCATGCCCGCCACTACCGCACCGGCGAACCGATGCCCGAGGACCTGCTGCGCCGGCTGCTGGCCGCCCGCACCTTCAACCAGGGCTTCGCCACGGTGGAGTACACCGCCTCGGCCATCGTCGACCTCGACCTGCACCTCTCGCCTCTAGCCGAGAGCGGCATCGATCCGCTGACCTTCGAGGCCGAGTCGCTGCGCCGCATCGGCATGCCGGCCGAGATCGCGATGCGCCACCGCACGCCGCACTTCCAGCACGTCTTCGCCGGCGAGGGCTACGCGGCCGGCTATTACAGCTATCTCTGGTCCGAGGTGCTGGACGCCGACGCCTTCGATGCCTTCCGGGAAGCCGGAAACATCTTCGATCCCGCCACCGCCGAGCGCCTGCGCACCTACGTCTACGGCGCCGGCAACCTGCGCGACGCCCGCAACGCCTACACGGCCTTCCGCGGCCGGCTGCCGAGCACCGCGCCGCTCCTGCGCAAGCGGGGGCTGGCGGCGTAGGCCTCAACCCCGCAGCAACCGGCCCAACCCCGCCATTGCGGCGAGCCACGCCGCATCGGCCAGGAAGGCGAGCGCCGCGGCCGCCGCGGCGCCCTGGACCAGCGCCAGGTTGTTCTGGTTCTGCAACCCGACGATGATCGGTGTGCCGAGGGTCTGGGCGCCCGCGAGCGCCCCGATCGCGGCGGTCGCCACCGCCAGGACCAGCACCACCCGCAGGGCTTCGAGGATCGGCCCGGCGGCAAGCGGCAATTCCACCCGGACGAGCGTTTGGGCGGGAGTGAGTCCCATGCCCCGCGCCGCCCGCCGCACCTCCTCCGGCACGGTGGCGAGCGCCCCGACGGTGCCGCGCATCACCGGCATCAGCCCGTAGGCGGCGAGCGCCAGCAGGATCGGCGGCGCACCGAACCCGATCACCGGCAGGGCGAGGGCCACCACCACCAGGGGCGGGACGGCCTGCGCCGCCGCCGCCAGGGTGTCGAGGGTGGGCTTGAGGCGCGCTCCCGCGGCGCGGGTCGCCAGGATGCCGAGCCCGAGCCCGGCTCCGCCCGCGAGGAGGAAGCCCACGATTGCCAGGGCGAGGTGCTGGCGGGCGAGCCAGGCGAGGCGCCCGGCCGGCACCGGCGTGCCGGCCTGGAGGCCGAGGGCCCGGACCACGAACCCGGCGACATCGGGCAGGCTGAGCACCGCGAGGCACACGGCCACCAGGAGAGGCACGAGCGCGCGATTCATGCCGGCTGCTCCCCGGTGCCAGCGAGGAGCGCGAGCCCGGCATCGACCGCCAGGGCGAGGCCGATCACCGGGAGCGCCCCGAGCAGGATCAGGTCCTGGGCGAACTGCGCCATGCCCTCGAAGACCAGTGCCCCGAGGCCGCCGGCCCCGACGAGGCCGCCGAGGGTGGCGAGGCCGACGCTCTGCACCGCCGCCACCCGCAGGGCGCCCATCAGCACCGGCGCGCCCAGCGGCAGGCGCACCCGCAGCAGCACCTCGCGCGGCGTGAGGCCGATCGCCCGGGCGGCGGCGAGCACGTCGGGATCCGCCGCCGCGAGGCCGGCGGCGAGCCCGCTCACCAGCGGCAGGGCGAGATAGGCGGCGGTGCCGATCACCGCCGGCACCGGCCCGATGGCGGCAAGACCGAGGCTCCGCAGGGCCGGCACCAGGGCGAGCAGGCCCGACAGGCCCGCCACCAGGGCGGCGAAGAGCGCCAGGGCCGGCACGACCTGGATTCCGCTGACGAGCCCGTCGACGAGGCGCGCGGCCGGCCCATCGCGCAGGCGCAGGAGTGCCAGGGGCACGGAGAGCGCGAGCGCGAGGAGGAGCGACGCCCCGGAGAGCCCGAGATGCTGCATCACGGCCGCCGCCACGGCATCCGCCCGCGCCCGGTACTCGACCGCCAGCGAGAGCGAATCGAGGAGGCCCGCCCAGGCGATCAGCACCGTGAGGCCAAGCAGCAGCAGGGTGGCGGCGAGACCACCCCGGCGCGGCAAGATGGCCCTCGCCGCCTCCCCGGCGAGGCCCGCCATCGCCAGGAGGGCGAGCCACGCCCCCGAGCCGAGCACGGCCCGGGCGGCCGGCTTCTGGCCCGCGAGGAGACCGGCGGCGCCGTGTCCGAGGCCGACGAGCAGCACGCACCAGGCAATCAGCGCCGCCGCGAGGGCGGCCCGGGCGCGCCAGGACCGTGCCTGACCCGCGAGCAGCACGGCCGCCCCGGCCGCGAGCGCGCCCGCCGCCGCCCCGGGGAGGCCGCAGCCGACGGGAGCACCAGGCACGAGGCGATTCGGCGCCAGGGTGAGAAACGGCAGGCCCGCGAGCGCCGCGACGGCGAGGCCGGCGGCGGCGAGCGGGAGCCAGGCGGCAGGTCGCGTCAGCGATGTCATGGCGTAGAGGTCATGGCGTAGAGGTCATGGCGTAGAGAATGTCATGGTGCGAGGGATCCGAGGTAGCGGCGGGCGACCGCCTCTGGGGTGTCGCCGTCCACCGCCACCTCGGCGTTCAGCCGCCGCAGGGTCGGAAGGTCGAGCCCGGTGAAGATGCGGTCGAGGGCAGGCGCGATCGAGGGATGCCGCTCGAGGACGGAGGTGCGGAACAGGGGCGCCGGCTCGTAGACGATCTGCGCGCCGGCCGGATCGCTCATCACCACCACGTCGAGGGCCGCGATCGCCCCGTCCGTACCGTAGACCATGCCGGCATTGACCCCGCTGATCCCTTGCGCCGCCGCCCGCAAGGTGACGGCGGTGTCGCCGCCCGGCAGCATCACGATCCGATCCCGCGGCATCACGAAATCGTAGGCGCGCTCGAAGGACGGCAGAGCGGCAGGGCTCTCGACGAACTCCGCCGAGGCGGCGAGCTCGACCAGACCGCGGCGGACCGCGCCGGCGAAATCCGCCATCGTGGCGAGGCGCTCGGCCCGGGCGAGGCCCCCCTGCACGGCGATCTGCCAGGTGTTGTTGGCCGGCGCCGCCTTGAGCCAGGTGAGGCCGTTCTTGGCATCGAAGGCCTTCGCCGCCGCGTAGGCCGTCTCCGCCCGGCGCCAGACCGGATCGGAATCGGTGCCGGAGAAGAAGGCGGCGTTGCCGGTGTATTCGGGATAGGCGTCGATCTCGCCGGCGGTCAGCGCCGTGCGCACGATGCGGGTCGGGCCGAGCTGGAGCCGGGCCGTCACCGGCACGCCCAGGCGCTGGAGCACCATCACGATCACGGAGCCGAGAAGGATGCCCTCCCCGTGGGACTTCGAGGCCACGACGACCGGCCGGTCGGCCCGCGCGAGCGTGGGGAGTGCCAATCCGGCGAGCCCCCCCGCGATCAGACTGCGCCGATTCAAGGGGTGGGGGGTATCTGATCGCCGCTGCATCGCGTCCCAGGTCCGTGCGCTTGACATGTCTGGCGTTCCGGGCGACGGCTCACCGGCGCAGGCCTTGTCTGCCGGCGCGGACCCGCATGGGTTGCGGGCGGATGGAACCCCTGACGGTCGAGCGGTCGCCGCCGCGGCAGGGACAGGTCGGTCGGGCCTCGAAACGGGGCGTTGAGGGAAAGAACTCCGGCGTGGGCACGGAAACAAGCGAAGACCTCCTGAACGGTGCCCGCGTCCTCGTGGTGGAGGACGAAGCGGCGATCTCGATGCTGCTGGAGGACATGCTGCTCGATTTCGGCTGCGAGGTCGTGGGTCCGGCGGCCCGGCTGAGCAAGGCGCTCGAGATGGCCGAGAGCGAGAGCTTCGTGGTCGCGATCCTCGACGTCAACGTCGCCGGCGAGCCGATCTACCCCGTCGCCGAGGCGATCGTGCGCCGCGGCCTGCCGCTCGTCTTCTCCACCGGCTATGGCGGCGCCGGCATCCGTGAGCCGTTCCGCGACCGCCCGGTGGTGCAGAAGCCGTTCAGCCAGCAGGACCTGAAGCGCACGCTGATTGCCGCGATCGCGGCGGGAGGCTGAGACGCGGGCCCCACGGGCCCAGTCCTCCGATCGTTCAGGGATTCGCGGTCCGCTTCGCCGAGGCGGCGTGAGCGCGCATCCTGCGCCGTTGTCGGATCTCGACCGGATAAGCACCCGCCACGCCATTCCGAGGTCGCGCAGCGGAGACCGGAATGACGTGGAGAGGCGGAACGCCCGGCTCTCGCCTATCCCGCCTCACATCGGGTTGGCTGTCAGCGTCAGCGCGCGACCCGCTGCGTCGCACCAACTGCACGCCGCTCCGCCGGTTCGCGGATTTCGGCCGCTTCCTGCGCCTCGACGCGGCGCTTGAATGCACCCCAGGCCATCAGCGTGCAGCCGCAGCCGTCGCACTGGATCATGGCGTCGTCGGTCAGGTCGGCCGGCAGGCGCACCCCCGGCGAGCCGCAGGACTCGCATCCGAAACCGCTGCGCATCACGTGCCCCCCTCACCCGGCCCCATCGCAGCCGCGAGCTTAAGCATGCTGCGCTGCACGCAAGATGAACGGAATCGGAGAATCCGCGTTACCGGTCCATCTCCAGCGCGAAGGCCGAGACGACGTGGCGGGGCCACCGGCCCGGTGCCACGAACACCGCGTCGGCCCGGAGCGTCAGACCGGCGCTCCAGGGCGCACGGGCGATCCAGGCTCGGACGGCGCGGGAGAACAGGCGGCGCTTGCGGGCGTCGATCGCCACGACGGCTTCCTCCAGGGTCGGCCGCGCCTTGACCTCCACGAAGGCGACGACGCTCCCGCGGCGCACGATCAGGTCGATCTCGCCGCCGCCGATCGCGACGCGCCAGGCCAGCGGCCGGTAACCCTTGAAGAGGAGGGCGAGGGCTGCCAGCAGCTCTGCCCTCCGGCCGCGGGCCAAGTTGACCCGGCGCAGGTGGAGCCGGCGGCGCGCCGCGTCAGGCTTCGCCGGCATCGTCGTCGGCGCGGCGTGCGAGCACGAGGGCGCGGGCATAGACCTCGCGCCGCTTGAGGCCGGTCTCGTCGGCGACGAGGCTGGCGGCGTCCTTGATCGAGTGGCGGGCGAGTGCCGCCTCGAGGCGCGCGTCGAGATCGGCGTCGGCTTCCGGTCCGGGCGCGTCCTCGGGCGCGGTGCCGATCACCACCACCACCTCGCCCTTCGGCGGGCCGGAGGCGGCGTATTCGGCGGCCAGGCCTGAGAGGTCGCCCCGGCGCACGGTCTCGAACAGCTTGGTCAATTCGCGCGCCACCGCGGCGGGCCGGGTGCCGCCCAGTACCTCGGCGGCGTCGGCCAGCATCTCGGGCAGGCGGTGGGGCGCCTCGAACAGCACCAGGGTCCCGGGCACGCCGGAGAGCACGGACAGACGGTTGCGCCGCGCCCCGCTCTTCTGCGGCAGGAAGCCCTCGAAGAAGAACCGGTCGGTCGGCAGTCCCGCCGCCACCAGCGCCGTGATCGCCGCCGAGGGGCCGGGAATCGGGGTGACGGCGAGGCCGGCCTCGATCGCGGCCTGGACCAGCTTGAATCCCGGATCCGAGACCAGCGGCGTGCCGGCATCCGAGACCAGCGCCAGGGCCTCCCCGTCCTTCATGCGGGCGATCATCCGCTCGCGCACCCCCTCCCCCGAATGCTCGTGATAGGCGACGAGCGGCGTGGTGATGCCGTAATGGGCGAGCAGCGTGCGGGTCACCCGCGTATCCTCGGCCAGCACCGCGTCGGCGGCGGCGAGGGTGGAGAGCGCCCGGAAGGTCACGTCCTTCAGGTTGCCGATCGGCGTCGCCACCACGTGCAGGCCGGGGGACAGGGGCTCGGCCTCGGCGGCGAGGCCGAAGGCGGTGTAGACGGCCGGCCCTCGGCCGGTCGCGGCACGGTCCGGGGACCGTCGGCGGGAATCGTCGCTGCGCTGGGTCATCGCCGCCACACTGCCACGGCCCGGCCACACCGCGCCATGGCGAGGCGGACAGGAGCGGTCGTTTACTTTTCACCGGCAGACTTTATGCACCGGGCACGGATGTTGCTGCTAGGTTGCCGTCGCCGATTCGCGGCGCGCGGGAGCCGGACCGGGGGAGCGGGCGATGGGGGGCATCGGCCTCGACACTCTGAGGCGTTTCGGGCGGAGCGCCGTCGTGCTCGCCGGCCTGTCAGTGCTCGCCGCCTGCGGCGGGGTCGACAGCCCGGTCGTCGCTACTCGCACGGCGCCGGTCGAGACGCCGGCCGTCCCGGCGGGCGACGGGACGACGCTCGGCACGGGCAGCGTCAAGGTCGCGCTGATCCTGCCGCTCTCGGGCCCCGGCGCTTCCGTGGGTGCGGCCTTGCGCAACGCCGCCGACCTCGCGCTGCAGGAATCGCAGAGCCCCGACCTGAGAATCCTGGTGAAGGACGACCGCAGCACGCCGGACGGCGCCCGGGAGGCTGCGGCCGCGGCGCTCGCGGAGGGGGCGGAGCTGGTGATCGGCCCGCTCTTCTCCGCCACCGTGCAGTCGGCCGCCGCCACGGTGCGGCCCACCGGCAAGCCGGTGATCGCCTTCTCGACCGATGCCAGCGTCGCGGCGCGCGGCGTATACCTCCTCAGCTTCCTGCCGCAGACCGAGGTCGACCGCATCATCGACGAGACCACGGCGGCCGGGCGGCGCTCCTTCGCGGCGCTGATTCCCGATACGGTCTACGGGAACGTCGTCGAGGCGCAGTTCCGCGAGGCGGTAGCCCGCCGCGGCGGCCGCGTCGTGGCTATCGAGCGCTACCCGGCCGGCAACCCCGCCGCCTCGGTCGGGCGCCTCGCCCCGCTGATCTCCGGCCCGACGCCGCAGGCCGACGCGCTGTTCCTGCCCGACACGCCGGAGGGCCTGAGCGCCGCCGCCCCGGCTCTCACCCGCGCCGGCTTCAGCCCGGCCCGGGTCAAGCCGGTCGGCACCGCGGTGTGGAACGACCCGCGGGTCTTCGCGCTGCCGGCCTTCCAGGGCGGCTGGTTCGCCGCCGCCGATCCGGCGGGCTTCACCGGCTTCAGCCAGCGCTACCGGGCCCGGTTCGGCTCGGATCCGGTGCGGGTCGCGACGCTCTCCTACGACGCCGTGTCCCTCGCCGCGGCGCTCAACCGGCAATACGGGTCGCAGCGTTTCGCCGACACGACGCTCACCAACCCCTCGGGCTTCGCCGGGATCGACGGCACCTTCCGGTTCCGCCCGGAGGGCACCAGCGACCGCACGCTGGCGGTGTTCGAGATCCGCGGGGGCGGCACGACGATCGTCAGCCCGGCGCCCCGGGCGCTCGGGCCGTCGGGAACTTAAGTCACGCCGCGATCTCGGCCACCACGGCGTTGAGCACCGGCGCGCCCTTCGGCGTCGCGGCGAGGCGGCCGTCCGTCGTTCGCGCGACGAGACCAGCCGCGACCAGCCCGGCGACGCGGTCCGGATCGAGGGGCCGGCCCGCCAGCGCCGCGTAGCGGGCGGGATCGATGCCCTCGCGCAGGCGCAGGCCCATCATCAGGAACTCGTCGGCCTGATCGCCGGGGCTGAGACGCTCCGTCTCGATGATGCCATGGCCCTCGCCCTCGGCCCGGGCGAGCCAGGCCTCCGGGTTACGCTCCGTCGTGGTGCCGGCGCGGCCCTCAGGGAAGACGAGGCGGCCATGGGCGCCGGGGCCGATGCCCGCGTACTCGCCGTAGCGCCAGTAGAGCAGGTTGTGGCGCGATTCGGCCCCGGGCCGAGCGTGGTTGGAGATCTCGTAGGCCGGCAGGCCGGCGCCGGCGCAGACGTCCTGGGTCACGTCGTAGAGCGCGCGCGCCGTGTCGTCGTCCGGCACGGTGAGCTTGCCGGCGGCGGCCAGCCCGTAGAACGGCGTCCCCTCCTCGATGGTGAGCTGGTAGAGCGAGAGGTGCTCCGCCGCCCGGGCGATCGCCTCGCGCAGCTCCGCCGCCCAGGCCTCCGGCGTCTGCCCGGGGCGGGCGTAGATCAGGTCGAAGGAGGTGCGCTCGAAATGGGCGGCGGCGGTCTCGACCGCCCGCATCGCCTCCTCGGTGCTGTGCAGCCGGCCGAGCTTCTTCAGCGAGGCATCGTCGAGGGCCTGGACGCCGAGCGAGACGCGGTTGACCCCCGCTGCCCGGTAATCGCGGAAACGGCCGGCCTCGACGCTGGTCGGGTTGGCCTCCAGCGTCACCTCGACGTCGGGCGACACGCTCCAGGCGCCCGCCACCGCGTCGAGGAGCGCTCCCACCGTCGCCGGCTCCATCAGCGAGGGCGTGCCGCCGCCGAGGAAGACGCTGGTGACGATCCGCCCCGGCGCGAGGGCGGCCGCGTGGGCGATCTCCCGCGCGAAGGCGGCCCGCCACCGCACCTGGTCGAGGCGCCCGTGGCGGACATGGCTGTTGAAGTCGCAATAGGGGCACTTCGCGGCGCAGAAGGGCCAGTGCAGGTAGACCCCGAAGCCGACGTCCCGGGTCGGATGATCAATCATGCGGAGGATGTGCCGGCCTTGGGCCCGCGGCGCAAGGGGCTGCGGCGCCTAGACCGGCAGGCCGTGATGCCGCCGGGCGATCAGGCATTCCGGGTCGCCGGGCTCGCAGGTGCGGCAGACCTCGGGGCGCACGGCGTAGACCTTGCACGCCACGCGCTCCCCAACGCGGCCCTCGAGGGCGGAGCACCTTTCGCCCTCGCAGCGCATCCGCCCGGCCGGATCGTCGACGTAGATCTCCGGAATCCGGGCGATGTCGGCATCGTCCTCGATGCTGAACCGGGGCCACTCGGCCGAATAGGCGCAGCAGGCTCCGCATTCCTGGCAGGCGAAGGTCTCCGGATCGGCGTGAGCGAGGCTCACGGCGAGAGGCCCGGCGCTGCCGGCGGGATCGGGCGCGGGCGGCCCTCGTCGTCGATCGCCACGAAGGTGAACACGCCGACCGTCACCTTCTCGCGGGTCTGTGTGCGGAAGCGCCGGGCCCAGGCCTCGATCTGGATCCGCATCGAGGTGCGGCCGGTGCCGACCACCTGGGTGTAGACGCAGAGCACGTCGCCGACCCGCACCGGCCGCAGGAAGGTCATGCCGTCGACCGCCACCGTGACGACGCGCCCCTGCGCCCGCTCGACCCCGGCGATGCCGCCGGCCTGGTCCATCTGCGACATCACCCAGCCGCCGAAGATGTCGCCGTTGGCGTTGGTGTCGGCCGGCATGGCGATGGTGCGCACCGTGAGATCGCCCTGCGGCCGTGCCGCCTCGTCGGTCGTCGCGTCCCTGGTCATGATGCCCCGCGCTTCCCCCTGGTCTCCCGCGCGAGCATAGGGCATCGAGGCGCCGGAGCGCGAGCGCCCCGATTCGACGACCCGCGGTTTCTTCATTCCGCGGACGGCCCTAGTTTCGGCGGCACGCCATCAGCCGGAGGACGCATCATGATCCAGGGCCACCCCACCAGCGGCGCCGAAGCCGACCGCGACTGCCCGGTTCCCCTCGCGACCCTCGGGGAGATCTACCGGGCCGAGCCGGAGGACCTGCCGGACCTTCTGAACGCCCTGCCGGTGCAGACCCGCGCCAAGCTCGCGGGCTACCTCTACGCCAAGAGCCACACCCACAAGCTCGGCCTCACCGTCGCCCGCACCTGCGGCAAGGACGACCTGGTGAAGGCGCTCGGCGAGATCGGCGCCGTGGTTCACGGCCAGGCTCACCTGCCGCCGCCCAAGCCCGTCCAGGCCGCCCCGACGGCGCCCCAGACCCGCAAGATCAGCCTCGGCGGGTCTGGCGCGAAGCGCAGCTTCGATTGACGAGGCCGCGGGCCCGCGAGGGCCCGCCCCTTCAGACGGGTTCGGTGCCGCACCACTCGGCGACGAACAACGCCATTGCGGTGGTGATGCGCTTCAGCGAGGCGAGGCTGACCCGCTCGTCGAAGCCGTGGATGTTCTCGCTCTTCGGCCCGTAGCAGAGCGCCGGCACCCGGTCGTAGAGGGCGTGGACCCGGGTATCGAGGTAGCCGGCGGTCATGAAGCTCTTGAGCGCGCCGCCCGTCGCCGCCTCGTGCGCCCGGCCGAGCACGGCCTCGGCCTCCGAGCCCTCGTCGAGCACGTAGCCCTCGGCGAAGAAGCCGTGGAAGGTGACCTGCGGCGGGCTGTTCGACAGGAACGCGTCGTCGCGGGCGAAGGTCGCCACCGCCGCCTCGATCTCGCGGGCCGCCTCCGCCGCGCTCGTGCCCGGATAGATCGCGATGCGGCAGTCGATCCGGCACCAGGCCGGCACCGAGGAGGCCCAGTCGCCGCCCTCGATGCGCCCGATATTGAGGTTGATCGGGTGCGCCTCGCCCTCGAAATGCGGGCGGCCGGCCTTGTCCTCGTTCCAGCGCGCCTCGAGCCCGCGCAGCGCGCCGATCACCCGGTAGGCGGCGTCGATGGCATTGGCCCCCGTCCCCATCTCGCGGACGTGGACCGGCCGACCCCGGACCTCGACCCGGAACCACAGCACGCCGGTATTGGCGCGCACCAGCATCTCCTCCTCGGGCTCGGGAATCAGCACCGCGTCGGCGCGGTAGCCGCGCAGGTGCGTCATCAGGGCGCCGTTGCCGGTCGATTCTTCTTCCACCACCGATTGGAGCGTCACGGTGGCGGCAGGCTGGAGCCCGATGCGCCGCAGCGCGTCGAGAGCGAACAGGTTGGCGGCGTGCCCGGCCTTCATGTCGGCGCCGCCGCGGCCGTACAGCCAGTCGCCCTCGACCACCGGTTCGAAGGGCGGGTGGGTCCAGAGGTCGGCGGGGCCGGCCGGCACCACGTCGACATGGGCCTGGAGGATCAGCGAGCGCCCCTTCTCCTCCCGCGGCCGGTGGATGCCGACGACGATCGGCGCCTCGGAATGCTCGACGCTGACTGTCGCCCCGCCCGGATGCGCCTCGATCTGCTCGCGGTCCATGGCGAAGCGGTCCATGGCGTAGCCGCGGTCGCGGAAGCTGCGGAACACGAAATCCTGGATCGCCTGCTCCTGCCCGCGGGTCGATGGGAAGCGGATCAGCGCCTGGGTGTGGGCGATCTGGTCGGGAAAACCGTCGGCGACGGCCGTGATGATGCGGTCGCGGAGGGTGGGGTCCAGGGGCATCGGGGGCTCCTTCAGGGGGCGGTCCCGTCATAGCCTGGAAGCGTGAGCGAGACCTATGCGTGGGACACGCGCCGCCTTGCACATCCCGATCCCCAGCCCCCCGCCCCTTCCCCGGACAACTGTAGCGTCAGCGGAAGGAGATCCGGGAAGGGTTTGAGAGTTTCATGCCCCCAACCGCCCGATGATGTGATCCGCGACCCTGAGCGAGTTGGCGATGATCGTCAGCGTCGGGTTCACGGCGCCGATAGACGGGAAGAAGCTCGCGTCGGTCACGTAGAGGTTGTCGAGCTCGTGCGCCTTGCAGTCGAGGTCGAGGACCGAGGTCGCCGGGTCTGTTCCGAAGCGGAGCGTGCCGGCCTGGTGCGCGGTGCCGCCGATCGGCACGTCCTTGCCGAGATAGAGCGAGCGGTCGAACAGGTGCGGGTGGATGTCGAGCCTCGCGCAGAGATCGCGCAGCTTGGCCTTGAGCCGGTGCAGGGCCTCCTCGTTGGTCTGCTTGAGGTCGAGCCGCACCTTGCCCCCGTCGTAGAAGATCCGGTTCTCCGGAATCGGCAGGTCCTCCGTGGTGAGCCAGAAATCGAGGGAGTGCCTGGCGATCCAGTCGAACGGCTTTTCCGGGAACCATTGCAGGAAGCCGGGCAGGCCCTCGCCGTGGATCTGGACCCCGTCCGACTTGCCGACCATCTGGATGTGGCCGAGGGGGAACTCCCAGTCGTCGGCGCCGAAGTAGAAGTCGTTGAGGCCGAGGGTCTTCTGGAACTTGGTCGGGTTCGGGGTGCGCGAGATGGCGAGCACCGTCGCGTTGTTGTGCCGCATGTAGTTGCGGCCGACCTGGCCTGAGCGGTTCGCCAACCCGTGCGGATGGGCGTCGTTGCCCGAGCGCAGCAGGAGCAGTGCCGAGGACAGGGCGCCGCAGGCCACCACCACGATGTCGCCGGTGAACGTCTCGGTCGCGCTGCCGCGCTTGACCTCGACGCCGGTGACCGTCCGCCCGGCCGGGTCGGTCAGCAGCCGGTCGACGTAGGCCCTGGTCATCAGGGTGAGGTTCGGATGCGCCGCCAAAGCCGGGTCGACGCAGGCGATCTGCGCATCGGCCTTGCCGTTGGTGATGCAGGGGTAACCGTCGAAGGCGTCGCAGCGGATGCAGGCCGAGTGCGGCAGCGGCTTGCCATCGCGCTCCTCAAGGCGCACGCCGACCGGCAGGTGGAACGGGTGGTGCCCCTCCCGCTTCAGCCCGTCGAACAGCTCCTGGATCCGCGGCTCGTGGGTGATCGGCGGATAGGCGTAGGGCTTGGAGGACGGCGGCTCGGTCGGATCCTCGCCGCGCAGGCCGTGGACGTAGTAGAGTTCCTCCGCCGCCTGGTAGTAGGGCTCGAACACGTCGTACTTGACCGGCCATTCCGGCGCGATCCCGTCCGGGTGGCGAATCTCGTAAAAGTCCTTCTCGCGCAGGCGGAGCAGGACCGAGCCGTAGACCTTGCTGTTGCCGCCGACGAAATAGTGCAGGCCGGGATGGAAGCTGGAGCCGTCGGCGCCGTACCATGTCTCCGGCGCCTGATAGCGGGCATCGACGAAGACCGCCTGGCTGTCCCAGTTCTCCCGCTCGCGCGGCAGGTAATCGCCGCGCTCGAGCAGCAGGATGCGCTTGCCGGTCTGGGCCAGCCGCCACGCCATGGTGCCGCCGCCCGGGCCCGAGCCGATGATGACGACGTCGTAATGCCGGTTCTCGCTCATCGGCGGTGCTTCTCCTCTGACGATTAAGCCGCGGGATGACGCAGAGCCCCCTGGCCGTGCGAGGGCATATGGCGGGGCTGGCGCGAACGTCGATCCGCCCCAGTTAGCTTTTCGCAAGCGCACAAGGCAGCGGGGTTCTCGGGTCGATGGCCAGCTTCAGCATCGCGGTCGCGTTCGGTGTCAGGCTCCTCCTGGTGCTGCTGTTCCTGCCGTTCAGCGCGCTCGACAAGATCCTGAATTTCCGCGGTGCAGTGGGCCAGGCCAGGCAGGCGGTGCATTCCACAGGCCCTGCCACTGTGCTGATCCTGATCGGCCTGTTCGTCGAGATCGTGATGTCGCTGGGCATCCTCACCGGCATTGCCGACCGCTTCGCCGCCTTCGTGCTCGCTGGCTATTGCGGCGTCACGGCGCTCCTGTGGAAGCAGTTCTGGAAGCCGGGCGATTTCTGGTCCGGCGGCAAGGGGCGCGAGCTTTTCTGGGATTTCTGGAAGAACCTCGCGCTCGCCGGTGGGTTTCTGCTCGTCACCTTCGGCACCGGGGCGAGCACCGTGGCGACCTTCTTCTCCGACCCCTTCGCCTCGTCGAATCCCTACAGCATCAGCGAGACCGCCCGATGAGCGACGAGAAGCCCAACATCCCCTACTGGCACCTCTGGGCCGACGCGGACGGGATCAGCCACCAGACCCGGTGCGCCTTCACCGAGTTCGAGCAGAAATCGATGTCGCCGCCGGCCCCACCGCAATGGCAGGGCCAGAAGACCCATGACGGCGCGACCGTGTTCGTGACCGTGCAGCCGGTCGGCTGGACCGGCGACTGGCACCCGAACCCGAAGCCGCAATGGATCATCCCGCTCTCCGGCCGCTGGTTCGTCGAATCGATGGACGGCACGAGGGTCGAGATGGGCCCGGGCGAGATCTCCTTCGGCGAGGACCAGAACGTCCGCGAGATCGACGGCAAGAAGGGCCACCGCTCCGGCACCGTCGGCGACGAGCCGGCGGTGCTGATGATCGTACAATACGATGCCCCCCCGACCACCGGGGCGGCCTGCCGGTTCCGGTGACGCCATGAACGGGTTCGAGATCCACGACGAGCGCTTCAAGCACTACATCCTCGGCAACGCGCCGCTGGAGGAACTCGGCTCCGGCTTCCGCTGGATCGAAGGGCCGGTCTGGATGGGCGACGCCGATTGCCTGCTGTTCCAGGACTTGCCGCGCAACCGCACCATGCGCTGGATCGAGGGCGCTGGCTTCTCGGTTTACCGTGCGCCCTCGAACTACGCCAACGGCCAGACTCGCGACCGCCAGGGCCGGCTGATCGCCTGCTCGCATCGCGGCCGCTGCCTGTACCGCACCGAGCACGACGGCACGGTCACGACGCTCGTCACCCATCACGCCGGCAAGCGCTTGAACTCGCCGAACGACGTGGTGGTGAAGTCCGACGGCACGATCTGGTTCAGCGATCCGGTCTACGGCATCGCCAACGACTACGAGGGCGGGCGGCAAGCCTCGGAGCAGCCGCCCGCCCTCTACCGCTTCGATCCGGCGACGAACGAGATCCAGGTGATGGCCGGCGACTTCGACGGGCCGAACGGCCTCGCCTTCTCGCCCGACGAAAGCCGGCTCTACGTCGCCGAGACCGGCGACCAGTCGAAACCCAACCCGCGCCAGTACATCCGGGTCTTCGATGTCGCGGCCGACGGGGCGCTCTCCGGTGGCGACGTCTTCCATAAGATCGAGCCGGGCTATTGCGACGGGATGCGGGTCGACGAGGACGGCAATGTCTGGTCGAGTGCGGGAGACGGGGTTCACTGCATCAGCCCGGAGGGCAAGCTGATGGGCAAGATCCTGGTGCCGCACCCGGTCTCGAACATCACCTTCGGCGGCCCGACCAAGAACCGCCTGTTCATTGGCGGCTCGCACACGCTCTACGCGATCTTCCTCGACCGGCGCGGGGTGCAGACGCCGTGACGGCCGGTCTCCCGGGTGCTCTGCGCCTCGCCCGCATCGCGCTGACCACCGCCGACCCGGAAGCCCTGGCGACGTTCTACCGCGAGGTCCTGGGCTTCACCCATGCCGAGGCCCCGCCGGTCTCGGATTTCTCCGCCGTGACCGGCCTGGATGGCGCACGAGCACGCGTCGTGCCGTTGCGCCTCGGCGACCAGCGCCTCGATCTGGTGGCGGTGACGCCGGCGGGCCGGCCCTATCCGGGTGACGTGCCAGGCTTCAGCCCGCTCTTCCAGCACTGCGCCATCATCGTGTCCGACATGGAGGCGGCCCATGCCCGGCTGTCGGCGCATCCGGGCTGGCGCCCGATCTCGACCAACGGTCCGGTCCGGCTCCCCGCATCCTCGGGCGGCGTCACCGCGTTCAAGTTCCGCGATCCCGAGGGCCATCCCCTCGAATTCCTGGCCTTCCCGCCCGAGTCCATGCCCGAGACCTGGCGACGGCCGGGTGCGACGGATCCGTGCCTCGGCCTCGATCACTCGGCGATCTCGGTCGCCGAGACCGCCCGCAGCGCCGCGTTCTACGAATCCCTTGGGCTTCGCGTAGCGTCGCGCTCGCTCAATAGAGGACCGGAACAGGCAAGCCTCGACGCCGTCGCCGCTCCGACCGTCGAGGTGACCGGTCTCGGCTTCCCGGACGGGCAGCCGCCCCATATCGAGCTCCTGTGCTATCGCGGCGACCTCCCGCGGCCGGCCTCCGACCTCGCCGTGAACGATGTCGCGGCGACCAGGCTGGTGGTCGCGATGACCGATTCCGACGCCTTGGCGGCGGCCTGCGCCACCCATGCCGGGCGCCTCGTCTCGCGTGGGGTCGTTCCGCGGCCCGGCGGCGTGGACGCCCTTCTGCGCGACCCGGACGGGCATCTGGTGTGGTTGACGGCGGGGTGATGGGTTCCCTGCTCAGGAGCCCCTTGCTCATGGGGCTGTCCTGAGACCCTCCTGGTCACTCCGGGCTCCGCTGCGCGGCCCCGGAATGACCAGGAGAGCGTCAGTTCTGTTCGTTGGATCGATGAGGCTCCGGACGAAGACGCGGCCCCGTGCCATCCGGCTCAAGCGATCGTCTGTCCACCTTCTGCTTGCGGATGACGCAAGATCGTAAATCCCTCCTCCGTCGCCGGAGGCACGAAGTAGCGCGTGAACAGGTCGAACGCGTCGTCACTCACGGTGAATTCATGTGTGCCGGCGGCGTTGCGGCGGCGCAGGCGCGCCTTGCACAAGGCATCGTCGGCCTCGAGGTAGTGGAGCCGGTGCGCCACCTCCGCCTCGCGGAAGAGCGACCGCATCCAGGCCCGGCTCGCCGGCGTATTGGCCGGGAAGTCGAGCACCACGGACAGGCCGGCCCGCAGCAGCGCGACGAGGTGCGGCCCCATCACGCCGCGCAGGCGACCGGCATTGCGGACGTAATCGGCGAGCGTCGTCTGCTCGCCTGGATAGAGCCCGGCGAGCCACTGGTCCTCCCGGACCAGGACCGTGCCGGGTTCCGCGGCGAGGCCGGCCGCGAGCGTCGATTTTCCAGAGGAGATCTTGCCGCACAGGAGATGCAGCACCGCGTCGGTAACGGGCATGACGAAGAGACCTTCAGGAGCGCCGAGGAGCGCCATGTGGCATCACGGGGTGCGGACAGCCGAAACCCGGCCCGACGGATCAGGCCGGGTGGGTAATTCGGCGGCGCAGCGCGACGTGACGCAGGAAGGTCATAGGGTGAGATCGTGATCGCGGGCGGCCCCGAGGTCAAGCGGCCGGCACGATGCCATATGATGTCTGCATCGCTCCGGAGTGCGGAGCCATCGGCTCCATCGCGCGGGCTCGTGATGCGCAACCGGAGTTAATCGTCCGGATCGCGTGTCAGGCCGCCAGAACCCGGCGGGCGGGCGGCACGGGAGAGCCATGGCCACTGAGCCGCTGGAGCGCGATCTCGGCGCCGCGGCGCGACTGCTTCAGGGCGACGAGGGCCGACCAGCGCATCGCCACCTCGTGCCGGGCGAGGAGACGGCCGCCGGCATCGTAGCGGCGCCAGCCGCAGCGCTCCTCGCCGGATTCGTCGGTTTCGTCGAAGGTCTCGTAGCGGGCGACCAGGGCGCCGGCGGCGTCGAACTCGTCGTGGTACCAGCGCACGCCGTCCAGCGGGGCGCCGCGGCTGCGCGAGCCCCGGATCACCAGACGATGCTCGACGGGGGTGCGGAAGATCGTCTCGAAGACGGGCGGCTGGAACAGCATGACCGTCGATACCCCCCTCACATCGCGTCAGAGAATGCCTTCCTGCCGACAGGGTGCGTTGCAGCATAACCGACGTCAAGGGCAGGGCGCTGCGGCAGACCATGCTATTCGGGCGCCGACGGGTGCTCCTTTGGTCCAAGATGCCCTAGCTTCCGCCGCGGAGATTCGGCGTGCGGGGATATCCGGGGATGCAGGGCGAGGGACGGCATGGCGGGAAACGGCGGGGCGCCGGGCTGATCGTGCTGGCCTGGCTCTCAGGACCGGGCATGGCCCTGGGCGCCGAGGGCGATTGCTTCGATTACGGCGCACTCGGCGCCGGCTCGGGCCCGAGCCTCGGTACGATCAAGGCCGGCGCGACGCGGGTTCCGTTCGTGCAGGGGGCGTCCGGGCGCAAGGGCTGCCCCGGCCCCGATCCGGCCTGCCGCGAGAAGGCCTTCCTGGTGCCGGGCAACACCGTGATCCTCGGCGGCGCCACGCCAGGCTTCGTCTGCGCGACCTATGTCGGGCAGAAGGGCGCGGTCCGTTCCGGCTGGCTGCCGGACGCCGCGGTCACCCGGACGCCCGCTGCGTCGGCCCCTGCCCTGAAGGACTGGACCGGCACCTGGACGGCGCCGGAACAGACCCTCGTCATCCGCCCGGGCAAGGCGGCCGGCACCCTCAGCGTCAAGGGCGATGCGACCTACGGCGCCCTCGATCCCGACCGCGTCCGCCGCGGCGCCGTGAACATGGGCAACGTCGAGGGCGAGACGGCCCCGAGCGGGGCGGCCCTCGCCTTCACCATGGGGGACAAGGGCACCCTGCCCTTCGCGGCCGGCGATCCCGCCGATTGCCGCCTGCGCCTGACATTGCTGCCGCCCTTTCTCCTCGCCGAGGACAACAACGCCTGCGGCGGCATGAACGTGACCTTCGCCACCGTCTACCGCCGCACCAGGCCCTGATCCGCAAGTCCTGAGTCGCAAGTCCTGAGTCGCAAGTCCGATCCGGACCCGCAAGGAGCGAATGCCATGCGCCGTCACCGCCACGCCAAGATCGTCGCCACCGTCGGCCCGGCCAGCAACACGCCGGAGCGGCTCAAGGCCCTGTTCCTCGCCGGGGTCGACACCTTCCGGCTCAACTTCTCCCACGGCAGCCACGACGACCACGCCAAGGTCCACGCCGCCATCCGGGCGCTGGAGCAGGAGACCGGCCGCCCGATCGGCATCCTGCAGGACCTCCAGGGCCCGAAGATCCGCATCGGTACCCTGCGGGGCGGCAAGGCCGACCTCGCCACAGGCGACCGGATCCGCTTCGTGCGCGAGGGCCGGGAGGGCGGCACCGACGCGATCCCCCTGCCCCATCCCGAGATCTTCGCCGCGGTGGCGCCGGGCCAGGAACTGCTCATCGACGACGGCCGGGTCCGGGTGCGGGTCGTCGGCGTCGACGATGCGGCGATCGACGCCGACGTGGTGGTGGGAGGGCCGATCTCCGACCGCAAGGGCGTCAACCTGCCGGGCACGGTGCTGGCCCTCTCGCCGCTCACCGAGAAGGACCGGCGCGACCTCGCCTTCGGGCTCGAGCTCGGGGTGGACTGGGTGGCGCTCTCCTTCGTCCAGACTCCCTCCGACGTGATGGAGGCGCGCGGGCTGATCGCCGGCCGCGCCGGGCTGATCGCGAAAATCGAAAAACCCTCGGCGCTCGATCACATCGAGGACATCATCCGCATCGCCGACGGCGTGATGGTGGCCCGCGGCGATCTCGGCGTCGAACTGCCGCCCGAGGACGTGCCGGGTCGCCAGAAGGAATTGGTGCGGGCCTGCCGCCGGGCGGTGAAGCCGGTGATCGTGGCGACCCAGATGCTCGAATCGATGATCTCTGCGCCCTCCCCCACCCGGGCCGAGGCCTCCGACGTCGCGACCGCGGTCTATGACGGCGCCGACGCTGTGATGCTGTCGGCCGAGTCGGCGGCGGGGCGGTACCCGATCGAGGCGGTCTCGATGATGGACCGGATCATTCGCCGCACCGAGCAGCACCGGCTCTACCGCTCGCTCGTGCAGGCCAGCGAGCCGGAGGTCGAGGACAGCCCGCCCCACGCCGTGGCCGCCGCCGCCGCGAGCCTCGCCGACGCGATCGAGGCGGCGGCGATCGTCGCCTTCACGTCGAGCGGCACCACTGCCGCCCGCATCGCCCGCAAGCGCCCGAACGTGCCGATCCTGGCGGCGACCTCCGATACGGCGGTGTCGCGCCGCCTCAGCCTGTACTGGGGTGCGCACTCCGTGCTCGGCCCAGAGATCGAATCCTACGAGGCGATGGTCGACCGCGCCGCCGAGGTCGCAGCCCAGGAGGGCTTCGCCCAGGCCCCGGATCTGGTGGTGGCGGTGGCCGGCATCCCGTTCGGCCGGCCCGGGACGACCAACAACCTGCGGGTGGTCGAGCTGGGGCGCAAGGCGAGCGGAGTGTAGCCGTTCGTCGTCTGTCGACGGACGTCATGTCCTCAGGGGCATCCCGGGGCCGCGCCGCGGGATGACGCCGAGGATGGAAGGATCGTTCCTTCGACCCAAGCAAAGAGTGATCGGGCGCTGCCGTCACACTCGCCGCGACCCGCCGCCATCCCCTCAGGCATGGACGACTGGAAGTTGTGTGGACAGAAGCGGCCTGCTACGCTGCGGCTGGCATAAGAATATAAACCAGTAGAGCCCGGCCGATGCGCACCCTCGTCGCCCTCATGAGCCTGCTCGCGATCGGTCACGGCGCCCTCGCGGCCGGCAGCGACCGCGATGCGGCCCGCGCGGTGATCCTGCGCCAGCAGGAGGCGTTCCGGCACGATGACGCGGCGGCGGCCTATGCCGAGGCGGCCCCCGCCATCCGGTCGATCTTCGGCAGCCCCGAGACCTTCATCGGCATGGTCCGGCAGGGTTACGCGGCGGTCTACCGCAATCGCCGCTTCGAGTTCGGCACCGACGAGGAGCTGCCCGACGGCAGCCTCGCCCAGGGCGTGCGCATCCAGGACCAGGACGGCACCGACTGGGAGGCGCTCTACACCCTGGAGCGAGACGCGGACGGCGCGTGGCGGATCACCGGCTGCCGCCTTCGCAAGGCACCGGGCGCGAGCGCCTGAGCCGCGGGCTGACGCGCGCCCCGGATTCGTGTAGGGGCTGCGCCAGCCTCAGGACTGATCACCGTGCTCCATGTTTCGACCCGCGGCAGCGCCGCGCCGCTGACCTTCACCGACGCGCTGCTGGCCGGCCTCGCCCGCGACGGCGGCCTCTACATTCCGCAGAGCTGGCCGCAGATCGCATCGGAGACCATCGCGGGTCTCGCCGGGCGGCCCTACGCCGAGGCCGCTAAGACCGTGCTGTCGCCCCTCGTCGACGGCGAGATCGGGCAGGCCGATTTCGACCGGATGATCGACGAGGCCTACGCCACCTTCCGGCACCCGGCGGTCTGCCCGCTGGCCCAGCTCGGCGACAACCTCTTCCTGCTCGAACTCCACCACGGCCCGACGCTCGCCTTCAAGGACGTGGCGATGCAGCTGCTCGGCCGGCTGATGGACCACGCGCTCAAGGCCAAGGGCAGCCGGGCGACGATCGTCGGCGCCACCTCGGGCGATACCGGCAGCGCCGCCGTCGAGGCGTTCCGCGGCCTCGACAATGTCGACGTGTTCATCCTCTATCCCCATAACCGGGTGTCGGAGGTGCAGCGCCGGCAGATGACCACGGTCGATGCCGAGAACATCCACGCGCTCGCGGTCGAGGGCACCTTCGACGATTGCCAGGCGATCGTGAAGGCGCTGTTCCAGCATCCGCGCTTCGCGGACGACGTGCGGTTGTCGGGTGTCAACTCGATCAACTGGGCCCGGGTCGCGGCGCAAGCCGTGTACTACTTCACCAGCGCGGTGGTGCTGGGCAGTCCGCACCGCCCGGTCTCGTTCTCGGTGCCGACCGGCAATTTCGGCGACATCCTGGCCGGCTGGGCCGCCAAGCGCATGGGCCTGCCGGTCGGCCGGCTGATGATCGCCACCAACGCCAACGACATCCTGGCCCGGACCCTCGCCACCGGCACCTACGAGGTCCGGGGCGTGGCGCCGACCACCTCGCCGTCGATGGACATCCAGGTCTCGTCGAACTTCGAGCGCCTGCTGTTCGAGTCCCTCGATCGCGATGCCGAGGCCGTCAAGCGGCTGATGGCGGGCTTGAAGCAGTCGGGCGCCTTCACGCTCGACCCCGCGACGCTGGGACGGATCCGGTCCGAGTTCGACGCTGCGGCGGTGCCGGAGGACGAGGTCGTGGCCGAGATCCGCGACGTCTACCGGGGCACCGGCCAGATCATCGATCCGCACAGCGCCATCGGCGTGCGCGCCGCCCGCAAGCTCGTGGCCGAGGACTCGGCGACGCCGGTGGTGGCGCTCGCCACCGCGCATGCGGCGAAGTTTCCGGACGCGGTCGAGGCCGCCACCGGCATCCGCCCGGCCCTGCCGCCCCACCTCGCCGACCTCTTGGAGCGGCGCGAGCGCTTCACCGTGCTGCCGAACGACGAGGCGGCGGTCGAGCGGGCGATCCGCGAGCGCGCGCGCATCCTGAGGAGCGTCGCGTGAATCAGCATTTCGCGACGCTCGGCGCCTCGCCGGACCTCAAGATCACGCGGCTGCCCAACGGCCTCACCGTCGCCACCGAGGCGATGCCCGGCCTCGCCACCGCGACCCTCGGGGTCTGGGTCGGGGCCGGCTCGCGCAACGAGCGGCCGGAGGAGCACGGGCTCAGCCACCTGATCGAGCACATGGCGTTCAAGGGCACGGCGACGCGCTCGGCCCGCCAGATCGCCGAAGACATCGAGAATGTCGGCGGCGAGATCAACGCCGCCACCAGCGTCGAGCAGACGAGCTACACCGCCCGGGTGCTCGGCGAGGATGCCGAGGTCGCCCTCGACGTGCTCGGCGACATCCTGACCCGCTCGGCCTTCGAGGCCGGCGAACTCGCCCGCGAGAAGGGCGTGATCCTGCAGGAATACGCCGCCGTCGAGGACACGCCCGACGACGTCGTCTACGACGCCTTCACCGAGGCCGCCTTCCCCGACCAGCCGATCGGCCGGCCGATCCTCGGGCGCCCAGAGACGATCAAGAGCTTCGACAAGGCGGCGATCGAGGCCTACCTCGCCCGCGAATACACGCCCGGCCGGATGGTGCTGGCCGCCGCGGGCGCGGTCGAGCACGAGGCGATCGTGGCGGCGGCCGAGAAGCATTTCGGGGCGATGCCGGCCGGTACCGGGCCGGAAGCGGTGCCGGGCCAGTATCGCGGCGGCGAGCGCCGGATGCCGCGCAAGCTCGAACAGGCGAACCTGGTGCTTGGCCTGCCCGGCCTGTCGTTCCGGGACGATGCCTACTACGCCACGCACCTCTTCGCCCAGGTGCTCGGCGGCGGGCTGACCTCGCGCCTCTGGCACGAGGTGCGCGAGACCCGCGGCCTCGCCTACGAGATCCACGCCTTCCACTGGCCGTTCAGCGATTGCGGCCTGTTCGGCATCGGCGCCGGCACCGCTGGCGCCGACCTGCCTGGCCTCGTCGAGGTGACCCTGGCCTGCCTGCGCGAGGCTGCCGAGACGGTGGATTCCGCCGAGCTCGCGCGGGCGAAGGCCCAGCTCAAGGTGGCCCTGCTCTCGGCACTGGAGACGCCGGGCGGCCGCATCGAGCGCACGGCGCGCCAGCTCCTGGCCTGGGGTCGGGTGATCCCGGCCGCCGAGGTGATCGCGAAGGTCGATGCCGTCACCCCCGACGACGTGCGGGCGGCCGGGCGGGCGCTCATCGCCGGGGCGCCGACGATCGCGGCGATCGGTCCGATCAAGAAGCTGCAGAGCCTCGAGGCAGTGGGCAACGCGCTCAAGGCGGGGTGATCCCGTCCTGGCTCGCGCGTCTGAACCCTCCCCCCTTTGCGGGGGAGGGTGCCCGGCGGATGCCGGGCGGGAGGGGGCAGCGCGACGCTGATGCCGGTGACGCCCTTCAGAACATTTCAGTCTCTTTCGAAACCGTGGTTCCCCTCTCCCGCCCCACTCCGTGGCGCACCCTCCCCCGCAGAGGGGGGAGGGTTACGGCGGCGATCGTCGCGGATCATACCGTAGAGATCCGCTCACCCTCGACAATCGAATCGGCAATGTCCCGCGTGCAGCAAGACGTTTCGTCTGCCGTCCCTGCCGCTTGAACTAGGCCGAACGGTCGAATGTCGGCGCCCCTCAAGTCTCCGTAGAACCAACCTGCAATCGAGCGCGCGAGCGCTGAGAGCGGGTCCTGCGCGGCCCAAGTCCCGGGGTCGAGGAGACTGGCGGCTCAGCCCTCCTGCCCACGGAACAACCGCGCCGGCCCCAGGGGAACAGCAGACGACGGCCGCTACGGCCGGCGGAACGGTCGGGCGAACGAGATGAGGTGCGAGGGCGCCGCTCACGCGGCGGACAGCGCGCGGCGCGAAGCGACGCTGGGCCGGAGCATGTCGGTGCGCGGGCCTGGGCTGCATACCGGCCGGGTCGCCCGCGTCACCCTGGCGCCGGCGCCCCCTGGCCACGGCATCCGCTTCGCCGTGCGCTGCCCCGGTTCGGGGATCGACACCGAGGTGCCGGCCGGCACCGCCGGCTGGGTCGCGAGCCGGATGAGCACCGCCCTCGACATCGGCCAGGGGCGCAAGCTGCGCACCATCGAGCACCTGATGGCGAGCCTCGCGGCCTCAGGCATCGACAATGCGGCGATCACCGTCGAGGGAACCGAGATCCCGATCCTCGACGGCTCGGCCGCGCGCTGGTGCGCGCTGATCGATGCCGCCGGTCGGGTGCCGCAGGAGCGGCCGCGCCAGGCCTTGCGCATCCGCGCCCCGTTCCAGGTCGACGGCCTGCACGGCTTCCTGCGCGCCGAGCCGGCCGAGGCGTTCAGCGTCGACGTCAGCACAGACCGGCTGCCAGGCTTCGGCGTGCTGCGCTGGTCCGGCCGTATCGATCCGGCCTCGTTCCGCACCGAGATCGCCCCGAGCCGCAGCTTCGGCAACGCCTCGCTGATCTGGCGCACCCTGCTCAAGACCCGCCTCGCCCGGACGCTCCTGCCTTGCCCGATCCGGGACAGGCTCTGGGCCCGATCCTTCGATTCGCAGACCGTGTGCGGCGGCCTCGCGCCCGCACCGGCGCGGCCGGAATGCCGGCGCTCGATCTGTCCGGAGACGCAAGGGCGGATGCATCCCCGTGACCGCGAGCCGCTGCTGCGGGGTGCGCGTCCAGGGCGGGTCGCGATCCTCCTCGGGGGACGGGTGCTCGGCGGCGCGCGTTTTCCCGACGAGCCGGTGCGGCACAAGATCCTCGACCTCGTCGGCGATTTAGGCCTCGCCGGACGGCCGATCCTGGGACGCATCGTGGCGAACTGCCCGACTCACGCACTGACCTTCGCGTTCCTCACCGAGCTGATGCGTCATCCGGAATGCTGGGAGATGGTATCGCTGGCTGACGCCGCCCCGTCCGGCCTCGGCACCGTCACGGATCGCGGAGCGATCCGCGCAACTTGATTTGGCCGCAAAGCAGAGCGATCGAAGCCTGACGACGGCCGCACTCGCGGGCGGCAGGGGAGATCCGGGGCCTCCGCCTTGCCCGGAAGCTTGGGCGTCAGTACGGTCCGGCACCTCCCCGAGCCGCCCCGTGGCCGTCCCTGTCCGGTCGGAAGACGCCGAAGCTTGCGCACGCTCTCACTCGTCCTCGCCTGCCTCGCGGCCCTCGCCGGGCTGCTCCTCGCCGCGCCGGAGGCCCGCGCGGTCGAGGCCGTGCGCGTCACCCTCGATTCGCAGGCCATCGACCTCACCCCGGCGATCGAGCGCTACCGCTCCGACGGCGACCTGATCCAGATCTCCACGGCCCCGGGCAAGGACGGCATCGTGCGCCGCATCGCCGTGAAGGCGCGCGAGACCGGGGCGCGGCCGGACTGGATGGTGTTCGCGCTCACCAACGACACCGACGAGCAGATCGACCGCCTGCTGGTGGCCCCGCATTTCCGCCTCGTCGGCTCCGGGGTGGTCTGGCCCGATCTCGGCGGCTCGCGCATCGCTGCCATCACGGCGAGCCAGGGCATCCGGCCCGAGCGCGACGAGAGCCCGGACGCCGACCAGTTCGTCATCACCCTCGATCCCGGCACCACCGTCACCTTCGTGGCCGAGCTGCGCACCCCCAACGTGCCGCAGGTCTATCTCTGGGACCAGGACGCCTACCGCAAGAAGGCGACCGGCCTCACCCTCTACAAGGGCATCATCATCGGCATCGCCGGGCTGCTCGCCCTGTTCCTGACCATCGTGTTCGTGGTCAAGGGAGCCATCATCTTCCCGGCCGCCGCGGCGCTCGCCTGGGCGGTGCTGGCCTATGCGTGCATCGATTTCGGGTTCTTCCAGCGCATCTTCCCGGTCACGGAGGCCGCCGAGCGGATCTACCGTGCCTCGGCCGAGGCGGTCCTGGGCGCCACGCTGCTGGTGTTCCTGTTCGCCTATCTCAACCTCGCCCGCTGGCACGTGCGCTACAGCCACGTGGCGCTGATCTGGCTCCTGTTCCTCGGCGGCCTCGTGGGCCTGGCCGTCATCGATCCGCCGGTGGCGGCGGGCGTCGCCCGGATCTCGATCGCGACCGTAGCAGGCGTCGGCCTGCTGCTGGTGGTCTACCTCGCCATCCACAACGGCTACGACCGGGCGATCCTGCTGATCCCGACCTGGCTCCTGCTGCTCGCCTGGGTGGTGGCGGCGGGATTCGCCATCACCGGCCAGCTCCACAACGACCTCGTCCAGCCGGCCCTGATCGGCGGCCTGGTGCTGATCGTGATGCTGATCGGCTTCACGGTGCTCCAGCACGCCTTCGCGGGCGGCGGGATCGGCAACAGCCTGGTCTCCGACACCGAGCGCCGGGCGCTGGCGCTCACCGGCGCCGGCGACGTGGTGTTCGACTGGGACGTGCCGGGCGACCGGGTCTTCGCCGGGCCGGAGATCGAGGGGCAGCTCGGCCTCAAGCGCGGCGCGCTGGAGGGGCCGCAGGCGAACTGGCTCTCCCTCCTCCATCCCTTCGACGTCGAGCGCTACTCGGCCGCCCTCGACACGGTGATCGAGGAGCGCCGCGGCCGCATCTCCCAGGATTTCCGCCTGCGCTCGGCGGCAGGTCCCTATTACTGGTTCCGCCTCAAGGCGCGGCCGGTGATCGGCACCGACGGCGAGGTGGTGCGCATCGTCGGCACTATCGCGGACGTGACCGAGGCGAAGATCGCCGAGGAGCGGCTGCTGCACGATGCCGTCCACGACAACCTCACCGGCCTGCCGAACCGCGAGTTGTTCAACGACAGGCTCGATGCCGCCCTGGCGCTCGCGAGCCAGGACCCACGCCTCAAACCGACGCTGTTCGTGGTCGACATCGACCGCTTCAAGCAGGTCAACGACGCGATCGGGCTCTCGGCCGGCGATTCGATCCTGCTGACCCTGTCGCGCCGCCTCAACCGGCTGCTGCGGCCGCAGGATACCCTGGCCCGGGTCAGCGGCGACGAGTTCGCCATCATCCTGCTCTCCGAGCGCGACCCTGACCGGATCATCGCCTTCGCCGACAGCATCCGCCGGGCGATCACCACGCCGATCACCTATGCCGACCGGGAGATCTTCCTCACGCCCTCGATCGGCGTCGCCCTGCACGAGGCGGGCGCGGTGGTGAAGCGCGACGACGTGGTGAAGAACGCCGAATTGGCGATGATCAACGGCAAGCGCCAGGGCGGCGACCGGATCGAGGTCTACCGCCCGACCATGCGCTCCGACCGCGGCGAGCGGATGTTGCTGGAGAGCGACCTGCGCCGGGCGCTGGAGCGCAACGAGATCAAGGTGCTCTTTCAGCCGATCGTGCGCCTGGAGGACCGCACCGTGGCGGGTTTCGAGACGGTTCTGCGCTGGGACCACCCGCGCCTCGGACGCGTCGCCCCCCAGGTCTTCCTGCCGATCGCGGAGGAATCGGGGCTCATCGTCAATCTCGGCGTCTTCGCGCTCGAGCGCACCGCCGCGGAGCTTGCCGCCTGGCAGCAGGCGCTGGTGGTCGAGCCGCCGATCTTCGCCTCGGTCAACCTGTCCTCGCGCCAGCTCCTGCGCCACGACCTCCTGCACGACGTGAAGACCGTGCTCGCCCGCACCGGCGTCGTCCCCGGCTCGCTCAAGCTGGAGCTGACCGAGGCGCTGGTGATGGAGAACCCGGAATACGCCGCCCAGATGCTGGCCCGGATCCACGAGCTCGGCGCGGGCCTGTGCCTCGACGATTTCGGCACCGGCTATTCGGCGCTGACCTACATGCAGCGCTTTCCCTTCGACACGATCAAGATCGACCACTCCTTCGTGCGCCAGATGGCGAACGGCCGCTCCGGCATCCTGCGCTCGATCGTCCGGATGGCGCAGGAACTCGGGCTCGAGATCATTGCCGAGGGCGCGGAATCCGAGGCCGATGCCCTGGCGCTCGCCGAGATCGGCTGCGACTACGCGCAAGGCTTCGCCTTCGGCGAGCCGATGTCGATCCTGCAGGCGCGCCAGCTGGTGGGGGCGGCGCCGGAAGCGGCGTGAGAGATGCGGGATCACGGTCCACGATGGTGAGTGACGCGGTGGCCGGGACGCAGCGGCCCCGCGTCAAGCGCTTCGTCCTTTTTCGGATCTCCTTCCGCTGACGCTACAGCCGGCCAGGAGAGGGGTTGGCCTTCGATGAGCCGCAAGCCTGTCGGCATGCGCATCCGCCACTGTCGTGTGGCGTGCTGCCGGACAGTCGGGACAACGCGCCCACCTGCCCGCGCACCAGCCGCTTCTCCATGACGATCGTCCGCTCCTCGCCGTGCAGGTTCTCCCGCACGGGCCGATAGCCGAGCCGGTCGTAGAAGCCCGTTGCCGTCAAGGACGATTGCAGGGTGAGCGCGGCGACGCCCGCTGCTTCGGCCGCCCGCTCGACCGCAGCCATCAAAGCCCGGCCGATGCCCTCGCCTTGCGCGTCGGGGGCGACGAAGACGGCGCGGACGATCGCGCCGTCGCGGCTCGCCGTGCCGACGAGGCGGCCGGAATCCATCGCGACAAAGACCTGCCGCTCGGCGGTCATCGCGGCGACCCGCTCGGGTGTGAAGCCTCGGGCGACCTGCGCGATGGTCTCGGGGCCGTAATCGCGCGCATTGCTCTCGTGCAACGCGCAAAGGACGACGCGGCTGATCTCCGCCGCATCGTCCCGCAAAGCTGGGCGCATCGTGCAGGCCATTCCCCCTCCCCCGGCGCCACGCACCGGGGGAGCGCAGCGACCGGCCTAGAACACCGCCTGGCCGAGCAGCACCGCAGCGATCACGATCACCACCGCGATCACCAGGAACAGCCCGAACAGCAGCCGCGCGATGCCGCGGGCGCCGGAAGCCACGTTGGTGAAGCCGAGCGCACCGGCCACCAGCGAGATCACGAAGAAGATGATCGCCCATTTCAACATGGTGGGAGCACTCCGGCGCCTTGCGAAAAGTCGCTGCGATAACCGGCACCGCCACGCTTCGTTCCGGACCGTCCACCCCCATCGGCCGCCCTCGTCTGCGCCGTTCGTCCGCATTGCCCCGGCGGGCGCCCGCGCGCTACACCCTCGCCGATGTCGACGGATGCCATGAAGCCCATGATGCCGATGGGTCGTCTCACGCGGCTGGCGCAGCCCGGCCATTTCATGCGCTGGTCCGGGGCTCTCCTGCCCTGGGTGGCGGGCCTCGCCCTCGTGCTGCTGGCCGTCGGCCAGTACCTGACCTGGTTCGTAGCCCCGCCCGACTACCAGCAGGGCGAGACGGTGCGGATCATGTACATCCACGTGCCGGCGGCCTGGATGGCGGTGTTCTTCTACGGCGCCATGGCGGTCTCGGCGCTCGGCACCCTGATCTGGCGTCATCCCCTGGCGGACGTCGCCCAGCGCGCCGCCGCCCCGATCGGTGCGGCCTTCACGCTGATCTGCCTCGTCACCGGCTCGCTCTGGGGCAAGCCGATGTGGGGCACCTACTGGGTCTGGGACGCGCGCCTGACCTCGATGCTGGTGCTGTTCCTGATCTATTGCGGGCTGCTCGCCCTGTGGCGAACCATCGAGGACCCGAACCGGGCCGCCCGGGCGGTCGCGATCCTGACCCTCGTCGGCGCCGTCAACCTGCCGATCATCAAGTTCTCGGTGAACTGGTGGTCGACCCTGCACCAGCCGGCCTCGATCCTCCGGATGGGCGGGCCGACCATCCACCCGACCATGCTCTATCCCCTGCTGGTGATGATCGCCGCCGCCTCCGTGCTCGGCATCGCCCTGCACCTCCAGGCGATGCGCACCGAGATCCTGCGCCGGCGCGTGCGCACCCTGGCAATCCTCGAGGCCGAGCGGCTCGACGCCGCCCTGCTGGCACCACAGGCGGCCTGAGCATGGATCTCGGGCCCCACGCCGCCTTCATCCTCGGTGCCTACGGCTTCACCGCCCTGGTGATCCTCGGGCTCGTTGCCCATGCGCTCCTCGACCGGCGGGCGCAGGAGCGGGCCCTCGCCCGGCTGGCGCAAGAGCCCCGGAAACAAGAATCATCGCGGGGCCGCCGGTGAGCGACGCCCCCGTGCATCCGCTCGAGGAGAATGAGGAGACGCCGCGCCGTGGCCGGCTGCTGTTCCTGCTGCCGCTCCTCGCCTTCGCGGCGCTCGCCGGCATCTTCCTCGGCAAGCTCCTCACCACCGGCTACGACCCCTCGGCCATCCCCTCGGCCCTGATCGGCCGCCAGGTGCCCGATTTCACCCTGCCGCCGGTGCCCGGACTGACGCAGGACGGCGTCGCGGTGCCGGGCCTGACGGCCGCCGACCTCAGGGGCAAGGTGACGGTGCTGAACGTCTGGGCGTCGTGGTGCGCGCCCTGCCAGGTCGAGCATCCGATGCTGGTGCGGCTCTCCCGCGACGGAGTGAACCTCGTCGGCATCGACTACAAGGACCAGCCCGAGAACGGCCGCCGCTTCCTCGGCCGCCACGGCAATCCGTTCCGGGCAGTGGGCGCCGACGAGACCGGCCGCGTCGGCATCGATCTCGGGGTCTATGGCGTGCCGGAGACCTTCGTGATCGGGCCGGACGGGCGCATCCGCGAGAAGCTCGTCGGCATCCTGACGCCCGAGAACTACGACGCGTTCCTCGCCCGGGTGCGGGCGATGAAATAGGAGCGCATCGAGCGCCCCTGTCCCGGAGGACTGAAACGACGTGCAAGGAGATCCGGGATCCGGGAGAGAAGTGCCGCAAAGCGGCTCCGTATGTTGCGACGTGCAGACACACGGACGCTCAGCGAAGTCTCGTTGCTGGTCCCGGATCTCCCTCCGCTGACGCTCCGGTCGTGCGGGAAAGGGGAGGAGCCGTTTTCGGACCCGGATTATTTCGGCAGCGCGTAGATATTGACCTCGAGCGCCTCGTCGGACGGGCTCGCGAGGGAGGTCAGGTACTCCTCGACGAAGGCGTCCTGGACGAGGATGCCCTTGGCGTCGAGATAGGCCGTCACCGTCTCGTAGGTCTGGTCGATGCCCTCGTAGGAGCCCTTGTGGGTGAAGCGCAGGGCCTTGCCGCTCGGCGTGGCGCCGAAGCGCAGGTCGTCCGGCAGGCCGGCGGGACGCGGGTTCGGGGCGGCCTCGACCGGCACCATCACCTCGTACTGGAAGCCGTCGTCGTCGGTGCGGGTGAAGACCGAGATCGGCTTGCCGTTCGCCCTGATGCCGGCTCCCGCAAGCGCCGCCTCGACCTTGGCGATGGCGTCCCTGAGGCTCGGCAGCGCCTGGTCCCACTTCGCCGTGCCGGACAGGATCGCGGCGGGCTTGGCCGGCAACGTCACCTCGTCGACGTCGGACGGGTCGCCCGGATTGGCGACGAGCGGCGGGCGCCCGGCGGTCGGCGGCACAGGGGTCGCGGGCGGGAGCGCCTTCTCGGGCGCGGGCGGAGTCGGCGCCTGATTCGGCCCCGGGCCGGGACCGGGCGCCGTGGTGGTCGGCAGCGGGGTCGACTGCGCCGGCGACGGGGTGCCGGCCGGGGGGGCGGCCGGTGAAGGCGCGGGTGCCGGCGATGGCGCCGGGGTGGGCTGCTGGGCAAACACCGAGGCCCCGCAGGCCAGGGACGCGGCGAGGCCGATCGCGATCGTCGGGAAGCGGGTCTTCATCACGGGCGGGGCGCTCCGGGCTTTGGCGTGGGCCGGCAGGGCCGGCCGGCTTTGGCGTGGGTCGGCATCGCCGGCCGGATCGAACGCGTCAAGCGCAAAGCCGTTGCGGGCTCATCGCGAGAGCGTGAGGGCGCGGTCCTCATGCCGAGGTCCGGTCGGCTCGCCTGCCGGCCGGTTCTGGTCCATACACCACCCGGTCCCCATCTGAGCGGTGCTTCTCGGAGAGTCCTGCCCGTGTCCCCCCTCGCCCATCGCCGCTTCCTGAAGATGAACGGACTCGGCAACGAGATCGTGGTGCTGGACCTGCGCGGGAGCGACACTCGGGTGCAACCGGACGAGGCCCGCGCCATCGCGGCCGACCCGGCATCGCGCTTCGACCAGATGATGGTGCTGCACGATCCCGTCACCCCGGGCACCGACGCGTTCGTGCGGATCTACAACACCGATGGCTCGGAGGCTGGCGCCTGCGGCAACGGCACGCGCTGCGTCGCCTGGGCGATGCTCGACGATCCGGTCATGGCCCGCCCGACGCTGGGCGAGCACCTGGTTCTCGAGACCAGGCCCGGGCTCCTCGAGGTCGTGCGCGTGTCGCCCGTGGATTTCACCGTCGACATGGGGGCGCCGCGGCTGGCTTGGAACGAAATTCCGCTCGCCGAGCCGTTCCCCGATACCCGCCGCATCGAGTTGCAGGTCGGGCCGATCGACGATCCGGTGCTGCACTCGCCCGGCGCGGTCAGCATGGGCAACCCGCACGCGGTGTTCTTCGTCGGGCGCGACCCCGAGACCTACGACCTCGGCCGGATCGGCCCGCTGCTCGAATCGCACCCGATCTTCCCGGATCGGGCCAACATCTCCCTCGCCCAGGTGATCGACCGCGCGCGCATCCGCCTGCGGGTCTGGGAGCGCGGCGCCGGCCTCACGCGCGCTTGCGGCACCGCCGCCTGCGCCGCCCTCGTCGCGGCCGCCCGCCTGCGCCTCACTGGCCGCGAGGCCACCGTGACGCTGCCCGGCGGCGACTTGCGCATCGCCTGGGGCGAGGACGACCACGTCCGCATGACCGGCCCGACCGAGCTGGAGCACGAGGGCACCTTCGCGCCGTCCCTGTTCGAGGCGGCCGCGTGAGCATCGAGGTCCTGAGCTTCGGCTGCCGCCTCAACGCCGCCGAATCGGAAGCGATGCGCCGGCAGGCGGAAGACGCGGGCCGCACCGACCTCGTCCTCGTCAATACCTGCGCGGTGACGGCGGAGGCCGGACGGCAGGCCCGCAAGGCGATCCGGGCCGCCGCCCGGGCCAACCCGGCGGCGCGGGTGGTGGTGACCGGGTGCGGCGCGCAGGTCGAGACCGAGTCCTACGCCGCCATGCCGGAAGTCGCCGAGATCCTCGGCAACCGCCGCAAGCTCGACCCGGCGGTCTGGACCGCTCCTTCCCCCGACCGGGTGCGGATCGACGACGTGATGGCCCCCGGCGCCGATCCGCTGCCGGACGCCGTACCGATGAGGGCGCGCACCCGCGCCTTCCTGCCGGTGCAGAACGGCTGCGACCACCGCTGCACCTTCTGCGTCATCCCGTTCGGCCGCGGCAACTCGCGCTCGGTGCCGGTGGCGGCGGCCGTGGCGCAGGTTCGCGCCCTGGTAGCGCAGGGCACCCGGGAGGTCGTTCTGACCGGCGTCGACCTCACGGCCTATGGCCGCGACCTCGGCGGCGCCACGCTCGGCGCCCTGGTGCGGGCGATCCTGCGCGAGGTGCCCGACCTCGACCGCCTTCGCCTGTCCTCGATCGATTCCGTCGAGGCCGATCCGGAGCTGGTCACGGCCTTCGCCGAGGAGGCGCGGCTGATGCCGCATCTCCACCTCTCGCTCCAGGCCGGCGACGACCTGATCCTCAAGCGCATGAAGCGCCGCCACGGCCGGGACGACGCGATCCGCTTCTGCGCCGCGATCCGGCGCTTGCGTCCCGACGCGGTGTTCGGCGCCGACCTGATCGCCGGCTTCCCGACCGAGACCGAGGCGCAGTTCGCCCGCTCCCTCGACCTCGTGGAGGAATGCGGTCTCGCGCAACTCCACGTCTTCCCCTACTCGCCCCGCCCGGGCACGCCGGCCGCCCGGATGCCGCAGGTCGCCCCGGCGGAGATCCGCGACCGCGCCGCGCGCCTGCGCGAGGCCGGCGCCGCCGCCTTCGCCCGCCGTCTCGACCGCGAGGTGGGGGAGACCCGCCGGGTGCTGGCCGAGCGCGGCGGGCTCGGTCGGACGGAAGGGTTCCTGCCGGTGCGGCTGCGGGAGGGGGTGGAGGCGGGAATGCTCGTCGATCTGCGGATCGCCGGTCATGACGGGCAGGTGTTGCGGGCGGCGTAACCAGTCTTCCGCGTGAGCGGTGCAAGAACGACGGTCGACTCTATCCCACCCCGACCTCATGTATGGGCGCGTCCCGGTCCCCGGGGCCCCTCATCCTGCTCCGGCCTTGGCCGTGCTCTCGGGCTCCTTGCTCACCGACCTGCCTGACCGCGCCGGCGCGTCGCCTCGGATTCGCGCCCGGGCGTCAGGATACCCAAGGGCGTCCGCGCCGGCCCAATATCCATGTCTCCTGACGCGGATCGCCTGGCGTCTTCCGGTGAGCGGGGAGCTACGACCTGACCCCGGCCTGACCGGGGTTGGGGTCGGTGCTGGACCGGCGCTGTCGCCGGTTGGGGGGTGATCACGGAATTTCGGAGCCTGTGCGGCGCCGGTGAGAGTGCAACATGAAACGAGTGGTCGACTGAGCCGCGCTTCTGATCGGAGAGCGTGCCGCGCACCACCAGGTTGGCCGCAGCCCTCATGGCTGAGCAGAGGCCGGACATCCGGATGCGACGCGAAAGCTTGACCGGGATCGTCCGCTTGCGAGAAGGGACCATCCATCTATGGATGTCGGGCTCTGCTGCGCGGACCTTGACTGACTCGATGGCCGCCAGAGGCGTCGAGCAATCCCGGACGATGTCGCCTGCGGCATTCCGAGCGAATCACCGGACATGATTCGTTAGGATTCGAGCGATATCGTCGGGCTGTTGAAGGGATTAGTGCGGAAGCGGCCCGAGGCCGCCTCCGGATCGTTCGCTGAGACGCCGTCTAACGGAACCCGACGACCTTGCGGTCGCGCTTGCGCTCGGCGGCGGGCTGGTAGGCGATCCGGCTGTGGTGGGTGCAGTAGGGCAGGCCGGCAATCGCGCGGTCGCCGCAGAAGCGGAAATCGGGCGTGGACGGGTCGCCCATCGGCCAGCGGCACATGAACTCGCGCAACTCCATGATGGTGACGCGGGAGCTCTCCGGCAGTCCGGATGCCGCGGAGGGCGGAGCGGACTGGAACAGGGCGAGGGCCGGCGGCGCGGGGGCCAGCACGGACGGGGTCTCGGCGGCGGAATCGGCGTCGCTCCGCGGACGGCGGCCAGCCGCCGGCGAGGCGCCATTGGCCTTCACCACGCGTCCGGCCAAGCCGAGGCGGTGAACCTTGCCGATGACCGCATTGCGGGAGACGCCACCAATCTCGGCGGCGATCTGGCTGGCGCTGCGGCCGTCGCTCCACAGCCGCTTGAGAAGCTCGACGCGTTCCTTCGTCCAGCTCGGACCCGCATCCATCATCGCCGCCTCCAATCCCCCGACATCACCTATGGAATCGGCACGCAGCCGCGAGCGGCCCGCCGTTCGACCGCGCGTTGAATCCGTCCGATCCTGCTGGTGATCGCCGCCACGCCCGGAGCGGTGGCGACGGGGGTGAACCTACAGGACGGGCTAACACCCGCGCAAGAGTCCGCCCCCCGCCGAGTCGGTTTTTCCCCGCGAGCGACCGGGCCTCCAGACCCGGGCGGGTCGCGCCGCCGGTTCGCCGCGCGGCCCGGTCACGCCGCGTCGTCATTCCGAATAATTATGACTGATCAAGGTCTTGCCGGAAAACCCGCGGGGTGGCGGCATACCGGGGAGCGGCATGAACTCAGGTTGCAATGCCGCAGCGATGCATTGCAACCAGCGGTTGTATATACGGTCTTCGGCAAGCGTGGCCGCATTGCCACGGCCGGGGCCGGACGGCTTGCGATCGGCTCGTACCCGGAACGTTGCCGGGCGCCGGAGCGGGGCCTATCTTGAGACGATCACACAGGGCCGACGTCAGCACCGACGGCCGCTCCGGGAGACTTCATGCGATCACTCCTCGCGTGCGTCCTGCTCGCGCTCTCGTCGCCCGTCCTGGCGGCGGAGACCGTGCACCTCGCGCCCCATCGCGCCGTCTATGACCTGTCGCTGTCCGGCAGTTCCGGCACCCGCGCGGTCGACAGCGCCCGCGGCCGGATCGTGTTCGATTTCTCCGGCGATTCCTGCAAGGGCTTCGCCCTGCAGTACCGGCAGGTGACGGTGCTGGAGAGTTCGGAGAGCGGCACCCGCACCTCCGACCTGCGCAACACCACCTTCGAGAGCGGCGACGGGCGCAGCTTCCGCTTCCGCACCCAGTCCGATCTCAACGGCAAGGCGGCGGCCCCGGTCGACGGCAATGCCGAGCGCGGCGACAAGGGTCTCGACATCACCCTCAAGCAGCCCAAGCGCGGCGAGATGGCGGTGCCGGGCGAGGTTCTGTTTCCGGCCGCCCACATGAAGCGGCTGATCGAGGCCGCCCGGGCCGGGCAATCCACCGTCGCCGTGAAGGTGTTCGACGGCTCGGACGACGGCCGCAAGGTCTATGACACCCTGGCGGTGATCGGCCCGCAGCGCGTCGCCGCAAAGCCCGATGCCGTCACGCCCGACGCACCGAAGCCCGCCTCGGCCCCGGTCGAAGCGCCGCTGCGCGAGGGCGCGATGGCGGCGATGCCGCACTGGCCCGTGACGCTGAGCTACTTCTCGCCGGGAGAGGGGGAGCGGACCCCGGTCTACGTCCTCGCCTTCGACCTCTACGAGAACGGCGTCAGCGGGGCGCTACGCCTCGATTACGGCGAGTTCTCGCTGAAGGGCGAGCTGTCGCGCATCGACCTCACCCCGGAGAGCAAGGACTGCAAGTAGGGCCATGGCTGCGGCCGGGACCGTCGGCAAGGGCCCCCGCTCCGGCGGCCCTTGCCGTGCCCCCCGCCCTATCGGTCCTTGCCCTGCCGGTCCTTGCCCTGCCGGTCCTTGCCCTGCCGGTCCTTGCCCTGCCGGTCCTTGGCCTGCGGCGCGAAGCCGAGCCCGCGCTGCACCGCCGCCGCACCGAAGCGCTCGCGCAGGGCGCCGATCGCCGCCGCCCGGCTCGCGTCACGGACGGCCGAGACGTCGGCGAGGTCGCCTCGGTCGGCATGGGCCGCGTCGCAGAGGTCGCTGGCCCCGATGCCGATCAGCCGGTAGGCGGTGCCGTCGCAGGAATCGCGCAGCAGCGCCTCGGCCGGGCGAAACAGCCGCTCGGCGACCTGCGTCGGTGCCAGCCCCGAGCGGGTGCGGGTGCGCAGGCGAAAATCCCGGTCCTTCAGCTTCAGGGTCACGCTGCCCGCCGCGAGCTCCGCCCGCTTCAGGCGCCGCGCCACCGTCTCGCACAGCCGCCACAGGACCGGCCGCAGGGCCTCGAAGGCGCGCAGGTCCTCCGCGAAGGTGGTCTCGCCCGAGATGCTCTTCGTCTCCCGCCGCGGCTGCACCGGGCGCCGGTCCTCGCCGCGGGCCAGCGCCAGCAGGCGGGCGGCGTCGCGCCCGAGCGCCGCATGCAGCCGCTCAGGCGCGACCCGGCCGATCTCGCCGATCCGGTGGATGCCCAAAGCCGCGAGGCGCTCGGCCGCGGCCTGGCCGATGCCGGGCAGGATCCGCACCGGCCGCGGCGCCAGGAAGGCTTCGGCCTCCGCACGGCCGATGATCGAGAAGCCGCGCGGCTTCTCGAGATCCGAGGCGATCTTGGCCAGGAACTTGTTGGGCGCGAGCCCGACCGAGACGGTGATGCCGATCTCCGCCTCGACCGCGCGGGCGAAGCGCGCCAGCGTCACGGCGGGCGCGGCCCCGTGCAGCCGCGCGGTGCCCGAGAGGTCGAGGAACGCCTCGTCGATCGAGACCGGCTCGACCAGGGGCGTGAGGGCCTGCATCATCGCCCGCACCTGCCGGCCGACCCGGGCGTATTTCTCCATGTCGGGCCGCAGCACCACCGCATCCGGGCAGGCCTCGAGGGCGCGGAACATCGGCATCGCCGAGTGCACGCCGCGGATGCGGGCGATGTAGCAGGCGGTCGAGACAACGCCGCGCTTCCCCCCGCCGATGATCAGCGGCCGGTCGCGCAGGGAGGGGTCGTCGCGTTTCTCGACCGCGGCGTAGAACGCGTCGCAATCGACGTGCGCGATGGCCAGCGCATCGCGCTCGGGATGGGCGAGCAGGCGTGGCGAGCCGCAGGCCCGGCAGCGTGGGGCGTCGCCCGGCGGGCTCGCCCCGCAATCGCGGCAGAGCGGCTGTCCGCTCACGCCCCGAACTCGCCCGGGTCCGGAGGCCCGAGACGGCGCCAGGCCTGGGTGATCCGCTCCGGCGGCACCTCAAGCGCCGAGGCGCAGGCGAGGAGCAGCTCCTCGTCCGCCACCACGTGATCGAGGAGGCCGGCGACGAGATCGGGGCTGTCGGCCGCCTGCCGCAGCGCAACCGGCGAGAGACCGGAACTCTCCATGAACCGCAGCAATCGGCTGGGCTCGCCGGTGACGTAGGCGAAGACGCGGGCCCCCAGGGCCTCCGCGGCGGATTCACTCAGCACTCCGCCACGGGGATCGGACCCCCTGGCCAATCCTTCGAATTTGCGTTTCATCAACATGTGCCGCTTAACAGTGTTGCGGTTCCGGTCGCAGCCGGGGTGTGACGCGGCCCGCTGGAGCGCCGGAGACAGTGAGCCATGACGAAGACGGTGCTCATCGTCGAGGATAACGAGCTGAACATGAAGCTCTTCAACGACCTGTTGGAGGCTCACGGCTACGCGACCCTCAAGACGGCCAACGGGATCGAGGCGATCGAGCTGGCGCGCCGGCATCGGCCTGACCTGATCCTGATGGACATTCAGCTCCCCGAGGTGTCGGGCCTCGAGGTCACTAAATGGCTCAAGGAGGACGATGAGCTCAAGAGCATCCCGGTGATCGCCATCACGGCCTTCGCCATGAAAGGTGACGAGGAGCGCATCCGCGAGGGGGGCTGCGAGGCCTACCTGTCCAAGCCCATCTCGGTCGCGAAGTTCCTCGCGACGGTCCGCACCTATGTCGGCGACGAGCGCCAGAGCTGAGCAGAGCTGAGAGGGGCCTGGCCTTCCATGTCGGCACGCGTTCTCATCGTCGACGACCTCTTTCCGAATATTAAATTGCTCGAGACGAAATTGACCGTCGAGTATTTCGACGTCGTCTCGGCAATGAACGGACCCGACGCGCTCGCGGTGTGCGAGAAGGGCCTGTGCGACATCGTGCTGCTCGACGTGATGATGCCGGGCATGGACGGGTTCGAGGTCTGCCGCCGGATCAAGTCGACGCCGACCATGGCGCACCTGCCGGTGGTGATGGTGACCGCCCTCGACCAGCCGAGCGACCGCCTGCGCGGGCTCGATGCCGGGGCCGACGACTTCCTGACCAAGCCGATCGACGACACCGCCCTGATGGCCCGGGTGCGCAGCCTGGTGCGCCTGAAGGCGGTGACCGACGAATTGCGCAGCCGCGCCATGGCGTCGCGGGTCGGCGATCCGCTGGCGGCCGCTACCGCGGAGACCGGGCACAATGCCAACGTGCTGATCGTCGAGGATCGCCGCTCCTCCGCCGAGCGGCTCGCGGCGGCGCTGGGCCAGTACCATTGCGTCGAGACGGTGGCCACGCCGCAGGAGGCTCTGGAGCGGGTCAAGGCCGGCGATTACGATGTGGTGCTGGTCAGCCTGGACCTCGACGGCCACGACGGCCTGCGCCTGTGCAGCCAGCTCCGCTCCCTCGACCGCACCCGCACCGTGCCGGTGGTGATGATGGCCGATCCGCACGACCGCGCCCGGATCATGCGCGGCCTCGATCTCGGCGTGCACGATTACCTGGTCCGCCCCATCGACCGCAACGAGCTCGTGGCCCGGGTCCGCACCCAGGTGAAGCGCCGGCGATTCTCGCATTCGCTGCGCGAGTCGGTCCAGGTCTCGATGGACCTCGCGGTCACCGACGGACTCACCGGCCTGCACAACCGGCGCTACCTCGACAGCTACCTCGGCGGGCTCTTCTCCGAGCCGTCCCTGCGGGACCGGCCCGTGGCCCTGCTGATCCTCGACATCGACCGCTTCAAATCGATCAACGACCGGTTCGGCCACGATGCCGGCGACGAGGTCCTGCGGGAATTCGCGACCCGCATCCGGGCCCAGACCCGCGGCATCGACGTGGTGGCGCGCTTCGGCGGCGAGGAGATCGTGGTGGTGGCGCCCGATACCGGGCTCGATGCCGCACGCCAGGTCGCTGAGCGCATCCGCGAGCGGATCGAGGCGGCGGCGTTCCAGGTCCAGCGCGGCACCAGCACCATCGACGTCACGGTCTCGATCGGCGTGGCGGCCCGCCAGCCGGAGGACGACGACCCGGCGCAGATGCTGAAGCGCGCCGACCTCGCGCTCTACCAGGCCAAGCAGGCGGGGCGAAACCGGGTGGTGGCCGCGGTCGCGGCGTGAGGGGCTGGTTACCCGCCCAACGGAATTGCCCCCCTTCGTGTCATCATTCCGGGGCCGCGTCGCGAAGCCCCGGGGATGTCGGGGTGGACTGAACCGCTCCGGGTTTCTCGGCAGCCGTTTGTCCTGTGTCAGGCGGCCAGGGCCTTGTCGCCGACCTGGGCATGACAACGCGCGTCGGCCTCGGCGCGAGGGATGTCGTCCGATCGGCGCGAGCAGGCGGCGGTGGTTGGACCCGTCGACCCACTCCAGGATGACATACCCGACCGCCTATCGCGAGCCGTGCTCGCTCTCGCGCACCATCGGCGCCGCACGCTCGCACACCTCGGGGGAAGCGGGGCTGTTCGCTTCGTCATGGTTCCATCCTCTCGGACGTTGGAGCCGCCGGGAAACCTGAGCGGTTCAATCGAGCCTGTCCCGAGAATGCGAAAAGGGGCGGGTGCCGCGTGGCACCCGCCCCTTTCTCTCTCCGGAGCCGAGACAGGCTCCGGACCCATGGTCGTCCGACTTACTCGGTGATGGAGGCGACGACGCCGGCGCCGACGGTGCGGCCGCCCTCGCGGATGGCGAAGCGCAGCTTCTCCTCCATCGCGACTGGCACGATCAGCGTCACGTCCATCGTCACGTTGTCGCCCGGCATCACCATCTCGGTGCCCTCGGGCAGCTGGCACACGCCCGTCACGTCCGTCGTCCGGAAGTAGAACTGCGGACGGTAGTTGGTGAAGAACGGCGTGTGGCGACCGCCCTCCTCCTTCGTCAGGATGTACGCCTCGGCCTTGAACTTCGTGTGCGGCTTCACCGAACCCGGCTTGCACACGACCTGACCACGCTCCACGTCCTCGCGCTTCGTGCCGCGCAGGAGAACACCGACGTTGTCACCCGCCTGGCCCTGGTCGAGCAGCTTGCGGAACATCTCCACGC
>NZ_BPQJ01000010.1 GCF_022179185.1 Methylobacterium frigidaeris | reverse complement strand
TCAGGCAAGCAGTGAATCACCTCCACGAACCGGTGAAAACCCTCACGAGTCAAAACATAAGCGCGGCGGTATCATCTGTATAATTTCGTTGGAAAACTGATTTTATTTGCGCCCATAGAGCGGGATATTGGCTGCGCGAATGTCGATCATCAGACGACGATCGATGCGCTAAGTGAAACCGAGATCGTGAGCCGGGGCGGTGGCCGGTATCCGACCACCGCGGCAGCATGATCGATGGCCGATCGCGAGAGCGGCCTTCCTGGCCGTGCGAGCCGATTCCGGGCCGGAGCGGCGTCCCCGAGCGTGACTCCACCGAGCGGACCGCCCGGTCTCCAGCCCGGAGCATGCCGTGCACGACGCTTCCCGCCAGAGTTGCGGTGGGAGCGCCTTCGACCCTCGTCGGAACAGGCATCGACGGGTCGGCCCGCCCGGGCATCGCGACGACGGCACAGCCGTGGATCCACCGCAGGCGGCGACGCCCATCCACGCGCGGACAGTCGCCGCCCAGTCGACCGACCTGCAAACCTGCGCGTCCGTCTCGCGGGTGTCATTGCCGCGTCTCATTGATGCCGTCGCAAGTGGCCCATTGCATAAGCATCATTGTGAGACTCGGACGGTGGTTTAGGCGAGAATTTTCCCCTTCGCGATTTTTTCGAATTTGAGAATGACAATTTCATAGATATTTTCGAATCACTATCGGTCTAGTTTTTCGGTCTTATGCCAGAGTTCCTGTCAAGTGGGACGTACATATTAAAATCGAGCTTGACGCGCCGGTCATGGATTACTATCGAGCAAACATCAGAACAGCAGAAGTGCCGGGGCAGGACGCATGTCGTCGAGCGGAGCGGTGAACTCTGAACCGATGGGTACGCGTCTTCCTGAGCCGACCTTGTGCCAGGCGCTGGCGGAGAGTGCGCGGGGCGAGGCCGGCATCGTGTTCGTAGAGGCGGGACGCCGCACGACGCGGCTGTCCTACGCGGACCTGCTCGATCGGGCCCGGCGCTGCGGAGGCGGGTTTCTCCGGCAGGGCGTCCGGCCCGGCGACGAGGTGATCATCGCAACCGACAACCAGAGCGTGTTCGTGGTCGCGTTCTGGGCCTGCATCCTCAACGGGTTCGCGGCGGTGCCGGTGGCCGCACCCTCGAGCGAGGAGGGCGCGCTGAAGCTCGCCCGGATCTGGACTGTCCTGGCGCGGCCCTGGCTCGTCGCGGACGGGCCGGTCGCCGAGCGGATCGCCTCGGTCCTCGGCCGGTTCGAGCCGGAGCCGCGGGCGCGGCTGGCACTGATCGCCGAGCGCACCCTCGCGAATCCCGGTCCATGCCTCGACGGCGAGCCGGCGCCGGTCCGGCCGGCGGCTCCGGGCGACGTCGCCTTCATCCAGTTCTCGTCGGGCTCCACCGGCGCCCCGAAGGGCGTGACGGTGACCCACGCCAACCTCCTGGCCAATTGCGACGGGATCTGGGAGGGCATCGCGGCCGCGGGCCCGCACCGCTTCGTCAGCTGGATGCCGCTGACGCATGATTTCGGCATCATCTGGTTCCACATCCTGCCGGTGGTCCGGGGGCTCGAGCACGGGCTGATCCCCACCAAACTGTTCGTGCGCAGCCCGACGGTGTGGCTGCAGGCCGCCTCCGACCTGAAGGCGACGGTGCTCGGCGGGCCGAACTTCTCCTACCGGCACCTGCTCAAGCTCTGGGAGCCGGACCGGCCGCGCGACTGGGACCTGTCGGCGGTGCGGCTCATCGCCAACGGCGCCGAGCCGATCGCCGCCGATCTCGCCGCGGAGTTCGTCGCCGCCCTGGCGCCGTTCGGCCTCGGCGCCGACGTCATGACCCCGGCCTACGGGCTCGCCGAGGGCACCCTGGTGGTCACGTTGGCGCCCTGGCGCGCGCCGCTGCGCCGGGTCGTCCTCGACCGGCGCCGGGTGAGCGTGGGCGATGCGGTAGTCGAGGTCGCGCCGGAAGCGCCCGACGCCGTCACCTTCGTGTCGGTCGGCGCCCCGATCGCCCACATGTCCCTGCGCATCGCCGACGAGGCCGGCGCGCCCTGCCGCGATCGTGTGGTCGGCCGCATCCAGATTCGCGGCGCCAGCGTCACCGCCGGCTATTACCGCGATCCGGCGGCGACACGCGCAGTCGTCGGCGAGGACGGCTGGCTCGAGACCGGCGATCTCGGCTTCGTGCAGGGCGGCGAGCTGGTGATGACCGGCCGGCGCAAGGACATCGTCATCGTCAACGGCGTCAACTACTACCCGCAGGACATCGAGCGGGTGGTCGGCGACGTCGACGGCCTCGACCTCAACATGGCGGTGGCCGGCGCCGTCCCGGTGATGGAGGCGGGGGTCGAGCGCGAGGGCGTCGCCGTCTTCGTGCTCCACCGGCGGGATGCCGCCGGTTTCGTGCCGCTGGTGCGCCGGATCCGCGACCGGGTCCTGCGCGAGATCGGCATCCCGGTCGACGTCGTCGTGCCGGTGAGCCGGATCCCGAAGACGACGAGCGGCAAGGTCCAGCGCTTCGACCTCGTCCGGCGCTACCGCGACGGCGACTTCGCCGAGGCGCTGGCCGCGATGGCGGCGGCCGAGGCAAGGGACGGGGCAAGGGACGGGGCATGGGAGGGCGAGGGCGGGGACGGCTTGCGCGAGTCCTGGCGCCGGGGCGACCGCCCGGCCCTGATCGCGGCCCTGGTCGCCCTCTCCCACCGGCTCGTGCCGGGAGCGGCGCCGGACCCGGACCGGCCGCTGATGGAGAGCGGCTTCACCTCCCTGCGCCTCGTCGAGCTGATGCGGCGCCTGAACCGGGCGCTCGACCTCGACCTGCCGGTCACGGCGGTCTTCGAGCAGCCGACCCTGGCGGCTCTCGCCGACGCGCTGCTGGCGCGGGAACCGCGCCCACTCGCCGCGCAGATCGGGCCGGCCCCGGCCGCCGGCGGGGCAAGATTCGTGATCGCGGGCCTCGCCTGCCGGTTGCCCGGCGGCGTCGAGACGCCGGAGGCGTTCTGGGACCTGCTCGCGGCGGGACGCGACGCCACCGGTCCGGTCGCCCCCGGCCGCTGGCCGGATTTCGACCGCGGCCTCGTCGCCACCGACCGCGGCGGCTACCTTGCCGACATCGAGACCTTCCCGCATCGGTTCTTCAACCTGACGCAGGCCGAGGCGGAACTGGTCGATCCGCAGCAGCGGCTCCTGCTGATGACCGCCTGGGAGGCGGTGGAGCGCGCGGGCCTCGACCCGCAGGGCCTGAAGGGCAGCCGCACCGGCGTCTTCGTCGGCATCGGCCCCGGCGACTACGTCCAGGCCCAGGCCCGCTCGGGTCGCCTTGCCGAGATCGGGCCCCACGCGGTGCTCGGCAGCACGCCGAGCGTCGCGGCCGGGCGGATCGCCTACGTGCTCGGCCTCGAAGGACCGGTCCTCGCGGTCGACACCGCCTGCTCGTCCTCCCTCACCGCCCTGCACCTCGCCGCGCGGTCCCTGCGGGCCGGCGAGTGCGACCGGGCCATCGTCGCCGGCGTGAATCTGATCCTCGGGCCGGAGCTTCACGGGGGCCTGAGCCGCATGAAGGCTCTCTCGCCCAATGGCCGCTGCCGCGCCTTCGATGCCGGCGCGGACGGCTACGCCCGCGGCGAGGGCTGCGTCGCAATGGTGCTCGCCCTCGCCGACGCGGTGCCGGCCGGCCGCGCCCTGGCAGTGATCGCCGGCAGCGCGGTCAGCCATGATGGCGCCTCGAACGGGCTCACCGCCCCCAACGGCGCCGCGCAGCGCGCGGTGATCGCCGCGGCCCTGGCGGATGCCGGCCTGACGGCCGGTGCCGTCGATTACGTCGAGGCGCACGGCACCGGCACGCCGCTCGGCGACCCGATCGAGGCGATGGCGCTCGCCGAGACCTACGGGGCCGGCCGGGCGGAGGCCCTGCCGATCGGATCGGTGAAGACCAATCTCGGCCACCTGGAGGCCGCCTCGGGCCTCGCCGGCCTCGCCAAGGTGGTGCTCGCGCTCCGGCACGGACGCCTGCCGGCCTCGCTGCATTTCGAGGAGCCCAACCCGCTCATCCCCTGGTCGCGACTGCCACTCCAGGTCGTCGCCGCCGCGCGGCCCTGGCCGGACACGGCCGGGCGGCCCCGGCGGGCGGCGGTCAGCGCCTTCGGGATGAGCGGGACCAATGCCCATGTCATCATCGAAGAGGTGATCGTGGAAGACGTCGCCGAGGAGGCCCGGCCCGCGGGTGGAACGGACCGGCCCGCCCTGCTGGCGCTCTCGGCCCGCAACCCGGACGAGCTGCGGGCCCTGGCGGCGCGCTACGCCAGGGCCCTGGCGGGGGCGGATGGGCTGCGCCTGCACGACCTCGCCGCCACCGCCGCGCTCGCCCGGGCGGCCTTCCCGCATCGCCTGGCGGTGGTGGGGCGCGAGCCGGCCGGCCTCGCGGAGGCGTTGCGCCTCCGCGCCCTGCCCGAGCCGGCCGGGAGCGAGCGGCCGCGCCTCGTCGTCCTGCTGCCGGGGCAGGGAGCCCACGCCCCGGCGGCCCTGCGCCACTTCTACGAGCGCGAGCCGGTCTTCCGGGCGGCCATCGACGCGGCCGATCGCGCCCTCGCCGGACGGCTCGACCATCGGCTCGCCGACCTCTTCACCCGCGCGGACGCCAGTGTCCTCCTGGCGCGCACGGAACACGACCAGCCGGCCTCCGTCGCCGTCTCCCTCGCCATGGCGGCGCTCCTGCGCTCCTGCGGCCTCGAGCCGGACGTGGTGGTCGGCCACTCGGTCGGCGAGATCGCCGCGGCGGCCGTCGCCGGCCTGCTCGATCCGGATGACGCCGTGCGGTTCGCGGCGGACCGGGGCGCCGCGATGCAGCTTTTGGCCGGTGGGGCGATGCTCGCGGTCCAGGCCCCCGAAGCGAGGGTGGAAGCGGTGGCGGCACGGACCGGCGCGGCCATCGCCGCCCGCAACGCCCCCTCCCGGGTGACCCTCGCGGGATCCGAGGCCGCGCTCGCGGCGGCCGAGGCGATGCTGCGGGAGCAGGGCGCGCGGGTGAGCCGGCTCGATGTCGCCCACGCCTTCCACTCGCCGCTGATCAGCGGGGCGCTGCCGGAGATCCGGGCGCTCGCCGCCGGCCTCGACTGGCGCCGGATCCGGGGACGGCGCGACGGCCCGGTCATGGTCTCGACCCTGACCGGCGCGCCCGTGGAGGTCGACGCTCTGCGCGACCCGGAGCACTGGGCCGAGCAGGCCTGCGCCCCGGTCGCCTTCGCGGACGCCGTCGCGGCGGCGGGCGACGGAATCCTCCTCGATCTCGGCTCCCGTCCGGTCCTGGCGCCGCTCGCCGCCGAGGCCCGCCCGGGCGCGCGGATCCTCGCCCTTGGCGACGCCAGGCGGCCGGAAGAGCGCTTCCTCGACACGGTCGGCGCCCTGTTCGAGGCCGGCGCGCCGGTCCGCTGGAGCGGCGTCTTCGCCGGGCGCCCCGGCCGCGTCGCCGATGCCCCGACCTATCCGTTCCTGGGCCGCACGCGGGTGCTGCCCTCCAGCCGCCCGGTCCCCGCGCCGGCCGAGCCCGAATCCTCCGAGCCTTTCTCCTCGATGCTCCAGCCCGCCCGTTCCCCGGCCCCCGCCGCCCGCGAATCCGACGGCGACGAGGTCGCCGGCACGATCCGCAGCATCCTCAAGGGCCTCGCCGGCCTGCGGCCGGAGGAGGTCGTGCCGGGCGTCAACTGGTTCGGCCTGGGCCTCGATTCGCTGCTGATCGTCCAGCTCCAGCAGGCGCTCGGCCGCCACTACGCGATCGACCTGCCGCTCGCCGAGGTGATGGAGCACGGCGACACCCTGGACCGGCTCGTCGCCCTGGTGGTGCCGCTTCTGCCGCGTTCCGCGCCCGTGGCGGCCGAGCCGGCGGCCCCGCCGATCGCCCCGGTGGTGGTTTCGACGGCCGCGGAGGCGTCCGCCGCCGGCCTCGAAGGCCTGCTCGCCCGGCAGATCGACGCGATGAGCGCGCTGTTCCAGCAGCAGATCCAGCTGCTCCAGGGCGGCGCGCCGGCGCAGCCCGTTCCCGCGGGAGTGTCTCCCGCGCAATCGCCGGCCGCGCCGGTGCAGGCGCCGCCCGCGTCCCCGGTGCGCGAGAATCCCGTGCGCGAGACTCCGGCGCGGGAGATCAAGGGCCTGTTCAAGGCGCTGCCCGGCCGGCGCAAGGACGTCGATCCGGCGCAGGGCGCCCACGTCGCCCGGCTCGCCGCCGCCTACAACGCCCGCACCCGCGCCTCGAAGGAGCACACCGCCCGCCATCGCGGCGTCTACGCCAATCCCCGGGCGGTGATCGGCTTCCGGCCGGAATGGAAGGAGCTGACCTATCCGCTCCACGTCGAACGGGCCGAGGGCGCCCATGTCTGGGACCTCGATGGCCACCGCTACGTCGACATCACCATGGGGTTCGGCGTCACCCTGTTCGGGCACAATCCGGATTTCGTCCGCGAGGCCCTGGAGGCGGAGATCGCCGCCGGCTACCCGGTCGGCCCGCAGACCGCCCGGGCCGGCCGCGTCGCCACGCTGATCCGCCGGATGACCGGCGTCGAGCGGGTGGCCTTCTTCACCACCGGCAGCGAGGCCGTGATGGTGGCCCTGCGCCTCGCCCGGGCGAGGACCGGCCGGCGCCGGATCGCGATGTTCACCAACTCGTATCACGGCACCTTCGACGGGCTGCTCGCGAGCGGCTGGAGCGACGGCGCCCGCGCCACCACCATGCCGGTCAGCGACGGCACGCCCCAGGGCATGGTCGACGACGTGATCGTGCTGCGCTACGGCGATCCCGAGGCTCTCGACAGCTTGCGCCACCACGCTCCCGACCTCGCGGCGGTGGTGGTCGAGCCGGTGCAGAGCCGCGACCCGAGCGTCCAGCCGCGGGACTTCCTGCACGCCCTGCGCGCCTTCACGACCGAATCCGGCACGGCGCTGATCTTCGACGAGACGATCACCGGTTTCCGCGTCCATCCGGGCGGCGCGCAGGCGCATTTCGGCGTCACGGCCGACATCGTCACCTACGGCAAGGTGGTGGGCGGGGGCCTGCCGATCGGCGTCGTGTCCGGCCGGGCCCGCTACCTCGACGCGGTCGACGGCGGCGACTGGCAGTACGGCGACGACAGCGGGCCCGACGCCCGCACCGCCTTCGTCGCCGGCACCTTCAACAACCACCCCCTGAGCATGGCCGCCGCCGAGGCGGTGCTGCTCCGCCTCGAAGCCGAGGGGCCGGCGCTCCAGGAGCGCCTCAACGCCCGCACCGCGGCGCTCTGCGCCGAGCTGAACGCCTTCTTCACCGAGGAGGAGGTGCCGATCCGGATGGTGCAGTTCAGCTCGCTGTTCCGGTTCGAGTTCTCCGGCGACACCGAGATCCTGAACTACCACCTGCTCAACGGGGGCGTGTTCGTCTGGGAGGGTCGCAACTGCTTCCTGTCGGTCGCCCACGACGAGGCCGACCTCCGCCACATCGTCGAGGCGGTTCGCCGCGGCGTCGCGGCGATGCGCCAGGACGGCTGGCTGCCGCCCCGCGGTCCCGGCCGCCCCGGCCCGGCCGAGATCCTGCCGGCGGCGGCCGAGGATCTGTCGCTCTCCCGCGGGCAGGGCGAGATGCGCGCCCTGATCGAGGCGCGGCCGGAGGCGAGCCTCGCCTATCACGAGATGGTGGCACTCGCCCTCGACGGTCCCCTCGACGCGGCGGCGCTCGAGGCGGCGTTGCGCGCCCTTCCGGAGCGCCACGAGGCCCTGCGCTGCATCGGCCTCGACGACCGCGCCTGGTACTCCGCAGCCGTGCTGACGCCTGCCCTGACGACCGAGAGCGTGGCCGGCGACGACGCGGCGGTGACGGCGCGGCTGGCGCGCGACCTCGGCATCCCCTTCGACCTCGACCGGGGTCCGCTGCTGCGCGCCCTGCTGCTGCGCCGGGGGCCGGAGCGGCACGTCCTCGCCCTCACCGTGCACCACATCGTCGCCGACGGCTGGTCCCTCGGCCTGATGGCGACGGAACTCGCGGAACTCTACGCCGCCGCCCGGGCCGGCCGGACCGCCGCCCTGCCTCCCGCGACCTCGTTTCGCGACTTCGTGGCCTGGAGCCGGGAGCGGGCGGCGACGGACGACGCCGCCCTCGACCCCGCCGAGCCGGTGCTGCTGCCGGCGCCGCCCGGGCCGCGGCGCGCCAGTTTCCGGGGCGGGCGCATCCACCGGCGCCTGACGGGTGCGGAATCCGCGCTCTACGGGCGGGCGAAGCGTTTCGCGCGAGGAAGGGGCGTCAGCCCGTTCACGGTGCTGCTCGGGGCTTACGCCCTCCTGCTCGGTCGGTTGTCCGACCAGCGCCGGCTGACGATCGGGGTGCCGGTCGCCGGCCACACCGAGGCGGCGATGCCGGTGATGGTCGGGCCGGCCTCGGCGATCCTGCCGGTGACGGTGGAGCTGTCGCCCGAGATGTCCTTCGCCGGGCTGGTGGCGCAGCTGCGCGAGACCCTCGCGGGCAACCAGCGGGCGGCGGCCTCGCTCCTCGCCCCGGGCGGGCGGCGCGGCCCCGACGTCAACGTGCTGTTCAACCTCGACCGGGGCTTGCGCCTCGCCTTCGACGGGCTCGCCCTCGCCTGGCTGTCGCCGCCGGTCGCGCATCCGAAGAAGGACCTGTTCCTCAACGTCCTCGAGCTGAACGGCGAGGCCCTGCTCGACCTCGACTATGACGGGGAGGTCGCGGATGCCGGGACTGCCCGGCGCTGGCTCGACGGGTACCTCGCCCTGCTCGATTCCGCCTTGCACGATCCCGAGGCCCCGCTCGCCGGCCATCCGCTCTCGCCCGAGGACGCCGCCGCGCAAGCGGCGGCCGGGGAGGCGCGCACCCGCGACAGCCTCGGAGCGCCGGCCGGGATCGGCGTCCTGGCGCCGGTCGAGATCCGCCGGGACGGCGCCTGGCATGGGACCGACCGCCTCGGCCGCCTACGCCCCGATGGGACGGTCGCCGATCTCGGCCCCCGCGACCGCTTCGCCCGCAGCCGCGCCGGCTGGATCGACCTCGCCGCCACCGCAAACGTTCTCGCCGAGCATCCGGCCCTGCGCGAGGCCGTCGTCGTGGCGAGGGCGGGATCCCGCCTCGCCTGCGTCACCGCACGAGGTGCGGTGCCGGATCCGCGGGCGCTCGCCGCCTACGCGGCTCTGCGCCTCGCGCCTGCCGCCCGGCCCGACGCGATCGTGGTGGTGCCGGTCATTCCCCGGCGCGACGACGGGAGCCCCGATCGCGCGGCGCTCGAGGGTGTCCCGGCCGCGCCCTCCGCCGCCGTGCCGCCGCGCGGCGAGGACGAGATCCGCATCGCGCGGATCTGGGCCGACCTGCTCGGCCTCGACGCGGTCGGCGCCACCGACAGCTTCTTCGATCTCGGCGGCCACAGCCTGAAGGCGCTCGCGATGCTCGCCCGCATCGAGCAGATCACGGGCCGCGGCGTGAGCCTGCGGGCGTTCTTCGAGGCCCCGACCGTGGCTGGCCTCGCGGCCCGCCTGAACCGCGGCGTCGGCCGCCCTCCGATCCCCCGCCACGCCGGGACCGGCCCGGTCCCGGCCTCGAACGCCCAGGCGCGGCTGTGGATGCTGGACCGGGTCGATCCGGGCCTGACCGCCTACACGATCGGCTTCGCGCTCCGCAGCTTGGCGCCCCTCGACGGCGACGCCCTGCGCGAAGCCCTGCACCGCTTGGGCGCGCGCCACGAGAGCCTGCGCACCGCCCTCACCGAGCGGGACGGCCTGCCGGTTCAGACCGTTCTCCCCGAGCCGATCCTGTCCTTTCGCGAGGAGGAGGCCGCCGCCCTCGATCCCGAGGCGATCGCCGACCGGATGCGGGACCTCGCCGCCGAGCCGTTCGACCTCGCCGTCGCGCCGCTGTGGCGGGCGGTGTGGCTGCGCGGCGCGCCGGACGGCGACCGCCTCGTCGTCCTGATCCATCACGCGATCAGCGACGTGTGGTCCCTGGGCATCCTCGTCCGCGACGTGCTGGCACTCTATGGCGCGGCCCTGCGCGGCGTGCCGGACGGCCTGCCGGCCCTGCCGCTGCAATACCGCGACTACGCGGTCTGGCGGGCGGCCGAGCCCGATCCGCACCTCGCCGACTGGACCGCGCGGCTCGCCGGCGCGCCGCGCACGGAGTTGCGCCCCGACCATCCGCGCCCCGCGACCAAGACCTTCGCGGGCGACCACGTGACCGTCGAGGTGCCGGTTGCGGTGGCGGCGGCCGTGAAGGCGCTCGCGGCGATCCATGGCGCGAGCGCCTTCGCGGGCCTCGTCGCGGCGCTCTACGGCCTCGTCTGGGCCGAGACCGGAAGCCGCGACATCGTGCTCGGCACCGTGACCGCCGGGCGCGACCACCCGGCGCTCGCCGACCAGATCGGCTTCTTCGTCAACACCCTGGCCCTGCGGGCCGCCATCGACCCGGAAGCCGGGTTCGTCGCCCTTCTGGAGACGGCGCGCGACGCCCTCCTGGGCGCGCTCGCGCATGGCGACACGCCCCTCGACCGGGTCGTCGAGGCCTTGCACTGCCCCCGCGACCCGTCGCGCAACCCGCTCTTCGAGATCGTGGTGGTGATGGACGACCGCGACGAGATCGGCCGGGTGCTCGGCGCGTCGGGCTTCTGCCTGGAGGAGATCGACGCGCCGACGGCGCAGTTCGACCTCACCCTCTACGTCACCGAAGCCGCCGACGCGTCCTTGCGCATCAAGGCGACCTACAACACCGACCTGTTCACGCGCGAGCGCATCGCGACGCTGATGGGGCGCCTCGTCCGCCTGATGGCGGAGGCCGCCGCCGATCCGAACGCGCCGCTCGACGCATCCGCCGAGGCCGGATCCGCCCGGAGTCTGGAGGCGCCGACCCCGCACCAGGAACGGCTCTGGTTCGTCGACCGCTTCGAGCGCGGGGTGCTCTACCCGGCCGGCCCGACCTACTACAACATGCCGGCGGTCGCCAGGGTCGCGGCCGGGCTCGACCCCGCCCGCTTAGGCGAGGCCGCCGCCCGTCTGGCGGCCCGGCACCCGGTGCTGCGCAGTGCGCTACCCACCCGCGACGAGCGTCCGGTGGTCTCGGTCCGGGCCGGCGCGGTGCCGCCGGTGACGTTGATCGAGGCCGCCGCCGGGGCCGGCCTCGCCGCCCTGGAAGAGGCGAGCCGTCTCGCCTTCGACCTCGGCGCGGCGCCTTTGACGCGGCTGACCCTGTGCCGCGAGGCGGGGGCCGAGGCGGCGCAGTGGCTCGCGCTCACGATCCATCACGCGCTTGCCGACCCGGCCTCCCTCGCGCAGCTGATGCGCGAGCTGGAGATTCTGTATCGCGACCCGCGGGCGGATCTGCCGCCCGCCCCCGGCTTCGCGGCCTGGGCCGGCCGCGAGCGCGAGTCCGCCGATCCGGCGGAGGCCGCCTACTGGCGCGACCGGCTGACCGGCGTCGCCGCCCTGGTGCTGCCGACCGACCGGCCGCGCCCGGCGATCCACACCTTCACCGCGGGCCGCACCGGCGGGACCCTCGCCGCCCCGGTCCTCGCCGGGATCGACCGCCTCGCTACGGCGCTGGAGGTGAGCCGCGCCGACATCCTCGGCGCCTGCTACCATGCCCTGCTGCACCGCCTCACGGGCCAGGACGACGTGATCGTCGGCGCGACCTGGCGCTCGCAGGCGGCCCACGGACTCGTCGGGCCGGCCACCAACCTGCTGCCCCTGCGCCTCGCCGTCGACGGGCGGGAGAGCTTCGCCGACCTCGTCCGGCGCCACGCGAGCGAGGCGCGGGCGGCCCGGGCGCACGGCGCGCTGCCCTTCGACCGGATCGTGCTGGCGGTGAAGCCGCGCAACGACATGAGCCGCACGGCCCTGTTCGACGTGCTGTTCCACTTTGCCGAGGAGGAGGCCGGGGACTGGGCCCCCGTCGAGACCGGCCTCGGCTGGGGCAAGTACGACCTCGTCCTGTCGGTCGCGGCCGGGGCCGAGGGAGCGGCGACGAGCCTCGTCTTCAACCGCGACCTGTTCGACCCCGAGACCGGCCGGCGCATCCACGATCGCTTCGCCCGACTCCTCGGCGCCGCCCTGGCGGAGCCGGACCGGCCGCTGGCGGATCTCGACCTGATGCTGCCGGGCGAGCGCGCCGCCCTGCTGGAGCGGGCCGGCACGGTCGCGGAGTATCCCCGCGCCCTGACCCTGGTCTCGGCGTTCACGGCGGTTGTGGCCCACCATGGGAGCCGCATCGCCGTCACCGACGCGGAGGGCGACGTCACCTACGCCGCCCTCGATCGGGATTCGGAGCGCCTGGCGCGTCGCTTGCGCGCCCGCGGGGCTGCGCCCGACCGCTGCATCGGCCTCCTCGTCGACAGATCGCGGTCCATTCCGCTCGGGCTCCTCGGCATCCTCAAGGCCGGGTCCGGCTATCTCCCGCTCGATCCGGCTTATCCGGAGGAGCGCAGCCGCTTCATGGTGGCGGATTCCGGCGCCGCGCTGATCGTCGCCGATGCGCGCCACGCCGCTCTCGCCCGCTGCCTCGGCGCGGAGGTGGTGGTGCTGGAGGAGGCGGTCGCGGATGATCCGCCCGTCGTCGAGGTATTGCCGGCCGTCCGGCCCGAGCACCTCGCCTACGTCATCTACACCTCCGGCTCGACCGGCACGCCCAAGGGCTGCATGATCGAGCACCGCAACGTCGTGCAGCTCCTCTTCCACGAGGGCACGCCGTTCGCCTTCGGCCCGGACGACGTCTGGACGCTGTTCCACTCCGCCTGCTTCGACTTCTCGACCTGGGAGATCCACGGCGCGCTGCTGTTCGGCGGGCGGCTCGTCGTGGTGCCGCAGGCGGTGGCGCGGGAGCCGGCGGCCTTTCTCGACCTCCTCGCCCGCGAGGGCGTCACGATCCTCAACCAGACCCCGACCGCCTTCTACGCCCTGATCGAGGCGGCGCGGCAGCGCCCGGACCTGCGGCTGCGCTTGCGGGAGATCGTGTTCGGCGGCGAGGCGTTGCAGCCGGGCCGGCTCGGCCCCTGGCGGGCGCTCCACCCTGGAGCCCGCCTCGTCAACATGTACGGCATCACCGAGACGACGGTGCACGTGACGGTCCGGGAGATCGGCGAGGCCGAGATCGCCGACGGACGCAGCGTCATCGGCGGGCCGCTGCCCTCCTACGGCGTGCTCCTGGTCGGGCCCGACCTCAGACCGTGCCCCTGGGGCATCGCCGGCGAGATCCTGGTCTCCGGCCACGGCGTCGCCCGCGGCTATCTCGGCCGGCCGGACCTGACGGCGGAGCGGTTCGTCAGCCATCCCGACCTGCCCGGTCAGCGCCTCTACCGCTCGGGCGATCTCGGCCGGCTCGGGCCCGATGGCGGTCTCGTCTTTCTCGGCCGCATCGACGACCAGGTGAAGGTGCGGGGCTTCCGCATCGAGCTCGGCGAGGTCGAGCGGCAGCTCGTCGCCCATCCGCGGATCCGCGACGCCGCCGTGACGGCCGATGGCGACGCCCTGACCGCCTACCTCGTCACCGACGGGCCGGTCGGCCGCGAGGCCCTGTTCCACGACCTCGCCGACCGGCTGCCCGACTACATGATCCCGGCCCGATTCTTACGCGTTCCGGCGATCCCGCTCACGCCGAACGGCAAGGCCGACCGCCGGCGGCTGATCGCCGAGGGCGGCGCCGGCCTCGAGGCCGAGGCGGGTGCCGCCCCCCGCACGCCGCTGCAGCGCGCCGTGGCGCGGATCTGGTGCGAGGTGCTCGGGCTCCCCGAGATCGGGCTGGAGGACAACTTCTTCGAGCTCGGCGGCCACAGCCTGAAGGCCAACCAGGCGGTCGTGCGCCTGCGCCAGCGCCTCGGCGCCCGAATCGACCTGCGCGACTTCTTCAGCGCTCAGACCCTGGCGGTGCTGGCCGACCTGATCGAGCGGCGCGGCTTCACCCCCGCCGGCGGCCTCGCACCGGCGCCCGACGCGCCGGACCACGCCCTGTCCTTCGCCCAGCGGCGGATGTGGCTCCTGCAGGCGATGGAGCCGGGCCAGGTCGCCTACAACATGGTGGGGGCCTTCCCGATCGACGGCCCGGCCGATCTCGACGCGCTCGCTCGCGCCTTCGCCGCCCTGGTGATGCGCCACGAGATCCTGCGCACCCGCTTCGTCCTGCGCCAGGGCGAGCCGCGGCAGGTCGTCGATCCGGGGCCGGAGACGGGCCTGGCCTTGTTCCGCGCCGCGGGCGGGGCGGGGGCGGTCGACCGGCTGCTCGCCGCCGAGTTCCGGCACGTCTTCGATCTCGCTGAAGGCGGCCTCGTGCGGGTGCATCTCGTCGCCCCGGCGGCAGGTCACCCGGCCTGCATCGTCATCAACCTCCACCACATCGTCGCCGACGGCTGGTCGGTCACCGTGATGATGCGCGATCTCGCCGCACTCCACCGGGCCGCCCTGGCCGCGCCGGAAGCCGGCCTCGTCGCGGCCTCGGGCTTGCCCCCGTTGCGGATCCAGTTCAAGGACTATGCCGCCTGGCAGCGGATCCAGGTCGCCGGGCCGGTCCTGGCGGCGAGCCGCGCCTACTGGCTGTCGCGGTTCGAGGACGAGGCGCCGCCGCTCGCCCTGCCGACCGACCGGCCGCGCCCGCTCCGCGGCAGCCGCGCCGGCGCCATCGTCCCCCTCGCCCTCGACGCCGCCTTGAGCGCGGACCTGCGCGGCCTCGCCCGCCGGTACGATGCGAGCCTGTTCGCCGTGCTCGGCGCCCTGGTGCGGGTGCAGCTCGTCCTGCTCTCGGGACAGGACGACGTCACCTTCGGCACCCCGGTCGCCGGCCGCAACCTCCTGGAACTGGAGAGCCAGGTCGGGTTCTACCTCAACCTCCTGGCCTTGCGCGGCACGGTGACGCCCACCGGCACGGTTCGGGACGTGCTGCGGGCCGAACGCAGCCTCGTCCTCGACGCCTTCGCGCACGATGCCTACCCGTTCGACCTCCTGGTGGAGGAACTCGCCCGCCCGCCGCAGGCAGGGCGCCAGCCGCTCTTCGACGTGCTGGTGATTCTCCAGAACAACGAGCCGGTGGTGCTCGATCTTGACGGCAGCATCGCCCGGCCGCTCACCGACACCAGCGTCAGCGCCAAGTACGACCTGAACTACATGTTCGAGGGCGAGGACCAGCTTCAGCTCCTGCTCGAATACGCCGCCGACCTGTTCGATCCGGGCACCGCGCGGGCGATCGCCGAGGATTTCGCGACGCTGGCCCGGGCGGCGGTGGCGGACCCGGGCGTCACGATCGGGCAACTCGGGCTCCTTGTGCGGCGCGACGCCCCCGTTCCGGGCATCCTCGCCGCGGCCCACGGCAGCGCGGCTGCCGTCGATCACGCGGATGGGTGGTAGGCCGATGTGCGGCATCGTCGGCCTTCTCGACCGGACGGGCGCGTGCCCGGATCCCGCGCTGATCCGCCGGATGGCGGAGAGCGTTCGCCATCGCGGCCCCGACGACGACGGCTTCTTCGTCGAGGACGGCATCGCCCTCGGCTTCCGCCGCCTGTCGATCGTCGATCTCGCCCACGGGCAGCAGCCGATGTTCGCCGGCGACGGCCGGGTGGTCGCGGTCTGCAACGGCGAGATCTACAACTTTCGCGAGATCCGGGCGGATCTCGAGGCCGCCGGCCACCGCTTCGTCACGCAATGCGACACCGAGGTGGTGCCGGCGCTCCTGCTCGCCCACGGCCCCGACTTCCCGCGCCGGATCAACGGGCAGTTCGCCTTCGCGGCCTACGATCGCACCACGAGGCGGCTGGTGCTCGGGCGCGACCAAGTCGGCATCGCGCCGCTGTTCTACGCCGAGATCGGCGGCGTGCTGCTGTTCGCCTCCGAGATCCGGGCGCTCCTGTGCCATCCCGGCCTGTCCCGGGCGGTCGACCTCACGGCCCTCGACCAGATCCTCACCTTCCCCGGCCTGGTGAGCCCGCGCACCATCCTGGCCGGCGTGCGGAGCCTGCCGCCGGGCCACGTGCTGATCGCCGACCCGGGCCGGCCGGTCCGGGTCGAACCGTACTGGGATCTCGACTTCCCCCGCGTTGAAGAGATCGCTCCGGAGACCGCTTCCTGCCGCCGGCTGGAGGATTACGTCGACGAGCTCGACGCCGCCCTGCGCCAGGCGGTGCACCGCCGCCTTCAGGCCGACGTGCCGGTCGCCGCCTATCTCAGCGGCGGCCTCGACAGCTCGCTCATCGCCGCCATCGCGGCCGACCTGGAGCCTGGCACGGCCCGCCACACCTTCTCGATCACCTTCCCCGACCGGGCGATCGACGAGCGCGAGCCGCAGCGCCTGATGGCGCGCCGCCTCGGCACGATCCACCACGAGCGCGAGATCGACCCCGCCCGCCTCGGCGCCGGCCTCGACCGGATCGTCCACTGCGCCGAGGCGCCCCTGCGCGAATCCTACAACGTCTGCTCCCTCGCACTCTCCGGCATGGTGCGGGAGCAGGGCCTGAAGGTCGTGCTGACCGGGGAAGGCGCCGACGAATTGTTCGGCGGCTATGTCGGCTACCGCCTCGACCTTGAGCGGGCGGCGGACGACGGCTCAAGCGACCTCGGCGCCCTGATCGAGGCCGAGCTGCGCGGGCGCCTGTGGGGCGATCCCGGCTTCCTCTACGAGAAGAGCTACTCGGAGAGCCGCGAGATCCGCCGCGACCTCTACGCGCCGGCCCTTGCCGAGGCCTTCGGGGATTTCGACTGCCTGGAGCAGCCCCTGGTCGACCGCTCCCGGATCGAGGGACGCCACCCGTTCCACATCCGCTCCTACCTCGATTTCAAGCTGCGGATGGCCGACCACCTGCTCGCCGATCACGGCGACCGGGTCTCCTTCGCCAACTCGGTCGAGGCGCGCTACCCCTTCCTCGACCTCGACGTCATCGACGTCGCCCGGCGCATCCCGCCGCACCTGATGGTGCAGCAGGGCCAGGAGAAGTTCGTCCTCAAGGAACTCGCCCGGCGCTACCTGCCGGCGGCGATCGTCGAGCGGCGCAAGTTCAGCTTCGTCGCGCAGAGCAGCGCCACCCTGCTGCGCGCCGGCCTGCCCCGCGTCGCCGACCTCCTCGACGAGGGGCGCGTCGCTGCCGACGGCTACTTCAACCCCGAGGCGGTGGCGCATCTCAAGGCCCGCTCTCTGGCCGGGGCCGAGGTCAACCAGACCTTCGAGGACGACGTCCTGATGGTGGTCCTCACCTTCGGCATCCTTCGCGAACATTTCGATCTTCCGAGGCTCTCGTGACCGTCCCTCACGCCATGCAGCGCGGCTCCTACATCGACCAGTTCGAGCTTCAGGTCGCGCTCCGGCCCGGGGCCGCGGCCCTGTCCTGGAACGGCGGCTGGACCCGCTACGACGAGCTCGACCGCGGCGCCGAGCGGCTGGCGCGCCGCCTCGCCCAGAGTGGCATCGGCCGCGGCGCCGTCGCCGGCCTCTTCCTGGAGGCGGGCGCCGACTACGTCCAGGCGGTCCTCGGTGTCGGCAAGGCCGGGGCCGCCTTCCTGCCGCTGCCGCCGGACCTGCCGCCGCGGCGGCTGTGCACCTGCCTCGCCAAGGCCGCGTGCCGGGTCGTCGTGACCGACCGGGCCCACCGCCCCGCCCTGGACGCGGCGCTCGCCGGTGCCGACCCGGTCGAGGTGGTCGAGATCGAGGCGCTGCCGGTCCTCGAGGCGATGCCGCCGGTCGCCCGCCGCATCGGCCCGGCCGATCCCTGCTCCGTGATGTTCACCTCCGGCTCGACCGGCGAGCCGAAGGCGATCCTCGGCCCGCATCGCAGCCTCGCGCATTTCCTGCGCTGGGAGACCGCCGAGTTCGCCCTGGATGAGACCACCCGCGGCTCCTGGCTCGCCCCGATCACCTTCGACGTCAGCCTGCGCGACATCCTGGTCCCGCTGATGGTCGGCGGCACGCTGTGCATCCCGGACCCCGAGACCCGCATGGTGCCGCGCCGGCTGGTCGACTGGCTCGACCGGGAGGCGGTCACCCTGGTCCATTGCGTTCCCACGGTGCTGCGCCTGATCACCCGCGAACTCACCGAGCGCGGCGAGACTCGGGCCTTCCCGGCCCTGCGCCACCTCCTGGTCGCGGGCGAGCCGCTGCTCGGCGCCGACGTGCTCGCCTGGCGCGGAGCGGCCGGGGAGGGGGCCGAGGTCGTCAATCTGTATGGCCCTTCGGAGACGACCCTCGCCAAGGTCTTCTCCCGGGTGGGCGCGATCGCGGATTCGCGCCGCGTGCTGCCGATCGGTCGGCCGCTCCCCGACACCAGCATCCTGGTCCTCGCCAATGGCCGGGCCTGCGCCCCGCAGCAGATCGGCGAGATCCACATCAGGACCGCCTACCCGTCGCTCGGCTATCTCGGCGACCCGGAGGCGACGCGGGCCGCGTTCGTGCCAAACCCCCTCGGGCAGGACGCAGGCGACCTGATCTACCGCACCGGCGACATGGGCCGCCTCCTGCCGGACGGCACGGTGGAGTGCCTCGGGCGGCAGGACAACCAGGTCAAGATCGGCGGCGTGCGCATCGAGCTCGGCGAGGTCGAGGCGGCGCTCCGCGAGGTGCCGGGCGTCGGAAAGGCCGCCGCGGCGGTGCATACGGGTGCCGGCGACCTGCCGGTGCTGGTCGGCTACGTCGTCCCGGCCGAGGCCGGCGCGGTGCTCGACCGGCAAGCGATCAGCCTCGCCCTCGCCGAGACGCTGCCGGCGGCGACGCGGCCGCGGATGCTGGTGCCGCTCACCGACCTGCCCACCACCGTGAGCGGCAAGCTCAACCGCCGCGCCCTGCCGCGGCCGGAGGCACTTTTCTACGCGCAACACGCCTACGTCGCGCCCTCGGGCGCGACCGAAGAGGGGCTCGCGGCGATCTGGCGCGAGATCTTCGGCCTCTCCCAGGTCGGGGCCGAGACCGGCTTCCACGAGTTCGGCGGCGACAGCCTGCGGGCGATCCGGGCGGTGCAGCGGATCTACCAGGCCTTCTCGGTCGAGGTGAGCCTGAAGGACTTTTTCGCCGCCCAGACGATCCGCGCGCTCGCCCGGCTGATCGCGGAGGCGCGGCCGGCGGCCGAGGCGATCCCGCTCGCGCCGGATGCGGCGAGCTACCCGGTGAGCCCGGCTCAAGCCCGGCTGTGGCGCCTCGACCGGCTCGGCGTGGCGCCGACCGCCTACAACCTCACCGAGGCGCTGGAACTGCGCGGCCCCCTCGATCCCGACGCCCTGGAGGCGGCCTTCCACGACCTCGTCGCCCGGCACGAGGCCCTGCGCACCACCTTCGACGAGGAACCCGACGGGACGGCCTGCCAGATCGTGCATCCGTCACCGGGCCGGATCCTCGAGCGGCGCGACCTGCGCGGCGCGCCGGAGGCCGAGGCGGAAGCCCTTGCCGCCGACCATGCCGGCCACCGCTTCGACCTGCGCCGCAGGCCCCTGATGCGGGTCCTGCTGGTCCGCCTGCCCGATGCGGACGAGGCCGAGCGCCACCTCCTGCTGTTCACCATCCACCACATCGTCGCCGACGTCTGGTCCCTCGGCGTGCTGGTGCGGGACCTCGCCGAAGCTTACGCGGCGCGCCGGCAGGGGAGGGCGCCCGAATTCGCGCCGCTGCCGCTCCAGCTGCGCGACGCGACGACCTGGCAGGCCGGGCGCCTCGCCGAGGGCCGGCTGGAGGCCGACCGCGCCTACTGGCGCGAGCGCTTCTCCGCGCCCGTGGCGCCGCTCGCCCTGCCGGCCGACCGGCCGCGCCCGCCGGTCCAGACCTTCGCCGGCGCCACCCGCCGCTTCCTCCTGCCGGCGGACCTGTCGCGCGGCCTCGACGACCTCGCCCGGCGCCAGGGCAGCACCCGCGCGGCGCTCCTGATCGCCCTGACCAAGGCCCTCTTGCACCGCACCAGCGGCCAGACCGACATCGTGGTCGGCAGCCCGGTGGCCGGCCGCACCCACCCGGCCCTCGCCGACCAGATCGGCTACTACGTCAACACCCTGGCCCTGCGCGACACGGTCTCGCCCGGTCAACCCTTCGCCGACCTGCTGGCCCAGGTCACCGCCACCCTGCGGGACGGCCTCGCCCACCAGGCCTACCCGTTCGACGCCCTGGTGCAGGATGTGTCGCTCGAGCGCGACATGAGCCGGTCTGCCCTGTTCGACGTGATGGTGGTGACGCAGGGCTTCACCGACGCCGACCTGACCCTCGCGGGCGTCGCGGTGATGCCGTACGGCCGGCAAAACGCCTGGAACTTCAGCCGCTTCGACCTGGTCTTCCACGTCCAGGAGGAGGAGGGCGCCCTCGTCCTCGACCTCAACTACAACACCGATCTGTTCGACGCCGACCGCATCGCGCGCATGGGCGGCCACTTCCGCGAACTCGCCCGGGCCGCGATCGAGGAGGCCGGCCGGCCGGTCGGCCGGCTGAACCTGCTCGGACCGGAAGAGGCCGCGACCATCGCCGGTTTCGCGCAGGGCCCGCGCGACCCGCGCCCGGCCGCCACCATCGTGGCGGCCTTCGCCGACGCGGCGCGCCGCCACCCCGACCGGCCGGCGCTGATCGATGCCGAGGGGCAGAGCGTCAGCTACCGCGCCCTCGATCGGGCCGCCGACCGGCTCGGCCGGCACCTCGTCGCGGCCCACGGCCTCGTTCCCGGCGACCGGGTGGCGGTGCTGGCCGAGCGCACGAGCGGATCCGTGCTCGCGCTCCTGGCGGTGATGAAGGCCGGCGGCGTCTACGTGCCGGTCGATCCGGCCCACCCGGCGCCCCGCGTGCGGGAGATGCTGGAGCGGGCCGAGTGCCGGCTCGTCCTGCAGGACCGCGCCGATCCGGTCGCGGCAACGCTCGCCGAAGGACGCCCGATCGAGGTGGTGGCGCCCTGGTTCGCGAGGGACGTTCCCGGTGACGAGGTGGCCGAATCCCTCGATGCGAGCCGCCCGGAAGCCCCTGCCTACGTCATCTTCACCTCCGGCTCGACCGGGACGCCGAAGGCGGTCGTCGTCGCCCATGCGGGCTTCGTGACGATGTCGCGGGCGCAAGTAGCCGCCTTCGGCATCGGGCCGGAGGACCGCGTCCTCCAATTCGCCTCGCCGTCCTTCGACGCGTCGCTCGCCAACATCTTCATGGCCCTCCTCGCCGGGGCGGCCGTGGTGATGCCGACCCGCGCAGCGATCGAGGAGACGGGGGCCCTGCGCGGCCTGATGCGCCGGCTGTCGGTCAGCGTCGTCACCCTGCCGCCGACCTACCTGCGCGCCCTGGAGCGGGCCGAGCTGCCGGGCCTGCGCGTCCTCATCACCGCCGGCGAGGCGGCCCCGACGGCAGATCTCTGCCACTACGCAAGCAGCCTCGCTGCCTTCAACGCCTACGGGCCGACCGAGGCCTCGGTCTGCGCGACCCTCCACCGGGTGGGCGCGGCGGAGGCCGGGCGGGCCCGGGTGCCGATCGGCCGGCCGCTGCCGGGCACCACGGCCCACATCCTCGACGCGGCCCTGGCGCCGGTGCCGGTGGGCGTGCCGGGCGAGCTGCATCTCGGGGGCGGCGGCCTCGCCATCGGCTACCAGGGCGATCCGGAGCGGACGGCCGAGCGCTTCGTCACCCATCCGGCCACCGGCGAGCGGCTCTACCGCACCGGCGACCTCGCCGCCTGGACGGGGGACGGGGCGATCGACTTCCTCGGCCGCAGCGACGAGCAGGTGAAGGTCTCGGGCCACCGCATCGAGATCGGCGAGGTCGAGGCGGCCCTGCGCCGGGTGCCGGGCCTGCGCGACGCCCTGGTGACCCCGGTCGCGCGCCCGGACGGGTCGACGGCGCTCGCCGCCTATTACTGCGCCGACGCGCCGGTCGAGCTATGGCCCTCGGTGGCCGAGTTCTACGTCTACGACGACGTCGCCTATGGCAGCATGGCGGCCGACGAGGGCCGCAACCAGCGCTACCGCGAGGCCTTCGCCCGCCACCTGCCGGGCAAGACCGTGATCGATATCGGCACCGGCCCGGTGGCGATCCTGGCTCGGCTCGCGATCGAGGCCGGGGCCCGCAAGGTCTACGCCGTCGACCGCCTGGAGACGACCGCCCGCAAGGCGCGGGAGACCGTGGCACGGCTCGGCCTGTCAGACCGGATCGAGGTCATCCACGGCGACGCCCTGACCCTGTCGCTGCCGGAGCCGGTCGAGGCCTGCATCTCCGAGATCGTCGGGGCGATCGGCGGCGCCGAGGGCGCGGCCCGGATCATCAACGGCGCCCGGCGCTTCCTGAAGGATCCGGCGGCGATGCTGCCGCGCTTCAGCGACACCCGCATCGCCGCCCTGTCGCTGCCGCGCGACCGCCTCGCGCCGGGCTTCGGCGACGTCGCGGCGCATTACGTGGACAAGATCTTCGCCGAGGTCGGCCAGCCCTTCGACCTGCGCCTGTGCCTGAAGAACCTGCCGCGAGAGGCGATCGTCTCCAACGACGGGGTGTTCGAATACCTGGACTACACCCGGGACGTGCCGCTGGAGGAGCGCCACGACGTCGCCCTGACGGTGACGCGCGACTGCGACCTCACCGGCTTCCTGGTCTGGCTGCGGCTCGGGGTCGACGAGGACGCGGTGGTCGACATCCTCGACAATCCCGGCAGCTGGCTCCCGGTCTACCTGCCGGTCTTCGACGTGCCGGTGGCGGTGCGGGCCGGCGACCGGATCGCGTTCTCCATCGACCGGCGGCTGTGCGGCAACGGCCTCAACGCAGATTTCCACCTCGCCGGCCGCGTCGCGCGGGTCGGCGATGAGGCGGTCCCGTTCCACTACGTCAGCGCGCATTTCGGCGGCGGCTTCCGGCGGACGCCGTTCTATGCCGGGCTGTTCTCCGGCGATCGCGTCCCGCGCTTCGAGACCCCGTCGCCGGTGGCCCTGCGCCGCCATCTGTTGACAGTGCTGCCAGCCTACGCGGTGCCGGCCTTCCTCGTGCCGCTCGAGCGGATGCCGGTCACCCTCAACGGCAAGGTCGACCGTGCCGCACTGCCGGTCCCGGGCGCCCTCGCGGGCAATGAGGCCCGCGCCCCGCGGACGGTGCTGGAATCCCTGGTCCTGCGGGTCTGGCGCGAGGTGATGGAGCGCCGGGACATCGGCGTCCAGGACGACTTCTTCGGCCTCGGCGGCGATTCGATCCGCGCCATCCAGATCGTGTCGCGCCTGCGCCAGGAGGGCTGGCGGAGCGAGATCCGCGACGTGTTCCAGAACCCGACCGCCGAGCAGTTCGCCACGGTGCTGCGCCCGGTCGTGGTCCGGGCCGATCAGGGGCCGGTGGTCGGCGAGGTGCCGCTGACCCCGATCCAAAGCTGGTTCCTGGAGAGCTCCGAGCGCCCGCACCACTTCAACCAGGCGGTGGTGCTGCGCGCCGAGCGCATCGAGCCCGAGGCGATGGGAGCCGCCCTGGCGGAGGTGTGGCGCCACCACGACGCGCTCCGCGCCCGCTTCACCCGCGGGGACGAGGGCTGGCACCAGATCGTCCGCGCGCCCGACGCCCCGCCCCGCCTCGCCGAGCTGCCGGCACATGGCAGTCGGACGCTTGGGGGCGAGGCCGCCTTCGCGGCGGCGGCCTCCGCGCTCCAGGCCGGGTTCCGCCTCGACAGGACGCCGCTCGTCGCGGCGCTTCTCGACCGTACCGGGCCGCGCCACCGCCTGCTCCTCGTCGTCCATCACCTCGTCATCGACGCGATCTCCTGGGGCATTCTCCTTGAGGATCTCGAGGCGGCCTACGACGCGGCACTCGCCGGCACCGCGCCGCGCCTGCCGGAGAAGACCCATTCCTACCGCGACCACGCCGAGGCCCTGGCGACGATCGCCGAGCGGATCGACTGGACCAGCCGCCTGCGCGCCTGGCGCCAGATCGCACCCGATCCGGACCTTGAGGCGCACCGCGCCCGGGTGGGCGACACGCTCAGCCTTCGAGCGCGGCTGCCGCGGGCCCTGACCGCGTCGCTCGTCGGCGAGGCCAACCGTGCCTACGGCACCAACCCGGAGGACCTGCTGCTCGCCGCCCTCGCGGTCGCGCTGGAGCGGAGATCCGGGATCGGCCGCACCCTGGTGACGGTGGAGGGCCACGGGCGCGAGTACCGCCCGGCGGAGCTGCTCGGCGACCGCGTCCCGGCCACCGGCCGGACGATCGGCTGGTTCACGATGTTCCACCCGCTGGAACTCCGCGCCTGCGCCGACCTCGCCGACACGATCCGAACCGTCAAGGACGGGCGCCGGCGCGTGCCCGATCACGGCTTCACCTGGGGGCTGATGCAGGCGTTGCCGGAGGCGCCGCGGCTGCGGCCGGGCTTCAGCTTCAACTATCTCGGGCAGATGAGCACGCAGGCGCGGAGCGGCGGCCGATTCGCGGTCGATTGGGACGCGCCCGGCGGCGCCCTCGATCCCGAATCGGCGCGGCCGCACCACACCGACGTGCTGTGCCTGGTGGTCGACGGCGAGCTCGAGATCGGCCTCGACCTCGATGGCGCCCGCATCTCCCGCGACGAGGCGGACGTATGGCTCGCCGCCTACCGGACCGCGATCGAGGCGGTGATCGCCCATTGCCTGTCGCGCGAGGAGGCCGAGGTGACGCCCTCCGACCTGACCTTCGAGGGACTGTCCCTCGATGATCTCGACCGGTTGCTCGCCGAATGACCCGCGCCGCCCCCGAGGTCCGGCCCCCGGAAGGACCGGCCGCATGAAGGTGCTCGACCTCTTCCGCCGGGAGGCCGGCGTCGGCGGCCTGCGCTTCCTCGTGCTGGCGGCACTCTCGGGCCTCTCCAATGCCGGCGTGCTCGCGATCATCAACGTCGCGGCCGCCAACGTCCAGGACAAGGCGGACAACTTCCGCAACCTCGTGCTGTTCGGCCTCGCCATCGCGCTCTTCGTGGTCACCCAGCGCACGCTGATGATCGAGGTCTGCGAGAAGGTCGAGCGCCTGATCGACCGGATGCGCACCCGCCTCGTCGAGCGCGCCCGCCGGGCCGAGTACCTCGACCTCGACGAGGTCGGCCGGGCGGAGATCTATGCCTGTCTCACCCGCGAGACGCAGATCCTGTCGCAGGCCGCGCCCAACATCGTCATCGCGGTCCAGTCGGCGATCCTGGTCGGGTTCACGCTCCTCTACATGGCGGCCCTGTCCGAGACCGCCTTCCTGCTCTCGGCCGGCTTCACCCTGCTCGGCGCGATGATCCACCTCTCGCGCAGCGGCGAGGTGAAGCGCCAGCTGCGCGCCGCCTTCGAGCGCGAGAACGCCCTGATCGAGGGCCTGAGCGACATGCTCGACGGCTTCAAGGAAGTGAAGATGAGCACGGACCGCTCCGACGCCATCGCGCGCCGGATCGCCCGCATCTCGGCCGAGGTCACGCGGATGCGGATCGGCACCCAGACCGCCTACGCGACCGACTTCGTGACCTCGCAGGTGACGTTCTTCATCCTCACCGGGATCATGGTGTTCGTGGTGCCCAACGTCAGCCAGGCCTATATCGAGGTGGTGGTGATGACGACGACCGCGAGCCTGTTCCTGATCGGCCCGGTCTCGAACGTGGTCGGCAGCCTGCCGATCTTCGCCAACGCCAATGCGGCGGCGGAGAACATCACCCGGCTGGAGGCGCGGCTCGGCAGCGTCGGGGCCGGGCCCGCGGCCGTGGCCGGGCGCTTCGCAGGATTCCGCCGCATCGTTCTCGATCGCGCGACCTTCTCCCACCACGCCGCCGGGGGCGAGAGCGGCTTCCGGGTCGGGCCGGTCGACCTCACGGTCGAGCGCGGCGTCACCCTGTTCCTCACCGGCGGCAACGGCTCGGGCAAGACCACCTTCATCCGCCTGCTGATCGGACTCTACCCGGCCAGCAGCGGCGTCATCCGGGTCGACGGTGCTCCCGTCACCGCCGCCGCCTTGGCCGACTACCGCAACCTGTTCTCGGTCATCTTCTCGGACAACCACCTCTTCGCCGAGCTCTACGGTATCCAGGAGATCGATGCCGCTCTCGCCGACGAGTTGTTCGCGCTTCTCGAGATGCAGCACAAGTCGAAGCTGGAGGATGGGCGCTTCACCGTCACCAAGCTGTCCGGCGGCCAGCGCAAGCGCCTGGCTCTGATCGGATCCTTGCTGGAGAAGCGCCCGATCTGCGTGTTCGACGAGTGGGCTGCCGATCAGGACCCGCATTTTCGCGAGAAATTCTACCGCGTCGTCTTGCCGTTCCTTAAAGATCGTGGAATAACGGTACTCGCAATCACGCATGACGATGCCTATTTCGACTTGGCTGATATCCACGTCGACATGAAGAATGGCGGTTTGAACGTGGTCAGGACTGCGTCCGCCATGGCGGAGTAGGGGCACGGCGCCGTCCGGGACAAGAGCGGGTGACGGGCGCGGCAGCGGGTTTCCTCCTCTCCCCGCGGGCGGGGAGAGGACGGAGCCTGCGCCGGGATGCGTGGAGTGTTCTGCGGGACGCCTGAGCATCGGCCTCCCGAGGGCCAAGACTCCCGGACTCCCGGACGGGCGCCGGGGCCGGGCGATCAATCGACAATCGCGACGGGAACGTGCGGGGGCACAGGATGTCGGCTCGGCTGGCGGTCAGGGTTCATCGTGGCACATTCGTGCGCGCGGCACGGCTGGGGATGGCGGCGGCCCTGTGGCCCGCCGGCGCGGCGTTGTCGCCCCGGGCGGCCTCCGCCGCCGACATCTCGCAGGTCGGGGGCGTGGTGCAGGGCCTCCTGGACGCCACGGCCTCGCAGGGCCAGCCCCAGGGCCTCGCGATCGGGGTGAGCCTCGCCGGGGGCAGCCAGACCTGGACCGGGGCGGCGGGCTTCGCCGATGCCGCAGGCACCCAGCCGCTCTCCGCCGACATGCAGTTCCGCATCGGCAGCGCCACCAAGACCTTCACCGGCACCGTGGTGCTGCGCCAGGTCGACCAGGGCGTCGTCGGGCTGAACGACCCGATCAACAAGTGGGTCGGGGACCTCGCCATCCCGGGCGGCGACCAGATCACGGTCCGCAACCTGCTCGGCATGACGAGCGGCATCCCGGATTACCTGAAGGGGCAATCGCGCACGGTGCCGGGCATCACCGTGCTGCAGGAATGGGCCAACTTCACCAGCCCGACCGGCCCCTACGGCAATGCGGCCTACACGCCCGAGCAGCTGGTGGCCGCCGCCAAGACGCTGGCGCCGAACCCGATCGGCCCGATGAACTACTCCAACACCAACTTCGTGGTGCTCGGCCTGATCGCCCAGCGCGCCTCGTGCCTCACTCCGGGCGGGTGCCAGAGCATCGAGACGCTGGTCAACGGCATGGCGGCCGGCATCGGACTCGGCAAGACCATCTTCCCGACCGGTACCGGCTACACGGCGAGCCACCCGCGGACGATGGAGACCGTGCTCAGCGACGACACCCTGTACAAGGTGTCCTACGGCTCCCGGTTCGACATGACCTACGTCGATCCCCGCGTGCCGTGGTCGGCCGGCGCGATGCTCTCCTCGCCGGCGGACGAGCTGCGATGGGTGCGCCAGCTCGCCACCAACAATCTCGGCCTGCTCTCGCCCGCCACGCAGGCGCAGAGGGTCGGAGACACGACGCCCGGCGAAGTCGCGGGCATCCCCGCCAATTACGGCCTCGCCATCTACGGCATGCCGAGCGTCGGCACCGGCGGCGCGCTGCTCGGCCATAGCGGCCTGATCGGCGGCAACACCTCGTCCCTGTTCTACAACCAGGATCTCGACGCGGCCTACGCCATCAACTTCGTCGGCTACCAGGGCTTGGCGCAGTCGTGGTTCCCGCTCTACGGCGCGACCGACGCCTTCGGCCAATACGTCTACGCGACCGGCGCCCCCGGTTCGGGCGCCTTCTCCTCGGTCATCACCCTCTGGGCTCTCGACCGCAACGTCACCCTGGCCCTGACGACGCAGGGCTCGTGCAGCTTCGGCGCGGCGCCCGCGGGCGGGCTCTGCTCCGGCGACAACGTCCGGACCACGCCGCTCGACGTGGCCGGCTCGAGCCTCGTCCTCCAGCCCTCGAACCGCACCATCGGCGGCATCTCTATCGACCCGGCGACCGGCGCCCTGTCGCCGACGAGCTACGTGCGGCCGAGCCTCGCCACCTTCGGGAGCGGCATCGCCGCGGTGGCGCTCCAGGGCGCGGCGAACCTCTCGCTGCAGCAGGGGGCCGGGCTCGAGATCTGGGGTGCCCGCTCGGTCGGCGTGGCGATGACGGGGCAGGGCAACCGGGCCGAGATCGCCGGCACCGTCGCGACGTTCGGCAGTTCCTCCGTCGGCGTGCGGATCGAGGGCAGCCTCAACACCCTCGACGTCCGGCCGACCGGCACGGTCAACGGCTCCGACGGCCCGGCGATCACCCTGGCGGGCACCGGCAACCAGGCCCTCGTCGCCGGCACGGTCGCGACCTACGGCAGGATCGACGATCACGGCAATGTCGTCGAGCAGGTCGCGATCCGCGGCGGCGGTTCTTCCAACCGGGTCGAGGTCCTGCCGGGCGGGACCGTGACCGGCGACATCGCCATGATGGGGGCGGCCAGCGCCGTGCGGGTCGACGGCAGCGTCGCCGGCAGCATCCGGATGGCCGGAACCGCCACGACCCTGAGCGGCACCGGCCTCGTCTCCGGCACGGTCGGCGGCGGCGGCACGGTGGCGCCGGGCAACAGCATCGGCACCCTGACGGTCGGGTCCTTTCTCGGCCAGAACACCGCGCTGGTGATCGAGACCGCCGCCGACGGGCGCAGCGACCGGCTCTCCGTCGCCGGCATGGCGAGCCTCGCCGGCGGCACCCTGCGGGTCGTGCCGACCCCGGGACTCGGCGGGATCTACACCGCCCTGACGGCCGGCGCGGTCCAGGGCAGCGTCGATGCGGTAACGACGGGAAGCCGGGTCGCGGCCGGGGCCCGCTATACCCCCGTCGCGGTCGAGGTCGCCACCGCCAACCCGTTCCAGACCGATGCGGCGGCGCGCACCGCCGCCGCCGACACCTTGCGCACCCTCGACCTGTTCGAGCGCCGCGCCGGCGCCTTCCGCACCGCGAGCGCCTTCGGCCCGCCCCCGGGGTCGGGCGGGGTCGGCACTCCGGGCTCGGCGGAGGTCGGGGGCGCCGATTCGCTCAGGACCTGGCTCTCCCAGCGCGGCCCGATGGCGGCGGGATCCCGGGCCATGGGCGCCGCAATCTGGGCCTCGGCCTACGGCACCGTCTCCCGCCTCGACGCCGACGGCCCGGTCCCGGCCATCGCCAGTAGCGGCGGCGGAGTGATGGTCGGGGCCGACGCGGAGATCGCCCCGAACCTGCTCGCCGGCGTGATGGGGGCGTTCAGCCGCACCGCCGCCCAGGCCTCGCCCGGCGGGTACGGGTCGAGGCTCGATGCCGACGCCTACAAGATCGCCGCCTACGGCGCGGTCGAGGTCGGCCCGGCGGTGATCAGCGCCTCGGGGCTCGCCGGGCGCGGCGACCTCGCGAGCTTAAGGCCGACGGCTTTCGCGGGCATGGCCGGGTTCGCCCGCGGGCGGCTCGACGACACCCGTTTCGCCGGCCGCCTGAGCGCCGTGACCACGCTCCAGGCCGGCGAGGTCCGGCTGATGCCCCGGGCGGCGGTCACGCTGCTGCGGGTCGAGCAGGATCCCTATACCGAGCAGGGCCTGCCCGCTTCCTACGCCTCGACGATCGGCCGCACCCGCTTCGCGCTGGCCCGGCCCGAGCTGAGCCTCGCCCTCGGCCGCACCATCCTCTTGTCCTATGGCGGCTGGTCGGGCCTGCTCGACGCCGAGATCCGGGCCGGCATCGGTCGCGACCTCGTGCTCTCGGCGCCCGACACCCAGGTCCGGATCCCGGGCTTCACGCCGCTCTCCGTCCGGGGCTTCAACCGCGACGCCTTCGTGGTGCCGGTCGGCGCGCGGGCCGAGCTGCAGGTCGCGAACGCGCTCTCGGTCTTCGCCGATTACGAGGGCGTCGTCTCGCGGCTCGGCACCGACAACACCGTGCTGGGGGGGCTGCGGTGGCGGTTCTGAGCGCCGTCCCGGGGCGGCGCGCCCGGGCAAACCTGCGGGCGGCCCGATCAGGCGGCGTGCCGGGCCCTGCGGGCGAGCGGTGCGAGGCGGTCGTAGACCGCTTGGCGGAACGGCTCCGCCGCGTCGCGCAGGAAGAAGTGGCCGCCCTCGATCTCGACGCAGTCGAAGGCGGCGGAGGTCGCGCGGGCCCAGCCGGCGACCTCCGTCGGCGACACGAGGGCGTCCCGGCGGCCCGCGAAGGCGGTGACCGGGCAGGGCAGCCGCTGGTTGCCCGCCTCGAGCGGCGTCTCGGCCAGAGCGAAATCCGCCCGCAGGGGCGCCTCGAACAGGGCGCGGAATTCCGGGTTGTCGAGGATGGCCGCCGGCGTGCCCTGGTAGTCGGCGAGCCGGCTCCAGAACGCCTCGGAGGGCAGGGTGTGGAGCGCCGGGCCGCGGCCGGGCAGGTCCGGGGCGCGATGGGCTGCGACCATCACGATCTGCGGCAGCCTCAGGCCCCTGCGCGCCAGCACCTGGGTCAGGCAGAACGCGACCCGGGCGCCGACCGAGTAGCCGAGGAGGGCGTAGGGCCGGTCCAGCACTGGCGCCAGCGCCTCGGCGAGCACGGCGACGAGGGGCGGCATCGACCCGATGGCGGGCTCGGCGATCCGGTTCTCGCGGCCGGGCAGCTGCACCGGCAGCACGTCGAGCCAGTCCGGGGCGTGCCGGCGCAAAGGCGCGAAGACGGAGGCGCCTCCGCCCGCATAGGGCAGGCAGATCAACCGCAGATCGCAAGAGGTCGCGTCACTCGCGTGCGGCAGCCATCGGCGGGTGCCGGCCGGCGCCGGCGACGATCCACGGACGGGGACAGTGTTCATGTAAGCCTCGCGAGGATGAGGCGGCGTTGAGCGCCGCGGGTCCGATCGAATGACGCCGGAAATGTTCGGATCTTATAGGATCTTTGAGGTAATATCAGCAACGATTTTCTAAGGAAATCGTTGAGAATGAGGAATTATGAGCACAATCAGAGTGTTGATGCGTGTGCATGTCTTGGTTTCAAGATGAAAAATCTGCATTGAACTCAAGAACAAAGTAGACTTCGGCGCGAAGCCGTGCGATCACGGCACGGCGAAGTACGGCGGCGGGCATGCCGCGAGCCGCCCGGCGCTTTGCAGGCTCAGGGCATTGTCCGACGACATGGATGCCGGCTCGTCGCAGGGATGTGCGGCGCGACCGGAAGGCCACGACCAAGGACCCGGAGCCCTGTCCGATCGCAGCACGGTCGGGCGGGGCTCGGGACGCAGCTTCGGAGAGAGGGCGACATGGCATCAGAGACGACGAGCGAACTGGCGAAGACGGTCGACGCGGCGGTGCCGACGAGCCGCCGCGAGCAGGTCGATCAGATCATCCGCAAATACACGCTGTGGTCGGCCGGCCTCGGCCTGATCCCGCTGCCGGTGATCGACGTGGCGGCCGTCGCGACGGCGCAGTACAAGATGGTCGGCGAGCTCGCCAAGCTCTACGACCTCCCGTTCTCGCAGGAGCGGGTGCGGGCCCTGGTCGGCGCCCTCCTGGGCGGCGGCCTGCCGGCCGTCGTCGCCGGCGGCGGCATCGGCAGCCTGGCCAAGTCGATCCCGCTTGTCGGCACCCTGGCCGGCGCCGCCGTGATGCCGGCCCTGTCCGCCGCGGCGACGATCGCCCTGGCCCGGGTCTTCGTCCAGCATTTCGAGGCCGGCGGCACACTGCTCGATTTCGAGCCGGAGACGATGAAGACCTACTTCAAGACCGAGTTCGAGCGGGCCCAGAACAAGGCGAATGCCGGCGCGGCCGCGCCGTCCGAGCCCGCCAAGGCCGACAGCCCGATCCGGACGCGGACGCCGTCCTCGGTCGGCGCGTCCTGATACCCGTGCACCGGACGCTGCGCGTCTCCGGCGCGGCGAGGTGCGGGCTGGACTCCATGACGGCGAAACCCCGGGTGGAGCGGCCGAGCGCCGCTCTACCCGGGTTCGAGGCCGGGGCGGGCCGCGCCCTCCGGCCGGTCCCGACCCGCGGCGCGAGGCTCATCGATGTCGGCCGTCGTCTATCTCGTCCTCTGCATCCTGGTCGCGTGTTTCGGCATCGGCTACCGCGGCGGCTTCCTCCTGTACTTCATCCTGTCCCTCGCCCTGACGCCCCTGGTCGGGCTCCTGGTGCTGGTCATCGTGAGCTCGAACGACGGGGAGGAGCGAAGGCGGATGAAGCGCTGACCGGTGCGAGTATCGGGGTGGAGCGCGGGACTCGAGAAGCCCGTGCGGGAGCGAGAAGGGCGTGATCTGGTGAGTATCGAGAGGGTGGAGGCGGAGCCGCGGCCCCGCCGGCGGTTCCGGCTGCCGCGCCGGCGGGACGCGTTGCTCGGCCTGCTCGTCGTCCTGATCTGCGCCGTCTTCCTGGCGCCCTACGTCGTCGTGACGGTTCCGGCCGGCTCCGCCGGCGTGATCTGGCACCGGTTCTCCGGCGGGACCGACACCAGGAAGGTGCTGCCCGAGGGCATCGCGCTGATCTGGCCCTGGGACAGGGTCTACCTCTACGACACCCGCCTGCAATCCCACAGCCTCGACATCGTCGCGCTCACCCGTGACGGCCTCAACGTCACTATCGCGCTGACCTTCCGGTGGTTCGTCGACCGGGACAACCTGGGCTACCTGCACAAGCTGGTCGGCCCTGATTACCTGAAGCTGCTGCTGATCCCGGAGGTCAACGCCTCGACTCGGCGGGAGTTCGGCAAGTTCCAGACCACCGACTTCTACAATGCCGGCCGGGAGGTGATGGCCCGCGAAGTCTACACGGGCGTTGTCGATCCGGGTCGGCCCAATTTCATCTACGCGCGCAACGAGCGCGAACTCGACCGGGAGAGCAGGCAGGGGCGGCCCGACGCGGAGGCGGAGATTCGCGACCGCCTGATCGAGATGACCGACATCCTGGTCCGGGACATCATCCTGCCGCCGCGCATCACCGGGGCGATCCAGTCGAAGATCGAGCAGGAGCAGCTCGTCAAGGAGATGCGGTTCCGGGTCGAGCGCGAGCAGTACGAGAGCGAGCGGAAGGTCATCGAGGCCAATGGCATCAAGCAGTTCCAGGAGATCGTGCAAGCGGGGATCTCGGAGGCCTACCTGAAGTGGCGCGGCATCGAGGCCACCGTGATGCTGGCGACCTCGCCGAACGCCAAGACCGTCGTGATCGGCGGGAACGGAGGCTTGCCGCTGATCCTGAACACCGGCGACGCGGCGACGCCTCAAGGCCCCTCCGCGCCCGGCCCGCAGGCGCGCATCCCGCAGGGGCCGGTTTCCTCCGGGCCGACGCCTGCCGCCGGCGACGCCCCGCCGCTCGAAGGGGCGAATGCCTACGAGGGCAGCGTCGACGTCTCGCGGCCCGAACTGAAGAACCAGCAGCCCAGCCCCTACAGCCTCGGGGCGCCGCTGCCGGCGCCGACCGGCGCCTGGTCCCACGACCTCACCCTCGGCCTGCGGACGATCCCGTCCACGGATCCGGATGCGCCCGCGCTCCGGCAGAGCGCCCCGCAGGCGGTCCCGGCCCCGGTGCCCGCCGGCGGGATCCCGCTCCTGTCCTCGCCGGCGGGCACCGGTGGCGGCGGCACGTTCTGGACCCGGATGCGGGACCTCTTGAGCTACACGGGCTGGTTCGGCGGGCCGGGCAACAGCGAGGCCAAAGGTGAGGTGAAGGGTGGGACGCCGAACCGCTGAGACGCACCGCCGGTCCCGCGGCCGCCGCGGCTGGGCGGTGCGCGGCTGCCTCCTCGGCGGGGTGCTGGCCTGCGACGGGACCGCCCGGGCGCAGAGCCTGACGGCGCCGAGCCAGACCGTCGATCCGGAGACCGCGAAGGCCGCCCTGGCCAGACCGCTCGACGTGCCCAAGCCCACGCCGGCCACGGGCCTGCGCTTCTATGACGGGGCGCTCGTCGTCGCCCCGCAGCTCTCGCTCAGCGGCATCTCCAGCAGCAACCTGTTCCAGAACGCGACCGGCATCGCCGACCTGAAGGCGGTGGTGGCGCCGGCCGTCACCGTCGCGCTGGACCAGGGCGATGTCGGCGCCTCGCTCGTCGCGAGCGGCCGCTTCGGGCGCTACCTGCTCACCGACGCCCTGCGGCAGGACGGCTACCTGTTCGGCCCGTCGCTGCGGGCGCGGCTCGCCGAGCCCTGGACGCTGACCACCAGCTTCCAGGTCAAGCGCCAGGCCTACGCCCTCTCGGCCCTCGGCACGCTCGGCGCCGGGAACGTGCAGACCTTCGTGACGACGCAGACCTCCCGCACCGCCCTGTCCTACGAATCCGGGCCCTACTTCGCCGAGTTCGTCGGCCAGGTCCAGGCCTGGGGGCAGGGGGTCGAGGGGACCGGGGAGGCCGCGGCCCCCGCCTTCGCCAACCGGTACCAGCGCACCGAGTTCAACCAGATCGGCAAGGTCGGTTTGCGTTTCTTCGACGATGCGACAGCGTACCTGCTGGTCGCGGGCAACCGCATCGCCTACCAGCTCGCGGACGGCTACGACCGCGACTCGCGCGGCGCGATGGTGGCCCTCGGCCTCGACCTGCCGGTCCTCGACGGCCTCCGGACCACCGGGCAGGTCGGCTACCTCACCCAGCGCTTCGCCGATCCCCGCTTCAACACCGTCGGCCGGCTCGTCGGGCAGGCCACGACGACCTGGCAGATGTCGCAGGACTGGGCCTGGCGGGGCTACTGGAGCCGGGCTGCCTCCGAGCTCGTCTCGCCGGGGATCCCGGCCATCACCGTCACCAGTTACGGCACCGCCGTGACCTACCAGGTCGATCCGGCGCTCTCGCTCGAGGTCCGGCTCGAGCGGCTCATCCAGGCCGCGATCCAGCTCCCGATCACCTACCGCGGCTGGGCCGTCGTCCTCGGCGGCCAGTACCTCGTCTCGGAGCGGACCGCTCTGGAGTTCGGCTACAAGTTCCAGCGCCAGAAGACGACCGACGGCAGCCAGAACTTCCGCGAGCATAATCTCGGCCTGGGCGTGACCATGAAGTTCTAAGGCGCCGGCTCTCCCCCCTCACGCGTCCTCTCGGCCTTGCGGCGAGCAGGGCGCTCCAGCGAGCGAACCCAGACGATGATTGCGCGCGAGACCGTCAAGGACATCTATCCCCTGACGCCGTTCCAGGAAGGCCTGGTGTTCCACGACGCGTTGGAGCGGGAGGCCGGCGGGGAGGGCCCGCGCGCCTACATCCAGCAGCTGGCCTTCACGGTGTGGGGGCCCCTCGACCTCGCGGCCTTCGCGGAGGCCTGGCAGCACCTCGTCGACCGGCACGACATCCTGCGCACGGTGTTCCGGCCGACCGGCGCCGAGCGGCCGCTGCAGATCGTCCTCAAGCAGCGCCGCCTCGCGCCCGACGTGATCGACGCCCGCGCGGACGGGCCGGCGGCGGCCCGCCGCGCTGCCGCGCGCTACGCCGAGGCGCAGAGCCGGCGCCCATTCGATATCCGCCGCGACATGCTGCTCCGGCTCGGCCTGATCCGGGTCGCCGAGGGCGAGACGCGGGTCGTGCTCGGGTTCCACCACCTGCTGATGGACGGCTGGTGCATCGGCCTGCTGCAGGACGATCTCGGCCGGGCCTACCGGGCCCTCGCCGCGGGGGACGCGCCGCGCCTGCCGCCGCCGGTCCCGTTCGGCCGCTTCGTCAAGGCCGCGGACGGGCGGCGCACGCCCGAGGCGCTGGCCTATTGGCGCCGCTACCTGGAGGGCTACGACACGCCCCTCGACCTGCCCGGCCGCCGTGCCGGCGAGGGCGAGGGCGGGCGGGATCCCCGCACCCTGGAGATCGGCCTCGGCCCCGACCTCACGGGACGCCTCGCCGCCCGGGCGAGCGCCCTCGGGATCACCGCGAGCACGATGCTCCAGACCCTCTGGGGCGTGCTGCTCGCCAAGGTCGAGGGCCGGCGCGACGCCGTGTTCGGCGCCGTCGCCTCGACGCGGATGCCGGACCTGCCGGGGAGCGAGGCGATCCTCGGGCCGTGCATCGGCATGCTGCCGGTGCGGGTCCGCTTCTCCGGAGAGGAGAGCCTCGCCGACCTGCTGCGCTCAGCCCAGCGCGAGAGCGTCGAGCGGCTCGCCCGGGTGCATTGCCCGCTCGCCGAGATCCAGGGAGTCAGTACGCCCCGCTCCGGGCTGATCGGCCACTCCTTCGTCTACGAGAACTATCCCCTCGACGAGGGCTTCAAGGGCGAGGCCCAGGTTCTGGCGCCGGGCGTCACGATCCACGACGTGCAGCCGTTCCAGACCAACAGCTACGATTTCGGCGTGATGGCCCTACCGGGCGCCGAGACGCGGATGGTCTTCGGCTTCAACGCGGTCCGGGTCGATCCCGAGGCGGTGGCGCGGCTCGGCCGCTGGTTCCTCACCCTCGCCGCCCAGGCCGCCGACGCGCCCGACACCGCCCTCGACGCCCTCACGCTGCTCGACGCCGAGGAGGCGGCGCGGGTCCTCGCCTGGGGGCGCGGCGCCCCCGCGGCGCCGGCCGAGCCGGTCGCCGCCACCTGGCCCGCCCTGGCCCGGTCCCGCGCCGATGCCCCCGCCCTGCGGGTGGCCGAGCGGATCGTCGACTACGCGGCGCTCGCCGACCGGGCCGTCCGGCTGGCGGGCTGGCTCCACCGCGCGGCCGGCATCGGCCCGAGCGAGCCGGTGATGCTGCTGGCCGAGGCCGACGACCGGATGGTCGTCGCGATGATGGCCTGCCTCCTCCTCGGCTGTCCCTTCGTGCCAGTCGAGCCCGACCATCCCGTCGCCCGCATCGCCCACATCCTGCGTGACAGCGGCGCCCGCGTCGTGCTGACGAACCGCGATCCGGGCAACCTCCCCGACCTCGCCGTCCCGGTCGTTCCCCTGGCGCAGGCGGAGCGCGACGCCGACCCGGCCCCCGGGACGCTGCCCGGCGCCGGCACCGATCCGACCGCCTACATCATCTACACCTCCGGAACGACCGGCCTGCCCAAGGGGGTGCGGGTCGGGCAGCGGGCGCTCGCCAACTACGCGCGCTGGTTCAACACCCTGCCGGAGGCCGGCGAGGGCCTACGGACGATGCTGGTCACCTCGCCGGCTTTCGACCTCGGCTATACCGGCCTGTTCGGCGCCCTCCTCGGCGGGGGCTGCGTCTCGCTCCTCGGCGAGGACGAGCGGCGCGACCCCGGCCTCGTCCTCGATCGCCTGGCGGCGCACGGGATCACGGTCCTCAAGGCGACGCCGTCCTATCTCGGCCTGCTCCTCGCGGGGCCGGAGGGCGAGGCGCGGCTCGGCGCAGTTCCGCTGCGGCTCCTGCTGCTCGGCGGCGAGCCGCAGAATTTCGGCCTGCTCCAGCGGGTGCGGGCCCTGTGCCCGCATTTACGGCTCTTCAACCATTACGGCCCGACCGAGACCACCATCGGCTGCGCCGCCGGCCCGCTCGACGACCTGGCGCAGGTTGGCGCGGGACCGCAGCGGATCGGCCGGCCGATCGCCGGCGCCCGGGTCTTCGTGACGGATCCCACCTTGCGGCCGGTGCCCGCCGGGCTCGTCGGCGAATTGCTGGTCGGCGGCGAGGGGGTGGCGCAGGGCTACGTGAACGCCGCGCCGACGGACGCCGCCCGCTTCACGGTGCTTCCGGGCGCGGGGGGCTTGGATGGTAACTTGCGGGTCTACCGCACCGGCGACCGGGTCCGCTGGCTCGCGGACGGCAGCCTCGAATTCCTCGGCCGCACCGACGACCAGGTCAAGGTGCGCGGCCACCGGGTGTCGCTGAAGGAGGTCGAGGCCGCCCTGCGCACCCTCGACGGGGTGAGCGACGCCGCCATCCTCGCCGAGACCCGGGGCGGCGGAACGGAGCTCGTCGCCTACCTCGTCCCGGCCGAGGGCGCCGCCCCGACCCACGTCACCTTGGCCCCCGCCGCCTTGCGCGCCGCGCTGGCCCGGCTCCTCCCGCCCGCGATGCTGCCGGCCCGGTTCTTCCCCGTCTCGCGCTTTCCGCTCACGCCCAACGGCAAGCTCGACCGCGCGGCGCTCCAGCGCCATCACCGGCCCGCGATCGCCGCGCCGATCGGTGACGAGCCCGCCACCGAGACCGAGCGGCGCCTGCGCGAGATCTGGAAGGAGGTGCTGTTCCTCGAGGGGATCGGCCTCGACGATGACTTCTTCGCCCTCGGCGGCCACAGCCTGAAGGCGATCCTGATCGCCGCCAAGGTGCAGGCCGCCACCGGCCGGCCGCTCGCCCTGCGCAGCCTGTTCGACCATCCGACGATCCGGGGGCTGGCGGCCCATCTGTCGGCGGGAGGCCCATCGTCGGACGGCCTGATCCCCTTGCGGCGCGGGGCGGCAGGGGCTCCCGTCGCGGGCTTCCTGCCCCCGGCCCTCGGCACCGCGACGGTCTATCGCGAGCTGCTCCAGCCGCTTCGTACCGACATCGCGTGCCTCGGCCTCCAGGCGCCAGGCTTCGACCGCGACGCGCCCTTCGCCGGGAGCCTGACGCAGTACGGCCGGATCTTCGCCGCGATGCTGCGGCCGCAACTCGATGCGCGGCCGGTGACGCTCGTCGGCTGGTCGTTCGGGGCCGTGCTCGCCCTGGCGACCGGGTTGCAGCTCGAATCCGAGGGGCGCGCCGTCGCGCTGATCCTCCTCGACGGCGCGCCGCCGCGGCCGGACCGGGGCCCCGACGAGGCCGACGCCCCGGCGGCCGGCTTCGCCGCCCTGCGCACCCGGCCCTATTGGGGGCGCGTGCTCGCCGTCATGGACGCGCTCCCGGAGGCCGACCTCGCCCGCATCGAGCGGCTGGCGCAGCACCACCACGGCCTCGCCCGCCGGGATGACCTCCAGGGCGTCCTGAACGGGCCGATCACCTGCATCGAGGCGACCGGGGCCGATCCACGGGCCGGGATGGCCGGCTTTCGCCGGTTCACCCGCGGCCGCTTCGTGCTCCACGAGGTCGGCGGCGACCACTATTCGATGTTCCACCCGCCGCACCTGGCGCAGGTTCAGGCCCTGCTCGGCGGGTGCCTGGGGGCTTGACACCGATGGCCGCCGACCGTGGCGTCACGCCACGTCGAGGCCCAGATCGACGATCGGGGCGCTGTGGGTGATCCAGCCGGTCGAGATCAGGTCGACGCCCGAGGCCGCGACGGCGCCGACCGTCTCGCGGGTGATGCGGCCCGAGGCCTCGCTCACCGCCCGCCCGTCGATCATTGCCACCGCCCGGCGCAGGGTCTCCGGAGTCATGTTGTCGAGGAGCACCGCGTCGGCGCCGACCGCCAGGGCCTCCTCGAGCTGCGCCAGGGTGTCGACCTCGACCTCGACCTTCACGAGGTGACCGATCCCGGCCCGGGCGCGCCGCACCGCCGGGGCGACGCCGCCCGCCACCGCCACGTGGTTGTCCTTGATCAGCACCGCGTCGTCGAGGCCGAAGCGGTGGTTCGCCCCGCCGCCGGCGCGGACCGCGTGCTTCTCCAGGGCCCGCAGGCCCGGCGTCGTCTTGCGGGTGCAGACGATGCGGGCCTTTCCGTGCGGCCGTGCGGCCCCGACCAGCGAGGCGGTCGCGGTGGCGACGCCCGACAAGCGGCAGAGCAGGTTGAGCGCGACGCGCTCGGCCGAGAGGATCGCCCGGGCCGGGCCATCGAGGGCGATCACCGCCTCGCCGGGGGCGATCGCGCTGCCGTCCGGACGCAGGACCCGCACCGTCACCGCCGGATCGAGGAGTTCGAAGGCGAGCGCTGCGGCCTGCATGCCCGCCACCGTACCGGCCTGGCGGGAGACGATGGCGCCCGAGAAGCGGGCCTCGGCCGGGACGATGCTGTCGGTGGTGAGGTCGCCGGCGCGGCCGAGATCTTCGAGGAGAGCGGCCCGCACGACCGGCTCGACCAGCAGGCGGGGCAGGGGCGGGAGGATCGGCAAGTCGGTCATCGGGTTGCCTCGAGGGAGGATGGCAGGGAAGCGCCGGCGGTCTCCGCGACGGCGAAGGCCTGGGCCAGGGTGATCTCGGTCGCCCGAGGCGGGCGCTGCTCGGGATGGTCGGCCCGCCAATGGGCACCGCGGCTCTCGCACCGTCCGAGGGCGGCGGCGGCCACGAGGAGGCCCGCGACGGCCTCCGCCGAGACGGCCCGCGCGAGCGCGGCGAGGCGCAAGACCGCATCGGCGAGCCCGGCGGCGTGGCGCACCAGCCCGACCTCCGCCTCCATCAGGGCGCGGATCTCCGGCAGCGCCTCCGGGGCGGAGGTCGCGTCCGGGGCGTGGCCCGGGCCGGCGGCGCGCGCCTGCATGCTCCGGATGTCCGCCGCGATCCAGTCCGCGAAGGCCATCGCCTCGAGAAGCGAGTTGCTGGCGAGGCGGTTCGCCCCGTGCAGACCGGTCGCGGCGACCTCGCCGCAGGCCCAGAGGCCGGGCAGCGAGCTGCGCCCGCAGCCGTCCACCCGGATCCCGCCCATGTGGTAATGGGCGGCCGGCCGCACCGGGATCGGCGCTGCCGCCGGATCGAGCCCGGCGGCGCGGCAGAAAGCGGTCACGGTCGGGAAGCGGCGCGCCACGTCGAGGCGGCGCGCATCGAGGAAGACCGCCTCGCCCCGATTCGTGCGGAGCGCGATGGCCCGGGCGACCACGTCGCGGGGCGCGAGTTCCGCCCCGGCGATGCCCGCCATCACCCGGCCGCCGGCCGCGTCGATCAGGATCGCGCCCTCACCGCGCAGGGCCTCGGTGGCGAGCGGCAGGGGGCCGTCCGTCGGAATCGCGATCGCGGTCGGGTGGAACTGCACGAACTCGACGTCGCGCATCACCGCCCCCGCCCGCGCCGCCAGGACGAGGCCGGAGCCGACCGCGCCGGCCGGGTTCGTCGTCGAGCGGTAGAGCCCGCCGAGGCCGCCGGTCGCCAGCACCACCGCCCGTGCCGGCAGGGCGACGCTGCCCCGGTCGGTCCGGGCGACGAGGCCGGTCACCCGGCCCTCGCCGTCCTGCACCAGGGCCGTCGCCCGCCCGACCACGACCGTCACCGACGGGCAGGACGAAGCCGCCCGGGTGAGGGTCCGCAACACGGCCGCGCCGGTGGCGTCGCCCCCCGCCTTCACGATCCGGCGCCGGCCATGGGCCGCCTCCAGGCCCAGCGCCAGGGCGCCGTCGGGCTTGCGGTCGAAGGCGAGGCCGAGCCCGCAGAGCCAATCCACCAGGCCGGGGCCGGCCTCGGCGACGCGCCGTGCCACCTCGGGATCGCTCAGGCCCGCGCCGGCGCTAAGCGTGTCGGCGGCGTGCAGGGCCGGGTCGTCGTCCGTCCCGATCGCCGCCGCGATGCCGCCCTGCGCCCAGGCGGTCGCGGTCTCCTCGCCGATGGGGGCGGCGCTGAGCAGCGTGACGGGGAGCGGCGCGAGGCGCAGGGCCGTGGCGAGGCCGGCGACGCCGGCCCCGACCACGATGACAGGATTCGGGCTCATGTCCGGTCTCATGGCCGCACCGCCAGCATGCGCTCGACCGCGCGCCGGGCCGGGGCGATCAGGTCGTCCGGCACCGTGACCTCGTGGGTCAGGGTCTCCAGGCTGCGCCGGATCTTCGCGAGGCTGATCCGCTTCATGTGCGGGCAGAGGTTGCACGGCTTGACGAAGGCCACGTCCGGATTGCGCAAGGCCAGGTTGTCGGCCATCGCGCATTCGGTGATCATCACCACCTGCGCCGGCCGGCGCGTCTCGACGTAATCCTGCATCGCCGCTGTCGAGCCGGAGAAATCGGCCTCCGCCACCACGGCGGGCGGGCATTCGGGATGGGCCAGCACCGTCACGCCCGGATAGGCCTGCCGGGCCTCGCGGATGTCCTCTGCCGTGAAGCGCTCGTGCACCTCGCAATGGCCGGCCCAGGTCAGGATCTCGATCCCCGGCAGCTCGGCCTGGACGTTCTGGGCCAGGTACTCGTCCGGGATCATCAGCACCCGCTTCGCGCCGAGGGATTCGACCACGGCCTTGGCGTTGCCCGAGGTGCAGCAGAGGTCCGATTCCGCCTTCACGGCGGCGGAGGTGTTGACGTAGGTGACCACCGGCACGCCGGGGTGGCGGCGGCGCAGATCTCGCACGTCGGCGGCGGTGATCGAGTCGGCCAGCGAGCAGCCGGCCGCCGGATCGGGGATCAGCACGGTCTTGCCCGGGTTCAGGATCTTGGCGGTCTCCGCCATGAAGTGCACGCCCGCGAGCACGATCACGTCGGCATCGGTGCGGGCCGCCTCTCGGGCCAGCGCCAAGCTGTCGCCGACGATGTCCGCCACGGTGTGGAAGATCTCCGGCGCTTGGTAGTTATGCGCCAGCACCACGGCGTTGCGTTCGCGCTTCAGCGCCTGGATCGCCGCCACGTCCGCGGCGAGGGCCGGCCACTCGATCGCCGGCACGTGGTGGCGCACCCGCGCGTAGAGCTCCGCCTGGGACAGGACCTGACTCCGGTCGAGGGATGCCGCGTCCATTCTCGCCTCCCGATATATGCTCAAAATGAGCATTTACCCGGCTAGGCTAATCTCCGGATTCCAGCCTGTCCAGATATGTTGGATCTGAGCATAAGTGCGGCAGGGCGCCGCAGATCGATCGTAAGCCGGCGCGTCAGCCCGCCCGGCTCGACGGCAGCCGCAAGCCCGGGGCGGGGCGCTCCAGCAGCACCTCGCGGCGGAAGCGCATCAGCCGGGCGGGCCGTCCGCCGGTCTCGGCGGTGACGGCGTCGGTCTCCTCGACGAGGCCCTGCTGGGCGACGAGGCGGCGGAAGTTCTGCTTGTGCAGGAGGATGCCGGACAGGGCCTCGACCACGCGCTGGAGCTGGCCCAGGGTGAAGACCGGCGGCATCAGCTCGAAGACGACGGGCCGGTACTTGATCTTGCCGCGCAGGCGCCCGAGGGCGGTGGCGAGCATGCGGCGATGGTCGACGGCCATGGCCTGGCCGGCGAGAGAGTCGGGCGCGCCCGCCTCCGGCACCAGGCCGGCCTCGAACAGGAGTTCGTAGCGCTCCAGCACTCGCTCCTCGTTCCAGCCGCTCCCGGCCGCCCCGAAGGTCAGGCCGATCCGGTCGCCGCGGCGTCGCCGCTCCTCGGGGTTCGGGGCGGCCTCGGCCCAGGCCTCGAGCCGGGCGGTGAGTGCGTCGAGGGAGGGCGGCCGGCCCGCCCGCCGATCCTCGTAGGGGAAGTAGCGGTACCAGCTCTGCCAGGCCGAATCGGCCGCGGGCCGCGCCTCCCGCACCAGGGCCAGGTAGGCGACCGAGAGGGCGTGCTGGCCGCCATTCCCCTTGCCTCCTGCTCCCTCGCCCCCCGGCCGGCGGTTGCGGTCGCCGAAGGTGTAGAGCTGCTCGACATAGCCGAGGCTCTGGCCGGTCTGGCGCTCGACCCAGGCGCGCAGGCCCCGCTCCAGGGTCGGGTGCGCCGGCTCCAGCGGACCGGCCGGCAGGCCCTCGCCCCGGCCTTCGGGCTGGCCCGCCACCGGCACGGTGAGCACCCGCGGCTCGTCCAGGGTCGCCGCCAGGATCGCCGCGGCGAGGCCGACCAGGGGTGCTGCCGCACGCGGTTCCGCCTCTCTCATCGCCCGTTCCTCCCGATCCGGCGGGGGCTTAGCATGCCCGGCGGTGGCGGCCAGGGTTTTGTCAGGGCTTCGCGCCAGCGAGCGCTCGCCTCTTCCGTGAAGCGCAACCTCGTGAGGGGATGGCCGGTGTTCCTCCGGCACCCTGCATCGCGTTGGGTGACCTGGAAGGACGAGGCACCGACGGGCCATCGACCATCGGCGCCTCAGGGCGCGATGCGGCGCGCCTCGATCCGCGAGGCCGCGGCCTGCACGGTCACCGCGTAGTGATCCCCCTGGGTGACATCCAGGATGCTGCGGGTCCGGTAGGCAACGGCGTTCACGCCGCCGACATGCCGCAGGCTGTCATACAGGATGCCGTGCCCGCCGGCCGCCCGCACGGCCTCGCCGAAACGTTGCGACGCGGCATGATCCTGCGGGTCGAGGATCCCCGGCGGATCGGGCGGGACCGCCCCGCGCAGGTCGCGGTAGCGTCCCTCGAGCCGGGCGGTATAGGCGCGGTAGGTCCGCGTCACTGCGGGCAGTCCCGTCGCGACCGCCTCGCGGCGCAGATGGTGCCCGACCTCGGCCACCGCCGTGCGCAAGGACGCGGCGGCGTACCAGGCGCCGAGATCGCCGCCGTTGAAGCGCATGCCGCCGGGCGCCACGTGCAGGAACGACGCCATGACGATGCTGGCATTGGGCCTTCCGTAGACCCAGTCCGCTTCGGGCAGCCGGGCCAGCCGCTCCGCCACCAGGCGGTCGTTGGTCCAGCCGGCGAGATCCATCACCGCCGCGAGGTCGGCGGCGGTCGCGACGGTGTCGAACAGGCCGATCGGCGGAAAGCGCGAGGGGATCAGCCGGTAGGTCGGGTGCGGCGCCGGGGCGTCGGTCACGCGAGGACGATGTCGGCGTCGGTGGCGGCCTGAGCGTCGCGGTCGACCGCGTTTGGCGCCAGGAAGAGGCCGCCGCGGGCGGCATCCAGGAACCGGCGCACGGCCATGAGCCCATCCTGCGTCCCGCCCGTCACCAGGGCGAGCGGCGGCTGCCCGCCGAACAAGGGCGCCTGATGCGGCCGCCGCAGCCAGGCGATCCCATCCTGCTCGTCGGCGTGCAAGACGCCCAAGGCCTGGTGGATGCCGAGCACGGCCGAGATCCGCGTCAGGACATCGACGCCGAGCGTGACGTCCTGGTGCTCCCGCGCGGCCTTGAGCCAGCCGTAATAGGTCGAGCGCGACGGCAGGCCGAGGACCAGCAGGCGCTCCCCCTCATCGAGCCGCCACAGGTCGGCGATGGCCGTGAAGGTCCGCAGGGCCGGCCCGCTCAGGCGGCGCCGGTTCGCGGCCGAGAAACGGTTCGCGTCGAGACGTGCCGGTCCTGCATCGAGCGCCGGCATTGGCCGGACAAGGGCGGTGACCATGGCCTCACTCCAGTCTGGATCAAGATATAGTCCAGATCTGGACGATCGCAAGCCGGCCCGTCCGTTCCTTACGCCGGCACCCGCACCGTCGCCCTGAGACCCCCCAGCGGAGAATCGTGCAGTGCCACGTCGCCGCCATGCGCCCGGGCGATGTCGAGGGCGATGGCGAGGCCGAGCCCTGAGCCGCCGGCATCCTGGCGGGCGTCGTCGAGGCGCACGAAGGGCTTGAACACCTCCTCGCGCTGCTCGGGCGGGATGCCCGGGCCGTCGTCGTCGATCGAGACGGCGAGCCAGCGCGCCTCCTGGCGGGCGGTGATCGCGATGGTGTCGCCGTAGCGGGCGGCGTTGGCGGCGAGGTTGAACAGGCAGCGCCGGAACGCGTCGGGCCTGACCGTCACGGTCGGCTGGCCCTCCAGCGTCACCTCCGAGACGTGGCCGCCCAGGCGCTCCACGTCGGTGCGCACGTCCTCGAGCAGCGCGCGCAGGTCGATGGCCGCGGCCGGCTCGCCGGAATCGCCCTTGGCGAAGGCGAGATAGGCCTCGAGCATCCGGCTCATCTCGTCCACGTCGCGCTGCAGGTCGTCGATCTCGGGGGTCTGCGGCAGGAGCACCAGGGAGAGCCGGAAGCGGGTGATGATGGTGCGCAGGTCGTGGCTCACCCCGTTGAGCATCGTGGTGCGCTGCTCCATCGCCCGCTCGATGCGCCGCTTCATCTCGATGAAGGCGTGGCCGGCCTTGCGGACCTCGCGGGCGCCGCGGGGGCGGAAATCCAGCTCGCGGCCCTTGCCGAAGCTCTCGGCGACGTCGGCCAGCCGCAGGATCGGCCGGATCTGGTTGCGCAGGAACAGGATCGCGACACCGAGCAGCACCATCGAGGAGCCGCCCATCCAGAGCAGGAAGATGTGCGAGTTCGAGGCGTAGGCCTGGCTGCGCCTCGCGATCACCCGCATCACCCCGCCGGGGATCTCGACCCGGATCTCGATCAGGCTGGAGCGTCCGACGGTGTCGATCCAGAACGGCCGGGCGATCTGGCGGCGGATCTCGTCGGACAGGGCCTCGTCGAGGAGCGAGAAGAACGGCCGCGGACCCGGCGCCGGCAGGCTGGCGCCCTCCAAGATGTCGATGTCGAGGTTCAGGCGCTCGCTGGCGATCCGCTCCAGGGTCTCGGAGCCCTTGTCCTGCGGATAGCTCTCGTAGATGTCGATCAGCGCCGCGACGTCGGCGGTCACCGCGGCCGAGAGGCGCCGCGTCACCAGCTGCCAGTGCCGCTCCATGAAGGTGTAGGCGATCACCGATTGCAGCAGCACCATCGGGGCGATGATGATGATGAGCGAGCGGGCGTAGAGCCCCTTCGGCAGCCGGTCGCCGATCAGGCGGCCGAGACGGCGCCAGGCCCGCCGGGGCGTCGGCAGCGTCCCGGCGAGGGTCGGGGCCGGCCTGAGCAGGTTTCGCAAAAGTGGCCTCCGGTTTTGCGATCAAAACCTGCGACACGGCAAGAATGCCGGCAGACCGGCGTTGGCGCGCCAACGCCGGTCGCCTCAGTCCAGGACCAGCCGGTAACCGACGCCGCGCACGGTCTGCACGTAGCGCGGGTTGGCCGGGTCGTCCTCGATGCGCCGGCGCAGGCGGTTCATCTGCACGTCGACGGTGCGCTCGTTGGCGGCTCCGTTGGTGCCGGTCAGCGCCTCGCGCTCGACATTGCCGCCGCGCGCGAGCGCCAGGATGGTCAGGATCTCGCGCTCGCGCTCGGAGAGGCGGATCGCCTCGTCGTCGCGGGTGAGTTCGCCGCGCTCAATCCGGAACTGGAACGGCCCGAAGCGCACCGCGTCGAGGGGGGCGGCCGCGCCGTCGGCGGGCCCGCGGGCGCTGCGGCGCAGGATGTTGTTGAGGCGCAGGATCAGCTCCCGCGGCTCGAAGGGCTTCGGGAGGTAGTCGTCGGCGCCGATCTCGAGCCCGGTGACCCGGTCGTTCGGGTTCGAGCGGGCGGTGAGCATCAGGATCGGGACCTGCGAGGTCAGGCGGATCTGGCGGGCATAGTCGAAGCCGGTCTCGCCCGGCATCATCACGTCGAGCACCACCGCGTCGAAGACGAGGCTGCGCCCGCGTGCCCGGGCCTCGGCGGCGCTCGCGGCGGCCGTGACGCGGTAGCCGTTCTCGCCGAGGAAGCGCGCCAGCAGGTCGCGCAGGCGGCGGTCGTCGTCGACCACCAGGATGTGGGGGGCGTGGTCGGGGAGTTCGGCGCGGGGGCTGAGGGCGGGGCCGGCGCTCACGAGCGGCTCCCGGTCCCGGCCGTCGGATCGCCACCGGCGATGAGCCGGCTCACCGCCGCGCGCTCCTCCGGCTCGATCATGGCGAGCAGGAACCGGCTCGCCGGCTCCCGGAGCGCCGGGCCGGCCTCGGCCAGCGCCCGGCGGACCCGCCGGCCCTGGACCCCTGCGAGGCGCTGGGCGAGCTGCCGCCCCTCGGGCGTGCAGGTGAGGAGGCGGTGGCGGCGGTCGCTCGTGCCCGTCCGCTGCGCGATGTAGCCCTGCTCGATCAATTCCTTCAGCACCCGGTTGAGGCTCTGCTTGGTGATCCGCAGGATATCCAGGAGTTCGGCGATGGTGAGGCCGGGATGGCGGTCGACGAAGTGCAGCACCCGGTGATGGGCGCGGCCGAAGCCGTACTCGGCCAGGATCCGGTCCGGATCGGCGACGAAGTCGCGATAGGCGAAGAACAGGAGCTCGATCAGGTCGTAGGCCGGCGCTTCGCCCGCACCGGAGGGCTGGTCTTCGGAGAGGTCTTGTCCGGAGGTATCTTGCGCGGGCCTGTCCGGGGAGTAGCCTACCTCCGGCAGGTCCTCGTTGGCGGCGTCCGGGATGGGGGCCGGACGGGTCCGGGCGGCCTGGGTCACGGGTCGCACCTCTTCGCGAGACCGGGCCTTCGAGGGCCCTCGTCATTTATGTCAGTCTTGTTGACATATCTCAGCCCCATTGATACCCGTCAACCCCGCCGGCGAAACGAACGTACGCCCCGCGCCCCGCTCAAGCACGAACGTTGCGCGAGAACCAGCCAGGCGGAAACGAACGCATACGAGGATCATCGTCATGTCCGTCATTCCCTTCGACCAGCGTGAAGGCCACATCTGGTTCGACGGCCGCATGGTGCCGTGGGCGGACGCGAAGATTCACGTACTCAGCCACGGCCTGCACTACGGCTCCTGCGTGTTCGAGGGCGAGCGCGCCTATGGCGGCCAGATCTTCAAGTGCACCGAGCATTCGCAGCGCCTGCGCCGCTCGGCCGAGCTCCTCGACTTCGAGGTCCCGTACTCGGTGGCCGAGATCGACGCCGCCAAGCGGCTGGTGCTGAAGGAGAGCGGCCTGCAGGACGCGTATCTCCGCCCGGTCGCCTGGCGCGGCTCGGAGATGATGGGCGTCTCGGCGCAACACAACACGATCCATCTCGCCATCGCGGCGTGGGAGTGGCCGAGCTACTTCGACCCGGCGACCAAGATGAAGGGCATCCGGCTCGACCTCGCGGAGTACCGCCGGCCCGATCCCCGCACCGCGCCGTCGGCCTCGAAGGCGGCGGGCCTGTACATGATCTGCACGATCTCCAAGCACCGGGCCGAGAACAAGGGCTACGCCGACGCCCTGATGCTCGACTGGGAGGACAACGTCGCCGAGTGCACCGGCGCCAACGTGTTCTTCATCAAGGACGGGGTGATCCACACCCCGGCGGCCGACCGCTTCCTCAACGGCATCACCCGCCAGACCGTGATCGAGCTGGCGCGGCGGCGCGGCTACGAGGTGGTCGAGCGGCGCATCCGCCCCGAGGAGATGGCGGGTTTCTCCGAGTGCTTCATCACCGGCTCGGCCGCCGAGGTCACCCCGGTCTCGGAGATCGCCCAGTACCGCTTCACCCCGGCCGCGATGACCGCGACCCTGATGGACGACTACGCCGCCGAGGTGCAGCCGCGGGCCAAGGCGGCCTGAACACGGCCACCTGCATCGAGGCGGCTTGAACCTCTGATGATCGCGTGGACCGAAGGCCCCGGGCGGGAAACCGCCCGGGGCCTTCGCCGTCCTCGGTCCTGGTCGGCGGCGGGGCTTCGTGTTTTGCGGGGACAAGCCACGCCTGCGGCGGTCGGGCCGGGAACGCGAGCCGGGGCTTGCCCGTTGTCTGGCTGGAACATTCAGAGAACATGGGGAGCCCTCATGAGCGCCAAGACCAAGCAGGCCGAAACCCAGAAGGCCGAGACCGAGAACCCGAAGCAGGACCCGAAGGACACCTCGAACCGCATCAAGGATCCGAAGGACTGGACCACCGGCTCCGAGCCGATGACCGGGGCGCAGGCCTCCTACCTCAAGACCCTGGCCGAGCAGGCCAAGGACGAGGACGCCTTCGATCCCGACCTCGACAAGGCCGAGGCCTCGCAGCGCATCGACGCCCTGCGCAAGGAGACCGGCAAGGCCTGAGGCAGGCTCCGTCCCGCCGCGCGGGATCCGAGAATCGTCCGGGGACACGGTCAGGGCGCTGCTCCCTTCATCCGATCAGGGGAGCAGCGCCTCTTGCTTGCGTCGGATAGCCTCGCGCGGCGCGGAAAGACCGTCGCAGCCTCATGAGCGGATTCTGTCGCATCCGGCGAGTCAGGAGGGCTGCGCCCGCCCAGGGACGGCGATTCCGGCGTCGCATTAACTCCCGGTGAGGATGTCCGTCTTACTGTCGGGTGCGGCGGACCGGGAGAACTCGACGTGCGTGGCAGATCGCGGCTGACGGGGGCGCTCCGGCGCTTCCGGCATGAGCAATCCGGCGCAACGGCAATCGAGTACGCGCTGATCGCGACGTTGATCTTCCTCGCGCTGACGAGCGCGCTCGCCGTCTACGGTAGCGCCGCCGGTGGCTTGTACGGCAATCTCAGCAACCGGGTCGCCGCCGCCTTCAACTGAGGCCGGTCTCCGGCCCGTCATACCCTCGCGCCTTCGCCTCGACGCGTCGATGCGAAGGCGACCGGCGCATCAGCGCCGGCGCCCGTTCGGGCTTGCCTTGCACCTTCGAACGCGTCCGATCGAAGGCGCGGCGGTATCACTCCGCCGCCAGCCCGAGATTGTCCAGGCATTGCCGGATCTGCCCGGCCAGGATGTCGGCCAGCGGGTTGGGCTCGTCCGAGCGGTGGCGCATCAGGCCGATGCGGCAGGCCGGCAGGGCCGCGAAGCCCTCCTGCGGCCCGAGCACCCGCATGCCGGGGCGCAGCGCGCTCTCGGGCAGCACCGAGACGGCGAGCCCCGCCAGCACCGCGGCGCCGACCGCAGTCGAGTTCCAGCTCACGAACAGGATCCGGCTCTGGCGCCCGCCGCGCTCCAGCGCTTCGATCGCGACCCGGCGCCAGTTGCAGGCCGGCCGCCCGAGGGCGAGGGGCACCGGCTGCTCGGTATGGACGGCGTGGCGGCTCGACGTGACCCAGAGCAGGGCTTCGGTGCGGATCGTCTCGATGGTCCGCCGTCCCTTCTCCTTCGTGGAACCTTTGGCTTCCGTCACGATGGCGAGGTCGATGTCGCCGTCGGCGATCCGCTCGGCCAGCATGTCGGTGGGCTCGCAGATCACCGTGACCTCGGCCCGGGGATGAGTCCGGGCGAAGCGCCCGAGGATCTCCGGCAGGTAGCGGTCGACGTAGTCGTCCGGCAGGCCGAGGCGCACCCGCCCGGCGAGGTCGCCCTCGTCGAAGGTCGCCAGGCACTCGGTCTGCAGCCGCACGATGCGCCGGGCATAATCGAGCAGGCGCTCGCCGTCGTCGGTCAGCCGCACCCCGCGGCCGGACTTGGCGAAGATCTCGCGCCCGATCCGCTCCTCGAGCCGTTTCATCTGCATCGAGACGGCGGATTGCGTCTTGTGCACGGTTTCCGCCGCGCGGGTGAACGAGCCGCTCTCGGCGATCGCCACCAGGGTCCGAAGCTGGTCGATGTCGAGGGGATGCAACGGGCCGCTCCGTCATCAATCCGTGTGATGTGACACATCTCAATCATTCGCTCAACGCATCGGCCAAGCGGGGCTATGACGACGCAGCGGAAGAGCGATGGCCGGCGCATGACGAGGTTCGCCGACAGCTCCCGCCGGAGACCACGATGACGATCAGCTTCGCCCCCCTCTTCGGTGTCCTCTCGCTGGCGCTCGGCTCCGGCCGCAAGGCCGCGCAGATCGTGGCCCGGATCGTCATCCTGTGGACCCACCGCCGCGCCGCCTACCGCCTGGCCGAGCTCGACGACCGGGCGCTGAAAGACATCGGCCTCACCCGCAGCGACGTGCTCGGCGTTCTCGACCTGCCCTTCCGGCACGACCCGACCGTGCCCCTGGTGCATCGACGCCGCGCGCGGCGTCAGCCCCCGCCGCCGGCCGTGAGCGTGCGCCTCGCCGCCCGGGACGGGCGGGCGGTAGAGGGGAGGGGGTGCGGGGCGTGAGACGCCCGCGCCGCCTGTGACCGAGTTGCCCTGCCGTCGCAGGCGCGCGATCCCTTCTCCTGCACGGGAGAGGGGATCGGACCCGTCCGGGATTGGCCGGTCGATGCGGTGAGGGCAGTACGAGACGCCAGGAACCCGTTCGATGAGCCTGTTCGCTTCGGCCAGGCTCTTTCGAGTTCCGCCGAGATGCCTCCGCCTCGGGATCGCCCGAAAGCCGACATTCCGCTTCGCGGCGATCGCCACCCTGCACTCGCCGTCGATCGCACCCTCCGGAAGCCGATGAGGGGATCCCGAGGCCTCCAGGCCTGCAATATGCTATTGCTGAAACTGAAGTGCCTGTTGGGAGGAGAGCCATGGAATTCTAATCGAATTCTTCCGGATTCTTGAATCTCGACGTCCGAGCGCGTGCGTCAACCTTCGAGCCATATGGCCAGGCAATCCCGCGTGGTCGGAGGACTTGTATGTTGCTGAATTGTTGCTGAAACAGCGCAGCCTTCGCAATTGACGTCGCGAGCGCCGCCTTAACCGTTCCTTCATCAAGTCCGCCGCGCTAGGCCTGCCGTTACGGAATGCTGACGTCCCAACCAGCGCTTCCAAGCAGGGCATGACGATGACGACCACGCGCGTTTCAACGGCCGCCGACGGGACACAAGGCAACGGATTGAGCTTCACCAACTCGACGGGTGTATCTCAGATCTCGGCCGACGGTCGCTACGTTGTGTTTACGAGCGAGGCCAGCAATCTCGTCAGCGGCGACACGAACAACGCACAGGACGTCTTCGTCAAGGACCTGAGCACCGGCACCATCACCCGCGTCTCCGTCGCGAGCGACGGAACACCGACCAGCAACGGCGGTGACAGCGCCTCCCCCTCGATCTCAGCCGACGGCCGCTACGTCGCCTTCACCAGCCGCGCCAGCAATCTCGTCAGCGGCGACACGAACAATATCGCCGACATCTTCGTCAAGGACCTGGCCACCGGCACCATCGCCCTCGTCAACACCGCCAGCGACGGCACGCAGGCCTCCGGTAACAGCAACAATCCCTCGATCTCGGCCGACGGCCGCTACGTCGCCTTTGCCAGCAACGCCAGCAATCTCGTCAGCGGCGACACGAACAATCTACAGGACGTCTTCGTCAAGGACCTGAGCACCGGCGTCATCGCCCGCGTCAACACCGCCAGCGACGGCACGCAGGCCTCCGGCGGTAACAGCAACGGCGTCTCGATCTCGACCGACGGCCGCTACGTCGCCTTTGCCAGCACCGCTCGCAATCTCGTCAGTGGCGACACGAACAATGCCCCCGACGTCTTCGTCAAGGACCTGAGCACCGGTGTCATCGCCCGCGTCAACACCGCCAGCGACGGCACGCAGGCCTCCGGCGGTAACAGCGGCAACCCCTCGATCTCGGCCGACGGCCGCTACGTCGCCTTTGCCAGCACCGCCAGCAATCTCGTCAGCGGCGACACGAACAATGTACAGGACATCTTCGTCAAGGACCTGAGCACCGGCACCATCACCCGCGTCAACACCGCCAGCGACGGAACACCGACCAGTAGCGGTAACAGCGGCAACCCCTCGATCTCGGCCGATGGCAGCCGCGTCGCCTTCCACAGTGTATCCGGCAATCTCGTCAGCGGCGACACGAACAATGCACTGGACGTCTTCGTCAAGGACCTGACCACCGGCACCATCACCCGCGTCTCCGTCGCGAGCGACGGAACACCGACCAGCAGCGGCAGCAGCAACACCCCCTCGATCTCGGGCGACGGCTCGCGCGTCGTCTTCCAGAGCACCGCCACCAACCTCGTCGCCAACGACACGAACAGCTCTCAGGACGTCTTCGCGGCCCATGCGGTCTGCTTCGCCGCCGGCACCCGCATCCGCACGGTGCGGGGCGAGGTCGCCGTCGAGGACCTCATGGTGGGCGACCTCGCCGTCACCGCCTCGGGCGCCCACCGCCCCATTCGCTGGACCGGTCACCGCACCGTCCTTTGCCAGGGCCGCCCCGACCTCATGCCCGTGCGCATCGCCGCCCACGCCTTCGCCGACGACCGCCCCGCCCGCGACCTCCGGGTCTCCCCCGCCCATGCCCTCTGCCTCGACCTCGTGGGCGAGGTGCTCGTCCCGGCCATCCACCTCGTCAACGGCACCACCCTCGCGCAGGAGCCGCTCGAGCGCGTCACCTACTGGCACGTCGAGCTCGACAGCCACGACATCCTCCTCGCCGAGGGCCTGCCCGCCGAGAGCTACCTCGACAGGGGCAATCGCGCCTTCTTCGCCGAGGCGCAGACCGTCGACCTGGCGCTCGGGCCCGACATCCCCGCCGACCGTACCGCAGCCGCGTTCTGCCGGCCCCTCCACGAGGCCGGCCCCCTGGTCGAGTTCGCCCGCGCCCGCCTGCGCGAACGGGCCGAGGCGTCCGGCTGGACGCTCGTCGACGTCCCGATGACCGACCTGCACCTCGTGGCCGACGGGCAGATGATCCGCCCCGACATCGTCGATCTCACCGCCCGCTTCGTCCTGTCCGCAGAGGCGCGCGAGGTCCGCCTCGTCTCGAGTTCCAGCGTGCCGGCCCATGTCGAGGCGGAGTCCGGGGACTTCCGTCGGCTGGGCGTGCTGCTGGGCGCCCTCGCGATCGACGACGGGCTGACCGGCGCCCGGACCATCGCGCTCGACGACGCGCGCCTGGCGGAGGGCTTCCACGCAGTCGAGAGCAGCGACGATGCGATTTGGCGCTGGACCGACGGCGGGGCCGTGCTGCCGCCGTCCCTATGGGAGGGCTGCCGGGGAACCATCTTCCTGCGGGTGCGGCTGAACCGCACCGCCCTGCGGCGCTGGGTCCGGCCGCAAGCGTCCTCGGGCGGAGCCGGCGACGACCGTCAGATCGCCTGACCCTCGTCGCCGATACGAGTTTGCGGTCGGGCACACCCCTTCGAGCGGCCGTTCCTGCCGGGACGGGAGCAAGGCAACCGCCTCGATGCCGCCATCGCGTGACGGCGGACCGGCCGCTTCCGATCAAGGTCCGACGTGCCAGCGGTCATTGGGACCGACCGTTGTCACCATTCTCGAGTTCTCACCCGCACGGTCATACGAGTTCCGATTGATTGCTTCGCAATGCGGAAATCGGCTTTGCTCAGGTGCCGCACGGGCTGCTGAGACGAGGTCCGGAAGGAATCGTCCGGAGCTCGTCTCAGCTAATCGGTTTCAAGACGAGGCGTCTCTCCCCCGACACACCGCCCTCCCGCAACCTCGACGCTCGCCGCAGCCTCCCGCCGCTCCAAAACTCCCACCACCCGGAACGCCAGCGCGAGCCCGATCGCCCCGAACAACGCCGAACCGATCCCCATCCCGGCCATCGCCCCCTCCGGCCCGGCGAGGTGGGCGCCGAGCAGGGCTGGCGGCATCGTCCCGAGCGTCGCCCGTCCCCAGTTGAGGGCACTCGCCGTCAGCGGGAAGCCGAGGTTGTTGAACGAGGCGTTGCCGAGGAAGAGGAGCCCGTTGAAGAACCAGATCGCCCCGCCGGCGTGGCAGAAGAAGCCGAGGAGGTCGGCGCCCGCGCCGTCGAGCCCGAACAGGGCGGTGAGCGGCCCGCGGGCAACGACGAGGGCGAGCCAGACCGTCGCGACGTAGAGGCCGGTGACCAGGGCGGCGTCGCGCAAGGCCGCGCGCATCCGGTCGAATCGGCCCGCACCCCAGTTCTGGCCGAGGATCGGCCCGATCGCGCCGGAGAGGGCGAACAGGCCACCGAAGGCCACCGGCACCACCCGGTCGACCACCGCGTTGCCGGCGACCGTCTCGGTGCCGAACCCCGCCATGACGTGGGCGAGGAACGCGCTCGCCACCGGCGGCGCGAGATTCGTGAGCACGGTGGGCAGCGCGACGTGCAGGATCGGCCCGGCGTCGGTGAGCACCGCCGCGAGGCTCGGCTGCGCCACCATCCGGTGGATGCGGACCGCGCCCGAATAGCCCACCCACGCGAAGGCGAGGCGGGCAATCACCACGGTGATCGCCGCCCCCTCGATCCCGAGATTCAGGCCGAAGATCAGGAGCGGGTCGAGCACGGCCGTGACCGCGGCGCCGGCGAGCGTCACGTTCATCGCGCGCCGCGCGTCGCCGACCGCCCGCAGCACGCCGGAGAATCCCATGCCGAGCGCCATCAGCAGGCTCGAGGGCAGGGCGATCCACAGGAAGGTCCGGGCCGCCGGCACCGTCTCGGGGTTGGCGCCGATCAGCGTCAGGAAGGGCGTGAGCAGCGGCAGCAGGAGCGCCGTCACCAGCCCCGAGGCGACGAGCGACAGGACGAGGGAGGAGGCGGCGAGGCGGCGCGCCTCCCCGACGTCGCCGCGCCCGAGCGCCCGCGAGACGAGGGCGCCGACCGCGATCATCATCCCGATATTGATCGAGACCGCGAAGACCTGGACGATGGTGGCAAATCCCACCGCAGCCGTCAGGACCGGGTCGCCGAGCCGCGCGATGTAGAGCAGCGACAGCAGGTCGACGACGAAGATCGCCATCAGGCCGACCGAGCCGGTCGCCGCCATCACCACGACGTGGCGGAGGGTCGAGCCGGTGACGAAGCGGGCGGTCGGGGCGACGGGGTCGGGAGGGCGCACCTCACCCATCGGCGCCGGCCCGCTCGCGGGCGATGATGTCCTCGGTCTCGGGGTTGAGGCCGTGCGAGGCGTGGAGCGGCGCGGTCAGGGGCTCGGGCTTGATCCGTACCAGGCTGCGCAGGGGATCGGCCCGGTCGAGGGGCTCGCCGGCCTGCTGCAGCACCAGCCGGGCGAGGTCGCGCTTGCGCACGTCGTCGACCGTGCGGGCGGCCTCCTCGGGCGAGAGGCCGAGCGCCTCCAGGGTGGCGCGGCCGAAGGCGAGGGCCGATTCGAAGGTCTCGCGGATCTGGTAGTCGACGTCCCGGCCCATCGCCTCGATCGCCTGCACCCGGTCGAACACCCGCACGTAGGTGCGGGCGGCCGGGAACTCGGCATGGACGAGGTCGACGATCTTGAGCGTCGCCTCCGGGTCGTCGATGCAGATGCAGACCACCTCGGCCTTGCCGGCGCCCGAGGCGCGCAGCACGTCGAGCCGGGTGCCGTCGCCGTAATAGACCCGGAAGCCGAAGCGGGCGGCGCTGCGGATCTGCTCCACGTCCTTGTCGATCACCGTGACGCTCAGGCCCTGCGCCAGCAGCACCTGGTTGAGGATGTGGCCGAAGCGGCCGAAGCCGATCACCAGAACCCGCGCCTCGGCGCCCTCGATCGCCTCGTGCTCGGGCTCGAGCGGGGCGGTGGCGCGCCGCGACAGCACCCCGTCGAGGACCTTGGCGCCGATCGGCCCGATCAGCATGGTGATGGCGGCGAGCGCGATGGCGAGGCGCCCCGAGGGACCGTCGACGAGGCCGAGTTCCTGGCCCACCGGCAGCAGCACGAAGGCGAACTCGCCCGCCGGCGCCAGCACGGCGGCGCCGCGCAAGCCGTCGAGCCAGGACGAGCCGAACAGCCGGAACAGGCCGGCGACCAGCGCGACCTTGATCAGGATCGCCCCCACCGTGGCGACGGACAGGCCGAGCCAGTTCTGCGCCACGAGGCCGAGGTCGATCGACATGCCGACGCTCATGAAGAACAGGCCGAGCAGCATGCCGCGGAACGGCTCGATATCGGCCTCGAGCTGGTGGCGGAAGTTCGATTCGGCGAGCAGCAGGCCGGCGAGGAAGGCCCCCATCGCCATCGACAGCCCGACCTCCTCCATCAGGAGCGCGGTACCGAGGACGACGAGGAGGGCGGCCGCCGTCATGACCTCGCGGGCGCCGCTCGCCGCGAGCAGGCGGAAGAACGGGTTGAGGCCATAGCGCCCGACCAGCACCACCCCGATCACCGCCGCGACCGCGGTGCCCGCGGATTGCAGGGCCGTGCCGAGCCAGGCCTCGCCGCCCCCGCCCGTGCCGGTCTGGGCGATCAGCGGCAGGAGGGCGAGGATGCCGACGATCGACAGGTCCTGGAACAAGAGCACCGCGAAGGCGCGCTGGCCGTAAGGGGAGGCGAGGTCGCGCCGTTCTTCCAGGAGCTGGAGCGCGACCGCCGTCGCCGAGAGGGCGAGCGCGATGCCGATCACCGTCGCGGCGCCGCCCGAGAGGCCTGAGAGGAAGCCGAGGCCCCCGAGCGCCAGGGCACAGAGCCCGAGCTGGAGCGTGCCGAGTCCCAGGATGTCGCGCCGGAGCGAGATCAGGCGCGAGATCTCCAATTCCAGCCCGACGATGAACAGGAGCAGCACCACCCCGAGTTCCGAGACGCTGCGGGCGGTCTCCGGCTCCGTGATGAGCGAGAGGCCCGACGGGCCGATGACGACGCCGGCCACGAGGTAGCCGAGCACCGCGCTCTGCCCGAGGAGGCGGAAGATCGGCACGCCGATCACCGCGGCGGACAGGAAGGTCAGGACCGGCGGCAGGAAGCTGGCGTGGTCGGCGGCGGTCGCCATCGCGCGGGGATCTCCCGGGTTCGAGGTCGGCTCAGACCCTCCCTTAACCCGAACCGGGGCCCGGGGCGAAGCCGGGTCGCGTCCGCCGCAGGGGACCTGTCGCGCGGGCGACCTATTGATCGCCACGATTGCGTGGCACAAGAGGTTGACAGGGGCCGCCCCGCCTCGCCACATCCCGGATCATGAGCGCCTCCGTGAACCAGACCGACGCCGGTGCCGCCGCGCCCGCGAAGCCGCCCCTCGAGATCCTCCTCTGCGCGCCGCGCGGCTTCTGCGCCGGCGTGGTGCGGGCCATCGACGTGGTCGAGCGGGCGCTCGCCCTCTACGGCCCGCCCGTCTACGTGCGGCACGAGATCGTGCACAACAAGTACGTGGTCGAGAGCCTGAAGCGCAAAGGCGCGGTCTTCGTCGCCGAGCTCGACGAGGTGCCGGACGGCACGGCGCCGGTGATCTTCTCCGCCCACGGCGTCGCCAAGACCGTGCCGCAGAACGCCGTCGCCCGCGGGCTGACCACGATCGACGCGACCTGCCCGCTGGTGACCAAGGTTCACCGCGAGGCCGAGATCCACCACAAGCGCGGCCGTCACGTGCTGCTCGTCGGCCATTCCGGCCACCCGGAGGTCGTCGGCACCATGGGCCAGCTGCCCAAGGGCTCGATCACCCTGGTGGAGGATGTCGAGCAGATCGAGGCGCTGGAGCCCGAGAGCCGCGACAACCTCGCCTGGGTGACCCAGACGACCCTCTCGGTCGACGACACCCGCCACGTCGTCGAGGCGCTGAAGCGCAAGTTCCCGACGATCGTCGGCCCGCACAAGGACGACATCTGCTACGCCACCACCAACCGCCAGGAGGCGGTGAAGCAGGTGGCCCCCCTCGTCGACGCGCTCATCGTCGTCGGCTCCTCGAACTCCTCGAACTCGCAGCGCCTGCGCGAGGTCGCCGAGCGGGTCGGCTGCCCGATCACCCGGCTCGTCAACCGCGCCGAGGACGTGGATTGGGAGGCCTTCTCCAACATCCGCCGGCTCGGCCTCACCGCCGGCGCCTCGGCCCCCGAGGTGCTGGTCGAGGAGATCATCGACGCCTTCGCGACCCGCTACGAGGTCACGGTCGACACCGTCTCGACCACGACCGAGGACATGGTCTTCCCGCTGCCGCGCGAACTGCGCAGCGAAGCGGCGGAATAGGACCGGGCGTCCACCGGTGAATCACGGCGTCTCAGGATGAGGCGCGGTCCCCCTGTCCGGTACAGGAGAGGGGGACCGCGCCTTTCTTCGGAGGCTGGCGCCTCGTTTTCTTCATCCATTTCCAGAGCGAAGCAGAACGGCCGTGGCGGTCTACACCGAGGTTCCGGACGAGGCGCTGGCCGCCTTTCTCGCCGCCTACGAGATCGGCGATCTCCTGTCCTACAAGGGCATCGCCGAGGGGGTGGAGAACACCAACTTCATCCTGCACACCACCACCGGCTCCTACATCCTGACCCTCTACGAGAAGCGGGTGAAGGAGGGCGACCTGCCGTTCTTCCTCGGGCTGATGCAGCACCTGGCCGCGAACGGCCTCGCCTGCCCGCAGCCGATCCGCACCCGCGACGGCGCCACTCTGGGCCGGCTCTGCGGCCGGCCGGCGGTGATCGTGTCGTTCCTGGAGGGCGTGTCGGTGCGCCGGCCCGGCGTGCGGCATTGCCGGGCGCTTGGTGCCGCGCTCGCCGGCCTGCACGCGGCCGGGGCCGATTTCCCGATGCAGCGGCCGAACGCCCTCTCGGTCGCGGGCTGGCGCCCGCTCTTCGAGGCGGCGGAGCCCCAGGCCGACCGCGTTGCCCCGGGCCTCGCCGCCCGCACCCGCGAGGATCTCGCGCTCCTCGAAGCCTCCTGGCCGCAGGACCTGCCCGGCGGCGTCATCCACGCCGACCTGTTCACCGACAACGTCTTCTTCCTCGGCGACGACGTCTCGGGCCTGATCGACTTCTACTTCGCCTGCACCGATGCCTTCGCGTACGACCTGGCGATCTGCCTCAACGCCTGGTGCTTCGAGGCGGATTATTCGTTCAACCGCACCAAGGGCCAGGCGATGATCGCCGCCTACCAGGCCGTGCGCCCGCTCGAGCCCCGCGAGGTCGCTGCGCTGCCGCTGCTCGCCCGCGGCGCGGCCCTGCGCTTCATGCTCACCCGCCTCGTCGACTGGCTCAACGTGCCCCCCGGCGCCCTGGTCAAGCCGAAGGACCCGCTCGAATACGACCGCAGGCTCGCCTTCCACCGGAAGGTCGCGGCGGCGGAGGAGTATGGGTGGAGTGCGGTAGGGGGGTGAGCGGCCCGTCCTATGATTGCGTCGATACAAGAGTTCGGCAGGAGCGGGCCTCGTCTGTCGAGACTTGGCCCCTCACCGACGTCGTGATGACTTACGATGCGATGGTGCGCGATCCGGATCGCGGGCGGTCCGTAGATGATGTGCGCGCTAGTCTTCGCGCGCGTCATGCGGCTCGGCTGTGGAGTCGTGAGTAGATCTGCTGCTTTTGGGATGGCGACGGACGATGAAATCCCGCTTTGCTGATCAGCAAAATTTATCTCACCCGCGACCTCATCCTGAGGTGCGAACGAAGTGAGCCTCGAAGGAGGCCTCCAGAAGTCTCAAGGCTATCTGGAGACCTCCTTCGAGACCGCTGCGCGGCGCTTCAGGATGAGGTTTGTGATTTGGACTAATGGATATGTTTCGCGAGGTGTTTTCTCGTGAGTGCGTTTGTCTATATTCTTCGCTGTGCCGGCGGTAGCTATTACGTCGGATCTGCGCGTGGAACGAGCCTCGATAAGCGCGTTAGTGAGCACCAAGCCGGTACCTATCGCGGGTACACAAGCCAGCGCAGGCCCGTGATACTCGTCTATGCCGAGCTTTTCGAACGCATCACGGACGCGATCGCTATGGAAAGGCGCATCAAAGGCTGGAGCAGGACGAAGAAGGAAGCGTTGATCCGGCGTGACTGGGAACAGCTTCAACAACTGGACAAACGCCAGAGCGTGCAGGACGAGCTGCGCGCGAACGACAGTGATATTTGCTAAATAGCTGCGGAGCATTGCAAGTTTCAAAAGCTTCCAAGTCGCGACCTCAGGATGAGGTCGCGGGTGGGGCGGAGCAGGTTCCGAGAGTGTTGCGATCCTAAAATCGATAGCTTCGCAAATAGTAAGGTAGCTCGTGATGCGGCGATGCGCCGTGAGTGGACCCGCCTCAATCCCGGATCACAGCCGCGCCAGCAGCTCCGTCTTCTTCGCGGCGAACTCGGCCTCGGTCAGCACGCCCCGGCGGTGCAGCTCCGACAGGCGCTCAATCATCCCGAACACGTCCCCGCTCGGCGCACCGGTCGATTGGGACGAGGACGCCGCGACAGCCTCAGGCGCGGGCGCCGGCGCGGCCTGGGGGGCGGGGCTCGCATCCTGCCCTGGCTCTCCCACCACCGGCAGCTCGTCCAGCCGTACCGGCCCGTGCTGGCTGGTGAAGCTCAGGGAATGCGACGAACCCTGCTGCTGCGAGACGCCGCCGATCCGGTGATCGCCGGTGTCGTAGAGCGTCACCCGGCCGCCGCTCTCGATGGCGAGGCGCCGGGCTTCGGGGAAGAAGGCGTAGCGGGCGTCGTTCTGCGAGCCGGAGGTGGCCGGCTGGCCCAGACCCTCGGGCCACCACGACCCGCCGAAGCCCTGTCCCGAAGAACCCTGTCCCGAGAAGCCTTGAGCCTGGACGCCCCGGCTCTCGGCCGGCAGTGCCGTGGCGAGCGGCGCCAGCTCCTCGCAGAGCGCGACGACCCGGGCCTTGAGGCCGGAATTGAACATGTCGCCGATCATCGTCATCCCGCCGGCGGACCACTGGCCCATGCCGCCGAGATCGGGATGATTGAACTGCGCCATCCGGCCGTGGCCGCGAGCCAGCGCGTCGAGGAGATGGCGGGCGGCGTCTGGGCTGACGCCGTGGCGGGCGGCGATCGCGTCGAGGTCGGGCATCGGTCAGGTCGCTCCGGAGCAGGAGCAGGGCTTAGCGCACTCCCTGCCCAAGGGGAACGCCTCAAGGGGACGCTTCCAAGGGGGCACCCTCGCGTCAGCCGAGGCCCGGCATCATCCCGCGCAGGCGCTCCAGCAGCCCCCCGGACCGGCGCGGCAGGGGCGGGATCGTCGGCGAGAGGTGCCAGGAGCCCGGATCGAGGCGCATGTCGCTCTCCCGCAGGGTGTCGATCCGGGCGATCTTGCCGAGGAGTTCCGCCGCGACCGTCTCCGGCTCCCGCAGCACGAAGTTGACGGTGAAGCCGTCGCCGGCGTGGCTGCTGGTGCCGACCGGGTAATAGTAGTGGGCCTGCGTGCCGGTGATGAGGTCGATCAGCCGGTAGGTCGCGCTCAGCTTGAGCCGGTCGGCGAGCGCGATCACCCGCCGGCCCGGGGGGGCGAATAGCAGGGTGTGGAAGGCCGAGCCGTTGGCCCCCAGGATCACCCGGTGGCGGGCGAAGAGGCGCACCTGCTCGGGGAAGCTCAGGAGCTCGGGATGGACGATCCGCACCCCCTCGCGCTCCAGCACGGCCGTCACCGCCTCCTCGTTGGCGAAGCGCCGCACGCCGCCCGTCAGGCGGGTCTTCGAGAGGTAGACCGGCTGCGGGTCGGCATCGACCTCCTCGGGGGCGTAGTAGCCGCGCCCGATCTCCCGGCACAGATCGGCCATGACCGGGAAGGCGTAGTCGTCCTGCTGCAGGGCGGCTTGCGGCACCAGGAGGGTCGGGATCCGCACCGGCCGTCCGAAGGTGGCGAGGTCCATCACGCTGAGACCCAGCCGGCCGAGGATCTCCGGGATGAACGGGGTGGAGCTCCAGTCGGCCCCGAGCCCCGGACCGTGGCAGAGCAGGGTCGGGCGCAGGCCCCGGTCGTCGAGGTCGAGGAGCGGCCAGAACCGCGCCAGGGTGTTGATGACGAAGTGGCCGTAATGCGGGTGGATCGCCCCGACATAGAGGGCGGTCCCCTCCGGCGCCTCGTCGGTCACCGGGCCCTGATGCTCCGGCCAATCGGTCGTCTGCCAGGTCGGGGTGCGGTCGCCGCTGTGATGATCGAGGGATTCGGGCACCACCCGGCGCGCCGCGTCGAAGATCACCGGGACCTTGTCGAGATGGGGCACCCGCGTGAGGTAGTGGGCGTCCTCGACCAGGCGCAGGGCCGGCCGGCCCTCCCGCACATCGGCACGGCCGTAGAACGCTTCGCTCCGCTGCAGGATCATGCCGAACTTGGATTCCCGTCGCGCGCGAGCGGTCAGGCCTGCGCCGCCGGGCTCGCATCCCCCGGCACCTCGATCACTGCCCTTAAGCCGCCGAGTGCGGCCGCGTCGAGGCGCAGGCGCCCGCGATACAGGGCGGCGAGGTCGGAGACGATGGAAAGGCCGAGGCCGGAGCCGGGCTTGGTCTCGTCGAGGCGCCGGCCGCGCTCCAGCACGGCGGCCCTTGCCTCCGGCGGCAGGCCGGGCCCGTCATCCTCCACCGTGACGATGAGGTGCGGATACTCGCCCTGGCCGATCACCTCGGCGCGGATCGAGACCCGGCCGTGAGCCCACTTGGCGGCGTTGTCGACGAGGTTGCCGATCATCTCCTCGAAGTCCTGGCGCTCGCCGCGGAAGCGCAGGCCCGGGGTGACGCTGGTGTCGAAGGTCAGGTCCTTGTCGTAGAAGATCTTGCCGAAGGTGCGCACCAGGGCCGCCACCACCGGCTCGACGTCGGTGAAGGTGCCGAGCGCCCCGGCGAGCGCCGCGGCCCGGGCGCGGTCGAGGTGGTAGTTCACCTGGTCGCGCATCACCGCGGCCTGCTCGCGCACCTTCACGGCCAGCTCGCTGCTGGCGTCGCCCGCCGAGGCCTCGTTGACGATGATGCTCAGGGGGGTCTTGAGTGCGTGGGCGAGGTTGCCGACCTGGGTGCGGGCCCGCTCCAGGATCTCGCGGTTGGTCTCGAGGAGCAGGTTCACCTCGCCGGCGAGCGGCGCGATGTCCTGCGGGTATTCGCCCGAGATGCGGTCCGCCTCGCCGCGGCGGATCGCGCCGAGGGCCGCCCGCAGCTTGATCAGGGGCGCGAGGCCGAAGCGGATCTGCAGAAGCGTGGTGAGGCCGAGCGACAGGCCGAGCAGCGCGAAGGTGGTGGTGAGCGCGAGGGTGAAGCGCCGCATGTCGGCGGCGATCTCGTCCGAGGGGCCGGCGACCCGCACGATGTAGCGGCCCTCCTCGCCGAGATCGACGGTGCGCTCGATGATGCGCAAAGGCCGGTCGTCCTGCGCCTTGCCGTAGCCCTTGCGCAATTGCCCGGCGCCCGCCTCGCCGACGGCGTTGTCGGGGGGCTGGAGCGGCACGCCGACGAGGGAGCGCGAGGTGCGCAGGTCCCGCGGCCGGGCATTCGGCCGGCCGACCTGCCAGTACCAGCCCGACAGCGGCAGGTCGAAGCGCGGATCGCCGAGCGCCCCGAAGCTGCGCGCCTCGGTATCGGAGGGCGAGACGAGGTTGGTGGCGAGATCGTTGGCGTAGACGAGGAGCCGGCTGTCGAAGGCCCGCTCGGTGGTCTCGCGGTAGAGGGTCGAGAGGATCAGCCCGGCGATCAGCAGGATGAGCGCGCTCGCGAGCAGCGACGAGACCGCCAGCCGCACCGCGATCGAGCGCTTGCGCCACGGCCGCCAGCCGAGGGGCCATTGGCGCGGCGAGGCGGCAGCGACGCCGCCGGCGAGGCCCGTCTCCGCGGGCGCCGGCGTCTCGGCCATGGCCCGGCCGGGACCGGTCACGGTTGCGGTCCGCCGGCGCCCGCGTCGATCAGGTAGCCGAGGCCGCGCACGGTCTGGATCAGGTCGACCGCGAGCTTCTTGCGCAGGCGCCCGACGAAGACCTCGATGGTGTTCGAGTCGCGGTCGAAATCCTGGTCGTAGAGGTGCTCGGTCAGCTCGGCCCGGGAGACGACCCGGCCGGTATGGTGCATCAGGTAGGAGAGCAGCCGGTACTCGTGCGAGGTGAGCTTGACCGGGCTCCCGTCGACGAAGACGCGGCCGGAGCGGGTGTCGAGCACGACGGGACCGACGCTGATCTGGCTCGTGGCGTGGCCGGCGGTGCGGCGCAGGAGGGCGCGCACCCGGGCGAGCAGCTCCTCCATGTGGAAGGGCTTGGTCACGTAGTCGTCCGCGCCGGCATCGAAGCCGTTGACCTTGTCGCTCCAGCGATCGCGGGCGGTGAGGATGATGACCGGCGTCTTCACCTGCGCCCGGCGCCAGCCCGACAGGACCGAGACGCCGTCGGCCTTCGGCAGGCCCATGTCGAGGATGATGCAGTCATAGGGCTCGGTCTCGCCCAGGAAGGCGCCCTCCTCGCCGTCGAACGCCTTGTCGACGGCGTAGCCCGCCTCTTCCAGGGCGCTCACGACCTGGCGGTTGAGATCCCGGTCATCCTCGACCACGAGCAGACGCACGACCCGAACCCCTCAGTTCAGAACCAACCCGCGTTTCACCACTGGCCGGAGACTTGCCCCGACCGGGCATCCACCATCACGTGCACGAACTGGCCGTCCTTGCGCAAGGCCGTCAGCATGTAGACCAGCGTCTCGTCCCGGCGACAGAGATTGGCCCGCACGATGTCGGCCCGCGGCACGGCGGCTCGCGCCGCGCGGATCGCCGCCACCGGCTCGACCACGCGCTTCTCCGCCACCGCCTCGCGCAGGTCGCCGGAGGAGAGGCAGGTCTGGGTGGTCTCGGCGGCCTTGATCGGCCGGGCCGGCACGGCCCCGGTGGCGGTCTCGTCCCGCTCCTCCGCGGCCGCGAGCCAGCCCGAAGCGCCGGCGAGGCCGACGAGGGCGGGGAGCAGGAGGAGGGCGAGCTGACGCATGCCGGGGACCATCGTCGCCGGGCACTGAATGCACCCTGAATGCGAAAGTGCCGGGTTCCGGGGTGCGGGGGCGGTCACATCCTCGTGTGCGGCTCACCCTATCGATGCGGCTCCCGCGGTGTGGCTTCGGTGGCGCGGGTGAACCGATCCGGCGGCGCGGCCGTTATGGTTAAGGCCACGCTAACCGCGCCGGCCGACCCTGTCGGCCGCCACCAGGGAGATGCCATGCGCCCCGCCGCGTTCCCGTTCCTCGCCGCCGCGTGGTGCCTCGCTGGTGCGGCTTTCGCGCAGGACGTGTCGTCCGAGCCCGCGGCCGCCGTCGTGGAGGCGGGGAGCGCTCCCTTGCTGCTGCGCATCCGCCCCCGGGACGAGGCGCCGGAGGACGGTTCGGGCGTCGATGCCGCCGAGGCCGCCCGCGAGGCGGAGGCGACGCGCCAGACGGCCCTCGCCCGCGCCGTTGCGGCCCGGGAGGCGTTCGAGGCGCGGATCACCGCCCGGGCCAACCGGGCGATCGCCTCGGTCTGCACCGGGTGCCTGGGGCCGGTGCCGCCATCCGTGGCGCTGGCGCCGCCGGGCGCCGTGGCCGCGCCGCCACGGCTGGTTCCGGCTTCGGTCGCGATGACGGAGCCGTGATCAGCGAGGTTGACGACCTTTCCGAGTCCGCCCCCGATGTCACCGGCGGACAGGGCGGAGCGGCCCTCCGTCTCGGTCGCCTTGGCGCAGGAGGCATCGGCGAGCATGGTCGCTGACATCGAACTCGTTTTGTTCGACCTCGACAATGTCCTGTACCACTATGACCGCCGCCGGCGGGTCGAGTACCTGTCGAAGATCACCGGCATCCCTGCCGACGACATCTACGCCGCGATCTGGGACGGCGGTCTGGAGTTTCAGGGGGATAGCGGGGCTCTCGCGCCGCGGGCCTATCTTCGGGCCTTCGGCGACCGGATCGGCTACCCGATCAGCCTGACGGAGTGGCTGGATGCGCGTCGTGCATCCGTCGCGCCGAACGACCAGATGCTCGCGCTCGTCGAGCGGCTGCGGGCCTCGAAGGACGTCGCGGTCCTGACGAACAACTCGGAGCTGCTGACCGACCACATCGACGTCATCTGCCCGGAGCTCAGGCCCTTGTTCGGAGATCGGATCTACGCGTCGGCGTCGTTTCGCGCGGCGAAGCCCGATGTTGCATGCTACCAGCGCTGCCTCGCGGGTCTGGCGGTGGAGCCGTCGGCCGTGCTGTTCATCGACGATCTCCCCGAGAACGTCGCGGGAGCACGAGCGGCAGGGCTCCATGCCCATCATTTCACATCGGTCGACAGGCTGCTCAGGGATCTCGCGACTCGGGGCATGGACGTGTAGGGCCCTCGACCTGACCTTGGCCTTCGGTCGGGGCCACGCGGGCGCGTCGGGGCGGCGTAGAGCGCGGGCGGCAGCACATCGGCAGCGGGCCGCATCCGGGCGAACCGCTCCGCCGTGATCTCTGGGTTGTCGGCGTCTTGCGCGATCCCGGCCTGGATCTCCGCCTCCTCTTCGTCGGAGAGGGGCGGCAGGCTCGCCCTCCGTTTGGTCATAGCGACTCCTCTCGCTGCGGCTCGCCCGCCGCAGGCTTGATGATCGAGAAGGCCTCGCTGCCGACGCGGGCGAAGACCAGGGATACGAGCTGCCCGTCGAGGAAGCTCCGACCGCGAGGAAACGCGGGCGGCCATCCGGTGCCGGCTCGGCCGCCGCGACCCTGGAGTCCACCCACTCGAACCGGTCGCGCGCATCGGCGAAATCCATCCGATGCTTGCGGATGTTGCTCTCGCGCTCAGGCTCGTCCCAGACCAACCGCATGGGCCATCCTTCCATGCGGACCTCCGGGTATTCAAGATTTTCCGTGCGTACAAAAATACCGCACGCCGTTCCTGTCGCTGCCCCGACGTGTCCGAAGCTGCCGGTCGCCTCGGTGGACCAGCCTCGATCATGCGATCTTCGAGTGATCACCACGCTTCGCAGATATATCGGGCATCGAGGTTCGCCGCTCTGGACCTTTCACCCCGGACCGGGCAGGGCGGGACCACCGGCTCCGCTTCCCCGTGAATCCCATGTCCTCGTGAATCCCATGTCCCGCCTCCCGCTGCCCCTCCTCGCCGCCTTCCTCGCCCTCTCCACCCCCGCCCAGGCCGTGGTCGGCGGGACCGAGGCACCCGACGCGACCCTCGCGCGCTCCAGCGTGATGGTGCTCTCCTCCCGCGGCGGGGTCTGCACCGGCATCGTGCTCGCTCGCGACGTGGTGCTCACGGCGGCGCATTGCGCCGCCCCCGGGGCCGAGCACCGGGTGCATTTTCGCGACGAGGCCGGGGCGCCGGTGCTGATCGGGGTCGCCGCCCGGGCGGTGCATCCAGGCTACGATGCGGGAGCCATCGCCGGGCGGCGGCGCTCGATCGACCTCGCGCTCCTGCGCACCGACTCCGCCCTGCCGGCCCGCTTCGTCCCGGCCGTCCTCACCGAAGCGCCCGCCGCCCCCGGCACGCCGCTGACGCTCGGCGGCTACGGCGTGGCGCGCCCGGGGGACCATCGCAGCACCGGCACGTTCCGCACCGCGATCCTGCCGCTGGTCGAGCCCTACGGCCCGAGCCGCATCCTGGTCTGGCTCAAGGGGGCCGCCGCCTCCGGCGCCTGCGAGGGCGATTCGGGCGGGCCGATCACCGCCGCGGGCGGAGGCGTGCTCGCGGTGACCACCTGGGCGAGCGGGGCCGGCAAGTCGGCGTGCGGCGGCGTCTCGCAGGGCGTGCTGGTCGGGCCGCAACGGGCCTGGATCGCCCGCACGACCGGCGCGTGGGGCGCCGAGGCGCGCTGGGAGTGAGAGGAATCCCCGCGCCGGTGCCGCGCTCACGCTTTCGTTCACGCTACGGCCCGGTGCCGGTGCGGAACCACACGCCCGGCGCGAGACTTCACTTGTCGAGCGTGGCCGCACGCTTCTAGGGTGGATTCATGCGCGTCTCTCCGTCCCGCCTCCGTTCCGCCTTGGCCGCCCTCGCGGTGGCCGCGCCCCTCGGCCTGTGGAGCGGCGGCGCCGGCGCCGTGGTCCGGGGCGAGGTGACCCGCGATCCCGACGGCCTGCGCGGCTCGGTGGTGCGGATCGAGAGCACCACCGGCGAGATGTGCTCCGGCTCGCTCATCGGCCCCGACCTCGTGCTCACCGCGGCCCATTGCGTGATGCGCAAGGCCGGCTACTGGGTCGTCGTGGTCGACCGTGGCTTCCGCCAGCGCCGCCTGCGGGCGATCGCGGCGGCGATGCACCCGGATTTCGTGCCCGGTACCACGCCCGAGACCCAGCCCGGCACCGACCTCGCCATCCTGAAGCTCAGCGAGCGCCTCGGCCCCGATTTCCACCCCCTCGACACCCGCTATGGCGGCGACATCCCGCAGGGCGACGCCGTGGCGATCGCCGGCTACGGCGTGGTGGCGGAGAACCGCCGCAGCACCGCTCGGGTGCTGCGCCAGGCCCGCCTCGTCTCGCTCGGCGAGCTTCAGGTCGCCAACACCGTCACGGTGGTGGCCGATCGCGCCACGCTCGCCGAGACCGCTGGCGCCGGCGCGTGCCTCGGCGATTCCGGCGGGCCGATCCTGCGCGGCGGCCCCGGCGGCTACCAGCTCGTCGGCGTGGTCAGCTGGTCGAGCGGCGCCGCTCAGCAGGGCCGCGTCCGCACCGCCTGCGGCGGCTTCACCGCCGTGACGCCGATCGGCCAGCATGCCGGCTGGATCAACGCCCGCGCCGCCGAGCTCGCCCGGTTCGAGCCCGGGGAGGCGATGCCGGCCGGCACGCGCCCCAACCGGGCGGACTGGACCGGAGGGCACTAGACCCGATCGCGTTGCCACCAGGCGACGCTCCGGGTCGTTGAGTTGACGGAATTTTCTTCGACGAAGCGGATGCCGATTCGTCGGAGGATGCTCTCACGGCAGCTTGACTGTTGCGCGGCCAGGTCCTCCAACGGGCTCCGTCACACCCGGAGATCCCGATGAGCCAAGCCGTCCTCAGCCTCGCCCGCATCCTCGTCGTCGTGCTGTTCTGCGTCTCAGGCGCCCAGAAGCTGATGAACCCGGCCGGCGTCGTCGGCGCGGTCTCGGGCAAGGGGCTGCCCTATCCGGAGGTGCTGGCCTACCTCACCATCGCGGCCGAACTGGGCCTCGGCCTCCTGATCGCGCTGGGCTTCTATGCCCGGGCGGCCTCCGTGCTGCTCGCCGTCTTCACCGTCGCGACGATCGTGTTCTTCCACAATTTCTGGTCCATGACCGGAGACGCCGCCAGGACGAACCAGATCCAGGCCCTCAAGAATCTCTCGATCGTCGGCGGACTCCTGATGATCGCCGCCGCCGGCCCCGGCCGCTTCGCCCTCAACCGGCGCTGACCAAGAGGCTTTTTGTCTTGAGGTCTGCGCCGGAACGGCGCCGCGCCCGGTACGTTGACCGGCCCTGAGGGGATGCGATCGGCGACACGGAGCAGGCGAGGGGCATGGCCGCGGACACGACATTGCCGGACGCGGCCTTCCGCAGCTTCGCCGAAGGCGCCGGGTTGATGATCTGGCGCGCCGACCGGCAAGCCCGGCTCATCTACGTCAACCCGGCCTGGACGGCGTTCCGCGGCCGCGCGGCGGAGGACGAGCTCGGCCACGGCTGGAAGGATGGGCTGCATCCCGACGACCGGGCCGGGCACGAGGCTGCGCTCGCGGCGGCCTATGCCGGCCGCCGGCCGCACAGCGCCGAGTACCGCTTGCGCCGCCACGACGGTGCCTTCCGGTGGGTCCACGGCCACGCCTACCCGCTGCACGAGGGTGACGCGTTCACGGGCTTCGCCGGCTCCTGCTTCGACATCACCGAGCGCAAGGAGGCCGAGGAGCACGCCGCCCGGGCGATGGCCGAGCAGGAGGCGCTGCTGGCCGAGATCTATCACCGGGTGCGCAACAACCTGCAGGTCACGGTCAGCCTGATCGGGCTCTACGGCCGCGCCGCGGCCTCGCCCTGCCGTCCGGCCTTCGACGCGCTGGGCCAGCGGGTGCGGGCGATCGCCCTGGTGCAGCAGCACCTGCACGAGGCGCCGCAGATCGCCAGCGTCGACCTCGCCGAATACCTGACGCGCCTCGCCGAAGGCCTGGGTCAGCTGCGCCGGGCCGGGCGGATCACCGTCACGGTCGAGGCCGGGCGCACCGCCCTCCTGGAGCCGCGCCGGGTCAACGCGCTCGGCATGATCGTGGCCGAGATCGTCGCCGAATGCCTCGACGGCACCGACGAGGGAGCCGCCTGCGTCACCCGGGTCGAGGTGCCGGCGGGGGGGCCGGCCGATCCGGTGCGGGTACTGATCACGTCGGGCGGTGTCGCCGGCGAGCCGCCGGCCGGCGTGCCGCGCATCGGCCCCCGTCTGATCGCGGCCTATGCGGGCCAGGCCGAGATCGCGGTCTCGGGCACCGGCACCCCGGAGGCGCCGCTCGAGCTGACGCTGCCGACGTGAGGCGGTGGCGGGCAGAGGCCCGCCCGCCTATATGCCGGGTCTCATCTCACATCCCCTTCGGGTCCCATGCTGCCGCCCATCGACGAGATCGTCTCCAATTTCGAGTTCCTGGACGAGTGGGACGACCGCCATCACTACCTGATGGAGCTCGGCCGCAAGCTGCCGCCCCTGCCCGAGGAGGCCCATAACGAGGCCAACCGGGTGCGCGGCTGCGTCAGCCAGGTCTGGCTCGAGACCCATGTCGACCGCTCCGGCCCCGAGCCGCGGCTGCATTTCCGCGGCGACAGCGACGCCCACATCACCAAGGGCGTGGTCGCGGTGCTGATCGCGTTCTTCGACGGCCGCACGGCGTCCGATGCCGCCCGGGCCGACGCCCTCGGGTTGTTCCAGACGCTCGGCCTCTCCGAGCACCTGACGGCGCAGCGCTCGAACGGCGCCCGGGCGATGATGGACCGCATCCGGGCCGACGCCGAGGGCGTCGCGGCGGCGGCGTAACGCGCCATCCCGCCCTTGCGGCGGCCGCTCCGGGACGGCACATCCGTGCCTTGATGCCACCTCCCGGGGAGCCGCATGACCCTTCGCCTGAGCCCGCCCGCCGCCGCGCCGACGGCGCCAGCCCGGCCCGTCACCGTCACGGTCCATGGCCGCACGGTGACCGACCCCTATGCCTGGCTCAAGGCGGAGAACTGGAAGGATGTCCTGAAGGATCCGGCCGCCCTGCCGGCGGAGATCCGCGACCTTCTGGTGGCCGAGAACACGTACGCGGAAGCCGCGCTCGCCGGCACCGTTCCGTTACGCGAGACGCTGGTGGCCGAAATGCGCGGGCGCATCCGCGAGGATGACGGCAGCGTGCCGGACCTCGACGGGCCCTTCGCCTACTACACCCGCTACCGCGAGGGCGGGCAGCACCCCCTGGTCTGCCGCCGCCCGGCCGACCGCGTGGCTCCGGGCCTCGTCGGCGACCTGGCCGGCGAGGGCGAGCAGATCCTGATCGACGGCGACCGGGAAGGGGAGGGGCACGCCTTCTTCAGCCTGGAGGATGCCAGCCATTCCGACGACCACGCCCTCGTCGCCTGGAGCGCCGACACCAAGGGCTCCGAGCTCTACACCATCCGGGTCCGCGACCTCGCGACCGGCCAGGACCTGGAGGACCAGGTGCTCGCCACCACCGGCGACGTGGTGTGGAGCGCCGACGGCAAGGCGTTCTGGTACGTCGCGGTCGACGAGAACCACCGCCCCGCCACGGTGATGCTGCACCGCCTCGGCACGCTGCAGAGCGACGACGAGACGGTCTACGAGGAGAGCGACGCGGGCTTCTTCGTCGGCATCGGCGAGACCCAGTCCGGCGCCTACCTGGTGGTGACGGCGAACGACCACGAGACCTCCGAGGTCCATCTCGCGGATCGCGCCAAGCCTCACGGCCTCCTGCGCGTCGTGGCGCCGCGGGAGCCCAAGCTGATCTACTCGGTCGAGCACCGGGGCGACGAGCTGTTCGTGCTCACCAACGCCGACGGCGCCGAGGACTTCAAGATCGTGGTGGCGCCGGTCTCCGACCCGGCCCGGACGAACTGGCGCGACCTGATCCCGCACCGCGCCGGCGTGATGATCCGCTTCCAGCACGTCCTCGCCCGCCACCTCGTCCGGCTGGAGCTGGAGAACGCCCGGCCTCGCCTGATCGTGCGCGACGCCGAGAGCGGCGCCGAGCACACGGTGGCTTTCGCGGAAGAAGCCTACTCGCTCGGCCTCTCGCCGGGCCACGCCTTCGACACGGATCTCATCCGCTTCACCTACTCGTCAATGACGACGCCGGCGGAGACCTACGACTACCACGCGACGACCCGCGAGCGGACCTTGCGCAAGCGCCAGGACGTGCCGAGCGGTCACGATCCCGCGTCCTACGTCACCCGGCGCCTCTTCGCGACCGCGCCGGACGGCGAGCAGGTGCCGATCTCGCTGCTGCACCGGCGCGATACGCCGCTGGACGGCACCGCGCCCCTCCTCCTCTACGGCTACGGCTCCTACGGCTCGCTGATGTCGGCGGCCTTCCGCACCAACCCGCTCTCCCTCGTCGACCGCGGCTTCGTCTACGCCATCGCGCATGTCCGCGGCGGCACCGAGAAGGGCTGGCGCTGGTACCTCGACGGCAAGCGCGAGAAGAAGCCCAACACCTTCTCGGACTTCGTCGCCTGTGCCCGCGCGCTGATCGACGCCCGCTACACCGGGGCGGGCCGCATCGTCGCGCATGGCGGCAGCGCCGGCGGCATGCTGATGGGGGCGGTGGCGAACCTCGCGCCGGAGCTGTTCGCGGGGATCGTCGCCGACGTGCCCTTCGTCGACGTGCTCAACACCATGCTCGACGGCGACCTGCCCCTGACCCCGCCGGAATGGCCCGAATGGGGCAATCCGGGCGCCGACGTCGCGGCCTTCGAGACCATCCTCTCCTACTCGCCCTACGACAACGTCGCGGCGAAGGCCTATCCGGCGATCCTGGCGCTCGGCGGCCTCACCGACCCCCGGGTGACCTACTGGGAGCCGGCGAAGTGGGTCGCGCGCCTGCGCGCCACGATGACGGGCGGCGGGCCGGTGCTCCTGCGCACCAACATGGAGGCCGGCCACGGCGGGGCGGCGGGACGCTTCGACCGGCTGGAGGAAGTGGCGCTGATCTACGCCTTCGCGCTGGCGGCGGTGGGGGCGGAGGCGGCCTGACCTGTCCTGGCCGTGATGTTAACGCGAACCTCCCCCTCCAGCGGGGGAGGGCGCCCCGCCTCCAGCCTGCGCGACCTGGAAGTGGCCTGGAACGCCCGTGCCGCCGCCCATCCCCACTCGGCACCGGGCCGCGGCACCTTCTCGAATTCCGACCGGCGTCTGCGCCTGCGCCGCGGCGGGCGCGCCCTGCTGCGCCCGATCGATGTCAGCCCCACTCCCCGCTCGGGTGCCCTGCACGACCGGGCCTGCTCGGACGGGCGCATCCGCGGGATGAAGCTGCATCGGGCATGCGCCCGCCACCACGCAGCCCCGTCCAACGTCCCCGGACAGTCCTGCGCAGGAGGAGGGATCGGGCATGGGCTACCGACGGTGACCGCGCTCCGCTCCCTCGCTCACGCTCCCCTCATCGCATTCATCGTCAGCAACTCATACGTCGCTGCCGTCTCACCTGCCGCCGTCCGGATCTCCACGTCCCACCGCACTTCGCCGTACTGGGCGTTGCGGGGCGATTTCTCCTTGGCGGTGAGCCGCACCCGGATCGCCTCGCCGGGCTGGATCGGCTTGAGGAAGCGCAGGGAATCGAGCCCGTAATTCGCCAGGACCGGGCCCGGATCGGGATCGACGAACAGGCCTGCCGCGAAGGACAGGAGCAGGTAGCCATGCGCCACCCGACCGGGGAAGAACGGGTGCCCCTTCGTCGCTTCCTCGCTCATATGGGCGTAGAAGGTGTCGCCGGTGAAGTGCGCGAAATGCTCGATGTCGTCCAGCGTGATCACCCGCTCGGCCGAGTGGAAGCTGCGGCCGATCTCCAGATCCTCGAAGTGGCAGCGGAACGGGTGCTCCGGCAGGACCGTCTCCGGTGCGCCCTTGATCCAGCTCCCCGTGATCCGGCTCAGCATCGCCGGCGAGCCCTGGAGGGCCGTGCGCTGCAGGTAGTGGTGGAGGGCGCGCACGCCGCCGAGTTCCTCGCCGCCGCCGGCCCGGCCGGGGCCGCCATGCATCATGTGCGGCATCGGCGAGCCGTGGCCGGTCTGCTCCTTGGCGCAGTCGCGGTCGATCACGACGAGGCGGCCGTGATAGGCGCCGATCCCGAAGACCAGCTCCGCCGCCGCAGCCGGATCGTGGGTGTAGAGCGAGGCGACGAGGCTGCCCTCGCCGCGATTGGCGAGCGCGGCCGCCTCCTCCAGCCCGTCATAGCCCATCACGGTGCAGACTGGGCCGAAGGCCTCCAGCGCGTGCACCTGCCGGGCCCGGAGCGGGTCGGCGCAGTGGAGGAGCAGCGGCGGCAGGAAGGCGCCGGTCTCGGTGTCGGCCCCCTCCACCTCGAGGCGGCCTGGATCGCCGAAGACCAGCTCGGCCTCCGTCCTCAAGGACTCGACCCGGGCCAGCACGTCGCGGCGCTGCGCGAGGCCGACCACCGGCCCCATCCGCACGTCCTCGCGGGAGGGATCGCCGATCCGCACTCCGGAGAGGCGCTGCTGCAACGCCTCGATCACCGCCGGGAGGTGGGCGCGCGGCGCCAGCGCCCGGCGGATCGCCGTGCATTTCTGCCCGGCCTTGACGGTCATCTCCTTGGCGACCTCGCGGATGTAGAGGTCGAATTCCGGCGTGCCCGGCCCGGCATCGGGCGCCAGGATCGCGGCGTTGAGCGAATCGCGCTCGGCCACGAAATGCACCGCCTCGCGGGCGATGACGGGATGGCGCTGGAGGAGTTGCGCCGTCTCGGCCGAGCCGGTGAACGACACCACGTCCTGGCCCGTGAGGTGATCGAACAGGTCGCCGGCCGGCCCGACCACGCATTGCAGGGCACCAACGGGCAGGATGCCGGATTCGGCGATCAGCCGCACCAGGGCATGCGCCAGGTAGGCCGTGATGGTGGCGGGCTTCGTCACCACCGGCACCCCGGCGAGGATCGCCGGCGCGAGCTTTTCCAGCAGGCCCCAGCACGGGAAGTTGAAGGCGTTGATGTGGACGGCGCAGCCGGTGCGCGAGGTCATCACGTGGCGCCCGACGAAGCTCCCGCCCCGCGACAGGGGTTCCACCGCCCCGTCGATCAGGAAAGCCGCGTTCGGCAATTCGCGCCGCCCCTTCGAGGCGTAGACGAACAGCGTGCCGATGCCGCCGTCGATGTCGATCAGGTTGTCGGTGCGCGTCGCGCCGGTCTGGTGGGAGAGGGCGTAGAGCCCGTCCCGGCGCTCGTTGAGGTAGGTGGCGAGCCGCTTCAGCATCTCGGCACGCTGGTGGAAGGTGAGGCGCCGAAGTGCCGGGCCGCCGACCCGGCGGGCATGGTCCAGCACTTCGCCCATGCTGAGGCCGCCCTGTCCGACCTCCGCCACTACCGCGCCGGTGACGGCGCTGCGGATACCGGTCCAGTCTCCCTCCGGCGCGATCCAGCGTCCCTGGACGTAGCTCTCCAGCCGCATGGCGATCCTCCCTTGTTCTGGGCTCATTATTAACCGACCGGCCGGTTGGTCAAGCACGGTACCTCGACAGCTCCGGGTCGGCGCCGCTATCGGGAACCAGTCTTCCCGACGGACCCCGCGAAGGACTGGAATGCCCGACCTCCTCGCGCCGCTCATCGACCATTTCCACGCCCGCACGCCGATCCGCGCCGGCTCCCTCGTGGTCACGGTTTTCGGCGACGCGGTGGTGCCGCGGGGCGGGGTGCTGTCGCTGGAATCGCTGCTGGCGATCACCCGGGCGTTCCGCATCGGCGACGGGGTGGTGCGTACCGCCCTGTCGCGGCTGGTCGCCGACGGTTGGTTCGAGCGCTGGAAGCTCGGCCGCAACAGCTTCTACCGCCTGACCGGCTCCGGCGCCGCCGCCTTCGCCCAGGCGACAGCGCGGATCTACGGCCTGCCGGCCCCGGCCTGGTCTGGTGTTTTCGACCTCCTGTTCCTCGACGGCACCGGCGACAGGCGGGCCGAGCTCGCGGCGGCGGGCTACGGCAGCCTCGGGCCCGACCTGATGATCGGGGCGGCGCCCGCGGCGGGCGCGGGGGAGGGGGCCTTGCGCCTCGCCGCCCGGCCCGAGGACCCGGCTACCGCCCGGCGCCTCGCCGCCCGGGCCTGGCCGGTCGCGGAGGTGGGCGAGCGTTACGCCCGCTTCACCGCCACCTTCGCGGCGGCCGTGGCGGCGGAGCCGCCGGTGGGGCTCGACGCCCTGGTGCTGCGCATCCTGCTCATCCACGAGTATCGCCGCGCCGTGCTCAAGGACCCGCTGCTGCCGGCCGACCTCCTGCCGGCCGACTGGCCCGGTGCCGCGGCGCGGGATCTCTGCGCCACGATCTACCGCGCCGTCGCGCCGGCGGCGGAAGCCTGGCTCGACGCGAACGCCACCACCGATTCCGGCCCGCTGCCGCTGCCGGGGCCGGATTTCGCCGCGCGGTTCGCCGCCTGAGCGACGCCCTCCCGCGGGCGTGCCGCACCGCAACGTGTTACGAAAAATCTTGTAATTCAAAAATTCCGTGACATATTGCGGGTCAGAAAGCCCAGGGAGGCGCGGCCATGTACACGCAGGCCCTCAACGCCAGAGAGACCACGACCCCGCTCGGCGGCCCCGAGGATGCGGAGCGCGCCGCCCGGTTCCAGGCGCGGATCGACGCCGAGGAGCGGATCGAGCCGAACGACTGGATGCCGGAGGCCTACCGGCGCACGCTCACCCGGCAGATCTCGCAGCACGCCCATTCCGAGATCGTCGGCATGCTGCCGGAGGGCAACTGGATCACCCGCGCGCCCACGCTCAAGCGCAAGGCCGCCCTGCTTGCCAAGGTGCAGGACGAGGCCGGCCACGGGCTCTACCTCTATTCCGCCGCCGAGACCCTCGGCACCAGCCGCGAGGAGCTGGTCGACCAGCTGCTCGCCGGCCGCGCGAAGTACTCCTCGATCTTCAACTACCCGACCCTGACCTGGGCCGATATCGGCGCGATCGGATGGCTGGTCGACGGCGCGGCGATCATGAACCAGATCCCGCTCTGCCGCTGCTCCTACGGGCCTTACGCCCGCGCGATGATCCGCGTCTGCAAGGAGGAGAGCTTCCACCAGCGCCAGGGCTACGAGATCATGCTGACCCTCTGCCGCGGCACGCCCGAGCAGAAGGCGATGGCGCAGGACGCCCTGAACCGCTGGTGGTGGCCCTGCCTGATGATGTTCGGGCCGCCGGACGCCGAGAGCCAGCACTCTGACCAGTCGACGAAGTGGAAGATCAAGCGCTTCTCGAACGACGAGCTGCGTCAGAAATTCGTCGACGCGACGGTGCCGCAAGGGCGGTATCTCGGCCTGACATTCCCAGATCCGGATCTCGCCTACGACGAGGCGGCCGGCCACTGGCGCTATGGTGCGATCGACTGGGAGGAGTTCAAGCAGGTGCTCGCCGGCAACGGCCCCTGCAACCGCCAGCGCATGAAGCAGCGCCGCGATGCCCACGCCGCCGGCGCCTGGGTGCGCGAGGCGGCGATGGCCCATGCCGACAAGCGCGCCCGCCGGGCGGCGCAGGCCGACGCCGTGCCGCAGGCAGCGTGAGGGAGGGGACGATGCCCGAGCAGAAGATCCCGCTCTGGGAGGTGTTCATCCGCTCCCGCAACGGCCTGGCGCACAAGCATGTCGGCTCGCTCCACGCGGCGGACGCCGCGATGGCGCTCCAGGCCGCCCGCGACGTCTACACGCGGCGCGGCGAGGGCCTGTCGCTCTGGGTCGTGCCCTCCGCGGCGATCGTCGCCTCGGACCCGGCGGACAAGGACGTGCTGTTCGAGCCCACCGCCTCGAAGATCTACCGCCACCCGACCTTCTACGAGGTGCCGGACGAGGTGGGGCATATGTGACGCGCGCCCGCGCGCTCCAAGAATAGGGCGCGGGTCCTCCTCTCCCCGCGGGCGGGGAGAGGCCTGAGCACCGAAGGGGTCAGGGAGCCCGCAGGGCGAGGGTGAGGTGCCGGAGGAGGCCCGTCGAGACCCCTCTCACCCTCGCTGTGGCTGCGCCTCCGCTCGTCACGGCCCCGGCAAGGGGGCCGTGACCCTCTCCCCGCCCGCAGGGAGAGGAGAAATCCCGTGCCTCATCCGTCACCGGCGTGATCGTCCACTCGCGGCCCCCGAATTCCCCGAGGCCCCCATGCCCACCACCTCCCTCAGCCTCTCAGTGACCCCGCTGCTGGCCGGCATCCTCGGCTTGGCGGACGACGCGCTGATCCTCGGGCACCGGCTGTCCGAGTGGTGCGGCCACGCGCCGATGCTGGAGGAGGACATCGCGCTCGCCAACATCGCGCTCGACTGCGTCGGCCAGGCCCGCTCCTTCTACGCCTACGCCGCCGAGGTGGCGGGGGAGGGGCTGGCCGAGGACGACTTCGCCTATCGCCGCGAGGCCGGGCAGTACCGCAACTGCCTGCTGGTCGAGCAGCCGAACGGCGATTTCGCCGGGACGATCGTGCGGCAGGTGCTGTTCTCGGCCTTCATCGATCCGTACTACCGGGCGCTCACCGCCTCGCGCGATACGACGCTCGCGGCCATCGCGGCGAAGGCCGAGAAAGAGACGGCCTACCACCTGCGCCATTCCGGCGAGTGGCTGATCCGCCTCGGCGACGGCACGGAGGAGAGCCACCAGCGCGCCCGCACCGCCCTCGACGAGCTGTGGTCCTATACGGGCGAGATGTTCGAGGTCGATGCCGCCGAGGCGGCGCTCATCGAGGCCGGCACGCTGCCGGACCCGCGCTCCCTGCGCGCGGAGTTCGACGCCACGATCGACCACATCCTGCGTGAGGCCACCCTCGCTCGCCCGGCGGGCGGCTGGATGCAGAGCGGCGGCCGGGCCGGGCGCCACAGCGAGCATCTCGGCTTCATCCTGGCCGACCTGCAATACCTGCAGCGCGCCCATCCGGGGGCGACCTGGTGACCCCCGCCGACGCCGATCTGGCCAGGCGGGCGCAAGCCGCCGCCGCGACCGTGTGCGATCCCGAGATCCCGGTCCTCACCATCGCAGATCTCGGCGTGCTGCGCGCGGTGACCGTCGAGGACGGCCGGGTCGAGGTCGCGATCACGCCGACCTATTCCGGCTGCCCGGCGATGGACGTGATCGGGATCGAGGTGCAGACCGCGCTGGCGCAGGCCGGTATCCCGGACGCGCGGGTGCGCCTCGTGCTCTCCCCGGCCTGGACCACCGACTGGATGACCGAGGCGGGCAAGGCCAAGCTCACCGCCTACGGCATTGCTCCGCCAGCGGGAAAGGCCTCGCGCCGGGCCCTGTTCGGCGAGGAGCGGGTGGCCTGCCCGCATTGCGGCTCGGCCGGCACGGAGAAGGTCTCCGAGTTCGGCTCCACCGCCTGCAAGGCGCTGTGGCGCTGCACGGTGTGCCGCGAGCCGTTCGACTACTTCAAGTGCATCTGAGGCGCCGATGACCCCCCGCTTCCATCGCCTGCGCGTCGCCGATATCCGCCGCGAGACGCCGGACGCCGTCTCGATCTCCCTCGCGGTGCCGGAGGAGGCACGCACGGCCTTCGCCTTCTCCTGCGGCCAGTACCTGACCCTGAAGGCGACCATCGACGGCGAGGAGGTGCGCCGCTCCTACTCGATCTGCTCCGGCGTCGGCGATCCGGACTTGCGGGTGGCGATCAAGCGCGTCGAGGGCGGCCTGTTCTCCGGCTTCGCCAACGAGGCGATCGCGCCGGGCGACGAGATCGAGGTGATGCCGCCGATGGGCCGCTTCGGCGTCGAGATCCACCCTGGCGAGGCCCGCACCTTCGTGGGTTTCGCGGCGGGCTCCGGCATCACCCCGATCCTGTCGATCATCCGCACCGTGCTCGCCGCCGAGCCGCAGAGCCGCTTCTTCCTGTTCTACGGCAACCGCGCCACCGGCTCGATCCTGTTCCGGGAGGCGCTGGAGAGCCTGAAGGACCGCTTCCTCGACCGGCTCTCGGTCTTCCACATCCTCTCCCGCGAGACGCAGGACGTCTCGGTCCTCAACGGCCGTCTCGACGGCGAGAAGGCGGCGCTCTTCCTGCGCAATGTCGTCCCGGCCTCGCTCGTCGATCACGCCTTCGTGTGCGGTCCGAGCGAGATGATCGACACGGTGGAAGGCGCGCTCCTCGGTCTCGGCCTGCCGCGCGAGCGCGTCCATGTCGAGCGCTTCACCCCGGCCGAGCGAGGCCGCGCCCGCGCCGCCCGTCCGGTCTCCGCGACGGCGGCGCCGGCGGCGCTCGCCACGGTCATCACTGACGGCATTGCCACCGAGGTCCCGGTCGCCGAGGGCGAGGCGGTCCTCGACGCCGCGATCCGCGCCGGCCTCGACCTGCCGTATTCGTGCCGCGGCGGCATGTGCTGCACCTGCCGCGCCAAGGTGGTCGACGGCAACGTCGCCATGGAGGTGAACTACTCGCTCGAGCCGTGGGAAGTGGAGGCCGGCTTCGTCCTCACTTGCCAGGCCCGTCCGACCTCCGGGCGGGTGACGGTGGATTTCGACCAGGTCTAGGGGGCGGAGGACCGCCCCCGGGCGCGCCTCAAGCGGCGCGGATCCGGGTCAGGAAGCGCGTGACCTCGGTGCTGAGGTGCTCCGCATCCTGCGAGACCGACGAGGAGACGCTCAGCACCCGCCCGGCCGCTTGGCCGGCCTGTCCCGCCGCGTCGGCCACGCCGTTGATCGTCGCCGTGACCGCGCCGGTGCCGGTCGCGGCCTGGCTGATGGTGCGGACGATCTCGCGGGTCGCGGCCCCCTGCTCCTCGACCGCCGCGGAGATCGCGGTCGAGATGCCGCTCAGATCGTCGATCCGCGACGCGATCCCGCCGATCGCGTCGACGGCCTGGCGGGTCGCGCCCTGGATGTCGCCGATCTGGTTCGCGATCTCCTCGGTCGCCTTGGCGGTCTGGTTGGCCAGCTGCTTCACCTCGGCGGCGACGACCGCGAAGCCGCGGCCGGCCTCGCCGGCCCGGGCCGCCTCGATGGTGGCGTTGAGCGCCAGGAGATTCGTCTGGCCGGCGATGCCGTTGATCATCGCGACCACGTCCCCGACCCGGGTCGCCGCCTGGCTCAGGGTGCGCACCAAGTCGGCGGTCTGCGCGGCTTCCGTCACGCTCTCCCGGGCCAGGGCGGCCGAATCCGAGACCTGGCGGGCGATCTCGCCCACGGACGCGCTCAGCTCCTCGGCGGCCGCCGCCACGGTGGCGACGTTGGCCGAAGCCTCCTGCGCCGCCTGGGTCACGGAGGCGGAGCGCTCCGCCGTGCCTCCGGCGAGGTGTGACATCGCCTGGGCGGTCGCCTGCAGCTCGGTCGCCGAGGCGGCCACGGTCCGGGCGATGCCGCCCACCGCCTCCTCGAACGCGTCGGCCAGGGCCGCCGTCTCCGCACGGCGGACGACCCGGCGCTCCTCGCTCTCCCGGGCGTGGCGGGCTTCCAGATCGGCGGCGAGGTTGGTCTTGAAGGTCTCGAGGCTGCGGGCCATGTCGCCGACCTCGTCGCGCCGACCGGTCCCCGGAACCTCGGCGGCGTAGTCGCCGGCGGCGATCCGGCCCATCGCGCCGCCGACCGCGGCGTAGCCGCGCACCAGGGCCTCGTAGGCGAACCAGGCCAGGGCGATCATCGAGGCGAGCGTGACGGCGAGCATGCCGATGACGACCGCGAAGGCGAGGGCGGCCCGCCCCTCGCCGTCGGCGACCGCGTGCTTCGTCCGCGCATCCAGCATGACGTAGAAGTCGTCGATCGGCTTCATGATCTGGGCCTTGGCGGCGTGGTACTCGTCGGTGTGGACGAGCCGGATCGCCTCGTCCCGGGCCCCCGCCTCGCCGCTCTCGGCGAGCTTCATCGCCGCGTTGGCCACCTTGACGAGATCGTTGGAGTTGCGGACCGACTCGGCCAGCTTCTCCTTCTCCGCCGCCGTGACGCCGAGACGATCCATCAGCGCGTCCACCGACACGGCCTCGCCGTCCTGGCGCGGCTTGGGATCGCCGGCGGCTACGTAATCCCAGTAGATGCGATGATAATCGATCGGGCGCGGCTTCCGGCCGGCGCGGATGTCGACGATGTCCTTGTATTGCTGCTTGTAGGTGGGCTTGCCGGTGGCGATGTAGGTCCGGCTGAGCCTTGTCAGATCGTCGGAAACCTGCCGAAGCTCGTCGGCGAGGAGCATCGATGCGACGCGGTTCTCGTTGGCCGCCCTCACCTGCCCGTCCGAGTGCCGGTACAGCATCACCGCCCCTGCCAGCAGGGCGCTCGACACCAGACTGACGGTACACAGACCAACGAATTTGCTGGCAAGGCTCATGATGCTCCCCTCTAGCAGGAGCTCTCATTCTTCCCCAGGGAAAGTTAAGATTTCTTGCCTGATTGCCTCCGAAAGGAACGTCGAGATGCGCAAATACTGCGTCACGCGACGCAGCAAAACATGGGAATAATGTCTTGTCCGAGAGCCCGGTGTGATGTGATGCGGTAGATGCTCTTGGCCCGGAGCACCGCGAGCCCTCGAGGCCGGCCGCCGGATCGCCCGGCGGCCGGTTCCCTTCGTCCCGGGTTCCCGGGTCACTCCGCCCGCGACGCCGCCGCCACTGCGGTCACCGCCGTCATGTTGACGATGCCGCGCACGGTGGTGGTGTGGGTGAGGATGTGGACCGGAGCGGCAGCCCCGAGAAGGATCGGCCCGACGCTGATGCCCTGCCCGGCCACCACCTTCAGGGCATTGAGGGTGATGTTGGCGGCGTCCAGGTTCGGCATCACCAGCAGGTTGGCCTCGCCGGTGAGGCGCGAGTCCGGAAACACCCGCTCCATCAGCGGCCGGCTGAGCGCCGCGTCGGCCTGCATCTCGCCCTCGACCTCGAGGTCCGGCGCCCGCTCGGTGATGAGCGCCAGCGCCGCGCGCATCTTCTCGGCCGAGGGGTTGCGGGCGGTGCCGAAGCTCGAATGCGAGACCAGGGCCACCCGCGGGGTCTGCCCGAAGCGGCGCATCTCGGCGGCGGCCAGGAGCGTCATGTCGGCCAGTTCCTCCGCACCCGGATCGAGGTGGATGTAGGGGTCGCAGATGAACAGGGTGTGCCGCGGCAGCTGCAGGAGGCTCATGGCGGTGAGCGCCCTCACCCCCGGTGCCATCCCGATCACCTCGCGCACGTGGCGCAGGTGGCTGTGATAGGAGCCGGTGCCGCCGCAGAGCAGGCCGTCGACCTGGCCGAGCTTGAGCAGCATCGCGCCGACCAGTGTCGGGTTGCGCCGCGCCTCCGCGAGCGCCACCTCGCGCGACAGGCCGTGGCGCTTGCGCGCGGCGTAGTAGCCCTGCGCGGCCTGCGCCTGGAAGGCCTCGTCGTCGAGGTCCTGCACGTCGACGTCGCGGCCGACCTCGATGCGAAGGCCCAAAGCCTTCATCTTGTCGGCGATCACCTCGCGGCGGCCGACCAGCACCGGCCGGGCCAGCCCCTCGTCGACCACGACCTGCGCGGCGCGCAGGACCCGGTCGTCCTCGCCCTCGGCATAGGCGACGCGGGCGCGGGCCGCCTCGCTCGCCGCGGCGAAGACCGGCTGCATCACCGTGCCGGACGTGTAGACGCGGCTCTCCAGCGAGCGGCGATAGGCTTCGACGTCGAGCAGCGGCTTCGTCGCGACGCCGCTCTCGGTGGCGGCGAGCGCCACGGCCGGCGCCACCTTGGTGATGAGCCGCGGGTCGAACGGGCGCGGGATCAGGTAGTCGGGCCCGAAGGCGATGTCCTGCGTGCCGTAGGCCGCCGTCACCACGTCCGACTGCTCGGCCCGGGCGAGTTCCGCGATGGCCCGCACCGCGGCGAGCTTCATCTCCTCGTTGATCGTCGTGGCGCCGACATCGAGTGCACCCCGGAAGATGAACGGGAAGCACAGGACGTTGTTGACCTGGTTCGGATAGTCCGAGCGGCCGGTGGCGATGATCGCGTCGGGGCGCACGGCCTTGGCCGCCTCCGGCCGGATCTCCGGCTCGGGGTTGGCGAGCGCCAGGATCAGGGGCTTGTCGGCCATGCCCTTGACCATCTCCGGCGTCAGCGCCCCGGCGGCCGAGAGGCCGAGGAAGATGTCGGCGCCCGGCACCGCGTCGGCCAGCGTGCGCGCCTCGGTGACTTGCGCGTAGAGCGCCTTCTGGGCGTCGAGGTTGTTGCGGCCCTGGTAGATCACGCCGCGGCTGTCGGTGACGAGGACGTTCTTCTTGTCGAGGCCGAGGCTGACCAGCAGGTTGAGGCAGGCGATCGCCGCCGCGCCGGCGCCCGAGCAGACGACGCGCACCTCGCCGATCTTCTTCGCCACCACCTCGAGGCCGTTGAGGATCGCGGCGGCGGCGATGATCGCGGTGCCGTGCTGGTCGTCGTGGAAGACCGGGATCTTCATCCGCTCGCGCAGGCGGGTCTCGATCTCGAAGCATTCCGGGGCCTTGATGTCCTCGAGGTTGATGCCCCCGAAGGTCGGCTCCAGGCTCGCGATGATGTCGACGAGCTTGCCGGGATCGGTCTCGTCGATCTCGATGTCGAACACGTCGATGCCGGCGAACTTGCGGAACAGGCAGCCCTTGCCCTCCATCACCGGCTTGCCGGCGAGCGCCCCGATATTGCCGAGGCCCAGCACCGCGGTGCCGTTCGAGATCACCGCCACGAGGTTGCCGCGGGAGGTGAGCTCCGCGGCCTGGGCCGGGTCCTTCTCGATCGCCAGGCAGGCCGCCGCGACGCCCGGCGAATAGGCGAGCGCGAGGTCGCGCTGCGTGCTCATGTCCTTGGTCGGCAGCACGGCGATCTTCCCGGGCGTCGGGAAGCGGTGGTAGTCGAGGGCGGCCTTCTCGAGTTGCTCGTCCACGGGCAAGTCCTCCTGGTGTGTTTGCGGGATGACGAGTGCGCCAAGGCGCGCGGGGTCGTCTCCCGGCCGGCGCCTTCGCGGGCGCCGATCAGGGTGGCAACGCTCAAGGTTCGGGTCGTGATCCCGCTGGGGACGGCGGGCAGACATGTTTGCGAGCGCAGAGCACCAGAGCAGGGACACAGAGTCCCAGCCCTGTCGCCTGCTGCGCTGGCGACTACGCTGACGCGTCGATAGTCATTCGAAGATGATGCGCGGGACCTCCCCTCTCCCGTGTGGGAGAGGGGTCGGGGGTGACGGTGGCACGCTTCAGTGCGAACCGCAGAGTGTCGTGCTGTTAGCGGTACGGCCGGAGTTTTATCCGGCACCGTCGCCACCCTCACCGCTACCCCTCTCCCACTCGGGAGAGGGGATCCCGCGCTTGACTTGATCAAGATTGCGCGGGGCGGCGGCGATGCCGCCCCACATCGAAGTTATCGCCTCAATGCGCCTTCTTCTTCGGCATGTAGAGGTCGGTGATCGTACCCTCGAAGGCCTCGGCCGCCATGCCGACCGTCTCCGACAGGGTCGGGTGCGGGTGGATGGTGAGCCCGATATCCTCCGCATCCGCCCCCATCTCGATGGCGAGCGCGGCTTCCGCGATCAGGTCGCCCGCCGAGGGGCCGACGATGCCGCAGCCGACGATGCGGTTCGATTCCTCGTCGAACAGCACCTTGGTCAGGCCCTCGTCGCGCCCGAGCGAGAGCGAGCGGCCGCTCGCCGCCCACGGGAACACGCCCTTGCCGACCTTGATGCCCTTGGCCTTGGCCTCATTCTCCGAGAGGCCGACCCAGGCCACCTCCGGATCGGTATAGGCCACCGACGGGATCACCTTGGCGTCGAAGAACGAGTTCTTGCCGGCGGCGGCCTCCGCCGCGACCTTGCCCTCGTGCACCGCCTTGTGGGCGAGCATCGGCTGGCCGACCACGTCGCCGATGGCGAAGATGTGCGGCGCCGTCGTGCGCATCTGCTTGTCGACCGGGATGAAGCCCCGCTCGTCCACGGCGACGCCGGCCGCCTCGGCGTTGATCAGCTTGCCGTTGGGACGGCGGCCGACCGAGACCAGGATCTTGTCGAAGGTGTCGGTCGAAGGCGCCGAGCCGCCCTCGAACGTCACCTTGAGGCCCTCAGGCAGCGCCTCGACCGCCGTGACCTTGGCCTTGAGGTGGATCGCCTCGTACTGCTTCGAGATCCGCTTGAAGAGCGGCGTGACGATGTCCTTGTCGGCGCCAGGGATGATCTGGTCCATCAGCTCGACGATGGTCACCTTGGAGCCGAGCGCGTGGTAGACCGTCGCCATCTCGAGGCCGATGATGCCGCCGCCGATGACGAGGAGGCGCTTCGGCACCCCGTCGAGCTCGAGCGCCCCGGTCGAGTCGATCACCCGCGGGTCGTCGTGCGGGATGAACGGCATCTTGATCGGCTCGGACCCGGCCGCGATGACCGCGTTGTCGAAGCCGATGACCTTCTTGGTGCCCTCGTGCTCGACCTCGATCTGGTGCGGGCTGACGAAGCGGGCGGTGCCGGTGACGACCGTCACCTTGCGCTGCTTGGCCAGACCCCCGAGGCCGCCGGTCAGGCGCTTGACCACGCCTTCCTTCCAGCTCCGCAACTGATCGATGTCGATCTGGGGAGCGGCGAAGCTGATGCCGTGCGAGGCCATCGCCTGGCTCTCGTCGATTACCTTGGCGGCGTGGAGCAGGGCCTTCGAGGGGATGCAGCCGACGTTGAGGCACACCCCGCCGAGGCTCGCCCAGCGCTCGACCAAAATAACCTTCTTGCCGAGGTCGGCGGCGCGGAACGCCGCCGTGTAGCCGCCGGGGCCGGCGCCGAGCACCAGCACCTCGGCCCGCATCTCCTCGCCGGAGACCGGGGCCGCGCCCCTCGGGGCCGGGGCGGCAGACGCCCCCGTCCCGCCGGCGGTGGCCGGCGAGCCGTAGCCGGCCTGGCCGGTGCCCGCCGCCAGCGGCGAGCCGCCGGCCGCGGGAGCCGAGCCTTGCGCCGGGGCCGCCTTCTCGGCGACCTCGGGTTTGGCCTGGCCGGCCGACGCCGCGCCCTCCAGCACCAGGAGCAGGTCACCTTCCGTGACCGTGTCGCCGGGCTTGACCTTCACCTCCACGACCTTGCCGGCCACGGAGGAGGGGACGTCCATGGTCGCCTTGTCGGATTCCAGGACGACGATGGTGTCGTCGACCGCGATCGTGTCGCCGGCCTTGACCAGCACCTCGATCACCGGAACGTTCTTGAAGTCGCCGATGTCCGGCAGACGGACTTCGTTGCTCATCGGATCGCCTCGCTTTTTCTCTCGTCAGACGACGAGGCGCCGGACGTCCTCGAGGACGTGGGCGAGGTGGCGGGTGAAGCGCGCCGCGAGCGCGCCGTCGATCACGCGGTGGTCGTAGGAGACCGAGAGCGGCAGCATCAGGCGCGGCTTGAACTCGGTGCCGTTCCAGACCGGCGCCATCTTGGAGCGCACGACGCCCAGGATCGCGACCTCGGGAGCATTGACGAGGGGCGTGAAGCCGGTGCCGCCGATGCCGCCCAGCGACGAGATCGTAAAGGTGGCGCCCTGCATGTCGCCGCTGCCGAGCTTGCCGTCACGGGCCTTCTTCGACAGCGAGCCCAGCTCCTGGCTGATCTCGACGATGCCCTTGCGGTCGGCATCCTTGACCACCGGGACGACGAGGCCGTCCGGCGTGTCGACGGCGACGCCGATGTTGTAGTACTTCTTGAGGATCAACGCGTCCTTCTCGGGGTTCAGCGACGAATTGAACTCCGGGTGCTGACGTAGCGACGAGACCGCGGCCTTGATCAGGAACGACAGCAGGGTGACGCGGTAGCCCTTGTCCTTGCCGGCAGTGTCGAGTTCCTTGCGGTAGGCGTCGGTCTCGGTGATGTCCGACTCGTCCGAATGGGTGACGAGCGGCACGTTGAGCCAGGCGCGGTGCAGGTGCGGGCCGGAGATCTTCTTGATCCGCGGCAGCGGCTTCACCTCGGTCGGGCCGAACTTCGAGAAGTCCACCGCCGGGATCTCCGGGATGCCCATGCCGCCGGTCGGGGCGACCGCGCCTGCCGGGGCCGCGGGGGCGGCCGAGCGCACCAGCGAGCCCTTCACGTCCTCCTTGGTGATCCGGCCCTTCTCGCCGCTGCCCTTGATGGCGGTGAGATCGACGCCGAGTTCGCGGGCGAGCCGCCGGACGGCGGGGCTGGCATGCACGTTCGAGAAGTCCGGCGCGGACGAGGCGGGCGCTGCCGGGACCGGGGGAGCGGCGGGCTTGGCCGGATCCGGCTCCTGCTTCGGCATCAGGGCGGCGGTGTCGGCGGCGGGCGGCGCGCCGCCATTCGGGGTCGAGGCGGAGGCTGCGGCCGGGGCCTTCTCCTCGCCCTCGCCCTTCAGCAGCAGGACCGCGCTGCCCTCGCTCACCTTGTCGCCGACCTTGACCAGGATCTTCTCGATCACGCCGGCCGACGGGGAGGGCACCTCCATCGTCGCCTTGTCGGATTCGAGCGAGACGATCGGGTCCTCGGCCCCGATGGTGTCGCCCTCCTTCACCAGGATCTCGATGATCGGGATGTCCTTGAAATCACCGATATCGGGGATCTTGACCTCGATCGACACTGCGCACTCTCCCAAATTCTTCGCTTATGCAACTTTACGCAGACGGATGGCTCGGCGCGCGCGAGGCCGTCCCCTCCCGGACATCCGGGAGAGGGGCCTCGCGCGTCTTGGTTCTCACACCGTCCAGGGGGCCGGCTTCTCCGGGTTCAGCCCATACTTGGCGATCGCCTCGGCCACCTTAGCGGCCGGCACGGCGCCCTCCTCTGCCAGGCTCTTGAGCGCCGCGACGGCGACCCAGTAGCGGTTGACCTCGAAGAACTCGCGCAGGCGCACCCGGTAATCCGAACGGCCGAAGCCGTCGGTGCCGAGCACCTTGTAGCGCCCCGGCACGTAGGGGCGGATCTGGTCGGCGAAGAGCCGCATGTAGTCGGTCGCCGCGATCACCGGGCCCTGACGGCCCGACAGGCAGGTCTCGACGTAGGACGTCTTCTGCGGCTCGGTCGGGTGGAGCATGTTCCAGCGCTCCACCGCCATCGCCTCGCGGCGGAGTTCGGTGAAGCTCGGGCAGGACCAGATGTCGGCCGCGATGCCGAAATCCTGCTCCAGCAGCTCGGCCCCGGCGATGACCTCGCGCAGGATCGTGCCCGAGCCCATCAGCTGGACACGGTTCCTGGCGCCCGCCTTGCCCTCGCGGAACAGGTACATCCCCTTGAGGATCCCGGCCTCGGCCCCGTCGGGCATGCCGGGATGCTCGTAGTTCTCGTTCATCACCGTGATGTAGTAGAACACGTCCTCCTGCTCGGCATACATCCGGCGCAGGCCGTCCTGCACGATCACCGCCACCTCGTAGGAGAAGGTCGGGTCGTAGGAGACGCAGTTCGGGATGGTGGCCGAGATCAGGTGGCTGTGGCCGTCCTCGTGCTGCAGGCCCTCGCCGTTCAGCGTCGTGCGGCCGGCGGTGCCGCCGATCATGAAGCCGCGGGCGCGCATGTCGCCGGCCGCCCAGGCGAGGTCGCCGATGCGCTGGAACCCGAACATCGAGTAGTAGATGTAGAACGGGATCGTCGGCGCGTCGGAATGCGAGTACGAGGTCGCGGCCGCGATCCAGGACGACATCGCCCCGGCCTCGTTGATGCCCTCCTGGAGCATCTGGCCCTTCTCGTCCTCGCGATAGTACATCAGCTGGTTGGCGTCTTCGGGCCGGTAGAGCTGGCCGACCTGGCTGAAGATGCCGAACTGCCGGAACATGCCTTCCATGCCGAAGGTCCGGCTCTCGTCGGGCACGATCGGCACGATGCGATTGCCGATGTTCTTGTCGCGCAGCAGGGTGTTGAGCACCCGCACGAACGCCATGGTGGTGGAGATCTCGCGGCCTGCGGTCTCCTTCAGCTGCGCCGAGAAGGCCTCGAGCGGCGGTACCTGCAGGGCCTGCGACGTCTGCCGGCGCGCCGGCAGCGGGCCGCCGAGCGCCTTGCGCCGGGCCATCAGGTACTGGTGCTCCGGCGACCCCTCGGGGAAGCGGATGAACGGGATCTCGGCGATCTGGTCGTCGTTGAGGTCGATGCCGAAGCGGTCGCGGAACTGCTTGAGCACCGCCTCGCCCATCTTCTTCTGCTGATGGGTGATGTTCTGCGCTTCACCCGCCTCGCCCATGCCGTAGCCCTTGACGGTCTTGGCGAGGATGAGGGTCGGCTGGCCCTTGTGCTTCACGGCCGCGCTGTAGGCCGCGAAGACCTTGCTCGGGTCGTGGCCGCCGCGGGTCAGGCGCCAGATGTCGTCGTCGCTCCAGTCTGCGACCAGCGCCGCGGTCTCCGGATACTTGCCGAAGAAGTGCTCGCGGATGTAGGCGCCGTTCTTCGACTTGAAGTCCTGGTACTCGCCGTCGACGCACTCCTCCATCAGGCGCGCCAGCATGCCGGAGGTGTCGCGGGCGAGAAGCTGGTCCCAGCCGGAGCCCCACAGGACCTTGATGACGTTCCAGCCGGCGCCGCGGAAATTGGCCTCCAGCTCCTGGACGATCTTGCCGTTGCCGCGCACCGGGCCGTCGAGGCGCTGCAGGTTGCAGTTGATGACGAAGACCAGGTTGTCGAGCTTCTCTCGCGCCGCGAGCGAGATCGCGCCCAGCGACTCCGGCTCGTCCATCTCTCCGTCGCCCATGAAGGCCCAGACCTTGCGGCCGTCGGTGTTGGCGAGGCCGCGATGGTGCAGGTAGCGGAGGTAACGGGCCTGGTAGATTGCCATCAGGGGCCCTAAGCCCATCGAGACGGTCGGGAACTGCCAGAAATCCGGCATCAGCCAGGGATGCGGATAGGAGGACAGGCCGTTGCCGCCGACTTCCTGGCGGAAGCTCAGCAGCTGCTCCTCGGTCAGGCGGCCTTCCAGGTAGGCGCGGGCGTAGATCCCCGGCGAGGAATGGCCCTGGACGTAGATCAGGTCGCCGCCACGGTCGCCCTCGGCGCCGTGCCAGAAATGCATGAAGCCGGTGTCGTAGAGCGTCGCGGCGGACTGGAAGCTGGCGATGTGGCCGCCGAGCTCCGACGAGTCCTTGTTGTTGCGCAAGATGATCGCGATGGCGTTCCAGCGGATCGCCGAGCGGATGCGGTGCTCGATCGCCCGGTCGCCCGGATGGGGGTCCTGCTTGTCGACCGGAATCGTGTTCAGATACGCGGTGTTGGCCGAGTACGGGACCGGCGCGCCCTTCTTGCGGGCGCCCTCGATGACCTGCTCGATGAGGAAGTGCGCCCGCTCCGGGCCCTCGACCTCCAGCACGCCGTCGAGCGAGTCGAGCCACTCCTGGGTCTCGATCGGGTCGAGATCGCGACTGCGTTCCACGTTGTCCTCCCTAAGGTCATACTCGATCGGCGGGTCGAGCTGCCGCAGGCGTCAGCATCCTTCGTGCCACCGCTATGCTTTCGCAACCCGACTGGTATTACAAGGGTTTAGCTCATCCGGCAGCGATCGGGGTTCTGAGCATCCGCATCCTCCGCGTCGTTGCAGTGCGGAAACCCGGAACCGTCTCCGGGCCGGAAAAAATCAGGGCTCCGACTTGGTTCAAGGTTCGGACTTGGTCGACGGGGTCGGGGAAGCGCCGAAGCCCTGCTGGAACATCTTGAGAAACATGTTCTGCATCTGGTCCGCCCCCTGAGGAAAGGCCGTGAACCAGCTGCGCATGATCGCGTCGGGCGAGAAACGGTCCATCTCGGCCATCATGCGCCGCTCGACCTCGGCCATCACCGCCGCCTGCAGCGGCTCGACATTGGGAAGACCCACGAACTGGCGTGCCTCGACCGGGGTGCAATCGACCTCGACGCGGAACTTCATCGCATTCTTCCTTCTCGGCCCCCGCACCGAGCTTAGAGCACCTTTTGGCCCGTGTGGGAACCGGGCCGGATGCAAAAAATGCGGTGAAATCAAGGACCTAGTCTAACAAGACGGGGACGGCCGCGTGCATTGCCACCGCCCTGGAGCATACGACGAAGGTCGTATGCGCCCCCTCGGCGATTCCGACGGTCTTGTAAAGCTACATTGTTACGGGTTTGGCATTCTGTAACCCGGGTTGGTGAACGAGTCGGTCGCCAAGGGTTCGGCGACCCGGGGGCCGGTCGCCCAAGGTGCTGCCGCAAGTCGGCGCTCCAGGAAGGCCACCAGGGCCGTGACCCGGGCCGGACGGGCCGCGCCCGGCGGCATCAGCAGGTTGAGCCCGACCGGTGGCGGCGACCAGCCCGGCATCACCCGCTCGAGCCGCCCGGCGTGCAGGTCGTCCCAGACCAGGAAGTCCGGTTGCACCGCGAGGCCGAGGCCCGCCCTCAGGGCCGGCGTCAGCGCGTCGGCGTTGTTCGCTCTGAGCCGCCCGGCGGGCGTCACGGTCGCCTCGGCGCCGGTCGCGTCGTGGAAGTGCCAGCGCTCCGGGTTCGGCAGGTAGGCGTAGCCGAGGCAGGCATGGCCCCCGAGGTCGCGCGGGTGCTCCGGCCGCCCGGCCCGGTCGAGATAGGCGGGGGCGGCCACCAGCGAGCGGCCGACGGCGCAGAGGCGGCGCAGGCGCAGGCTCGAATCGGCGAGCGCCGCGATGCGAAGCCCCATGTCGAATCCGTCGCCGACGAGGTCGACCTGCGCGTCGCTCAGGTGCAGGTCGACGGCGACCTCCGGATGCGCGGCGAGGAAATCGGGCAGGAGCGGCGCCACGTGGGCGAGGCCGAACGACATCGGGGCGGCGAGGCGCACCAGGCCCCGGGGCGTCGCCGATTGCGCCAGGGCCTCGGCCTCCGCCGCCTCGCCCGCCGCCAGGATGCGGGCGGCGCCGTCGAGGGCGAGGCGCCCGGCCTCGGTGAGGGCGAGGCGTCGGGAGGTGCGGTGCAGGAGGGAGGCGCCCAGGCGCCGTTCGAGCCGGCTCACTGCCTTCGACACCGTCGCCTTCGACAGGCCGAGCTCTGTGGCAGCGCGGGAGAACGAGGCGGTCTGCGCCACCCGGGCGAAGATCGCCCAGGCCTCGAAATCGGGCAGCGGCATGGTCCGTGTCCGGAAACGATGGATTTCTATTGTTTCTATTTCTGGCTGCCGGGGCAACCCCTAGATTGCCTCCATCGCGGCGATCCCGACGGCTTCCCCCGTCGGCCCGCCCACCGGGAGTTCTCGGCCATGAGCCTCACAACCACCCCCGCCTCCGCCGGCCTGCACCACGTCACCGCCATCTCGGGGCCGGCGCGCCGGAACGTCGACTTCTACACCCGCGTCCTCGGGCTGCGGCTCGTCAAGAAGACCGTCAACTTCGACGATCCCGGCACCTACCACCTGTATTACGGCGACGCGGACGGCGCACCCGGCACGATCCTGACCTTCTTCCCCTGGGAGCACGTCGCCCCCGGCCGGGTCGGGGTCGGGCAGACCGAGGAGACGGCGTTCCGGGTGCCCGCGGGCTCGATCGGCTACTGGACGCACCGGCTCGTCGCGGCCGGCATCGCCTTCGAGGCGCCCGCCAAGGTCTTCGGCGAGACGGTGCTGCCGTTCCGCGATCCTGACGGGATGCGCCTCGCCCTGGTCGGCGTTGCCGGCGCCGAGGCCGAGCCGGCCTGGGGCGGATCGGAGGTGCCGGCCGAGCACGCGGTGCGGGGCTTCCACGGCGTGACCCTGATGCTGCGAGGGAGCGCCCCCACCGCCCGGGTGCTGACCGAGGTCTTCGGGTTCGAGGAGACGGGGCGGGAGGGCTCACTCACCCGCTACGGCGGCACGGCCAGGCTCGGCGGCCACGTCACCCTGCGGGAGGTCGGCGACTTCCTGCCCGGCCGCTCGGGCGGCGGCTCCGTCCACCACGTCGCCTTCCGGGCCGCCGACGACGCGGCGCAAGCCGAGATGGCGGAGCGGGCCGGGGCGCTCGGCCTGCAGGTGACCGAGCAGCGCGACCGCAACTACTTCCGCTCGGTCTATTTCCGCGAGCCCGGCGGCGTGCTGTTCGAGATCGCCACCGACGCGCCCGGCTTCGCCGCCGACGAGCCGGCGGAGGCCTTGGGCGAGGCCCTGAAGCTCCCGGCCTTCCTCGAGCCGCACCGGGCCGAGATCGAGCGGGTGCTGCCGGTGCTGGCATAAGCCGAAGAGAAGGCCCGGGCCGTCGAGGCCCGGGCCAGACCACGCGGGCGGTGCGCGCGTGGTAACCATCGGTTAAGCAAACATGGTTACCCAATTCTTCCTGGATTTCTGGGAAGCTCGGGTCATGGTGGATCAGAACGACGTCGCCGGTGCGCCGGCTCCGGCCGGTACGGCGGCTGTCCCGGACGGCGCTGCGCCCGGCCAGGCCAAGAGCCAAACCAGGAGCAAGCTTGCAGGCCTGTCCGGGTGGCCGAAGCTGAAGACGACGACTCTGGCGGGGCTCCTCTGTGCCGGTTGCGTCGGCGCGCTGGCGGGCGGCGCCACGGTGGCGCTGATGGGAGCCGTCCAGGGCGGCGGGACCGGCATCCCGCAGGCCGAATGGACGCGGCTCAGCGGCCGGATCGAGGCCGGCACCGCCGAATCCGCGCGGCTCGCCACCGATCTGTCGCTCCTGCGCGACCGCACGATCCAGGCTCACGACTCCGCCGACAAGGGCCGCGCCGAGGCCGGCGCCCGCCTGGGCCAAGTCTCCGAACGCCTCGAGCGGCTGCAGCGACAGGACGGCGACCTGACGGCCAAGGTCGCGGCTCTGGCCGAGCGCCTGACTGCCATGGCGGAGCGTCAGGACCATGCCGACCGCGAGCAGGCGGCCCGCCTCGCGGCGCTGATGGACAAGCTCGACAAGCGTCAGGGGGCAGTTCCGGTCGCGGCTGCGCCGGTCGTGGCACCGGTTGCGGCGGCGCCCGTGGCGACCCCGAAGCCCATTGCGGCGGAGCCGGCCCTGACCGGCAGCCTCCCCGACAAGCCGGCAGCGGCCAAGCCGGCCACCATCGAGGGCTGGGTGCTGCGCGACGTCTATGACGGGGTGGCGATGATCGAGAATCGCAACCGACGCCTCGTGGAGGTCGGCCCGGGCGACACGCTGCCGGGTGCCGGACGGGTCGAGGCGATCGAGCGCCGCGGCAGGACGTGGGTCGTGGTGACCAGCAAAGGGGTGATCACCGCGCAGGCCTGGTAGGTGTTGCGCTCAGGCGTCCTGCAGGGCCGGTACCGTCTGCCCGGTGGGGGTGGGGCCCTGCGTCGGCAGGAAACCGGCCGCAGCGCGCCGGCGCCCGCGGGCCTTGGCCTCGGTGCGGGCGACCTTGGTGGGGTGAAGAAGCTCGGCGAGGCGGGCGAGGCTCTCGGCGTCGTCGAGGTTCCGTGACTCGAAATCGGGCATGATTGTCCCCCGGGCGCGGAGCCCGTGGCTGGTGGGGGGTACGCATACTCACGCTTGAGAACCAGTAACGGTGAAGAACTCGTACAGTTCCGTACCGCGCAGCACCGTGCAAGAAAAAGTTTCGGCCTACCACCCAAAGACGGTGGCCGCTTCCCACACCAGTGCCGGAGGTTCTAGCCGCGTGACCACACGGTCGACGTGCGCCAGCGCACGTCGGGGCTTGTGCAATGCACGATGATCTAGTGTGCGTTGCCGCGAATCGGTGCGGTGCGGCGACCCGACCAGGATGACAGAATCATTCGTGAGACGGGACGTGCGAAACCTTGTTGGATCATGCTCACCCCCGTGATCGCCGCGAGGCGTCCGGGCGTCGTCGCAGCCGCGGATCAGCGATGCCCGGGCCGTCACGGCTGCGAGTCAGCAGATTGGCTCGCTTCACGACCACTTCATTCCGCTTCCCAACCCGAAGCGACGTGGGTCGGTTCCGCCGGCACGTGCAGGGCGGTTGGGCGAGGGGACGCGCACCCCTCTTCTGCCGCCGCCATCGACGCAGGCATGGTCCCGCCTCAGCAGACGTTCGATCCGCTCGAATGAACGGTCGTCGTCCATCCGCGTATGGTGTAACCGGTGCTGCCTGTAAAATACCGCGAAATCAACGGAAATAGAGCGGCATATTTGATTTGAATGACGACGACGATGGCGTTGTCCTTGTCCGCCATGAGGGCAAGGGCGCTGGCCAGGATGTCGGATTCGAGATACGTCATGTTGCCGGCACATATCTTGAGCGTGTTGTTGCTCTCGCTGATTTGCGCCATGCTCACGGTTGGCTGGTTCTGGCTATACCTGATCAAGGCATTGGCTTGTCTCGCCATGTAGGTGTTCATCGTGTTGGTCGTGCAGCTCTGATCGCTCGATCTGGAGCAGCTGGCGATCAAGGTGCCGATCTGCGTCGATGAGCGTTCGATATCGCGGGTGATCGCCGATATCTGGATGAGATCGATCAATCCTGCGAACAACGTCAGAAGGACCGTCGCCAGGAGGGCGAATTCCACGGCCATCGCTGCGTCCCTGCTTCTGCAGAAACGGTCGACGAGGCGGAATCCCCGCATGCGATGAGTCGCCGTCATCGCCGGAACACGACCGAAGACTGCGCCGTGATTGCGGGAATGAGCGGCAGAATGCGCCAAGTCGGCAACGCCGCCCGCAACAGCAGGGCGTCGTTGGCCGAGCCCGCGCTGAACGTCGCGCCGGTGATGCTCGTTGCCGCGGTCGGCGCATCGGACAGTCGCATCATTTCGACGATGATTTGCGACTTGCACGATTGCGATGGCATGATGCGGATCTTTCCGCACAACGTTGACTTGTACATGTCCGCGTTGCCAAGCAGAAGTTCCAGCTCGGGAGTGGAGGCCGAGTCGTACAAGGCATTCGTGAGCAGCATCTGCGTGTATTGGGCAATGACGAATTGCAGGGCGCCGATGATCATGAAGATCGTCGGCCAGGCCAGGAAGGCCATCTCGACCGAGGCGACCCCGTGCTGACCTTCGAGCAGCATGCGGAGTTGATGACGCGACATCATCCTGCGCCTCAGCTGGGACAGGAATTGCGGCAGATGCGCAAGTAGTCGATCAAGCCGCCGTAAGTGTCCTCCCTGCCGGCTGCTCTCCAGCTGATCCGATATTCGACCGCGTTCGATGTCGGGTTGCCTGGAACGACGAAATTGATGACCCGTTCCGTCCACGCATCCGACTGCACGCAGACATCGACCATGGAAGAGGAAGCAAAGGTATAATTGCCGGATTTTTCGATGTAGACCTCGATGCGATTGGTCTGTCCGTCGACCTGATACCACGACACGTCGCTATCCTTCGAGCCGCAGATGACTCTTCCTGGCTGGCTCGGATCTCTCTGTCGCGCGATGTACCAGTACCTGACCTGATAGTTGCCTGGCGTCAGATCCATGGTGCGCGACATTGTCGAGTTCGAGCGGCAATTCTTGTTTCCCGCATTCGCCGATGTATTGCAGTCGCTATCCAGTTCCGCGAAGAAATCTCCGAAGCGGATGACGTTGCTCGCCAACTCGCGCTGACCGTTGATTTCGATCCCGGCATTTTGCGTTGTCCAGCCATTCCAGCTGTTATTATTTTTGACTCCGCCGAGAACGCTCCAGTTATTGTATTGTACGCTATGGTTTGGTCTCTCAAACGATTCGGTGAACAAGAGTTGCGGCGTGTTGCTGGCGCTCAGCGCACTGGTCACGGATACGACCGGGCAATCCCTGGAGACTGCGAAGTTCGTCGTTTTCATGTTCAGGATTGAACTGAATATGACGTCCATCTTGCCCGTTGCCGACACATGGACATTGATGTCTGAGTTGTTGGTGGCGATAAGAGCGTCGCTTGCATTGAGCTGCTTGGCGACCTTGACGCGATCGGCGATCGGTTGGATGTCGGAGGCCGGATACAGCTTTGCCGTATCGGTCGATCTCGTGTCCTGCGGTTTACGGGCGTTGATATAGGCCTGCGCCTGGAGGCAAGCCAGTTCAGCGGCGCTCGTCAAGCGCTGCCGATAAGCAACGGCACGGGATGCCTCGATCGCTCCACCAACTCCGATCAGGAGGGCCGGTAACGCGACCGCGATGATGACCGCGACGCTGCCGCTCTCGTCAGTCAATGACATGAAACGATCCAAAGAATGGCTCGCTAAATAAATTGCGCAGGCATTTGCTATTTTTTTGATAATGAAGTCCTCCAAAGCGAGGATTCTTGCGTTCTGCGTGTCGTAGGAATGACCCTCCGGCGCTCCACGATCGGTGCTTTGGCTTGCTCAGGTACGCGAGAGGCCGCAAGAGAGGGAGTGGCTGTTTTGGTTCTACCGTTGCCGACGAAAAATAATCGGTATTATATTATATAAGATCAATACCATCTTCGGCCATTCCATCGGCCTTGGAGACGTGAGAGACCATGCGGATGCAAGACGTAACAGGAAAATAGTCCCGCACTTCGCCCTGCTTCGTCCTTCTGAGCGCATATTCCAGCTGTCGCGCTCATGGCCGGACAGGATGTTAGATCTGTTTTACGCTGGTGACGGCAGGGCCTCTCGGCGCGTACCGGACGAGCCGGCGCATCTCCGCTCGATCGTCGCGGATGGGGGTCTCGTCAGCGAGCCCCGGGAACGCCGGGCGCGATCTGCCCGAGGGAGCGCCCTCCCGGTCCGAGCCTCTCCCGGCCGCGGTGGCCCGCTCCCTTCGAGGTCACGGTCCATGCCGCGTCCGTGCAGTCCGGGCGGGGCTCGAGGGGGCGTCCCGTCACGGCTTCTTTGCCGCCGTGCCCAGGTGCTTGTCGAGGAAGGCGGCGATCTCGGTGAAGACCTCGCGGGTCTCCGGCGCGTCCGGGTCGAACAGGTACTGGGCGTGGCTCATGCCCTCGAACACCTGGAGCGAGGCGTCGACGCCGGCCTGGCGCAGCTTGCGGTGCGTGCGCACGGTGTTGGAGAGGAAGAGGTCGCGGGTGCCGGTGGTCAGGATGGTGGGGGGCAGGCCGCGCAGGTCGCCGTAGATCGGCGAGAGCTGGGGGTCGCGTAGGTCGTGGCCGGCGGCGTAGAGCCTCGCCGCCCGGGTCAGGACGCCGTCATAGGAGACCAGCACGTTGTCCAGCCACTCGTTGGCCTTGTAGCTGTCGCCGGTCTCGGTCAGGTCGGACCACGGCGTGCCGGGCGCGATCGCGGCCGGGAGCGGCACGCCCTCGCGCCTGGCCCGCAGCATCAGGGCGAGCGTCATGCCGCCGCCGGTCGAGGTGCCGAACACCGCCATGTTCTCGGCCGGTTGCAGGGCGAGCGCCGCCTTCCACACCGCCATGGCGTCGTCCATCGCCGCCGGGTAGGGCGCGTCCGGGGGCATGCGGTAATCGAACGAGATCACCGTGAAGCCGCCGAAGGCCGCCATCAGCACCGCCTCGAGGGTGCCGGCCTCGCCCGGGTTGTAGACGTAGCCGCCGCCGTGGATGTGAACGAGCAGCCGGTGGCGGTTGCGCTCGGGCACCGTCTTCGGCGCGATGATCCAGGCCTTGACCCCGCCGATCACCTCCGGAGTCGAGACGACGCCGAGGCGCTCGCGCAGGGCCGGAAGGGGCGCGGCGGTCTGGGCCGCGAGCTTGGCCACCAGCGCCTTCCACTCCGCCGCGCTGCCCGGATCGGCGTTCCAGGCCGGGCTCCGGTAGGGCGCCGCGATCGCCGCCTGGAATTCGGGGCTCACCGTGCCCGGCACCGGGATGCGCCGGCCCGGCACGGTGCGCGGGCCGGGTGCGGCATTGGCGGCGTTCTGAGCCGCCTCGAGGCGGGCGAAATCCGACGCGTCGGCGTTCGCCGCCGCCGCCGGCTGCTGCGCGAGGGCGGTCGTCGGCAGCGCGACGGCCAGCGGCAGCGCGGCGGCCAAGAGCAGCGCGGCGGCCAAGAGCAGCGCGGCGGCCAAGAGCAGCGCGGCGGCCAAGGGCAGGGCGGCGAGGCGGCGCGGGCCGGGCAATGGACGCAATCCTGTCGGCGTGGAGCGCCGCACGATTCGCATGCCCGTTCCCATCCGGCAAGATGGTGCTGCGTTACGGCATCCCGCGCCGCAGGGGCGAGCTCGCGTAGCCGTCGAGCAGGTCCTGCGGGTCGCGGTAGATCGCGGTGCAGCCGGCTTCGCTCAACCGCGCCTCCGGGAAGCCGCCGCACAGGACGCCGATCACCGGCAGCCCGGCCCTCACCGCGGCCTCGGCGTCGTAGGGCGAATCGCCGATCACGACCGCCTGGCCCCGGTGCGGGCGGCCGAGCCGATCGAGCGCCGCCTCGAAGATGTCCGGATGCGGCTTCGAGCGCTCGGCCTCGTCGGAATTGGTTGCCACATCGACGAGGTCGCGGATGCCGGCGATCTCCTGGTAGCGCTCCACCTCCTCGGCCTTGCCGGAGGAGGCGAGCGCCAGGACGTGCCCCTCCGCCTTCAGGCGCTCGAACAGGGCCCGCACGCCGGGAAACGGCTTCACCTTCGGCAGGTACGTCTCGGCGAAGAGTTCGGAGCGGAATTTCTCGATTTTCTCGCCCTCGCGCTCCAGGCGCTCCTTCGGCACGAAGACCGGCATCAGCTGGTCGCCGCCCTTGCCGATCTGGCTGCGGACGTCCTCGGCCGAGACCGTGATCCCGAAGGCGGCGAACGCCTCCGCCCAGGCCTCGGCGTGCAGGTCGACGCTGTCGAGCAGGGTCCCGTCGATGTCGAAGATCAGGTGGCGGATCATGGCGGGAGTCTCGTCTGTTGCAGCCGAGCACGAAAGCCGGGCAAAGCGCCGGGGTTCCGTGCTGGCTGAGCGGTGCGGCTGGCCTTCGAGCGCCTCGGCCGTTAGAGGTTCGTCAACGCCGTTCCCCGCCGGCCGGCGGGGCGGTCCTGAAGGAACCCGGGAAGTGCCGATGTCCGTCCTGTCCAGAGCCTGCCTCGTCGCGGCCGTGGCCGCGCTCGCGGGCGGCTGCATCAACAATCCCCTCGGCCAGGTCGGCGGCGTGCTCCCGGCGGGCGACGTCGGCCCGCCGCCGTCCCTGCGCGGCGACGTGAAGCTGCCAGCCCGCAGCAGCGGCGACCTCGCCCAGGCCGCGACCGAGCCGACCCGCCGCCTCAACGTCCCGACCAACTCCCGCGCGAGCGGCGACACCCTGAGCGCCCCGCCCCGGCGCATCCGCCGCGAGGAGATCGAGGGCGAGGGCGGCGCCAGCAGCGGCGGCGGCGGCCTGTCGCCCACCATCGGGTCGGGCGGCTCGGTCGGCCTCGGCGGCAAGTTCTAGCGGCCAAGTTCTAGCGGGGTTCGGGTTCCGCGGCGCCCTGCTTCGCGCGCGCCTTCGCGGCCCGGGTCTCCTGAGCCCGGGCGGTCTCGCGCAGGCGCCGCAGGCGCTCTTCCAGGCCGGCGCGGGTCGCCGGCCACCAGCCGCGGCCGGGCGCGTCGGGCGCCGCCGCCGGCACCACCTCGGCGATCTCTCCGAATGTCGGCATTCGCCACCAGCCCCAGACCAGGGGCCCCGGCGCGGTGATCGCCGGGTAATGGGCGAGCGCCCCGGTCTCGGCGATGGGGGCATCGTCGAGGGCCTCGAACACCACGATTCCGGCCTCCGCCACCTCCACCGCGGCACCGAGCGGCGGCGGATCGCTCCGCGGCACCGGGTGGCGTCGGCGCCGGCGCTCCGCCTCGGCGGCGGGGTCGCGGGCGGCCTCGCGCCGGGCGCGCCGCGCCGCCGGCTCGTTCGCGGCCGCCGCCGCCTCGATCACGGGCCACGCCTCCTTCAGCACCTCGTAGGAGCGCCAGGGCACCCGCCAGGCCCGGATCTCCGGCGCCCAGGCGGCGAACGGGATGGTGCGCAGGGTGTCGACGACGACGCGCGAATAGGGCGTGCGGACCACCAGCGCGTCGGTCTCAGCCGCGAGGTAGGGGCTCTCCAGCGGCTCGAAGGCGTAGGCGTCGCGGCCCTTGTCGTCGCCGTAGGCATCGAGCGCGGAGATCTCCCGGGCGATCCAGGCATCCGCCCGCTGCTCGGCGGTGGTGCCGGGCACGAACCAGCGCCGGATCTTGCGCCGCCAGCGGGCGGTCGGAAAATTCTCCTTGAAGCGGGCCAGCAGGGCGCGGTCGAACGGCATCGCCACCAGCACCCCGGGGCGCTTGGCGGTGCCGGGCGCCACCGCGAAGCCCGCCCCGCGGGCGACCTCGCCGGCGGGCGCCTCCTGCTCGTCTCTTGCCACCTCCGTCACAGCCGCCTCGACGCTCGTTGACTCGTCCTATGTCGCCCATCCCACCCTCGACCTCATCCTGAGGTGTCAGCGATCGGAGATCGCGCACGATCGAGGATCGAAGGAGGGCTTCAGAAGTCTCGGAGGTTCCTGGAGGCCTGCTGCGAGGCTCCCTCCGGTCGCGCCTCAGGGTGAGGTCGCGGGGGGACGAACAGATCGTCAGATCGTCGGGGCACGTCCGCCGTAATAATCGTCGAGGCGCCCGCCATAGGAGGGATCGGTGAACGGGTCCTCGTCCGGGCCGTGGCGCGGCGCTTCCGCCAGGGTGCCGGCGTCGATGTCGATGACGTAGCCGCCGAGCCGCAGGTCGTAGGTCAGGGCCTTCCAGGGTACCGGATGGTAGCTCTCGCCGAAGCCGAGGAAGCCGCCGAAGGACAGGACAGCGTAGGCGACCTGGCCGGTGACCTTGTCGACCATGAAGTTGTAGACGCTGCCGAGATGCTCGCCCTTGCGGTCGTAGACGGCGGTGCCCTCGACCTTGTTCGAGGCGATCAGCCGGCGAGTCTCGTCGAGGGCGACGCCGTCGCCAGATGGATCGAGCTCCATCGTACCGGGCTCGCGCAAGGTGCGCTCGTTAGGCAGTTCGGTCGGCATGGCGGGCTCCGGGGGCGGGGGAGGGGGTTCCTCGGGGGAACCGGGCTCGTCCGCGACGGTTCCGCGCCTTCAGCGCGTCGCGCGCTCCGGCGTGGTCTCCTCGTCTTCCTGCTGCTGCTCGGCCACCTCGGTGCGCACCGTGCGGCTCGCCAGCGTCATCTCGACCGCGAAGGCGGTGAGCGAGGCGAGCGTGCAGACGATCGCGGTGCCGAACAGGAAGAACAGCACGCTCGCCACCGCGGCGTCCCGCAGGGTACCGAGGAACAGGGTCAGCACCGCGCCGCAGATCGCGGCGCCGCCGAGGGCCGCGATCACCACCGCCACGTCGAGGGCGAGGCTGCGCCGGCGCAGGTCCCGGAGCCGGGCCTGGTCGCCCGGCCGCTCGCTCGCGCGGTCGGAGAGCTTCTCGACCTGATCGGCGACGCGGGCGTGGCGGGTCGAGAAGACGTTGAGCAGCGTCGCGATGCCGGAGAGCAGGAAGACCGGCGTCAGCGCCACCTGGATGATGTGGGCGGTCGAGTCGACCTGGGACGGATCGGCGGAGGGGATCATGCGGGATCGGAGCGAGGACGAGCGGGCGGATCCGCCCTGTTCGCGAGGGCGTGGCCGTCCGCGCGGGACGCGGCGCCCGATCCCGCGCCCGACCCGATATAGGGCATCGCGGCGGAACGGCATCACGCCGCGCGAGCGCTGCGGTGCGGCGGACGGGCCGATCCCGGATCCTGCCCTTGCAGCGCAGCACCAGGGTATAGTGACGGATGCCGCCGAAGGCATCACCCAATCGGGAGCATCAGCCCGCCACGATCGCGAGCCGCGCCCCGTGGGTGAGGCGCAGGTCGAGGTCGCCGGCGCCCGCGGCGGCCCGGAACACGGCCGCGACCGGGCCCTCGCCCCGGGCCGCGAGCGCCTGGGCCAGCGCCCCGTCCGTTCCCGCCGGGCTCGCCAGGGTGACGGTGGTGGCCGGGCCGAGCGGCAGGGTCACGGCGCGGGCCGGGCCGCCTAAGATCTCGGCCTCGACGACCGGCGCCTCCGCCCCGGTGCCGAGCAGGGCGGCGTAGCGGGTGCGGGAGGCCTCGACGTCGCGCACTGCTACCGTGACGGACGTGATTCCGGTGACGCCGTTGTCGTGGCGGCGCACGTCGCCCTCCTGCACGCGAAGCGCGCGGGGGGTGACGTCGCCGCACAGGAACGGCACGTCCGAGCCCGGCGCCCGGGCGGTCTTCCAGTCGAGGCGGGCGCCGTCCGGCCGGAAGCGGCCGCCGGGCTGAGGATCGGCGATGTCGAGCCCGCGCGCCTGCGCCGCCTTCACGTCGGCCTCGATGTCGGAGGGCAGAAGCGCGTGGTCGAGGAAGCCCTCGCCGGCGCGGTGGTAGACCTCGGACCAGCGGTTGCCGGGCTCCGGCGCCTTGAAGGCGATCAGTTCCAGGTAGGCGCCGTCCTCCAGCACCACCAGCACGTTGTGGGTGATGCCGTTCTGGTGCTCGCCGCCGCGGATCACCGTGAAGCCGAGGCTGGCATAATCCGCGAAGGCCGCGTCGAGATCGGCGACCGCGATGACGAGATGGTCGAGGGTGAGGGGCATGGGGTTTCCTCTTCAGGCCGCCGGCGCTCAGGCGGCGGGAGCGTGGGGGCGGCCGGGAATCCAGGAGCGGCCGGGCACCGCCTCCAGGAGGGCGCGGGTATAGGCGGCCTGCGGGGCGGCGAAGACCTCCGCCGTCGGGCCGGCCTCGACGACGGCGCCGTCCTTCATCACGGCGATCCGGTCGCAGATCTGCCCGGCGACCCGCAGGTCGTGGGTGATGAACAGCATCGAGAGTCCGAGCCGGTCGCGCAAGGAATCGAGCAGCGCCAGCACCTGGGCCTGGACCGACACGTCGAGGGCCGAGACCGGCTCGTCCGCGACCAGCACCTCCGGTTCGAGGGCGAGCGCCCGGGCGAGCCCGATGCGCTGGCGCTGGCCGCCGGAGAATTCATGCGGGAAGCGGTCCATCGCCACCGGATCGAGCCCGACGAGGCCGAACAGCTCGCGCGCCTTCGCCAGGGCGTCGCTGCGGGAGACGCCGTGCAGCATCGGCCCCTGCGCCACCAGCTCGCCGGCCCGCCGGCGCGGGTTGAGCGAGGCGAAGGGGTCCTGGAACACCATCTGCACCCGGCGGGCCTCGGCCCGCATCGCCCGGCGCGACAGGCCTGCCAGGTCGGTATCGCCGAGGCGGATCGTGCCGGTGTCGGGATCGAGCAGGCGCACGATGCAGCGGGCGAGCGTCGACTTGCCGGAGCCGGATTCGCCGACGATGCCGAGGGTGGTGCCCCGCGGCAGCGACAGGCTGACGTCCCTGACGGCGTGGGTGACTCGGGCCCGGCCCGGCAGCAAGCCGCCGCCCTTGCGGTAGGTCTTCGAGACGCCCGAGAGCGACAGGATCGCGGGCCCGGAAGCCGGGCGGGGCGGGCGCGGCAGCAGCGGGGGCACCGCACCGATCAGCGCCTTCGTGTAGGGTGCCTGCGGCCGGTTGAGCACGGCGTCGGCCGGCCCCTCCTCGACGAGGCGACCGGCCTGCATCACCGCGACCCGGTCGGCGATCTCCGCCACCACCCCGAAATCGTGGGTGATGAACAGCACGCCCATGCCGCGCCGCCGCTGGATGTCGCGGATCAGCGCCAGGATGCGCCCCTGCGTCGTCACGTCGAGCGCCGTGGTCGGCTCGTCGGCGATGAGGAGAGCCGGCTCCAGGGCCAGCGCCATCGCGATCATCACCCGCTGGCGCTGCCCGCCCGACAATTCGTGCGGATAGGCCCGGAGCGCCGCCGCCGGATCCGGCATCCGCACCTCCGTCAGCAGCGCCAGGGTCTTCTCGCGGATCGCGCGGGCGCTGAGCGTCGTGTGGATGCGGAAGGTCTCGGCGATCTGGTCGCCGGCCCGGCGCAGGGGGTTCAGGGCCGTCATCGGCTCCTGGAAGATCATGCCGATCGCAGCACCCCGCAGACGCCGCATCTCGGCCTCGGAGGCCCCGACGAGGTCGCGGCCCCGGAACAGCACCTGTCCGGCATCGGGCCGCACGCCCGCGGGCAGCAGCCGCATCACCGTGTTGGCGAGGACCGACTTGCCCGAGCCGGACTCGCCGACGACGCACAGGATCTCGTTTCCTGCGAGCGACAGGGAGACATCGGTGAGCGCGTGGCTGCGGTCGGCCCCCGGCGGCAGGCGGACCGAGAGGCTCCGGACCGTGAGGAGTTCGCTCATGACGCGGCCTTCACCGGGGCAGGGCCGCGCAGGCGCGGGTTGAGGGCGTCGTTGAGGCCCTGGCCGACCAGCGACACCGCGAGCACCGTCACCAGGATCGCGACGCCGGGGATCGCCGAGACGTACCATTGCGTGCGCAGCACGCCGCGCCCGGCCCCGATCAGGTTGCCCCAGGAGGCGACGTTCGGGTCGGAGAGGTTGAGGAAGGCGAGCGCGCTCTCGAGCAGGATCGCCACCGCCATCACCACGCTGGCATAGACGATCACCGGCGGCAGGGCGTTGGGCAGGATCTCCCGGGCGATGATCCGGGCGTCGCCCATGCCGAGCACCCGGCAGGCCTGCACGAATTCCCGGTTGCGCAGGGTCAGGAACTCGGCCCGCGTCAGTCGGGCCGGGGCCGGCCAGGAGACGAGGCCGATCGCCACCGTGACGGTGGTGATGTCCGAGCCGAACACCGCGACGAGCACGAGGAGCAGCAGGAAGTTCGGCAGGGTCTGGAACGCCTCCGTCACCCGCATCAGGGCGTCGTCGACGATCCCGCCGTAGAAGCCCGCGACCGCCCCGACCGCGATGCCGATCGCTATGGCGATCACCGTGGCGACGAGACCGATCAGCAGCGACACCCGGGCGCCATGGAAGACCTGGGCGGCGATGTCGCGCCCGCTCGCATCGGTGCCGAGCCAGACCTTCGGATTGACGAAGGGCCATTGCAGCGGCCGGCCGGCGAGGCCGAGCGGGTCCTTGGGAAACAGCACGGGGGCGGCGAGCGCCACCGCGACGACGAGGAGCAGCAGCACGGCGCCGAGCAAGGCCGCCGGATTGCGCAGGTAGCGTGTCACGGCCGCCATCGCGTCAGCGCCCCGCCGCGATGCGCGGATCGAGCCGGCCATAGACCAGATCGACCACGAAATTGACCGTGATGACGAGGAGCGCCGACACGAACACGATGCCGAGCAGGGTGTTGAGGTCGCGCTGCACCACCGATTCGTAGGCGAGCCGCCCGAGGCCCGGCAGCGCGAACACGCTCTCGACCACCACCGAGCCGCCGAGCATCGTGCCGGCCTGGAGCCCCACCAGGGTCACCATGGGCAGGAGCGCGTTGCGCAAGGCGTGGCGCACGATCACGCCGGTCTCGCCGAGGCCCTTCGCCCGGGCGGTGCGGACGTAGTCGAGGCTCATCACCTCCAGCATCGAGGCGCGCATGATCCGCAGGTACGTGGCGAGGAAGACCAGCGCGAGCGTCAGGGTCGGCAGCACGAGGTGGCGGGCGATGTCGAGGATCCGGGTGAGGCCGGTATAACCGGCGCCCACCTCCTCGAAGCCGCCGGCGGGCAGCCAGCCGAGGCGGATCGCGAACAAGACGATCCCCATCAGCCCGAACCAGAACGAGGGTGTGGCGTAGAACATCAGGCCGAGGGTCGAGATCAGGGTGTCGGGCCATTGCCCGATCCGCCGCGCCGCCAGGATGCCGAGCAGCGTGCCGCCGGCGAAGGCCAGGGTGAGGGAGGCACCCATCAGGAGCAGGGTCACGGGCAGCCGCTCGGCGATCACCGTGGCGACGGGCTTGCCGTAGATCGCCGACTGGCCGAGGTCGAGCTGCACCAGCCGCCACAGGTAGCGGGCGAGCTGGGCCGCTGCCGGCAGGTCGAGCCCGTAATAGCGGCGCAGCTCGTCGGCGGTCGCCGGGTCGCCGCCGCCCATCTGGGCCATCAGCGCGTCGACGGTGTCGCCGGGGGCGAGCTGGAGCAGAAGGAAGAGCCCCGCCAGGATGACGAGGAGCGTCGGCAGGCTGGCGGCGAGGCGGCGGAGGGCGAGGAGGAGGATGGTCATCGGTGGGCCTCGCGCCTCATGAACAAAGGCTTCACCCCTCGATCCACGCGTCGTGCCAGTCGCCCGAGCCCCAGCGCGGGGTGTTGTGGTCGCCGTGCACGCGCTTGCTCGTCGCCGACAGGAAGGTGCGCTCGGTCATCATCCAGACCGGGATCTCGTCGTTCACCGCCTTCACCCACTGGGCGTAGAGGGCCTTGCGCTTCTCCGGATCGAGCTCGCTCGCGGCCTCGTCGGTGAGGCGGTCGACGAGGTCGGATTGCCAGCCGTACTGGTTGGTCCAGGGCGCGCCCTTCGGCGAGCCGGAGCGGTACCAGACCGTCGTCGAGACCGCGGGATCGCCCCGGTACTGGTGCCACCCGGTGGCGAGGTCGAAGTTCCAGTCGCGGTAGACCGTGGAGAGGGCGCCCGCCGTGTCGAGATTGACGATGTCGACCTTGATCCCGACCGCCTGGAGCGATTGCTGGATGAAGGTGGCGAGCAAGGGCACGTCCTCGCCGTTCATGATCGGCACGAGCTTGAGCGAGAAGCGGGTGCCGCCCGCCCCGCGCTTGAAGCCGGCCTCGTCGAGGAGCGCCGCCGACTTCTTCGGGTCGAAGGCGTAGGGCGGTGGATTGTTCGGGTAGAAGGCGGTCGAGGAGGACGGGATCGGCCCGGTCGCCGGCTGGCCGAGGCCGTAGATGAAGTTCTCGATGAAGAACGGCACGTCGATGGCGTGGGCGATCGCCCGGCGCACCCGCACGTCGGCCAGTTCCTTGCGCCGGGTGTTGAATTCCAGCGTGTTGTTGAAGGCGTTGGCCTCCAGGCCCTTGCTCGACACGGTGAAGCGCTTGTCCGACTTCAGCCGGTCGAGATCGGCGAGGGCGAGCGCGTTGTAGGTCGAGAGCTGGACCTGGCCGGTCTCGAGCGCCGCCGAGGCCGCCGCCTTGTCGGTGATGAAGCGCCAGACGATCCGGTCGAGATAGGGGAAACCCTCGCGCCAGTAGGTCGGGTTGCGTTCCGCGATGACGTGCTGGCCGCGCTCGTAGCTGACGAACTTGAACGGCCCGGTGCCGATCGGCGCGGTGTTGGCCGGGTTCTCGAGGACGTTCGTGCCCTCGAAGACGTGCCGGGGCGCGACGTAGCCGAGATCGCACAGCGCCCGCAGCAGGAGGTTCAACGGCATCGGCCGCGCGTAGCGGAACACCGCCGTGTGGGGATCGGGGGTGTCCACGGCCTCCAGGTAGAGCTGAAGCTGGGTGCCGTAGTTCAGGTATTTCTTCCACATCTCCATCGCGGTGTACTGCACGTCCGCGGAGGTGAAGGGCTTGCCGTCGTGCCAGGTCACGCCCTGGCGCAGCCGGAAGGTCACGGTCCTGCCGTCGGGCGCCGCCTCCCACGCGGTCGCGAGCACGCCTGCGGGTTTGCCGTCCTGGTCGAGGTCGACCAGCGGCTCGACGATCTTCGAGGTGATGACGTAGACGCCGGTCGAGGCGCGGATCGCCGGGTTGAGCACGCGCTGCTCGCCGTTGAGCTGCACCGTCAGCACGCCGCCGCGCCGAGGAGAGGCGCCCTGGGCCGCGGCACCCTGGGCGAGCGCCCGCGTCAGGGCCGCCGGGCTCCAGGCCGCGGTGCCGAGCGCGAGGAGGCCGGCCCGCTTGAGGGCGTCGCGGCGGTCGATGATCATCGGGGCATCCCTGTCGTCGTTCGGGCGCCATCCTTGCTGCAACGCAGCGCCGGCGCAATGGAGGAAGCGTGGCAATTTCCGCTTCGTCCGGAGATGCTTCGTCTCCGATCGGCCCGGAGCGAAGAGGATTGTCGTCGCTTGCCCGCTCTGCGCGAGACTGCCGGCCTCGGCAGCCACCCCGGCGGGAATCGGTCGCGGGATGATCGGCATGCGCGAGGAAACATTGGGCGCAACCTGGCGTTCTGGCCTCGACCTCGTTCTGACCTCCGAGAGGAGCCCGACCCCGATGACCATCTCCCTCCGCGCCGCCGCGGCCACCGCCTTTCTCGCCGTCGCCCTGTCGGGCGGGGCCCGCGCCGCCAACGACCTGCCGCCGCCCAAGACCGACGCGATGCCCCCGGTCGAGGTGACGATCACCACCGAGAACGGCGTGCCGGCTTGCGCCCCCGCCGAGCTGCGCCTGCCGGCCCAGACCAACGTCGACCTGCACGTCACCAACCAGTCGAACGAGCAGGTCTCGCTCACGGCGCCGCAGATCTTCCAGAACAAGAACGTGCTGCACCACGACGGCGACGTGGTGCACGTGGCGAGCAACGACGCCTACCTGGTCAAGGCCAACGGCAAGGGCGAGATCCGCCTGCGCACTATCGCGCCGGGCGAGTACAAATATGGCTGCACCGCCACGTCGAAGCAGGACAAGCCGTTCGAGGGCAAGCTGACGCTGGTCGATCCGGCGAAGTAAGCTTTCAGGGGCGATTTGCTCTCCCGGGTCTTCTTTAACCTCCGCGTCATCCCGGGGCCGCGAAAGCGGAGCCCGGGATCCAGACACTCAGGCGGTGCAGAACCCAGCGGAGCGTGATCCGCCTCGTCTTGAAACACCTGCGGTTCTGGATTCCGGGCTCCGCTGCGCGGCCCCGGAATGACGCGGAGGCTGTTCAATCCCGCTTCAGGCGAACGGGATCCGTCAGCAAACCCTCCTCACCGGAACGTCTTCCGCGGATCGAACGCGTCCCGCACCGCTTCGCCCGCGAAGATCAGCAGGCTCAGGGTCACGGCGATCACCGCGAAGCCGGTCAGCCCCAGCCACGGCGCCTGCAGGTTGGCCTTCCCCTGCGCCAGCATCTCGCCGAGCGACGGCGAGCCCGGGGGCAGGCCGAAGCCGAGGAAGTCGAGGGAGGTGAGCGTGGTGATCGAGCCGTTCAGCACGAAGGGCAGGAAGGTGAGCGTCGCCACCATGGCGTTGGGCAGGAGGTGGCGGAACATGATGCGGGCGTTGGAAAGCCCCAGCGCCCGCGCCGCCCGCACGTATTCGAAGTTGCGCGCGCGCAGGAACTCCGCCCGCACCACGCCGACCAGCGACACCCACGAGAACAGGAGCAGGATCCCGAGCAGCACGAAGAAGCTCGGCGTGATGATCGACGAGATGATGATGAGCAGGTAGAGCGACGGGATCGCGGTCCAGATCTCGATCACCCGCTGGAACACCAGATCGACCCAGCCGCCGAAATAGCCCTGCACCGCGCCGGCCAGCACCCCGACCACCGAGGAGACCAGCGCCAGGGTCAGGCCGAACAGCACCGAGAGGCGGAAGCCGTAGAGCAGACGGGCGACGACGTCGCGGCCCTGGTCGTCGGTGCCGAGCCAGTTCCACTCGATGTCGCTGCAGGTCGTGCCGCCGGTCTTCTCCGCCACGGTCTTGCACTGGGCATCCGAGAGGAGCCAGGTCGGCGGGGCGGGGGCCGGCACCGGCAGGTCGAGGTTGTGGGTGTTGTAGGAGAAGCGGATCGGCGGCCAGACGGCCCAGCCGTTCTGCGCGATCTCCTTGGCGATCACCGGATCGCGATAGTCGGTGCGGGCGAGGAAGCCGCCGAACGTCTCCTCCGGATAATCGACCACGATCGGGAACAGGATCGCGCCCTTGTAGGAGGCGACGATCGGCCGGTCGTTGGCGATGAACTCGGCGAAGAGGCTCGTGACGAACAGGAGGCAGAACAGCACGAACGACCAGTAGCCGCGGCGGTTCGCCTTGAAGTTCGCCAGCCGCCGGCGGTTCAACGGCGACAGCCGGCCGGTGCCGATGGGACCCGGCAGCGGCAGGCTCACCGGGCCCGCCGCCGGCGAGGTGACCGGGACCGCGTCGAGCTCAGGGGCTGGAGGGCGCTCGTTCATGCCGCGTCCCCCAGTCGGGCATCGCGCGTCAGTCGATGCGGGTCGCGGTGACGTCGATCACGCTGGGCTTCAGCGCGCCGCTCCGCTCGAGGTGCCGGCGCAGCAGCTGCACGTTGCGGCGGTTGGCCTTGAAGGCGGCGTCGAACAGGTCGCCGACCAGCGGCACCGCGCCGACCACGCCGTCGATCGCCACGTTCGCCGCCATGCGGGCGATCAGCCAGCGCGGCGCGCCGAGGCGTCTCGCCTCCCAGACGATGTAGGACGAGATCGCCGTGGTGATCGCGTCGCCAATCACCGGGATCAAGCCGACGATCGCGTCGAGGCCGATGCGCCGGTTGCCCGGCAGCAGGATCGCGGTGTCGAGGATGTGGGCGAGCAGTTCCAGCCGCGCCATCACCTGCTCGGGCGCGGAGCCTTCCAGGGCCTTGCCCGCCTTGGCGCGCAGGCCGAACGGATCGTCCTGCGGAAAGCGGCTGTCCTTGGCTTCGGCTCCGTTGCCGAAGGAGCCGGCCCCGAAGGGCGGGACGCGGCCGGCCGTCTGCGAAGAGGTCATCCCGGGGCTCCGGAGCGTGTGCGTGGTGCTCATGTTCCAGGATGTGGCCCCGGCCGCCCGGTTCAGCAAGGAGGCCCCGCATCAGGCCGCGCGCCCCGGCGCGAGGCCGCGCAGGCGCTCGAGGGCGCGGTCGAGGGTGTCGTCGCGCTTGGCGAAGCAGAACCTCACCACGTTGCGCACCGGCCGGTGAGCGTAGAAGGCGCTAACGGGGATCGCCGCGACGCCGTGCTGACGCACCAGCCGCTCGCAGAAGGCGACGTCGTCGCTCTCGCCGAGGGGCGCGATGTCGAGGTTGAGGAAGTAGGTGCCGGCGGAGGGCAGCACGCTGAAGCCGAGATCCTTGAGGCCGCCGGCGAACCGGTCGCGGGCCCGGGCGAAGTCGGCCCGCATTCCCTCGTAGTAGGAATCGTCCTTGGCCAATCCGTAGGCCACCGCCGCCTGAAGGTTCGGCGGCGTGGTGAAGGTGAGGAACTGGTGCGCCTTGGCGAGGCCCTTCATGAGGTGGGGCGGCGCCATCACGAAGCCGACCTTCCAGCCGGTGAGGGAGAAGATCTTGCCCGCCGAGCCGATCTTCACCGTGCGCTCGCGCATGCCCGGAAACGCCATCAGCGGCCGGTGGCGGCGGCCGTCGAACACCACGTGCTCCCAGACCTCGTCGCAGAGCGCCACGGCGTCGTAGCGCTGGCAGAAGCCGGCGAGCAGCTCCAGGTCTTCTTCGGGCAGGACCGTGGCCGAGGGATTGAGCGGGTTGTTGAGCAGCACGACCTTCGTGCGCGGCGAGAAGGCGGCGGCGAGCGCCTCCTCGGTGAGCCGGAAGTGCGGCGGCGTCAGGGTGACGAAGCGCGGCACGCCGCCGGCCCGGCGCACCAGCGGCAGGTAGGCGTCGTACATCGGTTCGAACAGCACCACCTCGTCGCCGGGCTCGATCAGGGCCATCAGGGCGCCGGCCAGGGCCTCGGTGGCGCCCGAGGTCACCATCACCTCGGACTCGGGATCGAGGTCGAGCCCCTGCCAGCGGGCGTAGTGCGCCGCGACCGCCCGGCGCAGCTCCGGCAGCCCCATCATCGGCGGGTACTGGTTCCAGCCCTCCACCACCGCCTCGGCGGCCTTGGCGCGCACGTCGGCCGGGCCCGGATCGTCCGGGAAGCCCTGGCCGAGGTTCACGGCGCCGGTCTCACGGGCGAGCGCCGACATCACCTCGAACACGGTGGTCGGCAGGTCGGCGAAGATGGGGTTCATGCGGGAATGGACGGGTTCGAGAACGAGGAGGAGCCTCGCTACCACGCCGGGGGGCCGGACGGAACCGAGGCGGCCCTTGGCCCCCGGAGGCGCGGCCCTCCGCGATCGTCGCCCCGATCTCCTCGACCTCGCGGGACAGCCCTCCAGGGGATGTCCGGACCCGAACGCCGCCCGGCCGTGCCAGCCACCGCCGCAGCTCCAGGATGCGGCCCCGCATCCTCGTGGCGCCGGTCAGCTGGCGGCTGTCGCGGGATGGTGGACGGCGACGGCCGGGATGATGGCGGAGCCGATCCGACCGCCTCCCGCGATTCGATCAACTGCCCGCGGAGGCGCCGGTCGTGAGCGCCGCGGCGAGGCGGCGGATGCCGGCGCGGATCGTGTCGGGCTCGCTGCCGGCGAACCCCAAGAGCAGCCCGGCCCGGTCCGGCCGCGCCTGCGCGTCGTGGTAGAGCGGGCCGACCGGGTAGATTCCGACACCCGCCGCCCGCGCCGCCGCCGCCATCTCGATCTCGGCGGCGGCCGGCACGCGGTCGAACCAGGCGACGAGGTGCAGGCCCGCCGCCGCGCCCTCGACGCGCACCTGTCCCCCGAAGCTGTCCGCCAGGGCGGCGAGCAGGGCGGCGCGCCGGCCGGCATTGCGCCGCCGGGCCTGGCGCAGGTGGCGCTCGTAGCCGCCCCCGGCCAGGAGCCCTGCGAGGGCGGCTTGTTCCAGCCCCGGTGCCTGCCGGTCGGCGAGGCGCTTGGCTTCCGTGAAGGCGTCGCTCAAGGCCGGCGGCACCACCAGGTAGCCCAGGCGCAGCTGCGGCGAGAGGGTCTTGGAGACCGTACCGACATAGACGACGCGCCCCGCCCGATCGAGGCTGAGCAGCGCCTCCACCGGCCGCGCGTCGAAGCGGTACTCGCCGTCGTAATCGTCCTCGACGACCGTCGCGCCGCAGGCTTCCGCCCAGGCGAGCAGCGCCTGCCGGCGGGCGGCGGACAAGACCCCGCCGAGGGGGAACTGGTGCGAGGGCGTGACATAGGCGAGCCGCGCGGGGCCGATTCCGGCGAGACGCCCGGTCTGCAGGCCCTCCGCATCGACCGGGACCGGCTGGATCGCGGCGCCGGCGGCGGCGAAGACCCGGCGTGCCGCGCCGTAGCCCGGATCCTCCATCACCACCCGGTCGCCGGGATCGACGAGGAGCCGGGCGCAGAGGTCGATCCCCTGCTGCGAGCCGTTGACCACGACGATCTGATCGAGGCTGCAGCTCAATCCCCGGGCGCGCCAGAGATAGGCCTGGAGCGCCGCGCGCAGCTCGGGCAGCCCGCGCGGATCGCCGTAGCCGAGCCGGGCCGGCCGGCGCAGCAGGACGGCGCTGAGCGCCCGCCGCCAGGCGAGGACCGGGAAGTCGTCGCCCGAGAGGTCGCCGTAGCGGAAATCGATTGCCGGCCCCGGCGCCGCCGCGGGCGCGGGCTCGGCGAGGAGGCGCCGCCCGAAGGCGGAGAGGTGATGCGGCGGCATTGGGGCGGCCGCGGCCGGCGCTTGCCCCGCCCGGAGGCCGGCGGCGACCCGCGCCCGGGCGCCCGGGCGCGTCTCGAGGTAGCCCTCGGCGATGAGCTGGTCGTAGGCGGCCGTCACGGTGGTGCGCGAGACACCGAGCTCGACCGCGAGCGCCCGGGTCGAGGGCAGGGCCGCCCCCGGCGGGTAGACCCCCTGGGCGATCTGCGCCTTCAGGTCGGTGCCGATCTGGGCGCTGACGGGCAGGGGGCGGGGAGAGCGTCCGTCCAAACTGGCCTGGTCCTTTCGGCCTGAACTGGACGTTCACCATGGGCCAGTTCCGGGCGAAGGACCAGACGGCGACGACCAGCACCCGCGGCCCCGCAGCCGCTTCCGGAGTTCCCCGATGTATATCCCGCCCGCCTTCCGCGAGACCGACGAGGCTGCGATGCACGCGACGATGCGGGCCGCCCCGCTGGCGAGCCTCGTCACCGCGACGGCGGCCGGGCTCCTGTGCACGCCGCTGCCGCTCCTGCTGGAGCCGGAGGAGGGGGAGCGGGGCGTGCTCTACGGCCATCTCGCCCGGGCCAACCCGCACTGGCGCGAGCCCGCTCAGGCCGAGACCCTGGCGATCTTCTCGGGGCCCGACGCCTACGTGACGCCGTCCTGGTACGCGACCAAGCGCGAGACCGGGAAGGTGGTGCCGACCTGGAACTACGTCGCGGTGCATGCCTACGGGCCGGCGGAGTTCTTCGACGAGCCGGATCGCCTGCTCGCCGTCGTCACCCGGCTCACCGAGCGGCACGAGGGGGCGCGGCCGGACCCCTGGGCGGTCGCGGACGCGCCGGCGGAGTTCATCGCGGCCCAGCTGCGCGGCATCGTCGGACTGCGGCTGCCGATCACCCGCCTCGAGGGCAAGCGCAAGATGAGCCAGAACCGCCCTGCGGCGGACCGCGCCGGGGTGGCGGCGGGGCTCGCCGCGGGCGATCCGACCGAGCGCCACGTCGCCGGGCTGATCCCTTCGGCCTGATTCCTTCGACCTGATCCCTTCGGGCGGAGCGCCGCGCCCGGATTTGCCCCCGGTACGAACCTTGCTCCACTATGCCCCGGCGCGATCCGGGACGGGGCATGGCGGAACTGAGAAGCCTTGAGATCTTCTACTGGACCGCCTCGCTGTGCAGCTTCCGCAAGGCGGCGGAGCGGATGAACACCTCGCAGCCGGCGGTGTCGCAGCGCATCGCGGCGCTCGAGGAGGAGTTCGGCGTGCGGCTGTTCGAGCGGCGCGCCCGCTCGGTGGTACTGACCGCGAAGGGACGCGATCTTCTGGCTTACGCCGAGCGCTTCCTGCGCCTGCGCACCGAGATGATGCAGGCGGTGGCCGGGCCCGGGGTGATGCGGGGCGTCCTGCGCCTCGGCGTGTCGGACACCATCGTCCATACCTGGCTGATGCGCTTCATCGCCCGGATGAACGAGGCCTATCCGGGCGTCACCGTCGACATCGCGGTCGACATCTCGCCCAACATGCGCGACGCGCTCCTGAACCGGGACCTCGACCTCGCCTTCCTGGTCGGGCCGATCACCATGCCGAGCCTGGTCAACCTGCCGCTCTGCAGCGTGTCCCTGGCCTGGATCGCCGCGCCGGGCCTCGATCTCGGCCCCGGCGAGGTGAGCCTGGCGAGCCTGCTGCGCCATCCGCTCATCACCTATCCGAAGAACACCAATCCCTACGTGTCGCTGCGCGAGATGCTGGCGCAATCGAACCTGCCGCCGCCGCGCCTGCACAGCAACGCCTCGCTCTCCACCATCGTCCGGATGGCGCGGGAGGGGATCGGCATCGGGGTGATCCCGCCCGAGGTGGTGCGCCGGGACCTCGACGAGGGCTCGCTGCGGATCATCGCCCCGGCGCCGGCCCTGCCGGATATCAGCTTCACCGCCACCTACGCCAACGCACCCGATTGCGGACTTGCCGCAACGGCGGCGCGGCTCGCCTGCGAGGTCGCGGCGTCACCGGAGTGGCGCCGATGATCCCGGGAGGCCACCGATAACGCACGCTTATTGAAACCGATGCGAAATGACGATTGGCGCTTACCTGCCCACGATGTGATCATGGCGTATCCTTGAGCAGAGGAGCGGTGATGACCCTTCCCTTCGATCGAGCGCGGATGAGCGGCGAGGCGGCCCGGCTCGCCTGCCGAAGCGGCGCCATCACCGGCTGCACCGCCGGCATCGCCGACGGCTACGTGCAGGGCAACCTCGCGGTCCTGCCCGCCGACCTCGCCGACGAGTTCCTGCTCTTCGCCCAGCGCAACCCGAAATCCTGCCCGATCATCGGCGTCTCGGCGAAGGGAGAGCGCACGATTCCCGAACTCGGCCTCGACCTCGACATTGCCACCGACGTGGCCGGCTACCGGGTCTGGCGCGACGGCGAGGTGGTGGAGGAGCGCGATTCCGTCGCCGATCTGTGGCGCGACGACCTCGTGGCGTTCGTGATCGGCTGCTCCTACTCGTTCGAGGCCGCGATGGCCGAGGACGGCCTGCCCCTGCGCCACGTCGAGATGGGGGTGCGGGTGCCGATGTACCGCACCAGCATCGCTTGCGCGCCGGCCGGCCGGTTCTCCGGGCCGATGGTGGTGTCGATGCGGCCCCTCACGCCCGCCCAGGCGATCCGCGCGGTGCAGATCACCTCGCGCTTCCCCTCCGTCCACGGTGCGCCGGTGCATCTCGGCCGCCCGGACCTGATCGGCATCCAGGACATCCACGCCCCCGATTACGGCGACCCGGTCGAAATCCGCGACGACGAGATCCCGGTCTTCTGGGCCTGCGGCGTGACCCCGCAATCGGTGATCGCCGCCGTGCGGCCGGCCTTCGCCATCACCCACGCGCCGGGCTGCATGCTGATCACCGACCGGCGCAACAACGAGTATGCGGTGCTCTGAGAAGATTGGACCGGTCCATTCGTCTTGAGAGTGTCTTGAGCCCACCTTCGGGTCTTGTTCGTGCATCATGTCACAGCCGGCGCGATGGTCGCGTCGCGCCGGCTGTTCAAAGGATGCGGAATGAGGCTTAGAGGACATCTGAAGCCCCCTGGAGGCCAGCGCATGATCCGTCGTCGAGAACTCTTGGTCGGGGCTGGCGCCCTCTCGCTCGCCTCCTTGCGGGGCGCACCGGCCCACGCCGCGGCGCCGGAGGTGGTGGTCGGCGTGCTCTACGCCATGTCGGGGGCGAGCGCGCAGGTCGGCGTGGACGCCCGCCACGCCATCGAGACGGCGCTCGACATCATCAACAACGATCACGACCTCGACCTGCCGGGCGCCAAGGGCGTAGGGCTGTCCGGCATGGGCGGCGCCAAGATCCGCCTCGTCTTCGCCGACCACCAGGCCGACCCGCAGAAGGGCCGCGCAGAGGCCGAGCGCCTGATCACCCAGGACAAGGTCTCGGCCCTGGTCGGCTGCTACCAGTCGGCCGTCTCGGCCACGGTGAGCGCCACCGCCGAGCGCTACGGCGTGCCCTTCGTCTGCGCCGATTCCTCGTCGCCGAGCCTGCACCGCAAGGGCCTGAAGTACTTCTTCCGCCCGGCCGCCCACGACGAGATGTTCTCGACCGCGATGTTCGACTTCCTGGATGCCCAGCGCAAGCAGGGCCAGAAGATCGACTCGGTCGCCCTGTTCTTCGAGGACACGATCTACGGCGTCGATTCCTCGACCGTGCAGCGCAAGCTGGCGGCCGAGCGCGGCTACAAGCTCGTCGCCGACGTGAAGTACAAGAGCAACTCGCCCTCGCTGACCGCCGAGGTGCAGCAGCTCAAGACCGCCAACGCCGACGTGCTCCTGCCGACGAGCTACACCACCGACGCGATCCTGCTCACCAAGACCATGGCCGAACTCGGCTACAAGCCGAAGAGCATCATCGCGCAGGCGGCCGGCTTCTCCGAGAAGGTCACCTACGACGCGGTCGGCGACAAGCTCCAGGGCCTGATCTCCCGCGGCAGCTTCTCCCTCGACCTCGCCGCCAAGCGCCCGATGGTCGCCACCGTCAACACCATGTACAAGGCCCGCGCCGGCCGCGACCTCAACGACAATTCCTCGCGCCAGTTCATGGCGCTGATCGTGCTCGCCGACGCCCTCGACCGCGCCGGCTCGACCGACGGCCAGAAGATCCGCGCGGCGCTCGCCGCCACCGACATCCCGGGCACCCGCACGGTGATGCCCTGGACCAAGGTGGCGTTCGGCCCAGACGGGCAGAACACCCACGCCGACCCGGTGCTGCTGCAATGGATCGGCGACAAGTTCATCACGATCTTCCCGGAATCCGCCGCGGTCGCGCCGGCCAAGTGGCCGATGAACGGGTGAGGTGAAGCACGCCTCCCCTCTCCCGTGTGGGAGAGGGGCCGGGGGTGAGGGTGCTACGGTTCTGGGTAAAGCTCGAACCGTCGTGCTGGCAGCGGGACCATCGGAGCTGGGCTCAGCACCGTAGCATCCTCACCCCCACCCCTCTCCCACACGGGAGAGGGGATCCCGCGCGCCTTCCGGCGACGATCGAACAGCTCTCATGCACCGCTCACCGGAGCCCCAACCCCCATGACGACGCAAGCCCTGGTGCAGGTGCTGGCGAGCGGCCTCCTGATGGGCTTGATCTACGCCCTGATCGCGGTCGGACTCTCGCTGATCTTCGGCCTCATGGACGTGGTGAACTTCGCCCATGGCGAGTTCCTGATGCTCGCCATGTACGCGACCTTCGGGCTGGTGCTGGTCACCCAGCTCGATCCGGTGGTGCTGATGCCGCTGGTCGCCGCCCTGCTCTTCATGCTGGGGGCCGCCGCCTATATGGGCGTGGTGCGCTTCGCCATGCGGGCCAAGGCCAACCAGGGCATGGTGCAGATCTTCGCGACCTTCGGGCTCGCGATCCTGCTCCAGGGCGCCGCCCAGTACCTGTTCACGCCGGATTACCGCAACGTCCAGAACACCTGGCTCGGCGGGCGCACCCTCGACCTCGGCGGCATCTTCCTGCCCTGGCCGCAGATCTTCGGGGCGCTGGTGTCGCTCGCCGCCTTCGGGGGCCTGCACCTGCTGATGAGCCGCACCGATTTCGGCCGCGCGCTGGAGGCGACGCGCGAGGACCAGGGGGCGGTGGCGCTGGTCGGCATCGACCGCAACCGGGTCTTCGCCCTCGGCTGGGGCCTGGGCGCGGCGCTGGTCGGCCTCGCCGGCGCCGTGCTGGCGATCTTCTACTACATCCACCCCCAGGTCGGCGCGAGCTTCGCCCTCATCGCCTACGTCACGGTGGCGCTCGGTGGCTTCGGCAGCGTCGGCGGCGCGCTCGTCGCCGGGATCATCGTCGGCCTCGTCGAGGCCTTCACGGCGGTGATCCTGCCGCCGGCGCTCAAATCCGTCGGCGTCTACGCCCTCTACCTCGCGGTGGTGTTCGCGCGGCCGCAAGGCCTGTTCGGGAGGCTTTAGATGACCACGCTGACCACCGCCCTCGCGCCGGGCTCCGCCCCCGCCCGGGCCGAGGCGAGCTACGCAGCGAAGCGCCGGCGCAAGCTAATCGTTGCCGCCCTGGTCTTCGCAGGCCTCGCCGCGCTGCCCTACGGCGTTCGCGACGTCTACCTGCAGAACGTCCTGATCCTGACCCTGATGTACGCCGCGCTCTCGCAGAGCTGGAATATCCTCGGCGGCTATTGCGGCCAAGTCTCGCTCGGCCACGCGCTGTATTTCGGCTTCGGCGCCTACGCGACCTCCGTGCTGTTCGTGAATTACGGCGTGCTGCCGTGGTTCGGCATGCTGGCAGGCGGGGCTCTCTCGGCCGCGGTGGCCCTCGTCCTCGGCTACCCGTGCTTTCGCCTGGCCGGCCACTACTTCTCGATCGCCACCATCGTGATCGCGGAGATCGGACTGCTGCTGGTCCACAACTGGGACTTCGTCGGCGGTGCGATGGGCATCCAGTGGCCGTTCAACCCGGATTCGTGGTGGACGCTCCAGTTCGCCCGCGACAAGATCCCGTACGTCCACTTCGCGGTCGGCTTCCTGGCGGTGGTCTGGTTCGTGACCTGGCTGATCGAGGGCTCGCGCTGGGGCTACTGGTGGCGTGCGGTCAAGGACGACGCCCAGGCCGCCGAGAGCCTCGGCGTCGAGGTCTTCCGCTCCAAGATGGCGGCGGCCGCCGTCTCGGCCTTCTTCACCGCCATCGGCGGCGGCTTCTACGCCGCTTACGTCTCCTACATCGACCCCGAGAGCGTGATGAGCTTCCGCTTCTCGCTGCTCTTCGCCCTGCCGGCGGTGCTCGGCGGCATCGGCACCCTGTGGGGCCCGCTCGTCGGCGCCGCGATCCTGATCCCGCTCACCGAGATCAGTCGCTCGTATCTCGGCGGCAGCGGCAACGGCCTCGACCTGATGCTCTACGGCGTGCTCGTGATGGTGGTGGCGCTCGCCCGGCCCGAGGGCGTGCTCAGCCTGTTCCGCCGCACCCGCAAGGCCCGCAACGAGGAGGCGACCCCGTGAGCATGCCTGCGACGACTCCGCCCCTGCTGCACATCGACCACGTGACGCTCCGCTTCGGCGGCCTCGTCGCCAACGCCGATGTCAGCCTCGACGTGCCGGAGGGCCAGATCCTCGGGCTGCTCGGGCCGAACGGCGCCGGCAAGTCGACCCTGTTCAACCTCATCTCCGGCACCTACCAGCCGAGCGAAGGGAAAATCGTCTTCAAGGGCGAGGACATCACGCCTCTCTCCGCCCCCGAGCGCTGCCGGCGCGGCATCGCCCGCACCTTCCAGGTGCCGCGCTCCTTCGACTCGATGAACGTGATCGAGAACGTCATCGTCGGCGGCTTCGCCCGCCACGCCAGCGCCGCCGCGGCCCGCCGCGTCGCTCTCGAGACCCTCGACTTCGCCGGGCTCGGTCACCGCGCCGAGGCCGTGGCGGGGGAACTCACTCCCCCTGAGAAGCGCCGCCTCGAAGTCGCCCGGGCGCTCGCCACCGAGCCGAAACTCCTCCTCCTCGACGAGGTGCTGACGGGACTCACTCCGAGCGAGGCCAAGGCCGGCGTCGAGCTGATCCGAAAGGTCGCGGCGCGGGGCGTCACCGTCATCATGGTCGAGCACGTGATGGAGGTGGTGATGCCGCTCGTCGACCGTGCCATGGTGCTGCATCTCGGCCGCGTGCTGGCCGAGGGCCACCCGACCGAGGTGGTGCGCCACGAGGGCGTCATCACGGCCTATCTGGGGGAGCGCCACCGTGCTGCTTGAGGTCCGCGGGCTCTCCACCGCCTACCAGGGCTTGCTCGCCATCCAGGGCGTCTCGATCGAGGTCGACACCGGCGAGATCGTCGTGGTGGCGGGCGCCAACGGCGCCGGCAAGTCGACGCTCTTGAAGTCCATCGCCGGGATGGAGCGGCCGAAATCCGGCGAGGTGGTGTTCGACGGCGCCCGCCTCGACGGCCTGCCGGGCCACGCCATCACCGCCAAGGGCATCGCCTACGTGCCGGAGAACAAGCGGCTGTTTCCGCGCCTGTCGGTCTCCGACAACCTGCGCCTCGGCAGCTACCTCCACCGCAAGGCCGCCGACCGCGAGGCACCGCTGGAGCGGGTCTTCTCCCTGTTCCCCCGCCTCAAGGAGCGCCTGCCGCAGCGCGCCGGCACCCTCTCCGGCGGCGAGCAGCAGATGCTCGCCATCGGCCGCGCCCTGATGACGAGGCCGCGGCTCCTGATGCTCGACGAGCCCTCGCAGGGCATCATGCCCAAGCTCGTCGACGAGATCTTCTCCGCCGTCGAGGCGATCCGCGCTTCGGGCACGACGATCCTGCTGGTCGAGCAGCGCCTCGCCGAGTCGCTCAGCATCGCCGATCGCGCCTACGTGCTCCAGACCGGCCGTCTGATGCTCGCCGGCCCGGCGGCGACCTTGCGGGACGATCCGGAGGTGCGGCGGGCTTATCTCGGGATTTGACCCTTGGGAAACTGATCCGGTCCCGAGACTCCCGTCGCCCGCACCGATGCTCTACAGAGGGGCCTCACGGAGAGCCCCTTGATGACCAGCCGCACCACCGAGATCACGCTTGAGCGCATCGCCCTGATCCGGCGGCTGGTCGTGGCCTGGGACCCGGCGGGGCAGGGCGCTCCGGTGATCCATCCGGACGCGCCCTATGGCAGCCTCGACCGCGACGGCGACATCGCCAACGTCACCGGCGACGACGAGGGCGCGGCGGAGGAGCACCGGGCGGTGGGCGAGGCGCTGGTCGCCTTCCTGCGCCACGCCGAGCTCAAGCCCGGTCGCTACAGCTACCACAACCCGCTGACGAAGCTCGACCTGTCCCACGTCTCCGACGTGTTTCGCGATGAGGCCGCCGGCACGGCGCCCGAGCAGATCGTGTTCGAGGTGGGGCCGGAGCACATCGCCCTGATCCGCCACCTGGCGGTGGGATGGGACGAGGCGCGCGGGGTGCCGGCGGTGGATGCGCAGGCGCCTTACGGCCCCGGTAGCGTGGAGCAGGCGATGGGCCGCGTGCTCGGCGGCCCGCGCGAGGACATGTCCCACCTGCACCGGTCGATGCAGCCGGCTTTGCAGATCTTCATGCGCAGCGCCGATATCGCGCCGGGGGATTACGACGTCTGATACCTTCGCGTCTTCGCATCGACACGTCGACGCGAAGGCGACCGGCGCATCAGCGCCGGCGCCCGTTCGGGCTTGCCTGGCACCGTCGAACGCGTCCGTTCGAAGGCGCGGCGGTATGATACCCGCGGCCGCTGAGGCTGACTCGGCGGGTCGCGGAGGGGCTTGGCTCCCGACTCGCTTGGCGGATCAGGCGGGATCGCAATGACCCGCCCCGATCTGACCGCCGACGGGTTGCGTGCGGCCTCCAAGGCGGCCAGTGTTCCCGCGGCCTGGCGCAGGCTGGCGCTCGCCCAGGCGCTGGAGAGCGTCGATCGCACCAGCGCCGCCCGCTCCTGCGGCATGGACCGCCGGACCCGGCGCGACGGGGTCTGGGGTTGCGCCATCAAGCCAGGGCGGCCCTCATCTCACCGGCAACGCGGCGGCGACCTCGATGCAGGTCGACGGATAGCGCGGCAGCCGGCGGCCTCGGGGGTGGGCAGGCAATCGCGCGCCGTCGTGCCGGACGGCCGATCCGTCGAGGAGGGTCGACCATCGCCGGGTCACGCCCGGGCCGGGCGCGCCCGGATCACGCCGTGGCATCGCTCAGAGCACCCTCCGGACAGGAGGAAGACGGCGCAACGCCCACGCGCCGGCCCAGCTCACCGACAATGCGGCGGCGAACACGATCGCGCCTTTGAGCGGGGCGCCGAGCGGCACGGCCAGGAGGCCGGCCTGCGCCCAGGTCACGATCGGGTAGTGAAGCAGGTAGATGGCGAAGCCGTTCGCCGACAGGCTGTCCCAGGCGCCGGAGCGGCCCCCGCCGAAACGGAGGACCAGGGCCGGAAGCGCGAAGGCTGCGGCGGCGCAGAGGATCGTCCTGGCGGCGCCCTCCAGGGCGAGCGCGTCCCGCGGGGGCAGCCGGCCCCCGACTGCCCCCGCGGCGACGAGGGCTGCGCCCGAGAGCAGGGCCAGGAGGCCCCAGAGCCGCCAGCGCGGGACGAGGGCTCGACCGAAGCGCAGGAACGGCCGGCGTCCCGCTCCGTCCCAGCGCGACGCCGGCGGTGAAATAGGCCGCGTAGAGCCCGATGCGGCTGGCTTGAATCGCGAGCGGTCCGAGGCCGACCCAGCGCGTCGGGCCGACGGCGAGGAGGAGGGGGAGGTAGGCGAGGCCGGAGAGGGCGACGAGCAGGAGGAAGCCGCTGCCCGGCGCGGGGGACCGGCCCGGCTCCGGCCGGTCGCGGGCGCCGAGGACGAAGAGGAGGGCGGCGGCCGTGTCGAACGCCAGGAGCACGCCGATAAACCAGGGCGGCCCGCTCGGCCAGGGTCCGGTCGTCACCGTCCGGATCCAGAACGCCGCGAAGCCGGCCCGGCCGCCGGCTTGCAGGAACGAGGGGTAATAGGCGAGCGGCATCAGGGTCAGCACGGCGACGGCGAAGGGCAGGCCGAGGCGCCGCATCCGGCCGCGCAGGTAGGGGCCGGCCCCCTTGCGGCTCAACCCCTCCCGGACGAACAGGCCCGACAGCAGAAACAGCAGCGGCATGAAGAAGCCGTCATCGAGCCGCACGAGGACATCGAAGGCGGGCCAGCGCTGCGCATCGACGATCGGCGCGGTCGACAGGGCGTAATGGGCCCGATTGATGTGCCCGAAGGTGCAGTAGGCGAGGACGGCGTGATGCAGGACGACGAGTCCGACGAGGGCGCCCCGCAGCCGGTCGAGGGCCGTAAGGCGCCCGTCCTGCGCGACGGCGGGCAGAGCCCGGGATGCGGATGAGCTGCGGAGGACAGGGAACATCGCGAGGTCGACGGCACGGACGAGCCTGTTCTACGCGTCGGGCCAGCCGTGCTCCACAGGAGATCTGTTGCTCCTCTGCGACGAATGCGGTTCTTTCTCTGCGGCAGGAGGCACGCGCCGCCGCGGTCATCGCCGCGGTCATCGCCGCTGGCACGATGCGAGGCGGCCGGTGTCGGCGCGCCGGGGTGGAGCCGGTCTCGCGCAGGACCTTTCATCGGTGAAGTCGTAGACGCGTGCAGGGTCGTTCCGGGCTCCCCTGCGCGGCCCCGGAATGACGGGGAGAGTGGTCGGTCCGTGCGGCAGACCGACTCGATCGTCGAGTCGCACAGGCTCTCACAGTCGCGTCGTCGGTCACCTCCTACCGCGCCGCACCCACCTCCAGCGTCCCGAACGCCGTGCGCCCGTAGCGCTCCGGCCGGTACATGTCCTCGATCGTCGCCGCCGGGTGGACGTAGCGGCCGGGCGTCACCGCCCGCACCGTGTAGGCGACGCTGAAGAAGGCGGATTGGCTGGGATCCCGGTCGTAGGCCGCCACGAAGCGGTCGTCGCGGAACTCGGTGTGGGTGGGCTTCACGTCCGACTTCGCCCAGGCGAGGCCGGCGGTCGCGTCGGCGTCGAGGAGCTTCGGGTTGTCGATCTCGAGCCCGGCCGGCAGGCGGTCGACGAGGAGCAGGCGGCCGGCGCTGGCCTTGGCCTCGGTCACCTTCAGCACCACCACCAGACGATCGTTCTGGCGCAAGGCGGCGAGATCGGCCGGGCTGCCGTCGAGGCGGTGGTAGCTGCGCTCGAGCGTGTAGCCCTTCGCGTCCGCCGGCTCCGGCACCGCCGGATTGCCCGAGACGCCGAGGGCGAGCTGCACCGGGGCGGTGCCGCGATTCGTCACCGTCGCCGGCTTCGCCGCCAGGGCGGCGCCCGGGAACGTGCGGTAGAGCGTCCCCGGAACCGGTGTGCCGTCGAGGGCGAGCGATGGCGCATCCTTGCCCGCGTCCTTGCCCGCGTCCTTGGCGAGCTCGGCCGCCGCCAGCACCATCCAGGCCTGTTCCTGGGTGCTGGTCGGACGGCCGGACTCGCGCTCCTCGCCCACCACCGTGCCGAGGGAGCCGAGGGCGTCCCGCGCCACCCCGGTCTCGGCGGCCAGCGCGATCAGCCCGGCGCCGTCGCGCAGGCGCGAGCCGTAATCGGCCCGGTAGGCGCCGCTGTCGCGCTCGGCCCGGAGCGCCGCCACGGCGGCCTCGAAGGCGGTGCGGGCCCGGGCCCGGTCGCCGAGGAGCGCCAGGCCTGCGGCGATCTGGCCGCGGGCGAGCGGTGTCGCGAAGGAGGCGAGCTTGGTATCGGCGAGGTAGCGCAGGTCGCCCATCACCGGCCGGCCGTTGCGGGCGAGCACGTAGGCCGCGTAGGCGAGGTCGAGGCCGCCATCGGTGACCTCGTTGGCGTTCGCCACGCTGTTGCGCAGCCGGTCGAGGGCGAGGGAGAGCGCGGTCGGCGGCACGGAGAAGCCGCGCTCCCGTGCCCGGGTCAGGAAGTCGGTCGCGTAGGCGGTGAGCCACAGATCCTCGGCGTTGCCCGCCGACCACAGCCCGAAGGCGCCGCTCGCATCCTGGCGGGACAGCACCCGGTCGATGGCGCCCCGCACCCGCTCGTCGGCGCTGCCGTCGAGGCCGAGCTGGGCGAGTGCCGCCAGGCGGTTGACCGAGAGGAGCGGCAGGGCCCGGCTCACCACCTGCTCGGTGCAGCCATACGGATAGCGGTCGAGGGCCTGGAGCAGGGCCGGCACGTCGATGCCCCCGAAGGGCGAGGCCGCCAGCGTGACGGAACCGGTGCCCGGGATCACGTCGGCGAGGAGGTCGTTCGACACGGTCAGGCTCGCGCCGGGCGCGAGGGTGCGGACCTCGCGGCGCAGCAGCGCCCCTGTGCCGGGCTGGATCCCCAGGGCGAAGCTCTGGCCGGCGGGCTCGGAGAGCCCCGGGCCGGTCAGCCGAAGGTCGATGCGGGCGAGGCCCGGGCCGGCGGCGGTGAGCGGGATCTCGACCGCGCCGCGCCCACCGGATTCCAGGCGCAAGGTGCGGCTGAGCGCGCCGGCCGGCACCAGGACCGGCCCGGCGAGGTCGACATCGACCGCGTAGTCGCCGGCCTGCCCCTCGACGTTGTCCAGGGCGACGTGCAGGCGCGAGCGGTCGCCGACGTCGAGGAACCGGGGCAGGGTGCCGCTCGCCACCACCGGATCGCGGATCACCACGTCGGCCGAGGCCGCCCCGACCCGCGCCGCGCTCCAGGCCGTCACCATCACCCGGGCGGTGCCGTTGAAGGCGGGCAGGGGGAAGCTCACCTCGGCTCGGCCGTCCCGCCCGACCGTGACGACGCCCGAGTACCGCGCGAGGGGCTCCTGCGCCGGCGGCGCGCCCTCCAGCTCCGCCCCGCCGGCATCGCCGCCGGATCGGATCGCGCCGAGCGTGCCCTGCATGCCGTCGATCAGGTAGCCGTAGAGGTCGCGGATCTCGGCCGAGAGCGCCTTCTGGCCGAAGAAGAACCCGAACGGGTCCGGGTTGGCGTAGCGGGTGAGGTTCAGGATGCCGACATCGACCGCCGCCACGGTCACCCGCGCCTCCTCGCCGGCGTTCAGCCCCGCGACGCGGATCGGCAGGCGCAGCTCGCCCCGTGGCCGGACCTTCGCCGGAGCGTCCACGGTGACGCCGAGGGTGCGGGCGTCGCGGTCGATCCCGAACCAGGCGAGGCCCATCGCCCGGCCCGGCAGGCGCTTGGCCGCCTGGTCGAGGGGCCGGTAGGCGGTGGCGACGAGGTAGGCGCCCGCGCCCCAATCCGGCCTCACCGGGATCTCGACGGTGGCGCCGTTCGCCGGCAGGTCGAGGGTGCGGATCTCGTGCACCCGGTCGCTCACCACCGCGACGGTGGCGGTGCCGGCAAAGCGCGGGCGCAAGCTTGCCTTCAGCGTGTCGCCCGACGCGTAGGCGTCGCGGTCGAGGGTGAGGTCGAGGAGGTCGGGCGCGTCGGCGCTCTCCGATCCGCTCCAGCCGACGTTGAACGACAGGCTCGCCGCCTCGAAGCCGGGGGCCCGCACCTCCAGGCGATAGTTGCCGAGCTCGACCGGCATCGCAACCCTGGCCGGCGCACCGGCCTCCAGCGCGACGCGGCCATTGGCGACCTTGGCGGTGGTCTTGACCGGCTCGTAGGACCAGCGCCCGTCGGCCCGGTACCATTGATAGCGCCGGTCGACCCGCAGCAGGGTCCAGGTCGCTTCGCCCGCGAGCCGCGTGCCGTCGGGCCGCGCCGCCGCCACCTCGAAACTCGCGGTCGCGCCCTCGCGCAGCTCGCCGAAGGTCTTGCGGATTCCGATCACCGGGCCGGCCGGCAGGATCGGCAGGGTCAGGCTGCGCTGCACCGCCCGGCCGCCCGGCTCGCCGACCTGGAGCGAGACCTTGGCCTCGAACGGCCGCGGCCCGCTGACCCCCGGCACTGGCGCCCGCACGGTGGCGCGGCCTTGCGCGTCGGTGGTGACGGCGGTGTCCAGCTCCGCCGTCGCCGGCTCGACGCGCTCGTCGTCGAGGCCGGTGGAGAAGTCCTCGAAGCCCTTGATGCCGCTGCGGGCGGCCGGCTGCACCGCCACCGTGCCGCCGACGCTCAAGCCCGCCCCCGGGGCGCCGTACAGGTAGCGCGCCGCGACCGCGACCGTCGCGGGCTCGCCCGGTTTCAAGGCGGCCTCGGCCGGCGTCAGGGTCACGTCCAGGCGCTCCGGCACGTAGTCCTCGACGAGGAACGTCGCCTCGCCGACCGACGGCGCCTTCGGGTCGGTATAGGCCGTGACCCGCCAGGTCCCGGCCTGGGCCCCGGGCAGGAGCGGCAGGGAGAAGGCGCGGCCGCCCAAGCCCGCATCGGGCACCTGCGCCCGGCGATACTCGACCCCGTCCGGGCGCCTGGCCACCAGGGTCAGGGGCAGGGTCGGGATCGCCGCGCCCTTGGCGTCGCGCAGGAGCGCGGTGAGCTGTACCGTCTCGCCGGAGCGGTAGACCCCGCGCTCGGGAAACAGGTAGGCCTCCGCCCCGCCCGGCGCCGGCCGGCCCTTCACGCCGCGATCGGCGAGGTCGAAGGCGCTCAGGGACAGGTCGAGGAAGCCGTAATCGTCGCCGAGGCGCGCCACCACCAGGCTCGGCGCCGCACCGCCCTCGCCGCGGGCGAGCCCGGGATCGAAGGCGGCGTGGCCTTGCCCGTCGGTGCTGCGGGTCGCCAGCACCTCGTTGTTGCGCGCGACGAGCCGGATCTCCGCCCCCTTCAGCACGGAAGCCGAGGCGAGGGAGCGGGCGAGGACGTGAATCCCGTCCCGGCCCTTGAAGGCGGTGAGCCCGAGGTCGGAGACCACGAACCACTGCGTCGCCTCGCTCTCGTAGCCGCCCTCCTCGTCGGCCAGCGAGGCGCTGCCGCTCGGCCGCGCCGTCATCACGTAGAGGCCGGGCTCGATCTTGCCGACCGCCTGGAGCACCGGGAAGGCCGTCACCGCCTCACGGTTGATCTCCGCAGGCGCCGTGTCGAGCGTCCCCTTCCAGACCTGGACACCGCGCTCGCGGGCGATGGTGCGGAGGCCGGAGCCGGAGAGCTGCGACAGGAACTCGTCGGTGCGCAGGGCCGGCAGCAGCCCGCGGTCGCCGATGCGCACGACCTCGACGTCGAGTTTCGGTGCGTTGACCGAGACCAGCGGCACGCCCGCCTGGCCGGTGCGGGGCAGCACGTAGTTGCGGCCGGTGAAGCGCGCCTGAGGGCTGCGGTCGCGGACGTAGATCTCGTAATCGGCCGCCTTGCGGAGAGACTCGCCCACGCTGGAGGGCAGGCCCTGGCGCAGCACCACCCCGTAGCGCTCGCCGTGGCGCAGGCCGTCGACGCAGACCTGCTGGCCTTGCGCGGTCACGGCCGTGCCGGCGGCGCCCGAGACGGCGACGAAGGGCGCCACGTCCGCCTTCGGGTCGACCGCCTCCGAGAGAGTGAAGCAGGCCCGCGGGGCGGGTGCGTCGGAATCGACCTTGTAGTCGAGCACCCGGAAGCCGTGCGCGTCGCGCAAGGCCTCGTAGGTCTTGGCGATCTCCGCATCGCCCGCGAGCGCGAGGCTCGCCGCGTAGGCTTCCAGCGCCGGGCGCCAGCTCTCCTGCTTGGCCAGGACCGCGCCGAGGAGCGCCAGTGCCCGCGCCTCGTCGGCCGGGGCGACGGCTCGCTGATAGGCCAGGTAGGCGCCGGCCCGGGCCTCCGCCTTCAGCTTCTGGTTGGCGTCGTAATCGTCGTTCTCGGCATCGCCGGCGGTCTCCGCCAGGGCGTACCAGTTGCGCCACTCCGCCGGATCGGCCGATGCGGCGCGGCGAGAGGCGGCGAGCGCCCCGTCGGTCTCGTCCTTGGCCTTCAGGGCCTCGGCCTCCCGGCGCCACTGCGCGGCGGATTTCCCGCTCGCGCCGCCCTCCTCCTTCACCCGCGCCTCGAGCCGCACCGCCTCGCTGGCGAGGGTCTGACGCACGAAGCTCTTGGGCTTTGTCGTCGGCTGCACCAGGGCGGCGCGGCGGGGCGCCGGGTTCGGGGGCTGCTGGGCCTCGGCGCCGGGGAGCAGGGCCAGGAGGCCGGCCAGGCCGACGGCGACGCGACCGACTCGTGTGATGAGCGACATGTCCGGCCTCGCAGCGATTCCCCGCGCGGGCGGAGCCTAAGCAGCGCCCGGTCGCGGTGCAATCCGACGTCGCCCCGGAGCGATCGATTTCGCCCCCGTCCTGCACCGACCCGACCTGCACCGACTCGTCTTGCACGTCGGTGCGGACGCGGTTCGGTCAGCCCCGGATCCGGCACGACGCGGAACGCGCCTGGAAGTCCGGCCCCGCCTCTGCCAAGGTCTGGCGCCGTTCTTCGGAGAGTTCCGATGCCGCGACCCGCCCGCCTGCTCGCCGCCGGCCTGCTGCCGCTCCTCGCCTGCGGCGGCCTCGCACCGGCGGCCATCGCGCAGATGCCCGGCCCCTCTGCGCCCGGCTCGGGCGCGCCCGCCGCGAAGGGGCCAGCACCCCGCCCCGCGGCCCCGGCCACGCCCGACCCCGCCTTCGAGGCCGCCCGCGCCGCCTTCGAGGCGCGGCCCGAGGCGGAGCGCAGGGCGGTGCAGGACGCCCTGGTCTGGGCGGGCAGCTACAACAGCGTCGTCACCGGCGCCTTCGGCCGGCGCACATACGAGGCGATCAGCGCCTGGCAGGTGAAGGAAGGAGGCAAGCCCGGGGGCGCCGCCGCGACCGGGATCCTGGACGACCCCGCCCGTGCCGCCCTGCTGGCCGCCGGCGAAGCGGCGCGTCGGGCGGCCCGGTTCACCGCGGCGCCGGACCCCGCCACCGGCCTCGTCATCGGCGTGCCGGAGCGACTGCTGTCGAGGCGCAGCCGGATTGCCGGCGGCACCCGCTGGCAGAGCACCGACGGGCGCGTCACCCTCGACACCAAGGCCTACGCCCCCGGCGAGACCGATCTCGACGCCCTGTTCGCGCAGAGTGCCGCGACGACGCCCGAGCGCAAGGTGACCTATTCCCTCAAGCGCCCGGACTTCACGGTCGTCACCGGCGAGACGCCGTCGGGCAAGTTCTACATCCGCCACGCCGCCGGTCCCGCGGGCGTGCGCGGCTTCACCCTCTCCTACGACAAGGCCTCGTCCCGGGAGATGGACCGGCTGGTGATCGCGGTCGCCAACAGCTTCGTGCCCTTCCCGGGCGAAGCCCCGATGCCGCCGCCGCCGCGTCCGGCCGCGACGGTGCCGGACCCGATTGCGCCGGCGGCCGGACCTGCGACCGTCACCGGCCTCGTCGCCGGCCCCCGCCGGATCGTCGCGGTGCTGCCCGGCTCCTGTCCGGCCCCCCGTGTGGCCGGCGAGCCGGCCCGGGTACTGCGGCGCGACGAATCCAGCGGTCTCGCGCTCCTCGACGGCGCCACCCCACCCGGACCCTCTCCCGTCCTCGCGCCGGCTCCGGCCACCCCGGGAGAGGCCACGATCGTGCTCGCGGCGGGTGTGGATGGCCCGACCGTGACGACCGGCGAGGTCGCGGCAGCCGGCCTCATCGCCCCGCTCCAGCCCGGCGCCGTCGGTGCCCCTGTCCTCGATCGCTCCGGCCGCCTCCTCGGCCTCGTCGCCCGCCTGCCGGCACAACCCCGCCTCGTCGCCGGCGTGCTGCCGCCGCTCACCCATCCGCTCGTGGGCCTCGCGGCGCTCAAGGCCTTCCTCGGCCCGGAGGCCTCGACAGCGCCCGCCGGCGGCACCCCGCCGCTCACCGTCGGGACGATCGCCGGGCGCTTCGCCGGGGCGGTGGTGGGGGTGCGGTGCGGCGGGTGACGGTTCACCGACGGTCTTCGAGCCCGGGACGGCGATCACCGGATCGCCCCGCCGACGCGCTGCATGACGGCGGCGTGCCGACCCCGTTCGGATACGACACGGCCCCCGATGCTGAACCACCCGAGACGGCGGCGCGGCGGCGGCGCGGCGCTACGCTTCGGTCTCGGAGAGACGGGGGCAGACGATGCGGTGCTTGATCCTGGGTGTTCTGGCTCTCGTAGTGGCCACGGAAGCGGCGCAGGCCGTCCCTCTGGGATTGCCCGGTTTTTGATACTGCTGGCGAATGCAGCAGCTCAGGTCGCTTGGCTGGTGAGGCGAGCGAAGGGTGATCGTCGGGTCGCCCTGGTGCCGTGCGTAGACGAGAAGTCCCAGGTTCAGGCGCTCGACCGCACGCAGCCGCTACTCCCGCTGCGGCCCGGACGGGCCGAGCGGCGCACCCACGACTATGCCCGGCATGGCACCACCAGCTTGTTTGCCGCCCTCGATGTGCAGGCTGGGACGGTGATCGGGCAGTGCTACCCGCGTCACCGCGCCAGCGAGTTCCGCTGCTTCCTGGATGAGATCGAAGCCGCGGTGCCGGCTGACCTCGACGTGCATCTGGTGCTCGCCAACTCGGCGACGCACAAGACCAAGCTGATCCGCGACTGGCTGGCGAAGCGCCCGCACTATCACGTGCACGTCACCCCAACCTCCGCCTCGTGGATCAACCAGGTCGAACGATGGTTCGGCCTGCTGACGGAGCGTGCGATCCGACGTGGCGTCCATTGCTCCGTCGCCGAGCTTGAGCGCGACATTCGCGCCTTCATCGAGGCGACGAACGCCGACCCCAAGCCGTTCCGATGGGTGAAGTCGGCCGACGCCATCCTGGCCAGCGTCAAACGCTTCTGCCTGGGAGCACTCGAAGCTGAGCCAGAGCCAACGTCTCTGCCACAAACTTCAAACGCAGGACACCAGCGGCCGGAATCGTCGCTCCTCGTCCGGACGACGGTGAATCGCCCTTGCGCGATCGGTCCTTTCGGTCATCATACACGCAATACTGGCGCAACAAACCTCCGCCACTATGGGGGCTGGAAGGTAGCGTACCGCATTTGTCTCTTATTTGATGTATTAGGCGTGCATCATTCTGATGAGACAGATCCGTTTCCGTGCTGTAGCGGGTGGCGTAGACGTAACGGTTTTCTCTGTATCGAGAAGGGTCAACGCGATGACGGTTCAGGCACGGCGCATGTTCGACTTCTCGGAGAGCGCCACGACCGCGTCCAGTGAGGAGATCCGGGCGCATGTCAGGGCGCAACTCGATAAACTCGTCTCTGCCCTGAAGCCGGAGGGGGTTCGACTCGACGCGGCGTAAGCCCCGCCCCCGCCCGTCAGAAGGGATCGGCGACGATCGGCCAGAGCGGGCGGGCGGCCTTCGGCAGGGACAGGCGCGCGAAATCGGGATTGGCGCTGCCCGGCACGGCGACATGGAGGATGCGGTCGGCCCGCGGGGCGAAGCCGGCATTGAAGTGCTGCGCCGACTTGACGAACACGGTGGCGTAGTCGGTCAGGCGCGGGCCGAACTGCTCGAACACGCTCGGCTGAAAGACCTGGGTGCGCAAGGCATTGAGCACGATGTGCAGGCCCCCCACCTCGACCATCACGCAATCGCCCATCGGCTGCTTGCCGTTGCCGTAGGTCTGGACCGCGTCGGGCACGATACCGACGACGCGCACCGTGAGGTCGACGGGATCGCCCGACATCGGCCCGGTCTTCCCGCCGATGCGCAGGGCCAAGTGCGCGCCGGCGCCGGCCTCGCGGCAGAGCCGGACCGCGACCGGATCCCAGAAGCTGCCGATGGCGCAAGCCGTCGCGCCGGCCTCGACCAGGGCGCGCAGCAGGAAGGTCGAATCACTCGCCGAGCCCGCCCCGGCATTGTCGGAGACGTCGGCGAGCACCGTCACGCCTGCCGGGGGCTCGAGCGCCACCCGCACCGCCTCGTCGAGGCTCAGCAGCCGGTCGGTGGTGGCCTCGCGCATCTCCCACAACTCGCGGGCCAGAGCCTCGGCTTTGCGGCGGGCCAAGTCCGGGTCGCCGTCGGTGACCGCCACCACCTTGGCGCCGACATCCGGGATGTCGGCCCAGGGGAAGCCGTGGGCCAGCGACAGGGAGAGGATCCCGTCCCGCCCCTCCGCCGCGCTCATCCGGTCGACGAAGCCGCGGGTGGGCTGGTTCGGCGTGCGCCACACCGCCAGCATCCGGCAATCGGCGACGGCGATGGTCGGCCGGGTCCGCCCGGCCCGAGCGTCGTCGCAGAGGCGGAAAAGGTCGCGCGCCCGGTCGTCGACGTCGATATGCGGGTACTCCTTGTAGGTGAGCAGCACGTCGGCGGCTGCGACGATCCGGTCGGTCAGATGGCAATGCAGGTCGAGCTCGACCCCGATCGTTGCCGCGCTTCCTAAGATCTCCCGGGCCGCGGCGACGAGCTCGCCCTCGCAATCGTCCTCGGTCTCGGCGATCATCGCGCCGTGGAGGTTGAACAGAGCGATGTCGACCGGGCCGGCGGCGCGGAGGTCGGCCAGGATGCGGTCGCGCAGCTCCACCCAGACGTCCTGGCGCGTCGGCCCGCCGGGCGGCGCGAAGGCCGCCAGGCTCTCGACGACCTCGTAACCGGCGGCTTCGCCCATCTCGCGCCAGACCTTGAGCGGCCCGGCGAACCAGTGGTCGGAGCGGCCGGAGGCGCCGGTCTCGACGTAGAGGTCGTCCAGGAAGGCCGCGCGCCCGGTCGGGATCGGCGAGAAGGTGTTGGTCTCGGTGCCGAGCGCGGCGATGAAGAGCTTCACGGGTGGTTCTCCTCTGGGGGATGTCTTGAAGAAGAGCGCCGGATCGAACCGGCGCACCTCATGCTCTCCGCGTCATCCCGGAGCTTGCCGAGGGCGAGATCCCGGGATCCGGAACCGACGCGATCGGATTCATCGTGCACCTCATGCAGTGCTGGATTCCGGGCTCCGCTTCCGCGGCCCGGACTGACATGAAGCGTGCCAACCCTGTCGAGCCCGTCGAATGGACTCTCCCGGACCTCAGGCCGCCGTCACATGCACCCCCGGCCGCCGACCATCGTTCCACTTCCCCCCGATCGCCCTCTCTACCTGCGCGGCGAGCTGCAGCAGCAGGCCGTCCTGGCCCTGGCGCGCCTGGGCCTGGATGCCGAGCGGCAGGCCGTGCTCGTTCCACGCCAGCGGCATCGAGAGCGCCGGGATGCCGCACAGGTTGGCGAGCGGCGTGTAGGCGAAGTTGCGCCACAGGTTCTCGAACCAGCCATGGACCGACGGGTTGTCGCTGATCGTCAGGTACTCGGTCGTGCCGACGCGCGGCGTCGGCAGGGCGGTGATCGGCGTCAGGATGATGTCCCACTCCGCGAAGAAGGCGCCGAAGCCGCGGGCGGTGGTGTTGAACGCCGCCTGCATCGCCGCGCGCTCGGTATAGGTCGCGTGACGTCCCGCCTCCCAGATCCGGATGTTCATCGGCTCGATGAGGTCCTCGGGCGGCCGCTCGAGACCCTTGGCGGCGATCAGCCCGTTGATGGTCTGGGCGAAGTTGGTGATGTAGCAGGTGGTCTGGGCCCGGAAGGCGGCGGGCAGGTCGACGTCCGGCAGGGCCCAGTCGACGTGATGGCCGAGGCCCTCGAGGAAGCGCCCGATCCGCTCCAGCTCGGCGACGTGGTGGGGCACGGCGCGATACTCGCCCCATTCGTGCGACAGCGCGATGCGCAAGGAGCCCGGGTCGCGCCCGATCAGCGTCGCGTAGGGTTCGGGGGCGGTCCAGTACGGCATGAACTCGCCGGGTGCCCCGCCGCGGCACACGTCGACGAAGGTGGCGGTGTCGCGCACGGTCCGCGACTGGCAGCCCTGGATCGACACGATGCTGGTGAGGTCGGACCCGTAGGGCGCGATCGAGAACACGCCGCGGGAGGGTTTGAGCCCGAGATTGCCGTTCACGCCCGCCGGGATGCGGATCGAGCCGCCGCCATCGGTACTATGCGCCATCGGCACCACGCCCGACGCCACCGCGGCCGCCGAGCCGGCCGAGGAGCCGCAGGTGGTGTAGTCGAGGTTCCAGGGATTGCGGGTGACGTAGACCGCCGGGTTCTCGGCCGAGCTGCACACGCCGAATTCCGGCGTGGTGGTGCGGCCGACGAGGTTGAGCCCGGCTTGCCGCATCTTGCCCGTGAGATGGCTGTCGCTGTCGGCGCGGTTGCCGCGCATCAGGAGCGAGCCCATCTCCTGCAACCGACCCTTCAGGGTCGGCCCGAGGTCCTTCATCAGGAACGGCACGCCCGCGAAGGCACCGTCGAGGTTGGTGCCGTCCCGGGCCGGATCCGCGATCGCGTCATCGAACAGCTCGATCACGGCGCTCGTCGCCGGATTCGTCAGCGCCACCCCGGCCGCCGCCTGGGCGGCGAGCTCGGCCGCCGTCACCTCCCCGGCGCGCACCCGCGCGGCGAGCGCGCAGGCATCGTGCTGCGCCCATTCCTCCCAAGTCATGGCGAGGGTCATCGTACTGGTCCTGCTGTGATTACAGATACTGATTCAAGACAATGCGCGTTCCCCTCTCCCATGTGGGAGAGGGGATCCCGCGATTCATCTGTATTGGCTTTCATCAGGCGGAAGCCGCTTCCTGAACTTGGCCCGCCCCCCGCCCGAACTCACGTCCCGGCGCCGCCTCGATCAAGGCGCGCGTGTAGGCAGCATCCGGCCGGGCGAAGACCTCCGCCGTCGGGCCCTGCTCGACGATCCGGCCGCGCTGCATCACGATCAGCCGGTCGCAGATCTGCGCCGCCACCCGCAGATCGTGGGTGATGAACAGGATGGCGAGGTCGAAGCGCCGCTGCACGTCGTCGAGCAGGGCCAGCACCTGGCGCTGCACCGAGACGTCGAGGGCCGAGACCGCCTCGTCGGCGATCAGGATCTCGGGCTCCATTGCGAGCGCCCGGGCGAGGGCGATGCGCTGGCGCTGGCCGCCGGAGAACTGGTGCGGGTAGCGGGCGAGTGCAGACGGATCGAGGCCGACGAGGCCCATCAGCTCGCGGGCCCGCGCCGTCGCGGCCTCCGGCGTGGCGCCGAAATTCACCGGCCCCTCGATGATCGAGTTGCCGACGGTGCGGCGCGGGTTGAGGGAGCGGAACGGGTCCTGGAACACCACCTGGATCGTCCGGCGCAGCGGCCGGAGCCGGCGCTCGGGCAGGCGGGCGATGTCCCGATCGCCGACCATGATCTGCCCCGCGCTCGGGGCGATCAGCCGGGCGATGCAGCGCGCGACCGTGGACTTGCCCGAGCCCGATTCGCCGACGATGCCGACCGTCTCGCCGCGATGGATCCTGATTGCCACGTCGGCGGCGGCGTGGACCTCTCTCGCCTTCTTGAACAGACCGCCGCTGCGATAGGTCTTGGCGAGGCCCGCGGTCTCGAGCGCCAGCGCTCCGGTCACCGGAGGCCGCCGGGCGGGCGTCATCGTCGGCACCGCGGCGATCAGCATCTTGGTGTAGGGGTGCTCCGGGTTGCCGAGTACCTGAGCCGCCGGCCCCTGCTCGACGATGCGGCCGCGCTGCATCACCACCACCCGGTCGGCGATCTCGGCCACCACCCCGAAATCGTGGGTGATGAACAGGACGCCGGTGCCTCGGCGCTCCTGCATCTCGCGGATGAGCTTCAGGATCTGGGCCTGCGTGGTGACGTCGAGCGCCGTCGTCGGCTCGTCGGCGATGAGCAGGGCCGGGTCGAGGATCAGGGCCGCGGCGATCATCACCCGCTGGCGCTGGCCGCCGGAGAGCTGGTGCGGGTAGGAGGCGTGCATCCGCTCGGGGTCGGGCAGATGCATGGCCTCCAGCATCGCCAGCACCTTGGCGCGGCGCTCCTTGGGCCCGAGGTCGGTGTGGATGCGCAGGACCTCCTCGATCTGGTCGCCGACGGTCAGCACCGGGTTCAGCGCCGTCATCGGCTCCTGGAAGATCATCGCCATCCGGTCGCCGCGAAGCGCCCGCAGGCGCTGCGGGCTCGCCGTCAGGATGTCCTCGCCGAGCAGCCGGATCGACCCGGCGACCGGCTTCAGCACCTTCGCGAGGAGCCCCATCACCGAGAAGGCGGTGACCGACTTGCCCGAGCCGGATTCGCCGACGACGCAGACGATCTCGCCGGGGGCGACCGCGAAGGAGACGCCGTCGACGGCGCGAAGCCGGTCGCCGCCGCCCGGGAGCGCGATGGCGAGGTTCTCGACTTCGAGGACGGGGGCGGTGGCGTCGCTCATCGGCCGGTCATCTTCGGATCGAGGGTGTCGCGCAGGCCGTCGCCCAGCATGTTCACGGCGAGCACCGTCAGGCCGAGGAAGATCCCCGGATACAGGATGTTGTGGGGGTAGACCCGGAACAGGTTGCGGCCCTCCGCCATGATGTTGCCCCAGCTCGGCGTCTCCGGCGGGATGCCGATGCCCAGGAAGGACAGGACGGCCTCGACCAGGATCGCCGAGGCGGCGATGAAGGTGCCCTGCACGATCAGCGGCGCGACGGTGTTGGGCAGGATGTGGCGCGCCATCAGCAGCGGGAGGCGGGTGCCGGCCATGATCGCGGCCTCGACATAGGGCTCCTCCCGCACCGAGAGCACGATCGAGCGCACCAGCCGCACCACCCGGGGGATCTCCGGCACCACGATTGCCGCGATGACCGCCGGGAGCCCGGCCCGGAACAGCGACACCACCGCGATGGCGAGCAGGATGCCGGGAATCGCCATCAGCCCGTCCATCAGCCGCATGATCGGCCCGTCGAGGGGGCGGATGTACCCGGCCACCAGCCCGAGCAGGAGGCCGATGGCGAGCGACAGGGCCGCCACCGACACGGCGATCAGGAGCGAGATCCGGGCGCCGTAGAGCACCCGGCTGTAGACGTCGCGCCCGAGGCTGTCGGTGCCCATCCGGTGGCGGTAGGTCGTGGTCGTGCCGTCCTCGGCCCGGATCGTGCGCTCGAAGCCTGGCGGGCGGTTGCGGGTGGCCGGGTTGATCGCGGTCGGATCCAGGGTGCCGAGGACCGGCGCGAGGGCGCCGACCAGCGCCATCAGCAGCAGGAAGCCGGCGCCCAGGGCCACGACGGGGTTGCGCAGGAGGCGGGCGGCGAGCGTCCTTCCCAGGGGCAGGGGCGCCGCGACGGCGGGCGCCAGCAGGGTCGGCTCGGCACTCAATGACGAATCCTCGGGTCGAACAGGCTGTAGGTCAGGTCGATCAGGAGGTTGATGAGGACGTAGACGCCCGAGAACATGAGGATCAGCGCCTGGATCGTCGGATAGTCGCGGGCCAGCACCGCATCGACGGTAAGGCGGCCGAGGCCGGGAATCGCGAAGACGCTCTCGGTCACCACCACGCCGCCGATCAGCAGCGCGATGCCGATGCCGACCACGGTGACGATCGGCACCGCGGCGTTCTTCAGCGCGTGGCGGAAGAGGATCTTGCGCTCGACCTGGCCCTTGGCCCGGGCGGTGCGGATGTAATCCTCGTTCAGCACCTCCAGCACGCTCGCCCGGGTCATCCGGGCGATGAGCGCGATGTAGACGACCGACAGGGTCAGCGAGGGCAGGACCAGCCGGTGCAGGTAGCCACCGAGGCCCCCGGAGAGCGGCTGGTAGCCCTGGACCGGGAACCAGCCGAGCGTGATCGCGAAGATGTAGATCAGGAGGTAGCCGATCACGAAGACCGGCACCGAGAAGCCGAGCACCGAGACGCCCATCACGATCCGGTCGAGCCAGGAGCCGTGGCGGTAGGCCGCCACGACCCCGAGCGGGATCGCCAGACAGACCGCGATCAGCATCGTGGCGGCCGCGAGCGACAGGGTCGGCTCGATCCGCCCGAGGATCAGCTCGCCGATGCTCTTCTTGAAGAAGAACGACTCGCCGAGATTGCCCGTCGCCAAGTTGCCGATCCAGATCGCGAACTGCGCCGGCAGCGGCTGGTCGAGGCCGAGCTTGCTGCGGACCTGGGCGATCTGCTCGCTCGAGGCGTTGTCTCCGGCGATCACCGCCGCCGGGTCGCCGGGGGTGAGCCGCAGCATCAGGAAGACCAGCACCGCGACGATCGCCAGGACCGGGATGGCGGCGAGGAGCCGCCGCAGGACGTAGCCGAGCATGGCCCGCGGCCTACTTCGTCTTCTCGACGTTCCAGAACACCGGCGCCGCGGCGGTCAGGATGCCGGTGACATTCTTGCGCGCGGCGATCGGGATGTAGAACTGGCCGAGATGGACGTAGGGCACCACTTCGCGCCAGCGCATCTGCACGGCTTCCGCGAGCGCCTTCTGCTTGGCCGGGTCGACCTCGCGGGCGAAGTCGTCGCGCAGCTTCTCCATCTCGGCATCGCAGGGCCAGCCGAACGGGGCCTTGTCGCAGCTCATGTTCATGAAGCTCGACATCACCGGGTTCAGGATGTCGGCCGAGACCCAGGAGGTGTTCATCAGATTCCAACCCCCCTTGTCGGCCGGATCCTTGCGCACCCGCCGCGACACCACGGTCTGCCAGTCGGACGACTGCATATCGACCTTGAAGCCGCCCTTCTCGAGGAGCTGCTTGGCGACAGGGCCGAGATTGGTCAGGGTCTGCAGATCGGTCGAGTGCAGGAGGACGATCGGCGTGCCGTCATAGCCCGCCTCCTTCAGCAATTGCTTCGACTTGGCGAAGTTCGACTCGAGCAGCCCGTCCATCCCCTTGTCGGTGGCGAGCGGCGAGCCGCAGACGAACAGGGCCTTGCAGGTCTTGTAGTAGTCGGGATCGCCCACCACCGCCTGGAGGAAGTCGGTCTGGTTGAGGGCGTAGGTCAGGGCCTGACGCACCTTCGGGTTGTCGAAAGGCTTGATCAGGTGGTTCGGCCGCATCGCGTATTGCAGGCCGAGCGGGTTGTAATCGACGAGCTTGACGCTCGAATCACTCTTGAGCAGCGGGATCAGGTCGTAGGCCGGCTGCTCGATCAGGTCGATCTCGCCGGCCAGCAGCGCGTTCACCGCCTGCTGCTGGTCCGAGATCGCCAGCCACTCGACCCGGTCGACCTTGACCACCTTGCCGCCGGCCAGCCCCGAGGCCGGCTCAGGCCGCGGCTTGTAGTCCTTGAACTTGGTGTAGACGATCCTGTCGCCGGGCTTCCACTCGTCGGTCTTCATCACGAAGGGGCCGGAGCCGGTGAAGTCCGAGATCTGCTGGTTCGGGTCGGTCTCGGCGACCCGCTTCGGCATCATGAACGGCACGTTCGAGGACGGCTTGGCGAGGCCGAACAGCAGGAGCCCGGTCGGCGATTTCAGCTTCACGGTGAAGCGCTTCGCGTCGTCGGTGCTCATGCCCTCGACGAAGGTCATCAGCTTCTGGCCGAGCGAATCGCGGGCACCCCAGCGCTTGATCGAGGCGACGCAATCCTCCGCCGTGACCGGCTTGCCGTCGTGCCACTTGAGGCCGTCGCGCAGGGTGAACGTGTAGGCCAGGTTGTCCGGCGACATCGTATAGGTGTCGACCATCTGCGGCTTGACCTCGCCCTGTCCGTCGAGCGCGAACAGCGTGTCGTAGATCATGTAGCCGTGGTTGCGGACGATGTAGGCGGTGGTCCAGATCGGATCGACGATCTTGACGTCCGAATGCATCACCGCCTTGAGCGTCTGCGCCGGCGCGATTCCGGGGGCGAGCAGGGCCGCGGTTGCGGCGACGAGGCCGAGAACGGACCGACGGAACGCCATCAAGTTGTCTCCTCGCAGTCTCGCCGTCCGGGCGGCGATGCCATCAGGGTGCGGGCTCAAGGTGCCCGCGGGGCCGGGTATGCAATCGACAGACCAGCTCCCCGGCTGAAGCCGAAGCCAGTCGGTTGCGCCGAAGAATTCGGCTCACTTCAAGTGTCGGGACAGCAGAGGTGGGGCCGCGCAGGTCTTGACGCGACCATGCCGCCGCAGACCGATGCAGGATGCGGGAGGGCAGCGGGGCTGACTACGACGAAATCATGCGAGGGGTGCACCGCTTTTCGTGGCACTCCCCGTCCCGTCAGGCTCTGACGTGAAGCAGCGCGGCCTCCAGCTCCCGACGCAGGCGCTCGGCGGCGAAGCTCGGCTGGCGGTCGGCCGGGACGCAGAGGTCGAGGGAGGTCTCGACCGGCATCGTGTCGGGGAAGGGCACCGCCGCCATCGTGCCGGCGGCGATCTCGTCGGCGAAGGCGGCGCGCGGCAGCACCGCGAGGGCGCCGGCCTGCACGATGAGCGTGCGCTGAAGGTCGAGGGAGGCGGCCTCGAAGGTCGGCACGATCCGGCAGCCGGCCTCCGCCGCCGCCCGGTCGATGAAGGTACGCACGCCGAATTCTGGGCCCGGCAGCACCCAGCGATAGCCCTCGAGCGCCGCGCAGGCCGCGCCGCCGGACTTCGTCACCGGGTGGTCCGGCGGCGCGATGATGAATTGCGGCAGCCGCACCCGCTTGACCACCGCGATCGCGTCGGAGGCCGGGGCGAAGAAGGTGAGGGCGAGGTCGCAGGAGGCGTCCTCGATCGCCCGCACCGCGTCCTTCGCGGTCCCGGTGCGCAACCGGGCGCGGACATGCGGGTGGCGGGCTGCGAAGGCGGAGAGCACCGGCACCAGGATCGCCGAGGCGACGCCCTCGGCGGCGTGGACGCCGACGAGGCCGCCGCGCAGGCCCTTCAGGTCGTCGATCAGCCGCACGACGTGGTCGAGCTCGTTGATCGTCCGGTCGAGCTTGGCGGCGAGCAGTTCGCCCGCCGCGGTCAGCCGGATGCCGAGCGGCCCGCGCTCGAGCAGCGGCGCATCCATGTAGTATTCGAGCTGCGAGATGTGCCGCGCCAGCACGTTGGGATGGATGTCGAGCTGGGTGGCGGCATCGCGCAGCGACGTGCAGCGGGTGACGACCGCGAAGTAGTGGAGAGCGACGATCTTCGCCATGCCGGGAGCCCGTGACCGATGCCGGTCCGCCATCCCGGACGGGGGAGGGCGGACCGGCGCACGAGGCCGTGTCTGTCACGAAATTCCCGCACCGTCATGGCGCGTCGCGATAGGCTCAGGCGCCGGATTTCGCGTTCGGACTCGTGCCCCGGAGCGCGCCGTAGCTCGTCATCAGGTTGCGGTAATCCGGGATGTGGTCGCCGAGCAGCGTCGCCAGCCCCTCGACGTCCCGGCGCCAGTCGCGGTGCAGCTCGCAGGCGACCGCGAACCAGTTCACCAGCTGCACGCCGGCCGCCGACATCCGGTTCCAGGCGCCGTCGCGCACCACCGGGTTGAAGGTGCCGGAGGCGTCGGTGACGGCGAACACCTCGTAGCCCTCCGCGATGGCCGACAGGGCGACGAAGGCGACGCAGACCTCGGTGACGACGCCGGCGATGATCAGCTGCTTGCGGCCCGTCGCCTTCACGGCGGCGACGAAATCGGGGTTGTCCCAGGCGTTGATCTGGCCGGGCCGGGCGATGAAGGGCGCGTCCGGGAACTTGGCCTTCAGCTCCGGCATGATCGGGCCGTTCGGCCCGTCTTCGAAGCTGGTGGTGAGGATGGTGGGAAGCTTGAAGTAGGCGGCGAGGTCGGCCACCGCCAGGACGTTGTTCTTGAAGCGGTCGGGGTCGAAGTCGCGCACCAGCGACATCAGGCCGGCCTGATGATCGACGAGCAGGACGACGGCCTGGTCGAGGTCGAGGCGGTTGTACGGCTTCGTCATGGTCGTCTCCATCGTGGCGGCCGGTGCGGCGCTGTTTCGATGGGGGGAGTATGTCTGCGGTGTTTCCGGATGGAAACAGAAACGATCGAAACCGATCGTTTCCAAAAATATCCAGTGAGCGTGGGATGAAGGCGGCCGTTCCCGCGTCGCCGGAAAGTCGGTTCCAGCCTCGGAGGCCGGACGCTATGCCACCGCCACGGGCAGCTCGATCGTGACGGCAGTCCCCTGCTCCTCGCCGCTCTCCAGCTCGATCCGGCCCTGCAGGGTCGAGGTGACGAGGTTGTAGACGATGTGCAGCCCCAAGCCCGTGCTGCCCTTGTCGCGCCGCGTGGTGAAGAACGGATCGAAGATCCGTAAGCGGTTCTCCTCCGGAATGCCCCGGCCGTCGTCGCGGAACACGATCCGGATCCGCGCCTCGTCGAGCCGGGTCACGTCGATCGCGAGCGTGCCGGTGCGGCCGTCGGGATAGGCGTGGAGGACGGCGTTCAGCGCCAGGTTGCTGACGACCTGCGCGAGCGCCCCCGGATAGGAATCGAGCACGATCCCCTCGGCGCAGGCGAGCCGCACCTCGTGGCCCTTGCGCCGCAGCAGGGGCCCGAGCGTGCTCATCAGCTCGACGAGCCAGTCGCGCACGTCGAAACGGCGCCGGTCCTCGATCGCCTGGTCGACCGCGACCTGCTTGAAATTCTGGACCAGGTCAGCGGCCCGGGTCAGGTTGGAGAAGATCAGCCGCGTCCCCTCGCTGAGCTGCTCGACGCTTCGCGTCAGCTGCGACCGGCTGATCTGTCCCGCGGCGACGCTGCGGCGCAACTCCCCGAGGTGGTGGTCGAACGCCGTCGAAGTGGTGAGCGCGAGGCCGATCGGCGTGTTGATCTCGTGCGCGACCCCCGCCACCAACTGGCCCAGAGCCGCGAGCTTCTCGGCCTGGACCAGGTGCGCCTGCGCTGCACGCAGCTCGGCCAACGCGGCCTCCGAGCGCTCCGTCTCGACCTGGAGGTCCTGCGTGGTGCGGAACTGGCGTCGGGCGCGGAATTCCCGGGCGCCGACCCCGTAGAGCGAGAGCGCGTAGGCCGCGCCGATCTCGGCGTTGTTCACCAGCGTCAGGCCGGGATTGTCGTGCGTGGCGATCGTCTCGAACAGGGCGAAGCAGGTCCAGGTCAGGACGGCGAAGATCGCGAAGGAGGGCACCCGCAGGGGCAGCAGCGTGGACACGAACAGGATCACCACGATCATGCCGGCGGCGCCGTGGTCGAAGCTCGGGCGCAGGAAGACGTAGATCACGCTGAGCATGCAGCCCGGCACGACGCAGTAGACGAGGTAGATCCGCTCCGCGAAGGGGCGGGCGCCCGGCCGGGTGAGCAGGAGCGTCGCCGGCAGCAGGACCAGGAGGGCGACGCCGAGCCGGATCGCGGTCGCCACCGCCCAGGCGTCCGGGCTGAGGATCCAGTCCATGGCCGAGAAGGAGCAGTAGACGAAGGCGCCGAGCACCATCGCGGCCTGCGTGCGGCCGAGATCGTCGAGGGTGAATTGCCGGACGAACCGCTTCTCGTCATGCGGGTCGTCGAACCGGAGGCCGAGCTTGAGCAGAAGCGTGTGCATGACGCCACCCCATACACGCGGAGGCTCGCCGCGCCCACGGCGCGACGGCGCTCCTCTCGGCGGGTCATGGGGCTATTCGGGGTAAGTCCGCTGAAGATCGCGTACGGGCAGATCGCGTGCGGGCTCCCCTCTTCCATGCCCGCGAGGAGATCCCGCGCCTCACCGGTAGAAGCCGAGGATCGACTTGGTCTCCAGGTACTCCTCCAGGCCCTCGCGGCCGTATTCCCGGCCGTTGCCCGAGCGCTTGTAGCCGCCGAACGGCGCGGTCGGGTCCCAGTCCGGCGCGTTGAGGTGGACCTGGCCGGCGCGGATCTGCCGGGCCACCGCCCGCACCTGCTCCAGGTCGGTGCCCTGCACGTGGGCGCCGAGGCCGTAGATCGTGTCGTTGGCGATCTCCACCGCCTCCTCGACGCTGTCGTAGGGCAGGATCGCCAGGACCGGCCCGAAGATCTCCTCCTGGGCGATCGTCATGTCGCGGCGCACCTCGGAGAAGACGGTCGGGCGGGCGAAGAGGCCGGTCGTCAGGCCCTCTGGCCGCCCCGGGCCCCCGGCGACGAGCCTGGCGCCCTCCTCGATGCCGATCCGGATCATCGTCTGGATGCGGTCGAACTGCGCCCGGTTGGCGATCGCCCCGTGGGTCGTCTCCTCGCGCAGCGGCGCGCCGACCACGAACCCGGCAACGGCTGTCTTCGCCAGGGCCTCGACCTCGGCGAGGTGCGCGCGGGGCACCAGCATCCGGGTCGGCGCGCTGCAGGACTGGCCGAGGTTGCGCATCGCCGCGGCGACGCCCAGCGGGATACAGCGGGCGAGATCGGCATCCGGCAGCACGACGTTGGGCGACTTGCCGCCGAGCTCCTGCGCCACGCGCTTGACGGTGGGGGCCGCGGCCTGCGCCACCAGCACGCCGGCCCGGGTCGAGCCGGTGATCGAGATCATGTCGACCTCGGGATGCGTGGCCAGCGCCTCGCCGACCACCGGCCCGGTGCCGTTGACGAGGTTGAACACGCCCGCCGGGCAGCCGGCCTCGTCCATCACCTCGGCGAACAGGAGCGCGCTCAAGGGCGACAGCTCGCTCGGCTTCAGCACCACCGTGCAGCCCGCCGCGAGCGCCGGGCCGACCTTGGCGGTGATCTGGTAGAGCGGCCAGTTCCAGGGCGTGATGAGCCCGCAGACGCCGATCGCCTCGCGGGCGATGGCGGTGGTGCCGCGCTGCGACAGGAAGGGATATGTCGCGAGCAGGTCGCGGGCGACCCGGATGTGCTCGGCGGCGAGCGGCACCTGGGCGCGGCGCGCGTAGGTGATGGGGGCGCCCATCTCAGCCGTTAGCGCCCGGGCGAACAGCTCCAGCCGGTCCAGCACGAGCCCGTGGACGCGGTCGAGCAGCGCCGCGCGCTCGGCGGGCTGCGTGCGCGACCAGGCCGGGAAGGCGCGCCGGGCGGCCGCGACTGCGTGCTCGACTTCCGGCCCGCCGCAGAGCGCGATCTCGGCGATCACCGCCTCGCGCGCCGGGTCGACGACGCCGATGCGCTCCGCGGCCGCCGGATCGCGCCACGCCCCGTCGCTGTAGAAGCGGCCGAGGCGGCCGGCCTCCGTCAGGTGCCGGATGGGATCGGTCATTGGAAGCGGTCCTTGAGGCGGTAATAGGCGCCGACCAGCGGCAGGAACCAGGGCGGGCCGAAATGGCCCGGAATCGCCGGCCAGGCGAAGGACCCCCAGGGGTTCAGCTCGGCGCGCCCGTCCATGACCTCGGCCATGATCGTGCCCATCAGGGTCGACATCTGCGTGCCGTGGCCGCTGTAGCCCATCGAGTAGTAGATGCCGTCGCGCTCGCCCGCCCGGGGGAGGCGGTCGCGGGTCATGTCGACCATGCCGCCCCAGCAATAGTCGATGCGGATGTCGGTCAGCTCGGGGAAGACGTCGTGCAGGGCGGCGCGCAGGATCTCGCCGCTCTTCTCGTCCGAGGCCGGGTTGGAGACCGCGAAGCGGGCGCGGCCGCCGAAGAGCAGCCGGTTGTCGGGCGTGGTGCGGAAGTAGTTGACGAGGTTCTTGGTATCGACCGAGTTGCGGCGGCGCGGGGTCAGCCGGTCCAGCGTCTCGACCGGCAGCGGCTCGGTGGCGATCAGGAAGGCGCCGACCGGCACGATGCGCCGGCGCACCCAGCCGAGCGGGCCGGCCTGCGAGGTGCCGCTGGCGAGCAGCACCTGTTTGGCCCGTACCGTGCCGCGCGGCGTGCCGACGAGGTGGCCCCCACCGGGGGCGGCCTTGAGGCTCGTCATCGGGGTGCGCTCGTGGACCGCGACGCCGCGGCGCGCGGCGGCCTCGGCGAGGCCCCGGACGAAGCGCCCGACATGCAGGGCGGCGCTCTTGCGATAGACCAGGCCGCCGTAATAGCGCGCGGACCCGATCTCGCCGGGCAGGTCGGCCAGGCGCACCATCTCGGTGTCGGGATCGACGGTGGCGGCGAGCAGCTCCTGGCTGCGCGCCAGCTTGTCGTAGTGTTCGGGCTTGGCCGCGAGCTTAATCTTGCCGACGCGGGCGAAGCTGCAATCGATCCCTTCTTCCCGGACCAGCCGCTCGACCGTGTCGACGCCGGCATCGAAGGCGCGATAGAGCCGGTCGGCGACCTCCCGGCCGAGCTTGCCGGAGAGCGTGCCGTAATCCTGCGCGAAGCCGTTGTTGCACATGCCGCCGTTGCGGCCCGAGGCGGCGCCGCCGATCGTGTCCGCCTCCAGGAGGACGACGCGAGCGCCCTTCTTGGCCAGCGCCAGGGCGGCGGAGGCGCCGGTCAGGCCGCCGCCGATCACCGCAACGTCGAAAGCGCCCTCGACCGGCCCCGCGGCGGCGCCCGCGAACGGTGTCGACGTGTCGAGCCAATAGGATGTGAGCTTCATGGCGGCACCGGGAGTTTCGAGTCCTGAGAGGCGACGGTGAGGGGCGTCGCGGTCGGCTTAGTGGAACGACTGGTTGGCGAGGGCGAAGAGGCGCGCCGGTCCGGTCGGCGGAGGAGTGCCGCGCACCATCGTGAGGGCGTCGCCGACCTGCGGCAGGCCGATCTCCGTCAGCCACGGCGAGAGCTGGGCGGCGTCCGGCACGTCGATCCGCACGAAGCGGCCGTCGAGGCGGGTGAGCGCCGCCTCGATCAGGCGGCGCGCCTCGTCCGGGCTCCCGGCGACGACCGGGCCGACGACGTGTCCCCGGCCGAAGGGACGGACGATCGCGTAAGCAGGGCGCGCGCCGTCCCGCAGGAGAACGTGTCCCTCGCCGGCCGCGATCAGGCGTTCCAGCAGCGGGCGCCGCGCGAATCCGGTCGCCTCCTGGTCGAGCCGCGCGACGGCCTCGATGTCCGCCGGTCCCATCGCTCGCACGCCCGGGTCCGGCGACGCCGCGCGACGTCGCCTGAACGGGCCCTGGTGCTGCCGGATGGTGCCGACCGGCGTGAAGCCGTAGCGCTCGTAGAGCGCGCGCCCCTCCGCGGTGGAATTGAGAAGGATCGTTCGTGGTCCGGCGGCCGCGAGCAGCGCCTCCACCAGCCGAGTCCCGTAGCCCCGCCCCTGCGCCGCGCCCGAGACGATGATCATGCCGATCGTGGCGTGGTCCTCGCCGTGAGGGAACCAGGCCGCCGTGCCGATCACCGCGCCGTCGCGCTCCAGGGCGAAGCCCCGGCCGGCCTGCAGAGCGAAATCCCAATCCTCGCGCCGGTAGGGCCAGGCCATCTCCTGCGAGAGCGCCAGGGCCCCGGGCAGGTGCGTCGGCGCCAAGGGCACCAGGGCGACGGGATCGGCCGCGATCCGACAGTCCGGGAGGGTTGCGGTGTCCATGAGGAAGGGCTTCCCGAGCAGTGTGCAGGATGCGCGAAGCGGCGTCCGCCCATCGCCGGAAGGGGAGCGGTTCGTCTCGTTCGCCGGAGATCGAAGAGTTGGAGATCGAAGAGTTGGAGATCGAAGAGTTCTTGCGTCGCCCGGGCGGGCGCGGGCCCTCTAGCTCAGGGCGTGCGCCGCCAGCCCATAGACGCCCGGGCGCCCGGGCTCGACCTTGGGCAGGGCTCCGCCGCGGGTCAGCGTCCTCACCGTGTCGAACAGGCGCAGGCCGGCCGCCTCCAGGAAGGTGCGCAGCGCACCGGTCTCCTGCCGCGTGTCGAGGCGGACGAACTGGCCGTCGAGGCCGGCGAGCAGGGCGGCGACGAGTGTCACGGCCTCCGCCTCGCTCTCCGCCACGACCGGGCCGATGACGACGCCGCGCCCGAACGGACGGCGCATGCCGTAGCCCACCAGGCGCCCGTCGCGCCGGAGGCCGCGGATCTCGGCCGTCGGGGCGAGATGCGCCATCAGCAGGGGCCGCGGGGCTCCGAACGCAGCCCCGTCCAGGGCGGCGACCTCGCCGAGATCGGTCGGCGCGATCGCCTCGACCGCGTCCGCGAGGCCGGCTACGGGAGCGGCGTCCGGCGTGGCGTAGCCCTGGCATTGGTAGACCGTCGCCTGCGGCTCGAAGCCGAGCGAGACGTAGAGGCGGTAGGCGGCGCGGGTCGAGTTCAGGATCAGCCGGCGGTCGCCGCATTGCTGGAGGATGCGGTCCATCATCCAGCGCCCGCCGCCATGGGTCTGGAGGCGCGGCGAGGTGATGACCATGCCGATCGTCGCGCAGTCCTCGCCGTGGGGAAACCACATCGCCGAGCTGAAGACGCGGCCGATCTCGTCCAGGGCGACGAAGCCGTGCCCGAGGGCGCGAAGCGCGTCCCAGTCGCCCGGGCGATGCGGCCACTCGACGCCGAGGGACAGGGCGTGGAGCGCTTCCACGTCGACGGAGGCGATGTCCTGCGTGGCGAGATCGAAGGACTTCAGCCGCATCGTGTTGGGGGGCGTCGTCACCGCATCCTCTCCTTCCGGCCGGCGCCTCGGGGCGTGACCCGGGCTCAGTGTCTCTCACGAAACGCCCGATCGCCGTCGTCGCGCGGTCCGGCGGCGTCGGTGCAGCGGGCGTTTCGCGAGGTGCACTCGGGCCCGCATCGCATCGCCACGGCGCCACCGCTCGCCGTAAGGTGACCCGGACCGCACCGACATTTCCGCTGGAGATCGGGCGGTTTTCGAAATTTTCGCCCGAAGCCTCCCGGTTTACGGCAGGAGCCCCGGGTTTTCGCCGTTAAGGTCGAGCGGGTTCGAGGCGAGGCGGCCCATCGCCGGCCCTCCCGCCGTCATCCGATTCGCACCGACGCGTCCGCCACGCCGGCCAGCCGAGGACCGGCGCGGTCCGCATGCGGCCGCGAGCCCCCATCCTCGCGTCCCTTCGACCCGTTTGCCCAGGAGACCGGCATGACCCTTCTCGTCACCATCGACACCGATCCCCGCTTCGCCCCCAAGGAGGCCCTGCCGCTGCCCGAGCGCCTGATCTCGGGCTCGCCCGCGTTCAAGACCTGGGCGCAGGACGACACGCGCGACGGGATGATCAAGACCGGCATCTGGGAGGCGACCCCGGGCGAGACCCACTCGATCAAGGGCACCACCTTCGAGTTCTGCCACATCCTCTCCGGCCTGGTCGAGATCGAGGAGACGGGCGGCGAGACCAGGACCTACCGGGCCGGCGACAGCTTCGTGATGAAGCCCGGCTTCGTCGGCATCTGGCGCACGATCGAGACGGTGCGCAAGATCTACGTCTGCGTCTACGAGTGATCGTGGCCTGACGCCGGACGCGTCTTCGAGGATGGGACAAGGCGGCCGGGGGGCGCCGTGTTGGCGTGTGCGCCCAGCATGGGCGCGGTCTTGAGGGAGGGTCTGCCCCGTCTCGTCCGACCTCGGCTCCTCGAACCGCCCGGTGCGGATCCGCATGCCAGGTGGTGTGGGAGGGGTGCGCTCCAATCGGATTGCCCCCATACCGATCGGCAGACTGCGCTCGGAATCGGGCGCGGGGACAAGCCGCACCGCCGCGGCCGGGGGAGCGCGGCGGTGCGGGAGCCTTGGCTCCGCGGCGTGGATCAGTCCTCGGGGCCGCCTCCGTCCAGCGTCAGCGCGTAATCGAGGCCGTTCCCCCGGTCCTGTCCGACCGACTGCCCCATGCCGAGGGTGCCGACGTCGCGCAGCACAAGCTCCTCGCGCCGGATGCAGAACTCCTCGGCACCGAACAACGTCACGAAGGTGCCGTTCGTGCTGTGGTCGACGAGCACCCACTTGTCGCCCCGGCGCTCGATCGTGGCGTGGCGGCGGGAGGCATGCTCGTTCTCCACCAGGATGTCGTTGCTGGCCTCGCGGCCGAGGGAGACGCTCTGGTTCCCCTCGTCGAAGACCCAGCGCCGGCCCCGGTAGGAGAGGCGCAATTCGGGGATCGCGGCGGCCTTCGGGGCTGCGGGCATCAGCGAGAACACCGTGGTCTGGTGGGTCGAGAGATGCCAGAGCACCTCCACCACCCGCAGGTCCTCGCACGCGTCCTTGACGTGCACCCCGACGAGGGAGCGCGTGGCGGCCCGCCGGGCCACCGGCAGGGCATCCGCGAGGGCGCCGGTGGTGATGACCTGACCGCCCTTGGCCAGGGAGGTCATCCGGGCCGCCATGTTCACCGTGGTCCCGAAGTAATCGTCGGTGGTGCGCACCACCGGGCCGAAATGGAAGCCGATGCGCAATTGCAGCCGGTGGGTCGCGACGTGCTCCAGTCCGGGCGCCGCCTCCTCGAAGCGACGCTGGACCGCGATCGCCGCGTCGTAGGTGGCGCAGACATCGTCGAACACCGCCATGAACTCGTCGCCGATGGTCTTGACCAGGCGACCGCCCCCGGCCCGCACCACCCCGGCGGCGAGGTCCAGGCACGCATCGACCACCCGCAGGGCCACGGCATCGCCGACCTCGCGGTAGAGCCGGGTGCTTCCGGCAACGTCGCAGAACAGGACGCCGATCTCGGTGGTTTCAGCGGTGCTCATCGGTATGGACGGACGGCTCCCCGCGGCTCCCAGGTACAATGCCGCCTGTCGTCTCGTCTAGGCAAGAGCTCGACGACCGGGAAGTCCGAAAAGTGCCAATCCGGTGCGGAAGCTCACACCACGTCACGGTCATGGGTGACGGGGCGGGTGATTCGGCCCGCCGCGGCGCGAGACGACCATGGACCGGGACGGCCTCGCGGCAGGCGGTCCGATTCTGCACCGTGACCGGCACCGGCCCGACGCGATGAGCCCGGGATGGATGGGCCGGGGCGTCGCCCATCCCATGACGGCGTGCTGCCGTCGCACGCCTTGCGAAGGACTGCAGCGAGAGATCAAGGCAAGACGGCCGCGGCAGCACGACTGCGGCACCGACCGGCACGACGACATCGCGTCTCTTTGCCGGGTGACGCATCGATCATGTCACTCTATTTCTCGTTGGTCAAAAACATTTTCTTCTGGTGTATTGCGCTTTTCCAGGGAGTGCATCGATGTTTTATTTGCGTATCTTACATGCTATGTGGATCGCGTTCGCGTCTCGTCAACTTGGCGAGATTGTTGCAGTCTGGCCACGCGCGGCGCGAATCCAGACGAGACTGGCGAATCAGCTGTTTTATTAACCGTGGCTGTGCGCAACATGCGCCCCAAGCCGACCGATCTGGAGTACGAGGGCGATGGTGACGGAAGGTATCATGGCGGGCGCGCGGCGGTGCCATGGTCTCGGGCGGATGCAGCGGATGTTGCTGCTGGGTGTTTCGGCCGCGAGCCTGACATTGGCACCCGGCATCGCCGGGGCCCAGACCGTCGTGTCGGGTTTCGATGCGAACCAGCTCGCCCGCAACGACGACGCGTCGACCGGGGCCGTGACCCTGCCCTTCGCCGTCAACTATTTCGGGACGAGCTACGGCGAGGTCTACGTCAACAACAACGGCAACGTGACGTTCGGCCAGGCCTCCAGCAATTTCACGCCCGTCGGGCTCGGCGCTGGCTACCGTGGCGCTCCGATCATCGCGCCCTTCTTCACCGACATCGACACCCGGAATCCGGCCAGCGGCATCACCTCCTACGGCAACGGCACCTATGCGGGGCAGGCGGCGTTCGGGGTGACGTGGCCGTCCGTCGGCTACTACAACAGCCGCGCCGACAAGACCAATACGTTCCAGCTGCTCCTGACGAACCGCGCCGATACCGGCCAGGGCAACTTCGACGTCTACTTCAATTACGGGCGGATCCAGTTCGAGACCGGCGATGCCAATAATGGCGTCAACGGGCTCGGCGGCACCTCCGCCTCGGCCGGCTACTCGGCCGGTACCGGCGTCGCGGGCACCTACTACGAGCTGCCGGGCTCGCTGGTGAACGGGGCGCTGATCGACGGCGGCCCCAACGCCCTCGTCACGAGCACGAATAGCGGCGTGCCCGGGCAGTTCCTGTTCCCGGTCCGCAACGGCAGCGTGCTCGTCGCCAATGTCTGCGCTTCGGGCGACAATGCCTCGACCACGACCGCGGCGGTCTGCGGCCCGAACCAGACCTACAACCAGGGCATCTTCTACACCCCGGTCAACCCGTTCACGCTCACCGTCCGGGAGAACACCACCATCGCCGCGCCGGCGGGGGCGGCGGCCGTCCTGGTGATGCCGACCGCGGCCGAGGCGGGCGCCGTGCCGAGCACGAGCACCACGATCAACGTCGCGGCGAGCGCCACGATCACCTCCGCCGACCGGGCGGGCATCCAGATCGATTCGAGCCGCGGGACCGGATCGGGCACGGTCGAGACCGCCGGCAGGATCACGGCCGGCACGGCTGGCATCCTGGCCCAGACCAATACGGGCGCTCTCAGGGTCACCAATACCGGCGCGATCACGGCGCCGTTCGGCGTCCTGGGCGAGGCCGCATCCGCGACGCTGACGAATGGCGGCACGATCACGGCCGGCGTCGGCATGGCGGCGACGTCGGCCGCCGCGGCCGTGACCAATGCCGGTACGATCACCTTCGGCAGGGTCGGCATGGCCGCCACGACGGGCGGCGGCGTGCTCACGAATACCGGCACGCTGACCTATGACGGGTCGATCGCCGATCCGTTCACGCCGGCGGTTCTCGACAACCTCCCGGAAGCGGCCCAGGCGCTCCGCGCCAACCTCATCGCGATCACCGGGACGCCGGACGTCCCCGCGGTGGGCCTGGCGGGCCTGGCGCAGCGCGACCTGTCGGTGTCCAACAGCGGCACGATCGCGGGCGGCGCGTACGGCATCGCGGCCGCGGCGATGCAGGGCACGCTGGTGCTCCAGAACGCCGGCACGATCACCGCCGGCACCGCCGGCGTCGCCGCGCAGGGCGGCATGCCGGCGAGCGCCAGCCTGCCGGGATCGGCCGGGAGTGTGGCCTTCTCCAATAGCGGTTCCATCACGGCCGCCACCGGGCTGGCGGCCAACCTCATGAGCTACGGCGGCAGCCTGAGCGTCGCGAATAGCGGGACCCTGAGCGGCCTCGTTGGCGTCAGGGCCGGGGTGGTGCAGCCGGGCACCGGCAGCGCACTGGCCATCAGCAACGCGGCCGGCGGTTCGATCGTCGGAACGTCCGGGGTCGCCATCGACACCTCCGCGAGCAGCGTCGCGACCCAGATCGACAACCGCGGCACGATCACCGGCGCGCTCGCCCTCGGCGCGGGGTCCTCCGTCAGCAACACGGGCCTCTTCAACGCGGTCGGCACGAGCACCCTCGGCGGCGGTGGCGTGTTCACCAACCTCGGCACCCTCTCGGTCGTGCCCGGGCAGACGGGCGCCGCCAACGCCACGGTCGCGGGTCTGTCCGAGTTCCGCAACGCCGGCACGATCAGCCTCGTCAACGGCCGGGCCGGCGACAGCCTGACCATCCAGGGCAACTATGTCGGCCAGAACGGCCGCATCGATACCGAGTTCCTGACCCAGACGGGCGTCGGCGACCGCGTCGTCATCACCGGCAACGCCAGCGGCTCGACCACCGTCAACGTGACGAACCTGTCCGCCGCGACGCCGTTCAGCATCAGCAGCCCGATCGTGACGGTGCGAGGCACCACCCAGGCGAATGCCTTCACCCTGGGCACCCTGCGGAACTTCGGAACGCTCGAAGGCCAGCTGGTCTCGAGCGCGGGCCAGGGTGAGCAGGGAGGGACCGCGCTCGCGCTCGCCGCGGTGCCGAACGCGGTGGCGCTCTCGGCGCCGACCGCGGTCATCGCCTCGCGCACCATCGCGTTCCAGGGCGGCACCGCCGTCCTCGACCGGATGACCCAGCTGCGCACCGACGCCCAGCGCGCCGCCTCCGGCACGCCGTCGATCCCGCAGGCGCTGCAATATGCCGGCCTGAACCAGTACGCGGCCCTGGTCACCAAGGACCCGATCGCCCCGAAGCTGGTCCAGCCGGTCGAGCCGCCCCCGAGCAACGTCCGTCCGGCGGTCTGGGCCCGCGCCTATGGCGACCTCGAGCGCCGTACCGGATCGACCTCGTTCTCCTTCGGCGGCAACTCCTTCTTCCGCGACCTCGGCTACAGCCAATCCGGCGGCGGCCTGCTCGGCGGCGCCGACCTGGTGATCAGCCGCCTGACCAAGGACGATGACGGTCTCGTCATCGGCGTGATGGGCGGCTACACCACCGCTGCGGTGCGCCTCAACCAGGCCGCTGGCCGGCAGGACTACGAGGGCGGCACGGTCGGTGTCTACGGCACCTACCTGAACGGCCCGTGGTTCTGGGATCACCTGTTCAAGGTCGACCTGCTCGGCCTCGACATCCGGGCGCCCGGCCTGCTCCAGCGCACCGGCCTGCAGAACTACGCCTACACCACCAATGTCGGCTACCGCATCCCGCTGCAGAACGCGGTCTACGTCGAGCCGACGGCGGGTCTCGAATACGTCGCGACCACCTTCAACCAGCAGGCCGCGCTCACGGCGACCTCGGTTCCCCTGCGGGACGGCGACGCCCTGCGCGGCCGGATCGGTGCGCGGGTGGGCTCGGAGTTCGTCGAGGGCGACATCCGGGTCGAGCCGAGCGTGACCGGCTTCCTCTACTCCGTCCTGACGGAGAGCGGGGTCTCGGGCGCGGTGAACGGGATCACCGGGGTGACCGGCCTGCGGGAGCAGGGCAAGCTGCGCGGCGAGGTTCAGGCCTCGGTGAACTTCTTCAACCTGAAGACTGGCCTGTCGGGCTTCGTCCGGGCCGATTACCGCATCGGCGGCGACCTCGTCGGCGGCGGCGGCCGGGTGGGCGTGCGCTACCAGTGGTGATCCCGCGGGGATGATCTCGGTCTGACGGATTCAAGGATCGAAGGGCTCGGCCTCTGCGCCGGGCCCTTCTCGCATGTCGGAGGCACGAGGACGGCCGGCGCGACCCCAGCGGAACGGCGGGATGCGCCGCCGCTCGACCTCGTGACTCGCATGATGGTCGCCGAACCCGCGGCCGCGCCGGTCCCTCTCGGCGGACCATGACTGAGTCACGAAGTTCAGCATCGGTTCAGCCGCGTGCGCCGACACACGGAACCTCGGGAGATCCCGCGATAGATTTCCTCATGTCAAGCTTGCATCGGCGGACACGGACACCACATCGCGGCAACGAGGGGCCTCAAGACTTTCGAGGCCGCCAGAGGACAGTTTGGAGGAAGATCATGAGCCTGCGTGTTGCTGCGATCCTGTCAGCCGCCACCGTCGCGTCGTCTTTGGCGACGGCGCTGCCGGCGCAGGCCGATTACGTCCGCTGCGCCGCGCCGTGGGCCTGCGAGCGGGTCAGCGACCGCCAGATGCAGCGCGAGCTGCGGGTTCTCTACGCGGCCAACCACCAGTGGCAGCCCTGGTATGGCCGCGGCTATGACGCGCGGCCCTACAGCCGCTTCGACGTCGAGGCGCTGCGGCTGATGACCCGGATGCCCTGATGCGGCCTCCGGCACGGGACGAGGGCAGGGGGCATGCCCCCCGGACCGCCCTCAGTTTCCGAGCTTGAAGTAGCTGACGGCGATCCCGGCGGGCCTGGGGTCGCGGTCGAGTTCGTCGCCGATCAGGCGGAAGATCTGGCTCGCCCGCGCGGTTCCGCCGCCCCGCAGGCTGGAGAGCGGCTTCTGGCTGGTGAGAGCGAGTAGCAGCTGCGGCTTCGGCGTGCCGTTGCCCTCGACCTTCACGCTGAATCGGGCTGAGTCGCCGCTGCGCCGCAGGGAGCGGCCGAGATTGCTGACCCTGCCGTCATCCGAGATCAGCAGCAATTCGATACTGCGGTCGCTGCCGGCCTCGACCACTCCGCTCAGTTCCTGACCATTGCGCAGCAGGTCCGACGTGATGGTCAGGCTGGCGGCCCGGGCGTCGCGCAAGGGGAATTGCCGCGCCAGGAAATCGACCAGCGGGCATTGGGCCTCCATGACCTGGTGCAGCGTGATCTGCGGGTCGACGCCGAGGTCGCGCTGGAACGCGGCGTCGAAGGCCATGAACGGCTGGGACAGGGCCCCGAAAGCATCCACCACGACGTTCGGCGGATGGACCGAGACCGCCGTCGCGAAGAAGCAGTCGCCGCCCTCGTAGTTGCGCACGAAGCGCTCGACCTGATCGGCATTCGCGGTCGCGGTCACGGTCCGGGGCAGTTCCGGGCGCGGAGGGGCGTGCGGTTCGTCCGGATCCGGCCCCGGATCGTCCAGGGGGATCACGGCGGGCCTCTCCTCCCGGGCCTGGCGCTCCTCCAGGGCCTGCCGTTCGTCCAGCGCGGCCCTGTGCTGCGCCGCCCTCTCGCGTGCCGCCTTCTCGAACTCCGCCTTCCGGCGGGCCACGTCGTCGTCCTGCTGGGTTCCTTGCTGGGTTCCTTGCGACCTTTCTGGCGGCCTCTCTTGCGGCCTTCCCGGGTCCGTTCCGGGTCCAGCATCGTTGCGCGGGGCAGGGCGGGGGGCCTCGACCACCCGCGGCGGCGCCGGGTCGGAGCGGGGCAGCACCAGCACCGCCGCGCCCCCGAGGATCGCCGCCGTCGCCAGGCCGGCCGCCGCGGCGAGCAGCGGCCCGATGCGCCGCCGCCGCGGCTCGCCCGTGGGAAGCAGGGCGGCGGCCGCCGCCATGTCGGCGGGACGATCCTTCGGGTTCGGCTGCAGCATCGCCGTCAGAACGGGGCGGATGCGCTCGTCGATGCCCGCGAGGTCCGGCACGCGCCGACGCTTCTCGATCACCTCCAGATGGGTGCTGCCCATGTCGATCGCCTGGCCGCGGGCGGCGTGAACCAGCAGCAGGCCGAGGCTGTAGATGTCCGATTTCGGCGTGACCTCGCCGCCATAGAGCCCGAGTTGCTCGGGCGAGACGTAGGCGTACTTCCCGGCGAAGCCGCCGCCGATCACCGTTCCCTCCTGGTTCGGTGACCGCGCGATGCCGAAGTCGATCAGCTTGGCCCGGGCGACGTTGCCGCCGGGCAGGATCACGTTGTCGGGCGAGACGTCGCGGTGGATGATGCCGAGATCGTGCGCGGCCTGGAGCCCGGCGGCGAGGCGGCGCAGCAGCAGCGACAGGGTCGGGGTGTCGAGGGGTTCGTCCTTCAGGCGCTCGGACAGCAGCACGCCGTCGACGAACTCCATCGCGAGGTAGGGCAGATCCAGCTTCGCATCGACCGAGAACACGAAGTACCGGACGATCGCCTCGTGATTGAGGTGGTGGAGCGCGGAGGCCTCGCGGCGGAACAGGGCCAGGGCCGCGGTGTTGCGGGCGAGCTCGGGCTTGATGACCTTGATCGCCACCGCGTCGCCGGTGCCCAGGGCCTCGCCCTTGTAGACCTCCCCCATGCCGCCGGCGGCGATCAGGCTGCGGACCACGTAGGTGTCGTTGAGCCGGGTGCCGGGCTGGATGAACGCGCGGGACGGCTGCGGCAGGAAGACCGTCTCCTCGGTCATGACCCGGTGCCTTCCCGCTCGACCCCGCCCCGGGCGGGTCCGCCGAGGTAGCGCAGAGCCACGACCGTGACGTTGTCGCGCGCGCCGCGCGTCAGGGTGAGCGACACAAGGGCGTCGCAGGCGGCCTGCGCGCCGGCGCCGGCACACAGGTCGAGGATCTCCCGGTCGGCGACGTGCTGGGTCAGCCCGTCCGAGCAGAGCACGAACAGGTCGCCGGGCTCCAGCATGCCATGGACCAGCTCGACCTCGGGCCGCTCCTGCACGCCGATCGCCCGGGTGACCGCGTTGCGGCCCGGCCACACGCTGGCCTCCTCGGGCGTGAGCACCCCCCGGTCGAGGAGGGACTGGATCTCCGTGTGGTCGTGCGACAACTGCGCGATGCGTCCGTCCCGGATTCGGTAGATCCGGCTGTCGCCCGACCACAGGCAGGCGAAGTGGGGCGCGAAGATCAGGAGAACCGCCACGGTGGTGCCGACCACGGTACCGCGAGCCTGCGCGATTGTCTGGATCTCGGCATTCGCCGTCGCGATGCTGGCCTTCATCCGGGCGAGGAGGTCGCCGGCCGAGCGCGCGGGGGCGATCGTCGCGAGGGCGTGCACGACCGCGCTCGACGCGACGTCGCCGGCAGCGTGCCCGCCCATCCCGTCCGCCACCGCGAACAGGCCGCTCTCGGGCGCGACCAGGAAGCGATCCTCGTTCAGCGACCGGACATGGCCGACATGGCTCGCCGCACCCAGATCGAGCCGCGCCGCCTCGTGCCGCGGCACCTCCCCCCCGTCCTGCGGGGCCGTCCCGGGCATCAACCGATCCTTCCTCGTGACGACGACCGGCCCTCGCGCGGCCTTTGCGGCACCCTGACCGAGGCGGCGCCGTTCGGCAAGGGCCGACTGTGTCCCCGCGGTTTCATCCACGGCCGGCTCATTGCGTCTCTATTGCGCGCGCTGGGACGAAACTCCAGACTATTGCATCGACGAAATACGAACGCCCGGATTCGGTCGTCATGATCTCGTCGAGTGTTTCAAGTCTGTCGTAATTCAAGTATTTTTTGACTCGCACCGCGGCAGGCCGTTGACGATAGACTGGAGGTTCGGCATAAGAGCAAGCATAACGAGGGTAACGAGCGATGCGCGTCCTGGCACTGATTGCGGCTGCCCAGATCACGGCGATGTTGGGTCCGGCTCTGGCCGGCCCGGCCTACACGGCCGACGACATCGTCAAGCACTTCACGGCGGCGGACCAGCCCGATCTCGGGCAATCCCGGGGGCTGTGCATCGGCACCCGCAACGAGTGCAATGCCGGCGTTCCGGCTCGCAAGCCCGCCGGCAGCTTCGATCTCGTGGTGAACTTCGACTACAACTCGGACGTGCTGACGCCCGCCGCCCGCGCGAATCTCGACGAGTTCGCCCGGGCACTGCAGGACGCGCGCCTGAAGTCGGCGAGCTTTGCGGTGGAGGGTCATACCGACGGCCGCGGCGGTGACGATTTCAACCTCAGCCTGTCGAGCCGGCGCGCCCGGGCGGTGGTGAAGTACCTGGCCGACCGCGGTGTCCAGGCCGGGCAGCTCTCTGCCAGGGGCTACGGCAAGGCCCGGCCGCTCGCGAGCGATCCCCTCGATCCGGCCAACCGCCGCGTCGAAGCGCGTCTTGAGACACCGTGACATTGCGGGCACAGCGACATCCTTCGCTGCAGCGGGTGCGCGCCGGCACGGGGAAACGGCAATCGTGGATGTAGAAGCAAAATTTCGGATGCCGATGCAAGGCTGTTGATGCCGTGATTGCTACGCCGTTAGGCTGCTCCTTCTTCGTTCGACGTGCCCAGGAGAAGCGCAGGAGCGGCCGAACTCGTGGGAGATCTGGAAATCGATTGGGGTCGTCAATCGATAATTGTGGTTGACGCTCGACGAAGATTGTTGATTCCGGCCCTCCCCAGGCTTTCGCCAAACTTGTCAGGACAGTCGAGAGGATTTAGGGTTCGCCCGGCGAAATCGGGTCTCTGCGCAAGTCTTTGAGGGCAACATGCGTGCGTGGTGGTTTGTCTGTATCGTGCTCGCAGCCGGGATGTGCGTCGCGCAATCCGCTGCGGCCGACAGCAAGCAGGGCGATCGCGTCGCGCTCCTGATCGGTAATGCACAATATCCAGACAGTGACAGCCCGTTGACCACGCCGATTCAGGACATTCGCGCCGTCGGGGCGGCCCTGCAGCGGCGGGGATACACCGTCGACATTGCCGAGAACACCAACAAGAGGACGATGCAAGACACGTTGTCGGCCTTCTTCGACAAGATCAAGCCGGGTGCGGACGTCCTGTTCTACTTCTCTGGCTATGGCATCCAGTCCAACAAGAAGAACTACCTGGTTCCGACCGACGGCCAGATCTGGAGCGAAGCCGACCTGCGGCGGGACGGCGTAACCGTCGACTGGGTGATGACGGAGATCGACCGGCGGGGCGCGGATGCGAAGGTCGTGGTGCTGGACGCGGCGAACCGCAACCCGTTCGAGCGGCGCTTCCGCGGCTATTCCACCGGCCTCGCGGCGGTGAGCGATCCGCCGGCCAACACCCTGGTGGTCTACTCCACCGCGCCCCAGACCATGCTGCGCCCGGGCAGCGGCACCCGCAGCACCTTCGCGGACGAGCTCGTCGGGCCGATCGGCAGCGACGGCGTGTCCCGTGCCGCCTTCGACAAGGCCCGGGCCGGGGTCTCGGCCGCGACCCAGGGGGCGCAGGTGCCGTGGATCTTCTCGACCCTCAAGGAGAATGCCGGCGGCTGGGCCGACCCTCGGCCGGTGCCGTCCAGGCCGCCGCGGACCTCCACCGAGGCCGCACGGCCGTCGGATCCGCCCAAGCCGCTCGAGCCGGCCAGGCAGGAGACCGCCAGGCAGGAGACCGCGAAGCTCGAGCCCCCGAAGATCGAGGCGCCGAAGCCGCCCAGCGGCCCCGTGGCGGACCCGGCGGGCGACTTCGCCGCCGCCAAGCGCACGAACACCCGCCAGGCTTATCAGAACTTCCTCACCCGCTATCCGACCGGCGCGTGGGCCGAGCGCGCCCGTGCCGAGATCGACCGGATCGATGCGGCCGCCGCCAAGCCGTCCTCCGTCGACGTCCAGGCCCTGACCTATTCCCGCGAGGACCTGCGCACGAAGGCCGAGCTCGACCGGGCGATCGAGCGCAATCCCACCGACACGGGCGCGCTCTACCGTCGGGGCCAGCTCTACGCCATGCACCGCGAGTTCCAGCCGGCAATGGCGGATTTCGACGAGGTCATCCGCCTCAACCCGCAGGACGTCGAGGCCCTCAACAACCGCTGCTGGGTCCGGGCGATGATCGAGGAGCTCGACCGGGCGCTGCGCGACTGCAACGAGGCGCTCAAGCTGCGCCCCAACTTCGCCGATGCCCTCGACAGCCGGGGATTGGTCAACCTCAAGATCGGCATGGCCGGCATGGCCGTACGCGACTACGACGCCGCCCTGCGCGGCAACGGCAAGCAGGCGTCCTCGCTCTACGGCCGCGGGCTCGCGCGGTTGCGCACCGGCGAGACGCAGGAGGGCAACAGCGACATCAGCGATGCCCTCGCGATGGATCCGGGCGTCGCCAAGGAGTTCGCCCGGTACGGAATCCGTTGAGCGGAGAGTTCGGTACCCGCTCGATGTGACGAGGCGGCCGTGTGTCCCGGCTCACAGACCGGGGAGCGCGGACCGGAGATGGTTCGATCGACGCGTCGCAATCCCTGACCTACCGCATGCGCGTTCCAGCATGCGGACCGCAAAGGATCACCACGATGATGAACTCCGTGCCCACGAAGTCGTTCCGCACCGCGCTCCTGGCCGGCCTCCTGGCTCTCGGCTCGGCGGTCGCTCAGGCGCAGCCGGCCCCCTCGGAGGCCGACATCCTCAAGGCGCTCTCGCCGGCCCAGCAGCCGCTGACCCGCGGCCTGTCCATCGGCGCGCGCGGCGGCGAGTCCAGGGGCGGCGGCGAGGACCGTGCCTTCCTCGACACGCTGCGCAACCGCACCTCGTTCTCCCCGGCGGAGCGCGAGCGGATCGCGGCCGCCTCGGCCGACAAGCAGAGCATCGATCTCGAGATCCCGTTCGACTACGCCTCGTCGACGATCGGCCCGAAGGCCCTGCCGCTGGTCAAGAGCCTCGGCGGCGCCCTCTCCCAGCTGAAGGGGAACACCTTCCTGGTCGTCGGCCACACCGACGGCAAGGGGACGGACCAGACCAACCAGGCCCTGTCCGAGCGCCGGGCCGAGGCGGTGCGGCAGTACATCATCCAGAACTACGGCGTGGCGCCCGCCAATATCGTCGCGGTCGGCTACGGCAAGAGCCACCTGAAGGACACCGGCAACCCGCTCGCGGCGACGAACCGCCGGGTGACGGCGGTCAACATGTCGGCGGTCAAGTCGGCCTCGCGCTTCTGACGGCGGTTTCGTTCGCGAGCCGTATCGCGCGCCCGCGGCGTCCGGGCGACGCCGACTTCCGTGGTACCTCGGGCGATCCACCGCGACCGCCCGAGTCACTCGACCGGCCGTCGCATGAGCTGACGCCCACGAACATCAGCCCATGAATATCCGCCCATGAACATCCGCCGCCCGTCTCCGGTGCGGCGGGCGTTCCCCCAGAGTCCAGCCGAGCCCGGCACTGCGGACCGCACCCTCCAGAGCGTCGAGCCGTCCATGTCCTCTGCCACGCCCCGTGGCCGCCTTCGGGCCCCGCACGCCGCCACGCAGCTCCTGTCCTTGGCCGCGCCGCTCCTGGCCCTCGGCCTCGCCGGGGCCGTGCCCGGCGCCGCCGCAGCGGCCGGGGCCGGAGCGGCACCGGCCACGGTCCCGGCTCGCAAGGCCTGCTTCGCGGATTCCGTGCGGATCACCGGTTACGCCATGCCCCGGCGCGAGGCCTATCTGGCCTTTCCGATGGAGGGCTACCGGGTCTCCGAGGTGCTGGCGCAGGAGGGCGACAAGGTGAGCGCCGGGCAGGAACTCGTGCGCCTGGTCCGCGTCGCCCCGGAGGATCCGTCCGCCGCCGCATCGCCGGCGGCCCGTCTTCCGGCGAGCGTCGCCCTCAAGGCACCGGATGCCGGGGTGGTGGGCAGCAGCACCGCCCAAGTCGGCGCCCTCACGGGCCCGCAGGCGGAGCCCCTGATGCGCCTCGTCACCGACCGGGACCTCGACCTGATGGTGCAGGTGCCGAGCCTCTACGTCACCAAGGTGCGCCAGGGGGCGAATGCCCGCATCGTCACCGATGCCGGTACCGAGCTGCGCGGCGAGGTCCGGGTGCCGGCGACCGATGTCGACCCGGCGACGCAGTTCGGCCGGGCCCTGATCGCGCTGCCGGCCGGAACCGGCCTGCGGCCCGGCCAGTTCGCCCGGGCCCTGGTGGACACCGCCTCGAGCTGCGGCGTCGCCGTGCCGCGCTCCGCCATCCTGCGCCGCAGCGACCTCACCAGCGTGCAGGTGCTGGCCCGCGACGGCAGCATCGACACCCGCCGGGTCACGATCGGCCTGTCCTCCGAGGACGAGGTCGAGATCCGCAGCGGCCTCACCGCGGGCGAGGCGGTGGTCGCCAATGCCGGCATGGCCTTCTGACGCAGCCCAACCGACCGGCATCGGGCCGCTCCCCTGCGGCTCCTGAAGAGCCCGCACCCTGTCCGCCGCCGAACCGGTCCCCCTCGGCGGTCGACGCACAAGCCCCCTGACCCGAGACCCCCAACCGCGGCGAGGCCGTCCTTGTCCCTGAACGTTTCCTCCTGGGCGATCCGCAAGCCGCTGCCGTCCATCCTGATCTCCCTGATCCTGCTGATCCTCGGCTGGATGAGCTTCACCAAGCTGCCGGTCACGCGGCTGCCCTCGGCGGACATCCCGATCATCTCGGTGGCGGTGGCGCAGTTCGGGGCGGCGCCGGCCGAGCTGGAGACCCAGGTCACCAAGACCATCGAGGACGGGGTCTCGGGCGTCGAGGGCGTGCGCCACATTTCCTCGACCGTCACCGACGGCATCTCGGTGACGACGGTGCAGTTCCGCCTCGAGACCAATACCGACCGGGCGCTCAACGACGTCAAGGACGCCATCACCCGCATCCAGGCCGACCTGCCGCGCAACGCCGAGACGCCGCTGATCCAGCGGGTCGACGTGGTCGGCCTGCCGATCGTGACCTACGCGGCGGCGGCGCAGGGCAAGACGCCCGAGCAGCTCTCGTGGTTCGTCGACACGGTGGTGAAGCGGCGCCTGCAGAGCATCCGCGGCGTGGCTCAGTTCGAGACCATCGGGGGCGTCGAGCGCGAGATCCTGGTCTCCCTCGATCCCGACCGGCTCCTGGCCTACGGCCTCACCGCCGTCGACGTCAGCCGGCGTCTGCGCGGCATCAACGTCGACGTGGCCGGCGGGCGCACCCAACTCGGCGGCCAGGACTACGCCATCCGGGCGCTCGCCGGGGCCCGCTCCCTCGACGAATTGAAGGGCGTGATGATCCCGCTCTCCACCGGCGGGCAGATCCGGCTGCAGGATCTCGGCGTCGTCACCGACACGGTCGCGGACCGACGCACCTTCGCGAGCCTCGACACCAAGCCGGTCGTTGCCTTCGGCATCAAGCGCGCCAAGGGCGCCAGCGACGTGGTCGTCGCCCAGGCGGTTCAGGCCAAGGTCGACCAGATCCAGGCGGAGTATCCCGACGTCAAGCTGACGCTGATCGACACCTCGGTCGACTACACGGTCGGCAACTACGAGGCGGCGATCAAGACGCTGTTCGAGGGCGCCGCCCTTGCCGTCATCGTGGTGTTCCTGTTCCTGCGCAACCTGCGCACGACGATCATCGTCGCGGTGTCGCTGCCGCTGTCGATCTTCCCGGCCTTCTGGGCCATGGACATGCTCGGCTTCTCGCTCAACCTGGTGAGCTTCCTCGCGGTCACGCTCTCCACCGGCATCCTGGTCGACGATTCGATCGTCGAGATCGAGAACATCGTCCGCCACATCCGCATGGGCAAGTCGCCCTACCAGGCGGCGATCGACGCCGCCGACGAGATCGGGCTCGCGGTCATCGCGATCAGCTTCACGATCGTGGCGATCTTCGCGCCCGCGAGCTTCATGGGCGGCATCGCCGGCCAGTTCTTCAAGCAGTTCGGCATCACGATCGCCGTGCAGGTGCTGTTCTCGCTGCTCGCCGCCCGCTTCGTCACCCCGATGCTCGCCGCCTACATCATGAAGCCGGAGGTGCACGAGGAGAAACCGCCGGGCCGGGTCGAGCGGGCCTATGTCTGGCTCGTGGGCAAGTCGGTGAAGTACTACCTGCTGACCGTGCTTCTCGGCATCGGGCTGTTCGCCGCCTCGATCGCCAGCATGCGGCTCCTGTCCGAGGGCTTCCTGCCGGCGCAGGACACCGCCCGCTCGCTGCTCGCGATCGAGCTGCCGCCGGGCTCCCTCGTCTCCGACACGCAGCGGGTGACCGACGCCATCGTCACCGACCTGCGCAAGATCCCGGAGGTGAAGAGCGTCTTCGTCAATGGCGGGCACGTGCCGCAGGGCACCGCCGAGGTGCGCCGCGCCTCGCTGATCCTGAACTACACCAACAAGTCCGAGCGCACGATCACCCAGCACGCCCTCGAGCAGCAGGTCGAGCGGCGCCTGCAGGAGATCCCCGACATCCGCTACTGGTTCCTCGACGAGAACGGGCTGAGGGCGATCTCCCTCGTCGTCAACGGTCAGGACAGCCGCACCGTCGCGAGCGTGGCCAACGAGCTCGCGAACCAGATGCGCCGGCTGCCGACGGTGGCCAACGTGATCTCGGGCGCCACCCTGGACCGGCCGGAGCTGCGCATCCGCCCGCGCATGGACCTCGCGGCCCGCTTCGGCATCACCGCCGACACGCTGTCGGAGACGATCCGCGTCGCCACCATCGGCGACGTCGGTCCCGCCCTCGCCAAGTTCGACGCCGGCGACCGGCTGGTCCCAGTCCGGGTCCAGCTCGACGACACCGCGCGGCTCAACTGGGCGGTGATCGAGGGCCTGCGCATCCCGAGTCCAGCAGCGAAGGGCGGCGTGCCGCTCTCGGCCGTGGCCGATCTGAGCTTCCAGGACGGGCCGGCCAACATCTCCCGCTACGACCGCGAGCGCCAGGCGACGGTGGCGGCGGATCTCGTCGGTACCGCGGCGCTCGGCGACGTGCTCAAGAGCATCGACGCCCTGCCGGTGATGAAGAACCTGCCCAAGGGCGTGCAGGTGAGCCAGTCGGGCGACGCCGAGAACCTCGCCGAACTCTCCGCCGGCTTCGCCGAGGTGATGCAGGCCGGCCTGCTGATGGTCTACGCCGTGCTGGTGATGCTGTTCGGCTCCTTCCTGCACCCGGTCACCATCCTGTTCTCCCTGCCGCTCTCCCTCGGCGGCGCCGTGATGGCGCTGCTCGTAACCGGCAAGCAGCTCACCACGCCGGTCTGGATCGGCATCCTGATGCTGATGGGCATCGTCACCAAGAACGCCATCATGCTGGTGGAATTCGCCATCGAGGCGATGCGCCACGGCATGGGCCGCAACGAGGCGATCATCGATGCTGGACGCAAGCGCGCCCAGCCGATCGTGATGACCACCATCGCGATGGTGGCCGGCATGGTGCCGAGCGCCCTCGCGGTCGGGGCCGGCGGCGAGTTCCGCTCGCCGATGGCGATCGCCGTCATCGGCGGCCTGCTGTTCTCGACCATCCTGTCGCTGATCTTCGTGCCGGCGGTGTTCTGCCTCATGTGCGTGATCGCCGACCTGCCGAAGCGCCTCTATCGGGGCGTCATGGGCCGGGTCGGGGGGCGGCGCGCTCGCAGCTCCGAAGGCGAGGCCCCCGCCGCCGGCGAGGCCCGACACGGCCTCGCCTCGCCCGGGGAGTGACCGGCGATCGCCCCGCCGATGCTGCCGGGGAAGCGCCGGCAGCTTGGCCGGCGATGCCGCCGCTCTGAAGCATGAGCGGTGCGAGGCGTGTAACGCGCACCATCCCGCGGCCGGCGGCCGGGATCCCGTTCCGAGGTCGGGTCCGGGCCGGCTCGACGAGGGGCGGCAGGCTCTCTGTGGCCCTGGCGATCGGACGCGCTTAAGGTTCCCCCGCACCGTCGAGCCAGCGAGGCATCATGGCGCCGGACTGGATCACGCTGCGCATCTTCCTGGCGGCCCTCGATCTCGGCAGCCTGACCGGTGCGGCCACCCGGTGCGGCATCGCGGTGTCGGCGGCGGCGCGGCGGATCCAGGATCTCGAGGCCGCCCACGGCGTGCAGCTTCTCGCACGCTCCGCCCGGGGTGTGCGCCCGACCGCCGCCGGCGAGGTGCTGGCGGCCCATGCACGCGCGCTCCTCGCCATGGAGCAGCGGCTCGGCGACGACCTGCGGGCGATGGCGGCGGGGGAGATCGGGCGGGTGCGCCTCGACGCCACCGCCTCGGTCATCGTCGGCCACCCCTTGCCGGAGCACTTGGCGGCATTCCGGCGGCGATATCCCGGCATCGCGGTCGAGCTCGCGGAGGTCACCAGCGCCGCGGCCCTGCGCAATGTCGGCGAGGGCCGGGCGGATCTCGGGTTCATCACCACCGACAAGGTCGTGCCGCCGGAGATCGAGGTGCGGCCCTGGCGCGAGGACCGCCTGCTCGCCGTCGCCCCGGCGGCTTGGCGCCCCCGGCTGCCGGAGCGCCTGCCCTTCGCGGCCTTGATCGATGAGCCGCTGGTCGGTCTCGTCGCCGGCGGTGCCCTGGCAGTGCTCCTCGAGGAGGCGGCCGAGCGGCTGGGCCGCGCCTTGCGCTACAGCTTCGTCACCGCGAGCCCGGACGCCGCGGTCCGCCTGGTGGCCGCCGGCCACGGCATCACGGTGATGCCGGACGGGGTGATGCGGGTCTACGGCGATCATCTCGGCCTCGTCGGCATCCCCCTCGACGAGCCGTGGGCGCGGCGTACGGTCCGCCTCGTCAGCCGGCCCGGGCCGGAACTGCCCGCTGCCGCCCGGCGCCTGCTCGGCGTTCTCTCAGGAAGCGAAGGCGAGGCGGTCTGAGCCTCCGGCATTCGCCGATCGCGAACACTCCCTTCGCCAATCAGCGCTTCCCGGCTCCGACCGTGGGGCGCAGTCTCCCGCGACAGCCAAACAGATCCGCGTTGAGACGCGGGACGAGCAGGGAGAGAGCGCCATGGCCGAGGTCCCGGCTGCGCCCGTCGTGGTGATTCGCGAGGTCGGCCCGCGCGATGGCCTGCAGAACGCGAAGGCGGTGATGCCGACCGCGGGCAAGCTCGCCTGGATCGCCGCCATGGCGGAAGCCGGCCTCGCCGAGATGGAGGTCGCGAGCTTCGTGCCCCCCGCGGCGATGCCGCAGATGGCCGATGCCGCCGAAGTGACCCGGGCGGTGCGGGCGCGGCATCCGTCCTTACGCGCGGTGGCGCTGGCGCCCAACCTGCGGGGTGCGAGAGACGCGGCGGCGGCGGGCGCTCAAGGAATCATCGTCCCGGTCTCGGCGAGCGAGGCGCATAGCCGCGCCAATGTCCGGCGCGCGCGGGACGAGCAGGTCGCGGAGGTCCGCCGCGTGGTCGGCTGGGCCCGCGGCCTCGGGGCAGATCGGCCGGTGATCGAGGCCGGCATCTCGACGGCCTTCGGCTGCTCGCTCCAGGGCGCCGTGCCGGAGCGCGACGTGGTCGCGCTGGCCCGCGCCCTCGTCGAGGCCGGCGCCGACCTGGTGGCCCTCGCCGACACCCTCGGCTACGCCACGCCCTCTCACATTCGCCGCCTGGTGCGGGCGGTACGGGCCGAGATCGGGCCCGACCGGCTCGGTAACCTCCACCTCCACGACACCCTCGGCACGGCGCTCGCCAACGCGATGGCGGGGCTGGAGGAGGGGGTGCGCGGCTTCGACGGGGCGCTCGGCGGCCTCGGCGGCTGCCCGTTCGCGCCGGGATCGGTCGGCAACGTCGCGACGGAAGACCTCGTCCATTTGCTCGAAGCGGAGGGCGTCCGGACCGGCATCGACCTCGCGCGCCTGATCACCGCCCGGGAGGCCCTGCACGCGGGCTTGCCCTCCGAGCCGCTGCAGGGCCGGGTGGCGGCCGCCGGTGTGCCGCCGACCTATCGAACGGCCGCGAAGCCGACACCGGAGCCGGATGCCAAGTCGCCGGGGCCGCTCGCCGGCATCCGGGTGGTCGAGTTCAGCCACATGGTAATGGGGCCGAGCTGCGGCATGATCCTGGCCGATCTCGGTGCCGACGTGATCAAGGTCGAGCCTGGGCCGCGGGGCGACAACACCCGCCGGCTCACCGGCGCGGCGCTCGGCTTCTTCCCGACCTTCAACCGCAACAAGCGCTCGATCTGCCTCGACCTGAAGCGGCCGGAGGGCGCAGCCGCCGCGCGCCGGCTCGTCGCCGGAGCCGACGTGGTGCTGGAGAACTTCCGCCCCGGCGCGATGGAGGCCCTGGGCTTCGGCTACGCCGCGCTCGCGAGCGTCAACCCGCGCCTCGTCTACTGCTCGTGCAAGGGGTTCCTGCCCGGCCCCTACGAGCACCGCGTCGCCCTGGACGAGGTGGTGCAGATGATGGGGGGCCTCGCCTACATGACCGGCCCGCCGGGCCGGCCGCTGCGGGCGGGCTCCTCGGTCAACGACATCATGGGAGGGATGTTCGGCGCCCTCGCGATCCTGGCCGCCCTGCGCGAGCGCGCGGCCACCGGCCGCGGCGGCCTCGTCCAGTCCGGCCTGTTCGAGACCAACATGGTGCTGATGGCCCAGCACATGGCCCGCGCGGCGATCGAGGGCGAGGACCCGGAGCCGTTCGGCGATCCGGCGATGCGCAAGCCCTGGCCAGTCTACGACGTCTTCGCCGCCGCCGAGCCCGGCGAGCAGGTCTTCGTCGGCGTCGTCGGCGAGGGGCAGTGGCGGGCCTTCTGCGACGCGTTCGGCCTCGACGACCTGCGCGACGATCCCGCCCTCGCGACGATGCGCCAGCTCGCCGAGGCACGGCCGCGGATCCTGCCGCGGGTGGCCCAGGTCTTCGCCGCCCTGCCGAAGGCCGAGCTGATGGCGCGGCTCGAGGCGCTCGGCGTGCCGTTCGCGCCGATCGCGAAGCCCAGCGACCTGTTCTCCGATCCCCACCTCCTCGCCTCGGGCGGGCTCTTAGCCGTCGATCTCGCCGGTGCCGAGGGGGCGCGGGAGCCCCGCGCGGCGGGCGCCGGGCTGCCGGGCCTGCCGGTCTCCTTCGGCGACGGCCGGCCCGGCCTGCGCCGCCAGCCGCCGCGCGCGGGCGAGCACGGACGCGAGGTGCTGCGCGAGGCCGGCCTGACCGAGGACGAGATCGCGGGGCTCGCCGAAGGCGGCATCCTCGCGGGCGCCGCATGACCTGAGTTCACGTCCCCGCACGGCGCGTCAGACGCCGGCGGGTCCCTCGAGGAAACCGCCAGGAGGCTACCCATGACCCTCACCGTCGCGCAGGCCGTCCCCATCGCGGCCGCCGAGGCGCCCGTCGTCGCCGGTGCCGGGACGATCTCGGCCCGTCTCGACCGGCTCCCCGCCACCCGCACCGTGTGGCGGCTGGTGATGCTGCTCGGCCTCGGCTTCTTCTTCGAGCTCTACGACCTGCTGTTCACCGGCGTCGTCGCGCCCGGGCTGGTGAAGTCCGGCATCCTGACGCCAACGACCCACGGCCTGTTCGGCACGACGGGCGTCGCGAGCTTCGTCGCCGCCCTGTTCTCGGGGCTGTTCCTCGGCACCATTGCGTGCGGCTTCCTGTCGGACCGCTTCGGGCGCCGGTCGATCTTCACCTGGTCGCTCCTGTGGTACTGCGCCGCCAACGGCGTTATGGCGTTCCAGGATACGGCGTTCGGGGTCAACCTCTGGCGCTTCATCGCCGGGCTCGGCATCGGCGTCGAGATCGTCACCATCGGCACCTACGTCTCGGAGCTGGTGCCCAAGCACCTGCGCGGGCGTGCCAACGCGCTCTGCCAGGCCTTCGGCTTCTCGGCGGTGCCGGTCGTCGCCTACCTCGCCTACCTCCTGGTGCCGCACGCGCCGCTCGGCCTCGACGGCTGGCGCTGGGTGGTGCTGATCGGCTGCATCGGCGCGGTCTTCGTCTGGTGGCTGCGCCGCGAATTGCCGGAGAGCCCGCGCTGGCTCGCCATGAAGGGCCGGCTCGACGAGGCCGACCGGGTGATGACCGGGCTCGAGCGCGCCGTCGAGCGCGACATCGGCCGGCCGCTGCCACCGCCGGGCCCGGCCGAGACGGTGGTGCACCACACCCGGTTCGCCGAGATGTGGGCGCCTCCCTACGGCCGGCGCGCCGTGATGATGATCCTGTTCAACATCTTCCAGACGATCGGCTATTACGGCTTCGCCAACTGGGTTCCGACGCTGCTCATCAAGCAGGGCATCACCGTGACGACGAGCCTCGGCTACACCACGCTGATCGCGCTCGCCGCCCCCGTCGGCCCGCTCATCGGCCTCCTCATCGCCGACCGGTTCGAGCGCAAGCACGTCATCGTGGCGATGGCCGGGGTCAACATCGTCTGCGGGCTGCTGTTCTCGCAGGCCTCGAGCGCCGTCGCGATCGTGAGCCTCGGGGTGATGCTGACGCTCGCCGGCAACATCATCTCGTACAGCTATCATACCTACCAGCAGGAGCTGTTCCCGACCGGGATCCGCACCCGGGCGGTCGGTTTCGTCTATTCCTGGAGCCGGTTCTCGGCGATCGTGAACGCCTTCCTGATCGCGTTCATGCTGGAGCATTTCGGGGTGACCGGGGTGTTCGTGTTCATCGCCGGCGCGATGAGCGTGGTGATGCTGACGATCGGCCTGATGGGGCCGCGCACCACCGGGCTCGAACTCGAGAAGATCTCCCATTGAGCGCACCCGCCACCCTCGCGCTGCCCGGGCGCGTCCTTCACCTCGCGGCGGATCCGGATCTGGTCCGCCGCCAGCTCGCCGGCGAGGACCTCTCCCTCGCCGACGCCCATCCCCTGCGGGCCGAGATCTCGACCGACGAGATCACGCCGGTGCCCTCGCTGGTCCATTTCGACGCGACGCTTGCCGGCCACGCCCATATCGGCTTCCGGGCCGGGGACGAGACGCCGATCGCGCCCGGCGCGCTCAAAGCCGGCGGGTTCTCGGTGCTGGTGGGGGGAGCGCGCTACGGCAAGGGCTCCTCGCGCGAGCACGCGCCGCTGGCCGAGCGACTCTCCGGCATCCGCCTGGTGATCGCCGAGAGCTTCGAGCGCATCTACCGCCAGAACGCTGACAATCTCGGGCTCTTCACCTCGACGGACATGAGCCTCGTCGCCCGTGTCCAAGCCGGCGAGGCGGTGACGGTGGACGAGCTCGTCGCCGGCCGCGATCCCCTCGCGGCCGCGATCCTGCGCGCCGGCGGGCTCCTCCCCTACGGTCGGACCCAGCTCGCCGGGGCCCGGCCCGCCCCGCTTCCCGACGACGGCCGGCCGCGGACCTACTTCGAGAAGGTCGTGCGGCGCCACGCGCTGGCGACGCCGTCATGCCCGTCGGTCGGGGAGGCGGGTCAGAGCGGCTTCGTGCGCGCGGATCTGCGCTTCATCCATGACATCTACACCGGCATGGCCCGCCACCTGCTGGGGGAGACGTTCGGGGGCGATCTCGCCCTGCACGATCCCGCCTCGATCCTCGCCTTCGAGGACCACTACTCCTACACGCATCTCAGCCACGCCCATCGGCACCTGATGCCCCACGTCGCCGCGGCGTCGCGCGCCCACCGCGCCTTCGTGGCCGAGCACGGCCTCACCCACCACGGATACCTCGCCGACGGGCCGGGCTCGGAGGGCATCTCGCACGCGCTGATGGCCGAACGCTACGCGCTCCCGGGCCAGCTCGTGGTCGGCACCGATTCGCACACGCCGCATGCCGGTGCGCTCGGCTGCGTTGCCTTCGGGGTCGGCACGACCGACATCGCCAACGCCTTCGTCACCGGCGCGGTGCGGTTCGCGATGCCGGAGAGCGTCCGGGTCGCGCTCAACGGCGCGTTGCCCCCGGGCGTCGGCGCCAAGGACATCGTGCTGCACCTCCTGGCGCGCCCTGAGATCCGTGCCGGGCTCGGCGTCGGCCGGGTGTTCGAGTTCGTCGGCGACGCGGTCGCGGCGCTCTCCACCGACGAGCGGGCGACGCTCACCAACATGACCGCCGAGCTCGGCGGCTTCACCGGCGTCGTCGCGCCCGATGCCGAGACCCTGCGCTTCCTGAAGGAGCGCCGCGGCGCGGCGCCCGCCCTGGAGGACTGGATGCGCAGCGACCCGGGCGCCGCCTACGCGGCCGAAGTCACGGTGGAGGTGGCGTCGCTGTCGCCGATGCTGGCGCGCCCGGGAGATCCCGGCAACGGCATCGCGCTCGACGCCCTCGAGGCTCCGGTGACGATCGACATCGCCTATGGCGGCTCGTGCACCGCCGGCAAGCGGGAGGATTTCGACCGCTACCACGAGGTCCTGTCCTGGGCGGCGGCGCGCGGCCTCACGGTCGCGCCGGGGGTTCGGCTGATCCTGCAGTTCGGCACCCTCGACGTGCGCCGCTACTGCGAGGCGAAGGGCTACCTCGAGACCTTCGCGGCGGTCGGCGCGGAGGTGATGCAGCCCGCCTGCGGCGCCTGCGCCAATTGCGGCCCGGGCGCCTCGGAGACCCGCGAGCAAGTCACGATCTCGGCCATCAACCGCAACTTCCCGGGGCGGTCGGGACCCGGGCAGGTCTGGCTCGCCAGCCCCGCCACGGTGGCGGCGAGCGCGATCGCCGGCCGCATTGCGGGCTTTCGGGATCTGAAGCGGGATCAGGTGGCGTGACGATCCGCGGAGTCCCGATCGATCGCTCCTGCGATGCTCACGGTCGTCCGCCTGTCGAATGGCGTTGTACCTGCCATCGGCCGCGGCCGCACCGCGAGGCCGATCACGCCGCACCGGAGGCGTGCCGGTGGCCCGCCGCCGGATGCGCCGCGTCGACCCGGTCGCGCCCGAACAGCTTCCGCCGCAGCGGACCGTCGCGATACGCGGTCGGGTAGCGCCCCCGCCGCTGCAGCTCGGGAACGACGAACTCGACCACGTCGGCGAAGGTCTCGTGCGCCACCACGTAGGCGAGGTTGAACCCGTCGACGCCCGTCGCCGCCACGAAGGCTTCCAGCGCGTCGCACACGGTCGCGGGCGAGCCGCAGAAGACCGGCCCGATCCCGCCGATCCCGACGTGTTCGGCCACCTCCCGCACCGTCCAGACCCGGCTCGGATCCGCCCGCGTGACGTTGTCCATCGCCGTGCGCCCGGCGTCGTTCTCGACGTGCCGGACCTGGGCGTCGAGGTCGAGGGTCGAGAAGTCGACCCCGGTCCAGCCCGACATCAGCGCCAGCGCCCCCTCGTGGCTGACGTAGGAGCGGTACTCGGCGAGCTTGGCCTGCGCCCGCGCGTCAGTCTCGGCGACCACGAGGGTGGCGAGCGCGTAGATCAGGAGGTCGCCCGGCGCCCGGCCCTCGTCGGACGCCGCCTGCCGGAGCGCGGCAACGCGCGGGGCGATCACCTGCGGCGAGGGCCCCGACACGAACACGCATTCGGCGTGGCGGGCCGCGAAGCCGCGGCCCTTGGGCGAGGTCCCGGCCTGGTAGATCACCGGTGTGCGCTGCGGCGAGGGCTCGCCGAGATGCACGCCCTCGACCCGGAAATGCGGGCCCTCGTGCCGGATCGCCCGGACCCGGGAGGAATCGGTGAACACGCCCGCCGCCCGATCGCGCCGCACCGCGCGATCGTCCCAGCTGCCCTCCCACAGGGCGTAGACGACGGCCATGTACTCCTCGGCGAGGTCGTAGCGGTCGTCGTGGGCGCGCTGTCGCTCGAGCCCCATCGCGCGGGCGGCGGAATCGAGGTAGCCGGTGACCACGTTCCAGCCGATGCGGCCGCTCGTCAGGTGGTCGAGCGTCGTCATGCGGCGGGCGAGCAGGTAGGGCGCCTCGTAGGACAGGTTCACGGTGACGCCGAAGCCGAGATGCTCGGTCACCGCCGCCATCGCCGGCACGACGAGGAGCGGATCGTTGACCGGCACCTGTGTGGCGTGCCGCAGGGCGGCGGCGGGCGAGCCGCCATAGACGTCGTAGAGCCCGACCACGTCGGCGAGGAACACGCCGTCGAAGCCGCCGCGCTCGAGCAGCCGGGCGAGGTCGGTCCAGTAGGCGAGGGTGTTGTACGCGCCCGAGCGATCGCGGGGGTGGCGCCACAGGCCGGGCGACTGGTGCCCGACGCAGTTCATCTCGAAGGCATTGAAGCGGATCATGGCTCGACCGGGGCGAGGGAAGGCAGGAGATCGCCCGACGCTACCACGTCGGCACGTAGGCGCCCTTGAAGCGGGCGAGCACGAAGTCCTTCACCGGCTGCGAGCGGTAGGCCTCGACCAGCGTGCGCACCCACGGCTTGTCGCGGTCGGCCTCGCGCACCGCGATGATGTTGACCCACGGCCCCTCCACCGGCTCCCGGATCAGCGGGTCGGTCACCGGCGAGAGGCCGGCCTGGATGGCGTAGTTGTTGTTGATCGAGGCGGCGTCGACGTCGTCGAGCGCGCGGGCGAGCTGGGCGGCGTCGAGCTCGACGAAGCGGAAGCGCTTCGGGTTGCCGGCGATGTCGGCGATGGTGGCGGTGCCGCTGGCCGGGTCCTTGAGCGTGATCACCCCGTTGGCGTGCAGGATCTGCAGCGAGCGGGCGCCGTTCGACGGGTCGTTCTGGATCGCGATCGTGGCGCCCGCGGGCAGATCCTCGATGCGCTTGAAGCGCTTGGAGTAGATGCCCTGCGGCGAGGCGGTGGTGGTCGCGACCTTGACGAGCCTCCAGCCGGTCTTGGCGACCTGGTTGCGCAGGTAGGGCTCGTGCTGGAACGAGTTGGCGTCGAGGTCGCCGGCCGCCAGCGCCTGGTTGGGGATCACGTAGTCGGTGAACTCGACGACGGCGACGTCGAGCCCGCGCGTGGCCGCGACCTTGCGGACGACGTCGAGCACCTCGGCGTGCGGGCCGGCGGTGACCCCGACCCGGATTGCCTGCGCCGGCGCCGCGGCGGTCGAGGCGAGGACGAGCGCCGCGGCGAGGAGCGCGCGCCGTGACCAGCTGAGCATGATGAGACCCCCGAATCGTCGTGGAGCGGGACGGCCCGGGCGGCGGGTCGCTTCGCGCAAGGCCGGAGCGATGACGATCGGGCGTCGGACGCATCGCCGATACTGGGCCAGCCCGCGAGGCTGCGCCATTCCAAAGCCGAGGCTTCGAGAGAAATATTATTCCCTGCTCTGCCGAGAGAAGAGAAGCGATTTCTCAGGTCGTCGGGAGGCAAGTTCCCAGGTGCCGCTCACGTCGCCGAGGTCGGAATATCTCGCCAGAACTGTCGGAAACGCGGGGGAATCCCACCCGTGGTTCCTTGCACGCCGAACTCATCGTGATCTATCGGTATCGTCATCCTGCCCTGGTGGCGCGGGTCCTTCCGCGTCATTCCACCATCATCCGAGGATCCGATCCGATGCCGACCTCCCGCCGAACCCTGCTCGCGGGCCTTGCGGCCTCGGCCGTCCTGAGCCGCAGCGCGCGCGCCGCCACGACGCTCCGCATCGGCTACCAGCGCTCCTCGACGCTCATCGCGCTGCTGCGCCAGGACGGGAGCCTGGAACAGGCGCTGTCGGCGCACGGCGTCGGCCTGTCCTGGCACGAATTCACCAGCGGCCTGCCGATCATGGAGGCGCTGAATGCCGGGTCGATCGACGTCTCGGCCGACGTCGCCGATACGGTGCCGGTCTTCGCGCAGGCGGCCGGCGCGCGCATCACCTACCTCGCCCAGGAGGCGGCCTCGCCCGAGGCGCAGGCGATCCTCGTGCCGAAGGATTCGCCGGCGCGCTCCGTGGCCGACCTGAGGGGCAAGCGGATCGCGGTCACCAAGGGGGCGGGCAACCACTTCCTGGTCCTCGCCGCCCTCAAGGAGGCCGGGCTGTCCTTCCGGAGCATCGTGCCGGCCTACTTGAGCCCGGCCGACGGGCGGGCCGCGCTGGAGAGCGGCGGAGTCGAGGCCTGGGCGGCCTGGGATCCGTTTCTGACCGCGGCGCAGCGGCAGGCGGGTGCGCGCATCCTGCGCGACGGGAGCGGGCTGTCGCTCTACAAGCGCTACTACCTCGCTGCCGATTCCTACGTGGCGGCGAACGGGCCGGTGCTCGGTCTCCTCTTCGCCAAGCTCGCGCAGACCGGCGCCTGGGTGAAGGCGAACCCGGCCGAGGCCGCCGCGCGGCTCGCCGCGCTCTGGAAGCTCGAGCCCGACATCGTCCTGCAGGCCAACGCCCATCGCAGCTACCGGGTCGAGCCCGTGACCCGGGAAGGCCTCTCCGAGCAGCAGACGATCGCCGACGCGTTCCGCGCCGAGGGACTGCTGCCGCGCGCCGTCGACACCTCTGCTCTCGGGATCTGGGCGCCTCCGGTCCGCTGATCCGGTCCGGACCAGGGGGATCGAGCCGGGGTCCGGCCCGGCCTCAGGCGGTGCCGAGAAGGTCCAGGATGGCCCGACGGTCGGCGACGACCCCGGGATCCTCCCGGTGGCGCGGATAGGGCCGGTCGCACGCGATGTCCGCCCGGATCCGGGCCGGGCGATCCGAGAAGACGAGGATGCGCTGCGCCAGCATCAGGGCTTCCTCGACGTCGTGGGTCACCAGCAGGGCGGTGAAGCCCTTGTCCTGCCACAGCCGCACCAGCTCGGCCTGCATCGTCAGGCGGGTGAGCGAGTCGAGCTTGCCCAGGGGCTCGTCGAGCAGCAGCAGAGGCGGCGCGTTGACCAGGGCCCGGGCGAGCGCCACCCGCTGCGCCATGCCCCCCGAGAGCTGGTGCGGGAAGGCGTCCGAGAAGCCGGAGAGCCCGACGAGGGCCAGCGCCTCCTCGACGCGCCCGCTTTCCGCTCGCGCTCGACCGCGGGCCTCCGGGCCGACCGCGACGTTGCCGATGACGCTTCGCCAGGGATAGAGTGTCGGGTCCTGGAACACGAGGCCGCGGGACGGGTGCGGGCCGCGCAAGGGAGCGCCGTCGACGGCGATCCGGCCCTCGTTCGGCGGCTCGAGCCCGGCGACGAGGCGCAGGAGCGTCGACTTCCCGCAGCCCGAGGGCCCGAGCAGGGCCACGAAGGCGCCGGGCTCGACGTCGAACGAGACGCCGTCGAGGACCGGGAGCGGTGCCTTCCTCAGCGCGAAGGCATGGTGCACGTCGCGCAGCGAGAGGGCGGCGCCGCGGACCGGCGCGGGAACCCCCGCCGGGACGGAGTCGGGCGCCCGAGACGGCGCGATCAGGCCGGCTACCATTGGACGAGGCCCTTCTGCCAGGACAGGAGACGGTCGCGCACCCGGAACAGCAGGGTGATCAGGCCCGAGCAGGCCAGGGCCATGACGGCGAGCGCCGCGTACATGTTGGCGTAGGCCGCCCAGCCTTGCGCCCATTGCAGGTACCAGCCGAGGCCGGCCTTCACGCCCAGCATCTCGGCCACCACCAGCACCGCGAAGGAGCTGCCGAGCCCCATGAACAGGCCGACGAAGACGTGCGGCAGGGCCGCCGGGATGGCCACCTTGAGGATCAGGAAGCCCTCGCGGGCGCCCAGCGTCCGCGCCACGTCGTAATAGGCCTTGTTGACACCGGCGATGCCCGACCAGGTCAGCACCGTGACCGGAAAGCCGGTGGCGAGCGCGACGAGGAAGGTCGAGGCGGCGCCGCTCGACGGAAAGACGAAGAAGGCGAGGGGCAGCCAGGCGGTCGCCGGCAGCGGGCCGACGAAGCGCAGAACCGGGTGCACCCAGTAGCCGACGTTCCGCGACCAGCCGATCGCCACGCCGAGGGTGAAGCCGGCGAGCGCCCCGAGGGCGTAGCCGCCCGCGAGCAGGCGCAAGGAGTGCCAGACGCTGTCGGCGAGCCGCGCGTAATCCTCGACGAAGACCTCCAGGATCGCCTGCGGCGGCGGGAAGAACGGCATCGGCAGCCAGGCGCGCTTGGCGGTCGCCAGCTCCCACAGGCCGAGGAGGCCGGCGAGCACGACGAGCCAGGGCGACCAGCCCTGGATGCGCCGGACGAGGCCGGCCTCGCCGGGGTGCAGGAAGCCGGCCGCCAGGAGGAGCGCGCCGAATCCCGCGAAGCCGATGGCGAGCTCGCGGGTGAACCCGAAATCGCCGAGGTCGGGCGGCAGAGCCACGAGGGCGGAGAGCCCGATCCAGGCGGCGGCCGCCGCGACGGAGGCCAGGGCGGGGAGGAAGGCGGGGCGCCGGACGGCGCCGTCCGCGCGGACGAGGGCGATGTCGCTCACGGGCACCTCAGCTCAGGACGTCGGCATAGACGCGCTCGGCGAATTGCCTTGCGTCGGTGCGGGCGCGGATCACCTTCACGGTCTTCAGCTCGTCGACATAGGCGGCGATCTGCTGCTTGAGCTCGGCCCCGAGGGGATGGTGGTGATGGGTGTGGCTGCGCAGCATCGCGGCGAGGTCCTCGACCGAGCCCTTGCCGCCGTAGCCGGCATAGACCTTGGCGGCATAGTCGGGATCGTGGGCGACCCGGGTGCCGGCCTCGAGCAGCGCCCGGGTCAGGGCGGCGGCCACCGGGCGCTCGTCGCGCACCAGCGCGCCCCGCAGGGCCAGGATGCAGCAGGTGCGGTCGTGGTACTCGGCCGAGAGGTTGTTGGCGACCTCCGTCAGGCGGGTGTCCTTCATCCACAGGAAGGTGCGCGGGTCGCTGTCGGCGAGCGCCTGGGCCTCGCCCTTCTCGACCGCGAGTGCGAGGAGATCGAGGGGGTAGACCCGCCACTCGACGTCGCGCTCGGGATCGATGCCGCGCTTGGCCAGCAGCAGGCCGAAGAAGTTCTTGGCCGGCGAGGCCTGGTCGCTCACCGCGATCACCTTGCCCTTCAGCGCGTCCAGGCTGGTCGCCCCGGCAGATCGGGCGCCCAAGAGCCGCATGCAGCCGCCGTGGATGCCGGCCGTGACCTTGACGTCGAAGCCCTGCTCCAGGGGCTTGAGCCAGCGCAGCGCCATGCCGATGCCGGCATCCGCCTTGCCCGTGGCGATCGCCTCCAGCAGCTGCTCCGTCGAGCCGCCGAAATTGACGAACTCGACCGCGAGCCCGTGCCGGGCGAACACCCCGCTCTCCTTGGCGACAGGGGCCGCGGCGGTGCAGATCGCCGAGGCGTTCCAGGCGAGCTTGATCGGGCGCGCCGCGCCGCCCGGCGCCGGCCCCTCGGCCGCGACCCGGCAGATCGGCGCATCGCCGAGAGCCGGCACGGGCAGGAGCCCGGCGGAGGAGGGCGAGCCGAGGAGGCCGAGCGGCGTCGCGAGGCCGAGGGTGCCGGCGCGGGCGAGGAAGCGGCGGCGGGTGTGGGAGAGCGTGGGGAGCGTCATCGTCCGGGGGCGCTTCGAGGGGGGAGTGTCAGGCAGCGCGGGCGGGCGCTTCGGGGGCGCGGTGCTCGACCGTGCCGCGCACGGCTTGCGGCGCGCGCAGCAGATTGAGGATCGGGCAAGCGCGGTCGACCTCGGCTTCGAGGTGCGCCACCGCCTCGCGGGAGGCCGGCGAGACGATTCGCACAGTGTAGGCGAGGTCGTGCGGGCTGACCGGTACCGCCTCGAAGCCAGGCCGCCCGGCCCTCGGGTCGAGCTGCCCGCTCACCGCGACGTCGATCGAGTCGAGGGGCACGCCGAGGCGCGCGGCCTGAATCAGGTAGGAATGGGCGAGGCAGCTGCCGAGGATGCCGAGCTGCAGCTCCGGCGAGCCGGGTCCGAGATCGTAGCCGGCGAAGTCCGGCGGTGAGTCGGTGACGACCTGATGGTCGCGGATCCGGATCCGGCGCACGCCGCTGCGGCCCTCGACGCCGACCTGTGCGGAGAGCGGCACCGCCTCCAGGCTCCCGGCCTCGATCCGCGCCTCCCGCGCCGCCACGGCCGCGCGCTTCTCCACCAAGTATTCGTTGAGTGACGTCATGCCGGCCTCATGGGTTGATGGCGCAATCATTCGCCGCGCCTGACCTTTCGCGAGATCTTGATCTTGTCGTTGTCGATCGGAATCGTCAACGAGACGAGATTATTTTTATCTTGGCGTTTGTTGGAACAGGCGTGCGAGTCCTGGTGGACCGGCAGAAGGATTCTTCTCGGCGGCCGGTCAGGCCATGGCGCCCGCGCGGCGGGCGCCGAGCAGGACGTGAAGGATCGCGATCGCTGCGGGCTCCGCCCTGGCAAAATCCGCCGAGGCTTCGCGCATCTCAGGGGAAAACAGGGCCGTTCGCTTCGTCATGGCTCCATCCTCTCGGAGGTTGGAGCCGCCGGGAAACTCGGAGCGGTTCACGATCAACGGCACCGGCACGCCAAGACATCCGTGGCCGCGTGGATCGTCGTCGTCAGGCCGCGGCGTCACCGACCCAGGCCCCGGGCATCCGCCCCCCTTTGACCTCGCGTGCGCCCGCAATCTGCCTGCGAGCCCGGACAATCGTCCGATCCAGCATCAGCCAGTCCAGCTCGTCTCCTGCGCCCGGGCAGATCACATCTCGTCCAGAACACCACGAGAAATCCCGCCGCAGTAACGCCGCTTGAATGTATCGGTCTTGCCAAGACGATCCAAGAAGATCTGTCCGGCGACCGCCCGATCGGACCATCCACAGGAGCGCGTCGAGAAATCGCCGATTATCCGCCCGCGCTCTGCGTGGACCTTTCCGGTCCCCGGCGCCAACCGCTCGAGATGCTCCCACTGACTCGTCCGTCAGGGCATCACCACTCTGCGACATGGCCGGATCTCCTCCGACCATGCTCAACGACCTCAAGCTTGCCTCAGGCTAATGAGCGCTAATTCCTTGCTGAGATTCAGCATAAGAACTTAAAACACATGTGTGATGCGACGCCATAGATGTGGATCATCTCGGACGACGATGCACCGTGCCGGGGTGCAGATCCGAGCGAGTGCGCCCAGCTGCGCCTGAGCCAAGGCGAGGCCGAGCACGACGACGCCCTGACGCGTGAGCGTCGAGCGAGCCTCCCGAGCATCTGCGACGAGATAGGCCGGATCGTGAATGTCGATATCGGAGGGCTCACCGTCCGTCAGGACGAGCATCAGGCTCGGGCCCGGCGGAAGGGCGCGGCCGGCATGCCTCAGGGCGGCGCCCAGGCGCGTCGAGCCGCCGGGCTCGAGTGCGGCCAGTCGCTCGGCGGCGATGTCCGGGGAATCGGTCCATCGCTTGATCCAGGTTGCGCGAACGTCGTGCCGCCCTGCCGAGCGGAAGGCCATGACCGCCAAGGGGAGGTGCAAGCGTCGGAGAGAATCGACGAGGAGTTGGGCGATCTCGCGGGCCGCATCGATCAGGCGGCCGCCGCCCGGTGCCGGGTCGGCCGTCGAGAGCGAGGCGTCCATGAGGAGAAGCACCGGGACCGACACCGCGCGATGCTGGATCCGGGTGTACAGGCGTGGCTCGGGCCGGCGGCCGGAGCGTAACGGGACGATGGCATCGATCGCCGCGGCGAGGTCGAGATCGTCGCCGTCGAGCTGCCGCTTCAGCTTGATCGCGCGAGGCCTGCGCAGGAGGCGCAAGGTCCTGTCGAGGTGCGGATCGGGCGGGACCGGCGGGGCGGCGGAGGCCGGCGGCTCCTCCTCGTGCACGCTCGCCCAGTCCGGCCGGGCACAGCGGATACGGTGGTCCCACTCGGGATAGCGCCAGATACGGACCGTGGGCTCGGGCTGCGTCTCGGCCTTGGCGGCGCGGGCGGTCGCGGCGGAATCGCCCGGCCGTGGCTCCGTGCGGCTCGCGGCCTCCCGCTCGGCCTGCTCCCACAGGCCGGCATGGTCGTCGCGGTAGGCCGGCTCGACGAGGTAGGAGCGCGGGCTGAACGGCACGCGCATCTGGCCGAGGTCGTTGCCGAGCCGGTCGCCGACGCGGCGGCTGAAGCCCGGATCGGTCCAGGCGGCGGGATCGGCGAAGAAGAGCGTCCGGCCCCGCGCCACGAAGGCGTCCGGGTCGTCGGCATCGGGATCGAGCAGCGCGCGCGACAGTCGTGCCATCAGGGCCGGTGCGGTGCGCAGGATACCGGGCTCGGCGGCGTGGAAGGGCAGCCAGAGCCGGCGCAGGCCCGGCCGCTCGCGCAACGCCAGGGCCTCGACCCGGGCGTCCTCGATCAGCGACACGAGGGCGACCTGCGCGGGCCGCAGGGTGCCGGCCGCGAAGCGCCCGACGCCGTGGGCGAGGTGGGCGCCGATATGGGCGAGGCTCGCCTCGGCGAGGCGGTCGTCGGCGGCCCGCGCCGGCGCCGGTCCGTGCGGCAGCCGGATCCCGTCCTCGTCGAAGCTCGGACGCTGCGGGGGACCGCCCGGCTCCGGCGGGGGAAGCGTCGCGAGCGGGCGGGCGCGGCCCCACACGGCCCGCAGGAGCGCCGCGCGCCGTCGCTCGCCCTCCCGGCTCACGGCACCTGCGCGGCGACGGCCGCGGCGAGCGCATCGCGCAGGGCCGGATCGTCGGTCAGGGGCGTCGCGACGGCGAGCGCGCAGGCGGACGCGAAGCCGATGCCGCCCGCGATCAGGCGTCCGGCATGGATCAGCATCCGGGTCGAGGCGCCCTCGGTCAGGCCCTCTGCGACGAGCGCCCGCGACGCCGCGCCGACCCGTACGAGGCGGCGGGCGCAGATCTCGTCCACGCCCGACTCGTGCGCCACGATCGCGGCCTCGGCGTCCGGCTCCGGATAGGTGAAGGCGAGCGCCCCGAAGCGCTGCTTCGTCGATTCCTTCAGGTCCTTCTGCAGCGCCTGGTAGCCGGGGTTGTAGGAGACCACGAGGAGGAAGTCGGGATGGGCCGGCACCACCTCGCCGCTGCGCTCCAGCGGCAGCATCCGCCGCGCGTCGGTGAGCGGGTGGATCGCGACCAGGGTGTCGGAGCGCGCCTCCACCACCTCGTCGAGGTAGCACAGCGCCCCGTGGCGCACGGCGCGGGTGAGCGGCCCGTCGTGCCAGACGGTGCCCCCCGCATCGAGCAGCCAGCGCCCGACGAGGTCGGGCGCACTCATGTCCTCGTGGCAGGCGATGGTGACGAGCGGGCGGCGCAGCCGCCAGGCCATGTGCTCCAGGAAGCGGGTCTTGCCGCAGCCGGTCGGCCCCTTGAGGATCATCGGCAGCCGCGCCGCGCAGGCCGCCGCGAACAGCGCGACCTCGTCGCCGACCGGGTGGTAGTAGGGTTCGTGACGGATGAGGTAGTCGGCGAGCACGGGAGCCTGAGACGTTTGACGAGAGGGTCGCACGTCTCTCTCCCCGCACGGGGGAGAGAGGTCGGACGGCGCGGCTAACGGTGCGCCGCCGTGCCCTCACCTACGATCGGGATGCCCTCGATGGGGCATTCGGGCGTGCCCACGCTCGCGCGGGTGATGCCGCGCACCGCGTCGCGGGTCCCGTCGGGGTCCTCGATCCAGCGGCGGTAGAAGTCGTAGGGACAGGCCGACATCCCGTGCCGCTCCTCGCGGGAGTTGATCATGCCGGTGTAGCCGCGGTGGAGCAGCTTGAAGAGGTGATTCTCCGACTGCCAGTGCTGGCGCGCGTCGCGGATCAGGAACTTCGACAACGCGGCGTACTGGATGCCCATCTCCTCCTCGCCGCACTCGCCGAGGGTGCGTCCGTCGAAGCCGATGAGCGCCGAGTGGCCGAAATAGGTGTAGACCCCGTCGAAGCCGGAGGCGTTCGCCACCGCCACGTAGACGTTGTTGGCGAAGGCCATCGCCTTCGACATCAGGATCTGCTGCTCCTTGGCCGGGTACATGTAGCCCTGGCAGCGGATGATGAGTTCGGCGCCGCGCATGGCGCAGTCGCGCCAGATCTCCGGGTAGTTGCCGTCGTCGCAGATGATCAGGCTGACCTTCAGCCCCTTCGGCCCGTCGGAGACGTAGGTGCAGTCGCCCGGGTACCAGCCCTCGATCGGCACCCACGGCATGATCTTGCGGTACTTCTGCACGATCTCGCCCTGGTCGTTCATCAGGATCAGGGTGTTGTAGGGCGCCTTGTGCGGGTGCTCCTCGTGCCGCTCGCCTGTGAGGGAGAACACGCCCCACACCTTCGCCTTGCGGCACGCCTCGGCGAAGATCGCCGTCTCCTCGCCGGGGATGGTCGAGGCGGTGTCGTACATCTCGGCGGCGTCGTACATGATGCCGTGCGTCGAGTATTCGGGGAAGACCACGAGGTCCATGCCCGGCAGGCCGGCCTTCATACCGACCACCATGTCGGCGATCTTGTGGCAGTTGGCGATGACCTCGGCCTTGGTGTGCAGGCGCGGCATCTTGTAGTTGACGACTGCGACGCCGACGCTGTCGTGGCTGCTGGAAATGTCGCCGTGATGCATGGCGTGTCTCCCTGGCGAGGATGGTGGGCGTGTCTGGCTTCGGTGCGTCTCGCGGGCGCAGGGCGGCCCGGCGGCGTCCGGGGCAGGACGTCGCGCCGGTCACACCTCCGGATCCCCTCTCCCGGGCGGGGGAGGCCGGCGTTCCGCACCCTTGTTCCGTCCGTGAACGGCCCTGCGAGATGAGGCGGGGAGAGGAGCCCCACCGCCTCCCTCAGTGGCTGATCATCCACGGCCGCGCGGCCGGGAAGCCCTTGGCGGCGGCCGGGGCCGCCGCGGTCTTCTTCGGCGCGCAGCAGCCGCAGCCGGCGCCGTGACTGCGCCTGGGCGCGTGGCGGCTGCGCTCGTTGGTGGCGTGGGCCGCCTTCAGCCCCGCATCCATGCCCGACAGGCGCGGCGCGGTGAGGAAGGCGCGCTCGCAACGCCCGCCGCAATCCGGGCAGTCGTGGGGATCGCGGAACTGCGCCATCGGGCGCAGCACCGTGAACGGGCCGCAGGACTCGCAGGAATAGTCGTAGACCGGCATGCTACTTGTCCGGCGAGATCGGCATCTGGACCGAGCCGTCGAGGTACTGCGTCGGTCCCGCGGCGCTCGGGTTGATGTCGAAGTCGAAGATGCCGGTCGGCAGCCACAGGGTCGCGCAGGCGTTCGGCACGTCGACGACGCCCGAGATGTGACCCTGCACCGGCGCGGTACCGAGGATCGAGTAGGCCTGGGCGCCGGAATAGCCGAACTTCTTCAGGTACTCGATCGCGTTGAGGCAGGCCTGGCGGTAGGCCACCGTCACGTCGAGGTAGTGCTGGCCGCCGCTCTCGTCGACCGAGATGCCCTCGAAGATCAGATGGTCGTCGAAGCGCGGGACGATCGGCGACGGCTTGAAGATCGGGTTCTTGATCCCGTACTTCGCCATGCCGTCCTTGATGACCTCGACCTTGAGGTGGACCCAGCCGGCCATCTCGATCGCGCCGCAGAAGGTGATCTCGCCGTCGCCCTGGCTGAAATGCAGGTCGCCCATCGAGAGGCCGGCGCCCGGGACGTAGACCGGGAAGTAGATCTTCGAGCCGCGCGACAGGTCCTTGATGTCGCAATTGCCGCCGTGCTCCCGCGGCGGGACGGTGCGGGCGCCCTCCGCCGCCGCCTTGTCCTTCGCGGCGCCGGACAGCCGGCCCATATGGGCGGTCGGGCCGAAGGGCGGGTTGGCCAGTCCCGGCACCCGGGTCGGGTTGGTGGCGATCAGCGCGGTCTCGCGCTCGTTCCAGGTCGCCAGCAGCTTCGGGTCGGGCAGGCAGCCGATCAGGCCGGGATGGATCAGGCCGGGAAAGCGCACGCCCGGCACGTGGCGCGACTTGGTGAACATCCCCTCGAAGTCCCAGATCGACTTCTGGGCCAGCGGGAAGTGGTCGGTGAGGAAGCCGCCGCCGTTCTGCTTCGAGAAGAAGCCGTTGAAGCCCCATTGCGAGTCCGGCTTGGCGCCGATGTCGAGGAGGTCGACCACCAGGAGGTCGCCGGGCTCGGCGCCCTCGACGCCGATCGGGCCGGACAGGAAGTGCACGATCGACAGGTCGATGTCGCGCACGTCGTCGGCCGAGTCGTTGTTCTTGATGAACCCGCCGGTCCAGTCGTAGGTCTCGACGATGAAGTCTTGGCCCGGCTTCACGTAGGCGACCATCGGGATGTCCGGGTGCCAGCGGTTGTGCACCATGTCGTTCTCGTAGGCCGACTGCGTCAGGTCGACCTTGATCAACGTCTCGGGCATGCGTTTCCCTTTCGCCATGGAGCGGGTGTTGAGCCGGCGGATGGCGCCGCCGGATGCGGAGCGGGCGGCGTCAGCGCGCCAGCAATTCCTTGAGCGCGGCGTCGAGGACCGCGATGTCGTCCGGGCTGGTGCCCGGGCCGCCGGCGAAGTGGCCCCACCAGGTGTCGATGACCCGAAGGTCCGCCTTCGGCATCGCGGCGGCCTCGATCGCGTTGTCCTCGGGTGGAAAGTACAGGTCGGTCGAGGCCGGCATCAGGATCGCGTCGGCCTTGATCGCCCCGAGCGCCGCCTTGAAGTCGCCGTTGAAGATCTCGTTGGCGCTGATGTCGCCGTTCTGCCAGGTCCACAGCATCGCCAGCAGGTTGTTGGCGTCGCGGGTGTAGAACAGCCCTTCCCAGAACCCGACCAGGAAATCCTCCAGCGAGGCGTAGCCCATATGGGTCAGATCGGCCTCGATCCGGTAGAAGGTCTGCGACAGGCCCCAGCCGGCATAGACGCGCCCGAAGGCGCGCAACCCCTTGGTCGGCGGGCTGGCGTACCAGCCGTCCGCGAAGGCGGCGTCGGCCTGGAGCGCCGCCTTCGCCCCTTCCAGGAAGACGAAGTTGTGCCGCGAGCACTTGGCCGAGCCCTGGAACGGCAGGATGCGCGGAACCATGTCCGGATACATCGCCGCCCAGTGATAGGTTTGGAGCGCGCCCATCGACCAGCCGGTGACGAGAGCGAGCTTGTCGATGCCGAACAGTTCGGTGACCAGCCGGTGCTGCGCCCGCACGTTGTCGTAGGCGGTCACGTTCGGGAAGCGCGGCCCGTTCCACGGCGCCGGTGTGTTGCTCGGCGACGACGACAGCCCGTTGCCGAACATGTTCGGGATGATGATGAAATACTTGTCCGGATCGAGCGCCTTGCCGGGCCCGATCAGCCACTCGTTCTCGTAATGCTGCCCCGAATACCACGTTGGGTAGACGATCGCGTTGCTCTTGTCCGCATTGAGGGTGCCGTAGGTCTTGTAGGCCAGCCTGGCCTTGCGAAGCGTCTTCCTGCACTGGAGCACGAAGTCGCCGAGCTCGAAGATCCGGTAATCGACCATTGTGCCCCCTTCAAACCGACAGGTAGCGGGCGACCGTTGCCTCATCGACGTCGGCGCGCAGGTCCTCGTGGACGATCGATCCGTTCTCGATCACCAGCACTCGGTCGGCAATATCAAGTGCGAAGCTGAGCACCTGCTCGGAGACGACGATCGAGAGTCCGCGCTCGTCCCGGATCTTCTTGAGCGTCCGGCCCATCTCGCGGATGATCGAGGGCTGGATGCCCTCGGTCGGCTCGTCGAGGAGCAGCACCTTCGGCCGGCTGGCCAGCGCCCGGGCGATGGCGAGCTGCTGCTGCTGGCCGCCCGACAGGTTGCCGCCGCGCCGGCCCTTCATCTCCAGGAGCACCGGGAACATCGCGTAGAGGTCGCCCGGCACCTTGGACTCGCCGGTGACGGTCAGCCCGGTCTCGATGTTCTCCTGCACCGTCATGGCGGAGAAGATCATCCGGCCCTGCGGCACGTAGGCGAGGCCCCGGGCGACGCGCTGGTGGCTCTTCAACGCCGTCACGTCGTGGCCGTCGACCCGTATCGTGCCGCCGCGGGCCGGCAGGATGCCCATCAGGGTCCGCATCAGGGTCGACTTGCCCATGCCGTTGCGGCCCATCACGGCGACGATCTCGCCGGGCGCCACGGTGAGGTCGATGCCGTGCAGCACCTCGCTCTGGCCGTAGGCGGCGTGGAGGTCGGTGACGGCGAGCATCGGGGCGGCGCCCGGCGCCGCGACGGGCGCGGAGGCGGGAACGGTCTGGAGCATGGCGGTGCCTCCCCTCAATGCCCGAGATAGACTTCGACCACCTTCGGGTCGGTCTTGACGCGCTCCATCGAGCCCTCGGACAGGACCTTGCCCTGATGCAGCACCGTGACCCGGTGGGCGATGTCCTCGACGAACTTCATGTCGTGCTCGATCACGAGCACCGAGCGGCCCTTGATGATCTGGTGCAGCAACTCGGCGGTCTTCTTGCGCTCGGCGACGCTCATCCCGGCCACCGGCTCGTCGAGCATCAGGAGCTCCGGGTCCTGAATCAGCAGCATGCCGATCTCGAGCCATTGCTTCTGGCCGTGACTGAGGAACTCCGCCCGCCTGTCGAGCTGATCCTTCAGGAAGATCATCTCGGCGATCTCGTGGATGCGGTCACGCACCTCGGCGTCGCGCTTGAACATCAGGGCGCCGAGCACGCTGCGCCCGCGCGGGAACGAGATCTCGAGGTTCTCGAACACCGTCAGGTCGTCGTAGATCGAGGGCGTCTGGAACTTGCGCCCGACCCCGGCCTGGACGATGGCGCTCTCCGAGAGCTTGGTCAGTTCGGTGCCCTTGTACTTGATCGAGCCGGAGGTCGCCCGGGTGCGGCCGCAGATCAGGTCGAGCACCGTGGTCTTGCCGGCGCCGTTGGGGCCGATGATGACCCGGATCTCGTCCGGATCGACGTAGAACGACACGTCGTTGACCGCCTTGAACCCGTCGAAGGAGACGGTCAGGGCCTCGACCGCGAGGAGGAAATCCCTGTCGCCCGCGGTCGCACCGGGGAGGATGGCTGCGTTCATCGAAACAATCCTCACTCGGCGGGGGCGCCCTGGGGCAGCGCGGCGGGGCTGGCGGCTTTCGGGCGGCGGGTCAGCCGCGGCTCGACGTGCTGGCGCCACACTCCGGCGAGCCCGTTGGGGAAGGCGAGCACGACCGCGATGAACAGGGCGCCGAGGCCGAACAGCCACAGTTCGGGGAAGGATTCGGAGAAGGTTGTCTTGGCCCAGTTGACCAGCAGCGTGCCGTAGATCGCGCCGAACAGCGACAGACGTCCGCCGACCGCGGCGTAGATCACCATCTCGATCGACGGCACGATGCCGACGAAGGACGGCGACATGAAGCCGACCTGGAGGGTGAACATCGCCCCCCCGATCGCCGCGAAGGCCGCGGCGAGGCAGAAGGCGAAGATCTTGAAGCTCGCGACGCCGTAGCCGGAGAAGCGGACCCGGTCCTCCTTGTCGCGCATGGCGACCAGGATGCGGCCGAGCTTCGAGCGCTTGACGTATTGCGCCACCAGCACGCAGGCGACGAGGAGCCCGCCATTGACGAAGTAGAGGATGGTCTTGGCCGCGTCGGTGCGGATGTCCCAGCCGTGGAGCGTGCGCAGGTCGGTGATGCCGTTGATGCCGCCGGTATAGCCCTGCTGGCCGACGATCAGGATGGTCAGGATCGCGGCGATCGCCTGGGTGATGATCGCGAAGTAGGTGCCGCCGACCCGGCGCTTGAACATCGCCGCGCCGATGACGAAGGCGAACAGCGTCGGCACCAGCACGACCGCGATCAGCGTCAGCGGCAGGCTCTTGAACGGGGCCCAGAACCACGGCAGCGCCGTGATCTGGTTCCAGTCCATGAAGTCCGGGATGCCCGGCGTCGACTGGATCTTCGTATTCTCCACCGACGAGGCCTCGAGCTTGAGGTACATCGCCATGCAGTAGCCGCCGAGGCCGAAGAACACGCCCTGGCCGAGCGACAGGATCCCGCAATAGCCCCAGCAGATGACGAGGCCCAGCGCGACGAAGGCGTAGGTGAGGTACTTGCCCACCAGATTGAGCCGGAACCCGTCGAGGGCGAGCGGCAGGACGCAGAAGATCAGGCCGCACAGGAGGGCGAGCGCCATCCATTCCACCGGCTTCATGAACGGGTTGTCGTTGAGGGTCGGGAGTTTCATGCGTCGGACTCCTCAGCGCCGGACCTTGAGGGTGAAGAGGCCTTGCGGCCGCAGCATCAGGATTGCCACGACGGCGAGCAGGGTGATGACTTTCGCGGTCGAGCCGGAGAGGAAGAATTCGAGCGTCGACTGGGTCTGCGAGATCGAGAAGGCCGACGCGATGGTGCCGAGCAGGCTGGCGGCGCCGCCGAAGACCACGATCAGGAAGGTGTCGACGATGTAGAGCTGGCCCGAGGTCGGCCCGGTCGAGCCGATCATCGTGAAGGCCGAGCCGGCGACCCCGGCAATGCCGCAGCCGAGGCCGAAGGTGAGGCGGTCGACCCGTCCCGTGTCGATGCCGACGGCGCCGGCCATCACCCGGTTCTGCATCACAGCCCGGACCTGCTTGCCGTATCGCGACGCGAACAGCAGGCCCGCGACTGCGAGGGTGATCAGCACGGTGATCGCCATCACGAACAGGCCGTTGATCGGGATCTCGATCGTATCGGTCGCCTGCACCGAGCCCATCATCCAGGACGGCAGTTCGACGCCGACCTCGCGGGCGCCGAAGATCGACCGGTAGGCCTGCTGCAGGATCAGCGACAGGCCCCAGGTGGCGAGCAGCGTGTCGAGCGGCCGCTTGTAGAGGTGGCGGATCAGTGCCCACTCGACCACCATCCCGAGCAGGCCCGCCGCCACGAAGGCCAGCGCCATCGCGAGGAAGAAGTAAGCGGGGAAGATGCCCGGCAAGTGAGCCTGGAAGAAGCCCGAGCACAGATAGGTGACGTAGGCGCCGAGGATCATGAACTCGCCATGCGCCATGTTGATGACGCCCATCTGGCCAAAGATGATCGCGAGGCCGAGCGCCATCAGCACGTAGACCGAGAACAGGATCAGGCCGGCGAAGCCCTGCATGGCGAAGATCGCGCCGAGGTCGCCGAGCGAGTATTCACCGAACATGGGCGGGAGCTCCGGCAGGAGGTTCAATCGAGTGCTGTGCGCCGGCGATGAGAGAGCCGACGCGAACCCCCCCCTCAGCGGGGGAGGGTGGCGAGCGGAGCGAGCCGGGAGAGGGGATCGCGACGCCGATCCAGGAAGCGCCCCTCAGAACGGGTTCGCCTCATCCGGGAACGTGGTTTCCCTCTCCCGCCCGGCCTTCGCCGGGCACCATCCCCCGCGGAGGGGGAGGGTTCGTGTCCTACTGGTAGCCCTTCGGGAAGGGGTTCGGCTCGATGAGGTCGGGGCTCTCGTAGACCACCTCGAACTGGCCGTTCGGCAGCGCCTTGCCGACCCGGGTCTTCGACCACAGGTGATGGTTGGGGTGGATCTTCACGTAGCCCTCCGGCGCGCTCTTGAACTCGACACCGGCCGAGGCCGCCGCAATCTTGTCGACGTCGAACGAGCCGGCCTTCTCGGCGGTGAGCTTCCACAGGTAGGGGCCGAGATAGGCGGCCTGCGTCACGTCGCCGATCACCGTCTTCTCGCCCCACATCTTCTTGAAGGCGGCGACGAACTTCTCGTTGTTCGGGTTCTTGAGCGACTGGAAGTACTTCATGCAGGCATAGGCGCCTGCGATGTTCTCGCCGCCGATGCCGTCGATCTCGTCCTCGGTGACGGAGATCGTCATCAGCACCTGCTTCGACAAATCGATGCCGGCCGCCTTGAGCTGCTTGTAGAACGCCACGTTCGAGCCGCCGACCACGTCGGTGAAGATCACGTTGGGCTTCGTCAGCTTGATCTTGTTGATGACGGAATTGAACTGGGTATGGCCGAGCGGGAAGTACTCCTCGCCGACGACCTTGCCCTTCAGCACGTTCTCGACGTGCTTGCGGGCGATCTTGTTCGAGGTGCGCGGCCAGATGTAATCGGAGCCGATGAAGAAGAACGTCTTGGCGTCCTTCTCCTTCGCCACCCAGTCGAGGCTGGCCAGGATCTGCTGCGTCGCTTCCTGGCCGGTATAGATGACGTTCTTCGATTCTTCCAGCCCCTCGTAGAAGGTCGGATAGTACAGCATGCCGTTATATTGCTCGAACACCGGCAGCACCGCCTTGCGCGAGGCCGAGGTCCAGCAGCCCATCACGGCGGCGCACTTGTCATTGACGAGGAGCTTCTTCGCCTTCTCGGCGAAGGTCGGCCAGTCGGAGGCGCCGTCCTCCTGGATCACCTTGATCTTGCGGCCGAGCACGCCGCCGGCGGCGTTGATCTCCTCGATCGCAAGCTTCTCCGCCTGCTGCGCCCCGGTCTCGGAGATCGCCATCGTGCCGGTGACCGAGTGCAGGATGCCGACCGTCACCTCGGTGTCCGTCACCGCGAGGCCGGTGGTGTTGACGGACGCGGTCGGCGGCCCTGCCGCCTGCGCGAGGCGCGGCAGGAGGGATGCGGCCGGCACCGCCGCGAGACCCATCAGCAGCCGACGCCGCAACGCCGATTCGAGGCCAAGATCGCCTGCAAGGCCCCGCTCGTTCCCAGCCATCGCCCTCTCCTGTCGTCCCGCTCGGGCGCCCTCTCCGGGTCGGTCCCGCCGCGTTCGGATCTCAGGCTAGGTGGCGTTTTGCGCCGCAGCATATACGCGTTTTTACGTATTCCGCGCTGGCCCGAAGCCGCACAGGATCATGCGCTCCCGTGCGCCGCGCGGAAGGCGTGCGTCGCGCGGAAGGGGAGCGCAGAACGGTATTTCGGGTCGCGGCGCCGGGACGGGTGCCGGATACTGCGCCGCAGCGGGGGCGACACGGAGGCTCATGCCCGGACGACAGCGCATCATCCCGGTCCGCCGCGAGTACAACCAGTGGGTCGCGAACGAGACCCTGGAAGACTTCGCGCTGCGTTTCACGGCGAAGCGCGCCCGGCGCTGGTCGGGCTGGCGGGTCGCCCAGACGGCGCTCGGCTCGGTCGCCTTCCTGGCACTGGAGGCGATCGGCGGCACCCTGATCCTGTCGAGCGGCTTCACCAACACGCTGTGGGCCGTGCTCACCGTCGGGCTGGTGATCTTCCTCACCGGCGTGCCGGTGAGCGCCTACGCCGCCCGCCACGGGCTGGACGTCGACCTGCTCACGCGGGGGGCGGGCTTCGGCTATATCGGCTCGACGATCACCTCACTCATCTACGCGAGCTTCACCTACCTGTTCTTCGCCATCGAGGCCGCCATCCTGGCGCTCGCCCTCGAGCTCGGCTTCGGGCTGCCGCTCGCCGTCGGCTATCTCGTCAGCGCCCTGGCGGTGATCCCGCTGGTCACCTACGGCATCGCGCTGATCAGCCGGTTCCAGCTCGTGACGCAGCCGGTCTGGCTCGCGCTGAACCTCCTGCCGATCGCGTGCATCGCGGCCTACGCGGACGCGCCGCTCGACGCCTGGATCGCCCATGCCGGCCTGTCCGGCGAGCGGGGCCGGGGCTTCGACCTCCTTCTCTACGGCTCGGCCTGCGGGATCCTGTTCGCGCTCATCGCGCAGATCGGCGAGCAGGTGGATTTCCTGCGCTTCGTGCCGCCGCCGGAGCCGGGCCGGCGCTGGCGCTGGTGGAGCGCCGTGCTGGGGGCGGGGGCGGGCTGGATCGTGCCGGGCGTCCTCAAGATCCTGCTCGGCTCGTTCCTCGCCGTCCTGGCTCTTTCCCACGGCGTGCCGCCGGAGCGCGCCAGCGAGCCGACGCAGATGTACGCGGTCGCCTTCGGCTACGTCGTGTCGGCGTCCGGCGCCGCCGTCGCGCTCACCACCCTGTTCGTCGTGCTCTCGCAGCTCAAGATCAACGTGACCAACGCCTATGCGGGCTCGATCGCGTGGTCGAACTTCTTCTCGCGCCTGACCCACAGCCATCCGGGGCGCGTGGTCTGGCTCGTCTTCAACGTCGCCATCGCGCTGCTGCTGATGGAGCTCGGCGTCTACAAGACCCTGGAGCGGACGCTGGGAGTCTACGCCCTCGTGGCGGCGGCCTGGATCGGGGCGCTCGTCGCGGATCTCGCGGTCAACAAGCCGCTCGGCCTGTCGCCGCCGGGCATCGAGTTCAAGCGCGCCCACCTCTACGACGTGAACCCGGTCGGGACCGGCGCGATGGCGCTCGCCTGCCTCGTCGCAGGCCTCGCCCATGCAGGCCTGTTCGGCGAGGTGCCGCAGGCCTTCGCGGCCTTCGTGGCATTGGCCACCGCCTTCGCGGCGGCCCCGCTCATCGCTTGGGCGACGGGTGGGCGCTACTACCTCGCGCGCCGGCCGCGGCGGCACTGGCGCCATCGGGCCGAGATCACCTGCGGGGTGTGCGAGCACGGTTTCGAGCACGAGGACATGGCCCATTGCCCCGCCTACGGGGTGCCGATCTGCTCGCTGTGCTGCTCCCTCGATGCGCGCTGCGGCGACCTCTGCAAGCCGCATGCGCGGCTGGGATCCCAAGCCAAGCGCGTCGCCGGGCGCCTGCTGCCGGCCCGCGCCGCGTCCCTCGTCGATTCGCGGCTCGGACGCTATGCCGGGGTGATGCTGGCGCTCTGCTGCACCGCCGGTCTGATCCTGGGCGCCATCTACGCCGAGGCCGCGCACCGCCCGCCGGAGCATCGCGCCGTGCTGGCCCAGGCGCTCCAGGCAGTGTTCTTCATCATGGCGGTGATCTTCGGGGTGGTGGCCTGGCTGTTCGTGCTGGCGCAGGAGAGCCGCCGCGTCGCGCAGGAGGAGAGTGCCCGCCAGACCGCGCTCCACCGGGCCGAGATCGCCGCCCACAAGGTCACCGACGCCAAGCTGCAGAAGGCCAAGGAGGCGGCCGAGGCCGCCAACCTCGCCAAGAGCCGCTACGTGACGGGACTGAGCCACGAGCTGCGCACGCCGCTCAACGCCGTGCTCGGCTACGCCCAGCTCCTCGAGGCGGACCCCGCCATCCCGCCCCAGCGCCAGGCCGGGCTGCGGGTGATCCGCCGCAGCGCCGAGCATCTCTCGGGGCTGATCGACGGGCTCCTCGACATCTCGCGCATGGAGGCGGGCCGGCTCCAGCTCCACCGCGACGAGGTGCGGCTGCCCGAGTTCCTCGATCAGATCGTCGACATGTGCCGGCCCCAGGCCGAGGCGGCGGGGCTCGCCTTCCGCTTCGATCGGCCCCGGAGCCTGCCGGCCCTCGTCGCCACCGACGAGAAGCGCCTGCGCCAGATCCTGCTCAACCTGATCTCGAACGCGATCAAGTTCACGGCCCGGGGCGAGGTCGGGCTCACCCTGACCTATCGCAGCCAGATCGCCGAGTTCGCCGTGACCGATACCGGCACCGGCATCCCGGAGGCCGATCGCCAACGGATCTTCGAGCCGTTCGTGCGCGGCTCGCTGCCCGCCGCCGCCGCCACCCCCGGCACCGGGCTCGGGCTCACCATCGCGCATCTCCTGGCCCAGGTCATGGGCGGGGAGATCGCGGTCGCGAGCGAGCTCGGGCGCGGCAGCACGTTCCGCCTGCGGCTGATGCTGTCCTCTCTCGGCGAGCCCGTCCGCACTGCCCCGGTCGAGGCGCCGGTCACCGGCTATGCCGGGCGCCGGCGCACGATCTTCGTGGTCGACGACGATCCGGCCCACCGCGAGCTGATGCGCGAGATCCTCAGCCCCCTGGGGTTCACCCTGCTCTCGGCCGCCGACGGGCCGACCTGCCTCGACCTCGCGGCGGAGTGCCGGCCGGACCTCTTCCTCCTCGACATCGCGATGCCGGGCATGACCGGCTGGGAACTCGCCCGGGGTTTGCGCGCCGCCGGCCACGGTCCTGCCCGCATCGCCATGATGTCGGCGAACGCGCACGAGATCAGCCCGGTGCGGGGCGAGGACGCGCCGCACGACGCGATGATCGCCAAGCCCTTCGACCTGCGCGACCTGCTCGCCCGCATCCAGGCCCTGCTCGGCCTCGAATGGACGAGCGTCGCCCCGCCGGCCGCCGGGCCCAAGCCGCGTCGGGCGCGTCCCGACGAAGTCGCCGAACTGCTCCGGCTCGGGCGCATAGGCCATGTCCGGGGCATCGAGGCGAAGCTCGCCGAGATCGAGGCGGAGACGCCCGAGCCCTTTCTGGCCGAGCTGCGCGGCCTCGTGCAGGCCTACGACCTGCCCCGCTACATGGCCGTTCTGGAATCGGCGGTTCTGGAATCGGCCATGCCGGAACCGGCGGCCCTGGAACCGGCCACGCTCGCAGCGGCGAGCGAAGGGAGGCGCGGCGATGCCTGAGCCTGGCCGCGACGTCGTGCTGGTGGTCGACGACTCGCCCGAGACGCTGAGCTTCCTCACCGCGGCCATTGAGGCGACGGGCGCCACCGTGCTGGTCGCGGTCTCGGGCGGGGCCGCGCTGGCGGTGGTGCGGGAGATCACGCCGGACATCATCCTGCTCGACGCGGTGATGCCGGGCCTCGATGGGTTCGAAACCTGCCGCCGCCTCAAGGCCGACGCGGCGCTCGCCCACGTTCCGGTGATCTTCATGACCGGCTTGTCGGAAACCGAGCACGTCGTGCGCGGCCTGGGGGCCGGCGGCGTCGACTACGTCACCAAGCCGATCTCGGCGGGCGAGATCCTGGCGCGGATCCGCGTCCACCTGGCGAATGCGCGGGCCTCCCAGAGCGCGCGCCTCGCTCTCGACAGCGCCGGGCGCTTCCTGTTCGCGGTCGACGCCGACGGGGTGATCCGCTGGTGCACGCCCCAGGCGGCGAGGTTGCTGCGCAACCTCGGTCCCGGCAGTCTCGATCCGGCCGGCGGCGACACCATGCTGCCGCCCGCCGCGTCGGCGTGGTTGCGCAGCGATGCCGACGGCCCCCTCACCTTGCCGGGCGGCGACGGCCGACGCCTCCAGCTCAGCCGCATCGGCGGCGTCGGCAGCGACGAGGTGCTGCTGCGCCTCAACGTCGAAGCCGGCGACGAGATCGAGCGCCTGCGCCGGTTGCTCGGCCTGACCCACCGTGAAGCCGAGGTGCTGCTCTGGGTCTCCCGCGGCAAGGCCAGCCGCGACATCGGCGAGATCCTGTCTCTCAGCCCCCGCACGGTCACCAAGCACCTCGAGCAGATCTATGCCAAGCTGGGCGTCGAGAATCGCACCTCGGCCTCGGCGCTGGTCGTGCGCGCGCTTCAGGACGAGCGTGCCTGACCGTCCATGACGTGGAATTTCGACGTGGAATATCCAGGCCGAAACCGTCCTTCGACGTGCGAGCACGTCGCGCTCGTCCTTGCCCTTGGTGCGTGCGCGATACGGCATGCAGACCTGACCCGGAAAAGCCTCAGGGCATGGCGAAGCATGCGGGCAGGGATGGAGCACGACCTCGCATCCGACCGTAGGTGGTGCAGGACGAGGGTGCGGGCATGGTCGAGCGGCGCTTCGCGCGGCGCGCTTCCTAAGCCCGGAAGGCGCTCTCCAGGCCGGCAAACCAATCCTTCTGCCGCTCCGGGAGCGGTCTGCATTGCCACGCGTTGTGACGCCTGCCCGGCGGTTGCCCACCTGCGCCATCGGCGCCGCGCTGAGACGAGTCTGGAAGGGCGGGGAGAATTGAGGGTTCGCCGCCGCCCTTGCCGAGCCTGCCAGCCGTTCGTCGAGCGATCATCGGACGGTTTTCGCAGGTCTCTTCCCGTTCAATGTCCCCTGCTGCCAGCGCCGCCTTTGCTTACCGTCCGATCGCAGAGCGCCCAGGTCGTGCTGCACGTGCGGGAGCTTTCTCACTCCATGATGGCTGCGCCGTTCGCAATCCCAGCGAGCACCAGCTCCGGCACCGTTCTGCACCGGCTTTCATCGAAGCAAAGTTGCAGGAAAGTCTTGTAGTGAACGATATGATGTTTCCTCAAGCTCAATCCTGGAACACCGGTGACGAGATATATGAAATTTGATTTTTCGCAACGAACCAAGCAAGTTCCTGGATTGAAGTCGGGCCCCCGAGAGATATCTGAAATATTTTCAGCCTCTGGTGGGATCATGTTGGACGCAAACAAGTCCATGTAGACATTTGCATCGGAAACATGGTAACGCTGATCATTAAATATGACCCAAACTTCATCTGCTTGCTTCAGGTAGACGGATCGCGCGGGCGAGCTTGATTGACGTGCAACGCCGTTGTTGGTCGTCAAAAAGCCGCGCTGTGAGTGGAACGCCGGCGAGAACACGGCGCAGGCTTCCTCGAAGGCGTGCCTCACGCTGTCTAGCCGCGCCATTGCAGCTCTGTCCGTGGGATCTTCGACCAGGCGCCTGTAGCAGTTATAGGTTTCAATCATCCAGGGACTAAGATCAGTCCTCTGTGACAAATACTGTTTCTCGCAGTGTGAAGACCTGAGATCAGGGTCGATGAAAGTGGATAACTCGCCGAATACGGCTTCGGACTGCCGCGGAAGAACACAGTTGAGAGATTCCAGGACGCGAGAAAGAACTTCTCGTTCGTCTCGAACCAGATCACTGTAATCCACGACCAAGCGCCTGCTCCCGCGGGTGTGATATTCGGCGTCGAGCAGGTGTCGTAACCAGAGAAGATAGCTCTGGTACATGTTGATACGATTGCGCGTCCGCAGCGAGCGAGCAACCTCGATCGGATTGCGGAATGGCAAGATGTAGTCAGTTTGAATGCAAAGATCGTCAAGGACGGAGGCCCAAAACGGGACAATTCTGCAAATTCTTGGATCTTTTATAATCATTGCTCCAGAGGAATCGAACTCTGCTGCAATAATGTCTTTCAACTCGTGGCGAAACTGTTCGCATTCCGCAGTTTCGTACCAGGCAGTTGGGATCTTTGACCAATCGAACCAGGTCGTTCCAACAGAATGCAGAAGGCGATGATGAAACTCGAGAATCTTCGTCGATTCGAAGAAGCCTTTCTTGTTTGACTCATTCGGGGGGGGCAGGGATTTGGGCAGACAGCCCCCGAAGATGCCCAGGGCGCCACTGAGCGCGGACGTACCGCTGCGGTGCATGCCGACGACCACGATGGCTCGCCGCGATGAGGTCGGCAGCCGAGCCGACTCATGAATGGCGTCCAGGGGCGAAACGAACGGGCCGCCTTCCGAGCTTGAGAACGGGCTTCTCCGCTCCGAGGAGGGGCTCTCGGACGTCGTGGTCTGACGCCCAGCGTCGGGCAGCTTGGTTTCCACCAGCATCGATCGTCCCCGTTGGCCCCGCATCCAGCTGGCACTGCAAAACCGCGCATACAGAGCAGCCGAGCGCGGAGGACCGCCTCGGCTGCATGCACTGAACGTTTCAGTATTTCGCGACGATCGGCGCTGCCGACGCCACAACGGGGGCCGACCCGAACCGGTAATTCAGGCCGATTCGCACCAGATCACCGTTGCGCTCGTTGCGGCTGACGACACCCGCCACGTTGTAGGCGGCGCGGTTCGCCTCGAGATCGTAATGCAGGTACTCGGCCTTCGCCGACCACTTGTTCGTCAGCGCAACCTCGAACCCGGCACCCAGGGCCCATCCCAGCACGGTCGCGCGCGCGCTGCCGTTGCCGACCGGCTTGTACGCGAGAGACGTGAGAGGCAGGCCGAACGTGTTGTTCTGCTGGAAGGAATCCGCGACGTCGGCGATGGCGAGACCACCCTTGCCGTAGAACAGCGTGCGGCCCCAGGCGTAGCCGACGCGACCGGTCACGAACGAGAGCATGTCGATCTGCGTCTTGCAGGAGTAATAGACCCGATTGGGGCAAGCCCGCCCGCCCTGGGCGTTGACCCAGCTCGCATCGCCCTCGACGCCGACCACCCATTTGCCGAACTGGTAGTTCGCTCCGATGCCGCCGCCCACGATGAGGCCCGCCGCACGGGGGCGCGCGATGGGGGCCGACGACAGGGAGTAGGGATAGGTCGTGGTGTCGGACGGCTGGGTGAGTGAACCGCCGGTGGGGAAGGCGAGGCGTGTGAAATCCCAGACCGCGCCGACGGAACCGCCGACCGTCACGCCGGTCCAGTTGACCTCTTCGGACGTAATGGCGAACAGGCCGCCATCCTCGCTCTTGACGGTCCGGACAGCGCTCGGCTCGGGATTGAACGAGTAGCGAATCCCGGCGCTGGCGCCGAAGGACTCGATGTGGTCGCCGATGCGGTAGTCGCCCCGCACGTAACCTTGCCAGCCGGTGTTCAGGATCTGACCGGCGAGACCTAAGGCGACCTGGCCGTACGTCCCGATGCGGTTCGACCGAATAGTTCCGACGCCGTCGACAAATCTCGGCCCACCATTAGCCGTTGCCAAACCAATATCAGTCACGACATTGGTGGTGATTGCATCGCCAAATTCGTGATATACGCTGCCGGTGAAGTAGGGTTGCAGCAAAACATCGCCGGACTTGATATTTGTGCCGACTCTCAGGCTCAAGCGACCCAGAATGCTGTCGAAATCGCTAATTCTGGCAGTAAAGGGAGCCGCATTTTTCGCTGGACCTGGAATTTGTGCGTAAATATTGCCGTATGAACCGAACGATGATAATCGATCGACGCCGACGCGCGAATAGATGATCCCAGCCGACGGCTCGACAAACCAATCGCTAGTAATAGGTATCTGGTGGCCGACATTTGCTATGAATGAAAATGCGCGCGCATTCAGCGGTTGGTTATTCAATCCAAATGTCGAGTTGCTAATATTTCCTTGAAAGAAATCCCAACGTGTTTGGAAATCGGCAAACGTCCGATCTTTTGTCACAACAGCATAGGCGCCAACGAAAGGAACCTGAAAATTAGATCGAATTGGTTCGGGATTTATGGATGAATTGGTCGAATTCCTGGTCGATGAAAATCCAGATGATTCCGCGTATCCAGCCGTTGCGCCAAAATGAATATTATAGCCACCGACGTTAAGTCGAGAAAAGTCGGCGCCAGCCTGGAAGCCGCCATAATCTAAAGACGAGGATGTCTGACACGAATTGCAGATACAATATCAGGTCGACCGATCTGCTGCAGAGAGTAAGCGCCAGTCGTATTGGTGTCTACCGACCCACCAATTCCACGGACCCACGCGCCGCCACGTAATTACTCAGGGGTGCGCTCGGTCGCGGCGTGAGGCCGGCGAGGAGCCGATGC
>NZ_BPQJ01000009.1 GCF_022179185.1 Methylobacterium frigidaeris | reverse complement strand
GCCGGCGCCCGTTCGGGCTTGCCTGGCACCTTCGAACGCGTCCGTTCGAAGGTGCGGCGGTATGAGGTCACCCGAGGCTTCGCTGTGCGGCCCCGGGATGGCGCGGAGGGTGGCAAGCCGCTCGTTCTGCAAGACAGGAGGCCGAACAGGCCCCCGCCCCGCTCACCCGTTGCGGAACGTGTAGCTGTAGCCGTTCAGGGCCGGCGCGCCGCCGAGATGGGCGTAGAGCACCTTCGAGCCCTTGGGGAAGAAGCCCTTCTGAACGAGGTCGATCAGGCCCTGCATCGACTTGCCCTCGTAGACCGGGTCGGTGATCATCGCCTCGAGCCGGGCCGCGAGGCGGATCGCCTCGACCGTCTCCTTCGATGGCACGCCGTAGACCGGATAGGCGTAGTCCTCCTTGAGCACCACGTCGTCGGCCACGATCTCGCCCGCACCCACCAGCGCCGCGGTCTTCTGCGCGATCTCCAGCACCTGCGCCTTGGTCTGGGCCGGGGTGCAGGAGGCGTCGATGCCGATGACGTGGCGGGCCCGGCCGTCGGGCTTGAAGCCGACCAGCATGCCCGCATGGGTCGAGCCGGTGACGGTGCAGACCACGATGTAGTCGAAGTGAAGGCCCAGCTCGGCCTCCTGCTTGCGGACTTCCTCAGCGAAGCCGACATAGCCGAGGCCGCCGAACTTGTGCACCGAGGCCCCGGCGGGGATCGCGTAGGGCTTGCCGCCCTTGGCCTTCACGTCCTCGACCGCCTGCTTCCAGCTGTCGCGGATGCCGATATCGAAGCCTTCATCCACGAGCTGCGACTCGGCGCCCATGATCCGCGTCAGCATGATGTTGCCGACCCGGTCGTAGACAGCGTCCTCGTGCGGCACCCAGGCTTCCTGGATCACCCGGCACTTCATGCCGATCTTGGCCGCCACCGCCGCCACCATGCGGGTGTGATTCGACTGCACGCCGCCGATCGACACCAGGGTGTCGGCACCCGAGGCGATCGCGTCCGGCACGATGTATTCGAGCTTGCGCAGCTTGTTGCCGCCATAGGCGAGACCCGAATTGCAGTCGTCGCGCTTGGCGTAGATCTGCACGTCGCCGCCGAGATGCGCGGTCAGCCGCGGCAGGTGCTCGATCGGGGTCGGGCCGAAGGTCAGGGGATAGCGCTCGAACTGCGACAGCATCGATGGGGTCATCGCCGGGGTCCTGTGTGGAAGCCGGGTTCAATTTAGCAGGCCTTTTTTGGAAGGTGCTCTCGAACTCACGCGATTTTTGATCCCCGTCGACATCTAGACCGGTCCGACGTGCTAGAGGCTTCCGTGGATAGGCTGCCACGCGGAAGGATCTTTCATGCCCGACGGGCTCGACCGCATCGACGTGAAAATTCTCCGTCTGCTGCAAGAGGATGGCCGGATCGGCAACGCCGAGCTCGCCAAGCGCGTCAACACCAGCCCGGCGACCTGCCATCGCCGCACCCAGCGCCTGTTTGACGAGGGATACCTGCGCGGCGTGCGCGGGGTGGTGGCGCCGGACAAGGTCGGGCGCGGTTCCCTGGTCCTCGTCGGCGTGGTGCTCGACCGCTCGACGCCCGAGAGCTTCTCGGCCTTCGAGGCCGCGGCTTTGGCCATGCCGACGCTCCTCGATTGCCACCTCGTCGCCGGCGACTTCGACTACTTCCTCAAGATCCGCGTCTCCGACATGGCCGACTTCAACCGGATGCACAGCGAGATCCTGATCGCCCTGCCCGGGGTGCGCCAGACCCGGACCTTCTTCGTCATGAAGGAGGTGATCGACAACGCGCCGCTCAGCTTGTGAGATCGCGGCGGTTGCCGCTGTACGCAGTTTGTTCTAGTCCTTGCCGAAGACTTACCCGGAGCCTTGGCCCGGGAGCCCATCTGGTTATCCGTAGGGTCGGCCCCATCTGGTCAGCCATACGGTCGACAGGGTTCTCGGCATCGCGGGCGCCCGGCCGGTCCCCGGTCCCACCAAGCCTGGCCGCGCCTCGTCGGCGGCGGCCCGGAGCCTTCCTGCATGGCCTCTCTCGACAAGCTCTTCGACCGTTCCGCGGAGGGCCGCGTGATCGCGGTGCGGGGCGCCCGCGAGCACAACCTGAAGAACGTCGACCTGACGATCCCGCGCGACAAGCTGGTGGTGTTCACCGGGCTGTCGGGTTCGGGCAAGTCGTCGCTCGCCTTCGACACCATCTATGCCGAGGGGCAGCGTCGCTACGTCGAATCGCTCTCGGCCTATGCGCGCCAGTTCCTCGAGATGATGGCCAAACCCGACGTCGACCAGATCGACGGGCTGTCGCCGGCGATCTCGATCGAGCAGAAGACCACCTCGAAGAACCCGCGCTCGACGGTCGGCACCGTCACCGAGATCTACGATTACATGCGCCTCCTGTGGGCGCGGGTCGGCATCCCTTATTCCCCCGCCACCGGCCTGCCGATCGAGAGCCAGACCGTCAGCCAGATGGTCGACCGGGTGCTGGCCCTGCCGGAGAAGACCCGGCTCTACCTCCTCGCGCCGGTGGTGCGCGGCCGCAAGGGCGAGTACCGCAAGGAGATCGCCGAGTTCCAGAAGAAGGGCTTCCAGCGCCTGCGCATCGACGGCGAGTACTACGCCATCGACGACGTGCCGAAGCTCGACAAGAAGCTGAAGCACGACATCGACGTGGTGGTCGACCGGATCGTGGTGCGGGCCGACATGGCCTCGCGGCTGGCCGATTCGTTCGAGACCGCGCTGGAGCTCGCCGACGGCATCGCGGTCGTGGCCTTCGCGGATACGCCCGAGGAAGGCGCGGCTCCCGAGCCGATCACCTTCTCGTCGCGCTTCGCCTGCCCGGTCTCCGGCTTCACGATTCCGGAGATCGAGCCGCGGCTGTTCTCGTTCAACAACCCGTTCGGCGCCTGCCCGACCTGCGGCGGCATCGGCCACGAGATGCGGATCGACCCGACGCTGGTCATCGCCGACGAGGCCTTGAGCCCGGCCCGCGGCGCCGTCGCGCCCTGGGCGAAATCGACCTCGCCCTATTACGGCCAGACCCTGGAGGCGCTGGCGAAGCACTACCGCTTCCGCACCGACACGCCCTGGGGCAAGCTCACCGAGGCCGCCCGCCAGGTGGTGCTCTACGGCTCGGACGGCGACGAGATCCGCTTCGCCTACAATGACGGCTTACGCGCCTACGAGGTCTCGAAGCCGTTCGAGGGCGTGATCCCGAACCTGGAGCGGCGCTACAAGGAGACCGACAGCGACACGGCGCGGGAAGACATCGGCCGGTTCATGGCCGAGACGCCGTGCTCGGCCTGCAGCGGCAAGCGCCTGAAGCCCGAGGCGCTGGCGGTGAAGATCGCGGGCTTCGACATCGGCGACGCCACGGTGCTCTCGGTGCGCGACGCCCACCGCTGGTTCGGCGAGCTGCCCGAGCATCTGAGCCAGAAACAGAACGAGATCGCGGCCCGCATCCTCAAGGAGATCCGCGACCGGCTGACCTTCCTGGTCGATGTGGGGCTCGAATACCTCACGCTCGCCCGGGGCTCGGGCTCGCTGTCGGGCGGCGAGAGCCAGCGCATCCGCCTCGCCTCGCAGATCGGCTCGGGGCTCACCGGCGTCCTCTACGTCCTCGACGAGCCCTCGATCGGCCTGCACCAGCGCGACAACGAGCGCCTGCTCGGCACGCTGAAGCGCCTGCGCGACCTCGGCAATTCCGTCATCGTGGTCGAGCACGACGAGGACGCGATCCTGCAAGCCGACTACGTCGTCGACGTCGGGCCCGGCGCCGGCATCCATGGCGGGCAGATCGTGGCGCAAGGCACTCCGCCCGAGCTGCTGGCCGACCCGAACTCGCTGACCGCCAAATACCTCACCGGCGCGCTCTCGGTGCGGGTGCCGAAGAGCCGGCGCAAGGCCAAGCGCAACCCTGCCGCCAAGGTCGAGGCGCCCGAGTCGCAGATGCTGCGCCTCGTCGGCGCCCGCGGCAACAACCTGAAGGACGTGACCGCCGAGATCCCGCTCGGCACCTTCACCTGCATCACCGGGGTGTCGGGAGGCGGCAAGTCGACCCTCGTCGTCGACACGCTCTACAAGGCGGTGGCGCGCAAGCTCAACGGTGCGCTCGAACACCCCGCCCCCCATGACCGCATCGAGGGGCTGGAGCACCTCGACAAGGTCATCGACATCGACCAGTCGCCGATCGGCCGCACCCCGCGCTCGAACCCGGCGACGTATATCGGCGCCTTCACGCCGATCCGCGACTGGTTCGCCGGCCTGCCCGAAGCCAAGGCCCGGGGCTACCAGCCGGGCCGGTTCTCGTTCAACGTCAAGGGCGGGCGCTGCGAGGCCTGCTCGGGCGACGGCGTCATCAAGATCGAGATGCACTTCCTGCCCGACGTCTACGTCACCTGCGACGTCTGCAAGGGCAAACGCTACGACCGCGAGACCCTGGAGGTGAAGTACCGCGAGCGCTCGATCGCAGACGTGCTCGACATGACGGTGGAGGAGGCGGCCGAGCTGTTCAAGGCGGTGCCGGCGATCCGCGAGAAGCTCGAGACCCTGGCCCGGGTCGGCCTCGGCTACGTCCGGGTCGGCCAGCAGGCCACCACCCTGTCGGGCGGCGAGGCGCAAAGGGTGAAGCTCTCCAAGGAGCTGTCGAAGCGTGCCACCGGCCGCACCCTCTACATTCTCGACGAGCCGACCACCGGCCTGCACTTCCACGACGTCGCCAAGCTGATGGAGGTGCTGCACGAACTGGTCGACCAGGGCAACAGCGTCGTGGTGATCGAGCACAACCTGGAGGTCATCAAGACCGCCGACTGGGTGATCGACATGGGACCCGAGGGCGGCGACGGCGGCGGCACCATCGTGGCGCAAGGCACGCCGGAGGACATCGCCGCCTCGGAAGCCAGCCATACCGGCCGCTTCCTGCGCGAGGTCCTCGCCCGTCGTCCTGCATCCAAGCCGGCCACGGCCCCGAAAGCGCCGCGGACCCGCAAGCCGGCGGCCAGCAAGCAGGCGGCCGAGTAGTTTCGCGCGGAAACGCCCGCGAAGCATGAGCGCACAGGCGTCCGAACCGCCTGTGCGGCGCAGCAAGTCGACGATTCTGCGCGTCTTCCTGTCCAGTACCACCAAAGTACAAATGCGCTGCCGCATGACGAAAATGCGTCATTTGCGCAACGCATCGGCATGGTCTGCATCGCAGCCGAGCAAAAGACTGGCATTTCGAGCGTGACCGTCAGAACATAAGATCGTTCAGACTGTGCCACACGGCCGACACCGCGAGACCTGCCGAAGCAAGCACGCATCGATAACGTGCAGCATCGGCATTCCATCTGTGCGCATCGGCCCGGATGAGGACTTGGGAAGGAAAGCTCATGGTCAAGTATTGGCTGGCCGCGGGGGCGGCTGCCCTGTCGCTGACCGCGACGGCGTCCTACGCGCAGACCACGACGGTGCCGGGCGAGCAGGTCGGCCTCGCGATCGGCGCGCCGCTGCCCGAGGGTGTCTACGCGATCAACACCTTCACCTATCGCAGCCCCGACGGGCCGAACGCGACCTCGACCGACACCGCGGTCAACGTCCCGGTCCTGGTGTGGTCAACGCCCTGGAAGGTTCTCGGCGCCCGCTTCGAGGCGGTGATCGCCCCGCCGACCATCTTCACCTTCTCCCGAAATGCGGGCGGCCGCGACACCAGCATCAATGTCGGCACCTTCGTCGGCGGCATCTTCGCCTGGGATCTCGGCAACAATGTCGGCGTGAGCTACCTGTCCGGCGTCTACCTCAACGAGCTGAATGCCGGCCGCGGCGGCGGCCTGCCGATCCTGGCCTCGAACACCTACCGCCAGGGCTTCGGCATCAGCTATACCGGCGACGGCTGGAACATCACCGCCAACCTCACCTATAACTTCTACGACACGCCGGCCCGCTTCGGCGGCCGCAACGGCATTCCGGGCTTCTACGGCAGCCAGTTCCCGACCGACGCCCTCAACCTCGATCTGACGGCGACCAAGAAGTTCGGCAAGTTCGAGATCGGCGCCATCGGCTACGGCACCGCCAACCTGCCGAATCGCGGCCCCCTGCCCCTCGGCACGCCCTGCGCCGGCAACTTCGCCACCTGCGGCACGGTGGTGGGAGGCGGCGGCGGCCGCTTCGCCCTCGGCGGCCTCGTCGGCTACGATTTCGGCAAGTTCTCGGTCCAGGCCTGGATCGCCCGCGACGTCGCCACCTCCGCGAAGCAGGTCTCGCCGGTCACCGGACTGCCGACCAACCGCGACGCCTACTCGACCGAGGGCTGGTTCCGCGTCATCGCCCCGCTCTACACCGTCGCGGCGGCGCCCGAGCCGACGCCCGTTCCCCTCGTGCGCAAGTACTGAGGCGCGAAGTCCAGAATCACCCGAGATCCTTCAAGAGACCCCTCCTCTCCCGCCCGGCTCCGCGAGCTGGGCGTTTTCGTCGGTGCGCGCCATGTTCGTTGGTGCACGCGCCATGCCTGTCGGGCCCCGCTCCGCGACCTATAACGGGAGCGAACGGGCGGGGCGGCGCGCCCCGCCGCACGAGACGTGACACGGGGCCTCGAGGCCCCGGCAGGAGGCCATCATGGCGGCGCCCGGCGACTGGAAGATCCCCTCCGCGGTGCAGCCCCGCCCGGCCGCCTATTCCTACGACCTCGACCAGACCCTGACCGCCGTCGTCGCCCTGTCCTCGCGGGTGCCGGACGGCGCCTATACCGCCGAGATCCTCGGCACCGAGCGGGCCGGCAACGGCGTCCTGATCGGCGAGGACGGGCTGGTGCTCACCATCGGCTACCTGATCACCGAGGCCGAGAGCGTCTGGCTCACCGCTCATGACGGGCGCACCGCGCCGGGCCACGTCGTGGGCTACGACGCCGCCACCGGCTTCGGCCTGGTGCAGGCTCTCGGCCGCCTCGACCTGCCGCACTTGGCTCTGGGCAGCGCCGACGGGCTGCGCATCGGCGACCGGCTGGTGATGGCCGGGGCCGGCGGCCGTTCCCGCGCCGTGGCCGCCGAGGTGGTGGCCCGGCAGGAATTCGCCGGCTACTGGGAGTACCTCCTCGACGACGCGATCTTCACCGCGCCCGCGCACCCGCATTGGGGCGGCGCGGCGCTGATCGGCCCGGCGGGGGAACTCACGGGCATCGGCTCGCTCCAGCTCCAGCAGGGCGGCCGCGACAGCCGCGCCATCAACATGGCGGTGCCGATCGACCTCCTGAAGCCGATCCTCCACGACCTGACCACCCTCGGCCGGGTCGCCGGCCCGCCCCGCCCCTGGCTCGGCCTCTACGCGACCGAGATGGACGACCAGGTCGTGGTGATGGGCCTCTCCCCCCGCGCCCCGGCCGAGACCGCCGACCTGCGTGCCGGCGACATCCTGCTGGCGGTGGGCCAGACCGAGGTGAACGACCTCGCCGGCTTCCTGCGCGCCGTCTGGACGCTCGGGCCGGCCGGCGTCACCGTGCCGCTGACCGTGCACCGCGACGGGCGGACCTTGAGCATTCCGGTCGTGTCGGCGGATCGCTCGACGTTCCTGGTGGCGCCGCGGCTGCATTGAGCCGGGTGCTCGTCTCCCGCACACCCTTCCTCTCCCCACCCATGCCGGGCTGTTCGGCGAAGGAAGTGGCGTGGGGGTCCTCCTCTCCCCGGACGGCCCTGCCGTCGCCGGAAGGAGAGTCTACGCACTATGGCGGCCCTCCCCGAGCATCCTGAACCAGCGCCGGATGTGCACGTCACGAGACTGCACATCGGATCATCACCGGGTGCCGCACGCTTGCGCTCCGTCTGTCCCGCGCCGCGCCCCAGGCTCTTGCCGCACACCGTCCTTCGCGTGTGCAGCATAGTGCCTAAATGCCCGAAATCCCTGCGGTTCATGCGTCAGAGTGCTGCCAAATCGGCAGGCACAGGGGTTGGTTGACGATTCCCTGCGCGCTGCATGTGAGTCGCGCATAGCTGGCTTACGCGCCTCCATCTCCCACCAGCGCAGCCATTTCCCATATGGTGCGTTGCAACAGAAGCAGGCAGGCGTTGCCGAAACGGTTCGCACCGACTGCCTGCTCAGAGGTCAAGTCCGATGTTCGTCTCCCTCATCCTCAGCAAGATCCGCTCCTACCTCCGCTACCGTGAGACCGTGCACGAGCTGTCGCGTCTGTCCGACCGCGAGCTCGACGATCTCGGCATCAGCCGCTTCGAGATCCAGGGCATCGCCCGCTCGGTCGCGTAAGCGGACGAGAGCGTACCAAGTCCACGCGTACTGCGTACCCAAGTCGATCGAAGGCCTTCGGGCTACCCATCGTCTCGCGCGCCCGCCCTTCTCGGCGGGCGTTCGCATGTCCGGGCTCCTGGATCGGGCCGCCGGTGTTGCATCGACGGCGCTCGATCCGATATGCCGCGTCATGTCCGGATCAGATCCCATTCACGTCGTCGGCGGCGGCCTCGCCGGCTCCGAGGCCGCCTGGCAGATCGCCGAGGCCGGCCTGCCCGTGGTGCTGCACGAGATGCGGCCCCTGCGCGGTACCGAGGCGCACCAGACCGATGGCCTCGCCGAGCTCGTCTGCTCGAACTCGTTCCGCTCCGACGACGCGGAGCTCAACGCCGTCGGGCTGCTGCACCAGGAGATGCGCCGCCTCGGCTCGCTGATCATGCGTTGCGGCGACGCCAACCAGGTGCCGGCCGGCGGCGCGCTCGCGGTGGACCGCGAAGGGTTCAGCCGGGCCGTGACGGCGGCGCTCGAGGCGCATCCGAACGTCCGCATCGCCCGCGAGGAGATCGACGGCCTGCCGCCCGCCTCCTGGGACAGCGTGATCGTGGCGACAGGCCCGCTCACCGCGCCCGGCCTCGCCGAGGGGATCCGCGGCCTCACCGGTGCCGAGTCGCTCGCCTTCTTCGACGCCATCGCGCCGATCGTGCACCGCGACTCGATCGACATGGGCAAGGCCTGGTTCCAGTCCCGCTACGACAAGGCGGGACCGGGCGGCACCGGGGCCGACTACATCAACTGCCCCCTCGACCGGGAGCAATACGCCGCCTTCATCGCGGCCCTCGTCGAGGGCGACAAGACCTCGTTCAAGGAGTGGGAGGCCTCGACCCCCTATTTCGACGGCTGCCTGCCGATCGAGGTGATGGCCGAGCGCGGCCCCGAGACCCTGCGCCACGGGCCGATGAAGCCCTTCGGCCTGACCAACCCGCACAACCCGACGGTCAAGGCCTACGCCATCGTGCAGCTGCGCCAGGACAACGCGCTCGGCACGCTCTACAACATGGTCGGCTTCCAGACGAAGCTGCGCCACGCCGAGCAGGTGCGGATCTTCCGCACGATCCCGGGCCTGGAGAACGCCGAGTTCGCCCGCCTCGGCGGCCTGCACCGCAACACCTACCTCGACAGCCCGCGCCTCCTCGACGCCACCCTGCGCCTGAAGGCCGAGCCGCGCCTGCGCTTCGCCGGCCAGATCACCGGCTGCGAGGGCTATGTCGAGAGCGCCGCAATCGGCCTGATGGCTGGCCGCTTCGCCGCCGCCGAGCGCCAGGGTCGCTCGCTGGAACCACTCCCCGTGACGACCGCCCTGGGGGCGCTCATCGGCCACATCACCGGTGGGCACGTCTCGGCCGAGGAGGCCGGTGCGCCGCGCTCGTTCCAGCCGATGAACGTCAATTTCGGCCTCTTCCCGCCCCTCGACCGGGCGCCGAAGGCCCCGGACGGCAAGCGCCTCCGGGGCACCGAGAAGGCGCAGGCCAAGAAGCGGGCCCTGACCGACCGGGCGCGGGCCTCGCTGAGCGAATGGCTCGGCGAGGAGCCGGCGCCGCTGCCGGCGGCAGCGGAGTAGATACCGGGCGCCGGGAGGTGAACGGTCTCCTCCGACGATGGATGACGGGTCTTCGAGGCCGCTGGATCGGTTCCCATTCCCACCCGCGACCTCAGGGTGAGGTCGCGGGTGGGATAGTTCGCAACATTGATGAAACGGGCTCCGTGCGGCAGCGGGACCCGAGATTGTGACGCGGGCGCTCGACGCGCCGCCACGCCGTCAACCTCTCGATGAGCACTATCGCACGGACCGCGCCGCCCACCACAACCGCCAGATCCGACGCCAGTTCGGCACCTCGATCACGCTGGCGAGCGGGTCGTAGCCTGGCCGCTCCATCCGCGCGAGATAGCCCTCGACGAGGGCGACCGGCAGGAACGCCGGTGCGGCAACGGCCGCGATCGTCGCCCGCTCGGCCTCATAGGCGGCGAGGTGGCGGCGCACCAGCGCACGCATGTCGGCGCAGGCTCCGAGCAGCCCCGGGCCGCCGCGACCCGCAACGATGTCCTCGCGGGTGACGCCGTGGGCGTTGAGCACGTCCGCCGGCAGGTAGACCTGGCCGCGCCGCGCATGCCAGGGCAGCGCCCTCAGGAGACCCGTCACCGCATAGGCGACGCCGGCATGGCCCGCGGCCGAGGCGCCGCCGGGCTCGGAGCCGTTCGCCAGGATCAGGCTGCCGAGGCGGATCAGGCAGGATGCGGTCTCGCCGCAATAGCCTTCGAGGTCGCGGGTCGAGGGCATCGGGTCGTCGTAGAGGTCGAACACCCGCGCGTCGATCAGGTCGACGAGGGGCTGGCGCGGCAGGCGCGCCTTGACCAGAGTGTCGTCGAGGGCCGCGGCCACCGGATGGGCGCGCACGTCGCCCCGCGCCTCGCCCTGAAGCGCGTCGCGCCACCATTGCAGACGCAGCTCGCCCGGCATCGGGCTCGACACCGCCTCCCGCACACGCGCCACCTCCAGGCTGAACGCCGCGAGCGCGTGGAGATGCGGGCGCGTCTCGGCCGGGGCGTAGAGGCTGGCATACCAGCGGTCCGGGTCGCCCTCGCGCACCAGGGCCTCGCAATGGGCGTAGGCCCAGGCCGGGTCCCGCGTCTCGGGCTGGCTCATGACGTGTGGCTCACGGCACCGCGATCAGGGCAGCCGCGACCTTGCGGTTCTCGGCCATCAGGATGTTGTAGGTCCGCGCCGCCGCGCCGGTCTGCATCACGTCGAGACCGATGCCGGTGGCCTTGAGGTACTGGCGCAGGGCGTCGGGCACGAACACGATCTCGGCCCCGGTCCCGAGGAGGAGAAGGTTGACCTCTCCCGCCTCGGCCACGAGGGGCCCTAAGCTCTCGGGCGTGATCCCGGCCGGCTCGGCCACGTCCCAGGCGCGGATGCCGGAGGGCAGCGCCAGGATCGAGCCGCGATGCGACATCTCGGCGAAGCGGAAGCCGCCGCCGCCATAGGCGTCGATCGGGTGACGGCCGGGGACGAAGCCGTCGTGGAGGCGCTCCGGCCCCGCCACTACTCGGCCGCCTGCGGCAGGGTCGAGGGGTCGCGCGCCTGCGTCCGGGTGCCGCCGGCCTGGAGCCCGATATAGATCAGGAACGGGGTCGAGACGAAGATCGCCGAGTAGGTACAGATCACCACGCCGGCCAGCATCACCACCGAGAAGCCCTTGATCGCCTCGCCGCCGAACAGCACCAGGGCGAGGAGCGACAGGGCGGTCGAGGCCGCGGTCATCACCGTGCGCGACATGGTCGAGTTGATCGACAGGTTGAGCAGCTGCTCGGTCGGCATGGTCTTGTAGCGCCGCATCAGCTCGCGGGTGCGGTCGAACACCACCACCGTCTCGTTGAGCGAGTAGCCGACAATGGTGAGGATCGCGGCGATCGAGGTCATGTTGAACTCGATCCGCGTGATCACGAACAGCCCGACCGTGATGACGATGTCGTGCAGCGTGCCGACGATCGCTCCGAGCGCCAGTTCGCGCTCGAACCGGAACCACAGGTAGAGCAGCACCGCCACGACGGACAGCACGACGCCGATCGTGCCCGACTGGACCAGCTCGCCCGAGACGCGGGGGCCGACGGTCTCGACTCGGTCGAAGGCGTAGTCCTTGTCGAAGGCCGCGTGCGCCTTCTGCATCACCAGGGTCTGCCCGGTCTCGCCGCCGGCCTGGAGCGGGAAGCGGACCGAGATCGAGCCCTGGCCGAGTTCCTGCACCTCGGTCTCGCCGAAGCCGAACTCGTTGGCGGTATGACGCACGGTGCCGACATCGGAGGTGACACCGGGCTTCGGCCGCAGTTCGACGAGGGTGCCGCCCTTGAAGTCGATGCCGAAATTCAGCCCGACCTGCAGGAACAGCACCACCGTGGCGACGGAGATGAACGCCGAGAGCGGGAAGCTGAAGCGCCGCAGGCGCATGAAGTCGAAATGGGATTCGTCGGGCCAGAGGCGGAGGAGGCGCATCGTCGGTCTCGAAGGAGGGTGTCGGCGCGCCCGGGAGGACGCAGCGCGGAGGCGGGCGGCCTCTCGAGGCCGCCCGCCGAAACACGTCAGATCGGCAGGGTCTTGGGCCGCAGGCGCTGGTACCACAGGGCGATCATCATCCGGGTCAGGGTCACGGCGGTGATGACCGTGGTCAGGATGCCGAGGATGAACACCACCGCGAAGCCGCGCACGGGCCCCGAGCCGAGGAAGAACAGGATCACCGCGGCGATCGCCATGGTGGAGTTGGAATCCACGATGGTCGCGAAGGCGCGGTCGAAGCCGGCCTGGAGCGCCGAGGGAATCGAGCGGCCGGCCCGGACCTCTTCCCGCACGCGCTCGTAGATCAGCACGTTGGAATCGACCGCGGTGCCGATGGTGAGCACGATGCCGGCGATGCCCGGGAGCGTCATGGTCGCTTCCAGCACCGACATCAGGCCGAGGATCAGGCCGACATGGACGAGGAGCGCGATGTTGGCGAAGAGGCCGAACACGCCGTAGGCGGCGAACATCAGCACGACGACGAGCACCGTCGCCACGAGGGTGGCGCGCTTGCCGGCCTCGATCGAGTCGCGGCCGAGGCCCGGGCCGACGGTGCGGCGCTCGATGACGGTCAGCTTGGCCGGCAGGGCGCCGGCGCGCAGCAGCACCGAGAGGTCGTTGGCCTGCTGCACCGTGAACCGGCCGGAGATCTGGCCCTGGCCGCCGGTGATCGGCTGCAGGATGCGAGGCGCCGACACGACCTCGTTGTCGAGGACGATCGCCATCGCGCGGCCGACATTCTCGCTCGTCGCCTGACCGAATTTCTGGGCGCCGCGCAGGTTGAACTTGAAGTTGACGATCGGCTCGTTCGACTTCTGGTCGAAGCCCGGCTGGGCGTCGGTCAGGTCAGCGCCATCGGCCATCACCCGGCGCTCCACCGGCACGCGCTGACCGTTGGCGTCCTTGGAGGGCAGCATGTCGACGTCGCCGGCCGGGCTGTCGGCGAGCATGCGGAACTCGAGCTTGGCGGTCTTGCCGAGCTGCTCCTCGAGGCGGGCCGGGTCCTGAAGGCCGGGCACCTGGACCAGGATGCGGTCGGCGCCCTGCTGCTGGATCGACGGCTCGGTGGTGCCGCCGAGGTCGACGCGGCGGCGCACCACCTCGATCGCTTGGGCGACCGCGCGGCGCACCCGGGCGTTGAAGCCCGCATCGGTGTAGGTGAGCTGGATCAGGCCGTTCGGCTCCTCGCGCACGTCCAGGGTGCGGGCGCCGGTCTGGCCGAGGGTGGCGTCGGTGACGGGCTGCGACAGGGCCTGCAGCTTCGGCATCGCCTTGGCCCGGTTCGCAGTGTCGCTGATGCGCAGCTGCACGCCGCGCGGCTGCAGCTGGATGCCGCCATCGGCCTGGACGCCGGCCTCGCGCAGGGCCTGGCGCACGTCGTCGCGCAATCCTTGCGCCATGGTGCGGCCGAGGTCGTTGCGGTCGACCTCCAGCACGATCTGCGAGCCGCCCTGGAGGTCGAGGCCGAGCACGATGGCGCGGGTCGGCACGATCCAGGTCGGGAACCAGGACGGCAGGGAGGCGATGAAGTTCTTGCGCTGATCGGCCGTGAAGAAGCTCGGCACGGCGAGCGTCAGGCCGATCAGGATCACGGCGAGCGTCGCGACGGCCTTCGTGGTGGAGATACGGAGCATCCGCGGCGTCCCAACCGGTCCTTGAGATGTGCGTCAGATAGGGCGGCCCGGCGGAGTAGGCCCGGGCCCGCCCTCACGTCGAGTGTCGTCTCAGGCGGCCTTGACCGGCTCGCCCTTGGCCCGGACCTCGGCGATCATGGTGCGGACCACCTTGACCTGCACGTTCGGGGCGATCTCGACCTCGATCTCCGGGGCCTCGGTCACCTTGGCGACCCGGCCGACGATGCCGCCGGTGGTCACCACCGTGTCGCCGCGGCGCACGTTCTTGACCATGTCCTGGTGCTCCTTGGCACGGCGCTGCTGCGGGCGCAGGATCAGGAAGTACATGATCACGAAGATCAGGATGAAGGGGACGACCTGCACGAGGATGTCCGTGCCGCCGGTCGCCCCGGCTCCCTGCGCGAAGGCGGGCGTGATCACTCTCGAGGTCTCCCGAACAAGACGAAATCGGGCCGCGCGGGTCCCCGCCGGCCTTGCAAAAGCGCGCGGACTATAGCCACGGACGACCCGAAAGCAACGGCGGGGTTCGGCGCGTCCCCGGCCGATCCGGCCGGGTTTTCGTTCGCGGCGCCTTGGGATTAAGAGGCGCCACGCGCACGTCCGCCCCTGCGCAAGGAGCCCGCTCGCCCGCGATGACCGACCCGACCCCCTCCCCCCTCCCCGCTTCCGACCTGCTCCCCGTGCTGCTGCGCATCGCCGCGGCGCTGGAGCGCGCCGCCCCGCCGGCGCGCCCCGCCCCCGATTTCGCGGCGGCCGACGCCTTCGTGTGGCAGCCCGAGGGCCGCCTGCAGCCGGTGCCGCGGGTCAACCGGGTCGAGATGGGGCTTTTGCGCGGCATCGACCGGATGCGCGACATCCTGTTCGACAACACCGAGCGCTTCGCGCGCGGCCTGCCGGCGAACAACGCCCTGTTGTGGGGGGCCCGCGGCATGGGCAAGTCGTCGCTGGTCAAGGCGGTCCACGCCGAGATCAACGCCAAGATCGGTGTCCGGGAGGGGCTGGAGCGCCCGCTGAAGCTGGTCGAGATCCACCGCGAGGACATCGAGGGCCTGCCCGCCCTGATGGGGTGGCTCCGGCCCGATCCCCACCGCTTCGTGGTGTTCTGCGACGACCTGTCGTTCGACGCCGAGGACACCTCGTACAAGTCGCTGAAGGCGGCGCTCGACGGCGGCATCGAGGGCCGGCCCGATAACGTGATCTTCTACGCGACCTCGAACCGGCGCCATCTCCTGCCCCGCGACATGATGGAGAACGAGCGCTCGACGGCGATCAATCCAGGCGAGGCCGTGGAGGAGAAGGTCTCGCTCTCCGACCGGTTCGGCCTCTGGCTCGGCTTCCACAAATGCAGCCAGGACGAGTACCTGGCGATGATCGACGCCTACGTGGCCCGCTACGGCCTCAAAGTGGAGCCGGAGCGGCTGCGGGCCGAGGCGCTGGAGTGGTCGACGACCCGCGGGGCCCGGTCGGGCCGCACGGCGTTCCAGTATATCCAGGATCTCGCGGGGCGGCTGGGGCAGCGGCTGGAGTAGCGCCGTTCGCTCTCTCGACCGATCCTGACACCACGTCATTCCGGGCTCCGCCGCGCGGCCCCGGGATGGCGCGGAGGATGACGGCTCCGTCGAGAATGACAGGCAGCTCCGGGTACCTCAGCGCGAAAAGGCGGGACGCTCACGCGCCCCGCCTCCCCTCTCGATCTGCCGGAACTCAGTTGCTCGCCAGGTGCGGCACCGGATCGACCGGGGTGGCGCCCTTGCGGATCTCGAAGTGGAGCTGCGGCGAGGTCACGTTGCCCGACGCACCGGACTTGGCGATGGTCTGGCCGCGCTTCACCTTCTCGCCCGGCCGGACGTCGATCTCGCCGTTATGGGCGTAGGCCGAGACGTAGCCGTTGGCGTGGCGCACCAGGACCAGCTTGCCGTAGCCCTTCACGTCGCTGCCGGCATAGGCCACGGTGCCCTCCTCGGCGGCCTTCACCGGGGTACCCTCCGGCACCGCGATGTTGATGCCCTCGTTGCCGCTCGAGCCGTAGCCCGAGATCACCCGGCCGCGAGCGGGCCAGCGGAAGCTCGATTGCGGATCGGGAGCGGGCGCCGCCGGGGCGACGGCCGGGGCCGGCGCCGGCTCGGGCGCCTTCTCCGGCAGGGCCGCGACCTTCACCGGCTTGACCGGTTCGGGTTTCGGCGCGGGCGCGGGCTTCGCCTCGGCGACTTTCTTGACCTCGGGCTTCGGCGCCTCGGCCTGCTTCGGCTCCGGCTTTTTCACCTCGACCTTGGCCTCGACCTTGGTCTCCACCTTCTTGGGCTCGGGCTTGTGCTCGGGCTTCTTGGGCTCGACCTTCGCCTCGGCGACCTTCTTGACCTCGGGCTTCGGCTTCTCGACGACCTTCGGGTCCGGCTTCTTCTCGGGCGCCTTGGCGACGGCCTTCGGCTCCGGGCGCTGCGGCTTGGCGGAGACCTTCTCGTCCTCCTCGTCTTCCTGCTGGCGCGCGACGACCTTGGCGGTCACCTTCGGGTCGTGCTTGGCCGCGACCTTCGGCTCGGGCCGCTGCGGCTTGGTGGCGACCTTCTCCTCGTCCTCGTCGCGCGGCTCGGGCTTGCGCGGGTTCAGCTTGGCGGCGCGCTCAGCGGCGGCGGGCGCCACCGGCTTCGCCTCGGCCTGACCGGGGCGGGCATGCACCTTGCGGACCGGCTCGGGCTCGGGCTCCGGCTCGCGGCGCGGAGGCTCGCGGCGGACGGGCTCGGGACGGGGTGCGACCTCGGCGACCCGGCGCACAGGCTCGGCAGGACGCGTCTCGGCGACCGGCATCCGGGGCGCCGGCGCGGCCGGCACCGCCCGGGCGCTCATCGCGGGCACGCCGCCGGCGTGGTAGACCGGAATCACGATCTGACGGCCGGGAGTGACCTGCGCGGCGCTCGACAGGCCGTTGGCCTGCAGGATCGCCGCGGCGGGCACGCCGAAGCGGGTCGACATCTGGTTGAGGCTGTCATTGGCGCCGACCGTGATGGTCGTGCCGCCGGTGGCAGACCAGCCGGCCGGGCCGCCGGTCACCGGAGCGGCCGCAGCGACGCGCGGCGTCTGCACCGGGGCGGAGACCTGGCGGTTCGACAGCGGCGCGGCGGCCAGCGGGGCCGAGAGCGGCCGCGACTGGATCGGCGTCGAGCGCACGGCCGGCGCCACCGCCCCACCCTCGGGCAGGCTGCCGGTGGCGCCCGGATCCCCGCTCGCACTCGATGAGAACGGGTTCGAGAACGGGTCGAGCCGCACCGCATCGGTGCTGCAGGCCGCCGAGGCGCCCCCGATCAGCCCGATGAGGGCGAAGCGCGACAGCGCCCGCATCCCCTTGCCTGTCCCGCGATCCGGCATCGACGCACCCGTACATCCACGCAACCGTATGAAGCGGATTCAAAGCGGATTCAGGTTAAGCTTCCGTTGCAGCGCGGTTCCTTGCCTTCACGCTGAGGGCTGGATTCCGGCATAGGCGGGTTGGAGGCGCGGCGAGCCGGAGGGGAGAGGCCGGTCAGAGGTAAGCCGCGAGGCCGGGCGTCAGCGGGCCGATGCGCAGGGGCGTCTCGCGCACCTGCCGCCACGGGCCGTCGGTCTCCTGGGCGATGGCGACGAGACGGGGGCCGGCGGGGGTGTCGAGGGCCCCGACGAGGCGGCCCCCGGGATTCAGGCGGTCGATGAGGGCCTGAGGCAGGTCGCGGAGCCTGCCATTGACCAGGATCCGGTCGAAGGTGCCAGCTTCCTCCGGCGGGGCGCAGCCATCGGCAAGGCCGACCATCGCGGCGCCGAAGCCCAGGGCGTCGAGGCGCGAGCGGGCGTTGCGGGCCAGCGTGGCGTAGCGCTCCAGGCTGACCACCTCGGCGCATCCCAAGCGCAGCAGCAGGGCCGTGGCGTAGCCCGACCCGGTGCCGATCTCGAGCACCCGGGCTCCCTGCGGGTTGAGCGCCGCCAGCATCGTGGCGATGACGCTCGGCGCCGTCATGGTCTGGCCGCAGGGCAGCGGCAGGGCGAGGTCGCGGCGGGCGAGGTCGCGGAAGGCGAGCGGCGCGAAGGCCTCCCGCGGCACCCGCTCCATCGCGCCGAGCACCGCGGCGTCGCGCACGCCGCGGGCGCGCAGGCCCAGCACGAAGGCCGCGGTCTCGACCGCGCCGGACGCCTCCTCGGCGGGCTCCTGTCCGGCGGCGTCCGGCGCGTCGTCCTGGTTCACGCGAAGGCCTGGGCGAAGCGCGTCAGCGTCGGCTCGTCGGTGAGGTCGAGGCGCAGGGGGGTCACCGAGATGCAGCCGTCGGCGATCGCCTTCAGGTCGGTGCCGTGGCCCGGCTCGAACCGCGCCTTGGCGAAGGCGAGCCAGAAATACGGGTTGCCGCGCCCGTCGACCCGCTCGTCGAGGGAGAGCAGCGCCTGGTTGCGCACCCCTTGCGCCGCGACCGCAATGCCCTTGACCGCGTCGGGCTCGCAATCCGGGAAGTTGACGTTGACCAGGATGCCGGGCTCGATCCCGACCTCCAGCACGCGCCGGATCACCGAGGCGCCGTGCTGGGCCGCCGTATGCCACTTCACGTTGGCGCGCCCGCCGGCGCCGTAGGCCTGGCTCAGCGCGATCGCCCGCACGCCGAGGATCGTCGCCTCCATGGCGCCCGCGATGGTGCCCGAATAGGTCACGTCCTCGGCGACGTTCTGGCCGCGGTTGACGCCCGAGAGCACGAGGTCGGGCCCGTGCTCCTTCAGGATGTGGCGGATGCCCATGATGATGCAGTCGGAGGGCGTGCCCTTCACCGCATAGCGCTTCTCGCCGGCCTGGCGCAGGCGAAGCGGATCGTTCAGCGACAGGGAGTGCGACACGCCGCTCTGGTCGGTCTCCGGCGCAACGATCCAGACGTCGTCCGAGAGCTCGCGGGCGATCTCCTCCAGGCAGCGCAGGCCCGGCGCGTGGATGCCGTCGTCGTTGGTGACGAGAATGCGCATCAGCGCTTTCCTTCGTTCTGGGTGAGCCCGCCCGCGCCTTCGATGCGGTTGAGCCCACCCATGTAGGGCGCGAGGGCCGACGGAATCGTGATGCTGCCGTCGGGGTTCTGGTAATTCTCCATCACGGCGATGAGCGCGCGGCCGACCGCGACGCCCGAGCCGTTGAGGGTGTGGACGTAGCTCACCCCCTTGCCCTCGCGCGGGCGGTAGCGCGCCTCCATCCGGCGGGCCTGGAAGTCGCCGCAGACCGAGCAGGACGAGATCTCGCGGTAGGTCTTCTGCCCCGGCAGCCAGGCCTCGATGTCGTAGGTCTTGGCCGAGGCGAAGCCCATGTCGCCGGTGCAGAGCGTGACCACCCGGAAGGGGATGTCGAGGCGCTTGAGCACGGCCTCGGCGCAAGACAGCATCCGCTCGTGCTCCTCGGCCGAGCGCTCGGGCGCGGTGATCGAGACCAACTCGACCTTGCTGAACTGGTGCTGGCGCAGCATCCCGCGGGTGTCGCGCCCCGCAGCCCCGGCCTCGGCCCGGAAGCAGGGAGTGAGGGCTGTGAAGCGCAGGGGCAGCTCGTCCTCGGCGAGGATCGATTCGCGCACCAGGTTGGTGAGCGGGACCTCCGCCGTCGGGATCAACCAGCGGTTCGGCGCGCCGCTCTCCTGGGCGATCTCGGGCGAGCCCTGGACCGCCGCGAATTGATCGTCGCGGAACTTCGGCAGCTGAGCCGTGCCGAACATCGCCTCGTCGCGCACGAGGAGCGGCGGCACCACCTCGGTATAGCCGTGCTCACCGGTATGCAGGTCGAGCATGAACTGGCCGAGCGCCCGTTCCAGCCGGGCGATCTGGCCTTTCAGCACCACGAAGCGCGAGCCGGAGAGCTTGGCGGCGGTCTCGAAATCCATCAGGCCCATGGCCTCGCCGAGTTCGAAGTGCTGGCGGCCTTCCTGGGCGAGGCCGCGCCCCTCGAAGCGGCTCTTCTCGACGTTGTCGTGCTCGTCGCGGCCCTCCGGGACGTCCGGGCCCGGGATGTTGGGGATCGCCGACAGGCGCTCGGCGAGGACCTTGGCCGCGGCATCCGCGGCGGCATCGAGCGCCGGCGCCTCTTCCTTCAGCCGGGCGACCTCCGCCATCAGCGACTGCGCCCGCGCCTCGTCCTTCGCCTTCTTGGCCGCGCCGATCTCCTTCGACAGGGCGTTGCGCTTCTCCTGGGCGCCTTGCGCCGCCGAGATCGCGGCCTTGCGGGCATCGTCGAGGCCGATCAGCTCGGCCGAGAGCGGCTCCAGCCCGCGGCTCGTCAGGCCCTTGTCGAAGGCGGCCGGGTTGTCGCGGATGGCCCGGATGTCGTGCATGGCGCAGTCCGAATCGTTCTCATAGGGCCGGACAGGCGCTCCGGCCGGTGACGCCCCGACGCTTTGCAGCATCGGCCCGGCGGCGACAAGGGAGGAGCGGATGTCCCGTCCGAACGGCTCCGCTTGCAGCCGCCCGCCCCGGCGTGAGAAGAGCCCGGCGCGCCGGGCGCGGGTTCGCCCGCGTCCGGCCCGAACTTTGCAGAACTGGTCAACGCATGAACATCTTCGCCGCCTTCGAGGCCCGCATCGGCGAGGCGCTCGAGACGCTCACCCGCGCCGGCACCCTGCCGGAGGGGCTGGACCGCGCCCGCGTCGTGGTCGAGCCGCCGCGCGATTCGAGCCACGGCGATCTCGCCACCAACGCCGCCCTGGTGCTGGCGAAGGAAGCCCGCACCAACCCGAAAGCCCTGGCCGAGGCGCTGGCCGCCGAGCTGCGCCAGGATCCCCGCGTGACGGAAGCGAGCGTCGCCGGGCCGGGCTTCATCAACCTGCGGCTCGATCCCACGATCTACGGCGAGGTTGTGCGGGCGGTCCTGCGCGAGGGCGAGGCCTACGGGCGCGGCGCCCCCACACCGGGCGGGGTCAATGTCGAGTACGTCTCGGCCAACCCGACCGGTCCGATGCATGTCGGCCACGGCCGCGGCGCGGTGTTCGGCGACGCCTTGGCGAACCTCCTGGTCGCCGCCGGCCGCGACGTGACCCGCGAGTACTACATCAACGATGCCGGCGCCCAGGTCGACGTGCTCGCCCGCTCGGCCTTCCTGCGCTACCGCGAGGCGCTCGGCGAGACGGTGACGATTCCCGAGGGCCTCTATCCGGGCGATTACCTCGTGCCCGTCGGCGAGGCACTGAAGGAGCAGTACGGCGACGCGCTCCGCGACAAGCCCGAGGCCGAGTGGCTGCCGCTGGTGCGCGGCTTCGCCATCGACCGGATGATGGACCGCATCCGCGAGGACCTGGCGGCGCTGGGCATCCGCCACGATGTGTTCTTCTCCGAGCGCACCCTTCAGGGCAACGGCGACGGCGGCGCGGTGGCGGCGCTGATCGCGGACCTGCGCGCCAAGGGCCTCGTCTACGAGGGCCGCCTGCCCCCGCCGAAGGGCCAGCTGCCCGAGGATTGGGAGGACCGCGAGCAGACGCTGTTCCGCGCCACCGCCTTCGGCGACGACATCGACCGGCCGCTGCTGAAATCCGACGGCAGCTTCACCTACTTCGCCTCCGACATCGCCTATCACCGCTCGAAGGTCGACCGCGGCGCGGTGGAGCTGATCGACGTGCTCGGCGCCGATCATGGCGGCTACGTCAAGCGCATGCAGGCGGCGGTGAAGGCGGTCTCCGACGGGAAGGCCGCCCTCGACGTCAAGCTGTGCCAATTGGTGCGGCTCCTGCGCGGCGGCGAGCCGGTGAAGATGTCGAAGCGGGCGGGCGAGTTCGTCACCCTGCGCGAGGTGATCGACGAGGTCGGGCGCGACCCCGTGCGGTTCATGATGCTCTACCGCAAGAACGACGCCACCCTCGATTTCGACCTCGCCAAGGTGGTCGAGCAGTCGAAGGACAACCCGGTCTTCTACGTCCAGTACGCCCATGCCCGCGCGGCCTCGGTGTTCCGCCAGGCCCGCGAGGCCTTCCCCGACCTCGACCTGTCGCCGGCCTCCCTCGCCGCGGCCGACCTCTCGGGCCTGACCGATCCGGGCGAGCTCGAGATGATGCGGCTGATCGCCCAGGTGCCCCGCGTGATCGAGGCGGCCGCCGCCGCGCACGAGCCGCACCGGCTGGCCTTCCACCTCTACGAGCTGGCCAGCGCGTTCCATAGTTTCTGGAACAAGGGCAAAGACTTGCCGCAATTACGGTTTGTTAATCAAACCGACAGAAAGTCCACCGAGGCGAGGCTGGCCCTCGTCGCTGCCCTCAAGGGCGTGGTCGCGTCCAATCTCGGGATCCTCGGCGTCGGCGCGCCCGACGAGATGCGCTGAGGCGTCGCCTCGGGATCGGAGCGCGACCGGACGTCGCGGCGCCCCGCAGGTGCCGCAGCGGCGGGACGCGAGCGATGGGATCTGACGGCCGCCCTTCCCATATCGGGACCGGCGGCCGGTGCCGCCGAGCCGAGCCCGACGCGCGGTGAGGTGACGCGAGGGCGAACAGGATGGTGCTGCCATGACGACCAATGCTTCCCGGGTTCCCGTCGACTACGACGGCTACGAGCAGGATCGGCAGCCGTCTCCCGCGCGCCAGGATCAGGTCCGGGCTGGCGCCCGGTCCGACCCCCTCGCCGAACTCGCCCGCATCGTCGGCCAGGACGATCCGTTCCGCGCCCTTCTCGAGGCCAAGGAGGCGAAGGAGGCGAGCCGCGCCGAGCCGCGCGGCCGCGTCGAGCCGGTGATGCCGAGCTACGGCGAGGCGCCCCCGGCCGAGGCCGACCTGTCCGCCACCCGCAGCGAGCCGAGCCTCGGGGCACCGATGCAGGCATCCTCCCACACGTCCCCGCCGGCCTATACGCCGGCCGCCGCCTTCAACCAGTACCTCGCCGCGGTCGAGCGCGAGACGGATTCCGAGCCGGCGCCGGCCGCTCTCGAGCCGGAAGCGATCGCGGAGCCAAGGCCCCGGGGCCGCCGGCGCATCGCCCTCGTCGGCACGGCGCTCGGCATCGTCGCGGCGTCTATCGGCGGCGCGCTGACCTGGAAGGCCTTCCACCACAGCCGCTCCGGCGCGCCGATCCTCGTGATGGCCGATCAGGCGCCGCTCAAGGTGGCGCCGCAGAATGCCGGCGGCGTCGAGATCCCGGACCAGAACAAGCAGATCTACGAGCGCACCGCCACCACCTCCGCCAAGGACGGGGGACAGATCCGCATCGTCAACCGCGAGGAGCAGCCCCTCGACGTCAAGCAGGCGGCGCGCTCGCTCGCCGCCGAGGCCGGCGCGTCGGCCGCGCCCGTCATCCCGGGCAACGCCCTGACCGAATCCCTCGGCGAGCCGCGCCGGGTGCGCACGGTCTCGGTCCGGCCCGAACCCTCGCCGGCCGAGGCCCAGCGCGCGGCACAGGCCGCCGCGCAGGCGCAGGCCGCGCCGCAGCAGGCGGTCTCGCCGATCCCGACCATGACCCTGCCGACCGAGGCGACGGGCTCCACCCCGGCGCCGGTCACGCCGCGCGGCCCGCGGGCCATCGCGACCGCCCCCGCTGCCAGGACCCCGGCCGCCGAGGCGCCCGCCGCCGAGACCCCGGCGCCGGTGGTCGAATCGCCGCGGCCGAAGCCGGTCCAGCGCGTCGCCTCCGCCGAGGCGCCGGCCACCACCCAGGCGGTGCCCACGCCTCAGGCGCCGGTCGGCGGCTTCTCGGTGCAGCTCTCGGTGCGCGCCACCGAGAAGGAGGCGGAGGTCGCGTTCCGCCAAGCCCAGGAGCGCTACGGCGCCGTGCTCGGCGGGCAGTCGCCGCTGATCCGCCAGGCCGAGGTCAACGGCAAGTCGATCTACCGCGTCCGCGTCGGGCCGATGTCGAAGGAGGGCGCCGACGGCCTGTGCGGCAAGCTCAAGGCCGCGGGCGCCGCCTGCTTCGTCGCCAAGAACTGATGAAGCCCTGATGCCGCACTGACGGGGCCGGGCGCCGGCGAGGCGTCCGGAAACCTCGCGGCTGCGGCGCCGCACCGACAACGGCGGTCGGCGAAACGCCTCAATCCTCCGTTCTTTCCGCTTGCGATTCCCGACCGTCGGCGCCCCATGGATGCCGAGTGGGATCGCGTGACCGTTTTCCTCTCCAACCGACGAGAACCGCCGTCGATGACCCTCGCCCTGATCCTCGGTTGCGCCGGCCCGACCTTGAGCCCCGAGGAGGCCGCCTTCTTCCGCGCGGTGCAGCCCTGGGGCTTCATCCTGTTCAAGCGCAACGTCGAGACTCCCGCGCAGGTCCGCGCCCTGACGGCGGCGCTCCGCGAGACCGTCGGCCGGGCCGACGCCCCGATCCTGATCGACCAGGAGGGCGGCCGGGTGCAGCGCATGACGCGGCCGCACTGGCAGGCCTACCCGTCCGGCCGGGCCTACCTGCGGGCCGCCGGCCCGGAGGGCGGGCCGGCGCTGGCCCATCTCGGTGCCCGCCTGATGGCGCACGACCTCGCGGAGGTCGGCATCAACGTCGATTGCGCGCCGGTCCTCGACGTGCCGGTGCCGGGCGCCCACGACGTGATCGGCGACCGGGCCTACGGCACCGATCCCGCCGTGGTCGCGGCCTTCGGGCGGGCGGTGGCCGAGGGGCTGATGGCCGGCGGCGTGCTGCCGGTGATGAAGCACATGCCCGGCCACGGCCGCGCCGGCGCCGACAGCCACCACGCCCTGCCTGTCGTGGAGGCGAGCCTGGACGACCTGGACGCTCACGACTTCCGGCCCTTCCGATCGCTCGCCGACCTGCCGATGGCGATGTCGGCCCACGTGGTGTTCCGCACCCTCGACCCGGAGTGCCCGGCCACCACCTCGGCGACGGTCATCCGCGAGATCGTGCGCGGCCGCATCGGCTTCGACGGCCTCCTGATGACCGACGACCTGTCGATGAACGCCCTCTCGGGGACGCACCGCGAGCGCGCCGCCGCCGCCTTCCGGGCCGGCTGCGACATCGGCCTGCATTGCAACGGTGTCCGGGCCGAGATGGAGGAGGTGGTCGCCTCCGCCCCCATCCTCGCCGGCGAGGCCCTGCGCCGGGCGGAAGCGGCGCTTGCCCGGCTGATCCCCGCCACCCCGGCTTTCGACCCGGCCGAGGCCCGGGCCCGCCTCGATGCCGGGCTCGCCGCTGCGGCCTGAGATGGCGGACGACGTCGCGGAGGCCCCCCGAGAAAGCCCCGATCGCGCTGCCGACGGCGCGGCCTTCATGGTCGACGTCGACGGCTTCGAGGGCCCCGTCGACCTGCTCCTGGAGCTGGCCCGGCGCCAGAAGGTCGACCTCGCCCGGATCTCGATCCTGGCGCTGGTCGAGCAATACCTTGCCTTCATCGACGAGGCGCGCCGCCTGCGCCTGGAGCTGGCCGCCGACTACCTGGTGATGGCGGCTTGGCTCGCCTACCTGAAGTCGCGCCTGCTGCTGCCGGCGCCGCCCCGCGGCCCCGAACCCGCCGCCGGCGACCTCGTCGAGGCGCTGGCCGTGCGGCTGCGCCGCCTCGAGGCGATTCGCGCCGCCGCCGTGATGCTCTCCGAGCGGACCCAGCTCGGGCGCGACGTCTTCGCCCGCGGTGCCGTCCCGCCCGAGCCTGCCGTCGCCGCGCCCGGCCCCTTCGCCGTCACCCTGCACGACCTGATCGCGGCCTATGCCCGCCAGCGCCAGGAGAGGGCGCGGGCGCAGATGACGCTGCCGCCGCGCAGCGTGTGGTCGCTGGTGGATGCGCGGAGTGCCCTTGAGCGGCTGATCGGCCCGCGGGAGGACTGGACCGACCTCGATTCCTGCCTCGCCCAGTACCTCGCCGACCCGAAGCGACGCGCCACGGTGCGCGCCTCCTCGCTCTCGGCCGTGCTGGAGCTCGCCCGCGAGGGCCAGATCCTGCTGCGCCAGGACGGACCCTTCGCGCCGATCCAGATCCGCGCCGCCGGACCGTGAGCCGCGTGGCGAAAGCTCCCCGTTCGTCCGAGCCGCCTCCTCCGTCCGAGGCCGCCCGCCTCGCCGAGGCGCTGATCTTCTGCGCGCCGACGCCCCTGGCCGAGGCCGACCTCGCCGCCCGGCTGCCGTCCGGGACCGACGTCCCGGCGGTTCTCATGGAGATCGCCCACGCCTACGCGCCCCGGGGCATCACGCTGGCGCGCGTCGCCGGCGGCTACGCCTTCCGCACCGCGCCCGACCTCGCCCCCGCCCTGCGCGGCGGCGTTCCGGAGACGCGCAAGCTGTCGCGGGCCGCCCTCGAGACCCTCGCCATCGTCGCCTATCACCAGCCGGTGACCCGGGCCGAGATCGAGGAGATCCGCGGCGTCACCACGTCGAAGGGCTCCCTCGACCTCCTGCTCGAGTGCGGCTGGGTCCGCCTGCGCGGGCGGCGGCGCACCCCGGGGCGGCCGGTCACCTACGGCACCACGCCGGCCTTCCTCGACCATTTCGGCCTCGACGCCGTCTCCGACCTGCCGGGCCTCGACGAGCTGAAGGGCCTCGGCCTGATCGAGGGCCGGCTGCCCGCCGGCTTCCGGGTGCCGCAGCCGGGCGATGCCGCCGGGGCCGACGAGGATCCCCCGAGCCCCGGCGAGGCCGCCGCGGACTGAAATCCCGGGTGGGGCATTCGGCCAACCCCGAGGAAATGCTTGTTTTCGCCTCTTGCCGTCCTTACGTTCCGGCCGCACCGCGAGCGCTCGGGTCGCCACCCGGCGACGATGAGCCTGCGGGATCAGAGGTTTGGGACGTCGCACGACGCCCCGCGAGAGTGCCGCAGCGAATCTGACGCTGCGCAGGAGAGAACCATGGGCGGCGCGAGTATCTGGCACTGGATCGTCGTCGGCGTGATCGTCATGCTGCTGTTCGGGCGCGGCAAGGTGTCCGAGCTGATGGGCGACGTCGCCAAGGGCATCAAGGCCTTCAAGAAAGGCATGGCCGACGAGGAGCAGACTCCGACCACCACCGCGCAGGTGCCCCATGCGCAGGTCCCCCCTGTTCAAGTCGCGCCGCCCCCGGTGGCGCAGCCGGCTCCGGCTCAGCCGGCTCACGTGCCGACCGCGCAGATGCCGCCGCTCAACACCGCCGAGCCGAACGTCGACCGCAAGGTCGGCTGAGCGGTCCGTCCCCGGGCCCGATTCCCCGCGAAGGAGCGCGCGACCTCCGGGCCGCCTCCTCCGCGCCTTCCGCGTTCGTTGCAGGGTCTCGGGCGGTGGTCCTCCTCGCGGCCCGCACGCCACCGACAGGAACCTGCTCGGCGGTGACTGGCGCCGGCGCACCGGCGTGCTAGACAGCCCGCGCGAGGCGCCCGCTTCAGGAGTCGCGCCGCGCGAGTAGCAGGGCCGTCACGCCATGTTCGATATGAGTTGGGGCGAGGTGATGCTGATCGGCGGCGTCGCGCTCGTCGTCATCGGCCCCAAGGATCTGCCCAAGGCCCTGCGCACGGTCGGCCAGGTCACCGCCCGGCTCAAGCGCATGGCCGGCGAGTTCCAGAGCCAGTTCAGCGAGGCGATGCGCGAGGCGGAGCTCGACGAGGTCCGCCGCGAGGTCGAGGGCATCAACCGCAGCGTCTCCTCCGCGACCTCGACCGGCTTCAACCCGGTCCAGACCCTCCGCAACGAGATCAAGGGCGCCGTCGACGGCGCGCCCAAGCCCGCCACGATGGCGTTGCCGGGCGCGGATCCGCTCTCGTCGGACCCGTCGTCCTCCGCGCCGCTGCCGGAGCCGCCGCCTCCGGTCGATCCCGCCGCCCCGCCGGCCTATCAGCCCCCCGAGCCTGCGGCCGAGAAGCCGTCGGTCTCGGCGCTCGCGGCCGCGACCGCGCAGCTCAAGGCCGATGCGGCCCGCGGCGCTGCAGCCGATTACTCGACCTCCCCCGACACCGCCAGCACGGGCCGCACTGCATGATCACCGAGGCCGATGAAGCCGAGATCGAGGCCTCGCGCGCGCCCCTGATCGAGCACCTGATCGAGCTGCGCTCGCGGCTGATCAAGTCGCTGCTCGCCTTCGGGGTGATGTTCTTCGTCTGCTTCTTCTTCGCGCAGCACATCTACAACGTGCTGGTCTACCCCTACGTGAGCGTAGTGGGGGCCGAGAAGGCGCGGCTGATCGCGACCCACTTCCTCGAGCAGGTCTTCACCAACATCAAGCTGAGCGTGTTCGGCGCCGGCTTCCTGTCCTTCCCGGTCGTCGCCACCCAGCTCTACGCCTTCGTGGCGCCGGGCCTGTACCGCAACGAGCGCCGGGCCTTCCTGCCCTACCTCGTCGCCACGCCCATCTTCTTCCTGCTCGGCGCCCTCGTCGTCTACTTCCTGGCGATGCCGCTGCTGATCAAGTTCTCGGTCAGCCTGCAGCAGATCGGCCAGCCCGGCGAGGCCACGATCGAGCTTTTGCCGAAGGTGGACGAGTACCTCTCGCTCATCATGACGCTGATCTTCGCCTTCGGGATCGCGTTCCAGCTGCCGGTGATCCTGACCCTGCTGGGGCAGGTCGGCTTGATCGATTCGAAGTTCCTGCGGGACCGCCGGCGCTACGCGATCGTCCTGGTCTTCGTTGCCGCCGCGGTGCTGACCCCGCCGGACGTGATCAGCCAGCTCTCCCTCGCGATCCCGATGCTGCTCCTCTACGAGGCCTCGGTGTTCTCGGTACGGGCGATGGAGAGGCGCCGCGAGCGCGCCCGGGCGGCGGAGGAGGCTGCCGGGGAGTAGGGTTTCGTCGGAAGCCCCCGAGACTACTATCATCCTTCCGGTCATTCCGGGGCCGCGAAGCGGAGCCTGCAATGACCGGAGGGTTGGCAAAGGGTTCCAGATAGACCTCAACCCTCGACGCCAGCCACTTCGATCTCTCCCAGCTCGTCATTCATCTGCGCCGCCAGGTCGAAGAACCGCCGCCGCACCTCCGCCGCGTAAGGGTTCTCGCGCTCGATGGCATGGTAGACCTCCGGCGCGTCGTGCCGGACCATGCCGACGGCCTGCATCACCAGGTCGAAGCTGCGGGTCGTCATCCGGGTCGGCAGCGGCTCCATCGCCACCAGCACCTTGGCAATCAGGTGCGTCAGACCCTGCACCGCCGCCGCCTCGCGGTCATGCGCCTCCGGCGTGGTCAGGATCACGGTGAGCCCGAGCGCCCGCCGCAGGAATGCGCCGACTTGGCGAGCGCGGTCGCCCCGCACCGGGCAGACCGCGATCTTGAGGCCGCGCAGGCCGCTCCGCGCGCTCTGCGGCCCGAACAGCGGATGGGTGGCGACGACGTCGATGTCCGGCGGCAGGCCGGCGCGCATGATCTGCGCCGGCCGCACCTTCACCGAGCCGACATCGAGCACGAGGGTGCCCGGCTGCAGGTGCGGGGCGATGTCCCGGACCAATGCGGCGAAGGTCGAGACGGGGGCTGCCAGGATCACCACCGGGCAGGCGGCAGCCTCCACCAAGCTGCACGGCGCGACGCCGGCCGCCGCGATGGCGGAGTCGGGCACGAACGGGTCGTGGACGCGGAGCGAGAAGAGAGGCGCCAGATGCGTGGCGACGAGGCGCCCGAAGGCGCCGAAGCCGATCAGGCCGATGGCGGGGAGCGGGATGGGGGAGGACGGCACGGAAGACCTCGGGTCTGGGGCGAGGTCGGCGGGCCTGGAATTTCTGGAAGCCTCAACCGCCGACACGTCGCAGCGGTTGAGAGATGACGAGCACTCCGCCGCTTAGGAATGCGGCGCGTAATAGAGTCCGGTCGGGAGGGCGCTGGTCATGGCCGAGCCTGTAGACGGCTCCGGTCCCCGGCGTCAATCAGAACTCGATGCCCTCCTGCGCCTTCACCCCCGCGGCGAAGTGGTGCTTGATCGATGCCATCTCGGTGACGAGGTCGGCGGCGGCGATCAGCTCCGGCTTGGCGTTGCGGCCGGTCACCACGACGTGCAGGTCCGGCCGGCGCCGGCTCAGCGCCTCCACCACCTCCGCGAGCGGCAGGTAATCGTAGCGGAGCGCGATGTTGAGCTCGTCGAGGATCAGGAGCCGAAGGGCCGGATCGGCCATCAGCGCCTCGGTCTTCGCCCAGGCGGCACGCGCGGCCGCCACGTCGCGGTCACGGTCCTGGGTCTCCCAGGTGAAGCCCTCCCCCATCGTGTGCCACTCGACCTGGTCGGCGAAGCGCTCGAGGGCGAAGCGCTCGCCGGTCTCCCAGGCGCCCTTGATGTACTGCACCACCCCGACCCGCCAGCCGCGCCCGAGCGCCCGCAGCATCAGCCCGAAGGCGGCGGTCGACTTGCCCTTGCCGGGGCCGGTATGGACGATGAGCAATCCCTTCTCGATCGTCTTGCCCGCCACCTCGGCATCCTGCACCGCCTTGCGCTTCTCCATCTTGGCGCGGTGGCGCGCCGCCTCGTCGTCGCTCATCACGTGTCTCCCTTGAGGGTCATCGGCAGGCCCGCCACCACCAGCACCACCCGGTCGGCGATGGCGGCCAGGCACTGGTGCAGCCGGCCGGCCTCGTCGCGGAACCGGCGGGCGAGCGCATTCTCCGGCACGATGCCGAACCCGACCTCGTTCGAGACCAGCACCAGCGGCCCGGCCGCCGCCCGGCAGGATCCCACCAGGGCCTCGACCTCCGCCGCGAGGTCGGCATCGTCATCAAGCATCGCGTTGGTCAGCCACAGGGTCAGGCAATCGACCAGCACCGGCCGGCCGGCGGGCGCTCGGCCGATCATCGCCGGCAGGTCGCGCGGCGCGTCGACCGTCTCCCAGGGCGGAGGCCGGCGGGCGCGGTGCGCGTCGATGCGCGCCCGCATCTCGTCGTCCCAGGCTTGCGCCGTCGCGACGTAGAGCCAGGGCCCCGGCAGCGCTTCGATCAGCCCTTCCGCGTAGCGGCTTTTTCCTGAGCGGGCGCCGCCCAGGACCAGGGTCAGGCGCGGGGCGGCGCGGTCCGGATCCGGCACGGACGTCTCCTCCTCCGGGAAAACTCGGGCCGGAGGTGTCGCGGCAGGCTGCGCCGATTGCAAGCCCGCAGGCGACCCGCTAGGGTCGCCACGACGGTGCCTCGGCGACGAGGTGAAAAGGGAACGCGGGATCCGGGCTCTTTCCGGTGTGCCGCGGCTGCCCCCGCAACTGTGAGCGGTCGCACACGGTCCGCCATCGGCCACTGGAGCAATCCGGGAAGGCGGTGGGCCGGCTCCAGAGACCGCGAGCCAGGAGACCTGCCGTCACCCCTTTCTCTCGACGCCGCCGGTGGGGCGGCAGGAGTTCGTCATGGTCGCGATCACCCGGTCCCTCTCCCCCGCCCTCGTCGGCGAGCGCCTGAGCGCCGTCCTTCTCGCCGCTACCCTCGGTATCGGGCTGCTGTTCGTCTCCGGCTTCGCCCCCGTGGTCGCCCTGCACAACGCCGCCCACGACTGGCGCCACGCTCACAACTTCCCCTGCCACTGACCAGGGCCTAACCCTCCGAGGCCGCGCGGCCTGCGCCCCGACCGGGCGCGGGCCCGCGGCCCTTTGGTCGTGCAGGTGATCCTTCCATGACGAAACGTCTGCTCGCCGCGGCGCTGGTCGCCGGCTTCCTGGCCGCGTGCGTGGCCTCAGCTCTGCAATTCGCCCTCACCTCGCCGCTGATCCTGGCGGCGGAGAAGTACGAGACGGCCGAGACCGTCGCTCCCACCCGCGTCTCGGCCAATGCGCTGATCGTGTTCGCCCATGCCGGGCACGACCATGGCGGCGAGCCGCAATGGCAGCCGGCGCCCGGCCTGCCGCGCCTCGCCTTCACGGCGCTCGCCACCCTGGTCAGCGGCGTCGGCTACGCGCTGCTCCTCGGCGCCGTGCTGGTCGCGGCCGGCCGCGAGGTGACGCCCTCCGAGGCGCTGAAGTTCGGCATCGGCGGCTTCCTCGCCGCCAGCCTCGCCCCGGCGATCGGGCTGCCGCCGGAACTGCCTGGCATCGCGGGCGCCGCCCTCGAATCGCGCCAGCTCTGGTGGGTGGCTACCGCCCTCGCCACGGCTGTCGGCCTCTACCTGGTGGCGATCCGCCGCGGGCCAGCCGCGATCGGTTTAGGTCTCGCCCTCATCGTCGCACCGCATGCCTGGGGCGCCCCGCACGGGCCGGAGGAGATCTCCGCCATGCCGCCGGTCTACGCGGCGCAGTTCGCCGCCCGGTCGCTGGCGGTCGCCTTCGCCTTCTGGGCGGTGCTCGGCCTCGCCTTCGGCTGGGCCTGGGGCGCGGTCGCCGGCACGAAGGGCACCGCGCGCCGGAGCGAGGTGTCCGCGTGAGCGAGCAGATCCCCTCCGATATCTGCACCCTCTACGTCTGCACCACCTGCCGCGACGCCGCCGACCCCGGCGAAGGCCCCCGCGCCGGCGCCCGCCTGCACGACGCCCTCGCGGCAGCCCTCGCTGATCGTCCGGAGGCGCGCGTGCGGATCGAGCCGGTGGAATGCCTCTCGGTCTGCAAGCGGCCCTGCACGGTCGCGGTGTCGAGCCCCGGCCGCTGGACCTACGTCTACGGCGACCTCGACCCGGCGGTGTCCGCCGCGGTCATCCTCGACGGCATCGGCCTCTATGCCGGAACCCCGGACGGAATCGTGCCCTGGCGCGAGCGTCCGCAAGAGTTCCGCAAAGGCGTCGTCGCCCGCATCCCTCCCGCGCCGGTTCTCCCATGACCATCCTGAACAAGATCCCCTGCACCATCGTCACGGGCTTCCTCGGCGCCGGCAAGACGACGCTCGTGCGCCACGCCGTCGAGCACAATGACGGTCGGCGCCTCGCGATCATCGTCAACGAGTTCGGCGATGTCAGCTTCGACGGCAGCCTGCTCGCCGAGTGCGGCATCCCGGGCTGCGACGCCGACGCGGTGGTCGAGCTGCCGAACGGCTGCATCTGCTGCACCGTCGCCGACGATTTCGTGCCGGCCCTGAACAAGCTCCTCGACCGGCCGGAGCCGCCGGAGCACATCCTGATCGAGACCTCCGGCCTCGCCCTGCCCAAGCCCCTGGTCCAGGCCTTCAACTGGCCGGCGATCCGCTCGCGGGTCACCGTCGACGGCGTGGTGGCGGTGGTGGACGGCCCGGCTGTGGCCTCTGGCGCCTTCGCGGACGATCCAGAGGCGCTGGCGGCCCAACGCGCGGCCGATGCCAGCGTCGATCACGAGAATCCGCTGGAAGAGGTGTTCGAGGACCAGCTCCTCTGCGCCGATCTCGTGGTGATGAACAAGTCCGACCTCCTCGACGAGGGCGAGCGGGCTCGCGTGCGCGCCGAGGTGGAGGCGCACCTGCCCCGGGCCGTCAAGCTCGTCGAGACCGCCCACGGCGCCCTCGATCCCCGCGTGCTCCTCGGCCTCAACGCCGCCGCGGAGGACGACCTCGCCGCGCGGCCCTCGCACCACGAGACGGAGGAGGACCACGACCACGACGATTTCGAGAGCGTGGCGCTGCCGGTGAAGGCCGCGGGCTCGCCCGAGGACCTGGCCGCCCGGGTGGCGAAGGCCGCCGAGGTGGCCGGGGTTCTTCGAATCAAGGGCTTCTGCGCCGTCGCCGACAAGCCGATGCGTCTCGTCGTCCAGGGCGTCGGCCGCCGCGTCGCCCACCATTACGACCGGCCCTGGCGCCCGGCCGAGCACCGGGACGGGACGCTGGTGGTGATCGGGCTCGCCGGATTCGACAAGGAGGCGGTGGCGGCGGCTTTGAAGGGGTAGACGTTTCCCTCGCCTCGATTCGTGCGCGTTGCCTCTCCGCGACAGGTCCCGGGCTTACCCGGGATCTGCGAGCGGCAGACGAAGTCGGGCAAGCCCGACCTCGTTGCGGGGAGAGGGCTGCGTCGCCGTTCAGGGAGCGCAGCGAGGCGGCAGCCGACGGTGAGGGGGTACTTCCGAAAGAGGCTCTCCGGAAACACCCTCTCGCTCCGGCTTAGCCTGCCCCCGCTTCATCGACGACCAGGTCGATGAAGCCCTCTCCCCGTCCGCGGGGAGAAAGGAGACCCGCGCTTTACTTTCCAGCCGGGACGTCTGACGCCATATCGTCGACATCACCGGCACCGAACCACGGAAACCCCAAGCCCGGGAGGGCATCGCATGTCGGAGCCCGCGCACCGGCGCTGGAGCGTGCAGGAGTTCTTCGCCTGGCAGGAGCGCCAGGACGAGCGCTACGAGCTGGTCGGCGGGGTGCCGGTCCGGATGATGGCCGGCGCACGCAACGTCCATGACGACATCGTGGTCAACCTCGTGGCGGAGTTCTGCGCCCGCCTGCGCGGGACACCGTGCCGGCCCTTCACCGGTGACGGCAGCGTCGCGACCCTGCCGGGCCAGATCAGCCGGCCTGATCTGGGCATCGATTGCGGCGCCCGCGACCCGAACGGGCTGACGGCGGCGGAGCCGCGGCTGGTCGCCGAGGTCCTGTCGCCTTCGACCCGCGACTTCGACGCCTTCGACGAGCTCGAGGAGTACAAGGCGGTCGCGAGCCTCATGGTGATCCTGCTGGTCGAGCCGAACGCTCCCGAGATCGCCCTGTGGCGCCGCGACACTGACGGCGCCTGGCAGCACCGTCTCGTGGCCGGGCTCGACCAGACGATCGAGCTGCCGGAACTCGGCACGAGGCTGGCGCTGGCGGACGTCTATGACGGCGTCGTGTTCCCGCCGCGGCCCCGCCTCGTCTCCGGGACCTGAGGGCCGATGCACCTCCTGCGCATCGATACGGTCTCCCTCGACGAGGGCGAAGCGGCGATCGATCTGGGCCAGGCGCCCGGCGACATCGTCGCCCTGTCCTTCACCGATTCCGACCTCGCCGGTCTCGCCGACGCCTATGCGGGTCTCCCGGGGAAATGGCCGAGCCTGCGGCTCGCCAAGCTGGCGCAGCTGCGCCACCCGCTCTCCGTCGATCTCTACGCCGACGCGGTGATCGCCCGCGCCCGCTTCGTGCTGGTGCGCTGCCTCGGCGGGCTCGATTACTGGCGCTACGGCATCGAGCGGCTGGCCGAGACCTGCCGGGCGCATGACATCCCGCTCGCGGTGCTGCCGGGGGACGACCGGCCGGATCCGCGCCTCGACGCGGTCTCGACGGTGGCGCCGGAGCTGCGAGACACCCTCGACGCGTATTTTCGCGCCGGCGGGACCGACAACCTGCGTCAGCTCCTCACGCGGATCGCCGCCGAGCTCGGCCGGCCGGTCGCGGCGGAGCCACCGCGGGCCCTGCCGCGGGGCTTTGCCTGGTGCCCGGGCTGCGGCGTCCGCGATCGGCCGGACGCCGCCTCGCCCCTGCCCCGCGCGCTCGTGCTCGTGTACCGCTCGGCGATCCTCGGCGGCGACACCGCCCCGGCCACCGCCCTCGCAGCGGCCCTGTGGGAACGGGGCTTGAGCCCCGCCATCGTCGCGGTGGCGAGCCTCAAGGACCCGGAAGCGGTGGCCGTCGTCCGCGAGGCCATCGCGGCCCAGCGTCCCGCCGTGATCATCGCCGCCACTGCCTTCTCGGCCCGGGAGGAGGCCGGCTTCGTCCTGGACGAGGCGGATTGCCCGGTGATCCAGGCCTTCACGGTCGGGGCGGGCCGGGAGGCCTGGGCGGCCTCGGCCCGGGGCCTGGGCGCCGCCGACCTCGCCATGCAGGTAGCGCTGCCGGAATTCGACGGGCGGCTCTCCGGCTTCCCGATCTCCCACAAGGAGGAGGCGCCGGAGGTCGAGGGGTTCCGCGAGCGCCGGGCGGTGCCGGACTTCGCCGGGATCAGCGCCACCGCCGACCGGGCCGCCGCCTGGGCCCGCCTCGCCGCCACGGCGCGCTCCGAGCGCCGCCTCGCCCTGGTGCTGTCCGACTATCCGGCCCGGGGGGGCCGGGCCGGCTTCGCGGTCGGGCTCGACACCCCGGCGAGCGCTCGAGGAATCCTCGATCTCCTGGCCGTCGAGGGCTACGCGGTGTCCGACATCCCGGAGCCCGACGCCCTGATGCGCCGTCTCACCGAGGACGCCCCGACCCTCGCGGTGCCGCTGTCCGTCTACGAGGCCTGGCGCGCCCGGCTGCCGGCGGAGGCCCGCGCGGCTCTCGCGGCGGAATGGGGCGAGCCCGCCGACGATCCGGCCGTTCGAGACGGCGCCTTCCGGTTCCGGGCCTTGCAGGCCGGTCGCGTGCTGGTGGCGCTCCAGCCGGACCGCGGCCACAAGGGCGATCGCAAGGCGGGCTATCACGACCCCGACGCGGTGCCCTGCCACGCCTCCCTCGCCTTCCACCTCGCCCTGCGCGAGCGTTGCGACGCGATGATCCATCTCGGCACCCACGGCACCACCGAGTGGCTGCCCGGCAAGGCGGTGGCGCTCTCCCCCGGCTGCTGGCCTTCCCTCGCGGTCGGGGCGCTGCCGGTGGTCTATCCCTTCATCGTCGACGATCCCGGCGAGGCGGCGCCGGCCAAGCGCCGGATCGGTGCCGTCACGATCGGGCACCTGCCGCCGGAGACCGCGGCTGCCGGCCTCGACCCGGCGGCCGCCACCTTGCGCGAGTTGGTGGAGGAGTATTCCGCCGCGACGGTGCTCGACCCGCGCCGGGCGGATCTGATCGCCCGCGGCATCCTGGAGCGGGCCGAGGATGCCGGCCTGCTCGCGGCGGCCGGGATCGATCGCGCCACGCCGATGCCCGACGCGCTCGCCGCCCTCGACGCGCATCTGTGCGACCTCGCCGAGGTGACGATGCGCGACGGGCTGCACGTCTTCGGCGAGGCGCCCGGCGCCCATTCCGCCTGTGGCCCCGCCGAACGGGCCGGCCTCCTCGCCGCCCTCGACGGACGCTTCGTGCCGCCGGGCCCCGCCGGCTCGCCGGCTCGCGGCCGGGCCGACGTGCTGCCGACGGGGCGCAACCTCGCCACCCTCGATCCCCGCGCCCTGCCGACCCGGGCCGCCTCGATGCTGGGCGAAAAGGCCGCCGCCGAGGTGGTGCGGCGCTACCTTCAGGACGAGGGCGAGTATCCGGCCCGCCTCGTCATGGACCTCTGGGCCTCGCCGACCTTGCGCACCGGCGGCGAGGACGTGGCGCAGGCCCTGGCGCTGATGGGCGTGCGCCCGGTCTGGGACCACGCCTCGACCCGGGTGACCGGCTTCGAGGTGCTGCCGCTCGCCCTCCTCGACCGGCCGCGGATCGACGTGACGGTGCGGGTCTCCGGCGCTTTTCGCGATACCTTCCCGGAGACGCTGGCGCTCCTCGATCGCGCCGCCCGGGCGGTCGCGTCGCGCGAGGAGGACGATCTCGACAACCCGCTCGCCGCCGCCCGCCGCCGGGGCGAGGCGCCGGCGCGGGTGTTCGGGGCGGCGCCCGGCCGCTACGGCGCCGGCACCGCCGCCCTCGCCCTCGACGGCGCGTGGAGCGAGCGGAGCGACCTCGCCCGGGCCTATCTCGATGCCACCGCGGAGGCGACGGGCATAGCGGAGGCTGCGGGCACGTCGGACGCCGACTTCGCCGCCCGGGTCGCGGCGGCGGACGCCTACCTCCACGCCTTCGACGTCGCCGAGCGCGACCTCCTCGACGGCGACGCCGCTGCCGACGCGATGGGAGGGTTCTCCGCGGCGGCCGCCTCCCTGGGGGCGGCGCCCGTGCTCTACAGCCTCGATACCAGCCGCCCGGAGGCGCCGCGGGCCCGCACCGCCCGCGAGGACGTCGCCCGGCTGGTGCGCGGCCGCCTCGCCCATCCGCGCTGGATCGCTGCGCAGCTCCGCCACGGCTGGCGCGGCGCACAGGAGCTGGCGCAGGGGCTCGACGCGGTGTTCGTCATGGCGGCCGCCACCGACGCGGTGACGGATGCCGAGATCGACCGGCTCTACGATGCCTATCTCGGCGATCCCGCTGTGCTCGCGGCGATCGAGGCCGCCAATCCAGGCGTCGCGCAGGCGCTCCGCGACCGCTTCGCCGATCTGCGCGACCGCGGCCTGTGGCGCAGCCGGCGCAACTCGCTGGCCGCCCTCGATTCCCGCGAGGCCGCCGAATGAGCATCGCCCCCGTGAACCCGGCGCCGCGGCGCGGCTGGTGCCCGGGTCTCGCCCGGCCGATGCCGACCGGCGATGGCCTTCTCGTTCGTCTCCATCCGGTTGCCGGACGGCTGACCGCGGATCAGGCCCGCGCCGCGGCCCGCGCCGCCCGGGAGGGCGGCAACGGCCTCCTCGACGTGACCGCCCGGGGCAACCTGCAGATCCGCGGTGTGACGGCGGAGAGCCATGGGCGCGTCGTTGCGATCCTGAGCGAGGCGGGCCTCGGCGACGTGCGCCATGACGGCGGGCCGCAGCGGCTGACGCTCAGCCCGCCGCTCGCCCGAATGGCTTGCCTCAGCATCGTCGCGGCGGTGGAGGCGATCGGCCGCGAGGTGCCCGGCCTGCCGGCGAAGACGCTGGTGGCGGTGGAGGATGCAGCAGGCGGGCTCGGGCCGGTCGAGGCGGATCTGCGGGTGCGTGTCGCTTCGGATCTCACCCCTACCCCTCTCCCACACGGGAGAGGGGATCCCGCGCTTTTATCTGGAATCGACGGTGTGCCGCGGGGCCCTGTCGATTGGAGAGAGGGGGTGCTTCCCGCGCTCCAACTCGCCGTCGCCACATCGTCCGGCCCGCTCTGGCTCGCACCGCTCCCCGCCCCCACCGCCCTCGCCACCCTGCGCAGCCTCCTGCACGGCCTCGCCGCCTCCGGCGCCCGCCGCATGCGCGCGCTCTCCGACCCGCAGCGCCACACCCTCCTGGCTCATCTCGCCCTGGGCGAGCCGCCCCCGGCGAGCACCGCCCTCCCCGCCGGCCTGCACGGCCACGCGCTCCTCGTCGAGCTGCCCTTCGGCCGCTGCAATGCCGCCCTCCTCGACCGCCTCGCCGCCTGGAGCGAGTCGCACGGCGACAGCCATCTCGCCCTCACGCCGAGTCGCGGCCTCGCCCTGGCCGCCCGCGGCGCTTCCGAAGCCGCGACCCTGCGCGAGGAAGCCGAGACCGCCGGCCTGATCGTCGATCCCACCGACCCGCGCCGGGCCGTGGCCGCCTGTCCCGGGGCGCCGGCCTGCGCCTCCGGCGGCACGCCGGCGCAGGGCGATGCGCCCCGCCTCGCCGCCGCATTCGCTCCTCTCGCGAAGGACGGCGCCACCGCCCACGTCTCCGGCTGCCCGAAGGGATGCGCCCAACCGGGCCCCGCCACCCTCACCCTGGTCGGCCGGCCCGATGGCCGCTACGGGGTGGTGCTGCACGGCAACGCAGGCACAGAGACCAACCTCGTCCTGACTTTCGGCGCCGTGCTGGAGCGGCTAGAGAGCACACGAGCTCGACCCACTCTTGACGACCCCTCCGGCCTGAGAGACGCATTCCGGGAGCCCGCATGAACCCGCGCCTCGACTACATCCGCGACGGCGCCGCCATCTACGCGCGCTCCTTCGCGATGATCCGCGCCGAATCCGACCTCGCGCGCTTCCACGGCGCCGCCGAGCGGGTGGCGGTGCGGATGATCCATGCCTGCGGCATGACCGATCTGCCCGCCGATATCGACCTGTCGCCGGACTTCGCCGAGGCCGCCGAGCGCGCGCTCCGCCGCGGCGCCCCGATCCTGTGCGACGCCCGCATGGTCGCCGATGGCGTCACCCGGGCGCGGCTGCCGGCGGGCAACGAGGTCGTCTGCACCCTCTCCGATCCCCGGGTGCCGGACCTGGCCAAGTCCCTCGACACCACCCGCACCGCCGCCGCGATGGAATTGTGGCGCGACCGGCTCGCCGGATCGGTGGTGGCCGTCGGTAACGCACCGACCGCCCTGTTCCGCCTGCTCGAGATGCTGGACGAGGGCGTGGCGCCCCCGGCCGCGGTGATCGGCGTGCCGGTCGGCTTCGTGGGCGCGGCCGAATCGAAGGACGCGCTCGCCGCCGACGGGCGGGTGCCGTTCCTGGTGGTGCGCGGCCGGCGCGGCGGCAGCGCCATGGCGGCGGCGGCCGTCAACGCCCTCGCCAGCGAGGTCGAGTGATGGACGGGCCGTCGGATTTCGCGACGCCGGAGCCGGCCGAGATCCCCTCCGCCCCGGTCGCGGCCGTGACCGGCACGCTCTACGGCGTCGGCATGGGGCCGGGCGATCCGGATTACCTCACCGTGCGGGCGGTGCGGGTGCTGGAGCGCGCCCATCACCTCGTGCATTTCTGCAAGGCCGGCAAGCGCGGCAATGCCCGCACCATCGCGGATGCCGTGGTGCAGGACCCGGCCCGCGAATGGCCGCTGCCCTACCCCTACACCACCGAATTGCACCCCGAGGATCCGGCCTACGTGGCGGCGCTCGCCGCCTTCTACGACGAGGCGGCGGGGCGCCTCGCCGAAGTGCTGGGGGCAGGCCGCGACGTGGCCATCTTGTCGGAGGGCGACCCGTTCTTCTACGGCTCGTTCATGCATCTGTGGCGCCGGCTGAAGGACCGCTTCCCGGTCGAGGTGGTTCCGGGCGTCACCGGCATGTCGGGCTGCTGGACCCGGGCCAACACCCCGATCACCTGGGGCGACGACGTGCTGACGGTGCTGCCCGCCACCCTGCCTCACGCGACCCTGGTCGCGCGCCTGCGCACGACGGATGCCGCCGTGGTGATGAAGCTCGGCCGCCACCTGCCGAAGGTGCGCGCCGCGCTGACCGAGGCCGGGCTGATCGGCCGCGCGGTCTATGTCGAGCGCGGCACCATGGCGGGCGAGAGCGTGACGCCGCTGAACGAGAAGCCGGACGACCGCGCGCCCTATTTCTCGATGGTGCTGGTGCCGGGCGAGGGCCGCCGGCCGTGAGCGGCTCCGTGACGGTGATCGGCCTCGGGCCCGGCGACCCGCGCTACCTCACGCCGGCCGCCTCCGCAGCGCTCGACGCGGCGCAGGATCTGATCGGCTACATTCCTTACGTCGCCCGGGTGCCGGAGCGGCCGGGTCTCGTGCGCCACGCCAGCGACAACCGGGTCGAGGTCGACCGCGCCCGCCACGCCCTGGAACTGGCCGCCGCGGGCCGACGGGTCGCGGTGGTGTCGGGCGGCGATCCCGGCGTCTTCGCCATGGCGGCGGCGCTCTTCGAGGCGCTGGAGGCGGGCGATCCGGCCTGGCGCTCGCTCTCCGTCACGGTCGAGCCCGGCATCACCGCGATGCTGGCGGCAGCGGCGCGCGTCGGCGCTCCGCTCGGCGGCGATTTCTGCGCGATCTCGCTGTCGGACAACCTCAAGCCCTGGGAGGTCGTCACCGCCCGGCTCAATGCCGTGCTGGCGGCCGACCTCGTGGTGGCGCTCTACAACCCGATCTCAAGGGCCCGGCCCTGGCAGCTCGGCGCGGCCCTCGCGCTCGCCTCCGAGCACCGCGCCCCCGATACGCCCGTGATCCTCGCCCGCGCCGTCGGCCGGCCCGACGAGGCGATCCGCATCCTGTCCCTCGCCGAGGCGCGCGAGGCCTCGGCCGACATGGCGACCCTGGTGATGATCGGGGCGAGCGCGACCCGGCTGATCCCGCGCGAGGGTCGGGCGCCCTTCGTCTACACGCCGCGGTCCGTCGCCCGATGAGCCTCCAGCCAGTCCAGGGCGGCGCCGGCCTCCGCCACCTGTGCGACCTCCGGCAGACGGGGCTGGCGCACGATCACCACGGGCAGGCGCAAGGCGCGCGCCGCCGCGATCTTGCCGTAGGTTGCCGCCCCGCCGGAATTCTTGGTCACCAGCACTTCGACGCCGTGGCGGCGCATCAGGTCGGCCTCCTCCGCCGCGCCGAAGGGCCCGCGGGCCTCGATCGTCGTGACGTCGATCCCCGGCAGCGCGTCGCCGACCGGCTCGATGGTGCGCACGAGGTAGCGGTGTCGGGGGGCCGCCGCGAAGGCGGCGAGTTCGAGGCGGCCGACCGTCAGGAACACCCGGCGCGGGGCTTCGCCGAGGGCCGGCACGGCCTGCGCCACGCTGTCGACCTCGCGCCACTCGTCCCCGGGCTCCCGTGTCCAGGCCGGGCGCCGGACCGCGAGGAGCGGTACCTCCGCCTCCCGGCTCGCCACGGCTGCGTTGCGGGAGATGACCTTGGCGAAGGGATGCGTGGCGTCGATCAGCGCGGCGATCGCGTGCTCGCGCAGGTAGGCCGCGAGTCCCTCCGCCCCGCCGAAGCCGCCGATGCGGGTACGTGCCGGCAGCGAGAGCGGCGCCGCCGTGCGCCCGGCGAGCGACAGGGTGACGTCGTAAGCCGCGTGATCGGCGAGCAGCCGGACCAGGCTCGCGGCCTCTGTGGTGCCGCCCAGGATGAGGATGCGCATGGCCGCCTTCTCGCCTGAGGCTCTCCTCGAGTCGAGCGCCGCACCCTGGCTGTTCATCGTCGGCATCGGCGAGGATGGACGGGCCGGGCTCTCGCCCGCCGCCGCCGCGGCTCTCGACGGCGCCGGGCTGGTGGTCGGCGGGCGTCGCCATCTGGAACTCGCCGCGCCGCTCTCCGCCGAGACACTGGCCTGGCCGAGCCCGCTCTCCGACGCCTATCCGGCGATCCTCGCCCGTCGCGGCCGGCCGACCTGCGTGCTCGCCTCCGGCGATCCCTTCCATTACGGCGTCGGCGCCGAGCTGGCGCGGCTGGTGCCGGCGGGCGAGATCGCCGGTTTTCCGCAGGCCTCGGCGTTCAGCCTGGCGGCGTCCCGCCTCGGCTGGCCGCTCGCCGAGGTGGCCTGCCTGACCCTGCACGGGCGGGCCCTGGAGCGGGTGATCCCTTATCTCCAGCCCGGCGCCCAGCTCCTCGTCCTGTCCTGGGACGGGACAACGCCGGAGAAGCTTGCCGCCCTCCTGACCGAGCGCGGCTTCCCGCATTCGCGCCTGACCGTGCTCGAGGCGATGAACGGGCCCCGCGAGCACCGCCGCACTGCCCGCGCGGCGGGTTTCTCCGAGAGCGGGATCGACCCGCTCAACACGGTCGCGGTCGAGGTGGTGGCCGAGCCCGACGCGCGGGTGATCCCGCTCAGCCCCGGCCTCGACGATGCCTGGTTCGAGCATGACGGCCAGCTCACCAAGGCCGAGATCCGCGCGATCACCCTCGCGGCCTTGCGCCCCCGCGCCGGCCAGCTCCTGTGGGATGTCGGTGCCGGCTCCGGCTCGGTCAGTATCGAGTGGTGCTTGCGCCACCCGGCCAACCGCGCGGTCGCGGTCGAGGCCAGGGAGGAGCGCGCCGCCCGCATCCACCGCAACGCGCTCACTCTCGGCGCGCCCGACATCCGAGTCGTAGTTGGCCGCGCCCCCGCGAGCCTCGCCGGGCTGCCGGCGCCGGACGCGGCCTTCCTCGGCGGCGGCGTCTCCGATCCGTCCCTGGTCGCGACGGTGTTGGAGGCCCTGCCGGTCGGCGGGCGCCTCGTCGCCAACGCGGTGACACTGGAGAGCGAGGCCCTGCTGCTGCGCCTCCACGCCGAGCATGGCGGCACCTTGCGGCGCCTCTCGGTCGCACGGGCCGAGCCGGTCGGCCATCTCACCGGCTGGCGTCCGGCGATGCCGGTGACGCAATGGGCGCTGACCAAGCCGTGACGCTCTCGATCATCCAGGCGCGGGTCCCGGGCGCCGCCCCGCCGCCGCCGGTCCTGCACGGCCCCGCCCGCTTGCCCGCCACCGAGGCGCCCCGCGCGCTCGTCGCCGGCATCGGCTTTCGTCACGCGACCTCGGCCGACGAGATCCTGGCGCTGGTGGCCGAAGGGCTGCGCCAGGCCGACCTCCCGAGCGCGCACCTCGCGGCGCTCGCCACCGCCGCGGACCGGGCCGGCGACCGGGCGATCCGCGACGCGGCCGAGGCGTTGGGCGTGCCGCTCGTCGCCATCGGGGTCGAGGCCCTGCGCGAGGCCGGCCGCCGGGTCGTCACCCGCTCGGTGCGGATCGAGGCCCTGCGCGGCGTCGGGTCGCTGGCCGAGGCCGCGGCCCTGGCGGCGGCCGGGCCCGACGGCCGCCTCGTCCTGCCGCGCATCGCCTCTGCGGGCGCCACCTGCGCCCTCGCCGCCAGCGGAGACGCCCTCCCGTCATGATCCACTTCATCGGTGCCGGCCCGGGCGCGGCCGACCTCATCACCGTGCGCGGCCGCGACCTCATCGCCCGCTGCCCGGTCTGCCTCCATGCCGGCTCGCTCGTCGCGCCGGAGATCCTGTCCTGGTGCCCGGCCGGGGCCCGGATCGTCGACACCGCGCCCCTCTCCCTCGACGCGATCATCGCCGAGATGGCGGCGGCCCACGCGGCCGGCCACGATGTGGCGCGGCTGCATTCCGGCGACCTCTCGATCTGGAGCGCGGTGGCCGAGCAGACGCGCCGCCTCGACCGCCTCGGCATCCCCTACGATCTCACCCCCGGCGTGCCCGCCTTCGCGGCCGCCGCGGCAGTACTCGGGCGCGAATTGACGGTGCCGGAGGTGGCGCAATCCGTGGTCCTGACCCGCACCAGCGGCCGCGCCTCGTCCATGCCCGACACGGAGCGCCTCGCGGCCTTCGCGGCGACCCGGGCGACGCTCGCCGTCCATCTGTCGATCCACGTCATCGACGCGGTGGTGGCCGAACTGGTCCCGCATTACGGTCCGGACTGCCCGGCCGCGGTGGTGTTCCGCGCCACCTGGCCGGACGAGCGGGTCTTGCGCGGCACCCTGTCCGGCATAGGGGGCCAGGTCGCCGCGGCTGGGCTGGAGCGCACGGCGCTGATCCTGGTCGGCCCGGCGCTGGGCGTGACGGAGTTTCGCGAGAGCGCGCTCTACGCGGCGGATTACGACCGGCGGTTCCGGCCAGGAAGCGGATCGTAACAGCGCCCGAACGGTCGATGAAGACGCGGCGATCGTCGCCTCAACCTCACCCCACCGGATGAAACGGCGCCCGCCCGACCAGGCCACCCTCCCGGTCGAACACCACCACCTCCAGCGAGCTGCCCGAGCCCGACAGCGCCTTGGCCGCCGTCGCCCAGGCGTAGCGGGCGATCAGGTCGGCCAGCGGCAGGTCGCCCCCTTGCGCCAGGCGCAAAACCTCGAGGGCGGTGTTGGCGCCGGCAGCCCGCCGGGCGAGGTCGGGCGCGCCGCCGGCCTCCACCACGCGCTCCGACAGCCAGGCGAGGTCGACCGGCCCCGAGCGCGAATGCAGGTCGAGGAGGCCGTGGCCGAGCTTCGCCATCTTGGCGATGCCGCCCGCCACCGTCACCCGCGGCACCGGGTGGCGGCGCAGGTATTTCAGCATGCCGCCGGCGAAGTCGCCCATGTCGATCAGGGCCTGGGGCGGCAGGCCGTGCAGGCGCGCCACCGCCTCCTCCGAGGTCGAGCCGGTGGCGCCCGCCACGTGGTCGAGGGCACCGGCGCGGGCGACGTCGATGCCGCGGTGGATGCTGTCGATCCAGGCGGCGCAGGAATAGGGCACCACCACCCCGGTCGTGCCGAGCACCGACAGGCCGCCGAGAATGCCGAGCCGCGGGTTCAGGGTTTTCTGGGCCAGAGCCTCGCCGCCGGGGATCGCGATCTCCACCACCACGTCCGGCGGACCGCCGAGGCCGGTTGCCGCCTCCGCGATCGCCGCCGCGATCATCCGCCGGGGCATCGGGTTGATCGCCGGCTCGCCGACGGGCAGCGGCAGCCCGGCCCGGGTCACGGTGCCGACGCCGGGCCCGGCCCGGAACGCGATGCCCGAGCCCGGCGAGCCCCGCCGCACGGTCGCGAGGACCAGGACCCCGTGGGTCACGTCCGGGTCGTCGCCGGCATCCTTGACCACCCCGGCGAGCGCGCCGCCATCGACCGTCCCGGTCCGCGCCAGGGCGAAGGCCGGGCGGGCGCCGCTCGGCAGCGGGATCTCGACCGGGTCCGGGAAGGCGCCGGTGACGAGGCCCGCATAGGCGGCCTTCGCGGCGGCGGCCGCGCAGGCGCCGGTGGTCCAGCCGCGGCGCAAGCTCTCCCGTGGTCGTGTCGCATCCATGCGGCGTGGTATCACCCCCGCGCGGCGCGGTGAATGCGCCCCGATCGTCATCAGATGGAAGCCTTCGTGACCGCACGCCCCGCAAGCGGCCTCCTCCTCGCCGCCGCCCGTTCCGGCTCCGGCAAGACCACCGTGACCCTCGCCCTGCTGCGGGCCCTGCGCCGGAGGGGGCTGGCGGTCGCCGGGGCGAAATGCGGGCCGGACTACATCGACCCGGCCTTCCACGCCGCCGCCACCGGCCGGCCGAGCTACAACCTCGACAGCTTCGCCATGGACGGCGCCCTCCTCGACGCGGTGGCGGGCCGGGCCGGAGACGAGGCTGACCTGTTGCTGGCCGAGGGCTCGATGGGGCTGTTCGACGGCGTCGTCGCGGAAGAGGGCCGCAGCGGCGCCAATGCCGACATCGCCGCCCGCTACGGCTGGCCGGTCGTGCTGGTGCTCGACGTCTCGGGCGCGGCGCAATCCGCCGCCGCCACCGCCCTCGGGGTCCGGGCCTACGACCCGCGCCTGACGCTGGCCGGGGTGATCCTCAACAAGGTGGCGAGCCCGCGCCACCGCCGTCTCGTCGAGGTGGGCCTCACCCGGATCGGGATCCCGGTGCTCGGCGCTGTGCCGCGGGAGGCCGCGCTCGTCCTTCCTGAGCGCCATCTCGGCTTGATCCAGGCCGGCGAGACCGCGGACCTGGAGTCCCGTCTCGACCGTCTGGCCGATCTGGCGGAGGCCTCGATCGACCTCGACGCGGTGGTGGCCGCCGCCGGCGGTCGGGTGCCGGCCCGTGAGTCCGGGCATTCGTCGATCGGGCATCTCCCGCCGCCGCCCGGCCAGCGCCTCGCAGTCGCGCGCGACGCCGCGTTCTCGTTCGTCTACCCGCACCTCGAGACCGGATGGCGGGCGGCCGGAGCCGAGATCGTCCCGTTCTCACCGCTCGCCGACGAGGCGCCGCCCTCCGATTGCGACGCCTGCTGGCTGCCCGGCGGCTATCCGGAACTTCATGCCGGTCGAATCGCCGCCGCGTCGCGCTTCCTCGACGGAGTGCGCGCCTTCGCCGAGACGCGGGCCGTCCACGGCGAGTGCGGCGGCTACATGGTGCTGGGCGAGAGCCTGGAGGATGAAGAGGGCACGACCCACCGCATGGCCGGCCTCCTGCCGGTCGCGACCTCCTACGCGCGACGCCGCCTGCATCTCGGCTACCGGATCGCGACGCTCGTCGGCGCCGGCTCGCTCGGCGCCGCCGGGCAGGGCCTGGTCGGGCACGAATTCCACTATGCCAGCGAGATCACGCCGCCGCCGGGGCCGGACGAGGCCCTGGCCGAGGTCACGGATGCGGAAGGGCGCCCTCTGGGCCTCGCCGGGCACCGGCGCGGCCGGGTCAGCGGCAGCTTCTTCCATCTCGTCGGGCTGCGCTGAGCGCAGGCCCTACCCGGCAGCGGCGTTGTCCTCGCCGTTCGCCACGGAGGCGTGGCGGCCCAGGCGGGCTGCGGAGCGCACGATCGCCAGCACCTCGCGGCGCAGCTGCTCGTCCTCGATCTGGACGTAGGCGCGCAGCAGCTCGATGGCACCTTGCGCGCTCAGGAAGCCGAACACGTTGTCGTCGCTGGTCTCGCCGCCGGTCTGGTCCTCGAAGAAGGCCGAGACCGGCACTTCAAGCAATCGGGCGATCTCGCGCAGGCGGCCGGCGCCGACGCGGTTCTGGCCCTTCTCGTATTTCTGCACTTGCTGGAAGGTCACGCCGACGGCGTTGCCGAGGGCGGTCTGGCTCAGCCCCTTGGCCTTGCGCAGGGCCGTGATGCGGACTCCGACGAGACGGTCGACCTCAGTGGTTTGCTTGGGCATCGGTCCTCAACATCTTCGTGCTGCCTGCCGGAAGCCCCCTCCCCCGATTCCGGAGGGCCGCCGTCCCGCGTCGTTCCTGCCCGCGACATTCCCGGCGCTCCCCGCTCCGGCGACCTCGCGGATGTTCGTCCTCGGGCCGGCGGCGAGGACGTCTCGCATCCGGTCCGCTCAATCCGTCGTTCGCCCGGTCCGGTCCCGGCGCGCCCACCCCATCGGGGCGGTCGAACCGGATTGGAATGTGCGAAAAACCAGTCGTCCTCGTCCGCTCAAGGCCGTCCTGCTGCCAGGCTGACGACACGGATGCGGGTCTGCCATGCAACCCAACTCACGTCTACACGCTCCGAGCGAATTCCCCAAGGGAACAAAGGTGAAAAAAATACTGAGTTGCACCGCCCGCACCGGTTGCCGTCCGGCGGGTTCCAGCCGCCCTGGAGGGTCACCTTGCCGATGGCGGAGCGGTTCCCATCTTCTCGACCGAGGCCGTACGTCCGAGAGAACGCCAAGAGGGGTGCCCGTCATGTTTATCGCCATGAACCGGTTCAAGGTCTACAAGGATGCCACCCAGGACTTCGAGCAGGTTTGGCTCGGGCGCGACAGCCATCTGGGGGAGATGCCGGGCTTCGTCGAGTTCCACCTCCTGCGCGGGCCCGAGTACGAGGACCACGTCCTCTACGCCTCGCACACGATCTGGTCCTCGAAGGCCGATTTCGAGGCGTGGACTCGTTCCGAGCAGTTCCGCAAGGCCCATAGCCGCGCCCCGGGGACGAAGCCGCTCTATCTCGGCCACCCGCAATTCGAAGGATTCGAGACGATCCAGACCGTCGCCCGGGCCGAGTGACGGTGAGGTGCGGGGGCGGATCGAGGCCGCTCCCGCACCTGTCGTCGACCTTCAGCGGCCTCTCCAGGCCGCCTTCACGGTTCAGGCCGCCTTCACGGTTCAGGCCGCCTTGGGCGGGTCGAGCCGCGGCAGGAACGCCGCGAGAAGGCCCACCGCCGGCAGGAAGGCGCAGATCCCGTAGACGTACTCGATGCTGGTGCGGTCGGCGATCTCGCCCAGGACCGCGGCGCCGAGACCTCCCATCCCGAAGGCGAAGCCGAAGAACAGGCCGCCCACCAGCCCGACCCGCCCGGGCAGGAGTTCCTGGGCGTAGACCAGGATCGCCGGCATCGCCGAGGCCAGGATCAGGCCGATCGGCACGGTCAACGCCACGGTCCAGAACAGGTTGGCGTGGGGCAGCGCCAGGGTGAAGGGCAGGACGCCGAGGATCGAGCCCCAGATCACCACCTTGCGGCCGAACCGGTCGCCGATCGGCCCGCCCGCCACCGTGCCGGCGGCGACCGCCCCGAGGAACACGAACAGGTAGAGCTGCGACTGCTGCACCGACACGCCGAAGCGGTGGATCAGGTAGAAGGTGAAGTACGAGCTGAGGCTCGCCATGTAGAAATACTTGGAGAAGATCAGCACCAGCAGCACCGCGATGGTCTGCACCACCTTGGCTCGCGGCAGGGCGCGGATGGCCGCGGCCCCCTTCTTGGCCCGCGCGGCCCCGGCCCGGAGACGGTCGCGGTACCAGCGCCCGACGAGGCTCAGCACCACGAACCCGGCGAGCGCCGCGACCGCGAACAGCGCGACGCTCGGCTGGCCGAGCGGCACCACGATGAAGGCGGCGAGCAGCGGTCCGAGCGCCGAGCCGGCATTGCCGCCGACCTGGAACACCGACTGGGCCAGTCCGTAGCGCCCGCCCGAGGCGAGGCGGGCGACCCGCGAGGCCTCCGGGTGGAAGATCGCCGAGCCGAGGCCGACGAGGCAAGCGGCCATGACGAGCAGGCCGTACGAGCCGGCATGGGACAGGAGCAGCAGGCCGCAGAGCGAGAGCAGCATGCCGGTGGCGAGCGAGAACGGCATCGGCCGCTTGTCGGTGAACAGGCCGACCACCGGCTGCAGCAGCGAGGCGGTGAGCTGGAACGCCAGGGTCAGGAAGCCGATCTGGCCGAAATCGAGGGCGTAGGCCTGCTTCAGGAGAGGGTAGATCGCCGGCAGCAGCGACTGGATCATGTCGTTGAGGAGGTGCGACAGGCTCAGGCCCCCGAGCACTACGGCCGCCGGTCCCGCCGCCGCGGCCGGCGCGGCGACCCTGCTCACGGCGTCCACCTGCGGCGGCCCGGTCACCGACGCCTCCGCGGCCACGCCGCCCTCGCTCGCTCGCGCATCCATCGCTCGGTCCGCTCCCCCCGGCGGCCCTCACGCCGGCCGCTCTCGCCGCGCCGCCCGTCGAAGATCCAGGGGGTTACGGCGATCCTCCCATACACCCGCCGCATCCGCCCGTCCCGGACTCCGCCGCAGGGCTGGGATGCCGTCGGTCCCGGGCTTGCTGACTGACCGTCAACCAGCCGGCGGCGGCCCGGGGCGCGTGCGGAAACGGCACGGTCCCGCCCGGTCCGTCCCGCACCGGCACAGACGCGGTCACGGGTCATCTCGCCATGCGACACGAACGGTTCCCGGAGAACGGCAACGCCAACCTCGCCTCGTCGGAGGCACGCGCGGTCTGGAACGCGCTCCTGCCCCGCCGCGGCCGGGCCGCCCTGCGCGTCGCGATCGCGGGCAGCGCGGCGCTCGCCGAGCTCGCCGCCGTGACCGTCACCGGGCTCGCCTGTGAGATGATCTACCACCTCGTCTCCTACGAGCGACAGCCCGAACTCGGCCCGTCCCTGGCGATCGGCCTGTTCCTCGGCCTGTTCGTGGTGCTGCCGAACGTCGCGCGGGGCGAGTACAGCATCGAGAACTATCTCGCCCGCGCCCCCCATCTGCGCCGGACGGTCAGCCTGTGGCTCGGCGCCTGGGCGGTGGTGCTGGTCCTCGGCTTCCTCAGCAAGACCACGGGCGACCATTCCCGCGCCGCGGCGCTCGCGACCTTCCTCACCGGCCTGCCGACCCTCGTCGCCACCCGCTTCGTCACCGTCGCCCTGGTGCGCCGGCTCATCACTCCCCGCTCCGATTCGGCCCGCCGCATCCACCTGATCGGCTACGAGGACGACGTCGCGAGCTTCTACGCCACGCACGACACCGCGGCCCTGGGCCTCAGGGTGATCGGCGTCAGCACCCTGCGCAGCGTCGCCCCCGGCACCGACCCGGAGGCGCGCCGAACCCAGCTCGCCGAGGATCTCGACCTGAGCGTCTCGGTGGTGCGCTTCCTGCGGCCCGACGACGTGTTCGTGCTCGTGCCCTGGGCCGAGGTCGAGGACCTGGAGGCCTGCGTCGACGCCTTCCTGCGGGTACCGGTCGCCCTGCACCTGCGCCCGGGGCGGGTGATGGACCGCTTCAGCGACGTCCGTCTCGGCCGGGTCGGCCTGCTGACGGGCATCAATGTCGGTCGCGCGCCCCTCACCCCCCTGGAGATCGCCGCCAAGCGCACCTTCGACGTCGTGGTGGCGTCGCTGGCGCTCGTGGCGCTCTCGCCGCTGCTGCTTCTGATCGCGATCCTGATCCGCCTGGACAGCCGGGGCCCGAGCCTGTTTCGCCAGAAGCGCTACGGCTTCAATCAGGAGGCGTTCTGGGTGTTCAAGTTCCGCAGCATGCGCAGCGACGCCGGCGCTGCCTTCCGCCAGGCGACCCGCGACGACGACCGCATCACCCGGATCGGCCGCTTCCTGCGCCGTACCAACCTCGACGAACTGCCCCAGCTCCTCAACGTGATCCGGGGCGACATGTCGCTGGTCGGCCCCCGCCCCCACGCCGTCGCCCACGACCGCAGCTTCGAGCGCCGCATCGCGCTCTATGCCCGGCGCCATAACGTGCGGCCGGGGATCACCGGCTGGGCGCAGGTGAACGGGCTGCGCGGGGAGACCCTGACCGACGCGGACATGCAGCGGAGGGTGGAGCACGACCTGTTCTACATCGACAATTGGTCGTTGTGGTTCGATCTGCGGATCGTGGTGATGACGGTGGTGGCGAGGAGTGCGTTCAGGAACGCGTATTGAGGGGCGTGACGACGTGCGGTGCCATGGCGAGGTCCGATCTCGGGTGGTCCAGATCACGACGACACGCGAGACCGCTTTTCCTCGACGTGACTCGGACGCGCCGCACCGTGCGCGTCCGGTTGACGTCCCCGGTGCGCCTGCGACGATGCGTTCGCGTCATGCCCCTGTTCAGTAGGCCTTGTATTCCGCGTAATCGTCGACAGCCTCGATCGGGATCGTTACGTGATGACCGTCGATCTCGACATTGACCCGCGATGGTACCTGGGCCCGCTCGTTCGACTTGACGCTCGCTCGGATGCGGGCCCCGCGACCGTCGAGAGGCAGGGAAAGCTGGGCGGCCGACACGGGGATCTGCTCCAGGATGCTTGGGGTTTTTTCCTGGAGGGCGCGCTGCGACGCCTGGATGCCGATCTGGTTGCGAAACCGCGCGAGGCCGGCACCATATGTCACGTCCGTCACGACGGCGAGTTGCGTGACGTCGCCCTCGGTCCAACCCGTCGTGCGACCGGCCTTGTAGACCCGGGTCGATCCCGCGACCTGGCCCGTGACGGGATCGACCGCGAAGGGAGTGGCGACGCCCCTGAGATTGCCACCGAGCCCGATCCGCGCGATCTCCGTCACATCGCGTTTCGCCGCCGCGAGTTCGGCCACCGCGAGCTCGGCCGCCGCGCAATCCACGTCGTTGAACGGGATCCCGGTCGGCCCATGGAACTGGATGTCGATCCAGCCGGACAAGCTCGCGATCTTCAGCTGTGCGTTCAGCTTGGCCGGCGTGCTCATCAGAGCTAGTTCGCTCGCCGTCAGATCGAGCGTTCCGGGCTGCACGATGGCATCACCCTTCTTGCCTGCATTCTCGGCAGCGATGACGTGGTTGTTCGACACCAGGTACTGACGGCCCTGATCGTCGATGACGAAGAAACCGAGCGTGCCGACCGACAGCGTGTGCGGATAGGCCCTCTGCGGATTGGTGATCCCGAGTCCTGCGCGCAGGACGCGAAACCGCTTCTGTAGGTCGAGGGTCGGCGGCATGCCGCCATGAAGGCCACGCTGCGACTCCGGAACCTTGAGGCCAGGCTGTGCCTTGAACCGCGCTCCAGTCTCGACGAGATCGATCTCAAACGGAAGATCTCTCGGACGGCCTATCCCGGTCACCGATGCGGCCGCTGCGGCGAAGAGCGGTATTCCCTGTGCCTTGACGGTCTTCTCGGGCAGCTTCTTCTCAACGAAGTCTGTTATGCAGAACGGAGATTCGTCGGAAAGCGGACCTGCACTCTTTTTGCCGATTCCGACACCGATCAGATTGTTGGCAGGATCATCCAGGAGCGCGTCGGCATGGGCGTCGAGCCAGCTGACGAGCTGTGCAAAGCGCGCTCCATCGCCGTCAGATGTCCCATGGCCAGCGCTCGAACCGGAACGAGACATGACCGAAGCTCGCTGATCTGTGGCTTTCCGAGAGCAGATCTTGAATTCCGTTTCCTGTCAACGCGTCGACGACGAGAAACAGATTTCCCGGCCTTGCGTCAGACCGTCGAGGCCTGCGCCGTCAGCAACCTGTATCGTAACTCGAGTGGCGATCGACCCGACATGCCGCAAAGGCAACGGCACCAAGCCGACAAAATTCTGCCGTTCCACCTGGGAGATCAAGGACATTCCGAGCAGGCAATCTCGGTGTATGCATGGCGGTCGAGAGCGAAACGAGGCAGCGGTGATTATGCCGATTGCTGCTCAGCGCGGCTCCAACCGGCCGCACTCCCCCCGCCCCTGGCACGCCCCGCACTCCCCCTCGATCTCGACGATCCGGCTCGCCGGCTTGAACCCGGCCTGGGCTAGCGTCCGGTCCAGGCTGCGCTCGATCTCGGCCGAGATCGTCTCGTCCACGCTGCCGCAACTGCGGCAGATCAGGAAGACCGCGCTCTCGCCGGCGCCGTGACCGTGCTCGCAGGGCACGAAGGCGTTGCGGCTGGCGATGCGGTGGACGAGGCCGTGCTCGGTCAGGAAGTCGAGAGCGCGGTAAACCGAGACCGCGGCGACGCGCTTGCCCGGGGCGCTCAGGCGCTCGGCGATGTCGTAGGCGCCGAGCGGGCGCCCCTCCTCCGCCACCACTTCCAGGGTACGGCGGCGCAGGGCCGTGAACTGCAGGCCGAGATCCTGCGCCAGCCGCTCGGCCCGCGCGACCAGGTCGGCCGTCCGGGCCGGACCATGTCCATCTCGGCCATGCGCGTGACCGTGATGCCCGCAGGTTCCGTGCTCGTCCATCCGACACCCTCCCGCGCCGTCCTACCCCAACCCGGCGGCGGTTGACAGACCCTGCCTGTTACAGTGTAACGATCCGCGTTGGGTCGGCAGCCGGCCGCCCCTCATATGGGGTTCGCACCGGCGCCCGCCGAGGGCGCGACCCGGACCCGAGCGACCGATTCGCCGATGCCGCATCCTCATGCCCCCGCTCTGCGGACCGACGCCGCTCCGCGTCCTCAAGCGGCGCCCTTCTCCCTGCTGCGGCAAGGGATCGGGCCGCGCCTCGCCGTGGCCGCGCTGCTGGCGGCGGCGCTCTGGGCCCTGATCGGCTGGGCGACGGCGTGACGGCACCGCTCAAACATTCCCTGCCTGGCGGCACCCTGCATCCCGCACCGGGCGGCACCCTGGTGCTGCGCGGCCTCACCCTCGGTTATGCCCGCCACCCGGCGGTCCACCACCTCGACGGCACGATCTTAGCCGGTTCGCTCACCGCGGTGGTCGGACCGAACGGCGCCGGCAAGTCGACCCTGCTCAAGGGCATCATGGGCGAGATCGCGCCGCTGGAGGGCGAGGTCGGCCGCTCGGGGCTGGCGCGGCAGGACATCGCCTACCTGCCCCAGGCCGCCGAGATCGACCGGGCCTTTCCGGTCGGCGTGTTCGATCTCGTGGCGATGGGGCTGTGGCGCCGGGTCGGGCCCTGGCGCTCGCTCAAAGCCTACCGGGCCGCCGTCGAGGCGGCTTTGGCGGCGGTGGGGCTCACCGGGTTCGAGCGCCGGCCGATCGGCACGCTATCGGGCGGCCAGCTCCGCCGGGCCCTGTTCGCCCGCGTCCTGCTCCAGGATGCACGGGTGATCCTGCTCGACGAGCCCTTCGCGGCGATCGACGCCCGCACCACCGACGAGCTGCTGGGGCTGGTCCACGGCTGGCACGCGGAAGGCCGCACCGTCGTGGCGGTGCTGCACGACCTCGACCAGGTCGCCCGCCACTTCCCCTCGACCCTGCTGCTCGCCCGGGAGGCAGTGGCGTGGGGCGCGACGCAAGAGGTGCTGACGGCCGACAACCTGCGCCGCGCCCGCCGGCTCTGCGAGGCCTGGGACGAGGACGCACCCGTGTGCCGCGCCCCGGCCGCAGCGGCCAGGCACGACCACCCGTCGCACGATCAAGACCACGACCATTCCCACGGGCACGCCGCGTGATCGACCTCCTGACGGCGCCCTTCGTCGAATTCTCGTTCATGCGCCGGGCGCTGGCCGGCTGCGTCGCCCTGTCGGTCGGCGCCGCCCCGGTCGGCGTCTTCCTGACCCTGCGCCGCATGAGCCTGATGAGCGAGGCGATGAGCCACGCCATCCTGCCGGGCGCGGCGGTCGGCTTCCTGTGGGCCGGGCTGTCGCTGCCGGCGATGACGCTCGGCGGCCTCGTCGCCGGCCTCGCGGTGGCGCTCCTCTCCGGCTTCGTCGCCCGCTCGACGGTATTGCGCGAGGATGCGAGCCTGGCGGCCTTCTACCTCATCTCGCTCGCCGCCGGCGTGCTGCTGATCTCGGCCCGGGGCTCGTCGATCGACCTCCTGCACATCCTGTTCGGCACGGTGCTGGCCCTCGACGACGACGCCTTGGTGCTGCTCGGCGGCATCGCCACCGTGACGCTCGTGGGGCTCGCCGTGGCCTACCGGCCGCTGGTGATGGAATGCGTCGATCCGCTGTTCCTGCGCTCGGTCGGCCGGGCGAGCGGGCCGGTGCATTACGGCTTCCTCGCCTTGGTGGTGCTCAATCTCGTCGGGGGCTTCGCCGCGCTCGGCACGCTGCTCGCCGTCGGGTTGATGCTGCTGCCGGCGATCACGGCCCGGTTCTGGGCCCTCGACCTCACCGGGCTGATGCCGGCCGCCGTGATCCTCGCCCTGATCGCGAGCGTGGCAGGTCTCCTCGTCTCCTACTACGCCAGCCTGCCGACCGGACCGGCGATCGTGCTCGCCGCCGGCACGCTCTACCTCGCCTCGATGCTGCTCGGCCCACGCGGTGGCCTGGTCTGGCGGCTCCTTCCCGCCCGTCACCTGGAAGCGTGACGCGACTTGGACGCGGGAGACTCCGGCGGGCGCGCCGGCTCACCCCGATGCGCCGCCCGCCGGCAGGCGTCCGAGCAGTAGCGCACCTCGTCCCAGACCCGCTCCCACTTCTTGCGCCAGGCGAAGGGCCGGCCGCATTGGGCGCAGGTCTTCTGCGGCAGGTCGCCCTTGCGACGCATCTTCGGCATCGCGGCGTCAGCGCCCCGTCTTGTCCGCGTCGGCGAGCGGGATGGCGCTCCAGCGGGTGATCTGCACGTAGCCGTCCCGCGCCGCCACCAGGATCTGGCGGCGGTAGGAATGCACCACCGCGCCGGGGGCGTGGCGGTGTGCTTCAGTCCAGCCGTGGGCCTCCTGCACGAAGATGCGGTTGTCATTGATCCGCGCCAGGGTCTCGATGGCGCCGAAGGCCCGGACCCGGCGCAGGATCGCCGCGACCGGCTGGCGGAAATCGAGGGTGCGGTCGAGGTCGGTGACCCGCGGCCAGTAGGCACCGTCGCCCTGCGGCTCGGCCTTGCGCCACAGGGCGGGCAGGTCGCGGGCGATCGGCCCGCGGGCGAGCCGCATCGCCGCCATCTGGCAGCGGGCGAGCAGGGTCTCGTGCGTCTCCGCGCCGGAGAGCGGGAAGACGTCCTGGGCCAGGATGTCGCCGGTGTCGAACCCCTCCTCGGCCAGCACGTGAGCGGTCACGCCCCAGCTCTCGTAGGACTCCACGATGGCGCGGAACAGCGGATAGGGCCCGCGACCGTCCGGCAGCGGCGAGGGATGGAGGTTGAGGGCGTAGCGCACCCGGCCCGGCCAGCCGGTGATCAGCCACGGATAGCCCGCCACCACCAGCGCCCAGTCGCGCCCGTGCTCGGCCGACAGCGCCTCGATGTCGGCGACGCGGATGCGCGAGAGCTGGATCGGCACCCGGTGCCGCCGGGCCAGGGCCACGACCGCCTCGTTCTGGTCGTAGACCCCGTCGCAGGGGCGGGTAAACAGCTTGATCGGCTGCCAGCCCGCCGCGACCAGGGCCTCGAACACACCGCCCAGGAAATCGATTCCCGCGAAGGCGAATTTCACGTCGCGACTCCTTAGCTGCCGGTTCCGGCCCCTGCGGCGGTTCGGCCCGGCGCGGGTGCCCCCGAGCGCCCTAGCTAGCGTTATGGGAAGCCGGAGGGGAGCCGCAATGGTGCGCCTGTCGATCAATCCTTCGCGTCCGCGGGCCGGAGGCTGACCAGGCATGCGCACGCTCCGCCTCGTGCTCGGGGACCAGCTCCATCCCCGGCTCGCCACCCTCACCGACCTCGATCCCGGCGCCGACACGGTGCTGATGGTCGAGGTCCTCGAGGAGGCGACCTATGTGCGCCACCACAAGCAGAAGCTGGTGCTGGTCTTCTCAGCCATGCGCCACTTCGCGGCCGAATTGCGTGGGCGCGGCATCGCGGTCGACTACGTCGCCCTCGAGGATCCGGGCAATGCCGGCTCGTTCACGGGCGAGCTCGCACGGGCCGTCGCCCGCCGCCGGCCCGACCGGATCGTCGTGACCGAAGCCGGCGAGTGGCGGGTCGAGGCGATGATGCGAACCTGGGAGGAGCGGTTCGGGCTGCCCGTCGAGATCCGGGACGACACCCGATTCCTGTGCCCGCGGCCGGTCTTCGCCCGCTGGGCGGAGGGACGCGAGACACTCCGGATGGAGACCTTCTACCGCGCCATGCGCCGGCGCACCGGCTTCCTGATGGAGGGGCGCGAGCCGGTGGGCGGACGCTGGAACTTCGACCACGACAACCGCCGCCGCCTGCCCCCCGGCCACGCCGTGCCGGAGCGCCGTCGCTTCCCGCCCGACGCGGTGACGCGGGGTGTGATGGACCTCGTCGCCCGCCGCTTCCCCGGCCATTTCGGCGATCTCGACGGGTTCGGCTGGCCGGTGACCCGCACCGAGGCCCTCGCGGCCCTGCGCCACTTCCTGGACGAGTGCCTGCCCGAGTTCGGCGACTACCAGGACGCGATGCGGGCGAGCACGCCCTTCCTCTATCACGGGTTGATCGCGCCCGCCCTCAATCTCGGTCTCCTCGACGCCGAGGAGGTCTGCCGGGCGGCGGAAGGACGCTGGCGCGAGGGCACCGCACCCCTCAACGCCGCCGAGGGCTTCATCCGCCAGATCCTCGGCTGGCGCGAATACGTGCGCGGGCTCTACTGGGCGCGGATGCCGGATTATCCGGAGACCAATGCGCTGAACGCCACCCGCGACCTGCCGTGGTTCTACTGGTCGGGCGAGACCGCCATGGCCTGCCTTGCCGAATGCGTGCGCGATACGAAGGCCCATGCGCATGCCCACCACATCCAGCGCCTGATGGTGCTGGGCAACTTCGCGCTCCTGGCGGGCCTGGCGCCGCGCCAGGTCGAGGAATGGTTCCTGGTCGTCTATGCCGACGCCTACGAGTGGGTGGAGCTGCCCAACGTCCACGGCATGGCGCTCTGGGCCGATGGCGGGCTCCTCGGCTCGAAGCCCTACGCGTCTTCCGGCGCCTATATCGACCGGATGTCGGATTACTGCCGCGGTTGCGCCTATGACGTGAAGAAGAAGGGCGGCGAGACGGCCTGCCCGTTCAACTACCTGTACTGGAACTTTCTGATCGCGAACGGCGATCGCCTGCGCGGCAACCAGCGCCTCGCCATGCCGTATCGGACCCTCGACACGATGCCGCCGGCGCGCCGGGACGCGATCGTGGCCGACGCCGCCCGCTTCCTCGATTCCCTCGATACATCAGAGGGGCAGCCAGGCGGTCAGCGTGCCGTAGGCGCCCGGGCGCCGGATCTGTTCCTCGTAGACCCAGCCGGCTGAGACGCGAAAGCTGACCTGCGCCACCGCGAAATCGGTGGCGTGGAGGCCGAGGCTCCATTTGCGGTAGCCGGTCCGGTCGGCGTAGAGGGCGGCCTCGGGACCGAGATAGGTGGCTCCCAGCGCGGGCAGCCGGACGCCCCAGGAGACCCGGCCCCAGGCGCTCCAGCGGGCCGTCCCGCCGATCAGCGTCGCGGTGACGAGCGTCGCCTCGGTCGGCCGGGCCCACAGCTCTCCTTGCACGCGCATGCCGGGGCGCGGTGCCGGCAGCCGCCTCGTGCCGGGACTGTCCAGTACCTCGAAGGCAAGTTCGGGCCCGGCGAACAGGGCGGCGACGCCCCAGTCGCGCATCCACTGCCATCCGGCCAGGGCGCCGGCCTGCACGGTGTGGCGCAGGGTGCGGGGCGGGGTCGCGCCGGCCTTCGCCCGCGGGTCGCCCCACCAATCGCGCTCCGGCCGCAGGCCGTAGCCAAGGGTCGCGAGGGCCACGAACCCGTCCCGGGCGATCCCGCCTGGCGCCACCTTGGCCCCGGTACTGACGAAGGTCGAGCGGCCCGCATCCAGGCTGCCGAACAGCACGGTCCGTACCTCCTCCCGCTCGTCGGCGAACGCGCCGTCCGGGCAGGCGAGACCGGCCGCCGCACAGAGCAGAACGGGAGGAAATGGGGGACGAGGCACGGGAGCCGGGTCTATCGTTGCGATCCTGGAAATATCTTTTCCATGGAACGTAACGTCAAGCTGCCACGAGGACTACGCTACACGTGCTCGGCGGCGCGCGATCCTCGTCCGACTGCGTGCACCGGACCGGGCCCGGCCCTCCCGGCCCGTCATTCGAGATATCCCCGGCCGGATCCGAGGCGGCGGGCGACCCGAGACTGTCAGCACTCACGCGAGGAGGCTGCCATTGCCTGAAAAATCAACGCATTAACCTCTGTTTCCGCTTGAGCGTAACCATTGATTAACTGCATCATCGGACGCTTGGTCGGCAAAGCGCTACGCACCCGAGAAGGATCGTCAACCACTCAGGAGGTGTCATGGTCTCTAAGGAGTTCCGGCAGCAGATCGAGGGATACGGGCTGACCACGGCCCACATCCTCTACCGCATCCCCGATCATCCCGGCGTGCTGCAGACCTATGTCTGGCAGGATTATGACCTCGCCCCACGCTTCCCGGTGCTCACCGGCTTCCTGGATTTCTGGAAGCGCGAGCTGGATGGACCGCTGCACTCGGTCCGGGTGGCCCATTCGCGCCTGATCAAGCCGGCGGAGTTCCGCGCCGTGAACGGGGTGCTGACGCTGCACTGAATCCGGCAGCCCGGCATTTTTCTTGGAGTCTGCCCTACGATTGCCCGGTTGGCCGTGTGAGAGGCCCGTAACGGCCGCGCTCTCGCAGCGCGGCGCTCACGTCGGTGAACCATGCACAGGCGCATCCTCTCCGCGGCCGGGCCGCTTCGACGGCGGCTCGGCCCCCTTCTCGCCGCCGGGCCGGTCCGCGCCGATCTCGGCGCGGGCACAACCCACGCGCGCGGGTTGGCCCGGGCGGCGGAGTGGGCTAGAGGGGGCCGGGCGACCCCGGCCCGGGGCGCCGTGACCCCGCCGGCGAGTGCCGTGCCCTCCGTCGAGGGTGCCGCGATCCCGCAAGGGGGCGCCTCCCCGGCACCGGACGGCCAGAGCCCCGTGACGCAATTCGCCCGCACTTCCGAGGTCCTGACCGTCCTCGCCGCCCAGGAGACCGAGCGGCTGACCGTCGGCGACATCGTGGCGGTCCTGCGCGACCGGGCCTTCGCCCTCCTCGTGGTGCTGCTCGGCCTGCCCAACTGCCTGCCGATGCCGCCGCCGATCCCGCTGATCTGCGGCCTGCTCCTCGCCCTGGTGGCGGCGCAGATCGCCGCCGGCATGTCGGCGCCCTGGCTGCCTCGCGCGCTGCTCGGCCGCTCGATCGCCCGGGCCGACCTGCAGCGGGCGGTGTCCCGCGCCGTCCCGCTGCTGCGCCGGCTCGAGCGCTGGTCGCGGCCGCGGCTGCGGGTGTTCGAGAACGACATCGGCATGCGCACCATGGGGCTGCTTCTCCTGGCGCTCTCCCTGGTGCTGATCGTCGCCGCCCCCCTGGTCGGCCAGATCCCGCTGGGCCTCGCCGTGACCCTGGTCGGCCTCGGCCTCGTCGAGCGCGACGGGATCGTGGTGGCGGCAGGCCTCGGTGTGGGCGTCCTCGGCGTGGCGTTGAATCTCGGTTTCGTCTACGCGGTCTTCACCGCCGTGATCGGGCTCCTGAACATCGGCGCCGCCGCGGGGCTGTGAGACGGCCCTCACGTCCCGGTGAGGTCAGGACGCGACCGGAGCCCCGACGGGCTGCGGCCCCGTCGCGGGTGCCGGGCGTGGCGCGGCGCATCACAGACGGCCCGACGCGACGTCCCTCTCGGTCACCCCCGATCCTCTCGGCGGCCTTCGCCCCGGCGAGTCCCGGTCCGGCGACGCCGGCGATCGCCGACACCGCGATGCAGGCCGGGCGCCGGACGGGCCTCGCCCTCGGCATCGGACCGGGTCGGTCGCCGCAGCGCTCGGGCTGGCGACGGCCTGGAGCGCCTGGACCCTGGAGGTGCTGCGTGATCTCCGCAGCGCCTCTCTCCTGTTCCTGGCTTTCAAATCGGCGTGCCGCGCGATCCGGGGCCGGCGGCCGCGGAACGGAAAGCCGCCGAGGTCTCGGCGTCACGCCCCCTATGCCAGGGGCTTCGCCCTGCATCTGACCGACCCGGAAGCGATCCCTCCTCTTCGGCTTCCTCGACACAATCGGCCTGTCGCCGCGGACATCGCACCGGCGGAACTGGCGCTGGTGATCGCTGCGATCGGCTTGCAGAGCACCCTGATCTCCGGCGGCAACGCCTGGCTGTTCTCGAACAGCCGGATGGCCCGCGTTTACCCGCGCCTGCGGCGGTGGTTCGAGGGCGCCGTCGCGGTGCTTTTCGCCGTGGCCGGCCGGCGAGTGCTCACCTCGCGGCTGACAACCTGATCGATCAGGTCAGGCCCGCCAGAGCCGCCGGCGTATCGACGTCGATCAGCACGCCGGCCTCGTCCACCGGCAGTTCCAGGACATCGTCGCGTCGCGCCAGCAGCGGGCCGGCACCACGGTCGCCGGTGAGGATGGCGAGGCCCGGACCGAGGAGGCGATGGTTGAGCAGCACCGGGTTGCCGCGCTGCCCGTCCCGTACCGGCACGACCGCGGAGGGGGCGACCGGAGCGGCGCGGAACGCGTCGGCGAGCCGCACCAGCAGGCCAGGGCCGACCCGCGGCATGTCGCCGAGGAGCACGAGCGCCGCCGACACCGATTGCGGCATGGCGCCGAGCCCGGCGCGCAGCGAGGTCGACAAGCCTTCGGCGTAATCAGGATTCTCGACGAGCGTCAGCGGCAATCCGGCGAGCGCGTCGCGCACCGCCTCGCCCGCATGGCCGAGCACGGCCACCACCGGCCCGAGCCCGGCCGCGACCGCGGCCTCCGCCGCGTGACGCACCAGCGGCTTGCCGTCGAGCGGGCTCAGGAGCTTCGGGCTCGCGCCGAAGCGTGTGCCGCGGCCGGCGGCGAGCAGCACCGTGCCGATCGGCTCAGGCATCGTCGGCGCTCTCGCCGCCGTCCCGGGGCTGGGGCCGCGAGACGATCTCCATCAGGAGCCCGCCGACCCCGAAGCCGACGATGTCGTCGCGGGTGACGGGGAGGCCGGCGAGGAGCCGCTGAAGCACCCAGTCGAAGCCGTTCTCCTTCGGCGAGCGGGCGCAGCCCGGCGCCCCGATCACCGGTACCTGACCCAGGTGGCCCAGCAGCAGCAGGTTGCCGGGATCGACCGGCATGCCGAGATGGTCGACGATCCCGCCGGCCGCCTCGATCCCGGCCGGGATCACGTCGCGCCGGTCGGCGATGGCCGAGGCGCCGAACACCACCGCGAGTTCTGCGCCGTCCCGCTCGACCGCGTCGCGCAGCGCGCGCGCCACGGCGCCGGCTTCGTGCGGCACGCGGGCCTCGCCCACGATCCGGGCCCCGGCGGGGCTCAGGCGGGATTCGAGCGTGCGCAGGGTCTTGTCGACGACGCTCGCCTTCAGGCCCGGCAGGAGGGTCGAGATCGCCGCCACCCGGGTCAGGCGGTAGGGCGCCACCCGGATCGCCGGCGCGGCCGCGGCGAGCGCCCGGTCGAGCACCGCGCCCGGAACCGCGTAGGGAATGATCTTGACCGTCGCCACCATCTCGCCGGGCACCACTGGCTTGAACGGCACCAGGGTCGCGAGGGTCACCGCCTCGTCAACGCGGTTCACGGCCGCGATCGCCGCCTCGTCGAGACAGAGCAGGCCAGCTCGCGCGGCGTGGAGGTTCGCCCGGCCGGTGAAGGGCGGTTCGACGGTAACGCCGATCCCGGCGACCGCGGCGGCGAGCCTTTCCGCCGCCTCGTCCTCGCCGACATCCCCCGGTTCGAGGGCCACTGCCACGACCTCGGCAATGCCGGCGGCCGCGAGACGCGCCGCATCCTCGACGGCGATCGGCCGGCCCTTCTTCACCACCGCATCACCGGCGCGGACCGAGTGTGCGGCGATCAGCCCGGCGGCTTCGGTGATCGGAACCGGGCCGAACCTCATGTGGGTGCCCGGCGGCGGTCCTGGCGCAGGGCCGCGATCACCTGCGCCAGAGTCGAGACGGCGATCTCGGCCGGGCTGACCGCGCCGATATCGAGCCCGATCGGCGCGGCGATCCGGCTGATCTGCTCACTCGTCAGGCCGGCGGCCGTCAGGCGCTCGACGCGCCGGCCATGGGTCTTCCGCGAGCCCAGCGCCCCGACATAGAAGCATTCCACCTTGAGCGCCGCGACGAGTGCCGGATCGTCGATCTTCGGGTCGTGGGTGAGCGCCGCGAGCGCGGTGTAACGGTCGAGCGGCGGCAGTTGCGCCAGGGCATCGTCCGGCCAGAGCGGCAGCAGGTTTACGTCCGGAAAGCGCTCCGGCGTCGCGAAGGCGGTGCGCGGGTCGATGATGGTGACGTCGAGGTCGGTCAGGCGTGCCATCGGGGCCAGCGCCTGGCTGATATGGACCGCGCCGATCACCACGAGCCGCGGCGGCGGCACCTGCACGGTGAGGAACAGCGAGCGACCCTCGGCCTCGACGATCCCGCTCTTGCCCGAGCGGAACCGCGCCAGCAGTTCCGGCGCGAGAGGATCGTGATCGGCCTCGGCCTCGCGCACCAGACGCTGGCCGCCGTCGGTCGTATCGGTGATCAGGATGACGGCGCGGCGGGCGGCGCGCTCCCGGTTCATCTCCCGCAGGATGTCGAGCTTCACGCGACCGGCTCGACCAGTACGCGAATGCGCCCGCCGCAGGACAGGCCGACCCGCCAGGCAGTCTCGTCGGCCACGCCGAATTCGAGCACCCGGGGCTGGCCGTCCTCGATCACGTCGGCCGCCTCGGCGATGACCGCGCCCTCGACGCAGCCGCCCGAGACCGAGCCGAGAAAGTTGCCCTCCTCATCGATGATGAGGTGGCTGCCGACCGGGCGCGGGGCCGAGCCCCAGGTCTCGATCACGGTGGCAAGCGCCACGCCGCGGCCGGCCTCGCGCCAGGCCTCGGCGGTGGCGAGGATGTCGGTGTCTGTCGACAGCATCGGACAACGTCTCCAGGGGCGTTAGCCCCTTACAGAAGTGAGGTCTCAGCCAGCCTCGCGCAACCACGCCTTCGGCTCGCGGCCGCGCGGCTGGTGCGCGCCGAGCGCGCGGCAGAGGTCGGCCATCGCCGACAGGCTGTGGATCGGCCGGAAATCATCGACATGGGGCAGCATCGCCCGGATGCCGCTGGCGCGGGCGGAAAACCCCTCGAAGCGCAGGAGCGGGTTGAGCCAGACCAGGCGCCGGCACGAGCGCCGCAGGCGGTCCATCTCGTGGGTCAGCTCCGGCGTCACCTCGCGCTCGAGCCCGTCGGTGAACAGCAGCACCACCGCGCCGCCCCCGAGCACCCGGCGCGACCAGTGCCGGTTGAACAGATGCAGCGCCTCGGCGATGCGGGTGCCGCCCTCCCAGTCCTGCGCCCGGGCGCTGGCGCGAGCGAGCGCCTCGTCGGGGTCGCGGCGGGCGAGTTCCCGCGTGATGTTGGTGAGCCGCGTCGCGAAGACGAAGCTGTGCACCCGGCGTTGCTCGGAGAGGGCGTGCAGGAAGTGCAGGAACAGGCGGGAATACTCCGCCATCGAGCCGGAGATGTCGCAGAGCGCCACGATCGGCGGCGGCCGCTCACGCGGTGCCCGGAAGGCGAGATCGATGGCGCCGCCCGCCCGCACCGTGCGCTGAAAGCTGCGCCGTGGGTCGATGCGCCCGCGCGGACGCGCCTCGAACCGCCGGGTCCGGGTCGCGTCGTCGGGGAGCCGAAGCCCTGCGATGAGACGGCGAGCCTGGGCGACCTCATCGGTGCTCATCTGGGCGAAGTCCTTGGCCTTCAGCACCTCGGCCTGGGACACCGACAGGGTGACGGTGGTGAGATCCTCCTCGGTGACCTTCGGCTTCGGTCGCTCGGTCTTGGGCGACAGGGCTTCCTGCACCCGGAGCGCGCCGGCATTCGGCGGCTTCGGCGCTGCCTTGTCGGGGGCGACCGGCGACATCTGGGCGATCATCTTCTCGATGAGGTCTCGCCGGCGCCAAAAGAGCCGGAAGGCTTCGGCGAACAGGGCCGAGTGCTCGTGGCGGCGCACCAGCACGGCGTGCAGGGTCCAGTAGAAGTCCTCACGGCTACCGATGGCGGCGGCCTCGACCGCCTCGACGGCGTCGATCACGTCGCCGGGCCCGACCGGCACGCCGGCGGCGCGCAGGGCTCTTGCGAAGTAGGCGATGTTGTCGGGAAGCCGGCCGGAGCCCGCGGGGCTTTCGCTCATCCGGCGGAGGATCTCACCTCGTCGAGCAGCGCCTTGGCGCGCCCGCCCTGCATCGCCTGGATGTCGTCCTGGTACTTCAGCAGCACGCCGAGCGTATCGATGACGAGGGTGGGATCGAGGGCGACAGCGTCGAGTTCGACCAGGGCCGTCGCCCAATCGAGCGTTTCGGCGACGCCCGGCGCCTTGAACAGGTCCTCCTTGCGGATCGCCTGCACGAAGGCGACCACGTCCCGCGACAAAGCCTCCGGCGCGTTCGGCAGGCGGGTGCGCAGGATCTGCAGTTCGCGCTCCGCGTCCGGGTAGTCGACCCAGTGATAGAGGCAGCGGCGCTTGAGGGCGTCGTGGATCTCGCGGGTGCGGTTCGAGGTCAGGATCACCAGAGGCGGCTCGGGCGCGCGGATCGTTCCGAGTTCGGGGATCGTGACCTGGAAGTCCGACAGCACTTCGAGCAGGAAGGCCTCGAAGGCCTCGTCGGTGCGATCCAGCTCGTCGATCAGCAGCACCGGCGCCCCGCCCTCTCCCGGCTCCAGCGCCTGGAGCAGCGGCCGGCGGATCAGGTAGCGCTCGGAGAACAGTTCGGATTCGAGCCGTTCGCGATCCACCGCGCCGCCGGCCTCGGCCAGCCGGATCGCCATCATCTGCCCGGCATAGTTCCACTCGTAGACGGCGGCCGCGACGTCGAGCCCCTCGTAGCATTGCAGCCGGATCAGTGGCCGGCCGAGGGACTTCGCCAGCACCTTGGCGATCTCGGTCTTGCCGACCCCGGCCTCCCCTTCCAGGAAGAGTGGCCGCTGCAGCTTGAGCGACAGGAACACCACGGTGGAGAGCGCCCGGTCGGCGACGTAGCCGGCGGAGGAGAGCAGCGCCTGGGTGGCGTCGATGGAGGTGGGGAGATTCGAGGAAGACAGTGTCATTCGGCGGAGGCTGCGTCTCGCGGGTCGGGGGTGGCTTCCGCCGGGCGTCGTTTCTTCGACAATGAATATTGGAGCGGAACGCCGCCGATCAAACCCTCCCCCCTCTGCGGGGGAGAGTGCCCGGCGGATGCCGGGCGGGACAGGGGACGCCGCTTTCGGACAGGGCACGGCCGCGGTGACGGGCGCCCTCTGGATCAGCGTCGCGCTGCTCCTCTCGGCGGGACGCAGTCCCGCTCTGCCCGCTCCGTTCGCCACCCTCCCCCGCGGGGGGGGAGGGTTGAGCGCAGGGACCTACCGGTCCGCCGCCTTCTGCACCGCGCGGCGGGCCATCACGCCGATCAGGTGCGCCCGGTAGGCGGCATCCGCATGGATGTCGCTGTTGAGCCCGCCCGCCGAGGGCGACATCCCTTCGAGCGACTTCGCGGCGAAGCGCTTGCCCAACGCCTCCTCGGCCTCGGTCCAGCGGAACACGCCGTTCGAGCCGGCTCCCGTCACCGTGACGCGGATGTCGCTCGGGCGCTTGGCCACGAACACGCCGACGAGGGCGTAGCGCGAGGCCGGGTTGCGGAATTTCTCGTAGGCCGCCTTGTGCGGGATCGGGAACGAGACGCCGGTCACGATCTCGCCCTCCTCCAGAGCGGTCTCGAACAGGCCGGTGAAGAACTCCTCCGCGGCGAGCTTGCGCTTGTTGGTGCTGATCGTGGCGCCGAGCGCCAAGCACGCCGCCGGGTAATCCGCCGCCGGGTCGTTGTTGGCGACCGAGCCGCCGATCGTGCCGCGGTGGCGCACCGCCGGGTCGCCGATGAGCGCGGCCAGCTCGGCGAGCGCCGGGATCGCTTCCTTCACATCCGCCGAGTCGGCCACCGCGCCGTGAGTGGTCATCGCCCCGATGGTGATCGAGCGCGGGCTGCGCTCGATGCCGACGAGGTCCGGCACCTTGCCGAGGTCGATCAGCGTGCCCGGGGCGGCGAGGCGCTGCTTCATCGTCGGGATCAGGGTGTGGCCGCCGGCGACGAGCTTGGCGTCCTCGCCGGCGAGCAGGCTCACGGCTTCCTTGAGGCTGGTCGGCTGGTGGTAGGCGAAAGCGTACATGGGATCTCTCCAGAATTACTCAGCAGCTTCCGGGCGCAGGTGGGGGCTCGCCTGCGCGGCCCGCCACACCGCCAAAGGCGTGGCCGGCATCGCGATGTTCTCGTGGCCGAGCGCGTCGGTGAGAGCGTTCATCACCGCCGCCGGGGCGGCGATGGCGCCGGCCTCGCCGCAGCCCTTGATGCCGAGCGGATTCGACGGGCACGGCGTCACCGTCATCCCGACCTCGAAGGAGGGCAGGTCCTCCGCCCGCGGCATGCGGTAATCCATGAAGCTCGCGGTGACGAGCTGCCCGTCGGAATCGTAGAGCGCGCCCTCGAACAAGGCCTGGCCGACGCCCTGCGCGATGCCGCCATGGACCTGGCCCTCGACGATCATCGGGTTGATGACGTTGCCGAAGTCATCCACGGCTGTGAAGCGCTCGATCGTGACGACTCCCGTATCGGGATCGACCTCGAGCTCGCAGATGTGCATCCCGGCCGGGAAGGTGAAGTTGGTGGGGTCGTAGAACGCCCCCTCCTTCAGCCCCGGCTCGAGCTGGGCGCCGCTGAACTTGTGGGCGACGTAGGCTTGCAATGCCACCTCGCCGAAGGCCAGCGACTTGTCGGTGCCAGCGACCGAGAAGCGGCCGTCCTTGAACTCGATGTCGTCCTCGCCCGCTTCCAGCGCGTAGGCCGCGACCTTGCGGCCCTTGGCGACCACCTTGTCGATCGCCTTGGCGATGGCCGACATGCCGACCGCGCCGGAGCGCGAGCCGTAGGTGCCCATGCCGAACTGCACCTTGTCGGTGTCGCCGTGCACGATGGTGACGCTCTCGATCGGCACGCCGAGCCGGTCGGAGACGAGCTGGGCGAAGGTGGTCTCGTGGCCCTGGCCGTGGCTGTGCGAGCCGGTCAGCACCTCGATCGAGCCGGTCGGGTTCACCCGCACCTCGGCCGATTCCCACAGGCCCACGCCGGCGCCGAGGGAACCCACCGCCTGCGACGGGGCGATGCCGCAGGCCTCGATGTAGGACGAGTAGCCGATACCCCGCAGCTTGCCGTTGCGGGCGCTCTCGCGCCGGCGGCGGGGAAAGCCCTTGTGGTCGGCGATCTCCAGCGCCTTGTCGAGCGAGGCGGAGTAATCGCCGCCATCGTACATCATGATGACGGGCGTCTGGTGCGGGAAGCTCTTGACGTAGTTCTTGCGCCGGAACTTCGCCGGGTCCTGGTTCAGCTCGCGGGCCGCGACCTCGACCAGCCGCTCGATGACGAAGGTCGCCTCCGGCCGCCCGGCGCCGCGATAGGCATCGACCGGGGCAGTGTTGGTGTAGACCCCGTCCACCTCGCAGTAGATCGCCGGGATGTTGTACTGACCCGACAGCAGCGGCGCGTAGAGGTAGGTCGGCACCGACGACGAGAAGGTCGACAGGTAGGCGCCGAGATTGGCGATGGTGTGGACCTTGAGCGCCAGAATCTTGCCGCCCTCGTCCATCGCGAGTTCGGCGTGGGTGACGTGGTCGCGGCCATGCGCGTCGCACAGGAAGGCCTCGGTGCGGTCGCTGGTCCACTTCACCGGCCGGCCGACCTTCTTCGCCGCCCAGACGCAGACCGTCTCCTCGGCGTAGATGAAGATCTTCGAGCCGAAGCCGCCGCCGACGTCGGGCGCCACCACCCGCAGCTTGTTCTCCGGCGCGATGCCGATGAAGGCGGAGAGCACGAGCCGCGCGACGTGCGGGTTCTGGCTCGTGGTGTAGAGGGTGAAGGCTTCTTCGGCCTCGTCGTACTCGCCGACGGCGGCGCGGGGCTCGATCGGGTTCGGCACCAGCCGGTTGTTGACGATGTCGAGCTTTGTCACGTGCGCCGCGCGGGCGAAGGCCGCCTCGACGTCGGCCTGGTTGCCGAGGTGCCAGTTGAACACGGTGTTGTCGGGGGCGACGTCGTGGACGACGGTGCTGGCGCCCGCCGCCTTCGCGGTCTCGACCACCGCCGGCAGGACATCGTAATCGACCGAGATCGCCTCGGCGGCATCCTTGGCCTGGGCCAGGGTCTCGGCGATCACGACGGCGACGTGGTCGCCGACATAGCGCACCTTGCCCTGCGCCAGCGCCGGATGCGCCCCGGCCTTCATCGGCGTGCCGTCCTTGGAATGGATCATCCAGCCGCAGATCAGGCCGCCGACCTTGTCGGCCGCCAGGTCGTCGCCGGTCAGGATCCCGACCACGCCCGGCATCGCGGCGGCGGCCGAGGTGTCGATGCCGCGGATCTCGGCGTGGGCGTGCGGCGAACGCAGGAAGGTGGCGTAGGCCTGGCCCGGACGGTTGTAGTCGTCGACGTAGCGGCCCTTGCCGGTGATGAAGCGCTGGTCTTCCTTGCGGCGCACCGAGGCGCCGATGCCGGTGGCGGTCATGTGCGTGTCTCTCCCGGATCTGGCCTCACGGGCCGGCGCGTCGGGGTTCGAGGCCGGCCTCGGTCTGGTGGCGTGTTGTTTTTGGTCCGGATGGCGCGGACGATTTTGATTGAAGCGCGGGGTGTGAACCCTCCCCCCTCTGCGGGGGAGGGTGGCGAGCTGAGCGAGCCGGGAGACGGGACGGCGCTTCCGGAAAGGTCGCCACCGTGGTGACGGGCGCCACCTGGATCAGCGTCGCGCTGCCCCTCTCCCGGTCCCTGCTGACGCAGGGACCGCCCTCTCCCGCAGGGGGGAGGGTTTCAGGATGGTGCTACTCCGCCGCGACCTTCTGCGGCTCGCTCGCCATGTTCTCGGCGCCCGCCGCGATGGCCTTCACGATGTTGTGGTAGCCGGTGCAGCGGCAGATGTTGCCTTCCAGCTCGTGCCGGATGGTGTGCTCGTCGAGGGTATTGCCCTTGCGGCGCACCAGGTCCACGGCGGTCATGATCATGCCGGGGGTGCAGTAGCCGCACTGGAGGCCGTGATGCTCGCGGAAGGCCGCCTGCATCGGATGCAGCTCGCCGCCGGAGGCCAGGCCCTCGATGGTGGTGACGGACCGGCCGTCGCACTGCACCGCCAGCACGGTGCAGGCCTTGATCGCCTCGCCGTCGAGATGGACGACGCAGGCGCCGCACTGGCTGGTGTCGCAGCCGACATGGGTGCCGGTGAGGCGAAGGTTCTCGCGCAGGTACTGCACCAGCAGCGTGCGCGGATCGATGTCGGCGGTCACGGCCTTGCCGTTCACCGTCAGGCTGACAGCGCTCATGGGTGACGTCCTCCTCCTGGCCCAGGACACCTTTGGCCGAAGACCCGCGGGTCCTGTCTGTCGGACCCTGTCGCTCGTGGTGGCCGGGCCGGCCGTGCCTCTCTGGAATCGCTCGAATTCAAGTGTCAACCGGCCGGAAGCGCCGGTCAAGGCGCGGCGCTCCGACTTTTTGGCGCGGAAACCGGCCGTTTTCGACCGGTTTCCGGCATCCTGCCCATTCGCCTCGCAACAAGTTGATCGTGAACGATCGAAGCGCTCGGCTCAGGCGGCGGTGGTCTCGCCCGCGACGCCGTTCCCCTGGACCTCCTTGGCGAAGGTGTCGAAGAAATTGTCGGCGTACTTCTTGGCCACACCGTTGATCAGGCGGCCGCCGAGCTGGGCAAGCTTGCCGCCGACGCTGGCCTCGACGTCGTAGGTCATCTTGGTCTGGCCGTCCTCGGCCGGCTCCAGCCGCACCACGGCGCCGCCCTTGGCGAAGCCCGCGACGCCGCCCTGGCCCTCGCCGGTGATGCGGTAGCCGTTCGGCGGGTCGATATCGGTGAGCGTCACCTTGCCCTTGAAGGTCGCCTTCACGGGGCCGACCGCGATCTTGGCCGAGGCTTGCAGCTCGTTGTCCCCCACTTTCTCCAGGGTCTCGCAACCCGGGATGCAGCGCTTGAGCACCTCCGGGTCGTTGAGCTTCTCCCACACGGTCTGCTGGTCGGCCGGCAGCAGCACCTCGCCGGTCATCGTCATCGCCATGGCGGCGCTCCTCCCTCTTGTGTGAAATGGGCTTCGCCGGAAGGGTAGCGGAGCCGTAGCGTCGCGGCCAGCAGGGCTTTCGCACACCCGCCCGGCAACCCCGGATTGTCGAGTGGTGCGGTGCTTGCTAAGCCTCACGCCAAGGGACGGTCGTGACACCTGGACGACGGGGCGCGCGCGGCCAGGGAGGCACGGGCCAACAGCCCGCGAACGGAGAACGTGACCGCATGGAGGTCTTCGCGCAGCAGCTCATCAACGGGCTGACGCTGGGGTCGATCTACGGCCTCATCGCCATCGGTTACACGATGGTGTTCGGCATCATCGGCATGATCAACTTCGCCCATGGCGACGTGTTCATGCTCTCGGCCTTCATCGCGCTGATCACCTTCCTGATCGTCACGACCTGGCTCGGCATCTCGTCGATCGCGCTGGCCCTGCTGATCGTGCTGATCTGCGCGATGGTGCTCACCGCCCTGTGGGGCTGGGCGATCGAGCGCATCGCTTATCGCCCCTTGCGCGGCTCGTTCCGCCTAGCGCCGCTGATCTCGGCGATCGGCGTCTCGATCTTCCTGTCGAACTTCGTCCAGGTGGTGCAGGGCGCCCGCAACAAGCCGACGCCGCCGATGATGCGCGAGGTGATCACGCTGTGGACCGGCGACAACGGCTACGCCGTGGCGCTCTCCTACAAGCAGATCATCATCATGCTGACCACGGTCGTGCTGCTCGCCGGGTTCTGGTACCTGGTGCAGAAGACGCCGCTCGGCCGGGCCCAGCGCGCCTGCGAGCAGGACCGCAAGATGGCCGCCCTGCTGGGCATCGACGTCGACCGCACCATCTCGCTCACCTTCGTGCTCGGCGCGGCGCTGGCCGCGGTCGCCGGCACCATGTACCTCCTCTATTACGGCGTGGTCTCGTTCGCCGACGGCTTCACGCCCGGCGTGAAGGCCTTCACGGCGGCGGTGCTCGGGGGCATCGGCAGCCTGCCCGGGGCGGTGCTCGGCGGTCTCCTCATCGGCCTCGTCGAGACCTTCTGGTCGGCGTATTTCTCCATCGAGTACAAGGACGTGGCGGCTTTCTCGATCCTCGCGATCGTGCTCATCTTCATGCCGTCCGGCATCCTGGGCCGGCCCGAGGTCGAGAAGGTCTGATGGCGAACCCGGCCAATACCCTGGCGGCCACACCCGCCGCCGACCGCGCCGCCCACGACATGGCGGCGATCGTCAAGGACGCAGCGCTGTTCGCGCTCGTCACCTTCGGCCTCTGCGTGCCGATCGTCGCCTTCCGCACCGACCTCAGCCAGACCTCCGCCCTCGACCTCGTGCCGCGCTGGGGTCTCGTCGCGATCCTCTGCGGGATCGTCTTCGTCGCGCGGCTGGCACAGCGGCTGATCCTCGCCAACCGCGACGCCCGTCGGGCGCTCACGCCCGCGCCGACCCAGGCGACGGAGGCGGTCGACGCGACGCCGAACGCCTCGCAGACGATGTCGGGCTACGCGCTGCCGGCCTTCCTCGGGGTGACCCTGGCCTTTCCCCTCCTGGCGGTGCTCGGCACCGGGGGCCTCGGCGAATCGCGCTACTGGATCGACCTCGGCATCCTGATCCTCACCTACGTGATGCTGGGCTGGGGCCTCAACATCGTGGTCGGCCTCGCGGGCCTGCTCGATCTCGGCTACGTCGCGTTCTACGCCGTCGGCGCCTATTCCTACGCGCTCCTGTCCACGGTGTTCGGCCTGTCGTTCTGGGTCTGCCTGCCGCTCGCCGGCCTGTTCGCGGGCCTGTGGGGCATGGTGCTGGGCTTTCCGGTCCTTCGCCTGCGCGGCGACTACCTCGCCATCGTGACGCTGGCCTTCGGCGAGATCATCCGCCTGGTACTCATCAACTGGACCGACTTCTCCGGCGGTGCCGCCGGCATCTCGTCGATCCCCCGCGCAACCTTCTTCGGCATCCCGTTCACGGCGGACGAGGACGGGTTCGCGGCGAAGTTCGGGCTCGATTTCAGCCCGATGCACCGGGTGATCTTCCTCTACTACCTGATCCTGGCGCTGGCGCTCATCACCAACGGCGTGACGCTCCGCTTGCGCCGCCTGCCGATCGGCCGGGCCTGGGAGGCGCTGCGCGAGGACGAGATCGCCTGCCGCTCGCTCGGCATCAACACCACCAACACCAAGCTCACGGCCTTCGCGCTCGGCGCGATGTTCGGGGGCTTCGCCGGCTCGTTCTTTGCCGTGCGCCAGGGCTTCGTCAGCCCGGAGAGCTTCAACTTCCTCGAGAGCGCGATCATTCTGGCGATCGTGGTGCTCGGCGGCATGGGCTCGCAGATCGGCGTCGCGATCGCGGCGGTCGCGATGGTCGGCGGGCCGGAGCTGCTACGCAACCTCGGCTTCCTCAAGGCGGTGTTCGGCGATAGCTTCGACCCGAGCGAGTACCGCCTGCTCCTGTTCGGCCTCGCCATGGTGATCATGATGATCTGGCGTCCCCGCGGCCTGATCTCGGAGCGTGCGCCCTCGATCGTGCTCAAGGAGCGCAAGCGCATCTCGGGCTCGCTCGTGAAGGAGGGCCACGGCTGATGGCTGACGCCTTCGCCTCCCCCCGCATGGCCGATCCCGTGCTCACGGTCAACCACGTCACCATGCGCTTCGGCGGCCTCGTCGCCGTCAACGACCTGTCGTTCCGGGTCGGCCGGGGCGACATCACGGCGCTGATCGGCCCGAACGGTGCCGGCAAGACCACGGTCTTCAACTGCATCACCGGCTTCTACAAGCCGACCGAAGGCATGATGACCCTGCGCCACCGCGACGGCGCCGAGTTCCTGCTGGAGCAGCTGCCCGGATACGCCGTGAACCGGCGCGCGCACGTCGCCCGCACCTTCCAGAACATCCGCCTGTTCACCGGCATGACCGTGCTGGAGAACCTACTGGTGGCCCAGCACAATCCCCTGATGCTGGCCTCCGGCTTCACCATCGCGGGGCTGCTGGGCCTGCCGTCCTATCGGCGGGCCGAGACGGCCGCGGTCGAGAAGGCGAAGGCGTGGCTGGAGCGCATCCACCTGATGCACCGCGCCGACGATCCGGCGGGCGCCCTGCCCTACGGCGACCAGCGCCGGCTCGAGATCGCCCGTGCGATGTGCACCGATCCGGTCCTGCTCTGCCTCGACGAGCCGGCGGCCGGCCTCAACCCGCGGGAATCGTTGCTGCTCAACGACCTCCTGCGGGCGATCCGCGACGACCACGACACCTCGGTCCTGCTGATCGAACACGACATGTCGGTGGTGATGGAGATCTCCGACCACGTCGTGGTGCTCGATTACGGCACCAAGATCGCCGACGGCACCCCGGCGGAGATCCAGAGCGACCAGAGCGTGATCGCCGCCTATCTCGGCGTCGAGGACGACGAGGTGGAGCAGGTCGAGGCGGAGGTGGGGGTATGACCTGGACGACCTGGGCCGCCTTCGCGGCCTCCTCGGCGATCCTGCTGGTGATCCCGGGCCCGACGATCCTGCTCGTCGTGTCCTACGCCATCGGCAGCGGCCTGCGCGCCGCCCTGCCGGCGGCGATCGGCGTCGCGCTCGGCGACCTCACCGCCATGACCTTGTCGCTCCTCGGCCTCGGCGCGCTGCTCGCCACCTCGGCCACCCTGTTCACGGTGCTGAAGTGGTGCGGCGCCGCCTACCTGGTCTGGCTCGGCATCAAGCTGTGGCGGGCCGGGGCGCAGGTCCAGGCCGCCCCGCGCTCCGGCGCGCCGGCCCTGCGGATGGTCGCCCATTCCTGGCTCGTCACCACGCTCAACCCGAAGAGCCTGACCTTCTTCGTCGCCTTCCTGCCGCAGTTCCTCGATCCGCAAGGGGATCTCTTGACCCAGATGGTGGTGTTCGAGGCGACCTTCGTCGCCCTGGCCTTCCTCAATGCCTTCGCTTACGCCGTGGCGGCCTCGCAGGCCCGCGGGTTCTTCGCCCGCCCTGCCCGGGTGCGGCTGATGAACCGCCTCGGCGGCAGCCTCCTCATCGGCGCCGGCGTGGCCGCCGCCCGGAGCACGCCGTGAGCGTCGCCGGCATCAACGTCCTCAAGGACGAGACCCGCGCCCGGGAATCCGGCTCCCGGGCCCCGCTCCTCACGGTACGCGGGGTGAAGACCTATTACGGCAACATCATCGCGCTCAAGGGCGTCGATCTCGACGTCAACGAGGGCGAGATCGTCACGCTGATCGGCGCCAACGGCGCCGGCAAGTCGACCCTGATGATGACGATCTTCGGCTCCCCGCGGGCGCGCGAGGGCACCATCACCTATGCGGGCCGGGACATCACGAAGATGCCGACCCACGAGATCGCCCGCCTCAACCTGGCGCAGTCGCCGGAGGGGCGGCGGATCTTCCCGCGCATGACCGTCTACGAGAACCTGCAGATGGGGGCGGCCGTCAACGGCGGCGCCCATTTCGAGCAGGACCTGGAGCGGGTCTGCGCGATGTTCCCGCGGCTCAAGGAGCGGCTCTACCAGCGCGGCGGCACGATGTCGGGCGGCGAGCAGCAGATGCTGGCGATCGCCCGCGCCCTGATGAGCCGGCCGCGGCTCCTGCTCCTCGACGAGCCGTCGCTCGGCCTCGCGCCGCTCATCGTCAAGCAGATCTTCTCCGCCATCAAGGAGCTGAACGAGCGCGACGGCATGACGGTCTTCCTCGTCGAGCAGAATGCCTACCATGCCCTGAAGCTGGCGCATCGTGGCTACGTCATGGTGACGGGCACGATCACGATGTCGGGCACCGGCAAGCAGCTCCTCGACGACCCGTCGGTGAAGGCCGCCTATCTCGAAGGGGGACGGCACTGATGCAGGGGATCCTCTACGAGGAGAGCACGATCTGGCTCTTCCTCCTCGTCACCGTGGTGATGGGCGGCTGGATGGCCTGGATGATCGGGCGCGGTATCGCGCTCGGCTGGAAGCCGTACTGGCAGGCGGTGCTGTCGCTGCTGCTGCTCGGCGTCGCCGTGCGCTTCATCCACCACGCCCTGTTCGAGGGCACGTTCGTGTCGCCGCACTACTACGTGGTCGACACGATCGTGCTCCTGATCATCGGCTCGGCGGGCTACCGCGCGACCCGCGCCCGGCAGATGACGACGCAGTATCGCTGGCTCTACGAGCGCAGCGGTCCGCTGACCTGGCGGGCGAAGGCGGGAGCCTGACCCCCCTGCCCTGCGCCCCGAGACGGGTGCAGGATGCACGATCGTCCGGGGCCCGTCCGCCCCGGCGCACAGATCCGGGGTCCCCACGCCCCGGTCTCCCGGCCGAAAGGGCCCGCGAGCCCAACACCCGTGTCGACTCAGAGGAGTACAGAGATGAAGCGCACGCTACTGGCCGGCTTCGCCCTCGCGGCCGGCCTCGCCTGGGCCGGATCGGCGCAGGCCCAGATCAAGCTCGGCGTCGCCGGCCCGATCACCGGCGCCAACGCCGCCTTCGGCGCCCAGCTCAAGAACGGCGCCGAGCAGGCCGTCGCCGACATCAACAAGGCCGGCGGCATCAACGGTCAGAAGATCGTTCTGGTCATCGGCGACGACGCCTCCGACCCGAAGCAGGGCGTCTCGGTCGCCAACAAGTTCGCCGCCGAGGGCGTGAAGGCCGTGGTCGGCCACTTCAACTCCGGCGTCTCGATCCCGGCCTCCGACGTCTACGCCGAGTCCGGCATCGTCGAGATCACCCCGGCCTCGACCAACCCGAAATATACCGACCGCAAGCTGTGGAACACCTTCCGCACCTGCGGCCGCGACGACCAGCAGGGTGCGGTCGCCGGTACCTGGCTCGCCGAGAAGTTCAAGGGCAAGAACATCGCCTTCGTCCACGACAAGACCCCCTACGGCCGCGGCCTCGCCGACGAGACCCTGAAGACCCTGAAGGCCAAGGGCGGCAAGGACGTGCTGTTCGAGGGCATCAACCCGGGCGAGAAGGATTATTCGGCCCTCGTCTCGAAGCTGAAGCAAGCCAAGGCCGACGTGGTCTATTACGGCGGCCTGCACACCGAGGCCGGCCTGATCGTGCGCCAGATGCGGGACCAGGGCCTCAACGCCCCGCTGATGAGCGGCGACGGCATCACCGACAAGGAATTCGCCCAGATCGCCGGCCCGGGCGCCGACGGCACGCTGATGACCTTCTCGCCGGATGCCCGCAAGAACCCCAACGCCAAGGACGTGGTCGCGGCCTTCAAGGCCAAGAACATCGACCCCGAGGCCTACACCCTCTACTCCTACGCCGCCGTGCAGATCCTGAAGGATGCCATGGAGGCCACCAAGTCGACCGACGGCAAGAAGGTGGCGGCCTACATGCACGAGGGCAAGCCGTTCAAGACCGTGATCGGCGACATCTCCTACGACAAGAAGGGTGATATCACCCGTCCCGACTACGTGATGTACATGTGGAAGAAGGGCGGCGACGGCCGGATCGACTACACCGGCAACGAGCTGACCCAGTAACAGCCGGCATCGCCGAATCGGCCCGGCGCTTCGCGCGCCGGGCCTTTTTCCGTTGACGAAGCCGTGTGTTCGTCACCGGCCCGGCTTGCGCGTCCCATCGCCTCACCTTACATGCACAGCGAGCGTTACAAGGCCATCAGCGCGCCCGGCACCTCGGCCGAGCACCCGTACGGCCGGCCGCGTCGCGACCCAATGCTGACAATGTGCTCCCGGTGACGCCGACCGCGACGGCGACCCGGGTGGAGAGTGTGAATGGCGAAAGAAGAGTTGATGCAGTTCGACGGTCTCGTGCTCGAGATCCTGCCGGACGCACGGTACCGCGTGCAGCTCGACCAGGGCCACGAGATCGTGGCCTACACGGCCGGCAAGATGAAGAAGAACCGCATCAAGACTCTGGCCGGCGATCGGGTCACCGTCGAGATGTCGCCCTACGACCTGGAAAAGGGCCGTCTGGTGTTCCGCCACAAGGATGAGCGCTCCTCGGGCCCGCGCCCGCCGTTCCGCGGCGGCAGCCAGTTCCGCCGGCGCTGATCCTTCGCCACAAGACCTGTGTCTGCGCGGGGCTGGGGTGAGAACCCTGGCCTTTTGCGCGTCGAGAGAGGCCTGCCATGACCCGCCCCCTGGTGATCGCTCCCTCGATCCTCTCGGCCGACTTCGCGCGGCTCGGCGAGGAGGTCCGCGACGTGGTCGCGGCCGGGGCCGACTGGGTCCATATCGACGTGATGGACGGCCATTTCGTGCCCAACCTCACCTTCGGGCCCGTCGTGGTCAAGGCTTTGCGCCCGCACACCAAAGCCGTCTTCGACGTGCACCTGATGATCGCCCCGGCCGATCCGTACCTGGAGGCCTTCGCCGAGGCCGGTGCCGACATCATCACGGTTCATGCCGAGGCCGGCCCGCACCTGCACCGCTCGCTCCAGACCATTCGGTCGCTCGGCAAGAAGGCCGGCGTCGCGATCAACCCGGGCTCGCCGGCGAGCTTGGTCGAGCCGGTGCTCGACATGGTCGACCTCGTGCTCTGCATGACGGTCAATCCGGGCTTCGGCGGCCAGAGCTTCATCGGCTCGGTCTGCGAGACGGTGTCGCGCGTGCGCGCCATGACCGCCGGCCGCGACATCGACATCGAGGTCGATGGCGGCGTGACCCCGGAGACGGCGCCGGCCGTCGTGAAGGCGGGGGCCAACGCGCTGGTCGCGGGCTCCGCTACCTTCAAGGGCGGTCGCGAGGCCTATGCCGACAACATCGCGGCGATCCGCCGAGCGGCGGAAGGGGCGGCAGGGCAGTGGGTGTGAGGGCTGAGACGAGTTCCGGACATTTCTTTCGGAACTCGTCTCAGCAGCCCGCGCGGCGCCTGAGAGACGCCGATTTCCGCATTGCGAAGCAATGAATTGGGAATCGTATGAGACTCCGCAACGACCGCGTTGCGGAGTCCTGCTCTCATCCCGCCCACGAACCTCATCCTGGGTGTGGAGCGACCGCAGATCGCGGAATCTCGAAGCAGGGCTCAGAAGTCTCGTGATCCCCGGCTTCCTCGTTCGAGGATTGTCCGGTCGCACCTCGGAATGACGGCGCGAGCGGGAGAACCGGACGATGCGAGGGGAGCGCTCAATCGCATCACCTCGTATCAACGCCCGGCTGCGCGCCGGACGGCTCGGGAACGAGACTCGCGGGGATGGCACGGCGGTGCCGCCTCCGCGGCCATTCGCGCCGCCCGCCGGTCGAGCCGGGCGGCCGACCGGCGCAAGCTCGTCACGCCGAGCAGGGCGGCTCCACCGACCAGACAGGGCACCAGGACCAGGGCGTAGGTCGTCAGGCTCATCATCGCAGGGTCGTCAACGTCAGCCTCGCACCGAAGTGTAGACCAACGCCGAGCACGAACCAAACGACCATCAGCGCGAGGGCGGGCGCGGTGACGCGGCCCGTCGTCGCCATCGCGGCGGTGAGCGGAGCGACGATGCCCGTGATGGCGAAGCCCGCCGCCCCGATGTTCATCAGGTTCGCGGTCAGCTTCACCTGCTCGTTGTGGACGAGGATGTCGCGGGCGAGCTGGGCCCGCTCACGCTCCCCGTCCCGGTCCGGTTCACCCTGCCCTTCGGGTTGCAGCCCGCTCGCCATGCGCGATCCGGGCCCCGGTCACGGGCGGCCAGCTTTGGGATAGCCCCGCGGCGCCATCGCGCCGGCGGTCCCGCGATGGCCAACCCACTTCGCCAGCTCCTCGCCGGCCACGGTCCGGGTGCGCCCGGCGCTGTCGGGCCAGGTCAGCCCCTCGGCGAGGCGGAAGATCGTCACCGAATCGAGGGCGCCGTCGCGGTACTTCTGCAGCCGCACGCCCTTGCCGCGGACCATCTCGGGGATCTCGGCGAGCGGGAAGACCGTCATCAGGCGGTTGGTGCCGCAGACCGCGACGTGGTCACCCTCCCCCACCTCGACGACGAGGCTGGCCGTCGCCGGGTCGTCGAGGCCGATCACCTGCTTGCCCTTGCGGGTATTGGCGACGAGCCCGTCCGCCGGGGTGACGAAGCCGCGCCCGTCCGTGGTGGCGAGCAGGAGCTTCACGCCGGGCCTGTGCGCCCAGACGGTGACGATCTCCGAACCCTCGTCCATGTCGACCATCAGGCGGACCGGATCGCCGAAGCCGCGCCCGCCCGGGAGCTTGGCCGCCTCCAGGGTGAAGACCTTGCCGTTCGAGGCCAGCACCAGGATCTTGGCGGTGGTCTCCGTGGGGAAGCTCACCTTGAGGGTGTCGTCGCCCTTGAACTGGACGGCCGAGAGGTCGGCGACGTGGCCCTTGAGGGCCCGGATCCAACCCTTCTGCGACACGATCACGGTGATCGGCTCGCGCTCGACCATCGCCTCGGAGAAGTCGATGCCGGAGGTGTCGGGCGGGTTCTCGAGCGTGGTGCGGCGACGGCCGAGCGGGGTCTCGGGGCCGTAGGTCTTGCGCACCGCCCGGATCTGGGTCGCGATCGACTTCCACTGCTTGTCGTCGGAGCCGAGCAGGCCGTCGAGCTCGGCCTTCTCCCTGGTGAGCGCGTCGTGCTCGCGCTTCAGTTCCATCTCCTCCAGCTTGCGCAGCGAGCGCAGGCGGGTGTCGAGGATGGCGTTGGCCTGCAGCTCGGTCAGCTCGAAGACCCGCATCAGCTCGGCCTTCGGCTCGTCCTCCTCGCGGATGATCTGGATCACCCGGTCGAGGTCGAGATACACGATGAGCAGGCCGCCGAGGATTTCGAGCCGCCGCTCGATCTGGGCGAGGCGGTGGCGCGAGCGGCGCTGCAGCACGACCCGACGATGGTCGAGCCATTCACGCAGGGCCTCCGCCAGGCCGATCACCCGCGGCACCGTTCCGCCGACCAGCACGTTCATGTTGAGGGAGATGCGGCTCTCCAGCTCGGTGAGCCGGAACAGCGATTCCATCAGCACCACGGGATCGACGGTCCGCGAGCGCGGCTCCAGCACCACCCGCACGTCCTCGGCCGATTCGTCGCGCACGTCGGCCAGCAGCGGCAGCTTCTTTTCTTGCAGAAGCTCGGCCATCTTCTCGATCAGCCGCGCCTTCGGCACGCCGTAGGGGATCTCGGTGACGACGACGGCCCAGGTGCCGCGGCCGAGATCCTCCTTCTGCCAGCGTGCCCGCACCCGAAAGCCGCCGCGGCCGGTGCGGTAGGCCTCGGCGATCGAGGCCGCCGAATCGATCACGATGCCGCCGGTCGGGAAGTCCGGACCCTTGACGAAGGTGGTCAGCTGCTCGGAGGTCGCGGCCGGATGGGTGATGAGGTAGAGCGCGGCCTCGCACAGCTCCGCCACATTGTGCGGCGGGATCGAGGTCGCCATGCCGACGGCGATGCCCTGAGAGCCGTTGGCGAGCAGGTTCGGGAAGGCCGCCGGCAGGACGACCGGCTCCTCCTCCTGCCCGTCGTAGTTCGGGCGGAAATCGACCGCATCCTCGTCCATCCCCTCGAGGAGGAGGCGAGCGACCTCGGTCATCCGGCACTCGGTGTACCGCTGGGCCGCCGGGTTGTCGCCGTCGATGTTGCCGAAATTGCCCTGGCCATCGACCAGGGGATAGCGCTGGGCGAAGTCCTGGGCCAGGCGCACCAGGGCGTCGTAGACCGCGACGTCGCCGTGCGGGTGATACTTGCCGATCACGTCACCGACGACGCGGGCGCATTTCTTGTAGGCGCTGCCGGGATCGAGGCGCAGGAGCCGCATCGCGTGCAGGATACGCCGATGCACCGGCTTGAGGCCGTCGCGGGCATCGGGCAGCGCCCGGTGCATGATGGTCGAGAGCGCGTAGGCGAGGTAGCGCTCTTCCAGCGCCGCCTTCAAATCGACGTTCTCGATCCCGTCGCGGTCGGAGGGTGGCTCGAAGGGCTTTCCCATGGGCGGACGTCAACTCACGATTTCGGCGGTCTCAAGACGAGAACATAACACGAACATTCACCGATTGCCAGGAACGGATGGCAACCCGTCCGTGCATTCGGATGAGGCTCAACCCACCCCGGCGGTGCCGAGCGCGACGAAGCGCACCCGCTCCTCCGGCTCGGCGAGGTCGCGCGGACCCCAGATGTGCTGGTCGAGGAAATAACCCGTTAAGGTAAACCCTTGCTTGATCTCCCGCTCGGTCGGCACGTTGAGGCCGCGGCGGTCGGGTCGGTCGACCAGGAAGTCGGGGAGCGCCAGAAGCCGGTCGCGCCAGGGCTCACCGGCGGCGGCGCTGACGGCCCGCCCGCTCTTGGGCGACACGTAGGCCAGATATTCGTTGGTGCCGGTGGCCGCACAGGCCGAGAGGTCGAGGCCGAAGCCGAGCTCGGCCAGCATCGCGAGTTCGAAGCGCACCATCAGGGCGGGGGCTATGTCCGGCTCGTGCAGGTGCGCGATCAGCACCTTGGCGGCGGCGAACAGGGCCGGATGGGGATCGCGCTCGGGCAGGAGCCGCAACAGCCCGGCGGCGTAACCGATGCCGTAGAGGGCGAGACGCGAGCCGATCAGCCGGGCGCTGGCACTCTCGATCGGCTCGACCGCGTAGGCGCCCAAGCCCTCGTCGAGCCGCGCCCGCCACACCGCCCGCACCAGGTTGCCGGGCTGGAGCACCGGCTGCATCCGGCGCGAGCGCCCGCCATGGACGAGGCCGAGATGGCGGCCATGATCCGCCGTCATCAATTCGAGGACGACCCCGGTCTCGCCGTGCCGCCGCGCCCCGAGAACCAGCCCGTCATCCGTCCACTGCATGAGAGGGTAGATAGCCCCTCGGTGACCGGAACTGAACCGGCTTCGAGCCGGCTCCTAAGCCGGCGGAAGGGTCACAGCGAACCAGATCCTGGTGCCGCGCCCGGGCTCGCTCGCCACGCCGATCTGCCCGCCCATCAGCTCGACGAGGTGGCGGCAGATCACCAGGCCGAGGCCGCTGCCGCCGAAGCGGCGCCGGATCGATTCGTCGCCCTGGCCGAAGGGTACGAACAGCCGCTCCTGCTGCGCCGCCGACATGCCGATGCCGGTGTCGCTCACCGTGAACAGCAGCCGCCCTCCGCCGCCGCGGCCGAGATCCGGCCCCACCGCCAGGACCACCCGGCCCGCCGGCGTGAACTTCACCGCGTTGGTCAGCAGGTTGAGCAAAACCTGCCGCAGGCGTCCGACGTCGCCCATCACCAGGGTCGGGGTGACGGGATCCCGCCGCACCTCCACCGCCACGCCCTTGCGCGAGGCCGCGCCGCGGGCGACCGCCGCGGTGCCCTCCAGCAGGTCGGCGAGGAGGAAGGATTCCGGATCGAGGGCGACCTGGCCCGCCTCGATCTGCGCCACGTCGAGCACGTCGTCGACGACCCGGATCAGGATCTCGCCGGCTTCCTGGACGGCGGCGAGGTGGCGCAGGGTCTCGGGCTCGCGCGAGCGGCTGAGCATGAGCTCGGTGTAGCCGAGGACCGCGTTGAGGGGGTTGCGGATCTCGTGGCTCATCATCGCCAGGAAGTCCGATTTGGCGCGGTTGGCCTGCTCGGCCCCCTCCTTGGCGTTGGACAGAGCCTGCTCGGCCCGCTTGCGCGCGGTGATGTCGAGGGTGAGGCCGACGATGCGCCCGCTCAGGCCGTGCGCGTCGTCGAGGACGCGGCCGAGGCTCTGGATCCAGCGGGTGCCGCCATGCTCCGCCGTCACCCGCACGTCGACCGAGAACGGCGTGCGGGTGGTGACCGCCTTGGTGACGGCGTCCCACAGCATGGCGCGGTCGTCGGCATGGACCAGCCCGGTCCAGGCCGAGGAGGTGATGATGCAGGCCTGCGCCGAGAGGCCGTGCAGGCGCGCGCCCTCCGCCGAAAGGGAGAGCGCGCCGGTGCGCATGTTCCAGTCCCACAGGCCGACGCCGGCGGCCTTGTGGGTGAGGAGCAGCAGGTTGGTGGTGGCTTCCAGCGCCTGGTTGTCGGCGACCACGTCGTCGACGTCGGCGGCCGTCATCAGCCAGCCGGTGATGCCGGCGCCCTCGCGGATCGGCACCACGTCGGTCTGGTGCCAGTGCCAGCGCCCGCTGGTGTCGCGCAGGCGGATCGTGAGGTCGTAGGGCTGGCCCGACCGGATGGCGGAGTTGCGCGCCGCCGCCGCCCGGGTGCGGTCCTTCGGGTGGATCACGCTGTCCCAGCCGTCGGGCTCGCCGAGGCTGGTGCCGATCTCCCGCGCCGCCCGGTTGGCGAAGCGGACCACCCCGTCGCGGTCGAGCATCCAGACCTTCTGCGGCAACGCGTCGAGGATCAGGCGCGACGGCAGCCCGCTCATCCCCGGCTCGCTCTCCGGAAGCGCATGGCCGAGGGCATCGCCCGGTCCTTCGACCGGGATGCCCGCGATCGGATGCGCGGTCCGCGCCGTCATCAGCTCTCCTACGCCATCGCGTCGAGCGTGGGGGTGACCGGCACCCGCGCGGCGTTCCGGCGCGACCTCCGTCACGCCTCAGCCGCCGCCCGCGCCCAGCCGAATCGGGTAAATCCCGGATCCTGCCTCTGCTATCCTAACGACGCGATTTGTCCAAGAGCCTGTAGCCGTTTCCTAAAGCTTTCCTGGACAAAATCGCTATCGGCCATGATCTGCCAGAGCAGCATCGAAATCATTGCGGCACTTGTTGCCACGGGAGATCGAATAGGATGGCGCTCAGAAAGGAGGTGCCGCTGTACAGTCCTAAGTGGTAGGCCTACGGACGAGGACGCCGATAAGACAAGTAAATCGTGCTCTCGTCATCCAACCGATCTCTTGCAGCCGCGCTTCGGCGCGCACGTAGAAACCGCGCTTCGGCGCATGGATCGGGTTGGAGCCGCGCTTCAGCGCGCATGGACCGGGAGTTCGGGACAGGCCGCCGTCTGGAGCCGCGCGGCGATACGGTCCCGCGCTGCCGAATCGAGGCCGAGATGGACCCCGTCCGGCGACCGGCCCATGCCCGCCGCATCGCGCAGGTCCGCGAAGGCATCGACGAAGCGGCAGCCGGCCCGGGCGCATTCCTCCGACAGGATCGCCGAGTAGGCGGGCGCGGCGGCAACGTCGTAGAATTTCGTCACGCCGGGGCGGCCGGCATCGAAGGGCGGCACCGCGGTGGCGACGACGCGCCGAGCCCGGGGCACCAGGTCGGCGAACAGGGCGCGGGCTTCCGCCCGGAACTGCTCGGCCGCACCGAGCTGGCCGGAGCGCTGGCGCTGGGTGAGGTCGTTGGTGCCGATGGTCACCACGATGGCCTCCGGCGGCCGGGGCAACTCGAGCCAACCGGCCACCGCCCGCAGGCCGGAGATCCGCGTGCCGGCGATGGCGGCGTTCACGGCGGGATGGCCGCACAGCTCCGGCAGGTAAAGGCGCTCCATCTGCGAATCGCCGAGGAGCAGACCGTAGGGTCCGTCGATCTGCCTGAGTTCGCTGGAGACCGCGAAAGCCCGGGCCTCGCGGAAGGCCGCCACCCCCTGCCCGCCTCCGGTGCGCTGCCGGCTCACTGGGATCGCGGTGATCCCGGCCGCCAGGACGGCCGCGGTCAGGCCGATCCCGATCTTCGTTCTCGTCTGCACCCGTCCTCGCGTCCGATCCCGACGCCCCCCGACCGTACAAGCGCCGCCGTCCGCCGCGAGTCAATCGCCGACCTCGCCACCATCTCACGGGACATCCGGAGGTTATCCACAGGCCTTCGGTTTTCCCCCGACATCTTCACGCCTGATTCGGCGGTTCTGATCATGGTTGAGGGCAGGTAATCGGAGAGCCCGCGCCATGATGCCAGTGGAGATCGACCCGTCCGAGGTGCGCGGGCCGCGCAAGGACCCGCATGAGAGCGTGCGCGCACGTCTCGGCCGTCCGGCGATGCTGGCCGCCCTGGCCGTGGTCGGTGTCGGCGGCTGCGCCGGCCTCGCCGCGGCGGCCTATCCGACGATCAGCGACCTGCTGCGGCCGCGCCCCCCGCAAGTGCATTTCGGCCGCGTCGCAGACATGCCGGAGATCAAGGACGGGATCCCGGCCCTGCGGACCACGCCCACCCCGGTGCGCCAGGTTCCGATCACTCAAGCGCCGATGGCGTCCGCGGCGGTTCCGCCCGCGACTCCGCCGTCTGCGCCCGCCGCCCTGCTCGATCCGAAGTCGGCCGGGGCGCCGAGCGCGCTGACGCAAAGCTCTTCGGCGCAGGGCTCACCGGCGCAGGGCTCATTAGTACAGGGGTCCTGGTCGCCAGCCTCCGACGTGGCCGCGACCGGCACCGCCGCGTTCCAGCCCGCGCCCGCCAGCCCGAGGGCGCCGGAGACGCCCCGTCCGGTCGCCACGCCCCGCGAGGCCGCGACGCCCCGCGAGGCTGCGACGCCCCGCGAGGCCGCGCCGCTTCCGCCGGCCCGGGCGGTCCAGGCCAAGGTCGAACCCAGACCCGTCGTTCCGCCGCGCGAGAAGGTCGCAGAGCCGAAGGCGACGCCGAGACCGGCGCCGGCCCGTGAGGCCAAGGCCGAGCCGGTGAAACCCGCCCCGGTCAGGCAGGCGGCCGAGAAGGCCGTCGCTGAGAAGCGTCCTGCCGAGAAGCACGCTGCGGAGAAGCCGGTCGCCCGGCGCGAGAAGGCCGAGGCGCACCAGCGCAGCGCCGCCGTCCAGCCCGCCGCGGCGCCGGCCGCGCCCGAGGAGCCGACCCGCTTTCTCGGCGTGCCGATGCCCGATTTCGCCCCGGCCGGCCGCGCGATCAAGGAGACGGTCGACGCGGTGATCTCCCTGCCCAGCCGGCTGTAACGGGGGCGGTCAGCCGGCCCGGCTCGCCCCGTCCAGAATCTCCAGCACCAGCGCGTCGCGATGCGGGCGGCCGTACTCGTCGGTCGCCTCGACGATGAGGCGGTGGGTGCCGGCCTGCAAGTCCCGCGGCAGGCGCGCGACCCAGAGATGCGAGCACGGCTCGGCCTTCACCCAGGATTTCCGGGTCGCGCCGTTGCGGGCATAGAGCGCGGCGACGAACGGGTCCGGCCGGCGCGTCCGGGTCATCGGCACGAGCGGGCCGTCGCCGATCCGGAACGACACCCGGCTGCGTGGGCCGCCATCGAACAGGTTGACCACCACGTTGGTCGCGCCGGCGCTCTCGGCCGGGATCGTGGCGCCGAGCAGTTCGTAGAGCCTCGTGTCGGGCAGGCGGGCGAGGTCGTCGCCGTGGAACTGGCTCTCCAGCACGATCCGCATCTGGCGGCCCGCATCGTCGCTCGCCGGGACGTAACGTGTGGTGTAGTGCCGCCCGCCGGTGATGCTGAGTACGTGGTATCCGTGCGGCGTACCGTCGCGGCTGTCGGCGGTGGCGATGCCGCGCCGGTCCGGCGGACCGCTCCACCACGAGCCCGAGACGGCGGTGAGCACGTGGTGATGGTGGGCGTCGCCGCCGGTCGCGCCCTGCTGGAAACCTGGACGGCCGTCGGGCCCGAGGTAATGGTGCTCGGTGGTGTGGGTGTGGCCGGCGACGCTCACGGACGGGCGCCCGGCGAGGAGCCGCAGCAGCTGGGCCCGATCCACGGTGCTGATGCCGGGTTCGTCCGGCCCGAGATCGCTGGCGAGCGGGATGTGCATCGCCACCACCACCAGGCGATCGGTGGGACTCCGCGTCAGCAAGTTCTCCACGAACGCGAGCTGACGCTCGCCGATCCGGCCCTCGTAGCGCCCGCCCCGTCCCGCCGTGGCGGTATGGGGGCCGAGATAATTGACGTTGTCGAGCATCACGAACAGCACGCCGCCATGCTCCAGCGCATAGTACGGCGCCCCGAAGGTGCGCTTGAAGGTCTCCCGGGAGTAGCGGGCGTCCGGCGCCTCGAAGTTGAGGTCGTGGTTGCCGCCGAGATGGAACCACGGCACCCCCAGCTGCGCGATGAGCCGGTTCTGGCGCGGGTAGAGCGAGAGGTCGTCGAACAGCACATCCCCGGTCGTCATGCCGAAGGCGACTTTGCCGGAGGCAGCCTTGGCCCCGAGCACCCGGGCGATGGCGGTGTCGCGCACGAAGGTCAGCTCGGCGTGGCTCTCCGGCTGCGGGTCGGTGAACAGCACCACGTCGAAGTCGCCGCTCTCCGGGCTGCGCACCAGACCGAAATCGACGGAGGGCGGCAGCGGCCCGGTCGGCGCGATGCCGGGATAGCGCAGGGCGAGATCCGGCGGGGTTCCCGCTGGCTGATGCAGGTAGGAGAAGCGCGGCAGGCCGTCGGACCCGAGCGGCAAGGCGAACCCCGTCGGCTTGATCACGAAGATCACCGCCTCGTCGCCGACCGGCAGGGTGTAGCGCCCGTCGCGGTCGGTGCGGACCACCTCGCGGCCGTTCGAGACCAGCACGTCGCGCAAGCCGGGATCGTCGGGCCCGCGCCGCCCTTTGCCGCCCGTATCCTCGTAGACGATACCGGTGACGTGTCCAGTGCCTTGCCCTCCAGCGGGGGCGCCCTGTGCCCGCGCCGCGAGGGGTGCAAGCGCCAGGGCCGTCGCGCCGGTCAGGGTGGTGCGCCGGGTCAGGGTGCGGTGGTCCGTCATCGCGGCCTCGTCCTCCCGGCAGCCCGCCGCCGGAGCGGATCGGGGCTGCGCGTTGGTCCGCCCGGAGGCAACCATGGCTTCTTGACGGTGCGGTGACGGTCGGAGCCCGCGTCGTCCGCGCGCTCCGGTCCTCGGATCGGTGCGCCAGGGCGGGCGCCCGACATCGTGCCCCACCGGCCGACGAACGTTTGTCCGGGGACGGATCACCCGACCATGGCGCTGCCCAGCTCCACCAGCACGCCGTCCCTACCCCGCACATAGGCGACGATCTGGCCCCACGGCTTGGTCACCGGCTCCGCCACCGGCATCGCGCCCGCCGCCACGGCCGGGGCGAAGGCGGCCGGGACGTCGTCGGCGATCAGCCCCACCTCGAAGCCCGCCGGCGCCTCGGCACGACGATTCAGGCGGAAGCCCGGACATGTTGCGCGACGATCCCTCCTCCGCGAAGACCAGGGCCGTCCCGCCGGTCTCCAGCTCGGCATACTGCCCGCTCTCGTGAGCGAAGCGCGACGCCAGATCGAAGGCGCGCTCGTAGAACGCGACGCTCGCTGCCACGTCCGGAACGTAAAGGATCGTGGTGCCGAGCCGCGTCGCCGAATCATCCCCCGCGGTCCGTGCGCCGTCACGTACCACCGCTCGCTGGGAACGTCCGCGTGAACACCCGCCCCTCGGTGTCCTTGGCCGCCACCGTCACCGGCTCGGCGTTGCCGGTGTAGGAGAAGCGGAAGGTCGGGTCCTCGCTGATCGAGATGCCGCCCGTCATCGAGAAGAGCGGCGTCTCGCCCTGGCGCACGTTTAGGGATTCGACGAACCAGGCCGGGGTGTAGAGACGGGTCACCTGGTCCATCTGCAAGCCGGAATAGTTCGGGTGGCGGACCTGCACCTGGGCCTCGCCGCGCTCCGCGAAGGCGCGGAAGCGCATCTCGCCGAGATGGGCCTTGGCCTCGGCCGGGTCCTTGACCGCCGGCGCCGAGCAACCGCCCGCCGCCTTGACGTAGGCCTTGGTCATGTAGAGGCCGCCATCCTCGGTCTCGGCGACGGCACGGACGTAGGAGTAGGAATTCACCCGGATGCGGGTGGAGAGGTCGAATCGGCGCTGGCCGTCCGCGAACCGGATCGTGCCGACCACCGGCGAGGGATTCTCGTCGACCACCAGGGTCAGGCTCTTCACCCGGCGGGCATCGCCCTCGGGCAGGGTGATCCGCAGGGTGACCGGCACGATGGCGGCGTCCTCGGCGCGCTTGGGCGCCTCGAGGCTCAGGAGCCCGGCTCCGTCCCGGATCGGGCGATCGCCCAGGAGGGTGGGACGCAATTCGCCCCAGGTGATCTCGGGCCGCTCGTCCTGCGCCGCGGCCGGTCCCGCCAGGGCCGCCACGACGCCCAAGGCCGACAGCACTCTCATGGTACAACCCTCATGGCGCTCTCCCGGATACGGGCCCCGACGGGCCTCTCTTGCTTCGACCAATGTAGAGGACGCGCATGCCGGACACCAGGATAAGTCCCTGACGGTGCGCGGTTTCGGACGCTGGCTCGCCGGATGGTGATCGGCGGCGTGCCGTTGCGCGCGGGCGCCCGCCGGCCTATCCCGGGGCGGTCGCCTCGAGGATCGTCGCCCGTGTCTGCACTCGCCGCCCTGCTGCCGGATCTCGGCCGCCGCACCCTGGTGATGGGCATCCTGAACGTCACCCCCGACTCGTTCTCGGATGGCGGCCGCTTCCAGGATCTCGACGCGGCACGAGACCAGGCCACGCGCCTGGTGCAGGACGGCGCGGCCCTCCTCGACATCGGCGGCGAATCGACCCGTCCCGGGCACGTGCCGGTGCCGGCCGAGGAGGAGCAGGCGCGGGTGCTGCCGGCGATCCGGGCGCTCAGCCCCACGCTCCCCGTCCCGATCTCGATCGACACCTACAAGGCTTCGACCGCCGAGGTGGCGCTGAGAGCGGGCGCGCGCCTCGTCAACGACGTCTGGGGCCTGCAGCGGGAGCCGGAGATCGCGCAGGTCGCGGCCCATCACGGCGCGCCGGTGGTGGTGATGCACAACCGCGAGAGCATCGACCCCAGCCTCGACATCATGGACGAGATGCGGGCCTTCTTCGAGCGCTCGCTGACCATCGCCCGCCGGGCCGGCATCCCCGACCGTGACATCGTGCTCGATCCCGGGATCGGCTTCGGCAAGAGCTGGGAGCAGCACCTGGAGGCCCTGCGGCGCCTGCCGGAGCTGAAGGCCCTCGGCTTTCCGCTCCTCGTCGGCGTGTCGCGCAAGTCGGTGCTCGGGCGCATCCACAACGCCGCGACGGCGCCGTCGGAAAGGCTGTTCGGCTCCATCGCCGCCCACGTCGCGGCGGCCTCCCTCGGGGCCGACATCGTGCGGGTCCACGACGTGCGCCCCCATGTCGAGGCCTGCCAGGTGGTCGACGCGATCACGCGGCCCGAGTCCCGCACCGGAGCCTGACGCTTTGGACCGCATCCTGATCCACCGTCTCGCGGTGTTCGCCCGCCACGGCGTGCTGCCGGAGGAGGAGGTGCTGGGCCAGCGCTTCTACCTCTCGCTCGAGGCCCGTCTCGACCTGCGGGAGGCCGGCCGCCGCGACGACATCGCCGCCACGGTGAGCTACGCCGAGCTCGCGGACCTCGCCCACCGCATCGCCACCGAGCGCCGCTTCCGGCTGATCGAGGCCCTGGCCGAGACCATCGCCCAGGAGGCGCTGGACGCCTTCCCGGCGCTCGCCGGCCTCACCGTGCGGATCGACAAGCCGGGCGCGCCGGTGCCGCTGGTGCTCGACGGTGTCGCGGTCGAGATCACGAGGACGCGCCGTGGCTGAGGCATATCTGGGGCTCGGCAGCAATCTCGGCGACAAGGCCGCGATGCTCGACGCCGCGGTCGCGGCCCTGGCCGCCACGCCCGGCCTCGCCGTGACGGCCCGCTCGCGCAACTACCGCACCCCGCCCTGGGGCGACACCGACCAAGACTGGTTCCTCAACGCCGCCCTCGGCATCGAGACCGTGCTCTCGCCCCACGCCCTGCTGGAGGCCTGCCTCGCCGCGGAGACCCGCCTCGGCCGGGTGCGCGAGCGCCGCTGGGGCCCGCGAGTGATCGACATCGATGTGCTGCACTATGCCGGCGCCACGGTCGCCGACGAGCGCCTGGTGCTGCCCCACCGCTTCCTGCGCGAGCGCGCCTTCGTGCTGGTGCCGCTGGCCGAGATCGCGCCGGATCTGGCGATCGGCGGGGAGACGGTGGAGGAGGCGCTAAGTCGTCTGGATCGAAGCGGGATCGAGCCGGAAGAGGTTCCAGGTTAGCGCATCCCTGTCCCGAACGACTGTGACGACGTGGAAGGCGATCCGGGATTCAGCGCGAGAAGTGCCGCGAAGCGGTTCTGCATGCTGCACCGCTGCAGACGGACGGTCGCTTCGCGCATTTCGATGGCTGGTTTCCGAATCTCCTTCCGCTGACGCTGCCGTCGTCCGGAAAAGGGGCGTGCGATGACGAGTGTCCGCCCTACACCGACCGCGTGATCCCGCCATCCACCCGCAGGTTCTGCCCGGTGATGTACCCTGCCCCCTCCGAGGCCAGGAAGGCCACCGTGGCAGCGATCTCGTCCTCGCGGCCGTAGCGGCCGTAGCGGCCGAGCGGGATGCGGTCGCGGATGCCGGGCTTCTCGGGCAGGCTGTCGACGAAGCCCGGCAGGATGTTGTTCATCCGGATGTTGTCGGCGGCGTAGCGGTCGGAGAAGAGCTTGGTGAAGGCGGCGAGCCCTGAGCGGAACACCCCGGAGGTCGGGAAGGCCTGCTCGGGCTCGAAGGCCGCGAAGGTCGAGATGTTGATGATCGCGCCGCCGCCCTGGCGCTGCATGATCGGCGTGACGAGGCGGGTCGACCGCACCACGTTGAGGAAATAGACCTCCATCCCGCGGGTCCAGTCCTCGTCGGTGAGGTCGAGGAGCGGGCCCTTCGGGCCGTGGCCGGCGCTGTTGACGAGCACGTCGACCCGCCCCCACCGCTCCATCGTGCGATCGACGACGCGGGCGAGGTCGTCGGTCGACAGGTTCGAGCCCGTCACCCCGACCCCGCCGAGGGACTCGGCCAGGGCCTCGCCCTTGCCCGACGAGGACAGGATCGCGACCTTGAACCCGTCCGCCGCCAGCTTGCGGGCAGCCGCAGCCCCCATGCCGCTGCCGCCCGCGGTGACGATGGCGACGCGCTCGTGGCTCATGATGCTTCTCCCGATTCTCCCGTCCGCCTGCATGCCACGAGGAGGCCGCGGACGTCACGGCGCCGTCGGGCTCACCCGCTCGAGGGGGAGGCCGGCCTCTGCCCAGCCGTCGGTGCCGTCCGGGTACCAGTGGACGCTCCGGTAGCCGAGGGCGACGGCGCGCTTGGCGGCGTTCCACGACATCCAGCAGTTCCGCTGGCAGAACAGCACCATGGGTCTTTCGAGTTGGCCCTCCGTCGCCGCCGCGAGGCCGTGCCGGAAATACGCTTCGGTCTGCGGTGCCAGGGCCCCGAAGCCGGTATTGGGCAGCCAGTGAGCGTGCGGGATGCTGTCATGCGGCGCATCGCGCCAGATCGTGCCGGGTGGGAGGGCGGTGGGCCGGGGCGGGCGGGGCAGCACGTCGACGAAGGCGGCGCCCGCCCGCCACAACCGCTCGGCCTCCGGCGTGTTGACCGTCACGGCGCCGCGCAAGGTGGCGGGCGTCGGGCTGCGATAATCCTCCTGACGGTACGCCTCGGGCTCGGGCGGGGCGGCCCGGGTGGCGGTCGCCGCCAGCACCAGGAACACCGCCGCGACGGCCCGCCTCACGGCTTCGGATCCGCCGGCATCAGCCGGTTCTCCTCCTCGTCGAGGAGCGGCACCGCGTAGTCGCGCAACACCGCCTCGATCTCGGCGCGGCGCTTGCGGAGCGCCGTGTTGAGGATCCGCTTCCACTCGTTCTCGCCGTGCCGCACCCCCATGGCGATGCGGTAGGCGAGCGGAGGCCGGTCGGGCTCGCGCAGCAGCGGCACCACGTCGAGGCTACCGGTCTCCTTGCCGCCCTCCTTGCCGGCCTCCTTGGCGAGCCAGCCGGCGGCGGGCCCCCACAGCACCGCGGCGTCGAGCTTGCCCGAGGCCACGTCGGCGACGATCTCGGCCGAGACGGTCTGATGCTTGCGGGCGGGGTCGAACTGGTAGGGCGGATAGGGCTTCATCGTCGGGACGAGGCCGACCACCCCCATCCGATCGACCGGGGGCGTGCCGACGATCACGCCGATCGCCTTGCCCTTCAGGCGTGGATCGTCGAGCCCGGTCAGGCCGTCGAAGGTGCCGTGGCGCGACACCAGGACGTAGGCCGAGCGGTAATAGGGGTTGGTGTGCTGCACCAGCTCGCTGCCGAAGGCCGAGCCGATGATGACGTCGCACAGGCCCGTGCCGAGGGTGTTGCGCACGAAGCCCGGCCCCTGCGTGAGCCAGTAGTAGCGCAGCTTCACCTTCAGCTCGTCGGCGATGATCGCCGCGATGCGGTTCTCGAACCCGTCGCCTTGGCGCTCGGAGGCGGGCATGTTGCCGGGATCGGCGCAAACCCGCAGCACGTCGGGCGTGACGAGGTCGGGCAGGGATTGCGCCCGCGCGGGAACGGCCAGCACGAGGCCGGCCGTCAGGAGAGTTGCCGTGAGAGGGACCCGCGCCATCAGCCGCCCAGGCACTCCTTCTCCTGCTTGCGCGCCGCCTCCGGCTTGTCCTCCTTCTCGCCCGGCCGCACCCGGCCCATCGCGCCGGCGGCCCGCGCCTTCAGGTAGACGTAGAGGTCGTCCATGTAGCAGGTGACGTTCTTGTTGTCGCCGAAGGCCGGCATGACCTTCTGGGTCGATGAGTTCACGTCCTGCTTGCCGCCCACGACGATGCCGACGAATTCCTCGTAGGAAAGATACTTCAGCGAGTCCTTGAGCGCCGGGGCGTAAGTGGAACCCATGCCGTCCGGACCGTGGCAGACGTGGCACTCGGCGTGGTAGCGGCGGTAGCCCGAATAGCTGTACCAGTCGACCTTCTTGCCGTTGTCGGTCACGTGGAAGGTCGGGGCGCCCGCAGCGTCGAAATACTTGCCGTCCTCCACCTTCACGGCGGCGTCTTTGGCGAGCAGCTTCTCGTCGGGCTCGGCGGTCTTGTCGTTGGGGTTGAGCTGGTTGGCGAGGGCCGGATCCGGCTTTTTGGCATCCTCAGCATGTACGGCAACCATCCCGATGGCTGCTAGGGCGAGGCCGGCCGCGAACGGCCGCATGACAGCTTTGCTGAGGTCACGCAAAGGACGTTTCTCCCTGACAACTTTGGGCGCCTGCCACACAGGCCGCAGCGGCACCATCGTCAACGTCATCTAATCATGCCAGAGCCGGCGCGGAAACCCGCGCCGGCCCGGACTTAGGTCTGAGATGCTTTGGTCTCAGCCCGCTTCCCCACCGGCTGGTCGGCCGGTCAGTTCGGCAGGGTGAAGACGGTCAGCTGGCCGCCGAGGTTGGTGTAGCTCGACAGGGCGGCGTAGCCGCCGACCGCGCCGAGGCCGGCATTCGGGTCGGTGAGGCCGGCCGCGAGGCCGATGCCCGCCCAGCCGCCGACGCCCGACAGGACGGCGATCTGCTGCTTGCCCTTGTGCTGGTAGGTCATCACGTTGCCGATGATGCCCGACGGGGTCTTGAACTTGTAGAGTTCCTTGCCCGACTTGGCGTCGACCGCCTTCAGGTAACCCTCCAGCGTGCCGTAGAACACCACGTCGCCAGCGGTGGCGAGAGCACCCGACCACACCGAGAACTGCTCCGGCACCGACCACTTGATCTTGCCGGCAACGTTGTCCCAGGCAATGAAGTTGCCCATGCCACCGTGGCTGTTGGGCGCCGGGTACATCGACAGGGTGGCACCGACATAGGGCTGGCCCGGGGTGTAGCTCACCCGGAACGGCTCGTAATCCATGCAGACGTGGTTGGTCGGCACGTAGAACAGGTTGGTCTTGGGCGAGTAGGCGGCCGGCTGCTGGTCCTTGGAGCCGAGCGCCGCCGGGCAGATGCCCTTCGAGTTGGTGTCCTCGCCGTTCTGGTCGGTCGAGTACTTGGCGACGACGAGCGGTCGGCCATAAGTCTTCGAGGACTTGTCCTGGTCGACCTTGGTGGCCCAGTTCACCGCCGGATCGTACTTCTCGGCTACGAGCAGCTCCCCGGTGGCTCGGTCGAGCGTGTAGCCGAAGCCGTTACGGTCGAAGTGGGTCAGGAGCGGGCGCTCCTTGTCTCCGATCTTCTGATCCGTGAGGATCATCTCGTTGATGCCGTCATAATCCCACTCGTCGTGGGGGGTCATCTGGTAGACCCACTTCGCCACGCCGGTATCGGCGTCACGGGCGAAGATCGTCATCGACCACTTGTTGTCGCCCGGACGCTGCTTCGGGTTCCAGGTCGAGGGGTTGCCGGTGCCGTAATAGACCAGGTTCAGCTTCGGATCGTAGGAGTACCAGCCCCAGGTCGAGGCGCCGCCGGTCTTCCACTGGTCGCCTTCCCAGCTCTTGAGCGACGAATCCTTGCCGACCGGCTTGCCGAGCTCGGTGGTCTTTTCCGGGTCGATCTTCATCTCGGCGTCCGGGCCGAGGTTGTAGGCGCGCCAGGCCTGCTTGCCGGTCTTGAGGTCGTAGGCGGTGATGTGGCCGCGGATGCCGTACTCGGCACCGGCGATGCCGACGATCAGTTTGTCCTTCACCGGCATCACGGTGGCGGTGTTGGTCTCGCCGATCTTCGGATCGCCGTTCTGCACCGACCAGTTCACCTTGCCGGTCTTGGCGTCGAGCGAGACGATGGTGGTGTCGGCCTGGTGCAGGAAGATCGCGCCGTCGGCATAGGCCAGGCCACGGTTCACCGTGTCGCAGCACATCACCGGGATGACGTTGGGATCCTGCTTCGGCTCGTACTTCCAGAGGATCTTGCCGTCCTGGTTGAGGTCGAGCGCGTAGACGATGTTCGGGAACGGCGTGTGCACGTACATCACGTCGCCGACGACCAGCGGCGAGCCTTCGTGGCCGCGCAGCACGCCGGTCGAGAAGGTCCAGGCCACCTGAAGCTTGTTGACGTTGCCGGTGTTGATCTGGTCGAGCTTGGAATAGCGCGTGTTGGCGTAATCGAGCGTCTGGAGGACCTGCTCGGCCGGGTTGGCCGAACGCTTCAGCACGTCTTCGTTCGCCAGCGCCGGGACGGCACCGAGGATGCCCGCGCTCACCGCAAGGAGATGGACCGCTCTCATGGATTCCTCCGACAGGTGCATTCCGCTGCGCGCCCCGAAACGGGACGCATCAAGCCGTTCCTGTTGTTTGCGTTTTGGGGATGTCGTTGGCTTCGGCAGCGTGTCACAACCGGCCGCCAGCGGGGCTGGCGTGAGGAGTGCCCGAGCGGGCTTTGCCGTGTCTGCGAACCGAACACCGCCTTCCCCTGGCGGCACCGTTGAAACCGAAGCTTGAAGGAACTCTAAGAGAAATTGGGACGCCGTCAACATACCTGCCTGCGGCAGGGCGCCCCTGACAGGCTCGCAAATCCATAACTAAGGTATACATCGCCCTGAATGCTGCCCTGCAGCATCGATTGTGCCATGCAACATCAACGGGTCGTGTACGGATTTGTTGGACGACGAACGAGGTCCCTTCGCCGCGCGAGCGTGACCACAAGTCGTCGATTATTCCCATTCCAGTTCCTGGTAGGCGGCGGTGGCGTTGCGGGCGTTGAAATCGTCGAACAGGGCCCACTCCTCCGCCTCGTCCCGGGCGGCCCGGCCCGCCTCGCCGATCGGCGTGCCGTCCCGCACCATCGTCCGCACCTGTGCCTCGAGCCTCGCGAGGTAGCGGTCGATCGGCCCGGCGGCGGCGGGCCACGGGACGGCGGCGGGGCCGTGGCCCGGGACCACACGGGCGGCAGGCCGCGCCCGCAGTGAGCGCAGGGTCGCGATCCAGCCGGTGAGCCGCCCGTCGAGGGCCGGCACGTGGCCGACGAACAGCAGGTCGCCGAGGAACCAGGTGGCGGTGCCCTCGTCCCACACCGTCAGGTCGCTGTTGGTATGGGCGGTCGGCCACGCTTCGAGGTGCAGCGCCCGGCCGCCGAGGTCGAGATCGAGGCGCGTTGAGACCAGCAGGGTCGGCGGCACGATCCGGGTGCCGGCGAAGTCGGGCCCGACGAGATCGGCATTGGCCCGCAGGTAGTCTCGCGCCCGCGCCGCCAGGGAGTCCGGCAGGGTGCGGTGGCCGACGAAGGTCGTGCCCTCGTCCGCGAAGGCGGCGTTGCCGAGCACGTGGTCGGGATGGACGTGTGTGTTGATCACGTAGCGCACCGGCAGGGCGGTGCGCTGCCGCAGGGCGGCGCGCAGGCGCTGCCCCGCCCGCAGGCTGCCGCCGGTATCGATCACCGCCACCGCGTCGCGCCCGATCACGAAGCCGACATTGGCGATGGCCCCGTCATTGTCCCGTCCGGCGAGGGCGTAGGGCGCAGCGTAGACGAAGACGCCGGGTGCGACCTCGTGCATCGGCAGGGGCATCACGGCCCGGATCGAATCGTTCCCTATCGGATCGTTCCCTGTGGGATCTTGCCCGGCCCGAGCCGGTGCCCAGAGGAGTGCGAGGGCGAGAAGGACAGCGGCGGCGGTCCTCACCACGCGTCGCCGGTCTCCGCGTCCCCCGCCTGGAGCGGCGCCAAGGGCGTGAACAGGGTGCGGTCGGGCTTGATGTCGAGGAGCGGCGTGCCGTCGAGGCAATCGAGGCCGCGCACGTGCACGACGCCGTCCTCGACCCGAATCAGATGGACGATGCTGGTGCCGATCGGGTTCGGCCGCACCGGCGAGCGCAGGGAGAAGGTGCCCCGCGTGGCGCCGTCATTGGCCGGGCTCTGGCGCACGAGGTCGCGCCGCGAGCGATCGAGCCAATACAGCACCTCCAGGCGCTCGTAGAGCGCGACGCCGTCGAGGGCCTCGCGCCAGGGGGGGAACACCTCGATCCGGCACGCCGGTCCGTCGGCCCGGCCCTGGCGCGGACAGCCGAGGCGGTCGGTCCAGGGCGTGCGGATGCGGCCGATGAAGACGAGGCCGGCATCGTCGGGCGCGGGCGGCTCCACCGCGACTTCGCCGGCCCGGATCTCGTTCAGTCGAACCATCGGGCGTCGTCTCCCCCGGGGGCTTCGCTCCCCCCTTCACGCAGGGGCCTCTCGCCCCCGTCGTGCAGGTCGGGCGCTGACGGAGGTGTTCAGACTGCGCCGGCCCGACCTGCCGCCGGCCCGACCCGCGGGGGCAGTCGTCGGGCCTAGCGGTGAGACCCTAGAGCAGCGCCCGCTCGCCTGGCAATCGCCCGGCGGATCGAGCCGCTGGTCCGGCACGCCTCAATAGGTTGCGAAGATCTCTCGCAGCATCGCGGGGTCGCGGGTCACCGTGAGGGCCAGGGCCAGCAGGATACGGGCCTTCTGCGGCGTCAGGTTGTCGGCGCTCAGGATGCCGAGTTCGGCGAGCCGCCTCGTGTCCGGCACGACGCCGCTGCCGGCGCGGGTCGATTGCACCACGGCGATGCCGGCGGCCACCGCTTCCCCCAAGGCTTCGGCCTCCGCGGGCGGGGTCATGCCGGGGGCGAGCCCCGCCGAGACGATGCCCCGCGCGCCCGCCGCCGCGAAGGCCCGCACCGCCGTGCCGTCGGCATCGGCGTAGGCATAGGAGATGTCGACCCGTGGCAGGGCGTCGAGGGACCGGATGTCGAACGGCGTGCCGGGGGCGTGGCGGCGCTCGGACCTGCGGTAGTAGCGCACATGCGGTCCGTCGACCTGGCCGAGCACGCCGAAATCCGGCGTCCGGAAGGTCTGGAGCCGGGCCACCGAGGTCTTGGTCACCTCGCGGGCGGCCTGGATCTCGTCGTTGAGCACCACCAGCACGCCCCGCCCGCGGGAGTCCGGCGCCGCGGCCGTCCGCAGGGCGGCGACGAGGTTGAGGTCGGCATCGCTCGACAGGGCGCTGATCGGCCGCTGCGAGCCGACCAGCACCACCGGCACCGCGACGGTGAGCGTGAGGCTGAGGGCGTAGGCGGTCTCCTCCAGGGTGGCGGTGCCGTGCCCGATGACGATGCCGGCGAGGTCCGGGTGCTCCGCTACCAGCCGCTCGCAGAGCAGGACCAGGGCGCGCCAGTCGGAGAAGCCGATCCCCGGGCTCGTCACCGCCCGGTAGCGCACCGGCACCAGGGCCGCGACGGTCGCGGCCTCCGGCACCCGCGCCAGGATCTCCTCCGCCTCCAGGCGCTCGCCGGTGGCGGTGTAGTCGAGGATGTCGAGACGGTCGCGGCCCACCGACGAGAGGGTGCCGCCGGTGCCGATGAACGCGACCTTGGGGAGTGCTGTCATGCTGCTGGATTACCTCGTACTCGCACGCCCGTCTTTGGCATGAACCGGGCCATCCGCACGAACCGGGCCGTCGTCGTCGCAGCCCGGCGCGTCGAACAGGGCGGCGAGGCCGCAGGCCGAGCCGAGCATCCGGCCGCCATCGTGGCCGACGCCCGGCACCACGTGCAGGGGCTGGTGCAGGTCGGGGTGGCGCGCCCGCAGGGCCGCCCAGTAGGCCTCGCCGCGGGCGAGGCGGAAGGGTCCCTGCGCCTCGGCCATGCAGCTCCTGTCGAGGGCGGGATGGTGCGGGTCGGTGTCCCGGGCGCCGAGCAGGTAGATCACCGGCCGCGCCACATAGGCCGCCTCCAGGGCCGCCGGCGCGGCGCCCCCGGCATAGCGCGGCAGGTCCTGCATCCCGTATTTCCAGCTTTCGTAGCCGGGGCAATCCGCGGTCGGGCCGGGCCGCTCGGGCGTGAAATAGGCGTAGCTGCTCGGATTGGCGACGACGTAGCTCACGCGCACGCCGCGTTGCGCCAGGGCGTCGCCGGCCCGCGACAGGACGGCGTAGCGCTGCGCCACCTGGCCGCCGCCGGAATGCCCCGCGACGACGAGGCGCGACAGGTTCGGAAAGCGGGCCCGGTCGCCGAGCCGAGCCAGGATCGCGTCGAGTGCGTCGAAGGAGCTCAACGGCTCTGGCCCGAGCGCGTCGTCCCCACCCTGCCAGCCCTCGAGCGTCCAGTGCAGCACGTCCGCCGGCAGGGCGTGGCCGGCCCAATCGATCTGGCTGAGGAATTGCGGCACCACCAGCAGCGCCCCCGCGCCCCCCGCGCCCGCCGCCTCGCGGGCGGCCAGGGCCGAGGCGTAGTAGACCTCCGCGTCGCGCAGGCGGCCGTGCAGCACGATCACCGCCCGGGTCACCTCCGGGTGGGGTGCGTCCAGGTCGGCGGAGGCGAAGAGCCGCAGGCGGGCGCCCGGCGCCACCTCCAGGCTCCGATCGGCCACGGCCGCCACCGGCCGGCGGTGCGGGCCCGCCTCATCGGCCGCCTCGGCCCGGGCGGCGAGCAGGGTGAGCAGGACCGGAAGGATGGAGCGGAGCAGGGACGCCATCGGACCTCGGCGAAGGCCGGGCCGTCCGGGGAGCCGGTCCGGGGTGAGACTGGTGCCGGCGGAGGGGATCGAACCCCCGACCTTCGGTTTACAAAACCGCTGCACTACCGCTGTGCTACACCGGCCAAGTGGCTCAAGCGATTGCCGTCACAGGCAAATCACAGTCGCCAGGGGCGACATAAACAGCGTTTGTGCGCGTCTCGTCAAGGCACAAAACTCGGCCCGGCGCGGTCTGCCGGCGGCGGGCTGGCTCGCCCATGAGGGCCTGCACATGCCAGGTCAGTATATGCCGGGGCAGGATCATGGCAGTCTCGTCGATGGCCGGCGGGTTGCGCCAGGTCCGGCCCTGGCGCGCGGAGCACGGGATAGGGAGGTCGACGGCTCCGGGCGCCGAGCCTGGCCCGTCAGCCAGGCCGCGATTGCAGGAAGGCGACCGGGCCGGGATCGGTCCGGGTGAAGACCGCGGCGGTCAGCCGGCCGGTCCGCACCGGGGCGGTGTCGAGGTTGGTGCGGTACGGGTGGCGGTCGGGGAGGCCCGCATAGCACGGCGTGTGCCCGTGAACGACGTGCTTGCCGAAATCGAAATCGACGGACAGGAACGGCTCGCGGATCCACAGGCGGGCCATCACGCTCGGATCGATGCCGCGGCGGCCCGGTCGGAAGCCGGCATGGACGTAGTAGCGCAACGCGTCCTCGTGCACGGTCTTCAGCCCGGCGATCCAGGCCAGCGCATCGGCCGGGAGATCCGCGACCCGCGCGACACCGTAGGAGGACAGGGTCCGGTCGCCGCCGGTCGCGAGCCAGGCCGCGGCCCGACGAGGGTCGTGCACGGCCTGCAGCAGGGCCGCTTCCCGGTTGCCCATCAGGCACACGACGGCGTCGGGGTCCCGTTCCTGCACCTGCCGGATGACGGCTACGGCGCGGGCGCTCTCAGGACCCTTGTCGATATAGTCGCCGAGGAAGACCAGTTGCCGGCGCCGGCCCGCGCCGTGGGCGTCGATCTGGTCGAGCAGGTTCTCGAGTGCGCCCGCGCAGCCGTGGACGTCTCCAATGGCATAGGTCAACTGGTCCATGCACGGATGGCTCTGCGAGGCGGTGGGCCGGGAACACGATCCAAGCCGCGGATGGCCGCCGCTGTCGATGCCGCAGCGGCAATCCGGGACGGCGGGACGAGAGATCGGGACGGAACGCGCAGGCGGGCCTGCGACGTTGGGGAAGACAGCTAGACCGTCGGCCGTCGCTCACGCACTGCACGACATCCTCGCTTCACCGGATTGTCACGCCAACGCGCCGTCATGGAAACTTGGCTGGGCGATCTAAGCATCATTCACCGATGTGATCACCCGTTCGGCAATGAAGATGATGCAAAAACCGAAGTCTAAGCAAAGTTGCGCCATGCAATTTTGCTTAAGCCCGACGATGTCGCCATGGCCGGCGCCAGGCGGGGCGGCTGCACGGCGCCGTGTCCCGCAGGATCGCGTACGGCTTGTCGGCCTGGTCCATGACGAGCCGCACCGTCACGGCCCAGGTGATCGCCGAGGCCTGGCACGGGCGATCTCGGGGTTCGTGGCGCTCATGCTCTCGGGCCGGAACGTCCCGGACCGGGCTCCGGCGGCGACCTTCGTGGCGGGACATGAGGCCGTGCGCAGGGTCGCCGCAGCCGCATGCTCGTCGTTGCCGCACTGCAACAAAGCGTCGCGACGTTCGACCTTGGTCCAATGCTGGCACGCGAATCGCTGTGCCCGTTCGGTGCGGCGCGAGCATCCGTCCGGCCCGGACCTCCGCCCGATCCGCAGCGCGAGCGGCCGATGGAGGTGGTATGGCGGATTATCTCACCGTTGCCCTGGTCTGCGCCAGCTCCCTGGCGGCGCCGGATTGCTCCCGCGAGACGGCACTCGACGTGGCGGTCGCACCAGCACCGACGCCGATCACCTGCCTGATGCAGGGCGAGACCCTGGCGGCGCAGAGCGGCTTCGTGCGCGGGCATGAGACCTATCTCAAGGTCGCCTGCGAGCGCCGCCGCACCGCCGCTCTGCGCTCCGAGGCGGAGGCGCAGTAGAGGAAGCGCGGGCCGGGGATGGATGGATCGGCCGCGCCGGTCTATGGCCTCGCATCCCGTTGCGCGAGGCGCCGGGCGGGCCCACCTGAGCGGTGAGCCGGCCGCGCGCCGACAGGAGCGTCACCCCCGCCCCATGCAGATCGAAGCCGTCCCGCCGCAGACCCACCTGCCGCCCCTCGCCAAGCTCGCCCTGGAGCTCGGCCCCCTCGGGGTGTTCTTCTTCGGCAATGCCTATGCCGACCGGTTCGGCTTTCCCGCCGACCAGCGCCTGTTCGTGGCGACCGGGCTGTTCATCGTCGCCACCCTGGCGGCGCTCGCGGTCCATTACGTCTGGGTGCGGCGCCTGCCGATCATGCCGCTCGTGTCGGGCGTCGTGGTGGTGGTGTTCGGCGGCCTGACGCTGCTCCTGCGCGACGAGCTGTTCATCAAGCTCAAGCCCACCATCGTCAACAGCCTGTTCGGGGCGGTGCTGCTCGGTGGCCTCGCCTTCGGCCGGCCGCTGCTGGCCCTGGTGCTCGACAGCGTGTTCGATCTCACCCAGGAGGGCTGGCGCAAGCTCACCTTCCGCTGGGGCCTGTTCTTCTTCGTGCTGGCGGCGTTGAACGAGGTGGTGTGGCGCACCCAGACCACGGATTTCTGGGTCAGCTTCAAGGTGTTCGGCATCATGCCGCTCACCATCGCGTTCGCCCTCGCCCAGACGCCGCTGCTGCTGCGCTACGAGCGCAAGAAGGACGAGACCAGAAAAGACGGAGCGACGTCGGATCAAGCATAGGCGGGACGCGGTGCCGCAGCCGGAACGGGCGCGGGACTTCGACGATTCTTCCCGTCATGAGCCTCGCCCCAGAAGATCCCCCCGGAAACGCCCTCTCCGGGAAGGCCCTCGCCATCCACCGCCGCCTGTGCGGAGTCTATGGCTGCCCGATCCCGTACTTCCACGATCTCGATCCGGTGAGCGAGCTGGTCTCCTCGCTCCTGTCCCACCGCACCCGCAACGCGGAATCCGGCCGCGCCTTCAAGGCGCTGCGGGCGCGCTACCCGGATTGGGACGCGCTGATCGCGGCGCCCGCCGCCGAGGTGCAGGAGACGATTGCCGGGGTGACCTGGCCGGAGCTGAAGGCGCCGCGGATCCAGGCGAGCTTGCGCGCGGTGCGGGAGCGCGCCGGCGGCCTCGATCTCGGCTTCCTGCGGGACATGCCGGTGCCGGAGGCCCGCGCCTGGCTCGAGGCGATCCCGGGCATCGGCCCGAAGACCAGCGCGGCGGTGCTGTCGTTCAGCAGCCTGCGGATGCCCGCCCTGCCGGTCGACAGCCACCATCATCGCGTGGCGCAGCGCACCGGCCTGATCGGTCCCAAGGTCGATGTCGGGCCCTCGCACGCGATCCTGCGGGCGCAGCTGCCAGCGGAGTGGGACGCGCAGACGCTCTACGACAATCACGAGGTCCTGATGCTGCACGGCCAGCGCTGCTGCTTCCACCGCAACCCGGCCTGCGGGCGGTGCGCCGTGCTCGATCTCTGCCCCACCGGCCAGGCCCGGACGGGCGCCCGCACCGCGCGCGAGACGGTCGCGCTGCACCCCTGATTCCACGCGCTTGACCCCCCTTCCGGAACGGTCCAGAACGCCGCGCCCGCGGGATTGTGACAGCCCTCGGCCAAGGGACCGAGCCAAGGGACGACGATCACGATGCCCGCGTTCAAGGAACTGGTCTTCTCCGGCGTTCAGCCGACCGGAAACCTGCACCTCGGCAACTATCTCGGCGCGATCAAGCGCTTCGTCGCCATGCAGGCGCAGTTCGAGTGCCTGTACTGCGTCGTCGACCTGCACGCGATCACGGTGTGGCAGGACCCGGCCGAGCTGACGCGGCAGATCCGCGAGGTCACCGCGGCCTTCCTGGCGGCCGGCATCGATCCGGCCCGCTCGGTGGTGTTCAACCAGAGCCAGGTGCCGCAGCACGCGGAGCTGGCCTGGATCTTCAACTGCGTCGCCCGCCTCGGCTGGCTCAACCGCATGACGCAGTTCAAGGAGAAGGCCGGCAAGGACCGCGAGAATGCGAGCATCGGCCTCTACGATTACCCGGTGCTGATGGCGGCCGACATCCTGGCCTACCGCGCCACCCACGTGCCGGTGGGCGAGGACCAGAAGCAGCACCTCGAGCTGACCCGCGACATCGCCCAGAAGTTCAACAACGACTTCTCGGCCGCGATTCAACAGCACGGCCACGGCGAGGCGTTCTTCCCGATCACCGAGCCGCTGATCGGCGGGCCCGCCGCCCGGGTGATGTCCTTGCGCGACGGCACCAAGAAGATGTCGAAGTCGGATCCGTCCGACTATTCGCGCATCAACCTCACCGACGATTCCGACGCCATCGCCCAGAAGGTGCGCAAGGCCAAGACCGACGCCGAGCCCCTCCCCTCCGAGACCGCCGGCCTCGAGAAGCGGCCGGAGGCGGATAATCTCGTCGGCATCTTCGCGGCGCTCAGCGAGGCGAGCCGCGAGGACGTGCTGCGCGAATATGGTGGCGCCCAGTTCTCGGCCTTCAAGGGCGCGCTGGTCGATCTGGCTGTGGCCAAGCTCGGGCCGATCGGCGCCGAGATGAAGCGCCTCGTCGCCGATCCCGGCCATATCGATGCGGTGCTGGCCGACGGCGCGGCGCGGGCCGAGGCCATCGCCGCGCCCAACATCGCCGCCGTGAAGGACATCGTCGGCTTCGTGCGCCGGCGCTGACGGGCAAAGCCCAGACCCGCTCGACGGCGGTGATTTGACTTCCCCCACCATCAATCCACTCCGCCTCAGTCCGGGCTCCGCTGCGCGGCCTCGGACTGACGCAGAGACCGCCGACCCTGCGGGCGCGGATCGAACAGGTTTTCAGAGACGATCGCGCGGCCCGAACATCGTCCCATGAGACAGGCTCCCACCGAGAACCGGGCCTCCCAACCCCGCGACTTCGTCCATCTCCGGCGCGAGGCCACGAGCGGCATCGAGGCGGTGACGGCGCGGTTCCTCGGCCACGCCTACGACATGCATCACCACGACGAGTGGCTGGTGGGCGTGACGCATGAGGGCATCCAGGACTTCTACTGTCGTGGGGCGCGCCGGCAGAGCAGCCCCGGGCGGGTGATCCTGATCGAGCCGGGCGAGCGGCACGACGGGCAGGCGGTCCGGGAGCCGGGCTTCCGCTACAGCATGCTGTACCTGCCGCAGGACTGGCTGCGCTGCCGGATGGGCGGCAGCGACGCGGGGATCGGCTTTCGCCGCACGCTTGCCGACGACCGCGCGTTCGGCGGGGCGATCCATCGAGCCTGCCGCGCCGTCTTCGGCGCCACGTCACCGCTCGAGACCGACGCAGCCCTCGACGACCTCGCCGGGCATCTGCGCCGCCATCTCGGCGCCGCGGGTTCAGGCCCATCGCCGGACGGCGGTCCGGAGGTCGCTGAGCGGGCCATGGACTTCATGCGCGCGCACGCGGCGACGGCCTTCGGCCTCGACGCGCTCGCCCAGGCGGCCGGCGCCGCAGACCGGTTCCAGCTCGCCCGCGCCTTCCGCCGTCGCTTCGGCACCTCGCCCCATGCCTGCCTGGTCGAGATCCGCCTCGCCCGGGCCCGGGCGCTGCTGCGCGCCGGAACGCCGCCGGCGGACGCGGCGCTGGAAGCGGGTTTCTCCGACCAGAGCCATCTCGGCCGCTGGTTCCGCCGCGCCTACGGCCTCACGCCCGCCGTCTACCGCAGCGGGCGCACGAACGTTCCAGACGCCGCCCTCGCGGTCGGCTAGCCCTGCATGCGATCGCCCGCAGGGAGACCCCGATGTTCGACACCAAGGTGGCCATCCTGGTCCGCGAGGACCTGGCCGTGTGGCAGAAGCTGAACGTCACCGCGTTCCTGGCGACCGGTATCGCCGGCGCCGTGCCGGAGGCGATGGGCGAACCCTATCTCGACGCGACGGGGCGTCGGCACGCCCGCCTGCTTGGCCAGCCGATGCTGATCTTCGCCGCGACCAGCGAGGTGCTGCAACGGGCCTGGCAGCAGGCGATCCAGCGCGACCTCGTCCGCAGCGCCTATGTCCGGGCGATGTTCGAGACCGGGCACGATGCGGCCAACCGCGAGGTCTTTGCCCGCGAACCCGCCGACGCGCCGGACCTCGTCGGTCTCGCCCTCCACGGCCCGAAGAAGGACATCGACAGGACCACCAAGGGCGCCTCGCTCCACCCCTGAATCCTCGAGCGGGATCGGCTGTCCGATGAACCTGCCGAAACAGGCTCACTCCTTCAGATGGTCCAGCGGCAACGCCGTCGTGTACTTCACTTGGTCGAGCGCGAAGCTCGACCGGATCTTCGCCACCCCGGGAATCCGGGTGAGGTGATCGACGATCAGCCGCTGGTATTCGGCCAGATCTTCCACCACCACCCGCAGCAGGTAATCGGCCTCGCCGCTCATCAGGTAGCACTCCATCACCTCCGGGCGGTGGCGGATGGCGTCGGAGAAGGCCTGGAGGGCGGCCTGGGTCTGCTTCTCCAGCGAGACATGGACGAAGACGTTGACGTGGAGACCCAGCGCCTGCGGGTCGGCAACCGCGACGCAGCGCCGGATGATGCCCTTGGCCTTGAGATCGGCGACCCGGCGCCAACACGGCGAGGTCGAGAGGCCGACCGCCTCGGCGAGGTCGCCGATGCCGACCTCGCTGTCCTGCTGCAGGTGCTCGAGGATGCGGATCGAGGCCGGGTCGAGGTCGACGGGTCTGGCCGGCACGCTTTCTGTCTCCCGGAGGCTGAAGGGCGGTCGAAACGGCCACCTAAGCAGATTCGCGTTGGCAGGCCCACGCGTCGTCCGCTTCGCTTCTTGTCGTGTCGCAGATTGTTGCCGCAAAACCGGCGACCACTTTTGCGGGATCTGCTTAGCACGCCTCAGGCGGCAGATGCGTCCTGATCGTTCCACAGCCACGCCGCTCCGCGCACCCCCGAGGCATCGCCGTGACGGCTCTGCCGGATGGGGGTGTCGAAGCCGCCGCCGAAGACGTGCGGGGCGACCCGCTCGGGAAGAGCCTCGTAGATCTCGGAAATCGTCGAGAGGCCGCCGCCCAGCACGATCACGTCCGGGTCGAGGAGGTTGACGACGCCCGCGATGCCGCGCCCGAGCCGGTCGAGCCAGGCCGCGAAGGTCGCTCGTGCCGCCGCGTCGCCCTGGCGCATCGCCGCGACGATCGCCTCGCCGCTCATCGCCCGGTCGGTGCGGCGGGCGTGGTCCGCGGCGAGGCCCGGGCCGGAGAGCCAGGTCTCGAGGCAGCCGTGCCGGCCGCAATAGCAGGCCGGGCCCGGGCGCTCGTCGTCGGCGGGAGCGGGCAGCGGGTTGTGGCCCCATTCCCCGGCGATGCGGTGGCGCCCGGACAAGGCCCGGCCCGCGAGCGCGATGCCGGAGCCGACCCCGGTGCCGAGGATCACCGCCCAGACCAGGGCCGCCCCCTCCCCCGCCCCGTCGACGGCCTCGGAGACCGCCAGGCAATTGGCGTCGTTCTCCAGCCGGACCGGGCGGGCGAGGATTCTCGCGAGGTCGTCGCCGAGGGTCCGGCCATTGAGCCAGGTCGAGTTGGCGTTCTTGACCCGGCCGGTCGCCGGCACCAGCGCGCCGGGGATGCCGATCCCGACGGTGCCGATGCCGGCAGCCTCGGCCTCCAGCGCGGCCACGAGGCCCGCGATGGCCCGGAGCGAGGCATCGTAATCGCCCCGCGGGGTCGCGATGCGCCGCTCGGCCCGCACCCGGCCGTCGCGGTCGAGGGCGATCCCGGCGACCTTGGTGCCGCCGAGATCGATGCCGATGCGCAGGCCCGTCATCGGGTCAGGGCGCGACCGGGACCGGCTTCTCGTCGGCGATCTCGGTGCCGATCGCGACGGGATTGGCCATCACCTCGCGCAGCTTGACTGGATCGAGCTCGCCCTCCCAGCGGCTGACCACCACGCAGGCGACGCCGTTGCCGACGAGGTTGGTGAGCGCCCGGCACTCCGACATGAACTTGTCGATGCCGAGGATCAGCGCCATCGCGGCGACGGGCACCGGGTTGCCGGGAATCGCGCCGAGCGTCGCCGCGAGCGTCACGAAGCCGGCGCCGGTGACGCCCGAGGCGCCCTTCGAGGTCAGCATCGCCACCGCGATGATGGTGGCGTACTGCCCGAAGCTGAGATCCGCCCCCACGGCCTGGGCCAGGAACAGCGTCGCCAGCGTCATGTAGATGTTGGTGCCGTCGAGGTTGAACGAGTAGCCGGTCGGGATGACGAGGCCGACGACCGAATCCGAGGCGCCGAGGCGCTTCATCTTCTGCATCATGTGCGGCAGCACCGTCTCGGACGACGAGGTGCCGAGCACGATCAGGAGCTCGTCCTTGATGTAGGCCAGGAACTTGAGGATCGAGAAGCCGGAGAAGCGCGCGATCAGCCCGAGCACCACCAGCACGAAGAGCAGGCTCGTGAGGTAGAACGTGGCGACGAGGCCCGCGAGGTTGCCGAGCTTGCCGATGCCGTACTGGCCGATCGTGTAGGCCATGGCGCCGAAGGCGCCGATCGGCGCGAGCTTCACGATCATGCCGATGATGCGGAAGAAGATCTCGCCCGCCGCCTCGATGGCGTGGATCGCCGGCTTGCCGCGCTCGCCGAGCCCCGTGATGACGATTCCGGTCAGCACCGCGATCAGCAGGATCTGGAGCAGGTCGCCGCCCGCGAAGGCGTCAAAGTAGCTCTTCGGGATGATCGCCATGATGTGGGCGACCGTCGAGTCGGCCTGCGCCTTGCTGGCGTAGCCGGCGACCGCCTTGGCGTCGAGCTGCGCCGGATCGACGCCGAAGCCGGCGCCCGGCTGCACGATCTCGCCGACGATGACGCCGATGACGAGGGCGAGCGAGGACACCACCTCGAAGTAGATCAGCGCCTTGAGGCCGACGCGGCCGACCTTCTTCAGGTCGCCGATCGACGCGATGCCGTGCACGATGGTGCAGAAGATGATCGGCGCGATCATCATCTTGATGAGCGCGATGAAGGCATCGCCGAGCCATTTCATCGACTTGGCGGTCTCGGGCAGGACGTAGCCGAGCAGCACGCCAAGCGCGATGGCGATCAGAACCTGGATGTAGAGGACCTTGTACCAGGGCTGCGACGAACCTGGGGCCGTCGCGGACGGCGTGGCGTGCTGCATGGTCGTTCTCTCCCCGAGGTGCCGGCCGCCGCCTTGGGATCGGCCGTCGCGGTGCGGCCTCCGCCGCGTGACTGTCGTGTGGAACAGCCCGCGACCCGGACAGTGTAGGAAGTCCGCACCGCGCGTTCCAAGTCTAAAATCAGGGAAAACCCTTCGATTGTCCCCGCTACGCTCCCGATGCCTTTGCGACAGGGGGATTCAATGCTGCCTTTGCGACCTTCGCACCTCGCAGCCGCCTCCGCGCGACCGATCGGAGATCGGACGCGGGCCAAGCGGAGCGTTGCGTGCCGTGCGGGCGCGTCGGCGTCAAGCGTCTGACGGATTACGGAGCACCATTCAACCGTGGAGTGCCGATTCGTCGCGACGGGTCGCGCTCACTTGGCACGAAAAATCCCGGGCTCCGTCAGGGCGGAACCCGGGATGGGCCGAATCGGGACGCGGTCGAGGAAGATCTGCCGCCCTCAGGGCGTCGGCTGGGTCCGGCGCGGGCGCACGGTCCAGCGCTCGAAGGCCGGCGTACCGTCGTCGCGGGCGGCGTCCCCGCCCGGCACCGCAGCGCCGAGGGCCTGGGACAGGCTCTCGATCACGTCGTCGATGCGGGTATCCGGATGCGGCTCCGGCGGCGGGGGCGGCGGCTCGGGGGCGGCCTCGGCCTGGGGCGGCGGGGGCGGCGCCTCGTGGACGGGCTCGGGCTCAGGCGGCGGAGGCGGCGTCGGTTCCGGCTGCGGCGGGGTGGCGATGCGGCGCAGGGCGTTGACCACCCCGGCCTCCTCGCCGTTGCGGCTCGGCGCGGCGTAGCGGCCGAACCCGTAGCGCGGCTCGATCAGGTCGAGCACGGCGTCGAGGGCGGCGTTGGACAGGCCGATCTCGCCGGGCTGCGGCACGCCCTGGAGGGCGATGCTACGGCCCTCATAGGCCTGATCAGTGCTCACCTCGGGGCCGAACCACGGCGGGACCGGGAAGCCGTTGGCCTCATCGGGATTGTCGAATACCACCGAGACGACGTCGACGTTGCCGGGGGCGACGTAGCGGTCGATCAGGGCGTCGCGGCCGTTGCCGAGGGCCACCTGGGTGCGGTCGTAGGCGGCGCGGCCGGCGCAGACATCGAGGAGCGCGTCGCCATGGGCGCGCGGCACCTCGGTGCGCTCCTCGCTCGAGGCGCCGCCGTCGGAGGTGACCAGGACGAGGTGGCACTGGCCGCCATCGACGCGCACGAAAGAGGTCCGGCCGGATTGGGGCGGGAAGTAACCTTCGGTGATGCGGGAGGAGCCGCGCTCCTTGCGGATCAGGCGGACCAGCGCCGGCGCAACCTGGAAACGTCGTACGAGGGTCATACGCTCAACTCCACGGGGGTCGCGGCCAAGAGGCGCCAAAGAGGCTATGGACCGCGATCGGCGTCAACTCTCGCGTATCGACCGATCATGGCGACGGAATCAAGGCCGTGCTCCCACCGCCCCCCGATTTATTGACGGAATTCTGTTGTGCGGCGCGCGATGCTGGGATCACGCTCGACTCGCCGCGATCAGGGCCTCGGCGGTGCCGGCGAGCGAGCGATTCGGGCCGTCGGCGCCGAAGATCTGCCCGCAGGCGAAGGCGCCCTCGACGAGGAGCAGCAGCGCGTCGGCGAGGCGCTCGGGCGCGCGGGCGCCGAGCGTCCCGGCGACCTCGGCAAGGCGGGCGTGGAGCGCGCGCTTGCCCTCCCGCGCCGCCTCGCGGACAGGGTGATCGGCCTCAGGATACTCGACCACGGCGTTGGTGAGGCCGCAGCCGCGGAAGCCCGGCCGGGCGCTGCGCCGGGCGATTCCGTCGAGGAAGGCGACGAGCCCCGCCCCGGGGTCGCCGGGATGGGCCGCGAGCGCCTCGTCGAGGCGGGCGCGCAGGCCCGTGTCGTAATCCTCCAGGCAGGCGACGACGAGGGCGTCCTTCGAGGCGAAGCCGCGATAGAGGCTCGGCTTCGTCACGCCGGCCCGGGCCACGATCTCGTCGACGCCGACGCCCCGGAAGCCGCGGCTGTAGAACAGGTCGCGGGCGGCCGCCCGGATCCGGTCGCCGGCCCGGACAGGTGCAGCCCCGTCATGCCCCTCCGCCATGTTTTCACCCTTGACGATGTTACTGACCGGTACGTAACGTCGTAGCACGATTCGGGGAGGATGTCCCAGCATGAGTTCGACATTGTCGCCGCGGGGCCTCGCCTCCCCCGTTCCCGCTCCGCCGAGGCCCCGTCCCTTCGGGCAGAACTACGCCTTCGTGGTGGTGGGCGTGATCTTCCTGTGCCTGCTCGCCGCGGCGGGCCTGCGGGCCTCGCCGGGCGTGCTGATCCTGCCGCTCGAGCAGGCCTTCGGCTGGAGCCGGGGCACCACCTCCTTCGCCGCCGGGCTCGGCATCTTCCTCTACGGGCTCGTCGGCCCGTTCGCCGCGGCCCTGATGCAGAGCTTCGGCATCCGCCGCACGCTGCTGTGTGCGCTCGCCCTCATGGCGGCCTCGACGGCGCTCAGCGCCCTGATGAGCGAGCCCTGGCACCTCGTCGCCACCTGGGGCGTGCTGTCGGGCCTCGGCAGCGGCTGCGTCGCCATCGTGCTCGGCGCCACCGTCGTCAACCGCTGGTTCGCGGTGCGCCGCGGCCTGTTCATGGGGCTTCTCACCGCCAGCACCGCCACCGGCACGCTGGTCTTCCTGCCGGGCCTCGCGGCGATCGCGCAAGCCGGGGGCTGGCAGCCGGTGGTGCTCACCGTCGCCTGCGCCATCGCGGCGCTGATCCCGCTCGTCGCCTGGCTCCTGCCGGAGCGTCCCTCCGATATCGGCCTCACGCCCTACGGCGCCGCGCCCGGCACCGTCTCCGAGCCGCCCCGGCGCGCCAACCCGTTCCGGGCCGCGATCGACGGGCTGGTGCGGGCGAGCCGCAAGGGGGATTTCTGGCTCCTGTTCGGCACCTTCTTCATCTGCGGGCTCACCACCAACGGGCTCGTCGGCACGCACCTGATCTCGTTCTGCGCCGACCAGGGCATCCCCGAGGTGCGGGCCGCGGGGCTGCTCGCGCTGATGGGCGTGTTCGATCTCATCGGCACCACCGGCTCAGGGTGGCTCACCGACCGCTACGACCCGCGCAAGCTGCTCTTCGTCTATTACGGCCTGCGCGGCCTCTCGCTGATGGCGCTGCCCTTCACCGACTTCTCGTTCTACAGCCTGTCGATCTTCGCGGTGTTCTACGGCCTCGACTGGATCGCCACGGTGCCGCCGACGGTGCGGCTCGCCAACGAGGCCTTCGGCGAACGCGACGCGCCGATCGTGTTCGGCTGGATCGCCGCCGGCCACCAGCTCGGCGCCGCGACGGCCGCCTTCGGCGCCGGCCTGGTGCGGGCCTCGGAGGGGCGCTACCTCGAGGCGTTCCTGGCCGCCGGCCTCACCGCCGTGATGGCCGCGCTGATGTCGCTGATGATCGGCCGGATGCGCCAGGCGGCACCGGCGGCGGCGTGACGAGGCGCCGGGCGTAGCCCGCCGGCTCACGCCCGGCTCCTGTTTTTCCGTGCGTTTTTCAGGCTTTCCGCGCCTTGCCCTGGTCGGGGCGACCGGTCTACCCCATCTGATCGGCGGGCCGTCCGGGCTCGCGACGTGAAGGCCGTTCTCCCGAGGTCATCGATGCTCACCGACACTCCCGCGGCCGGCCAAGCCTCCGCCGGCCAAGCCCCTGCGGGCGCCCTGATCAAGGACACCACCACCGCGACCTTCCGCCAGGACGTGATGCAGGAATCCCTGCAGCAGCCGGTGCTGGTCGATTTCTGGGCGCCCTGGTGCGGGCCGTGCAAGCAGCTCACACCGATCATCGAGAAGGCCGTCAAGGATGCCGGCGGCAAGGTGAAGCTCGTCAAGATGAACATCGACGAGCATCCCCAGATCGCCGGCCAGCTCGGCATCCAGTCGATCCCGGCGGTGATCGCGTTCCAGCGCGGGCAACCGGTCGACGGCTTCATGGGCGCCCTGCCCGAGGGCCAGGTGAAGGCCTTCATCGAGCGCCTGGTCGGCCCGCTCGGGCCCACCGCGGTCGAGGACCTGATGGCGGAGGCGCAAGCCGCCGCCGAGGCCGGCGATCCGGACGCCGCCGCCGAGATCTACGCCGCGGTGCTGGGCCAGGAGCCGGGCCATCCCGGCGCGATCGCGGCGCTCGCCCGTCTCCTCCTCGACCGCGACGACGTCGAGGGGGCCCGCCGCTTCCTCGAGGCGGCACCGCCCGAGGCGGCCAAGGACCCGGCCATCGCCGCCGTGAAGGCGGCGATCGAGCTCGCCGAGCAGGCGGCCTCCCTCGGCGACCTCGCCGGCCTGCAACACCGGATCGACGCCGATCCGGCCGATTACCAGGCGCGGTTCGACCTCGCGCTCGGCCTCAACGCCAAGGGTCAGCAGCAGGAGGCGATCGACCAGCTGATCGAGATCGTCCGCCGCGACCGGTCGTGGAACGACGACGGCGCCCGCAAGCAGCTGCTGCAGCTGTTCGAGGCCTGGGGCCCGATGGACCCGATGACCATCCGCGGCCGGCGCAAGCTGTCGGCCCTGATGTTCTCCTGAGGCTCGGCCAAGTCGACGTCGAAGTCGATTCCGGCGCGGCATTTACGCCGGACAGGTATCCACGCCGGAGGGCAGCGCCCTAGAACGTATGCTGCGATCCCGGGCCCGAGACGACGGGGCCCGGGATTTCCTTCGATCCGCGCGGGAGCGACGCCGATGAGCATGAACGTCGCCTACAAGGGTCCTGCCGACTGCCCGGCCGAGATCCCGGTCTTTCCTCTTCCCGGCGCATTGCTGCTGCCGCGGGGCCAGATGCCGCTCAACATCTTCGAGCCGCGCTATCTCGCGATGGTGGACGATGCACTCCGCACCGACCGGGTGATCGGCATGATCCAGCCGGATGCCGAATCCGGCGAGACCCCGTTGTCGCCGAAACTCTTCCGGGTCGGCTGCGCCGGCCGGGTCACCCAATTCGCCGAGACCGGCGACGGCCGTTACCTGATCTCCCTCACCGGCATCGCCCGTTTCCGGGTCGAGGAGGAACTGTCGACCACCACCGGCTATCGCCGCTGCAAGGTCACCTTCGCGCCATTCGAGAGCGACTTCCACGCCCGCGCCGGCGAGGAGGCGGTGGATCGCGCCGGCGTGCTGAAGGCGCTGCGCGACTTCGTCGAGGCCAACGATCTCAAGGTCGACTGGGCCGGCATCGAGGAGGCGCCGAACGAGGCCCTGGTCAACGCGCTCTGCATGATGAGCCCGTTCGGCCCGCGGGAGAAGCAGGCGATGCTGGAGGCGCCCGACCTCAAGACCCGGGCCGAGGTACTGATCGCCGTGACCGAGATGGAACTGGTGCGGGGATCGGGCAGCGAGCCGACGCTGCAATGACCCGGGCATTGCGCTAAGGCGTCGCGACCCGACCATTCGGAAGGACCCCCATGACCGATTCCCCCGCGCCCTTCGAAACCACCCGCGTCGACCCGAAGCTGCTCGAGCTCCTGGTCTGCCCCCTGACCAAGGAGCGGCTCGAGTACGATTCCGCGCGCCAGGAGCTGATCAGCCGTTCGGCCAAGCTCGCCTACCCGATTCGCGACGGCATCCCGATCATGCTGCCGGAAGAGGCGCGGCCGCTGGCGGATTGAGGGCGGCCCGAGCTGGCAGCGCCACGCGGAACTTGGCCCCGGCAGGACTTGACCTCAGGGGGACTTGACCTGAGGGTAACTTGGCCCTGCCCGGCCTCCCGTCGACGACCGGCTCGACGGGCTCAACCCGACGAACGCGCGGGAGTGCCGGCCGGCATTGCATCCCGGTCGAGTCGGCGGCTCTGCGGAAGAGCGCTGGCGGAGCGGTTCTCGGGGGCAGGTGGGGGCGGCCGTCGGTTCTCTTCCGCTGCGTCTCGCCACGGACCCGGCATCCTCGGCGTCATTCCGGATCCCGCTGCGCGGCTCCGGGATGGCCCCTGTGTGCGTCGGTTTTGTCGAAGACGATCAAACGTGCTCCGGCAGATCCCGCCGCATCAGCGCGTAGAGCCTGTCTCGATACGGAAAGGTCTCGGTCGTCCGCCATCCGATCCGGGCGTAGAGCCCTTCGGCGCTGCGGGTGTAGAGCCACAGAGTCGGGATCCCGAGGGCGATCGCCTCCGCCTCGACCGCCGCGACCGGCCGGACGGCGTGGCCGCGGCCTCGGGCGTGCGGGGCCACGAAGACGCCGGCGAGCCAGGGGGTGAGGTCGGGGCGCGGGTCGAGGTCGTGGGCGGCCAGGCTCGCCATGCCGACGGGCGCGTCATCCGCCAGAAGAACGCAGGTGCGGGGCATCGGGCCGGGGCCGGCGGCGCCCACGGATTCGGCCGCCATCACCTCAGCGAGGCCGCGGCCCTGCCCCTGCATGAAGGCCTCCCAGCGCCAGCGCGCGGTGACGGCCGCGAGGTCGGGTCGCTCGGTCGTGGTGACGATCGCGTGAGGCATCGGACGCTCCCGGGACGGGGCGATCCATCGCCCGGCCGAACCCCACCCATCAAGGCCATCGTCTCAATGCCAGCCTTGGCCGAAGCGGCCGGTCGAATGCATCAGCGTGTGCCCGCATTCGAGGCAGAGGTAGCGGGTCTCGACGCCGCCGCCGAACACCTCGACCACCGGGGTCGAGGCCACCACCATCAGGCGGGCATGGGGGCGCTCCTGCCAGTGCGCGCGCATCTGCCCGGAGCAGGCCCGGCAGGCGGCATCGTCGGCGCTCATCGGCGGCGGCCCGAGACGGGCCTGGAAACTCTGTTGGGCCATGCGGCGTCGGTCTCGTGCGGCGGGCCGCATCCGAAACGATCCCGGGACGGGTCGCCCGTCGGCCCCGCGGGATCAGCAAGAACGGGACCGGCGAGAAGAATGACATCGAGCGGGCGGGACGCCGCCCGCTCGGGGTCGGACCATGCGGAAGCGCCGCCGCCCGACCGGTACGGCCAAGCCTAGTCGGCGCCACTCCGCCAGTCGGACGATATCACTGTTTCGCGGGATTGCGGCAAGACTGTGCGGCAAGGCCGTGCGGGAGGCAGGCTTGCGCGCCAGGGCGGGTCTCCGGAACCGTGGCCGGCGGTGCAGGTTGTCTCGCCGCCGGAGGAGCGGGCCTTCGCGTTGCGGAAGGAGCCGGTTCGTGGGGCGTCGCCGGATCACTGTCTGGCTCGGAGGACTTCTCGTCCTGGCGGCCGCAGGGTTCGCAGTCGCGGCCTGGCGGCCCGCCCTCGCGCCGGGCTCCCCGACGCCGGCCGAGACCGCGCCGGAGCAGGTCCGCAAAGGCGCCATCCTCGCCTCCCTCGGCTACTGCGCCTCCTGCCACACGGCGGAAGGTGGCCGGCCCTACGCGGGTGGCCGCGGCGTCACGACGCCGTTCGGCACGATCGCCGCCACCAACATCACCCCGGACCCGGAAACCGGGATCGGCCGCTACACGCTCGATGCCTTCACCCGGGCGATGCGCCAGGGTGTCGACCGGGAGGGGCGCCACCTCTACCCGGCCTTCCCCTACACCCACTATGCCGGCCTGACCGACGCGGACGTCGCCGCCCTCTACGCTTTCGTGATGACCCGCGAGCCGGTGCGGGCGGAGGCGAAGGCGAACGCCCTGCCCTTCCCGCTTTCCTGGCGCCCTCTCCTCGCCGGCTGGAAGCTGCTGTTCGTGCGGGATCTCAAGATCCCGGCCGATCCGCGCCGGGACGCGGAGTGGCATCGTGGCGCCTACCTCGCCGAAGCTCTGAGCCATTGCGGCGCCTGCCACACTCCCCGCAACCTCCTGGGCGCCGAGGTGCGATCGAGGGCCTATGCGGGGGGCGAGGTCGACGGCTGGTGGGCGCCGCCCCTCGACCGGTCCTCCCCGGCGCCGCTCGCCTGGGACAAGGAGAGCCTCGCCCGCTACCTCGCCGAGTGGGACCCGCAAGCCGGCGGGGCCGCCGGGCCGATGCGCCCGGTGGTCGACGCACACCGGACCGTACCGGCAGGCGAGATCCGCGCGCTCGCGGCCTACACCGCGACGCTCTACGGCCCCGGGCCCGCCGGCAGCCGCACCGGGCCGGTCGACCGGGCGATCCCGGGCGACGACCCGGCCCTCGCCCGGGGCGCCGCGACCTATGCGGGCGCCTGCGCGGTCTGCCACGAGAGCGGCGGGGGTGCCGCCGGCGGCGTGCCCTACACCACGCCGTCCCTCGGCCACCGCACCACCTTGCGGGCGCCCGACCCGCGCAACCTGATCCTGGTCCTGCGCGACGGCATCGCCCCGCGGGAGCACGCGCCGGGCCCGATCATGCCGGCCTACGGCGCGATGCTGACACCGGCCCAGATGACGGACCTCGCCGCCTATCTGCGCGCCCGTTTCAGCCCCGACGGGCCGTGGCCCGGGCTCGACGAGACGGTGCGGGACCTGATGCGGGACGCCCCCCGCCCTGGCGCCCATGCCGAGGCGGGGCGTTGAGAAGGAGACGCCGATGCCGACCCTGACGGTGAACGGCCGCACGCAGGCGGTCGCGGCGGAGCCGGAGACCCCGCTCCTCTACGTGCTGCGCGACGAATGGGGACTCAACGGCGCCAAGTTCGGCTGCGGCCTCGGCCAGTGCGGCGCCTGCACGGTGGAGGTCGAGGGCCGCGCGATCCTGTCCTGCCTCACCCCGATCGGGGTGCTCGAGGGCCGGCCCGTCACCACCGTCGAGGGCCTGGGGAGCCCGGAGAATCCCGGCCCGCTCCAGGCCGCCTTCATCGCCGAGAACGCGGCGCAGTGCGGCTACTGCATCGCCGGCATGATCATGCGGGCCCATGCCCTGCTGCGGTCGGTCCCGCATCCGAGCGAGGCCGAGATCCGCGCTGCGCTCCGGTTCAATCTCTGCCGCTGCGGAACCCATATGCGGATCCTCGCCGCCGTGCGCCGCGCCGCCGGGCTTGAGCCCCCCACAACCGGGGCGACGCCGTGACCGCGCTCACCCGCCGTACGCTGCTCGTCGGAGGCGCGCTCCTCGTCGGGATCGGGCTGCCACGGGAGCCCAAGGCCGCGTCCCTGCCCGGCGGCCTGGCGCAAGCGCCGCGGATCGATGCCTGGATCCGGATCGGCGAGGACGGTGCCGTGACGGTGCTCACCGGCAAGGCGGAGCTCGGCCAGGGCATCAAGACGGCGCTGATCCAGGTCGCGGCGGAGGAACTCGGGATGGCGCCCGCCGCCTTGCGCCTCCTCACCGCCGATACCGAGCTGACCCCGGACGAGGGCTACACCGCCGGCAGCCACTCGATGCAGGATTCCGCCACCGCGATCCGGCACGCCGCCGCGGCGGCGCGGGCGCTGCTCGTCGCGGCCGCCGGGCGCCGGCTCGGGCTCCCGCCGGACTCGCTGCGGGTCGAAAGCGGTGCGGTCGTCGGCCCGGACGGACGGCGCCTCGCCCTTAGCGAGATCGCCGGGGCGGTCGAGCTCGACGCGCCGGTGCCGGACAACGTCGCGCTGCGGGACCCGGCGGCCTACACGATCGTCGGGCGGCCGCTGCCGCGGGTCGACATCCCCGCCAAGGTCGCGGGCGGCGCGGCCTACGTCCAGGACATCCGCGCACCCGGCATGGTCCATGCCCGGATCGTGCGCCCGCCCCGCCCCGGCGCGCGGCTCGTCGATCTCGACGCAGACGCTGTCGCGTCCCGTCCCGGGGTGATCCGGGTCCATCGCGACGGCGACGTCCTGGCGGTGCTGGCCGAGCGGGAATACGCCGCCGTGACGGCGATGCGGGCGCTCGCGCGGGTCGCGGTCTGGCAGGGGGGCACACCCGTGCCGGAGCCCGACGCGCTCTTCGCCGACCTCGCCGGACGGCCGGCGAAGCGGACGATCATCCACGAGGCCGGCGCCGGCACGCCGCTGCCGCCGGGGCGCCGGATCACCGCGCGGTACCGGCGGCGCTACCAGATGCACGGCGCGATCGGCCCGTCCTGCGCGGTGGCCGAGTTCGACGGCAGCCGCCTCACCGTGTGGTCGCACGCGCAAGGCATGTTCCCCCTGCGCAAGGCGCTCGCCGAGATGCTGTCCCTGCCCGAGGAGCAGGTGCGCTGCATCCACGTCGAGGGTTCGGGCTGCTACGGCCATAACGGCGCCGACGACGCGGCGGGCGACGCGGCTCTGCTCGCCCGCGCCCTCCCCGGCCGGCCGGTGCGGGTGCAGTATACCCGCGAGCAGGAGCACCTGTGGGAGCCCTACGGTGGGGCGATGCTGACCGAGGCCTCGGCGGTGCTCGGGCCGGATGGGCGGATCGCCGACTGGGACTACGCGGTGCGCAGCCCGACCCACCTCACCCGCCCGCCCGGCGCCGGCCAGCTGCTCTCGGCCCGGATGCTGGCGACGCCGTTCCCGGCCCCGCCGCCGAAGGCGCTGCCGCAGCCCGAGGGCGGCGGCGACCGCAACGCCATCCCGCTCTATCGCCTCCCCCGGGCGCGGGTGGCGCACGACTTCGTCGCCGACATGCCGCTCCGGGTCTCGGCCCTGCGCAGCCTCGGCGCCTACATGAACGTGTTCTCGATCGAGAGCTTCCTCGACGAGCTGGCCGAGACCGCCGGCGCCGACCCGGTCGCTTTCCGCCTGGCCCATCTCGACGATCCGCGGGCGCGAGCCGTCGTCGAGGCCGCCGCCGAGCGCTTCGGCTGGGGCCGGCCCCTGCAGAGGGGGCGCGGCGCCGGCTTCGCCTTCGCCCGCTACAAGAACCTCGCGGCCTATTGCGCCGTCGCGGTCGAGGTGGAGGTCGCGCGCGAGAGCGGACAGGTCCGGCTGGTGCGGGCGCAAGCCGCGGTCGATGCCGGGCAGGTCGTCAACCCGCACGGCATCCGCGACCAGATCGAGGGCGGGATCATCCAGGCGATGAGCTGGAGCCTGTTCGAGGCGGTGGCGCACGATGCCGAGGGCCCGACGAGCCGCGACTGGAGCACCTACCCGATCGCCCGCTTCCCCGACATTCCCGAGCACATCGCCGTCCACCTGATCGACCGCTCAGGCCACCCGTTCCTCGGCGCCGGCGAGGTCGCGCAGGGGCCGACCGCCGCGGCGCTCGCCAACGCGATCCGGCACGCCGCGGGAGTGCGCCTGCGCGAGCTGCCGATGCGGCCGGAGCTGGTGAAGGCGGCGATCGGGGTGTGACGCGAGCGGCGGGCGCCTCGCTCAGGCAGCGACCTGCCGCAGGAAGCGCTCGACCTCGGCGTCGAGCCGCGCGGTGAGACCGTCGACCTCCCGAGCGGCCGCATCGACCGTGCCGGCGGCGCCGGCCGTCGTGCGGGCCGCGGCGATCACTGTGTCGAAGTCCCGCGCCATGGCGCGGGAGGCCTCCGCCGCCCCGCCGGCGCTGCGGGAGATCTCCTGCGTCGAAGCAGCCTGCTGGGTCACCGCCGAGGCGATGCCGGCGGTGGTCTCGTCGATGTGGTGCATCCGGGTGCGGATGCGCGCCAGGGCGGCGGCGGTCTCCTCGGTGGCACCGCGCAGGCCGGCGACCTGCCGGGTGATCTCCTCGGTCGCGGTCGCGGTCTGGCCGGCGAGCGCCTTGACCTCGGCAGCGACCACCGCGAAGCCGCGGCCCGCAGCGCCTGCCCGGGCCGCCTCGATCGTCGCGTTGAGCGCCAGCAGGTTGGTCTGCGCCGCGATGGCGTCGATCAGCGCCACGACGTCGCCGATCTGGGCCGAGGCGCGGACCAGCTCGCAGACCCGCCCATCCGCCGCCTCCGCTTCGACGAGGGTCGAGGCGGTGCTCTCCCGTGCCCGGGCGACCTGGCAGGTGATGTCGCCGACCGAGGCCGACAGTTCCTCGGCGGCGCCCGCTACGGTGGCGACGTTGCCGGTGGCCGCCTCGGACCGGGCGGAGGCCGCCGCGATCGCACCTTCCGCCGCCTCGGCCTGCACCGCCATCGCGCCGGCCCGCTCGCTCAGGGCCGCGACCCGCCCGCCGAGGGCCGCGACCAGGGACGCCACCTCGCCTCGGAAAGTTGCGACCGCCGCATCTCGCGCGGCGCGCCGGCGCTCCGCGGCCTCGCTCCCGAGCCGGCCCTCCTCCTCGAGGGCGAGGGCGCGACGGCTGGTCTCCCGCAGGGTTTCGAGGGCCTTGGCGACGGCGCCGATCTCGTCGCCCCGCCCGGCATGGCGGATCGGGGTCTCGAGGTCGCCGGCGGCCAGGCCCGAGACCCGGGCGGCGATGTCGACGAGGGGTCGGACCAGTCGCCGGGCTACGAGGGCCGCCGCCAGGCAGGCGAGGAGCGCGATTGCCCCCGCCGCGAGGGTCACGGCGCGCATCGCCGCCGCGTGGGTGGCGTAGGAATCCTCCACCGGCACCCCGACGTAGAGGACGCCGTTGACGCGGCCCCCGGCGTCGCGGGTCGGCTGGTAGAGCGTCTGGAAGCGCCGGCCGAACAGGGTCACCTCGCCCCGGAAGGCCTCGCCGCGGCGCACGGCCCCTTGCGCCGGGCTGTCCGCTGCCAGCGGCGTGCCGACCGCGCGCTCGCCGTTCTCCTTCCGCACCGTCGTCACCCGGCGGATGAAGGCGTCCCGCGCCGGATCGTAGGCGAACACTGTGGCGCTGCCGCCGACATAGGCGACGGAATCGTCGACCACCGACGCGTCGGCGAAGTCCGTGAGGGCGGGCGCGGTCACCGTCGTCACTCGCCCGCCCTCGACCGTCACCGTCGCGCCCGGCACCCGGCCGGCGAAGACCAGGGCGAGGCTGCGCCCGTTCTGCTGCGCCCGCTCCAGATCCTGCCGCTGCAGGTCGAGCCAGATCTGCCGCGACGCCGTCATCCACATCGCTGCCGTCGTCGTGACGATCGCACAGGCGACGATCATGACCAGCTTCGTCGTCATCCCGATGCGGCTCTTCATTTCCCGTTCCTCTGGTTCAGGTAACGGTTACGCGAGAGATATTGACGTTTGGTATCGCGAAATCGTTCAGATATATTTGAAGACCGCTGAAATAGTGATGTAATATTTTTTCCGCCGCACGGTGACGGCACATGGACGAGCACTGGCCGGCCGCGGCGCGACCACAGATCCCAGGAAATTTTTCCAAGTGACGCGAGCGTCGGCGCGCGAGCAAGACAGACGCCACGGGCCTCCCGTCATCGCTTGAACTGGCGCCCGAAGCCGGGATCGGTGCTGCTGTCGCCCGAGCGGGCGAAAACGCTACGACGCAGCCGAGTGAAAGGTCCCGTGAACGGCATCGGGTCCCGCGTTGGTCTTGCGCCGTGGCCGACGCGCCGTCGCCTGGCAGCGCACCTCCGGCGCGACGCATCGCGTCCGACCGTCCCAGAGGCGCCGGCGGGGCCCTCGGCCCCGCCTCTGAACTCGCCTTCGTCCGTCCCGCACCTTCGGCGCGAAGGACATCAATCCGACTTTGCCCACGCCTCCGGCGCGGACCACCTCAAGCCTTCTTCTTCGCCCGCGCCTTCGGCGCAGCCTTGGCGGCCGCGACCGTCTCGGCCTCGCGGGCGAGGCGCAGGGCCTTGAGTCGGGCGGTGTTGTCGTCGCGGCTGCGCTCCGCGCTGGCGAGGTCGGCCCAGGCCTGCGCCGCCATCTCGGCCTGCATCTGGGCCCGCGCCGCGCGGGTCTCGGCCTGTCCGCGCGCGGTGCTGTCTTGGGTCGCCATGACGTCATCCCTCTTGCGAGGCGCGGGCGAGCCGCGGCCTCGGAGAGGCGCCGGGCCGAACGGGCCGCCGAGTGCGGCCCGCCCCCGGCACCCTCTCCTCATGTAGGGCGTGGCGGACGATTGTCATGCGCTCACGACCCGTCCAGGCCGGAGGACGGGGTGCGGACCGGTCTCGAAGCCTCGACGGCCGGGGTCTCAATGGGCGTTCGGCGACCCGTGCCGGGGCTCCTCGGGCTCGTCCCCCGCCAGGGCCTCGGCGAAGGGAAATTCCAGCACCACCTCGCCGGCCTCGTCGGTCACCACCAGGCTCGCGGCGAGCAGCCGGTCCTGGTTCTTCGGATCGTCCATCATCGCGCGGATGATCGAGCGCGACGCCTCCCAGGCGTGATCGGGATCGCGTAATTCTTCGCCGTTCAGATCGGTGATCACGTCCTCGCCGATGTGAGTGTTGAAGAAGTATCGGGGCATGGGCAGTCCTTCCGGCCGAACATTCGCTCTACCTGCCCTGTTCGTCCCTCCGGTTCCAGTCCCCTGATCGGGTGATGCAATGCCGATTTCGACGCGTTTGCCCGATTGGGGATCGAGAATGACGAGTCCCATCGTCAGCTCCTGTGCAACGCGCCCCGCCGCCCGGGCTCAGTGAGGCTGCAACTTGTGGCAGAGATGAGGCCCCATGCGCAATTAAACGCCGAGTTGCCCCAGACCGACGCGGCGGGTGACGCCGCACCGTCGTCGCGGGGGCGCAGGAGCCGTGAAGAAGTCGGCTATAGTCCTATTGCGCCAGGCCCACGATTCAGCTTTGCTGAGTGCGGGACGCCGGTGGAACGCTAGGTCAGGGAATACCGGCGTCGCTCGGCCTCTCCCAAGGGAGCCTCAGACGTCCGATGTTGTGGCGCATCACCCAATGGAGCCGCAAGCCGCTCGCACCCGCCCTCGTCGGGGGGTTCGATCCGGTCTACTATCTCGGCAAGAACCCGGACGTGGCGGCCGAGGGCTGCGACCCCCTCGAGCATTACCTGCATTTCGGCTGGCGCGAGGGGCGGGACCCCTCGGCCGAGTTCAGCACGAGCGGCTACCTCTCCGCCAATCCGGACGTGGAGCGGGCGGGCGTGAATCCCCTGCTCCATTACCGCGAGCACGGCCTGGCCGAGCGTCGGCGCGGCTGGCAGAAGCCGGGCGCCTGACCCCGGGTCCGGGTTCGGGCACCTGAACTCACGACCCTGAGTTCCGGCACCCGGGCCCGTCAGCTGCCCCGGTAGGTGCTGTAGGCGTAGGGCGCGATCAGCAGCGGCACGTGGTAATGGTTCAGGCCGGACCGGACCACGAAGCGGACCGGCACCTCGTCGAGGAAGTCGCCGGCGCCCGCATCGCCCGAGGCCGCGAAATAGGCGCCGACCGCGAAGACCAGCTCGTAGATGCCGGGCACCAGCGCCGCGCCCGAGAGCAGCGGCGCATCGCAACGCCCGTCCGCATTGGTGAGGGTGCGGGCGACCACCTCCCGCGCGCCGTCGGCCAGGCGCCAGAGCTGCACCGCCACCCCTGCGGCCGGGCGGCCATGGGCGGTGTCGAGCACGTGGGTGGTCAGGCGCGGCGTCTCGGGGTGCGACGGGGTGGGCACTGACATCGTGAGGTCTCCGGTCTCTGCCTCCCGGGGTGCCCGAGGGCTGCCGCTCGGTCAAGCGCCGCTTGACCCGCACCGTGCCGGGCGCCCAGCATGCCGGCCCGATCCCGCCGGAGCCCCCGCATGGCCTCGCTTCTCCTGCGCAATGCCCATCGCCTCGTCACCATGGACGAGGCGCGGCGCGAGATCGACGGCGGCTTCGTGCTGGTCGAGGGGAACCAGATCGTCGCCGTCGGCGGGCCCGAGGCGGTCCCGGAAGCCGCCGACACGGTGATCGATCTCGCCGGCCACGTGCTGCTGCCTGGCCTCGTCAACACGCATCACCACATGTACCAGTCGCTCACCCGCGCGGTGCCGGGGGCGCAGGACGCGGACCTGTTCGGCTGGCTGAAGGCGCTCTATCCCGTCTGGGCCCGGCTCACGCCGGAGATGGTGCGGGTGTCGGCGCAGACCGCGATGGCCGAGCTGATGCTGTCGGGCTGCACCACCTCGAGCGACCACCTCTACCTCTATCCCAATGGCTGCCGCCTCGACGACAGCATCGAGGCGGCGGACGCGATCGGTCTGCGCTTCCACGCCGCCCGCGGGGCGATGAGCCTGGGCGAGAGCGCCGGCGGCCTGCCGCCCGACGCGCTGGTCGAGGGCGAGGCCGCGATCCTCGCCGACACGCGCCGGTTGATCGAGACCTGGCACGATCCCGCCCCTCGCGCGATGCGCCGGATCGTGGTCGCGCCGTGCTCGCCCTTCTCGGTCAGCCCGGGGCTGATGCGGGACGCGGCGGCGCTCGCCCGCGCCTACGGCGTCTCCCTGCACACGCATCTCGCCGAGAACCAGGACGACGTCGCCTATAGCCGCGAGCGCTTCGGGGTGACGCCGGCGGAATACGCCGCCGATCTCGGCTGGGTCGGGCCGGACGTGTGGCACGCCCACTGCGTCAAGCTCGACGAGGACGGGATCCGGCTGTTCGCCCGCACCGGGACCGGGGTCGCGCATTGCCCGTGCTCGAACATGCGGCTCGCCTCCGGCATCGCCCCGGTGCCGCGGATGCGCTGCGAGGGCGTGTCGGTGGGTCTCGGCGTCGACGGCTCGGCCTCGAACGATGCCGGTCACCTCCTCGGCGAAGCGCGCCAAGCCCTGCTGCTCGCCCGGGTCGGTCACGGCCCGGCCGCGATGAAGGCCCGCGAGGCCCTGGAGATCGCGACCCTCGGCGGGGCCAGGGTGCTCGGGCGCGACGATATCGGGGCGCTGAAGCCCGGCATGGCCGCCGATTGCGTCGCCTTCGACCTGCGGGGTCTCTCCACCGCGGGCGCCCTGCACGATCCGGTCGCCGCCCTGGTGTTCTGCGCGCCGCCGGGCGTGGCGCTGAGCATCATCAACGGGCGGATCGTGGTGCGGGACGGGCGACTGCTCACGCTGGACACGGGGGTGCTGGCGGAGCGGCACAATGCGCTGAGCCGGCGGCTCGTCAACGGAGAATAGCCTCCTGGCTCAGAGGCCGGCCAGCGCCCGATCGACCGCCGCCTCGGCATGGAGCGCGGTGGTGTCGAAGAGCGGCACCGGGCTGTCCTCCGGCCGCACCAGCAGCATGATCTCGGTGCAGCCGAGGATGATCGCCTCCGCTCCCCGCTCGACCAGCCGGGCGATGACCGCCTGGTAGGCCTTGCGCGAGGCCGGCAGCGCCCGGCCTTGGACCAGCTCCTCGTAGATCACCCGGTGGACCTCCGCCCGGTCGGCGGCCGCGGGCACCAGCACGTCGAGGCCGTGGCGCGACGCGAGGCGGCCCTTGTAGAAATCCTGCTCCATGGTGAAGGCGGTGCCGATGAGGCCGACACGGGACAGGCCCGCGGCGCGGATCCGCTCCGCCGTCGGATCGGCGATGTGCAGCAGGGGCAGGCCGATCGCCGCCTGCACGTCGTCGGCCATGCGATGCATGGTGTTGGTGCAGATCACCACGAAATCGGCTCCGCCCCGCTCCAGCCGACGCGCGGCGGAGACCAGCTCGGCCGTTGCCTCGTCCCAACGGCCGGCATGCTGCAGGGCCTCGATCTCGCCGAAGTCGAACGACCACATCAGGCAGCGCGCCGAGCGCAAACCCCCGAGACGGGCGCGGACGGTCTCGTTGACGATGCGGTAATACTCGGCCGAGCTCTCCCAGCTCATCCCACCGATCAGGCCGATAACCTTCTGCTGCACCACAGGCTTCCTCCCGATCGACGATACGCGCCGGAAAAACCTGCCGCCGGTCATCCGACGGCAGGTGCACCGGCCTTACTTCGCCAGCGCCGCCAGGATCCGCGCCCAGGAGCGCGTGCCCTTGTGGAAGCTCTGCAGGTCGTACTTCTCGTTCGGCGAATGCACCCGGTCGTCGTCGAGGCCGAAGCCGACCAGAAGGGTGTCGAGGCCGAGCGTGCGCTTGAAGTCGCCGACGATCGGGATCGAGCCGCCGGAGCCGATGGTCACCGGGGCCTTGCCCCATTCCTCGGCGAGCGCGGCCTTCGCTGCCTCGAGGGCCGGCATGCCGTGGGGCAGCGCCAGCGCCCGCGAGCCCTTGTGGGTGACGACCTCGACCGAGCAATCGGCCGGGATGCGCTCCTGGACGAAGGCGCGGAAATTGCGGTCCAGCGCCTCCGGGTCCTGGTCGCCGACGAGGCGGAAGGAGATCTTGGCGCTGGCCTTCGAGGCGATCACCGTCTTGGTGCCCTCGCCGGTATAGCCGCCGATGATGCCGTTGGCGTCGCAGGTCGGGCGGGACTGGATCTGCTCGATCAGCATCCGGTCGCGCTCGCCGGCTGGCCGGTCGAGGCCGACGGTGCCGAGGAAGCTCTCGGGCGTCAGGTTGAGGCCCCGCCACTGCTCCAGCACCGGCGCAGGCGTCTCGTGCACGCCGTCGTAGAAGCCCGGCACCGTCACCCGGCCCTGGTCGTCGTGCAGGTCGGCGATGATGCGCGAGAGCACACGGATCGGGTTGGCGGCGGCACCCCCGAACAGGCCCGAATGCAGGTCGCGGTCGGCGCACGTCACCGTGACCTCGAAATAGGCCAGGCCCCGCAAGGAGGAGGTGATGGCCGGGGTGTCGCGGTCCCACATCCCGGTGTCGCAGACCAGCGCGACATCGGCCTTCAGCTCCTCGCGGTTCGCCTCGACCCATTCGGGCAGGAACTTCGAGCCGACCTCTTCCGCGCCCTCGATCAGGAGGGTGACGCCGACCGGCAACTCGCCGTCGATCGCCTTGAAGGCCCGGCAGGCCTCGACGAAGGTCATCACCTGACCCTTGTCGTCGCAGGCGCCGCGCGCGCTGATCACCGTGCGGCCGTCCGGGAGCGTCGCCATGCGCGGCTCGAAGGGCTGCTTCGTCTCCCACTCGTCCACGGGGTCGACCGGCTGCACGTCGTAATGGCCGTAGAACAGCACGTGCGGCGCGCCGGGCTTCGGGGAGTGCGCCAGCACTACCGGATGGCCGCCGGTCTCGCGCAAGGACGCCTCGAAGCCCATGGCGGCGAGATCGCCCTTGAGCCATTCCGCCGCCTTCCGGCACTCCGCCGCGAAGGCCGGATCGGTCGAGATCGACGGGATGCGCAGGAAGGCGAACAGCCGCTCCAGGGAATTGTCGAGGTCGCGGTCGATGTCGTTGAGGATCCGGTCAAGCGCGGCCATGCGGTGTCTCCGGTCTGGCCGGGCGCCCGTCGCGCCCGGCATTCGCCGCGCCATCACTAGCCCAGCGGAGCGGCCGCCAGAAGCCGTGAGGCACGGGCGGCGGGGCGCCCCGGGCGCATGGCCTGCGGATCACTCCTCCCCCTCGACCAGCGACCACTCCCGAACCCGCGCCAGGTGGTCGTAATCCGAGTACGCCTTGGCGTATTTCGGGTAGGGCCGGGACAGGTAGGCGGCGTCGCCGGCCATGAACGCCCCGACGAGCTGGCGCAAGCCCGCGACGTGGGCCTCGACCAGTTCGGTCAGGCTTCGCCCGTCGCCCCGCGGGGGCTTGAGTGGGGCCGGATCCAGGGGCGTCTTGCCGCCCCCGGCGCGGATGTAGAGGAGGTCGGGCGTCTCGCGCGCCGGGTCGAGGCCCCGGAAGGCGCCGGCCTGCAGCATGGCGGCCTCCAGCGTCAGCTGGGGCGAGAAGCCGGCGAAGACCTCGCGGGCGCTCGGCGGCTGGCCGGTCTTGAAATCGATGAGGGTGTGGCCGCCGTCGCGGCGGGTCTCGATCCGGTCGGCCCGGGCGCGCAGGGTCAGGACGTGGCCGCCCGGTATGGGAACCGCCCAGCGGCCGCCGGCTTCCGCGTGCACGCGCCGGATCCCAGGGCGGCGCTCGGCCTCCCAGGCCAGGAACGCTTCGGCGAGCCGCACGAAGCGCGGCCACCATTCGGCGTAGAGCTCCGGATAGGCATCGGCGATCGGCGCGAAGGCGTTGGCGGCCAGCGCGTAGAGAACCTGGTCGGCGTCGTCGAGGGCGGGCAGAGCCTCGGGAAAGCGCTCGGCGAAGCCGCCGAGAACGGTGTGCACGATGGTGCCGCGGTCGCTGGCACTCGGCTGCACCGCCACCGGCTCCAGGGCGTCGAGGCCGAGCACGTGACGGGCGAAGATACCATAGGGGTCGCGCACCAGGGTCTCGATCTCGGTGACGCTGAGCGAGCGCGGGAACAAGGCCGGGTCGGGCCGGGGCGCCGGGCGGCGCAGGCGCGGCGGCAGCGGGCCGGTGCCGGCATCGATCGCCGCGGTGAGCGCCCGGAAGCGCTGCCCGCCCTGCACCAGGCCGGCCCACACCGCCTCGCCCGCGAAGGCGCGCAGGCGCTGCAGGAAGCGCGACGGCACCGTCGGCGCACCCTCGCGCTTGTGCGCCCGGGTGATGACGGCGTCCGGGCAGCCGAGCGCCTGGACGAAGTCGTGCGCGGTCTGGCCGAGGCGCCGCTCCGGCGGCGGCAGGCCGACCCGGCCGCGCATCGGCCGGTTGAGGAAGGCGTCGGTCTCAGCCTTGGGCGGCCAGACGCCCTCGTCGAGGCCGCCGAGCACCACCCGGTCGACGGAGAGGAGCCTCGCCTCCAGGAGGCCGAGGATGCGCAACCGCGGATGCGGCCCGGCATTGCGCCGCGACACCACCCGCTCGCGGGCGAGCGCGGTGAAGAAGGCCGGGTAGTCCGAGAAGCGGCCGGCGAGCAGGCCCGGCTCGGCCAGCTCCATGTCGTCGAACAGGGCGTCGAGCACCGCCACGGAGGCGTCGGGCTCCTCCGCGTCCTCCTCGGGTCCCTCCATCAGGAGGTCGCAGGTCGCGCGGTGGGTTCTCGCGATGGCGATCAGGTCGTCGGGCGCGTCGTCCTCGTCGGCGAAGAAGTCCCGGAAGGCGACGGAGAGGCGCAGCAGCAGCTCGTCCGCCGCCTCCCAGTCCTCGGGCGTGAGGCGTTGGCGCGGCCGGGGATCGTGCGGGCGCTCCTCGGTGCGGGCGAGGCGCAGAGCCTCCTCGATGCCGGCGAACCCCTTGGCCGGGGCGGGACCGCGCAAGCATCCGATTTCGAGCGCGCTCGCCGCGCGCTCGATTTCGGCCCGGCTCAGCCCAAGGCGCACCAGGGGATGGGCGAGGAGCGCCAGCACCCGCTCGGGCTTGGCGTCGAGCGCCGCGACGTCGGCGGCGAGCCGCGCGAGGCGCCCGGCGGGGCTGCGCGCCAGCGGCTCGCCGGCGGAATCGTCGGCGACGATGTTCCAGCGCTTGAGTTCGGCGGCGACCCGGATCGCCAGGGCGCGATCCGGGGTGATGAGGGCGGCCGTGCGGTCCGGCTGCTCCAGGGCCTCGCGAAGGGCGACCGCGATGGCGAGCGCCTCCTCGCGCTCGTCGGCGGCCTCGACCACCCGGATCCCGGCAGCGCCCTCGCGGGCGAGCCTTTCGCGGATGGCCGGATCGAGATCGGCCCAGGCATCGGTGGTCTCGGCCGGACGCAGGGACTGGGACATCAGGCCGGCCCGGGCCGCCGCTGCCGGGCTCGGGGTGCCGAGGGGAATCACCGTTGTCCGGTCGAGGGCGAGGAAGCTCTGCCCGACGAGGCGATGCAGCACCGCCTGCGGGTGGGCGTGGGCCGCCGCCTCGCCGTCGCCACCGGGATCGATGGCGCTCCAGCCGGCGTGGTCGAGGTCGCGGTCGAGGCCCGGCAGCACGACGGCGCCGCGGGGCAGGCCGGCGATGGCCGCGATCAGTCGGGCTGTGGCTGGTACCGAACCGGTCGAGCCGGCGACGATCACCGGGTCCGCCGGGCACTCGCGGGTGAGGCGGGCTGCCTCCGCCAGTACCAGGGCGCGGCCGCGCTGCACGGGATCGCTGACGCCGCGATCGGCCAGGATCTTTGGCCAGTGCTCGGCGGCGATGCGCACGAAATCGAGGGTGAGGGAGAAGTAGCGCGAATGCTCGGCCTCGACGGCGCCCGCGATATCGTCCCAGGGCAGGCCCTCGACGGTGAGCGAGTCCATCAGCCCTTCGAGGTCGGCGGCGAGGCCGACCGCGTCGGCGGGCGAGGACGGCACCCGGAACGGCACCTCGTCGCCGAGAGGCAGGAGCTGGCGGTCGACCGTGCCGGCCCAGGCCTGGACGAGGCGCGCCAGGATCAGCCGGCGTTCGAGGGCGGGGATCGGCGGGTGCAGGACCTCATCGCGACGCTCGCCCGGGGGAGCGGCCAGAAGGTCGAGCTCGGCCTCGTCGGCCTCGCCGAGGGGGACCATGCGGGGCAGGAGCGCGGCCGGGCCGCATTCCTTCGCCAGGATGGCGGCCAGCGCCCGGGCGGCGCGGCGGGTCGGCAGGTAGAGCGTGACCGCGGCGAGGCCGAACGGCCCGCCGGCCAGATCCCCCACGAGGCGGCCGGAGAGGAGCGCGTCGGCCAGGGTGTCGAGGAAGCGCAGCCCTGGCGCGATGGTGAAGACGTGCCCCTCGCTCACCGGCCGGCCTCGCGCAGGAGGTAGCGCACGGTCTTCGCGCCACCGTGGATGTCGGCCGTGCCGGCTTGCCGGAAGCCGAGGGCGGCGTGGAACGCATCGGAGCCCGGATTCGGCGGCAGGCGGTTCACCTCGCAGGCGATCCGGTCGTGGCCGGCGGCGTGGGCTTGCGCGAACAGGCCCTCGTAGAGCGACCGGGCGAGGCCGAGGCCGCGCTGCGCCGGGGCAGTGACGATCCGGTCGACGTAGACGAAGCGGGGGTAGCGGGCCCGGAACCAGCGGAAGTTGGGGCTGGCGTAGGAGGCGTCCTGGTCGAGGGCGATCAGGAAGGCGGCGAGGCCGTCGGGCCCGGTGACGGCGGCGGCCAGGAAGGCCTGGTCGATCAATGCGCGCAGGGCCGCTTCGTCGAGAGGCGAGGTCTCGGCGGCGTGGGCGGTGTTGAGCGCCAGGATCGCGTCGAGATCAGTGATCGGACGCATCGAGAAACCGGGGGGCATGTGAGATCCGTGTGATCTGTCCCGTAGACGGTCAGACGCGGGATCCCCTCTCCTACAAGGAGAGAGGAGATTTGCTCTACATTGACCGAGACAGATCAGGCGGCGCCCGCCTCACGGCTGCGTCGCGCTCGCCCGCACCCGCTCCTCCGCCTCACGCAGGGCCTCGGGCGTGCCGACATGAAGCCATTGCCCGTCGAGGCGAAGTCCGAACAGGCGCTCCGCCGCGATGGCGCGGTCGAACAGCAGGTTGAGGGAGAACGAGCCCTCCGGCGTGTCGGCGAAGAGGCCGGGCTTCACGATCGCGACGCCAGCATAGACGAAGGGGGCGACCTCGCGCTCGGCCCGGCGAGTCAGGCGTCCCTCCTTGTCCATGTGGAAATCGCCTGGGCCGTCATAGCCGAGGCTGGTGGCGGCGGAGGCCAGCAAGAGCAGCATGTCCATCCGCTCCGGATCCCAGGCGGCGACGAGCCGGGCGAGATTCGGCTGCGGTCCTTCGAGCCAGAACGAATCGGAGTTCAGCACCATGAACGGTGCCGAGCCCAAATGCTTGAGCGCCTTCTTCACCCCGCCGCCGGTCTCGAGCAGCTTGTCGCGCTCGTCCGAGATCGTGATGAGCGGAGCCGAGCGCCGACGCACCAGGTGCGCCTCCATCAGGTCGGCGAGGTAATGCACGTTGACCACCGCCTCCGCGATGCCGGCCTCGGCGATCCGGTCGAGGGCGTAGTCGACCAGCGACTTGCCGGCGACCTCGACCAGGGGCTTCGGCGTGGTGACGGTGATCGGGCGCATGCGCTTGCCGAGGCCCGCGGCCAGCACGAAGGCGCGAGTCACGGTGGTGCTTGGGGAATCGGTCATCGCGGGCGGGTTTCGTCGGGCGGTCAGGGTTCGGGGCAGAGGCGCGGAAGGTGCGCGGCGTACCAGGCCCGCACGCCGGCCAGCGCCGGGTGGGCGAGGTTGCGGGCGAGGTAGCCCTCGATCCGCGGCAGGTGGGCGAGGTAGGCCGGCTTGCCGTCGCGCCGGTCGAGGCGGGCGAAGATGCCGAGGATCTTGGTCGCGCGCTGCGCCCCCAGCACCGCATAGGCGCGGGCAAAGCCCTGCATGTCGAACTCGGCGTCGCGTAAACGGCGCTCGCGGGCGTAGAGCCCGAGCAGGCGCAGCTCGAACTCGGCGCTGGCATCGACCCGCGCGTCCTGGAGCAGCGAGGCGACGTCGTAGGCCGGGTGGCCCAGGACCGCGTCCTGGAAGTCGATCAGGCCGATGCGCTCGATCCCGTCGCGCTCGGGCAGCCAGATCAGGTTGGGCGAGTGGTAGTCGCGCAGGGTCCAGGTCCGCGCCTCGCCCTCCAGGCCGTCCAGAGCTTCGGTCCACGCCGCCGCGAAGGACGCTCGCGCGTCCGGCGTCAGCGGCGTGCTGGCCACGTAGGGCGCGTACCATTCGGGCAGCAGCTCGGCCTCGAACAGCAGGGCCTCGCGGTCGTAAGGGGGCAGCACGTGGTCGCGCCCCTCGGCCACCGGCAGCACGCTGGGCAGCGTCGTGCCGTGCAGGCGCGCCAGCACCTTGACCGCCTCGGCGTAGCGCTCCGGCCGCGGCCCGTTCTGGTCGATGACGGGCTCGGTGCCGAGGTCTTCGAGGATCAGCAGCCCCGCCTCCAGATCCTCGCCGAGGATCTTCGGCGCGGAGAGACCCAGAGCCCGCAGGCCGCGATCGATCGCCACGAAGGCGTGCACGCTCTCGGCGAGGTGAACGATGGCGCTGTAGGGCTTGCCGTCGCGCACCGGCGGCCCGTCGGGCTTCGGCGGCGAGATCATCAGCACGGCCTTGGAGCCGTCTGGGTTGGTCAGACGCTCGTAGGACCGGCTCGAGGCGTCGCCCTGCATGTGGGTCCGGTCAGCCTCGCCCCAGCCGGAGCGGTCGAGGAGCACGCGGAGCGCGCGGGCCCGCATCAGCCGTCCGCCGAGGCCGCCGCCGCCGATCAGGCGGGCGAGCCGGGCGTCGTCGCCGAATTCAGGCTTGAGGGCGAGGTCGATGGCGAGGGTCGGGCCGTGGCGCGGCGGCAGCCGGTCGGGCCACTCGACGAGGGCGATCGCCCGCTCGGTCATCTCGTCGAAGCCGAGCTCGACCAGTTCGTCGGACCCGCGCAAGCGGTAGAGGTCGGCATGGACCACCGCCTGCCCGGCCCGGCCCTCGTAGGGCTGGACGAGCGTGAAGGTCGGGCTCGGCACTTCGAGGTCCGGATCGCCGACGATATCGCGGATGATCGCGCGGGCCAGCGTCGTCTTGCCGCCGCCGAGCCCGCCGGAGAGCGCCACGAGGTCGCCGGGCCGCAGGATCTCGGCGAGGAAGCGGCCGAGATCCTCGGTCGCGCTCTCGTCCGGCAGCACGATCTCCCAGGGTGTGCGCTCGGCCATGCCCTCCTGGTCCACTCCGCCATCCTCGCTCACGGGCCCGTCAGGGGCGTCGAGCCCCGTGATAGCTCATGAACCTTAACCTTTCCCGGCCGTCCCCGGGGTCGTGCGACACCGTGCCCGTGATGATCGACCCGGGGCGATCGGTCTGAGACAACGCGCCCAGGGTGCCGGAATTTCCCGACTCCGTCACCCGCCGGCACGCACAGGTTCCTACGGCGGCCGCCCTGCCGGCTATTCGGCCGCCGCCAGATGGGCCTCGCCGTCCCCGACCGGGAAGGTGCAGGTCACCCGGGTGCCGGCGCCGGGGGAGGACGCGATGTCGATGCGCCCGCCATGCAGCTCGACGAAGGAGCGCACGATCGACAGGCCCAAGCCCACGCCGCGGTGGCGGGTGCCCAGCGTGTGGCTCTCGAAGCGCTCGAACACCCGCGCCATCACCTCGGGCGGCATGCCGCGGCCCTGGTCGATCACCTCCAGGACCAGGCTCTCGCCGTCCTTGCGTGCGCAGACCCGCACCTGCTGGCCGGGCGCCGAGAAGCCGACCGCGTTGGAGAGCAGGTTGAACAGGATCTGGCGGATGCGCTTGCCGTCGGCGACGAAGCTGCCGATGTCGGGCGGAACGTCGAGGACGAGGGCGATGTCGGCCTCCGCCAGCCGGTCGCCGATGCCGCGCACCGCCGCCGCGATGGTGGTCTGCACGTCGACCCGCTCGCGCGTCAGCTCCATCGAGCCGGCATCGATCGAGGCGAGGTCGAGGATGTCGTTGATGATGACGAGGAGCGCCGCCGAGGAGCGCATGATGTGGTCGGCGTATTCGCGCTGGCGCGGGTTGAGGGCGCCGACGGTCTCGTCGCCGAGGAGCTCGGTGAAGCCGATGATGTTGGTGAGCGGCGAGCGCAGCTCGTAGGAGACGTGGTGCACGAACTCGTCGCGCAGGCGGGTGGTGCGCTCCAGCGCCTCGTTCTTGTCGGTCAGCGCCCGCTCGACGTTGACGCTCGCCGTCACGTCGATGTGGGTGAGGAGTGTCGCGCCGTCCGGCAGCGGCTCGGCCGCGCAATCGAGCATGGTGCCGTCCTTGAGCGCGAGCCGGCAGGCGAAGCCGCGGCGGGCATCGACGAGGCCGGTCACCGCCTCGCGGATCTGCGTCCAGGGCTCCTCGGCCGGGCTCAAGGTGCGGCAGACCGCGATCACCTGGTCGATATGCGGCTGGACCTCGACCATCTCGGGGGCGATGCGCCAGACCTGGGCGAAGGCCCGGTTGGCGAATTTCAATCGCCCGTCGGTGCCGAACACCGCCACCGGCTCGCGCAGGGTGTCGAGCGTCTCGCTCTGCACCTGCATCAGCACGTTGTAGCGCGATTCGAGGTGGACCCGCTCGGACACGTCCTCGAACAGGTAGGTCAGGCCCCCTTGCGGGTTCGGGTCGGCGAGGACGCGCAGGGTCCGCCCGTCCGGCAGGTGCCACCAGGTCTCCTGCGCCTCCGCGGCCCGGTAGGCGGCGAGCACGCCGGCCTTCCAGGTGCGGAAATCCGCCTGCTCGGGCAGCTTGCGGGCATTGCGCAGGGTGTCGAGGATCTCGCCGTCGAGGGGCCGTCCCTCCAGGAAGGCGGGGTCGAGGTCCCAGAGCTGGCGGTAGGCGGCGTTGTGGAAGATCAGCTGCTGGCGCGCGTCGAACATCGCGACGGCGGTGGGCAGCTGGTCGAGGGTGCGGACGTTGGCGTCCATCTGGCGCTGCAGGTCGGCGCGCACGCTCTCGAGCTCGGAGACGTCGACCGCGATGCCGACGGTACCGGCCTCGGTCGCGACCTCGGTCACGTCGAGGGTGCGGCGCGCGCCCGCCACCACCGCGGAGACCCGCAGCGGGCCGGTGCCGCCCCGGGACCGACGGCGCTCGGCCTCCTCGCGGGCCGTCCGCTCGAGGAGTTCCGCCCCCTCGCGGACTGCGCGGGTGGCATCGCCCGCCTCCGCCGCGGCGACGTAGGCCGCGTTGGCCCAGGCCAGGCGCCCGTCGCGGCCGCGGCGCCAGACCGGCTGCGGGATCGCGTCGAGGAGTCCGGAGAGCGCCGAGAGGCCGTGGCGGGCCTCGTGGAGGGTGGCGCGCAGCTCGACCAGCTCCTGGCGCTCGCCGGTCAGCTCGCGCAGGCGCAGGAGGGCCTGACCGCCCACGGCCTGGCCCTGCGCCTCGATGGTGCGGCCCTGGAGAGTGTGGACGGTGCGGCGGAAGCGCTCGCCGCGTCCACGCAAGGACTCGACCGCGGCGTCGAGGGCGGCGGCGTCCGAGGGCACGAGCCAGGCCCCGAAGGCGAGCACCCGGCGGACCGAGCCCGGCCGGGTCCCGTCCGCCGTGATGCCGACATCGCCCTCGATCAGCGGCTCGCCGCGGGCGTCCCAGGTCACGACGACCTGCGGCTCGGAGCCGAGGAGCAGGTCGGCCCGGTCATGGGCGCCGCGCAGCTCGGCGAGCTCCGCGTTCAGGGTGTGCTCGCGCCGGGCCCAGCGCGCACGCTCGCGCAGGTAGAGCAGCGACAGGATCGTGGCGAAGATCGTCAGGCCAATCAGCACCGCGAAGCCCACGGCGTTGTGCGCGTGCAGCCCCGGGGCGGTCTCCGCCGCCTGGGCGGCGGCCGCGAGGCCGAGTGCACCGCCCAAGATGCCGGCGCCCGCGCGGCCGCCGAGCCGTCGCGGCGTACGTCCAACCCCCATGATCCGTCGGTCTCCACGCGAACCGGCGCACCGGCCCTCGACCGGACCGGCACGCCTCACGACCTGAACGCTACGCCTCGATGAACGCCGGGCGCCGCCCGCGACCGCGGAGCGGCTCCCCTTCCCGGAGATTCGGACGGAGTTTAGCGCGGCGCGGATTCGTGCCGGAAGGGGTGAATTGGGGGGAGGCCAGCGATGCCCGCACGGAGCATCGTCAAGAGCACAGAAATGCCACACCTAAGGCAGAACAAAGGCAGAACCTGGGTTCCCTCCCGGAGCGTACAACCGCCGCGGCGGAGCGTGCACGCAGACAGAAAAGCCCGGCCTTTCGGCCGGGCTCCCTTCGATCACTGCGCGATCGTCGCGCCGATCAGTAACGGTAGTGGTCGGGCTTGAACGGACCGCTCTGCTTGACGCCGATATAGGCGGCCTGGTCCTCGCGCAGCTTGGTCAGCTTGACGCCGATCTTCTCGAGATGCAGCGCTGCGACCTTCTCGTCGAGGGCCTTGGGCAGGGTGTAGACCTTCTTCTCGTACTTGCCCGGGTTGGTCCAGAGCTCGATCTGGGCCAGCGTCTGGTTGGTGAACGAGGCCGACATCACGAAGGACGGGTGGCCCATGGCGTTGCCGAGGTTCACCAGCCGGCCCTCCGACAGGAGGATGATGCGGTGGCCGTCGGCGAACTCGATCTCGTCGACCTGCGGCTTGATGTTCTGCCACTTCAGGTTCTTGAGACCCGCGACCTGGATCTCGTTGTCGAAGTGGCCGATGTTGCAGACGATCGCCCGGTCCTTCATCGCCCGCATGTGGTCGAGGGTGATGACGTCCTTGTTGCCGGTCGCGGTCACGAAGATGTCGGCGCGCGGCGCGGCATCCTCCATGGTGGTGACCTCGTAGCCCTCCATCGCGGCCTGGAGCGCGCAGATCGGATCGACCTCCGAGACCAGCACGCGGCAGCCGGCGTTGCGGAGCGAGGCGGCCGAGCCCTTGCCGACGTCGCCGAAGCCCGCGACCATCGCGACCTTGCCGGCCATCATCACGTCGGTGCCGCGGCGGATGCCGTCGACCAGCGACTCGCGGCAGCCGTAGAGGTTGTCGAACTTCGACTTGGTGACCGCGTCGTTGACGTTGATCGCCGGGAAGAGGAGCTTGCCCTCCTTGGCGAGCAGGTACAGGCGGTGCACGCCGGTGGTGGTCTCCTCCGAGACGCCCTTGATCGACTCGGCGAGGCCGGCGAACCAGCCCTTCGGCTTCTCGGCCAGCATGCGCTTGAGCAGCGCGAAGAAGATCTCCTCCTCCTCCGAGCCCGGCTTGTCGAGGAAGGCGGTGTCGCCCTGCTCGGCGCGGAGACCCAGATGCACGAACATCGTGGCGTCGCCGCCGTCGTCGAGGATCATGTTCGGCATGCCGCCGTCATGCCACTCGAACAGCTTGGCGGTGTAGTCCCAGTAATCCTTCAGGGTCTCGCCCTTGATGGCGAAGACCGGGATGCCGGCGGCGGCGATCGCGGCGGCGGCGTGGTCCTGGGTCGAGTAGATGTTGCACGACACCCAGCGGATGTCGGCGCCGAGAGCCTTCAGGGTCTCGATCAGCACCGCGGTCTGGATCGTCATGTGCAGGGAGCCGGCGATCTTGGCGCCCTTCAGCGGCTGGCTCGCGGCGTATTCCTCGCGCACGGCCATCAGGCCGGGCATCTCGGTCTCGGCGATCGCGATCTCCTTGCGGCCGAAATCGGCCAGGGCGATGTCCTTGACGATGTAGTCCTGCGTGCTCGGCATGGTCGGGCTCCCCGTATCGGCCGTTTCGGGTGCGCCTATAGCAGCCCCCCGGCGGGGAGGCAATCAAGATATAAAGATGTCTTTATGCGATTGGTTCGAAGGTGGATGGCCGGCCGCCCCGGCGGCGCTTGCACGCCTCTTGCAGACGTCAGGCGCGTAACGCGACCGGACGGGTCGCGTGCCAGCCGGGGTTCTTCACATGCGTCACGCCTCCCTCTCGCGCCGCCAGCTCCTCGCCGGCGCCTCGGCCCTCGCGGCGCTCGGGCCGACCGGGGCCGTTCTGGCCGAAGGGACGGCATCCGGCAGCCTGACCTACGGCATCTCGCTGTTCGACCTGCCGCTCACCACCGGCCAGCCGGACCGGGGTGCCGGCGGCTACCAGTTCACCGGGCTCACCCTCTACGATCCCCTGGTCGCCTGGGAGCTCGACGTCGCCGACCGGCCGGGCAAGCTGGTGCCGGGCCTCGCCACCTCCTGGGAGAGCGACGCCTCGGACCGCCGCAACTGGATCTTCCGCTTGCGCGAGGGCGTGAAGTTCCACGACGGCTCACGGTTCGATGCCGATGCGGTGGTCTGGAACTTCGACAAGGTGCTCGACGCCAAGGCGCCCCACTACGACCAGCGCCAGGCCTCGCAGGTGCGCCCGCGCCTGCCCTCTGTGGCGTCGTACAGGAAGCTCGACGCCATGACGGTGCAGGTCACCACCAAGGCGGTCGACGCGCTGTTTCCCTACCAGATGCTGTGGTTCCTGATCTCGTCGCCGGCGCAGTACGAGGCGGTGGGCCGCGACTGGACCAAGTTCGCCTTCCAGCCCTCCGGCACCGGCCCGTACCGCCTCGCCGCCCTGGTGCCGCGGGTGCGCCTGGAACTGATCCCGAACGAGACCTACTGGAACCCCAAGCGCATGCCGCGGCTGGCGAAGCTGACGCTGGCCTGCATCCCGGAGGACCTGGCCCGCGCCAATGCCCTCCTCTCCGGCAATGCCGACCTGATCGAGCTGCCCGCTCCCGACGCGGTGCCGCGCCTCAAGGGCGCCGGCATGCGGGTGACCGGCAACGACACGCCGCATGTCTGGAACTACCATCTGTCGATGCTGGAGGGCAGCCCGTGGCGCGACCTGCGCCTGCGCAAGGCCGCCAACCTCGCCATCGACCGCGAGGGTGTCGCGGCGCTGATGGGCGGCCTTGCGACGCCGGCCGTCGGGCAGGTGCAGCCGTCGAGCCCGTGGTTCGGCAAGCCGAGCTTCCAGATCAAGTACGACATCGACGCGGCGCGCAAGCTGATGAAGGAGGCGGGCTACTCGGTCCAGAACCCGTTGCGCACCAAGTTCATCATCCCGACCGGCGGCTCGGGCCAGATGCTGTCGCTGCCGATCAACGAGTTCGTGCAGCAATCATGGGCCGAGATCGGCATCGCGCTCGAGTTCCAGGCGGTCGAGCTGGAGGTCGCCTATACCGGCTGGCGCCAGGGCGCCGCCGACCCCTCGATGAAGGGCATCACCGGCAGCAACATCGCGTACGTCACGTCGGATCCGCTCTACGCCATCCTGCGCTTCTACGATTCGAAGCAGGTCGCGCCGACCGGCGTGAACTGGAGCCATTACCGAAACCCGGAAGTCGACACGCTCTGCGACGCGGTGCGGGCGAGCTTCGACCCGGCCGAGCAGGACCGAATGCTGGCGCGCATCCACGAGATCGTCGTCGACGACGCGGTGCAGGTCTGGGTCGTGCACGACACCAACCCGCACGCGCTCTCGGCCAAGGTGAAGGGGTACACCCAGGCGCAACACTGGTTTCAGGATCTGACGACGCTGGGGTGAGCGGCGGCGCCCGGGTCAACAGTCGGTCGGCGCCGTCACCCTGGCGATCCCACAAGGTTCGGGCTCGCGGAGCAGGCCGCCGGTCCCGCCCATGTCCCTGGCGGCATGCGCGCCGCAGCGGGCGGCCGGCGACCATCCGCGGGCGCGCAGCGTGGAGCCCGGACATTGGCCGATCCGGAATCGAACGGTGCGCCGGCGGTCGGAATACAGGCGCTCCCGCGGCGTCCTACTTCGGGCGTTCCAGCACGGATGTGGACCGTCCCGAGCCGTCGTAGGTCGCCCGGAGCGTCGGGAAGTCGACCGACAGGCTGTCGCGGCCGAGGTAACAGATATCGGCCTCCGGTGCGTGGCTGTCCGGCTCGCCGAGCAGCGCCCGGATCTCTTGGCATGTCGCGCCGGGCCTGACGCCGGCCACGCGCGCCGCTCGGACGAGGTTCAGGCGCGCGTTCGTGTCGTCGTGATTGCCGAAGCCCGCCTGCCACCTGCCGCGATCGAACGGCGGCCCAGCCTCGTCGCAGTCCGCCGCGGAGACGGCGAGCGCGAGAACCGCGGCCAGTCCGGGCCGGCCGGAACGGGCGCGCGCAGGCCTCGCCTCGTCCCGCCCGAACCGCGGATCCGCTCAGGGCGAACAGCTCGCTGCGACATGATGCGATCCCCGATGCGCACGAACCGACGCGGCCGTCCATGTCCGGTCATGTTCCCCGCCCATGATGGGCATGGTCGGACGGCGTCCCGCAATCGCGGCGAGCGATCGGCATAGCGGGAGTGGACACGATGCGGGGTGGGCAGGCGGGGCAAGCGTCGAGGATTGTTGCGCAGGTGCTGGCCGGGTCCCTTCTCGCCTCCGCGGCGAGCGCCCGGAGCGCCCAGCCTTCCGACGCCTTCGAAGCCTGCCTCGACCGGGCGGCCGGCGATCCGGGCGCGATCCAGCTCTGCGCCGACGCCGCCGTCGCGGCCGAGAGCGCCAAGCTCAATCCCGGCAATGGTCCGGCGGGAGCCGATTTCGCGCAGGCCCTGGTCGCCCTCGGCGACGATGCAGTCGAGCGGGGCCTCTTCGGGAGCGGCCGGGCCGCCGAGGTGGCAGTGGCGCAGGCGGGCGTCCGACTGGCCCGGGCGCGATCGGCTTTCCTGCGCGGCAACGACCCACCGGCCGCCGGCCGTACCGAGCCGACGGCTCTCGGACCGGACGCGCAGGCAGCCTGGGCGCGCAGCCGCCGCTCGGATTGCGCGGCCCATACGGTCGCCGACTGCGCCGCGCGCTACGACGCCCTGCTGAGCATCTACGCTCGGGCGGACCTCGACGAGGAGGCGCGACCGGCGCCCAGACGACCGAGCCGGTGAGGGTTCGATCCACGGGGGAGTGGCCGTTGCCCGCTCACCCCTCCGCGAACACCCGCGCCACGTCACCCTCCCCCATCACCCGGTAACGCCCAGGCTCCAGGTCGGCCGGCAGCTCCAGCACACCGACCCGATCCCGGTGCAGCGCGGTGACGTGGTTGCCGACCGCGGCGAACATCCGCCGGACCTGATGGTAGCGCCCTTCCGTCAGGGTCACCGCGGCGCTCGTCGGCCCATGGACCTCCAGGATCACCGGCAGCAGCGGCTTCTCCTCGCCCTCCAGCATCAGGGTACCCGAGGAAAAGATCACGCCCTCGTCGCCGCGCAGGGGCCGGTCCAGGGTGACCTGGTAGCGCTTCGAGACGCTGGCCTTCGGCGAGATGATGCGGTGAAGGAGTGCCCCGTCGTCGGTGAGCAGCAGGAGGCCGGAAGTCTCCTTGTCGAGGCGGCCGACGGTGGAGAGCGGCGGCTCGCGCCGGCGCCAGCGCGGCGGCAGGAGGCCGTAGACGAGCGGACCCGCCTCCTTGTGCGAGCAGGTGACACCCAGCGGCTTGTGCAGCATCAGCGCCACCCCGGGGAGAGGGTCGAGGGGTTTGCCGCTGACGGTGAGGCGAGACGAGAGATCCGGGTCGAGGGCGATGCGCTGGTCGGCGTCGCGCAGGGCCGAACCGTCGAGCACCACGGCACCGGCGCGAGCGAGCATCTGGATCTCGCGGCGCGAGCCGTAGCCGAGATTGGCGAGCAGCCGGTCGAGCCGGACCGAACTCGTCTTGCCTTTGCCGCTCATTTGCCCGTGCCGCTCATTTGCGCGCCTCGTGGATCTTGTAGCCGTGCGCGGCGGCCCGTTGCGTCACCTCGCGGAAGACCTCCGCCAGGGTCGCCTCGTAGGGCAGATGGGCATTGGCGGTGAGCCAGAGCGTCCCGCCCGGCCGCAAAGCCGCGGCAGCGCGGCGGATGAAGGCCTGGCCGAGCGCCCGGTCCTCGGCGCCGCCGTCGTGGAAGGGCGGGTTCATCACCACGAAGTCGAGACGATCCGGCACCGCGTCGGCCGCCCGGGCATCGCCCCAGGCGATCGTGACGCGGGGATCCCCGACATTGCGCCGCGCCGCCGCGACGGCCCTCCGGTCGATGTCGATCAGCGCCAGCCCCGTCACCTTGGGCGAGGCCAGGACGGCCCGGGCGAGCACGCCGAGGCCACAGCCGAGATCGGCGCCGCGCCCGGAGAGCGCGGGCATGGTCTCGATCAGCAGGGCGGTGCCGGGGTCGATCCGGTTCCAGGAGAAGATGCCCGCTTGCGTCCACAGGCCGAGATCGGCGAGACGCTGCGGCGCCCCGTCGGCGATGGCCTCGTCGAGCCCGGCCGGCGTGTCCGGCCGCACCGTGCGGACGATGCGGTGATGGCGCCGGGCGCTCTCGTCGAGGCGGCAGCCGAAGCCCGAGAGTTCGCGGGCGAGGCGCGAGCCGCCCCGGTCCTTCGGGGCGAGCACCGTGAGAGGCGCGCCGGGCGCCAGAGCCCGCAGGCCGAGCGCCAGGGCGTGGCGGCGCTCCAGGGTGCCGGGCGGGGCCAGCATGGTCAGGCCGGCGAGCGAACCTGCGTCCAGATCCTCCAGGGCCGCGCTGCCGGGCACGAGGGGCGAGAGCTGCACGGCGCCATCCGCCACCTCGGCGAGATCGGCGGGCGGGTGGCCGTAGACGGCAAAGGTCGGGTCGGTCACGGTCAGCCGCGGGGGAATTCCAGGCCCATCTCGCGGTAGCGCTCCGGGTCGTCGGCCCAGTTCTCCCGCACCTTCACGAACAGGAACAGGTGGACCTTCGCCTCCGCCGCCTCGGCGATGTCGATCCGCGCGGCCTGGCCGATGGCCTTGATGGTCTGCCCGCCCTTGCCGAGCACGATCTTCCGCTGGCTCTCGCGCTCGACGAAGATGGTCTGCTCGATCCGCACCGAGCCGTCGGGCCGGACCTGCCACTGGTCGGTCTCGACGGTCGAGGAATAGGGTAGCTCCTCGTGCAGCCGGTCGTAGATCTTCTCCCGCGTGATCTCGGCGGCGAGCATCCGCAGGGGCGCGTCGGAGACCTGATCCTCGGGGTAGAGCCAGGGGCTCACCGGCATGCGGGTCGCGAGCTCGCGGCGCAGGTCGTCGACACCGTCGCCGGTCAGCGCCGAGATCATGAAGATCCGCTCGAACGGCACCCGCTCGTTGAGGGCGGCGGCCAGTGCCAGCAGGCGCTCACGGGGCATCAGGTCGATCTTGTTGAGAACGAGGTATTTCGGCCGCTTCAGCTCCGGCATCCGGTTGAGGATCGCGTCGACCTCCTCGTCCACCCCTTTCCGGGCGTCGATCAGCAGGCAGACCGCGTCGGCATCGGCCGCGCCGCTCCAGGCCGAGGTCACCATCGCCCGGTCGAGGCGGCGCTTGGGGGCGAAGATGCCGGGGGTGTCGACGAGCACGATCTGCGCCGCACCCTCCATGGCGATGCCGCGCACCAGCGCCCGGGTGGTCTGCACCTTGCGCGAGACGATCGACACCTTGGTGCCGACGAGACTGTTGAGCAGGGTCGACTTGCCGGCATTCGGCACGCCGATCAGGGCGACGAAGCCTGCCCGGGTCTCCTGAGGCGGGCCGGCATCTTCGGTGTTTGGGGTTGTGTCGTCGGTCATTCTGCCTGCTCCCCGGGCTCGTCCCCGGTCCACAGCCCCTCGCGCACCAGGAGAGCGCGCGCGGCCGTCTGCTCGGCCAGGCGCTTCGAGCCGCCGATGCCGATGCCGGGCGCGACGCCGGTGACCCGGGCCTCGATACGAAATTGCGGCGCGTGGTCGGGCCCGGCCCGCTCCACCACCACGTAGACCGGGGTCGGCCAGCCTTGCGCCTGCGCCCATTCCTGCAACGCGGATTTCGGGTCGCGGCTGCGCGTCCCTTCCGTCTGGCGGTCGGCCTCGAAGGCGCGGTCGATCACCGCCTTGGCGGCGCCGTAGCCGGCATCGAGGAAGATCGCCCCCAGGATCGCCTCGCAGACATCGGCGAGGATCGCCGAGTTGCGGCGCCCGCCGCCATGCACCTCGCCGCCGCCGAGATTCAGGTGCGGGCCGACCTCCCAGGCATTCGCCACCATGGCGCAGCTCTCGCGCCGCACCAGGCTCGACAGGCGCCGCGACAGGTCGCCCTCGTCGGCCTCGGGCAGGGCCTTGTAGAGCCCGTCCGCCACGGCCAGGCCGAGCACCCGGTCGCCGAGGAATTCGAGGCGCTGGTAGCTGCCCCGGCCGTTAGTGGCGCTGACATGGGTGAGTGCCCGCACCAGGAGGTCGCGGTCGGCGAAGCGGTGGCCGATGCGCTCCTCCAACACCGAGAGGTCGGGCCGGCGCCGCATCCCGCGCTTGCGCCGCGGCGGGGCCTCACCCGGTGCGGGGGCAGGCGGCTCGGCCTGCGGCGTTGCGGCGTCGGCGTCGCTCACGCTCCTCAACTCCCGTCAGTGGATCGGCTTGAACAGCCGGTTCCAGCGCACCGTCCACGGCCAGTTCCAGACCTGCCAGGCGGCAGCGCCCTCGTCGATCGAGAAGAAGATCACCTCGGCCCGGCCGATCAGGTTCTCGTACGGCACGTAGCCGACATTGCCGAGGTCGCGGGAATCGGTGGAGTTGTCGCGGTTGTCGCCCATCATGAAGAAGTGGTTCGGCGGCACGGTGTAGACCTGGGTGTTGTCCCACAGGCCGCGGTCGCCGTCGCGCTCGATGATCTCGTGGGTGACGCCGTTGGGCAGGGTCTCACGGTATTGCGGCACCAGGGTCGGCTGGCCGAAGGCGTCGGTGGTCGAGTAATCCGCGATGCGCTCGCGCTTCACCGGCCGGCCGTTGATGTTGAGCACGCCCTCGATCACCTGGATCCGGTCGCCCGGCAGGCCGATCACCCGCTTGATGTAGTCGGTGGCGTTGTCCTTCGGCAGCTTGAACACCACGATGTCGCCCTGCTTGGGCGCCGCGCCCCAGATCCGGCCCTTGGCCTCGAACGGCAGGTACTCGCTCAACGGCAGGGAGTACTTGGAATATCCGAGAGAATACTTCGAGACGAAGAGATAATCGCCGATCAGCAGGGTCGGGATCAGCGAGCCGGACGGGATATTGAACGGCTGGAACAGCAGGGTGCGGACCACGACGGCGATCAACAGCGCCTGGACGCCGACCTTGACGGTTTCCTTGATCGAGTCCCACAGGCCGGCTTCCTTGCCGCGTTTCAGGTCCTGATCCGTGCGTGCGCGATCCATGCTCGTTCTCTCCGGCGGTCCGTGCAGATGTCGCCTGGGCACCCGCCGAGGGCACGCGGCCGGCTTTTTGCGCGGTGCGGGGGGTCTAGACCAACGCTTGCCCGCCCGCAACGCGGCGCGGCAGGCGGGGGCGAATCACGTCGGGCGGAGCCGTCAGCCCTCCGGCAGCGCCTCGATGATGACGAAGGCTTGGGCGAGCGGCGGGTCGTCGGTGAGCGTCACGTGCACCACGGGCCGATGGCCGGGCGGCATCAGGGCGGCGAGGCGGTCCGCCGCGCCGTTGGTGAGACGCAAGGTGGGCCGGCCGCCGGGCAGGTTCACCACCTCCATGTCGCGCCAGAACACGCCGTGGCTCATGCCGGTGCCGAGGGCCTTGGAGCAGGCTTCCTTGGCGGCGAAGCGCCGCGCGTAGGACGGCGCGCGGGCGGCGCGCCGATCGCTGCGGGCGCGCTCGCCCTCGGTGAACACCCGGTGGGTGAAGCGGTCGCCGAAGCGCTCCAGCGAGCGCTCGATGCGGCGGATGTCGCAGAGATCGGAGCCGATGCCGACGATCATGCGCCTCTCCCCGTACGGCCGGCCTCCATCGCGGCTCGCATCGCCCGGATCGCGGCGGGGAGCCCGTCGAAGATCGCCTCGGCCATCAGGGCATGGCCGATATTCAGCTCGCGCACCTGCGGCAGGGCCGCCACCGGACCGACGCTCTCGACCGTGAGGCCATGACCGGCATGGATCTCGAGCCCGAGAGCGCCGCCATGCTCGGCTGCGCGGGCCAGCCGCGCGAGCTCGGCCCGGACCTTCGCCTCGTCGCCGGCGAGCACCGCCTCGCAGTAAGTGCCCGTGTGCAGCTCGACCACGGGGGCGCCCAGCGCGCGGGCGGCCTCCATCACGTGCACCTCCGGCTCGACGAACAGCGAGACCCGCACCCCCGCCTCGTTCAGGCGTGTGATCGCCGGCGCGAGATGCGCGCGACCGCCGACGATGTCGAGCCCGCCCTCGGTGGTGCGCTCCTCGCGCTTCTCCGGCACCAGGCAGGCGGCGTGCGGCTTCAGGCGGAGCGCGATGCCCAGCATCTCCTCCGTCGCCGCCATCTCGAAGTTCAGCGGCCGGTCGATCTCGCGCATCAGCCGCTCGACGTCGGCGTCGCGGATGTGGCGGCGGTCCTCGCGCAGATGCGCGGTGATGCCGTCGGCCCCGGCCGCGATCGCCGCATGGGCCGCGCGCACCGGATCCGGCAACGTGCCGCCGCGGGCGTTGCGCAGGGTGGCGACGTGATCGACGTTGACGCCGAGACGGAGGGGAGAGGCGGACATCGGGCGGACTTCTCGGACGAGGCTTTCGGCAACGCCCGCGATGTAGCGTCACCCGCCCGTCACCGCCAGCCGGCGCTCTTGCGGAACAACACTCCCCCGAGAAAGCGCCGGGAGGCCAAGCCTCCGCCTGGACACCTCGCCCGCTGCGCCGCACTGTACTCCCTCCGCGGCGCGGGCCCGGATGCCCGCCGGGCGCAAGGCCCCGCCGCGACAAACCGACGACCGATGCTCGGGCGGGCCGCCGCGCCTGCCCCGGAGGCCCACGATGTCTGCTCGACGGCTCGACCGCGGCGGTGACGCGCCCGCCCGGCTGCCCCTGCCGCCCCGCCCCCACAACTTCGCCGCGTTCGTCCCCCATCCGGACCGCTCCCCTGCGGAACCCCCGGCCGCGGTTTCCAGTTGGATGCGTCATGTGACCCTGCGAGAGGCCCGCTTGCCAGGAAACCTGCCGAGAAACCTGCTGGGAACCGCGCGGACGATTCTGACGGCCGTCGCCGCGCTCTGCACCGTGACGGCGGCGCACGCGCAGCAGGGCTCGACGCCCGCGGAGGCGCAGAAGCCGCCCGCGGCCCCCGCCCCCACGGCGCCGGCTCCCGCCGCTCCCGCGGCACAAGCTCCCGCAGCCCAGCCTCCGGCGGCGCAGGCCCCGGCGAACCAGCCTCCCGCGAATCCGGCTCCGTCGAACCCCGCACCGGCCCCCGCTCCCGCGGCGCAGGCCCCGGCGATCCCGCCCGGCACGCCGGCCACGGTCCTCGACACCCAGGATTACGACGGCGTCCTCGGCAAGCCGGTGCGCAGCGCCGCGGGTGAGGATATGGGCCGGATCATCGACATCATCGTCGACAAGGACGGCCGGCCGCGCGCCGCGATCATCGATTTCGGCGGCTTCCTCGGCGTCGGCTCGCGCAAGATCGCGGTCGACTGGCGCGCCCTGTATTTCTCGGCCGACAACAAGCCCGGCCGCGCGGTGCTGCAGCTCAACCGCAACCAGGTGCGGGTCTCGCCCGAGTACAAGCCCGGCGACCCGATCGTGGTGCTGGGCCCGGCCGGCCCGGTGCCGGCGCCCGCCTCGGCGCCTGCCCCGGCAGCGCCGGCCCCTGCCACCCCGGCACCCGCGACGCCAGCCCCCAATGCGGCAGCGCCTGCTGCTCCCCCGGCGCCAGCCCCCGACGAGGCCGCGGCGCGCAACCCGCCGGACAAATGACGCGACCGCGCCAGGCCCATCGCCGCCCCCTCGCCCATCGCGACCGGGAGGTCCCCCGCGCCGAGACGCGGCCGGACCCACGCCCGGATTCCGCCCGCGAGTGGGATCGGGCCGGCGCGTCCCTGGGTCGGCGGCGGGAGAAGTCGGCGCCCTCGCTCACCAGCAGCCGCGGTCTCGACGCCTTCACGTTCTTCGTCGCGAACCTGCAGACGGGCTTCGGCCCGTTCGTGGCGGTCTACTTCACCTCGCAGAGCTGGACCCAGTCCGATATCGGGCTGGTCCTCACCATCGGGGGCCTGTTCAGCCTGTTCGGGCAGGTGCCGGGCGGCGCCTTCGTCGACTGGGTGCGCTCGAAGCGCTTCGTCGCCGCCCTGTCGGTCGCGGTGATCGGCGCCTCGGCCGCCGGCCTCGCCCTGTTCCCGACCTTCCTGATCGTGGCGCTCTCGATGGCGGCGCACTCGATCGCGAGTTGCACGCTGACGCCTGCCATCGCGGCGATCAGCCTCGGCCTCGTGGGACATGCGGGCCTAGGGGAACGGCTCGGGCGCAATGCCCGCTTCTCGTCGATCGGCAATGCGCTCGCCGCCGCCGGCATGGGCGCCTGCGGCTACTACCTGTCGAGCGAGGCGGTGTTCTACGTCACGGCCGCCCTGGCGCTGCCGACGCTGGCCGCCCTGTGGTTCGTGCGCGCGAGCGAGATCGACATGGTGCGTCCGCAAGGCCCCGAGGGCGGCACGGCACCCGGCGGCTGGGAGAGCCTGAAGCTCGTCGTGACCAACCGGGCGCTCCTGTGCTTTGCGGCCTGCATCACCCTGTTCTTCGTTGCCAACGCGGCGATGCTGCCGCTGGTCGGCAGCGTGCTCACGGTGCGCACGAGCCAGACCGCCACGATCCTGATCGCCGCCTGCATCATGGCCCCGCAACTGGTGATGGCGCTGATCGCGCCCGCGGTCGGCCGCGCCGCCCAGGCCTATGGGCGGCGCCCGCTCCTCATCCTCGGCTTCGCGGCTCTGCCGATCCGCGGCCTGCTCTTCGCCTATACGGACGCGCCCGAATTGCTGGTGGCGGTGCAGGTCTTCGACGGCATCTCGGCCGCGGTGCTCGGCGTGATGGTGCCGCTGGTCGTCGCCGATTGCACCCGCGGCACCGGCCGCTTCAACATGGCACTCGGCGCGGTCGGCACCGCCATGGGCCTGGGCGCGGCGGCCAGCACCACCCTGTCCGGCTACATGGCCGACCATTTCGGCTCGCATGCCGCCTTCCTGGGCCTCTCCGCGGTGGCCTTCGCCGCGCTCGTCCTGATCGTGGCGATCATGCCGGAGACCCGGCGGCCGCGATAAGCGCGGTTCGAGGAGGTAGCGGGGTGAGACGGGAAAGGCGTGTGCGCTGCAGCGTCGCTCAACTCCCGTTCAGAAACGACGGATTAGAAAGCCGGCAGCACCATTCGCCTGCAACATAAGGTGACGCTTGCGCGTTGCGAGAAGCGGGTGGGGCCTGCGGGGAGAATGTGGGGAGGTCGCGGCGGGGTTCTTGCATCCCGTCCCTCTCCCGACCGTAGGCCGCACGCGTGCGAAGAACCGGGATCGATCGCCACGATGGATGACCTCTGCGCGTACGCCAACCGGCCCTGGGCCTTCGTGGCCCGCTACCTGCGCCGCCGCATCGTGCCCCACGCGGCCATCCTGGTCGCGGTTCTGGGCGCCGTGGCCTGCTCTGTCAGCACCCAGTACGGCTTGAAGGGCGTCGTCGACGCCCTCGGCAAGGGGCCTGAGGCGAACCTGATCTGGCCGGCGCTCACCGTCCTGATCTGCTTCATCGCCGCCGACAACATGCTGTGGCGGGTGGCGAGCCTGATCGCCAGCTTCACCTTCGTGAACGTCACCGGCGACATCCGCCGGGACCTGTTCCAGCACCTGACCGGCCACTCGCCGTCCTACTTCGCCGACCGGCAGCCCGGCACGCTGGCGAGCCGTATCACGGCAACCTCGAACGCGATCTTCACCGCCGAGAACATGTTCGTCTGGAACGTGATGCCGCCTTGCGCGGCGGCGTTCGGGGCAATCCTCTATGTCGGCAGCGTCAGCGTGCCGATGGCGCTCGGCCTGCTCGTCATCTGCGGCGGCGTGGTGGTGCTGATGTTCCGCATCGCCGCCGCCGGCAAGCCGCTGCACCACGACTTCGCCGAGAAGGCCGCCTCCGTCGACGGCGAGATGGTCGATCTTGTCAGCAACATGCCGCTCGTGCGGGCCTTCTCGGCCTACAAGCGCGAATTCGCCCGCTTCGACCAGACCATCGGCACCGAGATGAAGGCGCGGCGGCGCTCGCTCCTCTACCTCGAGCGCCTGCGGATCATGCACGCCCTGATCACCGTCGTGGCGGTGCTCGGTCTGCTCTACTGGGCGATCCAGATGTGGGAGGCGGGGGCGGCGACCGCCGGCCAGGTGGTGCTGGTCTGCACGCTGGGCATCACCATCCTGGCGGCGACCCGCGACCTCGCGGTGGCCCTCGTCGACGTCACCCAGCACACCGCCCGACTGTCCGAGGCCCTGCGCACCCTGCTCCAGCCGCACGACCTGCGCGACCACCCGGAGGCCAAGCCCCTCGTCGGCGAGGGTGCCCGCATCACCTTCGAGAAGGTGGCCTTCAACTACCCGGACGGCCGCGAGGTGTTCGGCGACTTCAACCTCGACATCCAGCCCGGCCAGCGCGTCGGCCTCGTCGGGCGCTCCGGCGGCGGCAAGTCGACCCTGTTCACCCTGCTGCAGCGCTTCTACGACCCGCAGAACGGCCGCATCCTGATCGACGGCCAGGACATCGGCCGCGTCACGCAGGAATCCCTGCGCGAGGCGATCACCGTGGTGCCGCAGGACATCTCGCTGTTCCACCGCTCGTTGCGCGAGAACATCCGCTATGGCCGGCCGGAGGCGACCGACGAGGAGGTGTGGGCCGCAGCCGCCGCCGCCCGTTGCACCGACTTCATCAATGACCTGCCGGGCGGCTTCGACACCATCGTGGGCGACCGCGGCGTGAAACTCTCGGGCGGCCAGCGCCAGCGCATCGCGGTGGCCCGCGCCATCCTCAAGGACTCGCCGATCCTGCTCCTCGACGAGGCCACCTCGGCGCTCGACACCGAGTCGGAGGAGGCGATCCGCGAGGCGCTCGGCAACCTGATGAAGGGCCGCACCGTGATCGCCATCGCGCACCGGCTCTCGACCCTGAAGGACTTCGACCGGATCGTCGTTCTCGACGGTGGCCAGGTGATCCAGGACGGCTCGCCCGACCGCCTGGTACACCTCGATGGGTTCTACCGCGACCTGATCCAGCGCGAGACGATCAAGCTGTCGCGCGAGGCCGCGTAGGGGCGTCGTGCGTCTCGCCCGGCAGGCGGGCTGTGTCATCTGAATTTGCCCTTCGGGGCGGGCGCCGGCTCACATCGCGTGAGCCGGCGCTTTGTCGTGAGAGAAGAGTCGAGCGTCCGCCAAAGGCGCTGCAACGGAACAGTGGCTGACGCTGATGGCGAGCGACATCGGGTAACCTCATCAGCCGTCACAGGCTGTCCTTTCCCGGACGGTGGCAGCCAGGCGGAAAGGAGGTCCGGGATCCGGCACAAGAAGCCGCGAAGCGTCCCTCTGGCTTTCCGCATTTTTGCGAAAACAGAACCCTTCACGCGGCACTTTCTCTGCTGGATCCCTCCCCGCCTTCCGTTGACGCCGCGATCGGGCGGGACGGGGTCAGGTCTAACCCGGAGCCATCCTCTGATTGGGCCCGACCGGATGCCGTTGTCGCGTATCGTGGTCGCGACAGGCGTCCGATATCGACGGGACAGGCAGCCGCCGACGCCGGTCCGCCGATGGCGGACGGGCTTTCGCGCGCGACGGCCAGGCGGCCGGTGCCCCTCCCCCGCGACCACCCGTCCCCACGCCCCCAATACTCCCTTGGGGAACGACCCCACACTGGAACGGTTATCGGGTATGCCGCCCGGCTCGAGGGCCGCGCGCCTCTCCCGGCGCGCGCCGGTGCTGGGCCACCTCACGATCGATGGCAGGCCCATGCTGAGCGAAAGCGGCTCCTCCACCCCACCGGGGACGATTCCGGTCACCCTGACGGTCAACGGGCAGGAGCGGCAGCTCCAGGTCGCGCCCTGGACCACCCTCCTCGACCTCCTGCGCGAGGAGCTCGACCTCACCGGCACCAAAAAGGGCTGCGACCATGGCCAGTGCGGCGCCTGCACGGTGATCGTCGACGGCAAGCGGATCAATTCCTGCCTCGCCCTCGCGGTGCAGAAGGACGGCGCCAAGGTCACCACCATCGAGGGCCTGTCCTCAGGCGACCTCCACCCGGTCCAGGCGGCCTTTGTGGAGCACGACGCCTTCCAGTGCGGCTACTGCACACCGGGCCAGATCATGTCGGCGGTGGCGCTGATCGAGGAGGGCCGCGCCCGCTCGCGCGAGGAGATCCGCGAGCACATGAGCGGAAACATCTGCCGCTGCGGCGCCTATTCCAACATCGTCGACGCCGTCGAGGATGTCCTGAAGAACAAGGCGTCGTCCTTCCGGGAGGCTGCGGAATGAACCGGTTCGACTATACCCGCGCCGGCACCGTGCAGGAGGCCGTGCAGGCGCTCGCCGCCGATCCGGCGGCGCGCTTCATCGCCGGCGGCACCAACCTCGTCGACCTGATGAAGTACAATGTCGAGCGGCCCGGCCGGCTCATCGACATCACTCGCCTGCCGCTCGACGAGATCGTCCAGCACGAGGGGGGCCTGCGCCTCGGCGCGCTCGTGCCCAACGCCACCGTCGCCTACGATCCGCTGGTCAACGAGCGCTATCCCCTGCTCGCGAGCGCGCTCCTGGCCGGGGCCTCGCCGCAGCTGCGCAACGCCGCCACGACCGGCGGCAACCTGCTCCAGCGCACCCGCTGCTACTATTTCTACGACGAGGGCACGCCGTGCAACAAGCGGGAGCCCGGCAGCGGCTGCCCGGCGATGACAGGGGTCAACCGCATCCACGCGATCCTGGGCGCCTCGGACACGTGCATCGCCACCCACCCCTCCGACATGTGCGTGGCCCTGGCGGCCCTGGACGCGACGGTGCAGGTCGAGGGGCCGAATGGGCGGCGCGCGATTCCCTTCGGTGAGTTCCACCGCCTGCCGGGCGACGAGCCGCACGTCGACACCACGCTCCGACATGGCGAGATCGTGCTCTCGGTCGACCTGCCGGACGAGGACTTTTCCAAGCACTACACCTACCTGAAGCTGCGCGATCGGCTCTCCTACGCCTTCGCGCTGGTCTCGGTCGCCGCGGCGCTCGAGGTGGACGGCGACACGATCCGCACGGCGCGCCTGGCGCTCGGCGGCGTCGCTCACAAGCCCTGGCGCAACGCCGAGGCCGAGGCTCGCCTTCAGGGCAAGCCTGCCACTCCGGAGACCTTCCGCGAAGCCGCGGATGTGATCCTGGCCGAGGCCCGGCCCTACGCCCACAACGCCTTCAAGGTCGAGCTGGCGCGGCGAGCCATCGTGCGGGGCTTGGTCCAAGCCGCTGCCGGCACGCCGCAATCCCAGACCGACAAGCGCATCGCCTGAGGACCCCCATGGCCACCCCCTCGCACACCGTCGGCACCGCCCGGAGCCGGCTCGACGGCCCCGCCAAGGTGACGGGCGCCGCGAAATACGCCGCCGAGTTCACGGCCCCCGACCTCGCCCACGGCGTCGTGGTGTCGAGCGCCATCGCCAAGGGCCGCATCACGGCGATCGATACCAAGGCCGCCGAGGCGGTGCCCGGTGTGATCAAGGTGTTCACCCACGAGAACAAGCCGCGCACCGCCTGGCTCGACTACAATTACCGCGATCAGGTCGCACCGCCCGGCTCGCCGTTCCGGGCGCTCAACGGGCCCGAGATCGTCTATGGCGGACAGCCGGTGGCGCTCGTCGTCGCCGAGACCTTCGAACTCGCCCGCTACGGCGCCACGCTCGTCAAGGTGACCTATTCCGAGGAGGTGCCGAACACCGACCTCGAGAAGAATCGCGATGCGGCCTACGTGCCGCCGAAGAAGCGCTCCGGCATCAAGCCGCCGCCGGACCCGCGCGGCGACGCCGCCGGTGCCTACGACGCGGCGCCGATCCAGCTCCGCCACGAGTACAAGCAGGCGATCGAGCACCACAACCCGATGGAGCCGCACGCCTCGACGGTGGTCTACGAGGGCGAGGGCAAGCTCACCATCCACGATAAGATCCAGGGCGTGAACAACACGCAGGGCTACGTCTGCAGCGTGTTCAGCCTGAAGCCCGACGACGTGCGGGTGATCACTCCTTACGTCGGCGGCGCGTTCGGCTCGGGCTTGAGGCCGCAATACCAGCTCTACCTCGCGGTCTCGGCCGCCCTCGACCTCAAGCGCTCGGTCCGGGTGGTGCTGACCCGCGACCAGATGTTCACCTTCGGCTACCGGCCGGAGACCCTCCAGACCGTGGCCCTCGGCGCCGACAAGGACGGACGCCTCCAAGCTCTGACGCACGATGCGGTGGCCGGCACCTCGACCTTCGAGGATTACCAGGAGGCCGTCGTCAACTGGTCGGGCCTGCTCTATCACTGCCCCAACGTCACGCTCGACTACAAGCTCGCCAAGATCGACACCTACACGCCGTCCGACATGCGGGCGCCGGGTGCGGTGACCGGCATCTTCGCCCTCGAATGCGCGATGGACGAGCTGGCCTACGCCTCCGGCGTCGATCCCCTCGAGCTGCGATTGCGCAACTACGCCGAGCGCGACGAGGGCGAGGGCAAGGACTTCACCTCGAAGGCGCTGCGCGCCGCCTACGAGCAGGGCGCTTCACGGTTCGGCTGGTCGAAGCGCAAGGCGGAGCCGCGCTCGATGCGCGACGGACGCGAGCTCGTCGGCTGGGGCATGGCGACCGGCGTGTGGGAAGCCATGATGATGCAGTCGAGTGCGCGCGCCACGCTCACGCCCGACGGCAAGCTGGAGCTCGCCTGCTCCACCGCCGATCTCGGCACCGGCACCTACACGATCCTCGCCCAGATCGGCGCCGACGCGCTCGGCCTGCCCCTCGATCAGGTCACCACCCGGCTCGGCGACACCGCCTTGCCGGAGGCGCCACTCGCCGGCGGCTCCTGGACCGCGGCCTCCTCGGGCGCGGCCGTGCAGGCGGCCTGCCGCACGGTGGCGGAAACGCTGCTCGGCTATGCCCGTGGCATGGCCGAATCGCCGCTCGCCAATGCGGATTTCGCCCACGTCACTTTCGCGGACGGCGAGATCCGTCTCCAGAACGATCCCTCGCGAAAAGTGTCGATCGCCGAGGCGATGCGGGCCGGCGGCGTCGAGCGGGTCGAGGCGACCGAGAAGGTCAAGCCGAGCATGCTCACCAACATGCGCTTCTCGGCCTACACCCATTCGGCGGTCTTCGCCGAGGTGAAGATCGACGAGGATCTCGGCGTGGTGCGGGTGATGCGGGTGGTCAGCGCCATCGCGGCCGGCAAGATCCTCAACCTCAAGACCGCCCGGAGCCAGATCCTCGGCGGGGTGGTGATGGGGATCGGGGCGGCGCTCGAGGAAGAGTCGATGCTCGACCACACCCTCGGGCGGATCATGAACCACAATCTCGGCGAGTACCACGTGCCGGTGAACGCCGACATTCACGACATCGAGGTGATCTTCGTCGACGAGCACGACGACAAGGTCAGCCCGCTCGGCGTCAAGGGGCTCGGCGAGATCGGCATCGTGGGCGCCGCCGCCGCGGTGGCGAACGCGGTGTTCCACGCCACCGGCAAGCGCGTGCGCGAGCTGCCGATCACCATCGACAAGATCATCGGCTGACCCATCTCGTCACGGAAGGGGAGCAAGGGCGGGGCCTTCGGGTCCCGCCCTTTGCGTGTGCAAGCGGGACCTTTGGTCCGGCCCTTCGCACTTACAAGCGGGAGCGTTGCCCATGGACGTCAACAGCGTCACGGCCGGCGAGGTCGAGATCACCTACGAGGCCTCGGGGCCGGACATGGGCCAGCCGGTGCTGCTGCTGCACGGCTGGCCGGACGATCCGCGCAGTTATGACGGCGTGGTGCCGAAGCTGAACGCGGCCGGCTGGCGCACCATCGTGCCGTACTGGCGCGGCTGCGGGCCGACCAAATTCATCAATCCTGAAGGCCCGAAGACCGGCGAGACGGCGGCGCTCGCCACCGACATCCTCGCCTTCATGGACGGCTTAGGGTTCTCGCGCCTGCCGGTCATCGGCCACGACTGGGGTGCCCGCGTCGCCTACCTGCTCGCCGCGGCACGGCCGCAGCGCGTCGCCTCCATCGCCGCCCTCTCGGTGCCGTGGGCGCCCGGCCGCATCGGCGTGCCGCCGCTGCCGCAGGTGCGGGCCTTCTGGTACCAGTGGTTCATGAACACCGAGCCGGGCACCGCCTTCGTCCGCGAGAACCCCCTCGCCTTCGCCCGCGAGCAGTGGGTGGCCTGGAGCCCGCCCGGTCCCTGGTTCACCGACGACACCTTCGGCAAGACCGCCCCGTCGTTCCAGAACCCGGACTGGGCTGCGGTCACCCTCAACTTCTACCGCTCGCGCTGGGGCGCCGACGCGCCCGATCCCCGCTTTGCCGAGCTGAGACAGGTGGCGGAGGAGGCGAGCAGCATCGCGGTGCCGACCCTGGTGATCCATGGCGCAACCGACACCTGCCTGCTCCCAGCCTCGTTCGCGGGCCAGGCGCAGCATTTCACCGGGCCGTACCGGCAGGTGGAGCTGGAGGGCGTCGGCCATTTCCCGACCCGGGAAGCGCCGGACAAGGTGGCGGAGGCGCTGCTGACGCATCTGGGCGAGGTCGGGCAGCACTGACGGGGCCGATCTTCGTCGGCCGCCTCCGCTTTCCGTCAGGGGAGTCAGCCGTCGCGTGCCCGGGTGCGCATCCGCTCGGCCAGGAAATCAACCAGGACGCGCACCCGCGCCGGCGTCGTCGCGCCGCCGACGAACACCGCGTGGATGCCCTCGCGATCCTGCGGATTGTAGGCTTCGAGGAGAGGGACGAGCTGACCGCTCGCCACCTCCTCGCCGATATGGAAGCTTCCCACCCGGGTGATGCCGACCCCCTGGACCGCGAGCTGCACCAGCGTCTCGCCGCTATTGGCCGTGAGGTTGCCCCGGACCGGGAGCAGGACGTCGCGTCCCGCCTCGCGGAAGGGCCAGCCGGGCTCGATTCGCCGGAAGCTGAAATCGAGGCAGTTGTGCCGCGCGAGATCGGCCGGGACCCGCGGCACGCCGGCCCGGGCGAGGTAGGAAGGCGCCGCAACCACCATCCGACCGGTCTCGCCGAGGCGGCGGGCCGTCAGCGGGCTGTCGGCGAGGGGGCCGAAGCGGACCGCCACGTCGACCCTCCCGCCGAGCACGTCCGCGATCTGATCGCTGAGATCGATCTCCACGGTGATCTCAGGATAGCGCGCGACGAACTCCGCCAGCAGCGGCACGACGACCAAACGACCATGGGCGGTGGCGGCGCTGACGCGGACCTTGCCGCGCGGTGAGGCCTGATCGGCGATGGTGCTCTCGACCTCGTCGAGGTCGGCCAGCACCCGGGACGCCGCCCGGGCATAGGCTTCTCCCTCCGCCGTGAGATGCAGGCTGCGCGTCGTGCGCACGATCAGGCGCACCCCGAGTCGCGCCTCGATCCGCGCCACGATGCGGCTGACGGCGGACGGGGTCAGGCCGAGGGCGCGAGCGGCGCCCGACAGGCTGCCGGCCCGGACCACGGCGGCGAAGGCCGCCATCTCCCCGGCCCGGTCGGTCGCTTCCCGCGGCATTCGTGACTCCGGCGCACAGATCCTGGTCCGAGAGCCTGACTACCGCCCCTGCGGTCCGTCAAGACAATGCCGACCCGGAACAACCGGGAGCCTTCCATGACGATCAACCCACCCCTGCTGGCGCTCGCGATCGGCGCCTTCGGCATCGGGGTCACCGAATTCGCCCCGATGGGCATGCTGCCGACCATCGCCGCCGATCTCGGGGTCTCGATCCCGGCGGCAGGCCTCCTGGTCAGCGCCTACGCCGTGGGCGTCCTCGTCGGCGCGCCGCTGATGACCCTGCTCTTCGCCCGCACGCCCCGCCGCACCCTGCTGATCGGCCTGATGGGCGTCTTCACCCTCGGCAATCTCCTCTCGGGATTGGCCGGCGGCTACGGCACGCTCCTGGCGGCGCGGGTCGTCACCTCGTTCAACCACGGCGCCTTCTTCGGCGTCGGCGCGGTCGTCGCGGCGGGCGTGGTGCCGCCGCAGCGACGCGCCTCGGCGGTCGCCGCGATGTTCTCGGGCCTGACTGTGGCGACGGTCGGCGGCGTGCCGCTCGCGGCCTGGATCGGCGAGACGCTGGGCTGGCGCATCGCGTTCCTGGGCATCGCGGCGATCGGCGGGGCCGCCATGCTGGCGCTGCGGCTTTCGCTGCCGCCCCTTCCGGTGGAGGCCGGCACCGACATGCGTGCCGAGATGCGCACCCTGCGGCACGGCTCCGTCCTCTCGGCCCTGTTGCTGACCGTGCTCGGCGCCAGCGCGATGTTCACCGTCTTCACCTACATCGCGCCGATCCTGCGGGTGGAGACCGGGGCGGGATCCGCCTTCGTCACGGCGATGCTGGTCGTCTACGGACTGGGACTCACCGCCGGCAACTGGCTCGGCGGGCGCCTGGCCGACCGCTCGCTCGACGGCACGCTGCTCGGCTCGCTGGTGAGCCTCATCGTACTCCTGGTCCTGTTCGCGGCGGGCATGCGCTCGGCGATCGCCTGCGTGCCGCTGATCTTCCTGTGGGGTGTCGCGAGCTTCACCATCGTCCCGCCGCTCCAGATGAGGGTGGTGAGCGCGGCGGCTGCGGCCCCGAACCTCGCCTCGGCGATGAATATAGGCGCCTTCAACCTCGGCAACGCGATCGGGGCCGCCCTCGGCGGCGGGGTGATCGATGCGGGTCTCGGCTTCCCGGCAGTGTCGCTGGCGGGCGCCGCCGCGGCCGGAACGGCCCTCGTCCTGCTGCTGGGCCTGCGGCGCGGACAGCGGCGCCAGCTTCTGGCCACGGCGCAGGGCTGATCCTGCGGCAGGTCTGGCCCGGTTCTTGTACGGACTTCGTGCTCACGTCGAAGTAGGCGCGCCTGATGGATCTCACGACCCTTCTCGCCTTCGCGGCCGCCTTCCTGGTCTTCGCCGCGAGCCCCGGGCCCGACAACATGACCATCGTCGCCCGCACCCTGTCGCACGGGCCGGCCGCGGGCCTCGCCTACGGGTTCGGCATGGTGGCCGGCATCCTGGCCGTCCTGGTCCTCGCTGCCGGCGGGCTCGCGGTCGTGGCGCAGGAGATGGGAATGGTGATGACGATCCTGCGCTACCTCGGCGCCGCCTACCTGGTCTGGGCCGGAATCCGCCTCTGGACCGCGGCGCCCGTGCTGCCGGCGGAGCGCATGGCCGGGACACGGCCCGGCTTGGCGGCGAGCGTCCTCACCGGCCTCGCCCTCAACCTCGGCAACCCGAAGATGCCGCTGTTCTACCTCGCCCTGCTGCCGAACGTGGTCGGCGCCACCCTCGCTCCGGCGCAGGTCGGGATCCTCGCCGGCATCATCCTGGGGGTCGAGGCTCTGGTGATCGGCGGCCACGTCGTCCTGGCCGGCCGGCTGCGCCGCGCCTTGCGCACCCGTCGGGCCGTCCGGCGGGCGAACCGCGTTGCCGGCGGAGTGATGGTCGGGGCCGGCGTCGCGGTGGTCGCGGCGCGCTGAGCCGTCCGGCCGAAGACCTTCGAGTGGGGGCATTCCGTCGCGGCGCTCCGTCTGCCAAGACGCGGAATCCGCTTCGCTGCGAGTGCCCGAATCCATGTCCCGTGCCGAACGCCTGCTCGACCTCATCCAGGTCCTGCGCCGCCACCGTGCCCCGGTCAGCGGCCGGCAGCTGGCGCAGGAGACCGGCGTCAGCCTGCGCACCCTCTATCGCGACATCGCCAGCCTCCAGGCGCAAGGAGCGCCGGTCGAGGGCGAGCCGGGCCTCGGCTACGTCCTGCGCCCAGGCTTCACCCTGCCGCCGCTGATGTTTCGCGAGGAGGAGATCGAGGCGCTGGTCCTCGGCATGCGCTGGGTGGCGGGGCGCGCCGACACGCCCCTCGCGGCGGCCGCGAGCGACGCCCTGGCGAAGATCGCCGCAATCCTGCCGTCCGACCTGCGCGAGCGGCTCGACGCCTCCGCCCTGATGGTCGGTCCCGCGGATACGGCGCCGGACGGCATCGACCTATCGGCCCTGCGCGGCGCCATCCGGGCGCAGCACAAGGTGGCGATCCGCTACCGCGACGCCGGCGGAGCGGGGTCGGAGCGGGTGATCTGGCCCTTCGCCCTCGGCTTCTTCGAGCGGGTGCGGGTCGCCGTCGCCTGGTGCGAGGCGCGGGACGATTTCCGCCATTTCCGCACCGACCGAATGGAGGCCCTGACTCTCACCGGTGAGCGCTATCCCCGCAGCCGCCACGCCCTGCTGCGGGACTGGCGCGCCGTTCAGGGCATCGCGCCCGCCCCCTGATCGCTGCTGCCGGAATCTGTCAGCGGGACCACCTATGCCCGGGGCGTCGCACCAGACGGAACCCCGACGATGCTCCAGCCGACCTACACCCTTCTCTACGTCGACGACCCCGAGGCGAGCGGCCGCTTCTACGCCGCACTGCTCGGCCTCACCCCGGTCGAGGCAGGCCCGACCTTCGTGCTGTTCGCCTTCGAGGGCGGGCTGAAGCTCGGCCTGTGGTCCCGCCACACCGTCGTGCCGGCCGCCACAGTAGCCGGCGGCGGGACCGAGATCGCCGTCACGGTGGCGGACGACGCCGCCCTCGAGACCACGCATGCGGAATGGGCCTCCCGCGGCCTGCCGATCCTCCAGGCGCCGACCGACATGGATTTCGGCCGCACCTTCGTGGCCCTCGATCCCAACGGGCACCGGCTGCGCGTCTTCCGGCCTCACTGACGCGCTGTCCTTTTTCGTCCGCTTCCGGTCCGGACGCGGCCTTTCGGGATCCGGGGCGGCGCCTATCCTGGCGCCGTCCCACCCGCTAAGGATCAAGCCCATGCCGGACACCGCCCTCCTCGTCATCGACGTCCAGGATTCCTTTCGCCACCGCCCCTACTGGGACGAGGCCGACCTGGCGCCCTTCCTCGACCGGAGCCAGGCCCTGATCGACGGCGCGGTGGCGCGAAACGTCCCCGTGCTGCAGGTCTTCCACGTCGAGGACCAGGGGCCGTTCTCCCTCGCCTCCGGCCATGTCCGCACCCTGGAACCCCTGCGGCTGACGCCGGACGCGGTGTTCCACAAGCGGCGCCACAGCGCGCTCGTCGGCAGCGGGCTCGAGGTCTGGCTGAACCAGAACGGCATCCGCCGGCTGATCGTCAGCGGCATCCGCACCGAGCAGTGCTGCGAGACCACGACCCGCCACGCCTCGGATCTCGGCTACTCCGTCGATTACGTCGCCGAGGCGACCCTGACCTTCGCCATGACGGATGCCGCCGGGCGGCGCTGGAGCGCCGCCGAGATCCGGGCTCGCACCGAGCTGGTCCTCGCCGGGCGCTTCGCCCGCATCGCCACGGTCGAGGAGGCGCTGGCCGGGCCGGCCATCCGCCGCGCCGCGTGAGCGCGCCGACCGAGATCCCGGTCGTGGTGGTGTGCCCACCGCGCACCCTGCTCCTCGACGCGGCCGGACCCGTCGAGGTGCTGCGCAAGGCCAACCTGCTTCAGGACCGGGTGCGGTTCCGCGTCAGTCATGTCGGGCCGTGCCCCCAGGTCACGAGCTCGACCGGGCTCGCCCTCGCGGGCCTCGGCCCCCTGCCCGATCCTCTGCCGGAGCGGGCGACCGTGGTGCTCGCCGGCACGGCGGAGCTGGTTCTGGACGATCCCTCGCCCCCCGGCGAGCACGAGCGGGCCGCCGAGGCCGCGATCGTCGCCTGGCTGCGGGCGACCGTGCGACCAGGCCACCGCCTGGTCTCGATCTGCTCCGGCGCCCTGCTGGCGGCCCGGGCCGGGCTCCTCGACGGGCATGCCTGCACCACGCACCACGCAGCCTGCGCCGAACTCGCGGCGCTCGCCCCCGCGGCGCGGGTGTTGGAGGACCGCCTGTTCGTCGAGGACCGCGAGCGGCTGACCAGCGCCGGCATCACCGCCGGCATCGACCTGATGCTGCATCTGGTGGCGCGCCTCGTCGATCCGGCCTGCGCGGCGGCAGTGGCGCGCTACCTCGTGGTCTATCTGCGCCGGGCCGGCAACGACCCGCAGCTCTCGCCCTGGCTCGACGGGCGCAACCACCTCCACCCGGCGATCCACCGGGTCCAGGACGCGGTGAGTGCCGATCCGGCCCGGGCCTGGAGCCTGGAGGCGCTCGCCGACATCGCCGCCACCAGCCCGCGCCACCTTTCGCGGCTGTTCAACCGCCATGCCGGGATGAGCCTGCCGACTTACGTCAACTCCTTGAGGGTGGCTTTGGCCCGCGACCTCCTCGCCCAGACCCGCCTCGACATGGAGCGGGTGGCCGAGCGGGCGGGCTTCGCCTCGCCGCGCCAGCTCCGCCGGGCCTGGGGACGCTTGCACGACCGCCCGCCCAGCGCGCTCAGGGAGGGCTGAAGCTGGAGGGCTGAAGCTGAAATGTGCCCTTGCCGCCTGGGAATTCCCGCCACTCGGCCCGGAAGCCGAGGGCCTTCAGCAGCAGCATCGTGCCGTACCTCTGGCAGCCGACGCGCAGGACGCGGTCGGCCCGGGCCGGGCTCCCTGTCGCGATAGCCGCGAGGGCCGCGGCCGTCCCGGTGCCGAAGGAGCGTCTGGTGAGCCTCATGTCGTACGCTCTTCCAGGGGTGAGGGGTCGAGGCCGCCGACATCCGACCCGAACACCGTGCGCGGCGGACCTTCCGGTACGGCGAGCACCGTGCCGAGGACGGACGAAGTCCCGTTCGCCGGGAGGCCGACCACGTCGAGGGAGTGGGTCGGGACGGGCTCAGCCGATCTGGCCGTCGAGGTCGAACTGCTTGGCGGCCGCCAGCCGCTGCGACCGCTGCCGGTCGTCGTCGGCCGCCCCGTCTCCCCGCCGAGCGTCGCTCCGGTCGTCGGCCGCGCTTCGCCGAGCGGCATCGCCGAGGCTGACCCCGCCGGCGCTCCTGCCCGCCGCCGTGTCGACGCGTTCTAGAGCCGGGCGAGACGGCTGGCACGGCCACAGGCTCATCGCAGTCATTCCTCTTACTCGAATAGGGACGGCACCGGCCCGCGTTTTGGCGGAATGATAAGATGGCCGAAAGGCGCAAGTCGATAGATTTGTATTGCTATATATCGCGGAAGTCGGAGGATGATCTTTTCGTGGCGCCGTCACTCCAGGCATCCGCATTTTCCGGGATGGCGGCACCCGCCGCAGGATCGGGGGCAGCGGAGCGCAACGGCGGGGCCTCGGCGCTGCAGAGCCCCGTCGCCAGGGTGGAGGGGGGAACGAAGCGGCATCCGCCCCCCCGATCGCCCCGGCCTCGTCGTCGACCTCGTCACGAGTCGCCTAGAGGAGCGCCCGGGCGGTCGCGATGGCCCGGCACCGCACCGAGGAGCTGTTGCGTGCAGGGATGGAGCGGGCGGCCGGCGACGCGCCCGCGGCCCGGTCTCGACCAGGCCCCCGAGCATCACGGCGACCCGGTCGGCGACGTGATCGACCACCGCGAGGTCGTGGCTGATGAGCGACGAGCCGGCCGAACGATGATGGCGATCGCCCGCCGGTCGATGGCGTGCGCGATGTCGCCATTCGGCCCGCTCATGATGGTCTGGTCGCAGGCTCGAGCCCGGCTGGGCCCACCATCTCGCCTCATTCAAACCCCAACACGACGCAGTCTCCGGAGCCGTGCCGCCTCCTGATCCGGATGAAGCCCGCCGTGAGACCACCCCCATGGCTGACCCAATGGCATTTCGTGCTGTTCGGCACGGAATAGGAGGCGAATGTGCCGGTCGTCTCCGTGATCGCTCGATTGCGGGATGTCGCAAAAGCGGCAAAAATCCTCTCCGCCGATGCCGAACCAGACTGACCCCGATGAAGCTCGACAGGATCGACCTGAAAATTCTCTCCGAATTGCAGAAGAATGGCCGTATTACCAATGTCGAGCTCGCCGAGCGCGTGAACCTGTCGCCGAGCCCCTGCCTGATGCGCGTGAAGAAGCTTCAGAGCGAAGGCTATATCGCGAATTATTCCGCGCAGATTAATCTCTCGAAATTGGGCCAGGCCCTGACCGTCTTCACGGAAGTGACGCTCAAGAATCACCGCCAGGCCGACTTCGCCCGCTTCCTGGCAGCGATCGAGAAGATCGACTCGGTCATGGAGTGTCACCTGATTTCCGGCGGCTACGATTATCTTCTCAAGTTCGTCACGGTGGACGTCATCGAGTACCAGACGACGATGGAGCGATTGTTGGACCTCGACATCGGCATCGAGCAATATTTCAGCTTCGTCGTCTTGAAGTCGCCGATCGTCAGGTCGTACTTGCCGCTCGACACGATGTTCCGGCTTTAGTGCCTCTCATGAGACGCCCGATCATCGTCGTCGCTCGCTCCGGCGAGGTCGGCGCGGCGGGAGGGTCGTGAGGAGCCCTGAGACGATCGACAGGTTTCCCCCGCTGTCCGAAGACCGCGCCGGCTCGGGTCCCCGGCGCGACTAGGGCGCGGGCCCACGCTATCGCTGCGCGAAGGCCCGCGTGAGCTCGGGATCCTGCGCCAGGCCGTCGAGCCAGCCGGTGCGCAGCTGCGGCACCGACGAGAACAGGAGCCGCGAATAGGGCTGGGTCGGCTCTCCGCCATTCACGTCGGGGCGCAGCTGCTCGACCTTCTCGCCCTTGTACATCACCACCACCTCGTCGCAGACCGCCCGCACGGTCTCGATGTCGTGGCTGATGAACAGGTAGGACAGCGACAGCTCGCGCTGCAGCTCCTTCAGGAGGTCGATGATCGCGGCGGCCACCACCGTGTCGAGCGCGGAGGTGATCTCGTCGCACAGGATCAGCTTGGCATCCGCCGCGAGGGCGCGGGCGAGGTTGATGCGCTGCTTCTGCCCCCCCGAGAGCTCGCCGGGGCGGCGATGGCGCAGGGGCCGGGGCAGCCGCACCATGTCGAGCAACTGGTCGATCCGCGCCTCGCGCGTCCGTCCGCCCATGCCGTGGTAGAAGGCGAGCGGCCTCCCCAAGATCTCGCCGATCGACTGGTGGGGATTGAGCGCGGTGTCGGCGGACTGGAAGACGATCTGCAGGTCGCGCAGGTCCTCGCGGCGGCGCCGGCGGAAATCCGCCGCGAGGGGCCGGCCGTCGAGCAGGATCTCGCCCTTCGCCGCCGGCAGGATCCCGGCGATCACCCGCGCGAGGGTGGACTTGCCGCAGCCCGATTCGCCGACGATGCCGAGGTTGCGCCCGCGGGCCAGCGAGAGGCTGACGTCCTTGAGGATGCGCAAGGCCGGGAGTCCCTGCGCGTCGGTCTTGCCGTAGCCGGCCACGACGTCGCGCACCACGAGGAGCGGGGCGTCGTCCCGATCGACGCGGGGCGGGCGCGGTGCGGCGCTCGGCCGGAAGGCCGCCAGCAGCTCGCGGGTATAGGGGTTCTGCGGGCGTTCCAGGATGTCCGCGGTGCGCCCCTCCTCCCGGACCTCGCCGTGGCGCAGCACGATGATCCGGTCGGCGATCTGCGCCACGACGGCAAGGTCGTGCGAGACGTAGACGCCCGCGATGCCGCCTTTTCGCATCACCGACTTGAAGGCGCGCAGCACCTCGACCTGGGTGGTGACGTCGAGGGCGGTGGTCGGCTCGTCGAAGATCACGAGCTTGGGGTCGCCGATCAGCGCCATGGCGGCCGACAGGCGCTGCAATTGGCCGCCGGAGACCTGGTGGGGATAGCGCTCGCCGATCGTCTCGGGGTTGGGGAGCGCCAACGCGCGAAAAAGCTCGACCGCCTTGACCCGCGCCTCGGGGATCGGCATCGAGCCGTGGATGCGCACGACCTCGACCACCTGGTCCATGATCGTGTGGGCAGGGTTGAAGGCGGCGGCCGCGCTCTGGGGCACGTAGGAGACGAGCGAGCCGCGCATCGCCGCCCGCCGGCTCTCGGGCAGGGCCCCCATCTCGACGCCGTCGAGCGTGACGGTGCCGCCGGTGACGCGGCAGCCCGGGCGGGTATAGCCCATCAGGTCGAGGGCGATCGTGGTCTTGCCCGAGCCGCTCTCGCCGATCAGGGCGACGATCTCGCCCTCGTCGATGTCGAACGAGACGCCGCGGATGATCTCGACGACGCGTCCGGCATCGGTGCGCGCCTCGATCCTCAGGTCGCGGACTTCGACGAGGCGGCTCATGCGTCTTCGCTCCGGTCACGGATCTTCTGGGGCAGGTTGTCGATGAGCAGGTTCACGCTGATCGTCAGGCTGGCGATGGCGATCAGCGGGAAGATCACGGCCGGGGCGGCCAGGGACAGGCCGCCGATATTCTCCTTCACCAGTGCGCCCCAATCGGCGTTCGGCGGCTGCACGCCGAGCCCGAGGAAGGACAGGCTGGAGAGCAGCAGCACGATGAAGACGAAGCGCAGGCCGAGATCCGCCAGGACCGGGCCGACGATGCCCGGCAGGATCTCGGCGCGGATGATGTGGCCGAGCCGCTCGCCGCGCACCCGCGCCACGGTGACGTAGTCCATGGCGTTGACGTTGACGGCCAGCGCCCGGGCGAAGCGGTAGGAGCCGGGGATGTAGATCACCGCGAGGGTCAGGGTCAGGACCGAGATCGACGACCCGACCGCCGCCACCAGCACGAGGGCCAGGATCTTGCTCGGGATCGAGGTCAGCGCGTCGAGGAAGCGGCTGAGCGCGCTGTCGAAGACGCCGCCGATCACCGCCGCGGTCATGCCGAGGGTGACGCCGGAGACGCAGGCGATCGTGACCGCCGCCAGCGAGATGCCCACCGTGTACCGGGCCCCGAACAGGATACGCGAGAGGACGTCACGTCCGAGATAGTCGGTCCCCATCGGGTATTGGGCCGAGACCGACTGGAAGAAGTCGAAATCGACGATCTCGCCGACGGGATGGGGCGCGATCAGGGGCGCGAAGATCGCCACGAGGGCCCAGGCGAGGATCACCACGAAGCAGATCGCGCCGACCGGGCTGATCCGGTAGCCGATGCGCCAGCGGCGCGCCGGTCGCGTGCTGGACAGGGAGACGCTCATGAATGGCGCAGCCTCGGGTTGGAGACGATGGTGACGATGTCGGCGATCGTGATCAGCACCAGGTACGCGAGGCAGAAGATCATCGCGCAGCTCTGGATCAGCGGCAGGTCGCGGGTCGACACCGCATCGAGCATCAGCTTGGCGATGCCCGGGTAGTTGAAGATCGTCTCGACGATGATGACGCCGCCGAGGAGGTAGGACAGGGACAGGGCCACCGCGTTGGCGATCGGTCCGAGCGCGTTCGGCAGGGCGTGGTGCAGCACCATGCGGCGGCGCGAGGCCCCCTTCAGCAACGCCATCTCGACGTAGGGGGCGCTCAGGGTCTCGATCACGGCGGCCCGGCTCATGCGGATCATCTGCGCCGAGATGACGAAGCTCAGCGTGACCACCGGCATGGCATAGGCCTTGATCAGGCCCGCGAAGGTCGTGACGTCGCCGGTCATCGACAGGGCCGGCAGCCAGCCGAGATAGACCGCGAAGACGATCACCGAGAGGGTGGCGACCATGAATTCGGGCACCGAGATCACCGCGATGGTGAAGACCGCGATGGTCCGGTCGACGAGCGTGCCGCGCAGGATCGCGGCGGTGATGCCGAGCGTCAGGGCGACCGGCACCGAGATCACCGCCGTCACGCCCGCGAGCTTCAGCGAGTTCCCGAGGCGGCTGCCGATCAGGTCGGCGACCGGGATGTTGTTGACGTAGGAGACGCCGAGATCGCCCGTCGCGAGGTCCTTCAGCCAGAGCAGGAAGCGCAGGGCGGCCGGCTGGTCGAGATGCATCGCGGCCCGCAGGCCCTTCACCGCCGCCGGCGTCGCCGCCTGGCCGAGCAGGATCTGTACCACGTCCCCCGGGAGGAGGGCGGTCGCGAAGAAGATGACGACGGCGACGATCAGCAGCGTCACCAGGGCGACCACCACGCGTCCCGCGACCATGCGGAGGATGAGAGAGTTCATGGACGATCCATGCGCGCTACGGCGGGAACGAGGGCGGCCCGGGGGGCGCATCGGCATCATCCCCGGGGCCGCTGGCGGACGTCGCTCAGGCTCCGAACCAGGCGTATTCCGGCAGGGCGAAGCCCATCATGCCGCCGAGCGGGTTGGCGACCAGCCCCTTCAGCTTGGGCGAGACGCCGTCGAGGTTCGACTGGAACACCGGGATGATGGTGCCGGCCTCGTTGGCGACCATGGCCTGCATCTCGCCGTAGATCTGCTTGCGCTTGGCCTGGTCGAGGAGGCCGCGGGCCTCCAGCAGCATCGCGTCGAACTTCTCCGACTTGTACCGGCTCTCGTTCCACGGCGCGGTCGACTGGTAGAACAGCGAGAACAGGATGTCCGGTGTCGGGCGGGCGTTGATGTTGCCGAAGCCGACCGCGTCCTTGAGCCAGTGGTTCGACCAGTAGCCGTCCGAGGGGACGCGGTCGATCACGATGTTCAGGCCGATCTTGCCGGCCGCCTGCTGGAGCACGGCGGCGTAGTCGGCCGAGCTGCTGGCGGCGTCCGAGGCGACGACGCGGACCTCCTGGCCGAGGATGCCGGCCTTCTGGAACAGGGACTTGGCCCGCTCCGGATCGAACTCGCGCTGCTTGAGCTCGGCATTGAAGTAGGGGTTCCAGGACGGGATCGGCTGGTCGTTGGCGATCTCGGCGAGGCCGCGCAGGACCGCCTTCTGGATCACCTGACGATTGACGAGGTACTTGAAGCCCTCGACGACCCCGGCCTTGTCGCCCGGCGCTAGGTCGAGGCGCAGGTTGAGGTCGGTATAGGTGCCGAGCTTGCTGATGAAGGGGGCGATCGCCGGGTTGCCCTCGATGATGCGCAGCGAGCGCGGGTTGAGGTTGGCGCCGACATGGATGTCGCCCGACAGCACCGCGTTGAGGCGCGCCGACTCGTCCCCGATCGCGAAATACTCGAAACTGTCGAAGTAGGGACCTTTCGCCTTCCAGTAGTTGGTGTTGCGGGCGACGATCGATCGGACGCCCGGATTGAACTCCTTCAGGACGAAGGCCCCGGTGCCGTTGCCCTTGGAGAAGTTGGTAGTGCCGTCGGCCACGATCATGAAGTGGTGCAGCGCCAGGATCGTCGGCAGGTCGGCGTTGGCGGCGGCGAGCGTGATCGTGGCCGTCAGGTCGTCGGCGGCCGTCACGTCGGCGAACTGCTTGGCGAGGGTGGCGACCTTCGAGCCCACGGCCGGGTCGAGGTGGCGCTTCAGCGAGAAGACGACGTCCTTGGCCGTCAGGCTCTTCCCGTCGTGGAATGTGACGCCCTTGCGCAAGCGGACGGTCCAGGTCTTGGCGTCGGTGCTCTCGACGCTGTCGGCCAGCTCCATCGTGACCTTGCCGGCGCCGTCGATGAAGGTCAGCCGGTTGTAGAGGCTGCAGCAGCGGGTGTAGTCGGTGGCGTTGGAGGCCTTGGCCGGATCGAGCGTGTCGGCGGTCGAAGCCGAGAAGCCGGCGACCTTGAGGTGGCCGCCCTTGACCGGCTCGGCGGCGAGGGCCGCGCCGGCGCGGCCGAGGATCGCGGTGCCGGCCGAGAGGGCGACGCCGCCCGCCAGCATCATCCGCAGTAATTCCCGCCGGTCCGCGCCGTGCCGGATGGCGTTCTCCACCATCGCGTCGTCGCCGGGAGTCCAGTTGGCAACCGTGTCGCTCATTGCAATTCTCCTGGTGCGACGGTGATCCGTCGTCGGCGCGGGGTTTGGGGGAAGCGGGTCGACGCGGGCCGCATCCCGCGACGACGGTCGTGACGAGGGCGCAGGCGGACCGGTCGTGGGCCCGTGACACGGGCGACGTCCGATCTCGCGGGCCATGGCGCTCAAGGTACCGTGCCGCTCCGCGCCCGGAGGGCCGTCCGACGCCGCCGACGGTCCGGGCGGCGGCGGGTGACGATTCCGCGGATGGGGCAAAACCCGTACCATCCGATCCTGTCCGGCGCCTCGTCCCCGCCACCCTCTGGAGGATCGATGCCCGGCCCGGTTCTCAATGGGAGGAGTGTGGCGGATCGGCATCGCGATTTGCACCGAAACGACGGAGGGGGACGGCACAAAATTGCGAATATGCGGTCCCGGCAAAATTTGTGCGGGGAATTACCGCCCCGCGCCTCGACGGCAGCCCGCATGTCCGGTTCCGCCAACGCTCGCGCGGGACGGGTCTTCGTGCAGTCGAGGGGGAGGTCGCGTCCGCATCCAGGCAGACGAGAGACGGTCCACGGCCAAGCATAGACGAACGCGGGCGTCGGATCGGAGACAATCGGCCCGGGCCGGCCACGTGCCTCTACGGCATTAGGCCATCAAGACTGCGAGACGACGAGGGGCGCGGGAGCCTCTGCGACCTCTCGCCGGTCGCACCGATTCAATTCCGATCTGGCACCGCTTCCGGCTGGACGCGACGTCAAAACGGCTCCCTCCTCTCCTGAACCGACGCTCAAACACCGTTGACGCCGCCGCCGCCGCCCTCTAAACGACTGTCACCGCGGCGCTGCCAAGCAGTGCTTCGGGCCCAGGTGGCGGAATTGGTAGACGCGCTGGTTTCAGGTACCAGTGGTGCAAGCCGTGGAGGTTCGAGTCCTCTCCTGGGCACCAACACCCCTCGATGGTGTTGATGCCGGTCCCGAGCAGGGTACGAGCCGATCGAGCCGCAAGGCCAGCCTCAATGTTCGAAGCGTCGGCTCGATCGCGCAAAGCGCTCGACCGTGTGCGGAACGTCGAACCGGTCCGGGCCGACCCGCGTTGGGCTGCGCCAACCGGAGGAGACGCCAATGCCCGGCAGCCGCGACGACCTGCTCACCGCCCGCCCGCACCTGACCCGCAGCGACGAGGACGAGGCCGCCGCCAGGGTCGGGGTCACGCCGGCCGACCACGACGCCGCGCGCAAGCCCGACGCCCTCGATCCCGGTACCACCACGACCGGCGACGCGCCGCGACCCCGGCCCGCCCCGGCGGGCGAGGGCGAGGTCTGATCCGGATCCCGGCTGCGTGACCGCGCGAGGGACCCGCTCGCGCCGTCGCCCGGACGGACGACGCCCATGTTAGATCTCGGCTCGTCCGACGCGGAGAGCACCGCCCGTGAGCCGTTATCGTCTTCACTACTTCCCGGAATCCGGCAACAGCTACAAGCTGGCGCTGATGCTGACCCTGTGCGGCGAGATGTTCGATCCGGTCTGGACCGATTTCGGCGCGCGGGTGACCTGGACGCCCGAATGGCGGCGAACGGTCAATCCCATGGGCGAGATCCCGGTGCTGGAGGATGACGGCGAGAGCCTGACGCAGACCGGCCCGATCCTGCTGCGCTTGGGCGGCCGCTACGGCCGCCTTTGCGGTGATGGCGAGGCCGAGCGGTTCGAGGTGCTGCGCTGGCTGTTCTGGGACAATCAGAAACTGTCCGCCCACATGGCCACCTACCGCTTCATGCGCACTTTCAGCCGTGGAGCCGATCCGGCGGTGCTGACCTACTTGCGGACACGGGTCGACGACTTCCTCGGTATCCTCGCGGGGCAGGTCGAGCACCGCGCCTTCGTCATCGGCGATCGCGCGAGCGTGGCCGACCTGTCCCTCTGCGCCTACCTCTCCTACCCGGCCGACGAGACCGGCTACGACCTGGCGACGAGTCATCCCGCGATCCATGCCTGGCTGGGACGGATCGCGGCCCTGCCCGGCTGGCGGTCCCCCTACGACCTCCTGCCCGGCCGGCGGCTGCCCCGCTTCGACCGGCCGCGAGACGAAGGCGGTGGCCGGTAGCGCCGGAAGGGATCGTGTCCTCGCCTCAGCCGGGCGACGGGCCACCGGCACCGCGGGCCTCGGGCGCCGGGGCCGGAGCCCCGTCCGGGCTCTGCTTCGGCCGCTCCGGCGCAGCGCTCTCGGGATAGCGGGCTCGGTAGGCGCGCAGGAAATCGGTCAGCGTCTCGGCGCTGGTCGCTTGGCGCACGAGGCTGCGGAAGGCCGCGGTGCCGGAGGCGTTCGGCGCGGCGACGAGGCCGAAGGTGCGGGCGTCCGGGCTCTCGGCCATCTTCGGGGTGAATTTCGTGCGCAGTCGGTCGAGGCTCAACGGATCCTCGGCCAGGGCGTAGCCGATCACCGCCCGCATCACGTCGCCGCGCTCGGCATCGGTCAGGGGTCCGGGATCGCGCCAGCGGGTACCGAGCAGCGCCTCGTGCGCCTCCCCGGCCTCGCGCCAGCGCCGCGCGCTCCACAGGATGTCGCCGCGCAGATGCGCCGCCTCCGGGCTCGTGTTGCCGTCGAGCAGTTCGAGGGCGAGGTCGGTGCGCGAGAGGTCGGAGAGGGCCCGAGCCTCGAGCAGCAGGCGCGCGTCGCGAATCTGCGCCGGCAGTTCCGGCAGGCGGGTATTCTGCAACACCTTGAGGGCCTTCAGCGGCTCGCCCTCCATCAGCCGGACGGTCGCCAGCCGCGCCGCCACGCTCGCTCGCGCCGCGCCGGTGAGGCGGTTGTCGACCTGGTGCTGCAGCAGGTCGCCGGCGGCGTCGAGGAGGTCGAGGGCGACGAGGCGGTCTGCGAGACGGCGCACGATCTCGTCGCCCTGGCGGCCGACCGGCGTGAACTCCTTGAAGTCGTAGAACAGCGCCAGGGCCTCGATCTTGCCCAGGCTGGCGCCACGGTCCGACAGGAACAGGGCCGAGAACACAGCCACCGTGTCGTCGTGCAAGCCACGGGTGGCCGGGTGGTCGGGGAAGAGCCGGTTGGCCTTGCGGGCGGTCACGAAGGCGTCGCGCCAGCGGCCGGTCCCGGCATAGAGCCGGCCGAGCCGGGCCAGGCCCTCCGCCTCCGCCTCGCCGTGCCAGGTCAGGGTCAGGCGCTCGAGACGGTCGATCGCCGCCTCCGGCGTCATCGTGCCGGTGGCCCGCCCGAGATCGACCGAACGCAGGGTCGCCTCGGCGGCGACCGCGGGCGCGCCGGTCTCGGCGAGCTGCTGATAAGTACGGCGGGCCTCGCCGTCCTGGCCGATCGCCTCCGCGAAGCGCGCCTTGAGGAAGGCCAGCCGGTCGCGGGCGAACGGGGCATCGGCGAGGGGCGCGACGGCGGTGAGCGCACGCTGGGCGAAGGCCGGGTCCTTGGCGTCGAGGGCGGCCTCCACCGCCGCGAGGTAGAGCACGATCTGCAGGTCGTCCGGATAAGCCTCGATCACCGGCAGGCCGGCCTTGAAGGCCGCAATCGCCGCGGCGCTGCGCCGGCCGCGCCCATCGACGACCCCGCGCCACAGCCGCAGCTCGGGGTCCAGCGCCTGCTTGCCATCGGGGGTGAGGAAACCGGCCGCCCGCGCGTCCTGGCCCATGCGCAGGGCGGCGATGGCCGAGAGGAGCCGGACCGGCCGCGAGGCCGCCATCGACGGGTCCTCCCGGACCGTCAGGGCCAGCACCCCGGCGGCCTCGGCAGCGAAGTCGTTGGCGAGGAGCACCCGGACGAGGTCGAGGCGCGCAGCGGAGCGGGCCGGCCGCTCGGCCGCGGCGGCCGCGGCTTGCGCCGTGCGGATGCGCGCGCGCACGTCGCCGCGCTGGTCCTCGCGCCAGCGCTCAGGCTGCACCAGCAGGGCAGCGGCGGATTGGGCCCCGGCCTCCGGCGCCTCGACCACCGTGGCCGAGACCGACAAACCGCCAGGGCGGGTGACCGTCACCTCGTTGAGGCCGGGGCGCACCGCGAGGTCGTCCGCCGCCGCCAGCACGGCCACGCCCTGGCGGCTCGGCAGCAGCTCGAACTCGACGAAGCGGCCGCGCTTCGGCAGCCCGGCGATGCGCGGGCCGCGGGCCGTCACCACGGCGATGCGCTCGCCGTCGCGCTCCAGCCACACTGCGCCGCCGGGACGGGCCAGCGGCACCGCCACCGCGGGCTTGCCGGTGGGGTCGGCGCTGCGCTGCGCCGCCAGGACATCGCCCCCCGGCAGGCTGCCGTCGCCGAGCACCAGGTCCCAGCCCTGCCCCTCCCCCGCCGCGAGCTGGGCGAGCACGCCCGAATCGAGGCGCAGGCGCAGAACCGTGAACGCGCCCTCCGCCCGCGGCCCCTCGGCGACGCTCGCCGGCGCCCCCGCCGGCAAGGCCGGCAAGGTAACGGGGGCGGTGCTCTCGAAGACCAGGGTGGCGATCCCGCCGCGCTCGAACAGGGCCGCCGGCGGTCGGGCCGCGAACGGGAAGGCGATCCGCAGGCCCTGCCCGGCTCGGACGATCCGGGCCTGGACCGGGCCCGTGGGCGCGGGCGGCTCCGCCGGGGCGGGCGCGGGCGCCTCGGCCTGCGGGCGCGCCTCGCTCTGGGGGCGAGGTTCGGTCTGGGGGGGAGGCTCGGCCCGGGCAGCGGCGGCCGGGGGTGGATCGAGCATCCCGGCCGCCGGCCTCCTGTCGTCCGGCTTCTGGTCGTCCAGCTTCTTGGCCGCCGGCTTGACGAGGTCGAGGACGTAGGAATCGTCCTCGCGGTAGCCCTCCGCGGCGTAGCCCTCGGCGAGCGTCAGGGTCAGGCGGGCCGCGTCCGTGCCGGCCTCGGCGGCGAGCGCCGTCGCGGCCGGCCGCAGGGCGGCGCGGGCCTCCGTGGCCTCCAGCGTGTAGGTGCCGGGAATGCGCAGGCGTATCTCGGAGCCGGCGCGCTCCAGGCCCACCTCCGCCTCCTGCGGCAGGCGGACCGAGAGCCGGGTCAGGGTCGGCAGATGCGCCACTTCGAGGCGCAGCGGCGTCGTGCGCCGGGCCCCCCGGGCGGCCTCGCGGCGCAGGCGCTCGCTGAGCTCCTCGGCCCGGCGGTTGAGGTCGGCCAGCACCTCCGGCGGCAGGCCCGGCGGCATACCGGTCCAGCCCTCGGGCATCAGGTCGATGAAGACCCGCTCGCCCGCCTCCAGCACGTTGACCTTGTAGGAGGCCTGGAGCGCGACCCGCAGGCCGGAACCGTCCGGATCGCGGCGGACCTGCGCCACGTAGGCCGGCATCTCGGCGGCCAGGCGCTCGCGCTGGCCGGTCACCGGCTCGCGGAAGCCCACCACCAGCACGCCGCCGGTGACCTTCGCGGTCACCTTCACGCCGTGGTCGAAGGTGAGCGCGATGCGCCCGAAATTCTTCTGCTCGCTGCCCTGAATCGCCACGAGCTGCGCCGCGTCGGCCGCGCCCGCCCCGGCGGCCAGCGCCGCCAGCGCGATCAGCGCCGCAGCGCGGCGGCTCCTGCCCGTCGAACTCATCGCGATCCGCCCGATAACCCCGAGCCGGCACCATGCCGCCACAGGGCTAATGACGGCTTAATTCCGGGTGCCAGGTTTCCCTGTGCCCAGTTCCCGGCATCCAGGAGGCCGGCGCACGAGCGCCGGCACGCGTCCTGGCTTGCCTCTCGCCCTTGCCCCGCGCCCTTGCCCCGCCCTCTTGCCGTGCGCCTTCGATCGCGAAGGCGCGGCGGGTTCGCGACAGGGCTCAGCGCACCCCGTCGATCGCCGGCAGCTCGCCGGGCGGCAGGCCCGGGGCGGCGGAAGCGGCTTTCGGCCCGCCGGCGCCGCGGGCGCGCTGGGCGAGCGCCACGGTCAGGCGCTCGGCCGCCTCGGGCTGCATCACCGCCAGCACCTCGGCCATCTTGCGCGGGTTCATGCCGACCACCACCGGCACCAGCACGTCGAGCTTCAGCCGGTCGAAGACCCGGGCGGCCTCCTTGGGCTTCATCGTCTCGTACATCGTCACCAGGGACTTGAGCCCCGCGGCCTCGGCTTCAGCCCGCTTGGCCGCCGCGTCGTCGCCCTTCTGCTCCAGGGTCTTGAGGTCGTTGATGCGGGTCTCGAGCTTGCGCTCGGCATTCTCGATCAGCTGCTCGCGGGTCTCGAGGTCGCGCGAGCGCTGCTGCAGGGCGTCGCGCCGGGCGCCGAGCTTCTCGAGGATCGCCCGCTCGGAGGACGAAGCCGGCTCGGCGGCCGGCCGGTACGGCTCCGTCGGGGGGCTTGCCGCCGGCTCCTTCGGGGCCTCCTTCGGCGAGACCGACCCGGTGATCGTCGGGTCGAGGGGTTCGTAGCTGGCGCGGGCATTGACGAGGAACTCGGCGAAGCGGGCCCCGGTGGACGGCCCGGCCTCGAGGAGGGCGAGGACCTTCAGCAGCAGGAGCCCTGCGGCTGCCACCGCCACGGCGTCGACGAGACGCAGGCGGATCGTCGGCCCGCGCCAGACCGGATTGGCCAGCACCCGCTGCACCAGCACGGCGACGGAGACCGGCGCCTGCGGGACCGTGGCGGGCAACGTGCCAGCGGTCTTCGCCGCGGCAGGATCGGAGGTGCCGGCTCCCGCGGGCTTTGCTGTCGCAGTCTTGGATGCTGCGGCCTTGAACGGAGCCGCCTTGGGCACCGCAGCGTTGGGCGCCCCAGCCCCGGACGCGGCGGCGGGCGTCGCGGTACCGGCGGCGGGTTGGCTGCCGGCCGGGCCGTCCGTCGGCGGCAGCCCGGCGAAGCGGCGCAGGAGCAGCGCGAGGGTCATGCGGCCTGGGCCTGCAGGCGGCTCAGGGCCCGCTCGCTGAGGGCGCGAGCGGCGGCGGCGGCGGCGCCGAGGCGCTCGCCGGTGGAGACCGGCCGTGGCTCGGGCGCGGGCGGCGGAACGGGGGCGGCCGGTGCGGCGGGGGCGTAAGCCGGTGCGGCCTCGGCCTGCGGCGAGACGGGCGCTTGAGCGAAGGCGGCTTGCGCGAAAGCGGGCTGGGCGAAGGCGGGCTGGGTCGCCGCCTCGCCGGGCACCGCCGCCCGGGCCTGGGCGACGATGCGACCGATGCGCGAGAGCACCTCGTCGCCGGCCTGGAGCTGGGCGGCGAGGTCGGCGTTGGTGCGCTCGGCCAGGCGCAGGCGCTCGGCGAGCGTCCGGTCGCACTCGGCAAGCGTGGAGCGCAGGCCGAGGATCGCCCGCTCGGCGGACTCGGTCGCCACCATCAGGTCGCCGATGGTCTGGCGCATCGCCGTCTCGTCACCCTTGAGGCGGGTGATGCGGCGGCCGAGGCCGACCGAGGTGGCGATGCAGGCGACGAGCAGGACCGCCACCAGCAGGTCGGCCAGGATGCTGACGATCAGGCTCACGGGACGGCCTCGCTGCGGGAGAAGGGAGACATCACGGGCTTAACCGTCCTTGCGGTTCTGCATCGAGGCCTCGAAGGCCGCGAGGGTGGTGCGGGCGCGGCGCAGGGGACGAGTCACCTGCACGGCGATGCTGTCTTCGAGGCGGCCGATCCGCCCCTGCGTCATCGCCCAGTCGCCGCAGCGCAGGGTGATGAGGTCAGCGGGCTTGGCGTCGAACATGATGGTGTCGCCGACCTCCAGCGACAGCACACGGCGCAAGGGCAGCGACATCTCGTGCAGGACTGCCTCGACCGCGACGTCGGCCTGGAAGATCTCGGTGGCGAGGTGGCTTTCCCAGATGTGGTCGCGGCCGAGCTTCTCGCCCATGAAGCTCTGCAGGAGCAGGTCACGGATCGGCTCGATCGCCGCGTAGGGGAACAGGATCTGGAGCAGCCCGCCCCGGCCTTCCATGTCGAGCTTGAGGTCGATCAGAATCGCCGCATTGGCCGGCCGGGTGATGGTGGCGAAGCGCGGGTTGGTCTCGATCCGGTCGATGAGGAAGCGCACCGGCGAGAGCGGCTGGAACGAGGCCTCGAGGTCGGTCAGGATGATCTCGACCATCCGCCGCACCAGCTGCATCTCGATCGGCGTGAACGGCCGCCCGTCGAGGCGGATGCTCGAGCCGCCGCGCTTGCCGCCGAGCAGCAGGTCGAGGGTCGAGTAGGCGAGGTTCGACTCGACCGTCACCAGCCCCGAATTCTCCCAGGCCTCGGCCCGGAAGACGCCGAGCAGGGTCGGCAGCGGGATCGCGTTCAGGTAGTCGCCGAAGCGCACCGAGGTGATGTTGTCGAGGGTGACCTCGACGTTGTCCTGAAAGAAGTTGCGCAACGAGGTCGACAGCAACCGGATCATCCGGTCGAAGACGATCTCGAGCATCGGCAGGCGCTCGTACGAGACGACGCCCGAATCGACGATGGCCCGGATGCCGCCCGCGCCAGAGGCCGAGAGCTCCCGCAGCGAGAAGCCGAGGACCTGGTCGATCTCCTCCTGGTTCAGGATGCGGTCGTTGCCGGCGAGCTCGGGGAGATTCTCGGTCTCGCCCTCGTCGATCATGTTGGCCCATTCGGCCGCCATGTCGCTGCCCTGGGTGGCGGTGCCCTGCTCCGCCAGCGCCGCGCCCCATTCCTCGGCGAGCGAGGCGTCGCCGCCCCCGCCCTGCTCCATCAGGGCCGCGGCCCAGTCGTCGTCGTCGATGGTGTCGTCAGGTCCGGCCACGGAAGCACCAAATCCCGCTCGAGGATCGTTATTGGATGATGAAGTCCTTGAAGAGCACCGCGTCGACCTTGGCGGGGTAGACCGCCACATTGACCCGGCGCAGCAGCTCCTCGCGCAGGCGGTAGGTGCCGCCGGCGGCCTCGAAGTCGCCGACGCGCAGATCGCGCACGAAGACCTGGAAGGTGTCCTCGACCCGCGGCATCAGCGGCTGGATCTCGGAGGCCACCTTGGCATCCCGCACCTCCAGGGCGACCTTCAGGCGCACGAAGCGCGGCTGGGTCTGCCCGGGCTCGGGCATCAGGTTCATGGTCATCTCGCGGACGTCCATGAACGCCACCGGCAGCTTCTGCTCGGCGGCCGACTTCTCGGCATGGGCCGCGCGGCTGCGCATCACCATGAAGCCGCCACCTCCGCCGGCGGCCAGCAGCAGGATCGCGGCGCCGATGATGATCGCCTTCTTCCTGCTCTTGCCGGCGGGGACCGCCCCCTCCTCGCCTTCACCCTCGGCCTCAGGCGCCGGGGCCTTCTTCGGCTTCTTGGCCATCGCCCGCCGTCCAACCCTTGAAAATCCGTCACCGGACTGTGACCGCAGATTGTGCGAAGACGGTTAACGCCGCGTTAAGGCGGCAATTTCTGCCCGGTCGATCCTGCCGGGTCGGCACGGAACGACCGGTCCGGCCCACGCTCGCGATTAACCAAGCATTTGCCATAACAGCGGAAATCCCCGCGCCCCGGCCTGGCACGGCCCCTGCGATCATCCGTCCGGGTCCGCCGCTGGGGAGCGGGGTGGCCCGCCACCACGCATCGTCGGGGAGTAGCCGGTGCAGAATGCTCAGTTGATCGGGCTGTCGTCCCAGATGGCCTTGGGCCGCGAGCTCGAGGTCATCGCCAACAACATGGCCAACGTCACCACGACGGGCTTCAAGGCGCGCTCGACGCGCTTCCAGGAATACCTGATGCCGAAGGCGAGCGCGGAGACCTTCCAGCGCTCCGACCGCAAGCTGTCCTACGTCATCGACGCCGCGACGCCCCTCGATCTGACCCAGGGGCCGATCGAGCCCACCGGCAACCCGCTCAACGCGGCGATCCGCGGCGAGGCCTTCTTCGCGGTGCAGACGCCGCAGGGCGAGCGCTACACCCGCAACGGCGCCTTCGAGATGAACGCGCAGGGCCAGATCGTGACGAGCGACGGATACGCCGTGCTCGGCGACGGCGGGCCGATCCAGATCGGCCAGCAGGAGACCGGACTGGCGATCGGGCCGGACGGCACGGTCTCGACCAACCAGGGCACCCGCGGCAAGTTGCGCCTCGTCACCTTCGCCGATCCGCAAGGCCTGACGAATGCCGGCGCCAACCTCTATTCGTCGAACACCCCCGCCCAGCCGGCCGGCCCCCAGGGGCGGATCGAGCCCGGCTCGCTCGAGCGCTCGAACGTCCGCCCGGTGCTCGCGATGACCCGGATGCTGGAGGTGAGCCGGGTCTACCAGCTCGTCTCCGACACGGTCTCGCGGCTCGATTCGATGCGCGGCCAGGCGATCCAACGCCTCGCCGACGTCGGCAACGCGTAAACGGGAGCCATAGACGATGCGCGCGCTCTACGCCGCCGCCACCGGCATGGCGGCCCAGGAACTCAACGTCCAGGTCATCTCGAACAACATCGCGAACCTGCGCACCACCGGCTACAAGCGCCAGCAGGCGCATTTCCAGGATCTGCTCTACCAGAACCTGCGCCGGGCCGGCACCGCGACCTCGGACCAGAACAACCAGCTGCCGGCGGGCCTCGCCCTCGGCTCGGGCGTGAAGACCACCTCGACCGCCCGGGTGATGTCGCAGGGCACCCTGACCTCGACCGAGAAGACCTACGACATCGCGGTGCGCGGCGAGGGCTTCTTCCAGGTCACCATGCCGGACGGGCGCACCTCCTATACCCGGGACGGCTCGTTCGACCTCGATTCGCAAGGCCAGATCGTCACCCGCGAAGGCTACCTGATGAACCCGAACATCACGGTGCCGAACAACGCCACCAGCGTCACGATCAGCGCCTCGGGCATCGTGCAGGCGACGATCCCCGGCCAGACCGCACCGCAGAACCTCGGCCAGATCCAGATGGCCCGGTTCGTCAACAAGGTCGGCCTGGAATCGATCGGCGACAACCTGTTCGTCGAGACCCTGGCCTCGGGCCCGCCGATCACCGGCAATCCCGGCACCGACGGGTTCGGCAACCTGCAGCAGAGCTACCTCGAGGAGGCCAACGTCAACGCGGTCTCGGAGATCTCCTCGCTGATCGCCGCGCAGCGCGCCTACGAGATGAACTCGAAGGTCGTGACCGCCGCCGACCAGATGCTCTCCACCACCTCGCAGATGTTCCGCGGATGAGCACCCCGATGATCGACTCCGCTCCCGCCGTCCACGCTCCCGGCGTGCAGGAGGCCCGCCGCGTGCTGCTCGGGCCCGGCATCCTCTCGCGCACGGCCCTCACCCTGCTGGCGCTCGGCCTCCTCACCCTGCCGGTGCTCGCCGCCGACGCCCATCGCCTCGCGCTCAAGGGCGACATCACCGCCGAGCGCGACGTCATCACGCTGGGCGACCTCGTCGCCGGCGCACCGCCGGCTTTGGCCCAGAAGGCGCTGTTCCGGGCGCCGGCGCTCGGCACCTCCGGCACGATCCAGGTGCGGCGCATCGTCGAGGCGGCGGCCGGGCTCGGGCTCGACGCGCCGGAGAGCGGCGGCCGGCTCCAGATCTCGGTGCAGCGGGCGGCCCGCCGCATCGCAGCGCCGGAGATCGAGGGCGCCGTGAAGGCGGCGCTCGCCAAGGTCCGCGGCCTCGAATCCGGCTTCGTCACGATCGCCTTCGAGGGCGAGCCGCCGGTGCTCACCGTGCCGCCGGACCTGGTCGCCACGGTGACCGCCCAGGAGGTGACCTACGATCCCCGCAGCCGCCGGGTCTCCGCCCTGGTGGTGGTGGGCGAGCGCCAGGCCTCGCTCCGGGTCGCCGGCCAGGTGGTCGAGATGGCCGACGTCGCGGTGCTGACCCGGGCGATCAACCGGGGCGAGACGCTGTCGGCCCCCGACATCGCGGTCGAGCGCCGCCCGCGCGAGGGCCTGCCGGCCGACAGCGCGGCGGATGCGGCGGCCTTCATCGGCCAGGTGGCGCAGAAGCCCCTCGGCGCCGGCACGGCGCTCCGCGCCGGCGAGCTGAGCCGGCCGGACCTCGTCGCCCGCGGCGAGGCGGTGACCATCGTGTACGAGACCCCCGGCGTGGCCCTGGCCCTGCGCGGCCAGGCCCGCGAGGGCGGCCCCCTCGGGGCGGTGATCGGGGTGATCAACCCGGTCTCCAAGAAGGTGATCCAGGCCACCGTGATCGGCCCTGGCCGCGTCACCGTGGCGCCGATCGCGCCGGTGATGGCGGCCCCGGCCGCCCCCGCCCGGCTCGCCTCGGCCCGGCCGTGAGGAGGACTTGAGATGACCGTCTCCCGCCTCGCCGTCCTCTGCCTCTCGGGCGCGCTGCTCGCCGGCTGCAACACCGCCGACCGGCTCACGAATATCGGCGCGACGCCGGCCCTCTCGGCGATCGAGGACCCGACCGCGCAAGCAGGCTACCGCCCGGTGCGGTTGCCGATGCCGGACATCCAACCGGTGTCCTACGCCTCGAACTCGCTGTGGCGCACCGGCTCGCGCGCCTTCTTCAAGGATCAGCGCGCCGCCAAGGTCGGCGACCTCGTCACGGTGAAGATCAACGTCACCGACAAGGCGAACCTGAACAACGAGACCAAGCGCTCGCGCTCCAGCAACGAATCGTTCGGGCTGCCGAACGCCTTCGGACTGGAGACGAAGACGAAGCTGCTGGCCGGCGCGGATCCCTCGAAGCTGCTGACCGCCGAGGCCGTCACCAGCAACGACGGCGCCGGCTCGGTTCAGCGCGCCGAGACGGTGACCACCAGCGTGGCGGCGATCGTCACGCAGGTGCTGCCGAACGGCAACCTGGTGCTGGAAGGCCGCCAGGAGATCCGCATCAACTTCGAGGTGCGCGAGCTGATCGTCGGCGGCGTGGTGCGGCCGGAGGACATCGAGTCCGACAACACCATCGATTCGAGCAAGATCGCCCAGGCCCGCATCGCCTATGGCGGCCGCGGCCAGATCACCGACGTGCAGCAGCCGCGCTACGGCCAGCAGTTCCTGGACATCGTGCTGCCGTTCTAGGGGACGGGACCGTTCGCACCGAACGGTCTCGCCAACGGATCCCGCACCGGGCGGCACGCTCCCCCCTTGAGCCGCCCGGACGCGGCGCGGCCCCGGCACTCCCGCCGGGGCCGCTCTCGTTATTTTGTGCGGATAGGAAACGGCGTCGCGCCGAAGGCCCTCAATCGTCCCGGTACACCCGCTCCCGGCGCTCGTGGCGCTCCTGGGCCTCCAGCGACAGCGTCGCGATCGGGCGGGCTTCCAGGCGCTTGAGCGAGATCGGCTCGCCGGTCTCCTCACAATAGCCGTAGGAGCCGTCCTCGATCCGGGCCAGCGCCGAATCGATCTTGGCGATCAGCTTGCGCTGCCGGTCGCGCGCGCGCAATTCGATCGCCCGATCGGTCTCGGACGAGGCGCGGTCGGTCAGGTCGGGGTGGTTCTCGTTCTCGCTCTGCAGCGCCACCAGGGTATCCTGGGCCTCGCGCAGAATGTCTTGCTTCCAACCTTGGAGCTTGCGCCGGAAATACTCCCGCTGACGCTCGTTCATGAAGGGCTCGGCGTCATTGGGGGCGTAGCCCTCCTCGATCACGATCTTCGCCATCGCGCCCCTCGGAAAACCGATGTTGTCCTGACCGCAGCCGACGTCATGGCCGCAGCCCACTTGGCGCAGCCCTATAATAGAGGCTGCACGACATCACAATGTCCCTCCGCGACACGCAAGGACCGGACCAGGGGACGGCGGCTTTCTGCTGCAATCGTGTCACGGTCGTGGAGCATCTCCACCGGCAGTCCCCCCGTCCCGCAGGGCGGCGACGATGTCGGCCTCGAGGCGGCGGGCGAGCGGCTGGCGGTAGTGGCTGCCATCGAAGAACAAGGTCGAATCATGCAGCTCGGGCCGGTCGCCGGACCAGTCGACGACGCGGCCGCGCGGGGCGACCGCCGCCGCGAGGGCGGCGCGGCAGGCTCCCGCGGCGGCTGCCCGGGGCGTGCCGGGGCGGGGCTGCGTCGCGGCGAAGACCGGGGGGAAGACCAGGACCAGGGCCGTGCCCGGGGTCAAGCGCTCCGCCAGGGCGCGCAGGCGGGCGGCGGCGGGGAAATCGGGGCCGCCCTCCCCCGGATCGGGATCGGCCGGGGCCTGCCGCGCGCGGGAAGCGACCCGCTCCGGCATGTCGGGATCGCCGAGGCGGAGGTAATCCGGCTCGTAATCCCAGTAGCCGTCCGGCGCGGCGCGGCGCGGCGCGGCGCGCATCGCCCAGCCGATGCGGTTGACGACCTCCCCGACGACGGTGATGCGCAGGAGGCCGCGCAGGTAGTCCGCCCAGTCCTCGGCGAGGAGCCAGGTCGGGAAGGGCCGCAGCGGCGGCAGCGCGGGATCGCCGGTGCACCAGAATGCGTCGGCCCCGATCACCAGCGCGCGCGCCTGCGGGTGGTGGCGCAGGAAGTACCCGGCGACGAGGAGCTGCTCGCCCGGGCCGGTGCCCGGCACCGAGAGCTGGACGAACGGGAGTCCGGTGGCGTCCCGCAGGCGCGCCGGCGCCACGAGCTGGATGTGCGAGTTGCCGATGATCGCCGCCGCGAAGGCCGGGTCGCGCCCCCGGCTCGCCGCGGCGGTGCGCGGCCCCTGCGGGCGCACGCCGTCGCGGTCGAGGAGCCGGGGCCGGCCGGTGTCGTAGGGATCGACCGCGAGCGCGAGGGCGAGATACCCGGCGAGCAGCAGGGCCGCCGCGACGACGAGGCGGAGGGAGAAGAGACGCCACGCGGCTTCGGTCGACGCGGGAGGGTCAGCGCGCATCGGATCGGCCCCCTCAGAACTGGAAGTAGATGAACTCGTAATTGGCGTCGTCGCCGATGCGCAGCAGCACCGCGACGAGGAGCACCGCGAAGGCGATGGCCAGTGCCGGCCGCGGCGATAGGCGGTGGACCGCCGCCCAGGCGGTCGGGCCGACGAGCGCCACCAGGGCGGCGGGCACGAAGGCGCGCCACTTGAAGCCGTGGCTGACGGGCGCGAGGCCGAACAGCCCCTTGAACACCGCCACGGCCGCCTCGAAGCTGGTGGCGCGAAACAGCACCCAGGTCAGCGCCACGAAGGCGAAGGTGAGGGCCCAGCCGAGAAGGGCCGGCATCGGCAGGCCCGCCCGGCGCCACAGGGTGCCGGCGCCGAGGCCGGCGCCGTGCGCCGCCCCCCAGGCGACGAAGGTGAGGCCGGCGCCGTGCCACAGGCCGCCGAGCGTCATGGTGGCGAAGAGCGCGGCGAGCTGCACCGACAGGCCGCGACGGTTGCCGCCGAACGGGATGTAGAGGTAGTCGCGCAGGAAGCGCGACAGGGTCATGTGCCAGCGACGCCAGAATTCCCGCAGGGAGGTGGCGCGGTAGGGCACGTCGAAATTCTGCGGCAGCACGATCCCGAACAGCAGCGCGAGACCCAGCGCCATGTCGGTGTAGCCCGAGAAGTCGAAGTAGATCTGGAACGTGAAGGCGAGCGTGCCCTGCCAGGCCTCGGCCACGCTCACCACCTTGCCCTCGGCGGCGGCCTGGAACACCGGGTTGGCGTAGGCCGCGAGCGGATCGCCGAGGAACACCTTCTTGGCGAGCCCGATGCACAGCAGCATCAGCCCGCGGCCGATCCGCTCGGCCGCGTCCGGCCGGGCATAGGGCTTCTCGTCGAACTGGTGGAGGATCTCGCTCCAGCGCACCAGCGGCCCGGCGAGCACCTGGGGCCAGAACGCGATGTAGAGGGCGTAGCGCGTCAGGTCCATCTGCGGCGCCCGGCCGGCGCGCAGGTCGGTCAGGTACATCACGTGGTGGAAGGTGAAGAACGAGATGCCGAGCGGCAGGGCGAGGCTCGGCCGCGGCAGGTCGTGGAGCCCCGGCAGGACGGATGCGAGGCCGGCCAGGAACCCCGCATACTTGAACAGCGCCAGCACCGCGAGATTCGCCGCGATGGCGAGCGGGATCAGCAGGGCCGCTCGGCTCCGCCCGAACCAGCGCGCGACGAGCCAGTTCAGACCGATCGAGGCGACGAGCAGCGGCACGAAACGGGGGTCCCACCAGCCGTAGAAGACGAGCGACAGCCCGACCAGCAGCGGCAGCCGCCAGCCCGGCCGGTGCACGGCCACGACGGCGTGAAGGATCAGCGCGACCGGCAGGAAGCCGAGGAGGAACGGGAAGGAATTGAACAGCATCGCGGCCGGGGTGACGCGGGTCTTCGGGGTGACGCAGGTCTCGCGGCGACATCAAGGCCGCCCGTCTTCAAGCGGGCGCCGTTGTGGGGGAGCGGGGGTGAGGCGTCAACGGCCGGAGGCCGAGCCCCCGGCCAGGCGCGCCTTGGCGGCGGCCCGGTCGATCCGGCGCAGGATGCTCTCCTCGACCGAGAGGTTGACCCGGACGGCCTTGCCGGGACGATCGACGTCGATCAACCCGATGATCGCGTCGGCGGAATTCTCGCGAGATGCCGGATCGTCCCGCCTTTCGCTCACGCTGCGCGGAGGCGGCAGCGCGTCCCCGTCCTCGGCCATCCCGGCGGCGTGGAACGCCAGCATCCCGGCGGCCCTCACGGAGAGCGTATCGAGATCCGACGCGACGGTGGTGGCGCTTGGACAATCCGGGAAGCCGGCGCCGTCGGCGCCGTTCTCTTCGTGGACCGGCACGACGAGGTGGGCCATCGGTTTCCTCCTGTCGCGTCCCCGGGTGCTTCCTCCACAACCATGCCGGACCAGGAGAAAACCCAGCGGGCGTCCCCAGAGGCGGCCTGGTCGTCGAACAGACCCGATTTCGCAGACCGGATTCAAATCCTCCGAGTCATTCCGGGGCCGCGCAGCGGCGTCCGGAATGACAACGAGGGTTCGCTTCGGTCGGGGGAAAATCAAGCAGGCTTTCACGTGACCGCGGTCGTGCTCACGCCGCCCGGACATCGCCAAGGAACCCGACCACCTCCCGCTGCAGCTCCTCGGCGGAACGGGACATCGCCTGCGCCGCGCCGAGGACCTGAGCGGCCGCGTGGCCGGTCTCGCCGGCGCCGTCGCGCACCGTGGCGATGGCTTCCGTCACCGCGTGGGTGCCGTGGGAGGCCTGCTGCACGTTGCGGGCGATCTCCCGGGTCGCGGCGCCCTGCTCCTCCATCGCGGCGGCGACACTGGCCGCGATGGTGTCCATCTCGCCGATGCGCCGGCCGATCGCCGCGATGGCCTCGACCGCCCCGCCGGTGCCGACCTGGATCGCGCCGATCTGGCGGGCGATCTCCTCGGTGGCCCGCGTGGTCTGCTCGGCGAGCGCCTTGACCTCCGCGGCGACGACCGCGAAGCCGCGCCCCGCCTCGCCGGCCCGCGCCGCCTCGATCGTGGCGTTCAGCGCCAGGAGATTGGTCTGCCCGGCGATGCCGGAGATCAGCCCGACGACGTCGCCGATCGCCCGGACGCCGGAAGCCAGATCCTGCACCACCGCGTCGGTGCGCCGCGTCTCGTCCCGGGCCGCGACCGCCATCCGGGCGGAGAGGCCGACCTGGGCGGCGATCTCCTGGACCGAGGCGGCGAGCTCGTCCGCCGCGCTCGCCACCGTCTGCACGTTGGCGGAGGTCTGCTCGGCGACCGCCGCGACGGTCACGGATTGCCCCGTGGTCGCCTCCGCGGTGGCCGCCATGGTGCCGGCCGCCGCCTCCATGCCGGACGCCGCCGTGCCGACGCCGCGGCTGAGCGCCATCACGCGGGCCTCGAAGGCGCGGGTCAGGCCGTCGAGGTGCTCGGCGCGGCGCATCTTCGCGCCGGCCTCGAGAGCGGCGGCGCGGTCCGCCTCGCGCTTGGCGGTCAGGGCGTCCTTGAACACCTGCAGGGCGCGGGCGAGCGTGCCGATCTCGTCGCGCTTGTCGCGGTCGGTCACCGCGACCGTCAGGTCGCCGTCCGACAGGGCCCGCATCTGGCCGGTGATGCGGGTGAGCGGCGTCGAGACGCCGGCGAGCACGATCCGGCCCGCGACCGCGAGGGCGAGCAGGGCCACCAGCACCACCCCGCCGAGGGTCCAGGCGAGCAGGCGGTAGAGGCCGTCGGCCGCCGCCTCGCCGTCCCGGGCCTCGTCGAGCTGCAGTTCGACCAAGTTGCCGACCGCCTCGGAGATCGGGTCGATCGCCGGGTAGAGGTCGCGGGTGATGAAGGCGGCGAGGCCGGGCGCATCCTCGCCGCGCAGGAGGCCGACCAGCCGGGCGATGGCGGGCTTCGCCCGCTCCATGGCGCCCTCGACGTCCCGCGCTATCCCGGCCTCGCGCGGGCTCATCGCCTTGTCCTTGTAGGCCGACCAGTGGACGGTCACCTGCGCCAGGGCCTGCTCGACGTTTCGCAGACCCGCGACCCAGGTCAGGCTGCCGCCGCGGGTCTTGTGCGACGTGTCGACGATGTTGACGGCATAGAGATCGGCGACCGACTTCAGGTCGCGCAAGGGGACGACGCGGCCGCTATAGATGTGCTCGACGGCATCGCGCATCGCTGCGACACCCCACGCTCCGCCCCCGAGCGCCAAGGCGATCAGCCCGGCCAGGATCAGGAGAAGCGCAATCAGCCTCCCGCGGATGGTCGTGAGGGCGGGCATCGCGTCGGGCTCCGGCAGTGGGGCAGCCCGATATGATCGCTGCAATTTAAAGAAAGATCTAAATTTCGCGCGGCCCACCGAAGTCACGGCACATGTCGTTGATCGCGGCGGGCCCATGTGTCGTTGCGGTCGTGGGTCTTCCGCTTCGGCAGCGCAGCAAGAACGGGCCAACCCGGCGGAACGCGTCAGCCCCCCGCCATCCCGAGCTTCGCCAGCTCGACCTGCGCCCGCAGCTCGATATGGCCGAGGAGGTCGTCGAGGCGCGGATCGCCGGTGCTGCCGTTGCGCTCGGCGAGGCGGCCGGCGATGGCCTGCAGTTCGCTCGCGGCGACGCGGCCGCCGAGCAGCGCGGCCTTGAGGCGGTCGAGGGCGTCGAGGAGGTCGTGGCCGCGCTTCGTCGCCCGGCGGCGGCGGTCGGCGGCGATCTCGTCCTGGCTCTGAAGGGTCAGGATCGCGCTCAGGCTGGCGAGCGGCATGGCGCTGCCGGCGCTGGTCGGCCCGCGGGCGCCCTCCATCCCGAGGGTGAACACGCCGCCTGCCGGCAGGGTGCGCGAACCGGCCCCCGACAGGGGGGTGGCCGCGAGGCGGGTGTCGACGCGCATGGGATCTGGGTCCGGGTCACAAGGTTCGCTGTTCGCCCCACAAACCTCGCCCCGGTATGGTGAATGCGCCGTAAACGAGGCGGCAGAACTTGCCGCCGGGGCGAAAACGACCGGGTCCGGATCGCCCGCCGGCCAGGGGAGCCGGAAACGGATCGGTAACCTTACCAGACACTTACGCCCGCTCCGGGCGCTGGCACGGTCCTGGCAATTCGCCTCTCGAGTTTCGGGACCCCGTCATGCGCCTTCGCCTCCTCGTCCTCGCTTTCGTCTCCTGCCTCCTGCCCGTCCTCCTCCTGGCGCCCGGCCCCGCCCTCGCGCTGTCGCGGGTGAAGGACCTCGCCAGCGTCGAGGGCATGCGGATCAACCAGCTCGTCGGCTACGGCATCGTGGTCGGCCTCAACGGCACCGGCGACACGCTCAACAACGCGCCCTTCACCCGGCAATCGGTGCAGGCGATGCTGGAGCGGCTCGGGGTCAACACCCGCGGCGCCACCATGCGCACCGCCAACCTCGCCGCCGTGATGGTGACGGCCAACCTCCCGCCCTTCGCGGCGCAAGGGACGCGGATCGACGTCACGGTGTCCTCGCTCGGCGACGCCAAGTCGCTCCAGGGCGGCACGCTGCTCGTCACGACGCTGCTCGCCGCCGACGGCGAGGCCTACGCGGTGGCGCAAGGCTCGCTCGCCATCGCGGGCTTCCAGGCCGAGGGCGACGCCGCCAAGATCACCCGCGGCGTGCCGACCAACGGCCGCATCGCCAACGGGGCGGTGATCGAGCGCGAGATCGCCTTCAAGCTCAACGAGCAGAAGTGCCTGCGCCTCTCGCTGCGCAACCCCGACTTCACCACCTCGAAGCGCATCGCCGCGGCGATCAACGACTTCATGGGCGCCGACACCGCCGAGCCGACCGACCCCTCCACCGTCACCCTGCAGGTGCCGGCGCGATACCAGGGCAACATGATCCGGCTGCTGACCGAGGTCGAGCAACTGAAGGTCGAGCCCGACCAGACCGCCCGGGTGGTGATCGACGAGCGCTCCGGCATCATCGTGATGGGCCGCGACGTGCGGGTCTCCACCGTGGCGGTGGCGCAGGGCAACCTCACCGTCACCATCACCGAGCAGCCGCAGGTGAGCCAGCCGGCGCCGTTCTCCAACGGCGAGACCGTGGTGGTGCCGCGCACCGCCCTCAAGGTCGATGCCGGCGAGAAGAACAAGCTCGCCCTGGTCAAGGAAGGCGTGACCCTGCGTGAGCTGGTCGACGGGCTGAACGCACTGGGCATCGGTCCGCGCGACCTGATCTCGATCCTCCAGGCCATCAAGACCGCCGGCGCGCTCCAGGCCGACATCGAGGTGATGTGACGCACGTCACGCCGTCCCGTCCTCTCCCCTCCCCTTTTCCCCGATACGAGGTTCACACCGATGCTTCCCCTCGCTCCCCTCGCGGCCTCCGCCGGCCTGGCGGTCGGCCAGGCCCTCGCCGGGGCCGTCACCTCGGGCCTGTCGGCGGCGGCCGATGCGGCCAAGCTGTCGCCCACCGGCGACAAGGCCAAGATGCAGAAGACCGCCAAGGACTTCGAGGCGATGTTCCTGGAGCAGAGCCTCGACGTGCTCAACCGCTCGCAGGGCACCGACGGGCCCCTCGGCGAGAACGGCACCGGCGGCGGCGTCTACCGCTCGATGCTCAACAAGGAATACGCCCAGTCGATCGTGCAGAGCGGCGGCGTCGGCCTCGGCGACCAGGTGATGCGCGAGATGCTGCGGCTGCAGGGAGGCGCCCATGGCTGAGACCGTCCGTCCCGCCCCGGTCGCCGACGCCGCGGCCGCCGAGCGCCTGGTCGCCGAGACGCTCGGCACCATGCGCGACCTCGAGGCCCTGCTCGGGCGCGAGAGCGACCATATCCGGGTCGGGCGCCTCGCCGAGGGCTTGGCCGAGGCGCCGCAGAAGACGGCGCTCGCCGGCGCCTACCTGCAGGGCCTCCAGGCGGTGAAGGCCAATGCCGTGGCGCTCGCCCGCTTCGCGCCGGAGGGCATCGCGGCCCTCCGCGAGGCGCATGGGCGCTTCTCCGAGGCCGTCGCCGCCAACCAGGCGGTGCTGGCGACCGCCCGGGCGATCTCGGAGGGCTTGCTGCGCAACCTCTCGACCGAACTCGCCCGCAGCACCGAGCCCAGGGGCTATGGCACGCCCCGCCCGGCCCCCTCCCCCTACGGCCACCGCCGCAGCACGCCGCTGGTGCTGTCGCGCAGCCTGTAGCGCGTCAGTGGCTGGTGCCGAGGCGGATATAGGCCCGGGCCGGTCCGTACTCGGTCTGCGTCCGCGTATCGACCGCGACCCGGCCGGAGCCGCTGACCACGCCCCGGGCCGCCCCGTCGAGCCCCGCCCCGGGGCGGGCGGGAACCGGCGTGCCGGCCTCGGCCCGCACCCGGCCGCTGATCCGCATGCATGGGCCGCCGGGGACGACGCGGGTGAAGCCGGGGCCCTCGTGCGGGCAGGCCTCGGGCGCCTTGGCGATGGGAAGGTCGCGGACGTCCAGCGCCCGGGCCGGCAAGCCTGAGCAGAGGGCGGCGGCCGCCAGGATCATCGATGTCGTGCGCAAGGCGGGCCCTCCTGTCCGGGGTGGAGAGAAGCATGGCCGGCGCAGGTGCGCCAGGGCGTGGCGGACACGCCCGAGGCGAGGCGTGACGAGCCCGACCGCGTCGCAGATCCTCCCCGCGACCGCATCCTGAGGCGCCGGGGCGTAGCGGAGGCCATGAAGGTGAGATCCAGGGATCGCAGAGACATCCGGAATACTCCTTCGACACTGCTTCGCAGCACCTCAGGATGAGGTCGCGGACGGGGATGGAAGCACACGCTTCGTCGTCCGCTCGCAGACGAATTCCCGGCAAGGCCTCCAGCCCCATTCTCACCTCTCCTCTTCCTTCCGGGGCCCCGCAGCGGAGACCGGAAGGACGAGGAGGGCTTCAGATCCGGCGGGCGAACCGAACGATCACCCCACGCACCGCTCGAAGATCTCCTCCGCCTGCCTCACCGTCATCCTGCGCGCCGCCGGGCTCGCGATGATCGTGCGGTCGTGGGCGCTCGCCGGGTCGAAATCCTTCGCGGCGATCCCGGCATAGAGGCCCGGCACGGCGCGCAGGGCCATCTCGCGCACCCGGTCGCGGGGCAGCTGCTCCGGCGTGAAGCGCGTGGGGAAGCCGATATCGGCGTAGAGCGCCCGGACCGCGTCGGCGCAGGCGGCGATCATCTCCTGGCGCGACAGGCCGGCGGTCTCGACCTCCAAAGCCTCGGCGAGCGGGCGCACCTTGGCCGGCAGCACCGCGAGGTTGAACGCGATGACGTGCGGCAGCAGCACCCCGACGCCGTAGGGATGGGGCAGGTCGAGATGCCCCTCGAGCGGCAGCGACAGGGCGTGGCCGTGGCCGAGGCGGGCGTTGCCGCAGGCGATGTTGGCCATGCAGGAGGCGACGAGGTTGTCCTCGCGGGCGCGGTCGTCGTCGGAATTGATCGAGGCGCGCAAGGAGGCGGCCTGGAGCCGTACGGCGGCCAGCGCCACCGCGTCGGTGAGCGGCGAGGCGATGCCGCTGAGATAGGCCTCGACGCCGTGAGTCAGCGCGTCGACCGCCGGCAGGGCCGCGACGTGCATCGGCAGCGAGCGCAGGGTGACGGGGTCGAGGATCGCCGCGTCCGGGAAGCTCAGGGGGCCGCCGCCGAGGAGCTTGAGGTGGCGCACCTCGTCCTTGACGATGGTCCATTGCGAGACCTCCGAGCCGGAGCCGGCGGTGGTCGGCACCATGATCATCGGCAGCGCCTTGCGGTCGAACCGGCCGACGCCGGTGCAGTCCGCCATGGGCTTGCGGTTCGTCGCCACGATGGCGATGCCCTTGCCGGTGCACATCACCGAGCCGCCGCCGAGGCACACGACGCCGTCGATGCCCTCGCGGCGCACCCGCTCGCCCTGGTCGTCGATGTGGGAGCAGCGGGCGTCGATCCCGCACTCGTCGAAGCGCGCCACCGCGATGCCGGCCCCGCTCAGGGCCGCCAGCGCGTCGGCGTGGAACCCTTGCGCCGAGATCACCGGATCGGACACGACCAGCACGCGCGTCATCTTGAGGTCGCGGGCGAGCATGCCGATGGTGGCAAGGGCGCCCGAGCCCGAGACGATCCGGGTCGGCATGTAGAAGCTGGTGATCATCGGCGTCTCCTGAGACGTGAGCGGGGCGCTCTCCCGGGCCCTCGCGATCGTGCCGGCGGTGTCGCCCGGCCGCGGGCGTCCTGTCCAATACACAGATCGGGCGCCAGCCATAGCCGTCGACGATGACAGCGCGTCACACCCAAGGTTACGCCTGCCATACCGGGAAACGATGGCGGGATGACGTGCAAACTATTGGACGGCGACTGCCGGAAGTCGCGATACCATCGCGACCAGCGAGCATCGCGTCGACGCCCTTCAAGGGGCGCGAGAACAGTCGATGCCGATCTTCGAGGAAACGCCGATGCCCCGCACGCCCCGCTCCTGGACGCGACGCCTCGCCGTCGCCGGCCTGTTCGCCACCACGCTGACCGCGCCGGCGCTGGCCGCGGAAACGCCGCTGCGCATCGGCGTGATCGAGGATCTGTCGGGGATGTATTCCGGCAATGGCGGGCCGAACATGGTGCTCGCCGCCACGATGGCGGCGGAGGATTTCGGCGGCAAGGTGCTGGGCCGGCCGATCGAGGTGATCGGCGTCGACCACCAGAACAAGCCCGATATCGGCTCGGGGCTGGCGCGCCAGCTCGTCGACCAGCGCGGCGTCACCGCCTTCGTGCTCGGCGGCGCCAGCTCGGTGGGCCTCGGCGTGCAGGCCTACGCCAAGGAGCGCAAGATTACCACAATGGTGACCGGCGGCTACGCCTCGCAATTCTCCGGACCCGGCTGCTCCCCCTACGGTACGCAATGGGTGCCCTCCACGGGCGAGCTCGCCAACGCCGTCGCGGGCGCCGTGGTGCAGAGCGGCGGCAAGTCCTGGTCCTTCATCACCGCCGATTACGTCTTCGGCCATGGGCTGGCGGCGGATGCCGGCAAGGCCGTGAAGGCCGCCGGCGGCAAGGTGGTCGGCGAGATCCGCCATCCGCTGGGGGCCACCGACCTCTCCTCGCAGCTGATCCAGGCCCAGTCCTCCGGCGCCGACGTGATCGGGCTCGCCAATGCCGGGCCGGACCTCGTCAACACCATCAAGCAGGCGCGGGAATTCGGCATCACCTCGAAGGTGGTGGCGATGCTGGTCTTCACCAACAACACCGTGGCGCTCGGCCTCGACGTGGCGCAAGGGATCCGCATGGCGGTGAACTTCTACTGGGACGCCAACGACGCGAGCCGCGCCTGGGCCAAGCGCCTGATGGCCCGCAACGGCAACGTGGTGCCGACGATGGGCCACGCCGCCGCCTATTCCTCGGTGCGGCACTATCTCAGGGCCGTCGAGAAGGCCGGCACCGACGACGCGGCCGCCGTCAACAAGGCGATGAAGGAATTGCCGATCGACGACGGCTTCTACGGCAACGCGCGCATCCAGGCGAATGGCCGGGTGGTGATGGACATGATGCTCGTCGAGGTGAAGAGCCCCAAGGAGTCGAAGAGCAAGGCCGATCTCTACCGCGTCATCGAAACGATCCCCGGGAACACGCTGTTCACCCCCGCCGACAAGAGCGGCTGCCCCCTGACCACCGGCTGACCGGACGAGTTGCCACCATGAAGCTCTACGCCAACCCGACCTCGCCCTTCGTGCGCATCGTCCGCATGGTGCTGATCGAGAAGGGCCTGAACGAGAGCGTCGACACCGCCTTCGTCGACGCCTGGGCCGACGATCCGGCCTTCCTCGACGCCAACCCGGCCGGACGCGTGCCCACCCTCGTCACCGACGACGGCGCGCGGCTGACGGAAGCATTGCTGATCCTCACCCATCTCGACGCGGTCGGACCCAAGCCTGCCGTGCTGGCGGGCGGGCCCGCCGCGCTCTCGGCCGCCGGGGTCGCGATCGGGGTGTTCGACGCGGCCGTCGCGGTCATCATCGGCCGCAAGTCGGCGCCGGACTTCGATACCGGCCTCGTCGGCAAGAAGCGCTTCCGCACCATGCAGGAGGGCCTGCGGCGGCTCGATGCGGTGTTTACGGACAGCCAGGATTTCGGCCTGCCGGCGATCGCCGCGATCACCGCACTCGATTACCTGGCGTTCCGCTTCCCCAACCACGACTGGGGCAGCCTCTGCCCGAAGGTCGCGGCCTTCCGCGACGCGCAAGGAGACCGCCCCTCGGTGCGGGACACCGTGCCGCGCGGATAAGCCCTCCCCCATCGCGCCCCATGCGGTCCCCCTGAACCTCGGCTATCGTAGGGCTGACGGACATGCGTCCGGCCATCGCGGCGAAGGCCGGGGATCAGGGGGAAACCGGCGCGATGGAGCTTCGCCATCTTCGCTACTTCGTCGCGGTGGCCGACGATCTCAGCATCACCCGGGCGGCGGAGCGGCTGAACATCGCGCAGCCGGCGCTCAGCCACCAGATCAAGAGCCTCGAGACCGAGATCGGCACCGCCCTGCTCCAGCGCCTGTCGCGCGGGGTCGCGCTGACCGAGCCGGGCCGCGCCTTCGCGGACGATGCCCGCGCGGTCCTCGCCGCCGTCGACGCGGCCAAGACCCGGGCCCGGCGCATCGCGACCGGCGATGTCGGCCAGATCCGCATCGGCTTCACCTCCTCGGCCTCGTTCCACCCCCTGGTGACCGGGGCGATCCGCGACTACCGCAGCGCCTATCCGGACGTGCAGGTCGAACTCCTCGAGGAGACGACCGCGAGCCTGCTCGCCGCCTTCCGCGCCGGCCGGGTCGACGTCGCCTTCATGCGCCCGGGCGAGGGCGAGGCCGACGAATTGTGGGCCCGCCACCTCTTCGACGAGCCGATGGTGGTGGCGCTGCCGGCCACGCACCGCCTCGCCGCAGAGGCCGGCGCGGTGGGCCTGGCGGATCTCTCGAACGAGGGCTTCATCGTGTATCCGCGCCGCAACGGGCGGGCGCTCTACGACGGCATCATGGCGGCCTGCGCGGCGGCCGGGTTCTCGCCCCACATCGCCCAGAACGCGCCGCAGCTCGCCTCGGTGGTCAACCTCGTGGCGACCGGCATCGCGCTCGCCATCGTGCCGCGCTCGATGGCGCGGCTGGCCACCGAGGGCGTGCGCTACCGCCCGATCCTCGGTCCCGTGCCGGTGGCGCCGATGACCCTGGTGCGGCACCCGGCGCCAGAGATGCCGCATCCGCGGATTTTTACGGATCTGGTACTGGCGCGGGTGAAGGGTGGGGTGGAAGGGGTGTGAGCGTGCGGTTCGGGCCTAAGCTGAAGCCGTTTGACCGTGTATGCGTCGGCTCCCGGCCCCTCCGGGACTTCGGGGGGTCTGCTTTCCGGCACTCTGGTTGAATCCGAGCGAACTGGACCGAAAGGAACCGCTTCGCCGGAGGAGATACGACCCACGCTTGCATAGACGACCAAATTCCCTCTAGGCTGGCGCTACGAATTCCACGGGAGAGGGATCGTCATCGCATGGATCGAGAGATCGGCATGCGGCTCGTCCGAGGACGTGATTTCGTCATGGGCTCCGCCGATTTTTATCCCGAGGAAGCTCCCGTTCGGCGTGCCACGGTCGGAGACTTCTGGATCGACGAGCGTCCCGTCACCAATGCGCAATTCGCGGAATTCGCCGAGGCGACCGGCTACGTCAGCTTCGCCGAGATGCCGCCCGACCCGCGCGACTATCCCGGCATGCCCCCGGACATGGCGAGGGCGGGTTCGGCTGTCTTCGTGGCGCCGGGCGCATCCGGCGACGCGCAAGCCCACTCCTGGTGGCATTTCGTATTCGGGGCGGATTGGCGCCATCCGCAGGGCCCCGGGAGTTCGGTCGCCCAGATCATGGACCATCCCGTCGTCCATATCGCCTATCAGGACGCCGAGGCCTACGCCCGATGGGCGGGAAAGGCGCTCCCGACGGAAGCGGAATGGGAGTTCGCGGCGCGTGGCGGCCGGGACGGCCTGATCTATCCGTGGGGTGACGACCTCGCGCCGAGCGGACGGATCATGGCCAATTACTGGCAGGGCCGCTTCCCCTACGAGAACACTTGCGAGGATGGGTTCGAGGGCACGTCGCCGGCCGGATCGTTTCCGCCAAATGATTTCGGTCTCTACGACATGATCGGCAACGTCTGGGAGTGGACGGACGACTGGTTCTCGGCCCGGCCCGCCGCAGCCGAGCGTTCCTGCTGCGGACCGGTCCGTGCCCGCGCCGCCAGCGAGGCGGAGAGCTACGATCCGGGTGGGGGACCGCCCGTCGGACGCAAGGTGCTCAAGGGCGGATCCCATCTCTGCGCCGCCAACTACTGCCGGCGCTACCGGCCGGCCGCGCGACACGCTCAGCCCATCGACAGCCCGGCATCGCATATCGGTTTTCGTTGCGTCGTCCGGCAGACCGGAACCGCTCTCGCGGATATATGAAAATATTCCTCATGCCGCTTGAATGTGTTCTGGATTCGAGCGAGCTTCCCCGCGTGACTTCGGGCCGTCAGCAAGGGACGGTCTCAGGCCGGGCGGAGAGAGCACGATGTCTGTCGCAAGGATCGAGAAGGCCGTCCGGCGCAGGCGCGGAGAATGATCGCCATCCTCTCCCGCTCGATCCCGGCGGCGCTCATTCTCTCGCTCGGCAGCGGAGCACATGCCTTCGAAGGCGGTACCAGTGCCTATCTCAAGGGCTACCGTGACTTCATGGCAGGATATCTGCCCCAAGATTCCGGCCTCTACGTTCGCGAAGACATCTACTTCTACGGTGGTCGGACGGATCGAACGCTCCTCAGTGGACGTCTTCAGCTTCAGCTGGACACGCAGGTCACGGCCAATATCCTGAGGCCGACATTTGTCACGCCTTGGACGCTCTTCGGAGCCAATGTCGGGGTGGCGCTGTCCTGGGCGCAGCCGAACATCGCCCTCAAGGGGCAGCTTCAGACGCCGCTCGGACTGGTCGGCGACTCGGGCGAACGCTTCGGCGTCGGAGATGTCGCCCTGACTCCCCTCGTGCTCGGATGGCACGCGGGCAACTGGCATACGAATGCCGCTCTCGTGGTGTACCTGCCGATTGGTGACTACAACGTGGCGCGCACCATCAACGCCGGAAACAACTATTGGGGTGTCTCGCCACAGGTCGGCGTGACCTACTTCGATCCTCGGACAGGATGGGACCTGTCCGTTGCCACCGTCTACGTGACCAGTTGGGAAAATCCTGCGACCCGCTACGAGTCGGGTGATGCCTTGCACGTCGACTTCGCTGTCGGCAAGCAGGTCTCGCCAAACCTGAAACTCGGTATCGTGGGATACGGCCTATGGCAGGTGTCCGACGATAGCGGATCGGGAGCAAGGCTGGGTCCGAACCGGGCGCGCGTCTACGGGCTCGGACCAGCCCTCACCTACAGCTTCAAGGTCGGCGACACCCCCGTGTCGATCCTGGGCAAATACTACCGTGAGTTCGGCGAGCGGAACACCTTCGTCGGGGACGCTGGCACGATCAGTGTCAGCGTCAGGTTCTAGAGCGCTACCCCGACCGCGTGGCGAGCGACAGCGCGCTCTCTCTTTGAAGTCGCTGCATTTTCATGGATGAGCCGGGATCCGCCTCGTCGGAAGATGCTCTGGTGCCTCATGCTGGTTGCCGCCCGAGGTCATCTGGAAAGATCCCGATTGGCAGCCCGATAGAAGGGGTGGATGATGCAGGATTCCGAGTTCAAGCGGTCTGAGCCCGGCCTCGATAGGGGGCGGCGGACTTTCGTCGGGCTCGCTGGATCGGCAGCGATCGGCCTTTGGGGCTTGTGTCGGTTCGGCGAGGTCGCGCGAGCGGCCGATGCTTCGAACGGGCCGGTCGATCCATTGCTCGCCACGGTAGAGCGCACCAGCGACCACCGCGAGCCCGCGATCCGGCGTCCGGCGCAGGACGAGGAGATGCGGCGAAAGCTGGCCCGGCTCCAGCAGCGGACGGGCCGCAAGCCGAACATCGTCATCGTGCTGATGGATGATGTCGGCTGGGGCGATTTCGGCGTCTATGGCGGCGGCGCCGCCGTCGGTGCGCTGACGCCCACCATCGATCGGCTCGCGCAGGACGGTCTGCGGCTGACCTCCGCCTATTCTCAGCCCTCCTGCACCCCGACGCGCGCCTCCCTGCTCACCGGTCGCCTTCCCATGCGGAGCGGCCTGCTTCGCCCCTTCCTGCCCGGCGAGAACGAGAAGACGGAGGGGCTCGGAGGCGAGATCACCCTCGCCGCCCTGCTGGGACAGGCGGGCTACGCCACGCAGGCAATCGGAAAATGGCACCTCGGCAGCAGCACGGGAGCTCAGCCGCAGAATGTCGGATTCGACAACTACTACGGCATCCTGACGTCATCGGACGACTACACCGCATGGCGGGAACCATGGCGCAATCCCGAGATCGCGACCGACCCGGCGCGCACGGAGTGGGCGTCCAAGGGCGAAATCATGGCGATCGTGGAGGGCCGGTCCGGCAGCCCGGGGAAGCCCGTCTACCCGATCGATCTGCACACCGTCCGGTTCGTCGACGAGAAGCTGACGGAGCGGGCGGTCGGATTCGTGGAGTCCCGGAAGCCGGAGGATCCGCCCTTCTTCCTCTATCTCGCCACGCGCGGTGCCCATTTCGACAACTACGCGCATCCCGATTTCAGTGGCCGCTCGCCGGCGCGTTATCCTTACAAGGATGTCATCCAGGAGATCGATGCCAGGGTCGGCCAAGTGGTCGAGGCCCTGCGGCGCACGGGGCAGCTCGACAATACCCTCGTCGTGGTCACATCCGACAACGGCCCCATGGCGGAAACATTCCCGGACACCGGCCACACGCCGTTCCGCAGCGCGAAGGGAACGGCCTACGAGGGTGGCGTCCGCACGCCCTTGATCGCCCATTGGCCCGGAATGATCGCGCCGGGGCGCGTCTCCGACGGCCTCTTCGACCTCATGGACCTGTTCGTGACCTGCCTGACCCTGGCGGGCGCAGGCGAGCGCGTCCCGAGCGACCGCTACATCGACGGGATTGATCAGGCGGGCTTCCTGCTCGCCGATGCGGGGCAGAGTGCCCGGCGCGTGCAGCACTACTGGCGCAACCAGAGCTTCATGGGCGTGCGCGTCGGTGAGTACAAGCTGATGGTGCGGCACCAGGAGGTAACGAGTCCCGACACCTTTCCCTACGAGAGCCCATTCCAATCCAGCGTCGCTCCGGCCGGATCAGGAGAGAGGATCTACAACCTCTACGTCGATCCACGAGAACAGCACGCGATGCTCCCCCTGAAACAGATCCATTACCCCACGCTCGCCGCCGCTGCCGCTCAACATCTTGCCACCTTCGAAAAGTATCCTCCCAAGATACCGATGCGGTGAACTCGCTGGTATATTGTCCGGCTCCGCATCGTCGCGCATGGTGATGGGGAACTCTGCTTTTCCATGCGATCGAGCAGTGATCGGTTCTGCGACTCTCAGCCAAGTGGCACCACCACAATCGAAGCGGCCGGGCATCACGCCCGCTACCGCTTCCCGCTTGCAGCAGCCTCCGCAAGGCCACGCCGGTCGGACTTGACCTGAGTCGAGACCGCTTGCGGGGAGATCCACCGTGTCGTTCCGAAGCCGCGCAGCGGAGCCCGGAATGATACCGCCGCGCCTTCGAACGGACGCGTTCGACGGTGTGGCGGTATTACAGATAACTCGTCAGCGTCAGCTTCGACAGCATCGAGGTCGCCTGGTAGCTCGCCTGCAGCTGCGTCTGCAGGGTCAGGAGCTTGGCCGCCGCTTCCTCGGTCGAGACCGACTCGACGCCGTCAAGCGTCTTCTGCAGCACGGCCTTGGTGGCTTTGTTCTGGCTCGTCTGGGTGTCGATCTGGGCCGAGGCGAGGCTCAGCTCCGAGGCGATGCCCTGCACCGAGGGCTGGCCGTCGCCGGGCTTGAGCAGGGTCTGCACCCGGCCCGAATAGGCCTCGAAGCGGGTGCCGTCGGTGTCGGTGTCGTCGAACGGCGTGGTGGCGAGGACCGCGAGGCCGCTCAGCGTCCCACGGAACGCCGATTCGTTGGCCTGGACGCCGATCGCCACCGTCCGGTTGCCGGAGACCGGCACGGTCGCGGTCTGGCGCGGATCGGCGGAGGTGTCGTCGCCCTTGTACCAGATCAGGGTGCGGCCGCTCGGATCGGCGACGTAGCCGGTGGTGGTGCCGGCCGCATCCGTGGCGACCCGGCGCGGGCTCAGGCCGGGAGAGGACGAGCCGGCGAAGAAGTCGCTCGCCGCCCGCGTGGCGGAGCTCGCCGCGAGGTCGGTCTTGGCGGTCGCGTCGAGCGCGGTCGCGAGCGCCGCCCGCAGGTTGGCGGCCGTGTCGGCCGGGCTCGCGCCGATGGCGAAGGTGCCGGCGGTCGTGTTGTCCGCGGCGGCCTTCAGGCTCAGGGTCTTGCTGGTGCCGTCGCGAAGCCCCACCGTGATCTGCACGCTGTCGCCGGCCTGGAGCCCCGCTCCGACCGTCACGGTCGCGGAGGCCGGGGTGCCGCCGGAGAGCGCCGCGCTCGCGCCCGGCGGGTTCGCGCTCTGGATTCCGATGACGGTCTTGCCCGCGAGCGCCGTGGTGAGGTTCTGCGCGCTCGCCGCCCCGTCGGCCCCGATCGTGAAGGTGTCGTCCCCGCCGCTGCCCGCAATCCGGGCGGTGAGGTCGACGAAGCCCTGGCTGCCGTCCGGGTTCTGGACCGTGACCCGGACGATGTCGCCGTCCCTCGGTTGGGTGGCGAAGGATAGGGTGGCGGTGGCGGGCGCCCCGGGCTGGAGCGCGACCGAGAGGCCGGCCGGGTTCGAGCTGACGGCACTCGCGAGGGTGAAGCCGAAATTCGCCCGCACGCCGGGGGACTGGCTCTCGGACAGGCTCACGCTGGCGCCCGCGCCCGAGAGATCGAGCCGCCCGGTCTTCGGCGTACCGGTACCGAGATCGGCGGACTGGCGCTCGGTGATGAGCGTGCGCACGCCGTCGAGGCCGGAAGCGGGATCGCCGTCGAGAATCCGGGCGGCGCTCTCCACCGGCGCCCGGTCGGTGACCCGGCCACCCAGGATGTACTGGCCGCCGGTGCTCTGGTTGAGGGCGTCGAGGGCGCCGCCGAGCTGGCCCGCCGCGTCCTGCTGCAGGGTCGAGCGGGCGGTGGTGCCGGTGCCCGTGCGCGCGCTGACGAGGCTGTTCCAGGCCGAGGAACCCAGGGTCGCGATCTGCTGCACGCTGGCTGAGGCCAGAGCCACCCGGGTCGAGCCAGTGCCGGCGGCGGCGATGTAGCCGTCGAGGGCGCTGATCTGGGCATGCGCCGACAGGCTCTGGGTGCGCCCGCTGCCGAGGCCGCCATAGGTCTCGGCGGTCCGGCCGCTGCCGATCTGGTTCGAGAGCGTGCCGAGCGACGTCTTCATGGCGACGAGGCGCTGGGTGTTGAGGTCGGCGGCGGCGGTGCCGGCCGCGAAAGGAGCGATCGTCATCGCGGGCGGTCCCCTTAGATCCTGAGCAGGGTGTCGAGCATGTCGCGGGCGGCCGTCAGCACCCGGGCATTGGCGCTGTAGGCGGTCTGGAGCTGGATCAGCCGGGACATCTCCTCGTCCACGCTGACGCCGGATTCCTTGCCGAAGCGGCTCTGGGCCGAGGACAGGGCGATCTGCTGACCCTCGTCGAGCCCCTGCGCCTCGGCGCTGGCCGCGCCCCGCGCGTCGATGACCGACTGGGCGAAGCCGACCACCGTGGCGGAGCGCGGGGCGCTGACGCCGCCGATGCCGCACGCCGCCGAGAAGGTCAGGGTGCGGTTGGTCAGCGCGTCCACGAGGACTTGCGGCCGGGCGGTGTCGCCAGAACTCGTCGTCCCGGCGTAATCCACCAGGGTGGACGAATCGGCGGCGACCGCCGGGTTGACGGCGAGGCGCTGGGCGAAGCCGGTCAGGTGCGACCCGCCCTCGAACGAGCCGGTGAACACGCCGTTGCCGGTCCCGGCATCGACGAACAGCGCGAGCTGGCCGCTGCCGGTCTTGGTGTCGGTGGCGCTCGTCGGCACGGTGACGGAGGCGCTGGCGCCCGTCAGCGCGAGGCCGGCCGGATCCGACAGAATGCGCACCGAGCCGGCGGCGCCACCGGGCGTGCCCGTGACCGTGAAGCCGGTGCCGAGCACGGCGCCGATCCCGGCCGCGAGGGTCGAGGTCCCGCCGGAAATGTCGACCGGCACGACCAGGGCGGTCGGGTCGTCAGTAAGGCCCGGGTCGATGGGGTCGGGCGCGGCGCCGTTCGTCGGCATCAGGATCAGGTTGCGCCCCATGCCCGCGGCGTTACGCACGCCGAGCGTCACGGCGTTGCCGGCCTGGAGCCCGGTGAGGTCGATGTCGAAGCCGGTGAGCCCGCCCGCGGCGGCTGCCTGGCCGGTCGCCGGGCGGTCGCTCAAGGACCGCGACAGGCCGGACGCGAGGTCGTCGAGCTGGCGCTGGGCCTGGACCAGGGTGTCGTCGCGCAGGGAGACCGCGGCGGCGATCGAGCCGGAGCGGATCGCCCCTGTGGCGACGAGGTCGATCTTGGCGCCGGCCGGCGTCGTCGCGGTCACGGTGCCGACGCCGCGGCGGCTCGGATCGGCCGAATACTGCGCCTCGGCGCTCAGGGTGCCGCGGCCGTCGAAGGCGAGGCTCGCTGCGGCGCCGTGGTCGACCAGCGTCGCGCCCGAGGCGGTGAGCAGGGTGACCGAGCCGTCGGCCTGGTCGCTCACCTGCACGTCGAGATATTGCGACAGGGTGTTGATCGCCTGGTCGCGCTGGTCGAGGAGATCGGCGGTGCCGGGTTCGCTCTTCGAGGCGCCAGCGATCTTGCCGTTGAGCGCGGCGACCTGCGACAGCAGCGTGCTCGCCGACGAGACGTCGCTGCCGAGCTGCGCTTCGAGGCCGGTGCGCAGGTCCTGCACGCCTTGCGCGATGCCGGAGATCGAGGTGGCGACCGTCCGGGCCGCGCTCACCGCGCTCGCCCGCGAGGCGGCGGAGGTCGGGTCGCTCGTCAGCGCCTGGAGCGATTGCGTGAAGCTGTTCATCACCCCGTCGAGGGCGGCGCTGCTCCCCGGGGTGCCGTAGAGGGCGTCGAGCTGGCCCTGCACCTTGGCGGAGAGCCCGGTATAGGCCGCCCCGGCGGTCTCGAGCCGCAACTGCTTGAGCGAGACCGCGTCGAGGGTCCGGCTGATCGTCCCCGTCGCGACGCCGGAATTGCCGAGCGTCGAGATGGGGTTGAGGACGCGCTTGACGTAACCGGCAGTGCCGGAATTGGCGACGTTCTGCGACACGAGGCCGATCGCCGCCTGCGTCACCTGCAGTCCGGCGGTCGAGGTGTTGAGGGCGTTGAGGGACATCGGTCGGATCCGGGTAGGGAGGTGAGAACCGGGGCCGTGCCGCCGCACCCCTTTTTGGGGCTGGCTTGCGCGTGCCGGCATCTCGCGGGCGGGCCGGAACCGGTCGGGCCGCCTTTTGCAGCCGGCCGGGTCCGGGGCGGCGGAACCCGAGGGTTCGCCGCGATGCGGACCCGCATCGGCACGCCGACGCGTCGTCCGCCTGGATTGCTGTCGTGTCGCAGCCTTTTGCCGCGAAACCGACGATCTCACTTCACGGATCCTGCCTTTTGCAGTATCCACGGAAGTGACTAACGGTCCGTTGCAGTTCCAGCGTCAGGACCGGTAAAACGAGGCAAGGCCATAAGGCCGTGCTGTAGGGCCTTGCTCTAACGGATGACGTTGATGAGATCGGACATCATCTGCTGGGCGGTCGACATCACCCGGGTGTTGGCCGAGTAGGCCTGCTGGGTGACGATGAGCTTGGAGAACTCGCCGGCCGTATCGGTGTTCGATTGCTCGACATTGCCGCCGACGATGGTGGTGCCGGACAGCCCGGTCAGCGGCTCGCCGGATTCCGCTGTCTGGGCGTAATTGCCACCCGAGACCGCCTTGAGGGCGTTGGGCGCGTTGAACCGCGCGACGCCGACCTGGGCCAGAGCCACGCTGTTGCCGTTGGAATAGGTGCCGGTGAGCTTGCCGTCGCTTGTCACCGACAGAGAGTTGAGCGTGCCGGCGGAGTAGCCGTTCTGCTGCAGCGTGTTGGTGGTCACCTGGCCGGACGCGGAGCCGTACTGGGTCAGGCCGCCGGTGCCGAAGTTCAGCGCCACCGCTCCGAGATTCGTCCCGTTCACCGTCAGGTTGGGGATGCTGAGGCTGGTGCCGGTCGGGGCGGTGAGCTGGCCGCTGCCGTTGAAGGTGAAGGCGGTACCAGCGTTCTGCCAGGTGCCCGAGGCGGTTCCGGTGGCGGTCTGGTTGGCGTAGTACAGGTTCCAGGTATCGCTGGTGCCGGCCGTCGCGTCGGCATTCGCGACCTTGGCCCAGCGCAGCTGCACGCTCACCGGGGTGCCGGTGCCCGAATAGGCCGTGAGCTCGCCGCCCGCGACGCTGGAATTGACGAAGGTGGCCGAGTCCGAGGCCACCACCGTTGGGGGCGTCGTCGCGGTGCCGGTGAGCACCCGGGGATCGCCGCCCGGGAGCGTGCCGAGGAGCGCCGAGCCCGAGGCGGTGGTCGGGTTGCTCGGCAGGTTCGCCGCGTAGGAGATGCCCGTCGTCGGCTTGGCCGGCAGGGTCGCGTCGGAGACCTTGATCGGCCCGGTGCCGGTCGATTGTCCGGTCGCCGGGTCGAGGCTCTGGCCGGTGAGGTAGGCGCCGGCGCCGTTGACGAGGTAGCCGTCCCGATCGACAGAGAAGTCGCCGCGGCGGGTATAGAGGTTGGTGCCCGAGAAGACCGGCGTGCCGCCGCCATTGCTCCCGGCGGTCTGCACCGTGAAGAAGCCGTCGCCGCTGAGCGCCATGTTGGTGGGGACGCCGGTCGACGCGACGCTGCCCTGCAGGCTGTTGGTCAGCTGCGAGAACGCCGCGACCGAGCCGGCGGTCTGCTGCTTGGCCGGCTGCTCGGCCAGCATGTCGACGAAGTCGGTGTCGATCCGCTTGTAGCCGACGGTCTGCGAGTTCGCGATATTGCCCGAGATGTTCTCGAGGCTGAAGGCCTGGGCCTTGAGACCCGAGACCGAGGTCTGCAACGCGCTGAAAACATCCATCTTCCCAGGGCTCCACATCCCGTCAGGATCACTCGGGGGATGATCCGCAAGCCGTGTGCCACGGCCAAGCCCTTGATTTTGCTTGGTGCTCGGAGGCCTGAGCGGCAAAACCCGCCGGGTGCGGCCGGGCCCCTGCGGCAAAAACTGCCGCGGGATGCGAGGGGCCATGTTTACGCGCTGTTGAACCTCTTGGCCTTAGCTGCCCTTCTGGACCGCGGTGGGACCAGGGACATGCGCACGAGCAAGCGAAGCAGCCTCATTCACCTGATCTACTTCTCGCGCGCCCAGCTCTCCGCCGAGCCGCGGGAGCGCGCCCGCCAGGTCGCAGACATCGCCCGGCATGCGCAGAAGAAGAACGAGTTCTCGGTCATCACCAGCCTGCTGATCGTCGATCAGGGCTACTTCATCCAGATCCTCGAAGGGGAGCGGATGTCGGTGCAGGAGACGTTCCAGCGGATCAGCGGTGACATCCGCCACCGCGACGTGCACATCGTCGAGTGGCGCGAGATCGCCAAGCGCGAGTTCGTCACGTCGTTCGCGTATGTCCTGCGCACCCCGGCCAACGACGCCCTGTTCCAGAAGGCCAACCTGGCGCCGATGCTCCAGCGCGGCACCCCGAAGGCGAGCACGATCCACGCGCTCGCCCAGGCCCTTCAGGCCGACACCATGGCCAAGCAGGGCATCGACCATCTGTTCGTCTGAGCGGCTCGCGTTGGCAGGTCAACGCGTCGGCTGCCCAGGCTTTCCGTTTCGTCGCAGGCCCTCAGCGCGACCCGGCTACCGTCGTTGCGAAGCCTGCCTGGGATCCGCCGGGAGACCCCGGTGATCCGTCATGAAACCTAACCCCGCTGGCTGGTTCCGATGAGCGAAGCACCCCCGATCCTGATCGTCGACGACCAGGTCAAACTCGTCCGCTTGGTGACCGAGTTGATGAACCGCCTCGGCTTCCCGGAGGTCGAAGGCGTGACCGACGGGCCGCAGGCGCTCGAGCAGTTGCGCATCAAGCGCTACGGCCTGGTGATCTCCGATCTCGAGATGGAGCCGATGGACGGGATCCAGCTCCTGCGCGAGATCCGGGCCGACGACCAGCTGATGAACATGCCGTTCATCCTGACCGAGACGTCGTTCAGCTTCGAGGACATCAACGTGGCGCACCTCGCCGGGGCCGACGCCTTCATCCTCAAGCCGTTCGACCTGTCGCTCCTGAAGACGAAGCTGAAGCAGGTGCTCAACGGCCGGCCGCGCAAGCGCGAGACGCCAGTGGGCCCGATCTCGAGCCTCAACGTCGATTTCCCGCTGCTCGGCAAGCTCTGAAGACCGGCGCCGCCCCCGGCTCCGTGCGGGCCTTTCGGGGCAGGCGCCGGCTGGCCCTCACGCCCGCCGCTTCTGGTAGTCCTTGACGTCGGTGAAGCGGATCGCGGGCGCCCGCTCCTCCTCGTAGCGGAGCGAGAAGCCCGTCGTCGCCATGAAGACCGGCGCGCCGTCGAGGTCGCTCGCCATCGACGAGCCGTGCGAGCCGATGAACTTGTCGAGCTCGACCTGGTCCTCCGACTCGATCCAGCGACAGATGGTGAAGCGGGTCGGCTCGTAGTCGATCGGCAGGCCGTACTCGGCCTGGAGCCGCTCCTTCAGCACGTCGAGCTGCAGCGCGCCGACGACGCCGACGATCGCGCCCGAGCCGTCCTGCGGCAGGAAGAGCTGCACCACCCCCTCCTCGGCCATCTGCTGCAAGGCCTCGCGCAGCTTCTTGGCCTTCATCGCGTCGGTGAGCTTGATCCGGCGCAGGATCTCGGGCGCGAAGCTCGGCACGCCGCGGAAGACCAGCTCCTCGCCCTCGGTCAGCGTGTCGCCGATGCGCAGCGTGCCGTGGTTGGGGATGCCGACCACGTCGCCCGCAAAGGCCTCGTCCGCGATGGCGCGGTCCTGGGCGAAGAAGAATTGCGGTGCCGAGAGCGAGATCAGCTTGCCGGTGCGCACCAGCCGCGCCTTCATGCCGCGGCTGAGCTTGCCCGAGCAGACCCGCATGAAGGCGATGCGGTCCCGGTGGTTCGGGTCCATGTTCGCCTGGATCTTGAACACGAAGCCGGTCATCTTCGGCTCGGTCGGTGCGACCGCCCGGGTGTCGGCATCCTGGCCCCGCGGCGGCGGCGCCACCTCGGCGAGCCCGTCGATCAGGTCGCGCACGCCGAAATTGCGCAGCGCGCTGCCGAAGAACACCGGGGTCAGGTGGCCCTCGCGGAAGGCCGCGAGATCGAACGGCTTGCAGCCGCCCTCCGCCAGTTCCGCCTCCTCGCGCCAGGTCGCGGCGTCGCCGGCCTCGGGCAGGAGGGTGTCGAAGAGCGGGTCGTCGAGGCCGGAGACCGGCACCGTGCCGGCATCGTCCGCCGCATCGAGCCGGCGCACCCGGCGGCGCAGGAGGTCGTAGGTGCCGGCGAAGCTCCGGCCGCGCCCGATCGGCCAGGTGACCGGCGCGACGTCGAGGGCGAGCGTCTTCTCGATCTCGTCGAGGAGATCGAAGGGGTCGCGGGACTCGCGGTCGAGCTTGTTGACGAAGGTGACGATCGGGATGTCGCGCAGACGGCAGACCTCGAACAGCTTGCGGGTGCGCGCCTCGATACCCTTGGCCGCGTCGATCACCATCACGGCGGAATCGACCGCGGTCAGCGTCCGGTAGGTGTCCTCCGAGAAGTCCTCGTGGCCCGGCGTGTCGAGCAGGTTGAAGACGCAGTCGCCGTACTCGAAGGTCATCACCGAGGTGACGACCGAGATGCCGCGCTCCTTCTCGATGCCCATCCAGTCCGAGCGGGTCGAGACACGGTTGCGCTTGGCCTTGACCTCGCCGGCGAGCTGGATCGCGCCGCCGAACAGCAGCAGCTTCTCGGTCAGCGTGGTCTTGCCGGCGTCCGGGTGCGAGATGATCGCGAAGGTGCGGCGCCGGGCGACCGGATCGGCGGGGGCGCGCGGGGCGTCTGTCTGCATCAGCATGGGAGTGTGTTCAGGCCCGGGCCCGGAATCTGTCCCGGGTCCGCGAGGGCCCCGGTCGTCGGTGAGGGAGGATGATCCCCATATGGGGAGGCGTGGGCGCCGCGTCAGCGCCCACGCCGCCTCTCTACCCCAACCCGGCGCCGGAGGGCCAGAGCCCCGGGGCTTCCCGAAAGCCCCCTGCCCTTCTCAGCCGCGGCCGATGAACGGCATCTTGGTCGCCATGACGGTCATGAACTGCACGTTGGCGTCGAGCGGCAGGCTCGCCATGTAGACCACCGCGTCGGCGACGTGCTTGGCGTCCATGGTCGGTTCGGGCCGGGTCGAGCCGTCGGGCTGGGGCACGCCCTGCTGCATGCGCACGGTCATGTCGGTGGCGGCGTTGCCGATATCGACCTGGCCGCAGGCGATGTCGTGGGCGCGCCCGTCGAGCGAGGTCGAGCGGGTCAGCCCGGTGATGGCGTGCTTGGTGGCGGTGTAGGGCGCCGAGAACGGCCGCGGCACGTGAGCCGAGATCGAGCCGTTGTTGATGATGCGTCCGCCGCGCGGCTGCTGCTTCTTCATCAGCCGGAACGCGCCCTGGGTACACAGGAAGGCGCCGGTGAGGTTGGTGTCGACCACCGCCTTCCAGGTCGCGACCGGCAGTTCGTCGAGCTCCACCGGCGGCGCGCCGATGCCGGCATTGTTGAAGAGGACGTCGAGGCGGCCGAACGTCTCCTCGAGGCGGCGGAACAGTTCGGCCACCGAGGCCTCGTCACCGATATCGGTCGGCTGCGCGAGCGCCCGCCGGCCCTTGGCCTCGATCTCGGCCGCCACCGCCTGCAGCGGCTCAGGGCGCCGCCCCGACAGCACCACGTCGTACCCGGCCTCCGCGAGCCCGAGCGCCACCGCGCGGCCCACCCCCGAACCAGCCCCGGTCACCAGCGCGACCTTCTGCGTGCTCATCGGCCCTCTCCTCCCCCTGTCGCTGATGGTTGCGGCTCTCGAAGCCGTTCGCGGCTCCCGGCATACACGAGCCCGAAAGCCCCTCCAACCACCGCCCGCGCCCCGAACCGCAACGCCCCGGTTGCCAGCACCGCCCCACCCGGCTATGGAAGCGCCAGCCGCGCGTTGGGGCGTCGCCAAGCGGTAAGGCAGCGGTTTTTGGTACCGCCATTCCCAGGTTCGAATCCTGGCGCCCCAGCCATTTCACGTGATTTCTATAAGAATCAAGCACTTAGGCCAGATTGCCGGCTTTCAGGAGGCGGCGAGTCGTAACAGTCAGTCGCGTGCCACGGCCGGAGTGCAATGACTGCCCCGCCTACGTGCGTTGCGGTGGTGGCTGAGCCTGGGAAGTGGCAGTTGACCAAGAAGCTGAGCATGCCGCGGATAGCGCTGCCCGCGTGGGCGGGCGCGGCGGTGAGGGGGCTGATCGTCAAACTGTGGTTGGTGAATCGCCGTCGAGCTCGATCAGCAAAGGTTGGCGAGCTGCATCAGCTTCGAAGATCGGCGCCGTTTATCAGTCCACGGTGAGAAGCATGCCGCAAGCTGTAAAGATGCTGATCTCCGGTGGTCAGAGTGCACGCGTGCGCCGACAGATTCGACCCACTGAGAAGCTCACCGGCTGGCACTTCGCAACGCAGCTACGTTCCTCCTGAGCCGCTCAGGGACGCTCCCGGCGCATCTTGGGCACGCTCCAGATGCAGACCGAGAAGGCTGGAGCTTGGGATCGCAAGCAGCCATGCCTTGAACGATCAGGAGCATGCCATGCCGCTGACCATCTCCATGTTCTCCGACGTTATCTGCCCGTGATTTTACGTCGGCAAGCGACGGTTCGAGCGTGCCTTCGACCAGCTCTGCCTGCGCGAGAGCACCGCGATCGAGTGGCTGCCGTTCGAGTTGAACCCCGACATTCCGGCCGCCGACACGGGACGCGCACTATATCGCGCCCGCAAGTTCGGGGCGGAGCGCAGCGCGCAGCTCGACACGCAAATGGCTGAGATCGATCGGCACGAGGGCATCGATTTCGCGTTCGAGAGGATGACGCGCACGCCGAGCACGCGGCGGGCCCACATGCTGATCGCGGCGGCGTCGCAGCATAGACGGGCCGACCCGGTCGTAGACGCCTTGTTCCATGCCTACTTCGAGGAGGGTTGGGATGTCGGCGATCCCGAGGTTCTGCGCCGGATCAAGCTCTGAGCCGGGCTCGGCCGCGATGTCGTCGATAATGCGCTCTGCAACGAACAGCTGAGACAGCTCGTCAATGCGGTGGAGCAGCAGGCCACCGACATGCGGGTCGCGGGTGTGCCATTCTTCATCGTCGACCGCCGGTGGGCGATCTCAGGAGCACAGTCGACCGAGCGGTGGGTAGGGGGCGCTTCAGAAAAGACACGATGGCTGACGGACGTCGCCGATGATACTCGCCGCGCGCGGAGTTGCTCCATGACGTCGATGACGCCCGCCCACCTGCGCTGACCTCACGCGCCTACATGATCCTGATCGGCACGAGCTCGTAGAGCCTCGTAAAGCTGCGTCGGTCCAAGCAAGATCTCCCTTAGCCCTTGGCAAAATTTCTTTGAGTCCACCCAGATGGCTCTGTGACCGCTTCTGAGGGGCTGCAGGCGAATCGCCGACGACCTCGGCGCTTCCCGGGAATGTCCGAGAGCCTTCGATTATCGGGGGCTCTACAAGCTTACCGAGTGATCTTACGGCGCTGTGACTCTCAGAGCTTTGACCGGCATAGACTTTGGGGCGCGCTTCACAGGACGAACAGCGAGCCACCGATGCCACCGATGCCACCGGCAACAAATAGAAAGCGCGCATCCATTGTAACTCGCCTGTCTCAAGCAAATTTTACTACTTGCTTCAAATAGTATATGTTCAATTGTCAGGATCGTTCTTATCTTCATCTTCATGCAACACCCGCCCACTTCGGTCTGCCAATAGGCTGCTGTCCGACGTGACGTCACACGGAATCGCGGTAAATATAGCACCATTCATATCGTGCAACTCGTAAAGCCCAAATATCTTCTTCATCTCCTCTTTTCCAAGGGTGTGCGAAATGTCAGATCCCTGCGCAATGAAACCTGTAAAGGCCTCCTCTCCCCGAACCAGATTGAAAGTAATCTCGATAGCGTCTCCGACTATTCCTTCGATCTCGCCCTTGTAGGGCAGTCGCCACTGCCGCCTACCAGAAGCATCTTCTACGAACGCGCGAACAATTTCACGTGCCGGCGCCCTATCATCTTGGGCAGGGATGCGGCCATCACCACGACCATCGCGCACATCCGTGCTGGCGTCCTCTGCGCCACCCTTGGTAGCCGGATGGTGGATATTTTCGGGAAAAGGCTGATGGTAAACTTCAACAATTTCTACGTAATCGGCATCACGATGCGATGAATTGATTAAATAATTATAACTTCCTGGACGCGCAGCCGAAGGAACTTTCAGTATGGCGGTTCTGCAAGATTTAATCCATTCGTCACCGATAGGCTGACACAACTCCCAACCAGGAACGCCATCTTGGCTCCACCCCTCACTGAGCGCTTTCTCATCTACAACTTCGATCTTAGCCCCCGCCGGAACGCTTATCTTCAGCAGCTTGTAATCATCAGGCATAAGGAATATGGACCCAACCTGCTTAAGTATCTCACATAAAGCCGTGTGAGGCTCATCCGCACAATAGAGAACAGCCCGAGGCCTTGTGTGCCAACGGCCAGAGGCGATCAAGCCGCCTCGGCCGCTAACATCTTGATAACTGGACAATCTCCAGACAAAAAAGGTCTGACTGCTAGACTGGGATGCCATAGGAGATCCGCATTAAGGCCTCTTCGACCATTCTGGCACCCGACTCTCTATGCAAGATGTCAAATGGAGACTTGTTGCCCAAAGTCCTATTGTTCAGCCGAAGCCATACGAACGCCTTCTCTTTCCTGCCAAATATCTTCTCGGCAAGACTAACTATATGCGCAAGTCTTGCGGCTCGATCGGTTTGATCAGGATCAAGATCTTCTAAGGCGTTGACAGCTCTCAAGAGCCGATCCCTAGGCCCAATTATTGTTTCAATTTCTTGAGGCCAAACCCCCTGATTCTCGAAATCAGGTATGACTCGAGCAGGTAGGCTGAAATCAATATCTCCAGTGCTGGCCTTGCGTTGGGCTATAGTATCAACCTCGTCGAAAACACTCAACTGACTAGCATCCCCTGTTTCAAAATCGGACATATTAGGCGAAGATGTCATCGGATACTCCATCCAAGTCCCATCGACAAAGCCACTTACGACGTTCATGCTAGCTCCTAACGCTCGTTCATAAAGGTTAACGACTAGTTAACGCTTAATTGGACCAAACCGCAATAGGGTGCGACATGATGTCAAATTGCGGATCAGAGACGATCATGGAAGGCCGGCGAAACGAAATCTGACTTAGCGTCATTTATTTGAACTCCGAATTAGAGTCGTCCGCGCTCACTTAGCTGAGGCGTCAGCAGACCATGCTGCTAAGTTATACGAGGCGTTGAAAATTCCTGATATGTCCGCTGTTAAATACGTTATAATCACACATATGGCATGATTACTTGTAATAAATACAAATGATTTTGTAATATGACTCATTGTGATGAATAAATATAAACTTTATAGATGCAAGTTAGTTTTCAAAATTGTGAGATTGGCAATGTTATAAGCATCTCATGATACCATTTACGCGATTTTCCAGAGTTCGTCGACCTAGATCCGGCAATCGTATGTAACAGACAGAACATTAGTGGACCACCGAATGGGGTAAAAATTGCAGAAACCATTTTCGAACAACCAACTGCGATGTGGCTTCATGCGATGCTCGAACCTGACCGAACACCCCGGCGGAGAGCCATTTTGTTGTTTTCTCATAAAAACCAAGAATTTAAGCCAGATCATCGAGCTTCTGGAAGCGCCGAGTCGTAACGGTCAGGCGTGTGCCACGGCCGGAGCATGACGGTCTCTTTGCCCTCCCGTCACGGCATCGTTCCCCATGTGTTCGATCCTGCTCCAGAGCGCGATGCGAAACGGCTACTGCGCGCCGCTCTCGAGCCTTTCAGGACAGACGATAAAGACGCCGGGCCGCGGGTGCTCGCCGCTCTCCTCGCTCTGGAAGCCGTCACCATGACGGCGATGAACGACTGACCCATACCGGCAACTCGGCACCCGAGCAGCTCACAGGATTTTCCTGTCGCTGCGGTGACAACCTGAGCGGGGCTCGCTACCCGCACTAGATGAAGAAGCTCGCATACCTCAGTCTCTTGCCAGCGCTGCTGACAGGCGCGGCGAACGCCCAGCCGGCGCCGATCTTCGCCATCCCGGTCACCGGGCAGCTCACGAACGGCATCGCCGCGGCCGGGCAGGCTACAGGCTACAGGCACGGCTTGGGCGAGTTCTGGGTGGCCTTCCCGGGCTCGATTCGATGCACCGGCACGTGGTCGGTGCGCGACCCCAACCCCACGATCGTGATGCCGGTGACGTGCGGTGCCCGGGTGCGGGGTGAGGCGATCGTGACGCGGCAGCCCGGCTTCATGACCGGATCGGCGATCGTGGCGCTCAGCAACGGCCAGCGCGGGCAGTTCGTGTTCGGGGACCTCACCTACGAGCAAGCCTTCGGGCAAGGCCGGGTGCGGACGCGGTAAAATCGGTCAGTAGTGACTGAACACCGGCAGCGCGGGCGGCCCACGTCGGCAACAAGCAAATTTACGGGGCTCCGGGGCGGGCCCCGCGAGCGAGCGTCGTCCGGGGACCGGAACGGCTCCCCAATCGCTATCGGCACGATCTGGACGGCGAGCACGGAGACCTCGTCATGCTTGCGCTTCGTGGCGAACCTCTCTCACAGTGAGACGGTGGGCTTAGCTCTTGCCCGCTGGCGCAGGGAGGCAGAGCGCTGATGAAGCTGTCGACGACGCGCAACCGCCTACTTCAGGCGCTACCTCAGGGCGAACTGGAACGCCTTCTTGCCGATTGCGAGCGCGTGGACGTTCACAAGGGCGAGGTTCTCATCTCAATCGGCGAGCCTCTGGAATTCGCCTACTTCCCCGAAGGCGGCCTGTCGTCGGATCTCGTGGTCACGGGTGAGGGCCGCAGGATCGAGGTGGGCTGCTTCGGCTTCGAGAGCATGATCAGCGTCGCCACCGTTCTCGGCTCGGATCGCTCCCCACATGAGGTCCAGGTTGAAGTCGGCGGTCCTTGGCTGCGGATCAGGGTTGAGGCCCTACGCCACGCGATCGAGCGCAGCCCGGCCTTGCACGCCTTGTTGTTGCGATACGCTTACGTGGCCATGATGACCCTGGGCCAGACGGCCATGGCGAACGCCGCGTTCTCGGTCGAGGAGCGTCTGGCACGCTGGATCCTGATGGCTCATGACCGGCTGGAAGGGGACGAGGTGCCGCTCACCCACGACTTCTTGTCCATCATGCTGGCGGCTCAGCGAGCCGGCGTGACGCTCGCGATGCAGGCGCTCGAAGGGCTTGGTGCCATTCGCGCCAAGCGCGCCCGGATCATTATCCGGGATCGTGGGATACTCTATGACCTTGCCGGCAAGAGCTATGGCCCCGCTGAAGCCGAGTATGAGCGCCTGATCGGCCCCTTCAGGGACAAGCCGCCTCCGCACTACGCATGACGAGACCAGCTACTGCCGGGCGGTCCCCGCGAGCGAGCGTCGGCCGGGAGCCGGTCCCCGGTCGCGATCGGCATGACCTGGACGGCGAGGACCGGCCGCGGCGCCCGGGCAGGCATGGGCCACGAACTGCGGGACGTGGTCGGGAGCGAGTTCCCGATCGACGCCTTCCAGATCTCGCTGATCGTTATGATCGGCGTGCCGACGATCGTAACGATCGGGATGGGGAGCGGCGTCATCGGCATCTTAGTAGGCCGACTACGGAACCTCGTGGCACGAGCCGGCGCGTCCAGGGACTCGCTGACGGGCGCCGCGGCTTCCGGGGTAGTCTGGGGCAGCTCAACCGCGATCGGCCGCTTACGGGCCTCCTGGACGGCGCGGCGGGCTTCCTGGTGCAGCTCCTTCGCCAGCTCCCGCACGCCGTTCGTCATCGTCATCACCGGGCCGTCGAACGACAGCCGGAACGAAGAGTGCATCGGGGCACTCGCGAACAGGCGCCGGATACCGGGCAGGGCGAGCCACGTCCGCTTGGTGCAGTAGGAGGCCCACCCGCAGTCCAGGTCGTGCGAGAACCTGATCTGGTGCTTCCGGGCCTCCCCGTTCCACGATCCCATGGCACGCCGGAGCGCCTTCCGGACCTTCGCCAGTAGGCGGCGCTTCGATCCGTCGATCCCGAGAATGCCGTGAAGGTGGAGCCGGTAGGTGCCCTTGGCGCTGCTCCACTCCTCCTCCAGGACCGCGATGAACTCGACGCCGCCGATCTTGCTCAGGGCGTCCGCGATGCGCTTCCGGAGCCACGGGAGCGGGTTGCCGCTGGCGTAAGCCTTGGCGCTGATCTCGGCCGAGCACCACGCCGTGAAGCCGACGACCGGGCCGAGCGCTTCCAGGGCCTCGAAGGCGAAGTGCCCCTGCACCTCGTCCGTCGCGTAACGCCAAGGAGCCGGTGTGATCGGCCCCCACGAGGTGGTCCAAGTTCAAAGTTAGTGCAGTGTCGGCGTTTG
>NZ_BPQJ01000008.1 GCF_022179185.1 Methylobacterium frigidaeris | reverse complement strand
CCATCGCCAACTTCAAATACATCGCACGCGTCAATGCTTAAGCGCGGTGGTATGACACCTCAGGATGAGGTCGTGGATGGGATGACGCTTTTCATCTAGGCTCTGCCTCACGCACCCCGACTCGGCGCCAGCCACGCCCCCGCGAACCGAAAAACCGCCTCGCCCCGCTGGTTCGTCCCGGTCGCCGTATGGCTGACCACGCCCCAGCCCGGCCGGGTGCGCGAGGGCCGGGCCTCGGTCAGGGTCACGTCGTAGCGAATCGTGTCGCCGGCATAGACCGGCTTCAACCATTGCAAGTCGCGAAAGCCCGGCGAGGGACCGCCCTCGACCACCGGCTCGCCCCGCTCCAGCGCGAGCATGCGGCCGCGGTCGCGGGCCGCCACCATCCGCTTCATCCAGGCCGCGGCGGTGTGCCAGCCGGAAGCGCACAGGCCGCCGAAATGCGTTTGCGCCGCCGCCGCCTCGTCGACGTGGAAGGGCTGCGGGTCGAAGGCGCGGGCGAAGCGCAGGATGTCGTCGCGGGTGAAGTGATGCGCGCCGAGGTCGAAAGGCCGGTTCAGCGGCATGTCCTCCAGACAGGCCGGCGGCAGCGCCTCCCCCTCCGGCAGGTCGGCGGGCGTCTGCTCCTCGGGCGGGCGCGGGCGAGGCGGCAGCGGCGGCGTGCCGCGTCGGCCGAACATCGCCCAGAAATCCTGGGTCATCACCGGCTGGCCGGCGCCGTTCGCGATCTCGAGCAGGACGCGCACGAAGCCGCGGTCGGGCTTGCTGCCGGAGGGCCGGCTCTCGGTGACGCTCATGCGCATCGACAGGGCGTCGCCGGGGCGGACCGGACGCAGCCAGCGCACTTCCTCGATCCCGGGAGAGCCCATCGAGCTCGATTGCAGGATGAAGCCGTCGGCGACGAGGCGCATGCCGAGCGCGCAGGTATGCCAGCCCGAGGCGATCAGCCCGCCGACGAAGCTTTTTTCCGCCGCCGCCTCGTCGGTGTGGAAGGATTGTGGGTCGAACTCGCGGGCGAAGCCCACGATGTCGTCGCGGCTCACCGGAAGCGGCCCGAAATCGAGCCGGAAGCCGGGCGTGAGATCCTCGAAGCAGTAGCGGGGCATGACGGGCGTCCGGCGGCGTTTCGGGCCGCCGGGCTAGCACGGCCAGGGTCTCAACTGAAAGCGCCGGCGGCCTTGTGGGCGAGGCGGATCGGCTCCGGCAGCCGGAATTTCGGCGCGCAGGCCAGCACCAGGGCGACGCTCGTCGGGATGTCGGCGAGGTGGCCGGGGGAGATGAAGAGCGGATGCTTGCCCGTGCGCGTACGGACGACCGCGCCGATGGTCTCAGCCCGATCGATCAGCGGCTGGTGCGCGCCCTTCGCCTCGTCGAGCGGCGCGTTGCGGCCGCAGAGCCGGGTCTTGCCGACGCCGATCGTCGGGCGCTGGAGCCACAGGCCCATATGACTGGCGATGCCGATCCGGCGCGGATGCGCCGTGCCCATGCCGTCGAACAGGAAGACGTCCGGCTCGGCCTGGAGGCGCCCGAACGCCTCCTCCAGCACCGGGCCCTCGCGGAAGCTGAGGAGGCCCGGCACGTAGGGAAACGGCGTCGGCATCAGCGCCGTCACGGTCTCGACCACCCGGAAATCCGGATAGGTCGCGACCACGATCGCCGCGTGCGAGCGGTCGTTCTTCACGCTGACATCGACGCCGGCGACGAGACGCACGGCGTCGAGGGCGAGGGGCCGGTCGGCCACGACCTCGGCGGCGAGCTGGCGCTGGAGCGCGATCGCCTGCGCCGGCGTCAGGTCCCAGTCGTGGCGCCGGACGAGGTCCATCCCTGCCTTCCGTGCCTCAGTTGGCGAAGCGGAAATGCAGCACGTCGCCGTCCTGCACCAGGTACTCCTTGCCCTCGAGCCGGAGCTTGCCGGCCTCTCGGGCTCCCGCCTCGCCCTTCAGCGCCGTGTAATCGGCGAAGGCGATGGTCTCGGCGCGGATGAAGCCCTTCTCGAAGTCGGTGTGGATCACCCCGGCGGCGGCCGGGGCGCGGGTGCCCTTGGTGATGGTCCAGGCCCGGGCCTCCTTCGGCCCGACGGTGAAGTAGGTGATGAGACCCAGAAGCTCGTAACCGGCGCGGATCACCCGGTTCAGGCCCGGCTCGGCGAGGCCGACCGCCTCCAGGTACTCGACCTGCTCGTCCGGCGGCAGCACCGCGATCTCGCTCTCGATCTTGGCCGAGACGACGACGGCCTTGGCGCCCTCCGCCGAAGCGCGGGCGAAGACGGCGGCCGAGTGGGCGTTGCCCGAATCGGCCGATCCCTCCTCGACGTTGCAGACGTAGAGCACGGGCTTCGCCGTCATCAGGCCGAGCTGGGAAAAGAGGCGCTCCTCCTCCGGCTTGCGCTGGACGAGGCGGGCCGGCTTGCCGTCGCGCAGGAGCGGCAGCGCCCGCTGGACGAGATCGAGGACCTCCTTGGCCTCCTTGTCGGAGCCCTTGGCCTTCTTCTCGAGCGCGGTGACGCGCTTCTCGAGGCTGTCGAGGTCGGCCAGCATCAGCTCGGTCTCGATCGTCTCGATGTCGGCGATCGGGTCGACCTTGCCCTCGACGTGGGTGACGTCGCCGTCCTCGAAGCAGCGCACGACGTGCGCGATGGCGTCGACCTCGCGGATGTTGGCGAGGAACTGGTTGCCGAGCCCCTCCCCTTTCGAGGCGCCGCGCACCAGGCCGGCGATGTCGACGAAGGTCAGGCGAGTCGGGATGATCTCCTTCGAGGAGGCGATCCGGGCGAGGTTGTCGAGCCGGCTATCCGGCACCGCCACCTCGCCGACATTCGGCTCGATGGTGCAGAACGGGTAGTTCGCCGCCTGCGCCGCCGCGGTCTGCGTCAGCGCGTTGAAGAGCGTCGACTTGCCGACGTTCGGCAGGCCGACGATGCCGCATTTGAAGCCCATCAGATCAGTCCGTTCGATTCGTGTAGACCGCCGGCCCGCGGCCCTGTCGCGTCGCCATTGGGGGGTTAGGGGGCACGGGTCAAGCCGGCTTCTCGCCCACGCGCTTCACCTCGTCCCAGCCCCGCCCGGCCATGGCGAGGTGGACCTTGTTCTGGAAGCGGGCATCCTCGCCCGCGGCCAGCAGCTCGGCGGCGTCGGCCATCGCGTCGCAGAGGTCCTCGACCCAAGGAGTCTCGGCCTTGGCGAAGTCGTTGAGCACGTAGGCGTGGACGAGCGCCTTGTCGCCCGGATGCCCGATGCCGAGGCGGGCACGCCAATACTCGTTGCCGCATTGCGCCGTGATCGAGCGCAGCCCGTTATGGCCGGCATTGCCGCCGCCCTTCTTCACCCGCAGCTTGGCGGGCGCGAGGTCGAGCTCGTCGTGGAACACCACCACGTCCTCGAGGGGAATCTTGTAGAAGCGCTGCGCCTCGGCGACCGCCCGGCCCGATTCGTTCATGTAGGTCAGGGGCTTCAAGAGCAGCACGCGCTCGGAGCCGATCACCGCCTCGGTGCTCTCGCCCTGGAACTTGCGGCGCCACGGCGCGGCGCGGTACCGGCGGGCGATCGCGTCGAGCGCCATGAAGCCGATATTGTGCCGGTTGCCCGCGTAGCGGGTGCCGGGATTGCCGAGGCCGACGAACAGCCGCATGGCGACAGAAAGCTCCCCGAGAAAGCGGAAACGCCCCGGGTCTCGCGACCGGGGCGTCCCGATTGAACAGGTGAGGCCGGAGCCGGAGACCGGCTCAGTCCTCCTTGGCGGCCTCGCCCTCGGCAGCCTCTTCGGCGGCCTCGGCAGCCGACTCGGCGCGGGCGGCCTCGGCCACCGCGGCCTCCTCGGCCTCGACCTCGGCGCCGAGCACCGTCGGCGGCACGATGGTGGCCACCACCTCGGCCCCGTCGAGGGCGAGGGTGGCGCCGGCCGGCACGGGCAGGTCGGAGACGTGGATGGTGTCGCCGATGTTCTTGCCGGTCAGGTCGACGGTGATCGCGTCGGGGATCGACTCGGGCGCGACCTCGACCGCGACGGTGTGGTGCACGACATTGAGCGTGCCGCCGTTCTGCTTGATGCCTGGGGCCGCATCCTCGTTCGAGAAGTGCACCGGCACCGCGACCTCGACCGTCTGGCCGGCGACGACGCGCAGGAAGTCGACGTGCAGCGGCACGCCGGTGACCGGGTCGAGCTGGTAGTCGCGCGGGATCGCCCGGACCTTGCGACCGCCGGCGGTGATCTCGAACACGGTGGTCAGGAAACCACCGGCGTAGATCAGGGTGCGGGTGCGGATGAGGTCGACGGCGATGGCCTGCGGCGGCTGGTTGCCCCCGTAAATGACGGCCGGCACCTGGCCCTGGCGACGAACGGCCCGGGCGGCCCCCTTGCCGACCCGGTCGCGTGCCACGGCCTCAAGCGGCTTCACGGCGCTCATGGCGTGATCCTTAAATTCAGTGTTGATAGATGGCTCAAACGCCGAAGGCCGCCCCCTCGAGGACGGCCCTGTGAACCGACGTCGCCACGCCCGTTCCCTGGCGGGAATCCGGCCTCCAAGGGTGTCCGGCGGGCGGGGTGCTGCTAGCAGACGCGAGCCCCGATGGCAAGGACGGGCAAGGATCAAGAAAGCTCGAGGGAGAGATCGAGAACTGCGCCGGAGTTTCACGCGGTCGCCGGACGGATCCTTAACCGGTCGGGCGCGAGCCTCGCCCCGGTCTTCCCCACCCGCCCTCCCCGATTTCGGAGACTCATCGTGACGCGCCCGATCCTCTGGGCCCTCGGCGTGCTCGCCGTCGCCGCCGTCGCCGGCGGGTCGATGACCGAGCGATTCGCCCGGATCGGCCGCGGCCCGGCCGCAGCCCCGGCCCAACTCTCGGCCCCACTCTCGGCCTCTGCGGCCGGGGTGGTTCAGGCCGCGCCGGGATCCGATCCCAGTGTGACCCTGGCCCAAGACCTGTCCGGCCATTTCCGGGCCCACCCGCAGGTCGACGGGCAGGTGCTGCGCATGCTGGTCGATACCGGCGCCACGCTCTGCGTCTTCACCCGCGAGGATGCGGGCCGGATCGGGCTCACCGTTGCCGAGCGCGACTACACCGCGCGGGTCGCCACCGCCAACGGCACGGTGCCGGCGGCGCGCGTGCGGGTGCGGGAGATGCGCCTCGGCGGGATCACGGTGCGCGACGTCGAGGCCCTGGTGCTGCCGGGCGGGCGTCTCGAGACCAGCCTGCTCGGCATGTCGTTCCTGCGCCGCCTGCGCGGGTTCGAGGTCGCGGCGGGCCGGATGATCTTGCGGGGATGATACGCTTTCAGCCGGCTTTCGTGTGAGACCGGCTTTTTCAGGTGCTCGGGCAGGCCCCGCCGTTGCTGTTGGAGACGACGGTCGGCAGCACGACTTCCGGGACCGAGGTGACCGAGACGTTGTAGACCCTGCCGTTGCGCACCGGCCAGATCACGGACTCGGTCAGGGTGCCGAGGTTGAACCGCTTGGCGAAGCTGGCGACGAAGGTCGGCCTGTAGGCCATCGTCAGTTCGACGACGACGTAGCGGGCACCCGCGCTCTTGAAGGCGTCGGGCACCGGCGGCACCTCGGTCGGGCCGGTCGGGGCCGATGCGGCGGCGTTGCCGGCATCCACCGCATAGGAACAGACCTTGGCCCTGCCGCCCGCGTCGTAGACGCCGATCGCCTTCGCGGAGATCCGAGCCGTGGCGCCGTCATAGGGGGCCAGCACCGCCTGCCCGGCCTTCACGATGGTGGCGAACTGGGCCGCCGAAATGTCGCCCCCCTCCCGCGCCACCAGATCGGCTACGGTGCGGGCCGCCAGCGTCACCTTGCGGAAGTTGCTGATGTAGCCGGCGAGATCGGTCGTGCCGAAATAGAGCAGCAGCAGGAGCGGCAGCACCAGCGCGAACTCGACCGCGGCGACGCCGTCCCGCCCGCACCGGAAGCGGGCGAGCGCAGACCGGAGGGCGCACGGGAGGTCCGACGCACGCCGAGCGCTCATGAGAACGGCTCCGTGCGGAAGGCCACGGTGCTCTGCAGCACCCTTCTGCCGTTCGAGAGGGTGTTGGGGTTGAGGAAGCCGAAGAAGACCGGGAACTCCACTGCCGCCTGCACGATCACGATCTGGCTCGGTCCCGGATTCTGGTACTTTGTGCCGAAGTCGTTTCGCCAGGACCGCGAGCCGGCATCGACCGGGCTTGCCGGCGTGTAGGTGGTACCGTCGGTCACCGTCAGCACGTCGACCTTGACGGTGCTGCAGGAAAAGATCGCGACCCGGCTGTTGCAGATCGCGTCCTTGAACTTCTGCAATGCGACCTGCTGCGTCGTGGTATTGGCGGGCGGAGCCGGATCAGCCGCGCGGGCGGCCTGGAACTGCCCGGTATAGAGCTGGCGGGCCGCACTCGAGACGGCGTTGTCGAGGACCTGGCCGGCGAAGAACGCCAGCGCGGTCTCGGTGATCGCCGCGACGAGGCAGAGGAACGGCATCCCGATCAGCCCGAACTCCACCGCGGTCGCCCCCTCGCGGGCGAATGGGAAGCCTGCGATCCGCCATCGGATCGCGGGGATGCGCGAGCGGAGAGAGGTGCCGCGCGCCATCGAGGCCCGCCCGGCCGGCGGCCCTTCGGCATGGAGCAGGCGACGAGGGATCATGGGGCGGTTCGGGTCCGGAAAGGGGGCTGGGGCAAAGGGAGTGGGTGGATCAAGGGAACCCGGAGGCGTGTCGATGACGGACCCAGGGTCTCGGATGACGATGCGCAAGGCCGGCGCTCAGCGCGTCCCGCCCGATCCGCCGCCCGTCGCCAGGGAGTTGCGCTGGCCGGCCTGCCCGCTCACCTCGGAGAAGTAGCGCTGCGCGTCGCCGAGTTGCACCGCCGGCTGGCAGGCGGGGGTGCAGGAATAGGATTCGCGCTCGAGCCCGCGCTGCACCGTGATCACCGACGGGTTGCCGGCCCGCACGCTGATCGCCGACTCCGCCAGCATCGTGCCGGCCGCGTCCAGGGCGATGAGGTTGGTGCTACCGAAGCTCTTGCCGGTCAGGACCACGATGCCGTTCCGCTGCAGCGACACGTCGGCGATGATCGGGTTGCCGACGATCACGGTCGCGGTGCGCTCCGGCAGGCGGATCACCTTGGCGTTGTCGACGGAGACGGTGACGGTGGCGCCGTCGTTCGCCCGCGCGGCGGCGGGGACCAGCAGCGCGAGGGCCAGGAGGCACGCGGCACGCGGGAGGCTCGGGCGGCGGTGCGGGCTCATCGGCGGAGAAGTCTTTCGGACGCGATCATGACTGCCGTCAGTCAAGCGTCGGATGGGTTGACAAAACGCTAAGCCTGCCGCGCTGCCCTTGGGACAAAAGGCTCACGCTACAGTCGATGATCGTTAACCAAGCCCGCGATTTCGCCTCGACCGGCGGGGATCCGCAATCGCTTTAACCCAACTTCAACGGGCCTCGGCCTAGCTTGCCGTCAGTCCCGATCGGCGCCAGTCGATTGTCGACGGACTAACCGATACCACTCAAGCGGGAACACAGTTATGATGACCAAGCTGAAGCGTTTCGTCAGCGACGAGTCGGGCGCCACTGCGATCGAGTATGGCCTGATCGCCACCCTGATCGCCATCGCGGTGATCGTTGCGGCAAAGGCGGTCGGCACCAACCTGGCGGCTCAGTTCAACACGATCGCCGGCAACCTGAAGTAAGGGACGCGAGGCCGACCCGCATCGGGCGGGTCGGCGCGTTCATCCAGCGGCGCGAGGCGCCGAGCCGGCCTTCGTCCGGCGGCTCGGTCCGCGCCTCGCCGCGCGGGTCGCATCCCCTTCACCTCCGGCCGGCCCCGCACGACGCTCGAGACGGCCGAGAGCGGCGGCTCCCGACGGAAGACCGGTCGACAGGCACCGCGCTCCACTTCAGCCCGCCGCGAGCCCGCATGGTCAGCCTCTGCCTCCTCGTCGCGTTCCCGTTCCTGATGGCCTACGCCGCCGCCAGCGACGTCCTCACGATGCTGATCCCCAACCGGGTCAGCCTGGCCCTCGTCGCTGCCTTCGCGGTGCTGGCCCTCGCCGCCGGGCCCGGCTGGTCCGAGGTCGCGAGCCATCTCGGCGCGGGCGCGCTGGTGCTGGTGGTCGGCTTCGGCCTCTACCTGACGGGCACGATGGGGGCCGGCGACGTCAAGCTGGCGGCGGCGACCGCCCTGTGGCTCGGCTTCGGCGCCTTGCCCGATTACCTCCTCAACACCGCCCTGTTCGGCGGCCTGATGGCCCTGGGGCTGGTGCTCCTGCGCGGCCTTCCCCTCCCCGGCTTCGCGGCGACCTGGCCCTTCGCGCTGCGCCTGCACGACGAGCGCGTCGGCATTCCCTACGGCGTGGCCCTCGCGGCCTCCGCCCTCGTCACCTGCCCGTCCGCACCGCTGTGGCGGCTGGTTCTGGCGGGCTGATACGGCCGCCGGGTAGGAATTCCTTCCGGAAGCCGTCATCATGAGCGCGCGGCGCCTGAGCGAAGCCGAGATCCGTGTTGCGAGAGCGATGGCCTGACGCGATCGTTTGGGTTTCGCGTGGACGTCCATCATTCGGTCGCAGGGATCCGAACGTCGCGGCGGGGGAGGCACGCGCCTCGTCCGCCGCATGCGCCTGTCGCGTCTCCTGCACCGAGTTCCCGGCTCCAGCCCCTCCGCCCGGAATCCGCCGAACCCGGCGCGTTAACCCTAAGGGCGGTTAACCTTAATTTGAGGAATGCCTGATGGATTCCGGCAGGGGCGGCACCGCGCCGCCCTGCCGTTCCCTCTCGTTGGCGCCCCATGAAGTCATCGCGCTTGCTTCTCATCAGCGTCGCCGTCGTGACCGGGGCGGGGGCCTTCATCGTGATGAGCGGCCGCGAGCCGCCCCCCCCGCCGCCGGCCGAGCCGGTCGCCGCGCAGGCCCCCGCCATCGAGATGGTGGAGGTACTGGTGGCCGCCGCCGAGCTACCGATGGGGCAGACGCTCAAGCCAGCGGACCTGCGCTGGCAGCCCTGGCCGAAGGGCGCGGCGAGCGACAGCACGCTGCAGCGCGCCAGCGCGCCGACGGCCCTCGAGGACACGGTGGGCTCGATCGTGCGCAGCCCGTTCCTCTCCGGCGAGCCGATCCGGCGCGAGAAGCTGATCAAGGCCAATGGTAGCGGCTTCCTGTCGGCGATTCTGCCCGCGGGAATGCGTGCCGTCGCGATCTCGATCGATGCCCGCGGCTCGAACACCGCCGGCGGCTTCATCCTGCCGAACGACCGGGTCGACGTCCTGCGCATCTCCCGGGACGAGGACGCGGCCCGCTCCGGCGGCGGCGACGCCCAGACCGCTGAGACCATCCTGACCAATATCCGGGTCCTGGCGGTCGGCCAGACCGTGCAGGAACGCAACGGCGAGCGGGTGGTCACCGGAGACACCGCGACGCTCGAGCTCACCCCGGCCCAGGCCGAGACCGTGACCCTGGCGCAGAAGGTCGGCCAGCTCTCCCTGACCCTGCGCAGCCTCGCCGATGCCGGGCAGGTCGCCCAAGCCGCGGCGGAGCCGCAGGCCGAGGGCGGCGTCACGGTCGTGCGCTACGGTGTCACCAAGCAGATGCCCCGCCGATGAGCGCGTGCCCGTCAACCTCAACCGCGCGACCGGTCCCCGCGAGCCTCCGTTCCATGACGATGTCCGAGCCTCCCCCGGCGATCCTTCGCGCCGCATCCGCCTTCCGCGCCGTCTTCCCCTCGGCCTTGCGCTCGGGCTTGCGCCCGTCCCTGACCGGAACCTTGACCGCCGGCGCCCTGGCGGTGCTCGCGGTCGCGCCCGCTGCCGCCCAAGAGGGATTCAGCCAGGGCTTCAGCCTGCGCGGGACGAGCCAGCGCAGCGGCATCGTCCCGGCGCCGGTGGTGAATGTCGGCCCCAACGAGGCCGATGTGTCGCGCCGCATCGACCTCACCATGGGGCGGTCGCTGGTGATCGACCTGCCCCGGGACGCCAAGGAGGTGTTCGTCGCCAATCCCAAGGTGGCGAACGCCGTGGTGCGCTCGACCCGCAAGGTGTTCATCATCGGCATCGAGAACGGCGCCACCTCGATCTTCGTGATGGACGGCGACGGGCGCCAGATCGCCGCCCTCGACGTCACGGTGGGGCGCGACCTCAACGTGCTGCGGCAGACGCTCACCGGCAGCATCCCGGGCGGCCGCTTCGACGTGCGCCCGGCGGGCGATTCGGTGCTGCTCACCGGCTCGGTCGGCTCCGCCGCGGAGGCGCAGCAGGCGGTCGACATCGCCAACGCCTTCGTGGGCACCGGCGGGACCGGGACGGCGGCCCGCGGCGCGGTGATCAACAACCTGACGATCCGCGGCAAGGATCAGGTGATGCTGCGCGTCACCGTGGTCGAGGTCTCGCGCCAGGTGCTCAAGCAGTTCGGGGTCAACCTGAATGCCAGCTGGAGCACGATGAACTTCGTCAACGGCGTGCCGTTCCCGCTCACCGGCGGCTCGTACCCGGCCGGCAACGAGCTCTCCGGCAAGCTCACCTCCGGCGGCTTCTCGCTTCAGGCCAACCTGCGCGCCTTCGAGCAGGCCGGGGTGTCGCGGATCCTGGCCGAGCCGACCCTGACGGCGATCTCCGGCGAGGCCGCGAACTTCACCGCCGGCGGCGAGATCCCGGTTCCGACCAGCCAGAGCTGCTCCGCGGTGCTCGCGTCGAACTCGTCGAACTGCTCGGTCGGCATCGAGTACAAGCCCTACGGCGTCGCGCTGAACTTCACCCCGGTGGTCCAGTCCGAGAACCGGATCTCGATCCGGGTCGGCACCAACGTCACGGAGCTCGATCCGCAGAGCGCGGTGCCGGTCTCGAACGGCAACAACACCATCTCGGTACCGGGCCTCACGGTGCGCAAGTCCGAGACGACCATCGAGCTGCCCTCGGGCGGGACGATGATGATCGCGGGCCTGATCCAGCAGCGCAACCGCCAGGCGATCAGCGGCCTGCCGGGAATGCTCAACCTGCCGATCCTCGGCGCCCTGTTCCGCTCACGCGACTACCAGCGCCAGGAGACGGAGCTGATGATCATGGTCACGCCCTACGTCGCCAAGCCGATGGATCCGGGCCAGGTCCGCAAGCCCGACGACGGCTTCACCGAGTCGACCGACAGCCAGGCGATCGTGCTCGGGCGCCTGAACCGCCTCTACGGCGTGGTCGGCGCCGCGCCCCTCGGCTCCGGCTATCGCGGCCGGGTCGGCTTCATCACCGACTGACCGCCGAAGGCCCGCCCGGGCCGCTCTCCGCGCCAAGGGCCCGCCCGGCCCGCTTTCGAGATTTCGCCGAGACTCCGTCGAGACCATGCCAGCGATGAGCCGCACCCTCCGCCTGACGATCCTCGCCGCCTCGGCCGGCCTCGCGGCCTGCGCCGCCGACCGCCGGCTGACCACGGGCTCGACCTACCCGATGACGGTCCCCGAGCGGCACCCGATCGTCCTGTCGGATTCGCCCCGCAACCTCGACGTGTTCGTGACCGGGACCGGGCATATCGACCCGCGCCAAGCCGACGACGTCGACGCGTTCCTCACCGAGTACCGCCGCTACGGCCGCGGCGTGCTGGTCCTGGAGGTGCCCCGCGGCTCGCAGGTTGCCGGCGGCGCGGTGGAGCGCACCCTCGCGCGAGTGCGTGCCCGGGCGGTCGCCTGGGGGGTCGGACCGCGGGAGATCGTCGTCGCGCCCTATCCGGTCGCCAACGTCGCGGTGAGCGCTCCGGTGCGCCTCAGCTTCCAGCGCATGCAGGCCAAGGTGGCTGGCGCCTGCGGGCTCTGGCCGCAGGATCTCGGCGTCACGAATCCAGGCTTCAATGCCCGCAACGAGAGCTACTGGAACTTCGGCTGCGCCACCCAGTCGAACCTCGCGAGCCAGATCGCCGATCCGGTCGACCTCGTGCGTGGCCGCCAGGAGGGCCGGATCGACACGGTGACCCGGACCCAGAACCTGATCGACCTGCGCACCGGAAAGGATCCATCAACCACTTGGAAGCAGGATGGTCGCGCGAGCGTGAAAGATCAGGTGGGGCAGTGATGAGGACGCGCCGGACGAGAGTCGCTCCCGCGACGAGGCGCACCGGCGCCGACCAGGCCCGGTCGGGCGAGGGATGGCGTCCCTCCCGGTCGCTCCCCTCCCGACGGATGCCGCACCATGTCTGAGCCGGGCGATCCCACCGGCCGGGTCATCGCCCCGGTTCCCCGCATCACCGTGCAGGCCTTCTGCGAGACCGGCGAGGTCGCCGGCGCGATCGAGGCGGCCTCTGGCGACCGGCGGATGCAGAAGGCGCATACCCGCGTCCAGATGGGCGGAGCGCCTGCCGCCGTCGAGGCCTATCGCAGCGCGCCGACCCCGAACGTCATCATCGTGGAGATCGGCACGGCCAAGGGCAACCCGCTCTCCGCCCTCGACAGCCTGGCCGAGGTCTGCGACGCCGGCACCAAGGTGGTGGTGGTCGGCCACGTCAACGACGTCGTGCTCTACCGCGAGTTCATCCGCCGCGGCGTGAGCGAGTACCTGATCGCGCCGATCGATCCCGTCTCGGTGATCGCGGCGATCTCCGAGCTGTTCTGCGATCCGGCCGCCGAGCCCCTGGGGAGGACCATCGCGGTGGTCGGTGCCAAGGGCGGCGTCGGCGCCTCGACGCTCGCCCACAACCTCGCCTGGTCGGTCGCCCGCGACTACGGCACCGCGACGGTGATCGCCGATCTCGACATCGCCTTCGGCACCGCCGGCCTCAACTTCAACCAGGACCCGCCGCAAGGGGTGGCCGAGGCGGTGTTCGCGCCGGATCGGGTCGACGCGAACTTCGTCGACCGCCTCCTGTCGAAATGCACCGACAACCTGAGCCTGCTCGCCGCGCCCGCGACCCTCGACCGCCCGACCGATTTCGTCGAGGGCGCCTTCGACGGGGTGATCGACGTGCTGCGGGCGAGCGTGCCCTGCATCGTGCTCGACGTGCCGCATGCCTGGTCGGCCTGGTGCCGGCGCATGCTGATCGGCGCCGACGAGATCGTGGTGGTCGCGGCCCCCGACCTCACCTCGCTGCGCAACGCCCGCAACCTGTTCGAGGTGCTGCGGCAGGCCCGGCCGCACGACCGCATGCCGCGCCTCGTCCTCAACGGGGTCGGGATGCCGAAGCGGCCGGAGATCGCGGTGGCGGAATTCGCCAAGGCCCTCGACGCGCCGGTCGCCGCCACGGTGCCGTTCGAGCCCGCCCTGTTCGGCACCGCGGCCAATAACGGCCAGATGCTGGCGGAGGTGCAGCCCGGAGCCAAGGTCACGGAGACCTTGAGCGAACTCGCCGGATCCCTCACCGGACGCGCCGAGACGCGCCGCGGCCGGGGGAAGCTCCTGGAGCCGCTGCTGGCCCGGCTCGCCCGCCGCAAGGCGTCGTGAGCCGGCCCCGTGCCGTATCGCCGAAGATTGCCCGCTTCCTCACCGAAGCCCGTTTCCCGAGAAGGTCGCTGATTCATGTTCGGCAGGAGACCCGGAGCGACGGCGCAGAAGGCGCCGGCCCCGCGCCCCGCCGGCCCCGCCCCGGTGCTCACCGAGGCGTCGGCGCCGGTCTTCCAGGACGGCAAGCGGGCCGAGTCCGCTCCCCTGCCGGCGGCCCGCGAGGCCCCGGCGCCGGTGGAGAACGCCCGCTCGGACGAGTATTACCGCACGAAGAGCATGATCTTCGGCGCGCTGATCGAGGCGATCGACCTCACCCAGCTCGCCCGGCTCGAACCGGACGCGGCGCGGGAGGAGATCCGTGACATCGTCATCGAGATCATCGGCCTCAAGAACGTCGTGATGTCGATCGCCGAGCAGGAGGAGCTGCTCGACGACATCTGCAACGACGTGCTCGGGTACGGGCCGCTCGAGCCGCTGCTCGCCCGCGACGACATCGCCGACGTGATGGTGAACGGCGCCAACCGGACCTACATCGAGGTCGGCGGCAAGATCCAGATGACGGGGGTGCGCTTCCGCGACAACCAGCAGCTGATGAACATCTGTCAGCGGATCGTCAGCCAGGTCGGCCGCCGGGTCGACGAATCCTCGCCGATCTGCGACGCCCGCCTGCCGGACGGCTCGCGCGTCAACGTGATCGCGCCGCCGCTCGCCATCGACGGCCCGGCCCTGACCATCCGCAAGTTCAAGAAGGACAAGCTCACCCTCGACCAGCTCGTGCGCTTCGGCTCGATCTCGCCCGAGGGCGCCAAGATCCTGCAGATCATCGGGCGGGTGCGCTGCAACGTGGTGGTGTCGGGCGGTACCGGCTCGGGCAAGACCACGCTCCTCAACTGCCTCACCCGCTACATCGACGACGACGAGCGGATCATCACCTGCGAGGACGCGGCCGAGCTGCAATTGCAGCAGCCGCACGTCGTGCGCCTCGAGACCCGGCCGCCGAACCTCGAGGGCCAGGGCCAGGTCACGATGCGCGACCTGATCAAGAACTGCCTGCGCATGCGGCCCGAGCGCATCATCGTCGGCGAGGTGCGCGGCCCGGAGGCCTTCGACCTCCTGCAGGCGATGAATACCGGCCACGACGGCTCGATGGGCACGCTGCACGCCAACTCGCCGCGCGAGTGCTTGGGCCGCATCGAATCGATGATCTCGATGGGCGGCTACAACCTGCCCTCCAAGACCCTGCGCGAGATGATCGCGGGCTCGATCGACGTCGTCGTCCAGGCCGCACGCCTGCGCGACGGCTCCCGGCGCATCACCCACATCACCGAGGTGATGGGGATGGAGGGCGACGTCATCATCACCCAGGACCTGTTCGTCTACGACGTCGTCGGCGAGGACCAGAACGGCAAGCTGATCGGCCGCCACCGCTCGACCGGCGTCGGTCGGCCGCGCTTCTGGGATCGGGCCCGCTACTACGGCGAGGACCGGGCGCTCGCCGCCGCCCTCGACGCCGCCGAGGTCCGCGCGGAGGAGAGCGCGTGAGACGCTGCGGCCGTCAGGGCAGGGGGTGCCCGTGATCGACTTCGAGCTCCTGGTCGGGGCGGGCCTCCTGGCGATCAGCGCCGCGTCGCTCGCCTCCGCTCTGGTGGTGCCGCTGCTGCCGAGCGAGGCCCGGGCCGCCAAGCGCCAGCAAGCCCTGGTCGGCCAGCGCCAGGCCGCCGAGCGCGTGCAGGCTGTGAGCCGCCGCGACCAGGTGGCCAAGAGCCTGAAGGAGATCGAGGACAAGGAGAAGAAGAGCCGCATCAGCCTCGACTTGCGGCTGACCCAGGCGGGCCTCGCGATCTCCAAGACCCAGTTCTACGTGTTCAGCGCGGTGGGCGGCCTCCTCGTCGGAGCCTGCGGCTTCGTGATGAGCGGGGACACGCTCCTGGCGCTTGGCCTCGCCTTCGCGGCGGGGCTCGGGGTGCCGCGGTGGCTGCTCTCCTACCTGCGCCAGCGCCGGATGACCCGCTTCATCCTCGAGCTGCCCAACGCCATGGACGTGATCGTGCGCGGTATCCGCTCGGGGCTCCCGGTCGGCGATTGCCTGCGCGTCATCGCCCGCGAGGCCCGGGAGCCGGTCAAGAGCGAGTTCCGGGCGCTGATCGAGGCCCAGGCGCTCGGCATCTCCCTCGGCGACGCGGTCGGCCGCCTGTACGAGCGGATGCCGGTGCCGGAGGCGAACTTCTTCGCCATCGTGATCGGCATCCAGCAGAAATCCGGCGGCAACCTCTCGGAGGCTCTGGGCAACCTCTCGCGGGTGCTGCGCGACCGGCGCAAGATGGCCGACAAGGTGAAGGCGGTGAGCATGGAGGCCAAGGCCTCGGCGTCGATCATCGCCTCCCTGCCCTTCGTCGTCGCCACCCTCGCCTACATCACAAGCCCCGATTACATCTCGCTGCTCTGGACCACCACCCTCGGTCACATCGCCCTCGCCTGCTCCGCCGTGTGGATGATCGTCGGCGTGGTGGTGATGAACCGGATGATCCGCTTCGACATCTGAGCGCGGCGGGCCGGGCGGCGAACCGGCATCCCCAGCGCAAGACATCCCCACCGCTCTAGCATCTCCACCGCTCCAGGAGGCGGCGCGTGCAGTTCCTGTATCAGCTGACCGACCCCTACATCCTCGGCGCGGCGCTCGCCGCGGTGGCCGCAGGAGCCACGATCTTCACCCTGGCCCAGCCGTTCCTGGAGCCCGACCGGCTCCGCCACCGCCTCAAAGGGGTGGGCAAGGAGCGCGACCGCATCCGCCTGCGCGAGCGCGAGCGGCTGAACCAGAAGGCGTCCCTGCGCCAGGAGCCCAAGGCCTACATGAAGCGCGTGGTCGAGCGCCTGCGCCTGGACGACTGGCTCGGCACCGAGAACGCCAAGAACAACCTGATGATGGCGGGCTATCGAGGCGCGCAGGCCGAGATCGCCTTCCTGTTCTTCCGACTGGTGATGCCGATCGCCTTCTTCGTCCTGGCGGTGTTCTACCTGTTCGTGCTGGAGGTGCTGGACCAGCCGGTGCTGATCCGCTTGGGGCTGGTGGTGGTGGCGCTCTATCTCGGGATCAAGGCGCCGGAACTCTTCCTGCGCAACCAGACCTCCAAGCGCCGGGCGGTGATCCAGCGCAACTGGCCCGACACGCTCGACCTGCTGCTGATCTGTGTCGAATCCGGCATGGCGATCGAGGCGGCGTTCCGGCGCGTCGGCGTCGAGATCGCCAACCAGTGCATGACGCTGGCCGAGGAGATGGCGCTCACCACCGCCGAACTGTCCTACCTCACCGACCGGCGCGTCGCCTACGAGAACCTCGCCACCCGCACCGGGCTCGAATCGGTCAAGAACGTCACCACGGCGCTGATCCAGGCCGAGCGCTACGGCACCCCGGTCGGCCAGGCCCTGCGGGTGCTGGCCCAGGAGAGCCGCGACCAGCGCATGAACGAGGCCGAGAAGAAGGCCGCCGCCCTGCCGCCGAAGCTCACCGTGCCGATGATCATCTTCTTCCTGCCGGTGCTGTTCGTGGTGATCCTCACCCCCGCCATGGTGCAGGTGTTCAGCTCCAAGTAGCGCCCCGCCTCATCAAGTGACGTCCCGCCTCGACGTCCCGCCTCACCGGCGCGCCTCGGGAAAGAACCGGTTCTCCGGGCGGGGCAGGCCGAGGTGATCGCGCAAGGTCGTGCCCTCGTACTCGGTGCGGAACAGACCACGGCGCTGCAGCTCCGGCACCACCTTGGCGGTGAAGTCCTCGAGCCCCTGCGGCACGTCCGAGACCATGATGTTGAAGCCGTCGCTGGCCCCGGCCTCGAGCCAGGCCTGCATCTCGTCGGCGATGGTGGCGGGCGTGCCGACCATCGCGAGGCCGGCATAGCCGCCGAGGCGCTGCGCCAGCTGCCGGACGCTCAAGCCGTCGCGCCGCGCCAGCGCGATCGCCCGCTCGCGCCCGGTCTTCGACTGGTTGGTCTCCGGGATCTCCGGCAGCGGCCCGTCGGGGTCGAAGGCCGCGGCGTCGACGCCGAGCGCGATCGACAGGGCGGCGATCGCGCTCGCCTCGTGGACCAGCCCGTCGAGATGCGCGCGCTTCTCGCGCGCCTCCTCCAGCGTGTCGCCGACCACCACGAAGCAGGCCGGCAGGATCTTGAGGTGGTCGGGGTCGCGCCCGACCGCGACCATGCGGCCGCGCACGTCCTCGGCGAAACGCCGCCCGTCCTCGATGCTGGCCGCCGCTCCGAAGATCACCTCGGCGGTCTCGGCGGCGAGCTGGCGCCCGGCCTCGGACGCGCCGGCCTGCACGATCACCGGCCAGCCCTGGACCGGCCGGGCGACGTTGAGGGGGCCGCGCACCGAGAGGTGGGGCCCTTGGTGATCCAGCACGTGCATCCGGTCGGGATCGAAGAAGATCCCGCTCTTGACGTCGCGCAGGAAGGCGTCATCGGCGAAGGAATCCCACAGGCCCTTCACCACCTCGACGAATTCGTGCGCCCGGTCGTAGCGGTCGGCGTGGTCGGGATGGTGCTCGAGCCCGAAATTCCGCGCCGCGTCGGGGTTCGAGGTCGTCACCACGTTCCAGCCGGCGCGGCCCCCGCTCAGATGATCGAGGGAGGCGAAGCGCCGGGCGATGTGGAAGGGCTGGTCGTAGGTGGTGGAGGCCGTGGCGATGAGCCCGATCCGCTCGGTCACGACGGCGAGCGCCGGCAGGAGCGTCGCGGGATCGAACGAGGTCACGGTGGCCGAGCGCTTGAGCGCCTCGACCGGCATGTTCAGCACCGCGAGATGGTCGGCCATGAAGAAGGCGTCGAACTTCGCCGCCTCGAGCTCTTTCGCGAAGCGGGCGAGATGGCGGAAGTTGAAGTTGGCGTCCGGCAGGCCGCCCGGATAGCGCCACCAGGCGGTGTGGATGCCGACCGGGCGCATGAAGGCGCCGAGGTGAAGCCTGCGGGATCGCGCCATGTCGGCCTCCTGTGCGGGCCCTTCCGGCCGCGCCGCCTCGATCTGGGATCGCGGCCCTGGTTAGTCAATGAATTTCGTGTACTACTCCGCCCCGAGGGCGCGGCCGGATCGGCGGGAGGCGAGGATCGGATGAGCGAGACCGGACGGGGGGACGCCCTGAGGGCGCGCTACGGCGCGGAGACGAGCCTCGACATCGCCTGGAACGAGGTCATCGCGGGTCTCCTCGCCCACCGCACGGTGCGGGCGTTCCGGTCCGACCCGCTGCCGACCGGAGCCCTGGAGGCGCTCGTCGCCGCGGCCCAATCGGCGCCGAGCTCGTCGAACCTCCAGACCTGGAGCGTCGTCGCGGTCGAGGATGCGGCCACCAAACGCCGCCTGTCCGAGGTGGCGCGCGGCCAGCGCCACGTCGCCGAGGCGCCCTTGGTCCTGGTCTGGCTCGCCGACCTGTCGCGCCTCGGCGCGATCGGGCGCGACCGGGACAGGCCGACGGACGGTCTCGATTATCTCGAGATGCTGATGGTCGGCGTGGTCGATGCCGCGCTCGCCGCCCAGAACGCCACGGTGGCGCTCGAATCCCTCGGCCTCGGCTCGGTCTATATCGGGGCCTTGCGCAACGACCCGGAGGCGGTGGCCGCGCTGCTCGGCCTGCCGCCGAACGTGCTGGCAGTGTTCGGCCACTGCGTCGGCTATCCCGATCCGGAGCGGCCCGCTTCCGTGAAGCCGCGCCTGCCGCAAGAGGTGGTGCTGCATCGCGGCCGCTACGATCCCGCCCTCGCGACCGGGGCGATCGAGGCCTACGACGCGGCGATGATGGCGTTCCAGGCCGGGCAGCGGATGCCGCAGGTCGGCTGGGGGGATGCCGCTCTGGAGCGGGTGCGCGGGCCCGACTCGCTGAGCGGCCGCGACCGATTGCGGGAGATCCTGGCGCGCCGCGGCTTCGGCTTGAAATAGCGGCTTGTCCGCCGCGCCGAACACTTTCTCGTTGATCGTCCGTTTCGTTCTTCATAAAGAACGACGCGGGCGTATCGCGAGACCAGGAGCACGACGTGGCGGACGAGCACAGGCGGGCGGAGACGATCGCCGCCGCGAACGGGATCGGGACGGACACGGCCTTCGGCGCGGTGACCCCGCCGCTCTATCTCTCGACGACCTACACGTTCGCCGAGTTCGACAAGGCGCGGGCCTACGATTACGCCCGGCTCGGCAACCCGACCCGCGATCAGCTCGCCGACACCCTGGCGAAGCTGGAGGGCGGGGCCCGCGCGGTGGTGGTGTCGAGCGGCATGGCGGCCCTCGACCTCGCCCTGTCGCCCTTGCGGCCCGGCGACCTGCTGGTGGCGCCGCACGATTGCTACGGCGGCACCCACCGGCTGCTCTCGATGCGCGCCGCCCGGGGCCATTACCGGGTCGCCTTCGTCGACCAGACCGACGAGGCCGCGCTCGAGGCCGCCCTGGCCGAGGGCGCCCGGATCGTCCTCACCGAGACGCCCAGCAATCCGCTGATGCGCATCACCGATGTGCGCCGTGTGGCGGCTCTGGCCAAGGCGGCCGGGGCGCTGTTCGTCGTCGACAACACCTTCCTGTCCCCGGCCCTGCAACGGCCGCTGGCGCTCGGGGCCGACCTCGTCGTCCACTCGACCACCAAGTTCCTCAACGGCCACTCGGACGTGGTCGGCGGCGCGGTGATCGCCGCGGAGGCCGCCTTGGGCGACGAGCTCGCCGCCTGGGCCAACACCGTCGGGGTCACCGGCTCGCCCTTCGACGCCTACCTCACCTTGCGCGGCGTGCGCACGCTGTTTCCCCGCATCGAGCGCCAGAGCCGCAACGCCGCCGCGGTGGCCGCCTTCCTCGACGCGCATCCGGCGATCGCCCGCGTCTACTATCCGGGGCTCGAAGGCCATCCGGGGCACGCCGTCGCCAGGGCGCAGCAGAGCGGCTTCGGCGCGATGCTGAGCGCCGAGCTCGCCGGGGGACGCGAGGCGGTGCGCCGGCTCGTCGGGGCACTCCGGGTCTTCAGCCTGGCCGAGTCCCTCGGCGGGGTCGAGAGCCTGATCGCCCATCCGGTGACCATGACCCACGCCGCCATGGACCCGGAGGCGCGGGAGCGAGCCGGCGTCGGCGACGGGCTGGTGCGGCTCTCGGTCGGGCTGGAGGCGGAAGCGGACCTGCTGGGCGATCTGGCCCAAGCGCTCGACGCGGTCGCCCGCGGGTGACGGGCGGATCGCCCGCCCGGCACTAGATCTGACGACACCGGTCCCGACACCCCGAGCGAGCGATGACACAGGGTACGATGCGCCTCGGCGCCTTCTTCTACGCCACCGGCCACCACGTCGCCGGCTGGCGCCATCCGTCGAGCGAGGCCGATGGCGGGCTCGTGCTCGACCGCTACGTGGGATGGGCCAAGCGCGCCGAGGCCGCGAAGTTCGACCTGATCTTCCTGGAGGACGGCACCGGCATCCGCGACGCCGACCTGCGCTCGAGCGAGCGCACCGCCCGCTCGGCGCATTTCGAGCCCGTGACCCTGCTCTCGGCGCTCGCCGCCGTCACGAGCCGCATCGGTCTCGTCGCCACCACCTCGACGAGCTTCAACGAGCCCTACAACGTCGCCCGCCGCTTCGCCTCCCTCGACCACCTGAGCGGGGGCCGCGCCGGCTGGAACCTCGTCACCTCGGCCACCGACCTCGAGGCGGCGAATTTCGGCAACGACAGGATCGCGCGCCACGCCGACCGCTACGAGCGGGCGGAGGAGTTCGTCGACGTGGTGCTGGGGCTGTGGAACACCTGGGACGACGACGCCGTCGTCATCGACAAGGCGTCGGGCCAGTTCTCGAAGCCCGACGGGTTCCGGCCCCTCGACCACAGGGGCAAGCATTTCGAGGTCCGCGGCCCGCTCAACATCGCGCGCACGCCGCAAGGGCAGCCGGTGCTTGTCCAGGCCGGCTCGTCCGGTCCCGGCAAGGACCTGGCGGCGCGTACCGCCGAGATCGTGTTCACGGCCAACCAGACCCTGGACGAGGCGGTGGACTTCTACCGCGACCTCAAGGGCCGCATGGCCCGGTTCGGCCGCGCGCCCGACGACCTCAAGATCATGCCCGGGCTGTTCCCGGTGGTCGGCCGGACCGAGTCCGAGGCGCGGGACAAGTTCGAGGAGTTGCAGGCGCTGATCGATCCGGTGGTGGGCCTGGCGCTCCTCAGCCGCATGGTCGGCCACGACCTCTCGGGGTTCGACCCCGACGGCCCGGTGCCGGAGCTGCCCGAGACCGAGGGCGGCAAGTCGCGCCAGCAGCTCATGCTCGATCTCGCCCGCCGCGAGGGCCTGACCCTGCGCCAGCTCTACCTGCGCATCGCCGGGGCGCGAGGCCACTCGCAGATCGTCGGCACGCCGGCGCAGATCGTCGACGAGATGGAGGCGCGGTTCCGGGCCGGCGGCGCCGACGGCTTCAACATCATGCCGCCGACCCTGCCGGGCGGACTCGACGACTTCATCGCACTCGTCCTGCCCGAGCTGCGCCGCCGCGGCCTGTTCCGCACCGAGTACGAGGGCCGTACCCTACGCGCGCATCTCGGCTCGCGCCCGCCCGCGGGCTACGGTCCGGGACGGACGATCGTCGGGTAGGATACTCCCTGGGACCTTGGCCGGGTTCCGCTGCGTTTGTCGTCCGGGCGATCGCCCGGACGGGGAGTTCTTTCGATGACGCACCACGCTGGCGCCCGCCTCGGGCTCGCCCTGTTCCTGACGGCCGGCATCGCGCCGCTCGCCGCTCACGCTCAAGGAACCTCCGTTCAAGGAGCCTCCGCCCGCCTCGACAAGGTCGCGAGCTTTTCCCATCAGGTCACCGGCGTCACGGTGGCGCGCGACGGCCGGATCTTCGTCAACTTCCCGCGCTGGAGCGAGGACGCCCCGGTCTCGGTGGCCGAGGTGAAGGACGGCAAGCCGGTGCCCTACCCGGATGCCGGCTGGAATTCCTGGCGCAACGCCAGACAGGACGAGGTCGACCCGAAGACCCACTTCGTCTGCGTGCAGAGCGTCGTGGCCGACGCCCAGGACCGGCTCTGGGTGGTGGATGCCGCCGCCCCCGCGATGGCGGCAGTGGTGAAGGACGGACCGAAGCTCGTCGGCATCGACCTGAAGACCAACCAGGTGGTCAAGACGATCCCGTTCGACACCGCGACCGTGATGCAGGCCTCGTACATCAACGACGTGCGGATCTCGCCGGACGGCAAGACCGCCTATCTCACCGATTCCGGCGCCGAGGGTGCCCTGATCGTCGTCGACATCGACAGCGGTGCGGCCAAGCGCGTCCTCTCCGGCCATCCCTCGACCATGCCGGACAAGAGCGTGACGGTGACCTACGATGGCCAGCCCCTGCGCCGGCCGGACGGGCGCGGCGTCGCGTTCTCGGCCGACGGCATCGCGCTCTCGCCCGACGGCAAGACGCTGTACTGGCAGGCGATCAAGGGCAAGACGCTCTACAGCCTGCCGACCGACGCGCTGACCGGCTGGGCCACCGCCGCCGTGGTGCCCGAGATGCTCACCGACCGGACGCTGGGGTCCAAGATCGTCACGGTCGGCGAGAACGGGCCGGCGGACGGCCTGCTGATCTCCCGCAAGGACGGCCGGATGTACGTGACCTCGCCGCAGGACGACGCGGTCAAGGTGCGCGACCTCACGAATAGCGGCGCCGGGCTGACCACCCTGGTTCAGGACAAGCAGCTGCGCTGGCCCGACACCTTCAGCGAGGGGCCGGACGGCACGATCTACGTCACCACCTCGCACATCCAGGACTCGGCCGATTACAAGCCCGGCGCGCCGATCAGCCTGCCGACCGAATTGTGGGCGATCCGGACGGGACCGGCGGCGACGGGGTCTGGACCGGTGCGGTGAGCCTGCACGACCCCTCCCCCGTCCGCGGGGAAGGGTGCCCGGCGGATGCCGGGCGGGGGAGGGAAGCCCCGCTCCCGGACGGGTCGCGGCGTCCATGAAGGGCGCACCCGGACGAGGGCCGCGCTGCCCCTCTGCCGGCCTCCCCTCCGCAGGGGAGGAGGGATCTTTCTGAGCCTCGACACCCGGCGCGACGGAAAACACCGTTCCACCGCCCGCCGCGCCACAACCCCCTGGAAAAGACCGGCAACCTGTGCTGGATATCCCGGTATAGCAGCCGTGGAACGCACGCAGCGTCGTCGGCCAATCCGGGGACGCGGTCTCGTCGTGCGCAAGTCCGGAGAAAGCACAGCCACGGCCCGGCCGCGCCTGACGCCCGATGCACTCGCAGAGCGCGTCGCGGATCTCGGACGGGGTGAGCGTCTCGCCGTCATCGGAATGACGCGCGACGGCGTCGGCGAGGCGCTGGCGGCGCGCGAGATCGGCCGCGGGGTGCTTCTGGTCGCCGTCGAGGATCTTCGGACCGCGCGCGCGATGATCGGCCGCCTGCTCGACGACCTTGCCGACCTGGCCCTCGCCCGGTGGCCGGACTGGCCGGGGCGGGACGGGTCGGCGCCCGAGGTGTCCGGCCCCTGGCTGAAGGCGGCCGCGACCCTGGCGGGGGCCGGGCGGCCGCCGCGGTTCCGGCGGGCGGCGCCGGGGCTCGAGTTCGGGCAGCTGCTGCAGGCGGTCGACCCGGGCAGCGTGATCCTGGTGGCGGAGGTCGATCCGGCTTCCCCGGCGCAGGCGGCCCCGGTGATCGAGGCGCTGGAATGGTGCGCCGGCCACGGCGCGGCCTGCATCTTCGCCCTGGCGACCGCGCCGCCCGATGCCTCGCCCTACGACCGCATCCTCTACGGCGCCTGCGAGATCGGCCGCGCATCGGCGCCGGTGGCGGAGCGCTTCATCCCCTCGCGCTCGCGGGCCCACCCCGCCAGCGTGGCCGAGCGGTGGGTCGAGGCGGCCCTGGCCAAGGACCCGGAACTCGCCGGCCTGTTCGTCTGCAACGAGGTCGTCCGCCTGAAGGGCGACGGCCGGCAGCCGCGCGTCGACCTGCTGTGTCGGGAGCACCGCATCGTCGTGGAGCTCGACGGGCCGGAGCATCAGGCCAGCCCGAAATTCGGCCATGACCGCCACCGCGACTACGAGTTGCTGGTCGCCGGCTACTTCGTGCTGCGCCTCACCAACGAGCAGGTCGCCCAGGACCTTCAGTTCGCGGTCGAGAAGATCCGCGCCGTCGTCCGGCTGCGCCGTCCCGACCCCGCCCCCGCCGGAGACACGACCCGATGAGCGAGACACCGACGCCACCGCAGGCGCTGATCCTCTGGCGCCTGCTCGGCCGGCAGGGCACCGCCCTGAACAGCGAGATCACGCCGAAGAAGGCCGAGCGCGACGCGCTGGTGAAGGCCGGGCTGCTCGCGGTCGAAAAGGAGGGCCGCTCCTCGCGGCTGACCGTGACCGACAAGGGCTGGAACTGGGCCGGCGCGCATCTGCGCGACGCCCTGCCGCCGACCATGCGGGTGCTTCAGGACTGGCTCACGCGCCTCCACCACCACCTCGACGCGACGGGCGCGACGCTGGCCGACTTCGTCGGTCCCGCCCCCGAGCGCGTGCCGCCGGAGCCGAAGGCGCCGAGAGACCCGAAGCCCAGGGCTGCTGCGAAGACCAGGACTACCTCCAAACCTGTATCGAAGACGAAATCCGCCTCGAAGACCAGGGCTGCCCCGAAGACCGAGGTCGCCGCGCCGCCGGAAGCGCCCGCCGCCCCGCCCGATCCGGCCCGACTCCGCGCCCGCATCGAGAAGGCCTATCTCGCCTGTAGCGACGGCCGGAAGGCCGCGCCCGTGCGCCTCAGCGCCCTGCGGGCAGAGCTCGCCGACCTCGACCGCGCCACCGTCGATGCCGGGCTGGCGGCCATCCTGAGCGGCGACCCGAGCATCGGGCTCACCCGGATCAGCGACCCCAAGGCCCTCGACGCCGCCGAGCGCGCGGCGGCCTTCAACCCGGCGGGCGAACCCTTCCACGAGATCTGGATCAACGCATGAGCGACGCCCTCGACGCCCTGCGCCGCGTCAACTTCGATTGGGTGCGCACTCTCGACAGCGTCTGGCTCAATGCCGAGCCGACCGGCGCGCCCAACGAGGCGCTGATCCCGGGAATCGTCGACGCGCTCCACGCGCAGACGCCGGGCAGCCGCCCGCGCGGCCGGGTGCTCGTCGGCGAACCGGGCATCGGCAAGACCCACCTCGTCGGCCAGATCCGGCGCGAGGTCTGGGCTTCCGGCGGCTGGTTCGTGCTCCTCGACGTGCTCGGCCTCACCGATTTCTGGCGCAGCGCGGCGCTCAGCTACCTCACCGCCCTGATGCAGCCGATGCCGGACGGCCGGCGCCAGTCCGACGCGGTGCTGGCCGGCGTCGCTCGCCGCTTCAAGGTCGAGGAGCAGGTCGAGCAGGCCTTCAACACGCCCAACATCGACACCCGCAAGATCGTCGACCTGCTCGTCCGGGCGCTGATGCACGTCGATACGGTGCGGGCGCTCAAGCACCAGGACGTGTTTCGTGCCCTCTGCTTGCTGCGCTCGCAAGACCTCGCCGCGGTCGGCCTCGCCCATGCCTGGCTGCAGGGCTACGACGCCGACCCGGCCGCCCGCACCGCCCTCGGCTTCACCATGCCGCCGCCTCCGCCGATCGAGCTGGTGCGCGGCATGGCCTGGATCATGGGCCTGAGCGGCCCGACCCTCGTCGCCGTCGACCAGATCGACGGCGTGGTCGATGCGAGCCGTCTGACCCTTGACGACGATTTCGAGCCCGGCCCCGGCCTCGCCGAGATGCTGGCCGCGGGCCTGATGGAGCTGCATGACGGCGGCGGCCGCGGCATGACGCTCATCACCTGCCTGAGCGATTCCTGGCGGCGGCTGGAGGAGCGTGGGATGAAATCCGCCTTCGACCGATTCGAGCCGCCGGTGCTGCTGAAGGGCATGAACACGCCCACCGCCGCAGCCGCGCTCATCCGCACCCGCCTCGCGCCCGCCTATACCGAGGCGGGTTTCGCGCCTCCCTTCCCGACCTGGCCGTTCGGCGAGGCGGCGATCGCGGCCGTAGCCCAGAACGCGATGCGGCCGCGAAAACTGCTGATGAACTGCGATGCCTTCCGACGCACCTGCCTGGCCAACGGGGTCGTCACGATCTGCAAAGATCTTATTGAACCGAACAGCGGCGACAATCAAACCATTGAAACCAGTCCCTTCGACCTCGACGAAGCCCGCCGCAACGCCGACATCTCCGGTATCCTCCACGACGAGGATGCCGGGCTCGGCGAGTTGCTGCGCACGGCCTTCGACCTCTATGCCTTGGAGGACGACCCGCACGACGCGATCGACGTGGTGAGCAAGGGCGAGCCGGAGCAGCGCCTGCCGCCGCTGCACGGCCGGCTCACCTTCCTCCACCGCGAGGAGAACGACCGCGAGCGCCACGTCTGCTACCGCGCCCTGCTGCAATTGCACCCGATCGCCTTCCAGGCGCGGTTGCGCGCTGCGCTCACTGCCTCGGGCATCTCGGCGAAGATCCCGGGCCGCGAATTGCTGGTGGTGCGCCGCAGTGCGGTGCCGGCGGGCGCCAAGACCAACACCCTCGTCGACCGGTTCATGGCCGCGGGCGGCAAGCTGATCGACCCTTCGGATGACGACCTGCGCACCTTCGTAGCCTTGCGCAACTTGCACGACGCGGCTGTGCGGGACGGACAGTCCGACAAGTTCGAGAGCTGGATGCGCGAGACGTTGCCGGTGCGCGGGACCGAGTTCTTCCGCAAGATCGGCTTGCCAGGCGACGGCACGACGGCGCAACCGGCGCGGGGACGGCGTCCTCCGGGTGAGATCCTGCCCCGGCCGGGGCGCAGGACGGTGCAGCTGCCGCTTCCGCTCCCGACGGGCGATCTGGCCTCGCCCGCCACCCCCTCCGCGCCGCGCCCCACGGCGCGACCCTCACCCGGCTTCGACGCGGCACGCCGCGCGATGCCGGCCCGCGAACCGGACGCAACGACCAGCACCGAGGGCGAAGCCTCCGCGGCCGAACCGACAATCCCCGCGGCCGAGCCCGAGACGAAGCCCGCTCCGCGGACGGCATCGCCCACGGGGGACGCGCCATCTCGCGCCACTGTGCCTCTCGCCGCCAGCCTGGCCGCCCCCGGGCCGGTGCCCGACGCCATCCCGGTCGGGCACCGCCTCACCCCCGACGCACCGCCCGTGTCCCTGCCGCTGCGGCTCCTGCCGCGCCACACCGCGATCATCGCGGGGTCCGGCTCGGGCAAGACCGTGCTGCTGCGGCGCCTGGTCGAGGAGGCGGCGCTCACCGGCATTCCGGCGATCGTGGTCGATCCCAACAACGACCTGTCGCGCCTCGGCGATCCTTGGCCGGAGCGGCCGGACAAGTTCACGCCCGAGGACGACCGCAAGGCCGCCTCCTACGCCGAGCGGGTCGAGGTGGTGGTGTGGACGCCGGGCGTCCATGCCGGCAATCCGCTCTTCCTCTCGGTGATGCCGGACCTCGCGGCGAGCGACGACCGCGACGAGCGCGGCCAGGCGATCGAGATGGCGGCAGAGACCCTGGCGCCCCTCGCCGGCGCGACCAGGATCCTCCAGCGCGGCGTCCTGGCGGATGCCCTGCGGGCCTTCGCGGCGCGAGGCGGCGGCACGCTGGCCCAGTTCACCGAACTCCTGGCCGACCTGCCGGACGGCACCAGCCAGATCGGCAGGGCCCAGAGCCTCGCCGCGACCATGGCGGACCAGCTGCTCGCCGCCGTCGCCACCAACCCGCTCCTGCGGGTCGAGGGCGCGGTGCTCGATCCGGCCCGGCTGTTCTTCGGTCCGGACCGGGGCCGCACCCGGATCTCGGTCGTCAACCTGTCGGGCCTCGCGTCGGAAGCGGCACGGGAGGACTTCGTCAACCGGCTGCAGATGGCCCTGTTCGGCTGGATCAAGAACAACCCGTCGCCGCGGGGCCTGCTGTACGTGGTCGACGAGGCGCAGACCTTCCTGCCCTCGGGGCGGACGCCGCCGAGCCTCGGCAGCGGCATCAAGCTGGTGGCGCAGGGGCGCAAATACGGCCTCGGGATGATCGTGGCGACGCAGGTGCCCAAGGGCATCCACAACCAGGTCGTGTCGAACTGCACGACGCAGTTTTTCGGCCGCCAGAGCGCGCCGGCGACCATCGCGGCCGCCCAGGAGATCATGGCGGCGAGCGGCGGGGCGGCGCCCGACATCGGACGGCTCGGCGCGGGCGAGTTCTACTTCGCCACGGAGGGCTCGGGACGGCCGGCCAAGCTGCGCACGCCGCTCTGCCTCAGCCACCACCCGGCCAACCCGCCGGCGCCGCACGAGGTCGTCGCCCGGGCGAAGCGCTCCGCTGCACCGCTCAGCCATGCGCCGGAGACCTGACTCTCGCGCGGACCGGGCCAACTTGCCGTCACGCCGCGATACCCCGGTTTGAGTCCGCGGCAGCCTGTCCTATAGCCGAGGGAAGGATGGTCTTCTCCGGCTGTGCGACGCATGGATGCTGCGGATCTTCGTTCGTGCTCGGACAGCTTCCTGCACACCATCGAGGAGCATGGCTTCGCCGGCCGCTGGCACTGGTCCCTCGCGTTGGGTGAGCAGCTCTGGTCGCCGGGCTTCTTCCGGCTCCTCGGCCTGGATTCGCACCGCGTCGCGGCCTCCTACGACCTCTTCCGCGAGCTGGTGCATCCGGACGACCGGGGGAGGCTGGCGAGCGCGGGCGAGATCCTCCAGGGCCACGTCTGGCCGAGCGACCACGCGCCGAGCGAGGTCGTCCGGCTGATCCGGCCGAGCGGGGAGCTGCGCACCCTGTCGATCCTGTCGGAGCGCCGTGTCTCGCCGGAGGGCCGGCCGCTCGCGCTGGGCGGGGTGGCCCTCGACGTCACCGACCGCGAGCGGCTGGGGCGGATGCAGGCGCTCGAGCAGCGGCGGCGCCAGTCGCTTTACCTGACCTCCTACACGACGACCTACGCGGTGGAGCCGGACCACCTCCACGACTTCCCGCATGCGGTGGCACAGGTCCACGGCCCGTCCCTCGACGAGATCAACCTGAACCCGTTCGTCATGGTCGTTCCCGAGGAGCGCGCGGCCTTCCGCGACCGGGCCATGGCGGTGCATGACCCGCAGGTGCCCTTCCAGGGCACCGCACACGAGCGCCTCGCCAACGGTGAAGTGTGGCACTTTCGCATCGTCGGCGTTCCGATCTGGGACGGCGCCGGGCGTTATCTCGGCAGGGCCGGCGTGAAGTACCCGGTCCACGAATTCGGCGCCCCGGTCCACGCCGATGGCGCGCCCGGGGACGCCCGGCTGCAGCGGGCCCTCGAGCAGGCGGTGCGCGGCCATCACCTGCGGGCGGCCCGCGGGCTGCTCGACTGGTCGATGCTGCGTCTCGCCGAGGCCAGCGGCCTGTCGCTCTCGACCGTGCGGCGCCTCGAGGCCGACGCCGAGATTCAGGGCGCCCGCTCGCGCCACAAGGCCGTCGCGGCGCTGCGCGCGGCCGGGATCCGGTTCGTCAGCCTCGACGGCGGCACGATCGCGGTGGCGAAGCTGTGACGGCCCGTCCGGCGTGAGACGGGCTGCATGAATCCTTCGGATCAGGCGGGGCCGAACCCCGCCCGCCGCACCCGCTCAGCGGTTCCGGTTGGCCGGGCTCGTCGCCGCGGCGTTGCCGCCGCTGTGGCTCGGCAGGTCGTCGGTGCGGGTGGCGGCGCCGGGGGCGGTCGGCATCACGGTGCCGGTGGCGGCGGGCACGTCGCGACCGGGCATGCCCTTCTCCGCGTTGCTCTTCACGCTGCCGGGATTGTTCATGTTGTTCTCGGCCGAGCCGGGAACGCCGGTCTGCGCCGCGGCGGCGCCCGTAAGGGCGAGCGTGGCAGCGAGGGCGAGCAGGGTCGTACGCATGAGGGATTCCTTCTCCGAGGTATCGTGGGGCGGCAACGCGTGGCGGGCCGGCCAAGCTCCCGACTTTCCACAAGGTCCCCGGCTTGCCGTCACCAACGCATGTTCCTATTTTGTTCTTATCGGAGACGGGAGAACGGGAGGTTCGCGATGCAGCAGGCACCGGAGCGGGACGAGGATCCCTCGGAGACCGCACGCATCGAGCAGGCGGCCTGGATCGCCGCGATGATCGAGGCGGAGCGCGAGCGCGCCCTCGACGCCTGGCTCGCCCGCGAAGCCGGGCTCTGACGCAGCAACTCTGCGCATTTACGCGACAAGTGGCGCCCTGATTTTCCGCAGACTTGACCCTTGCGTCTCGGCTCAGGCACAGTATCGTTCGTCTACGAACGAGTTTGCATCCCGGCGGCGCGAAGTCCTGCCGGGATCGGCCGGAGGTTCGCGCCATGTCGACCCGCGACGAGACGTTTCGTCCCCTGTCCCGCCGCACCATCCTGGGCGGGCTCGCCGCGGCACCCTTGAGCCTCGCGGCGTCCCGGGCGGTCGCGCAAGGCACCGGACCGATCCGGATCGGCGAGTTGAACTCCTACGGCCGCATGGCCGCCTTCGCGGTGCCCTACCGCAATGCCATGCAGCTCGCACAGGACGCCGTCAACAAGGCCGGCGGCATCAAGGCGCTCGGCGGCCGCCCGATCGAGATCGTCTTCCGCGACGACGGCTCGACCCCGGGCGACGCGACCCGGGTCGCCGAGGAGCTCCTGACCCGCGAGAACGTCGCCTTCCTGTGCGGCACCTTCCTGTCCAACGTCGGCCTCGCGGTGGCGGATTTCGCCAACCAGCGCAAGGCCCTGTTCCTCGCCACCGAGCCGCTGACCGACGCGCTCACCATGGGCAGCGGCAACCGCTACACCTTCCGGGTGCGGCCCAACACCTACATGCAGACCCGCATGCTGGTCGACGCGGTGAAGGACCGCGGAATCAAGCGCTGGGCGATCGTGGCGCCGAACTACGAGTACGGCCAGTCGGCCGCCGCCAACTTCAAGCGCCTGATGGCCGCCGCCGTGCCGGGCTTCGAGGTGGTGGGCGAGCAGTTCCCGGCGCTCGGCAAGGTCGATGCCGGCGCCACCGTCGGCGCCCTGTCGCAGATGAAGGCCGACGGCCTGTTCAACGTGCTGTTCGGCGCCGACCTCACCGCCTTCGTGCGCGAGGGCAACACCCGCGGGCTGTTCGAGAAGCGCACCGTGGCGAGCCTGCTCACCGGCGAGCCGGAATACATGATCCCGCTGGGCGACGAGACGCCGGAGGGCTGGGTCACCACCGGCTATCCGTGGGAGACGATCGACACCAACGGCCACAAGGAATTCGTAGCCGCCTACCGGGCCCGGTTCAACGACACGCCGCGCCTCGGCTCGCTCCTCGGCTACGTCGTCGTCGGCATGATCCGCGACATGCTGGAGAAGGCGGGCTCGACCGAGACCGAGGCGATGATTGCAGCGCTCGAGGGCCTGACCTCCCAGACCATCGCCGGCCCGGTGACGATGCGGGCCCTCGACCATCAATCGACGCTCGGCGCCTGGATCGGCGAGACGGCGCTCAACGGCCGCCAGGGCACGATGAGACGAGTCCGCTACGCCGACGGGGCCAACTACATGTTCCCCGAGGCCGAGGTGAAGGCGGCCCGCAAGGCCTGATCTCCTCGAAGCGCGCCGGAGCGGAGGCCCCATGGACCCGTCCTTCCTCGTCCTCCAGGCCTTGTCGGGGCTTGCCAGCGCCTCGTCGCTGTTCGTGATCGCCTCCGGGCTGACGATCGTGTTCGGCGTCACCCGGATCGTGAACTTCGCCCACGGCTCGTTCTACATGCTGGGGGCCTACATCGCGGTCACGCTGGTGCCGCGGCTCCTCGACCTGTCGTACTCGCCCGCGACGTTCTTCCTCGGGGTCCTGCTCTCCGCCCTCCTCGTCGGGCTGATCGGCGTCGCGGTCGAGGTGCTGCTCTTGCGCCGCATCTACCGGGTGCCGGAACTCTTCCAGCTTCTCGCCACCTTCGGCGTGGTGCTGATCGTCGAGGACCTGGTGCTCAAGGTCTGGGGTCCGGTCGACATCGCCGGCCCGCGCGCGCCGTCCCTGCGCCACGGCGTCGAAATCCTGGGGCAGCGTTTTCCCGCCTACGAGCTGGTGCTGATCGCGGTCGGTCCCCTGGTGCTGGGCCTGCTCTGGCTCCTGATGCACCGCACCCGCTTCGGCGTGCTGATCCGGGCCGCGACCCAGGACCGCGAGATGGTCGGGGCGCTGGGCGTCAACCAGGCCCGGCTCTTCACCCTGACGCTGTTTCTCGGTGCCAGCCTCGCGGGGTTGGGCGGCGCGCTCCAGATCCCGCGCATCCCGGCCAACGCCCATATGGACCTGTCGGTCATCACCGACGCCTTCGTGGTCACGGTGATCGGCGGCATGGGCTCGGTGCCGGGGGCTTTCGTCGCCGCGCTGCTGATCGGCCAGCTCCAGGCCTTCGGCATCCTGATCTTCCCGAAGGTGACGCTCGTCCTGGTCTTCGCCCTGATGGCGGTGGTGCTGGTGGTCAAGCCCTGGGGGCTGTTCGGCCGGCCCGAGGCCGCCTCCGGCCGGGTGATGCCGCCGGAGGGCATCCCGGGTCTGCGCCGCTTCCGCCCGGCCGAGACCGCGCTCGCGGGTCTCGCCATCGTCGCCCTGCTGGCGGTGCCGCTCCTCGGCGACGCCTACAAGGTCAAGGTCGCCACCGAGATCCTGATCTTCGCTCTCGCCGCCTTCTCGCTGCAATTCCTGGTCGGGGTCGGCGGCCTCGTCTCCTTCGGGCACGCGGCGTATTTCGGCCTCGGCGCCTACGCCGCCGGCCTCCTCGTCACCGGTCCCTTCAAGGCACCGATGGAGGTGGCGCTGATCGCCGCACCGCTCGCGGCGGCGGTGGGCGCGGCCCTGTTCGGCTACTTCATCGTCCGGCTGTCGGGCATCTACCTCGCCATGCTGACGCTGGCCTTCGGCCAGATCGTCTACGCGATCTGCTTCCAATGGGTGGAGGTGACGGGGGGCGACAACGGCGTCGTCGGGGTCTGGCCCTCGTCCTGGGCGGCGGGCCGCACCACCTACTTCTACCTCGTCGCCGCCCTGTCGCTCACCGCGATCGTCGCCTTGCGCCGGGTGATCTACGCGCCCTTCGGTTACGGTCTGCGGGCGGCGCGCGATTCCGCCACCCGTGCGGAAGCGATCGGCCTCGATGTCCGCACCCATCGCTGGCTCGGCTTCACCCTGGCGGGGGCCGCGGCCGGGCTCGCCGGCGGGCTCTACGCCTTCCTCAAGGGCTCGATCGACCCGACGCTGACCGGCATCCCGCTCTCGATCGACTTCCTGGTGATGGTGCTGGTCGGCGGCATCCAGACCGTGATGGGGCCGCTCGTCGGTGCCGCCTTCTTCCACGCCCTAAAGGACGCGGTGATGCCGCTGACCGAGTTCTGGCGCCTGCTGCTCGGGATCGCGATCATCGCCACCGTGCTCGCCTTCCCGCGCGGGCTCGCCGGCGCCGCCGAGGCCCTCCGCGGCCGCAAGGTCGCCCCCAAGCCCGTGGAGGCCTCGGCATGACCCTGCTCGTCGTCGAGGGCCTGACCAAGCGCTTCGGCGGCGTCGCCGCCGCCAGGGACGTGTCGTTCACGCTGGACGCCGGCGAGATGCTGGCGATCATCGGGCCGAACGGGGCCGGCAAGTCCACCACCTTCAACATGGTGGGCGGCCAGCTCAAGCCCGATGCCGGCACCATCGCCCTCGACGGCCGCTCGATCGCCGGCCTGCCAGCCCGCGCGATCTGGAAGGCGGGCGTCGGGCGCACCTTCCAGGTCGCCCAGACCTTCGTGTCGATGACGGTGGCCGAGAACGTCCAGATGGCGCTGCTCTCGCATCACGGCCGCACCCGCAGCCTGTTCCGGGATGCCCGCGCCCTCTACCGCGACGAGGCCCTGTCCCTGCTCGCCGGGGTCGGGATGCGGGCCGACGCCGACCGATCCGTCTCGGAACTCGCTTACGGCGACGTGAAGCGGGTGGAACTGGCCGTGGCGCTCGCCTCGCGGCCGAAGCTCCTGCTGATGGACGAGCCCACCGCCGGCATGGCGCCGCGGGAACGCTCAGGGCTCATGGCGCTCACCGCCGAGGTGGCGCGCACGAACCGCATCGGGGTTCTGTACACCGAGCACGACATGGAGGCGGTGTTCGCCCATGCCGACCGGGTGCTGGTGCTGGTGCGCGGCGAGATCATCGCCGCCGGCACGCCGGAGGAGATCCGGGCCAACCCTCGGGTCAAGCAGGTCTATCTCGGCGAGGCCGGCACCGAGGCGGCGATGCGCGCGCGCCGGAAGGCGGTGGCGTGATGGACAAGCCTCTCCTCGACGTCTCCGGGCTCACGGCGGCCTATGGCCGGGCCCGGGTGCTGTTCGGCGTCACCCTGACGCTCCGGCCCGGCGAGGTCGTGGCGCTGATGGGCCGCAACGGCGCCGGCAAGTCGACCACGCTCAAGGCGATCATGGGCGTGCTGCCGCCGACCGGCGGCACGGTCTGGTTCGAGGGCCAGGCGGTCACCGGCTGGGAGCCGTTCCGCGTCGCCCGTCGCGGCCTCGGCTACGTGCCGGAGGAGCGGCGCATCTTCACCGACCTCACGGTGATGGAGAACCTGGAGGTCGGCCGGAAGGTGCCGGCCGATGGCCGCGCCGCCTGGACGCCGGACAAGCTCTTCTCGATCTTCCCCAACCTCGCCGAGATGCGCGGCCGCCGCGCCGCCGCGATGTCCGGCGGCGAGCAGCAGATGCTCACCATCGCCCGCACCCTGATGGGCAACCCTCACGCGGTTTTGCTCGACGAGCCGTCGGAGGGCCTGGCTCCCGTCATCGTCGAGCAGATGGCCGATGCGGTGCTGCGGATGAAGCGCGAGGGCATCGCGGTTTTGCTCTCCGAGCAAAACTTGAGCTTCGCCGGCGCGGTCTCGGACCGGGCCTACGTGATCGAGAAGGGCGCGATCCACTTCGAGGGCACGATGGCGGCGCTCGAGGCGGACGAGGCGGTGCGGGAGGCGTACCTGACGGTGTGAGAGGCTTTCCGGAGATGGCGCGGGATCCCCTCTCCCACTGGGGGAGGGGGACAGTGCACGCCTCTCGGCGGGTGTGTCGAGAGAAGCGGATGCAGGACGAGGCCGGCTACAAGCCTGCCAACCAACAAGACTGTTCGTAGGCGAATGATCGAGGTGTGACGTGAGACGCGTGGCAGGCATCGATGTCGGCGGCACCTTCACCGACCTTCTCCTGACGGAGGCGGATTCCACCGGCGTGCGGGTGCGCCTCGCCAAGGTGCCGACGACAGTGCGCAACCAGGCCGAGGGTGTGCTGGCGGCGATTTCCGCTGCCGAGGTAGCGCCGGCCGACCTCGACCTCGTCATCCATGGCACCACCGCCACCACCAACGCGGTGCTGGAGCGCAAGACCGCGAGGGTCGGGCTCATCACCACCGCAGGCTTCCGTGACGTTCTCGAACTCGGCCGCCGCACCCGGCCGAAGCCCTACGGGCTGTTCGGCACCTTCGAGCCGCTGATTCCCCGCGAGCTGCGCCGCGAGGTGCCGGAGCGCGTGATGGCCGACGGGGCGGTGCGCACGCCCCTCGACGAGGCGGCGGTGGCCGACGCCGTGCGCGCGCTGCTGGCGGAGGGCTGCGAGGCCCTGGTGATCCACTTCCTGCACGCCTACGCCAACCCGGAGCACGAGCTGCGCGCCGGCGCCATCGCCCGCGCGCTGTGGCCGAATGCCTACGTCACCCTCGGCCACGCCCTCCTGTCGGAGTTCCGCGAATACGAGCGCGGTACCACCGCCTCGGTCAACGCCGCGGTGCAGCCGATCCTCGACCGCTACATCCGCCGCCTCCAGGACGACCTGCGCAGCCAGGGCTTTTCCCGCGACCTCCTGGTGATGAACGGCAATGGCGGCACCGTGCCGGCGGGGCTCGTCGTCGAGGCGGCGGCGAAGACCGTGATGTCGGGCCCGGCCTCCGGGGTGATGGCGGCAGCCGCCACCCTCGCCCAGTCGGGGCTCAAGAACGCCATCACGTACGACATGGGCGGCACCTCGACCGACGTGGCGCTGATCGCCGGCGGCGTGCCCGAGGTCTCGGCGGAGCTGACCATCGATTACGGCTTGCCGATCCACCTGCCGATGGTCGACGTGCACACCGTCGGCGCCGGCGGCGGCTCGATCGCGTCGGTCAACCGGGCCGGGATGCTTCAGGTCGGACCCGAGAGCGCCGGCTCGGAGCCCGGCCCGATCGGCTACGGCCGCGGCGGCACGCGGCCGACCATCACCGACGCCAATCTCGTCCTCGGGCGGCTCGACCCGGCGAGGCTCACCGCCGTGCGGGCGGGCGTCTCGCTCGACACCATCCGCGAGGCCTTCGCCCGCGATCTCGCCGGGCCGCTCGGCATGAGCGTCGAGGAATCCGCAGAGGCGGTGATCCGGCTCGGGAACGTCCACATGACAGGCGCCATCCGCATGGTGTCCCTGTCGCGGGGCTACGACCCGCGCGATTTCGTGCTCTTCGCCTTCGGCGGCGCCGGGCCGCTCCACGCCGTGGCGCTCGCCCGGGAACTCGGCATCCCGGAGGTGCTGGTGCCGGCCCGGCCCGGCCTCACCAACGCGCTCGGCTGCCTCGTCGCCGATCTGCGTCAGGACCGGGTGCGCACCCTCAACCGCCCCCTCGACGGACTCGACATGGAGGATCTCCGCGCCGTCCTCGAGGAGCAGGCGGCGGACGCGCTGGCGATGGTGGCCGAGGAGCAGGCCGAGATCGAGGAGACCACGGTCACCTACGGGGCCGACATGCAGTTCCGCGGCCAGACCCACCTGATCCGCGTCGCCCTGCCCTCCCCCGGGATCGACCGGGCGACGCTTCAGGAGTTGTTTGAGGCCGCGTATTTCCGGCGCTTCCAGGTCCGGCTGCCGGAGATCCGGGCGGTGGTGGTCAACCTCGTCACCTCGGTGATCGGCCGGCGCCGGCCCTTCCCCCTCGCGGCGCTCCTCGATGAGGCGCACCGCACCGACCTCGCGGGCGCCCGCCTCGGCACCCGCCCGGTCTACGCGGGCGGCGCCTGGCACGAGGCTGCGATCTACGCCCGCGAGGCCCTGCCGCCCGGGGCCGAGATCGCCGGGCCGGCGGTGATCCAGCAGATCGACGCCACCACGGTGGTCGAGCCCGGCGCGACGGCGCGGGTCGACGCCATCGGCAACCTGAGGATCCGAGTATGAGCCAGCTCGACGCCCTCACCCTCGCGGTGATCCAGGCCGGGTTGCAGCAGGTCTGCAACGAGATGGACATCGCCTTCTCGCGCTCGGCCTTCTCGCCGGTGATCGCCGAGGCCGACGACCGCTCGGACGGGATCTACGACCGCGACACCGGCGCGCTGATCTCGCAGGGCGAGTACGGCCTGCCGGTCTTCGTCGGAACGATGCAATACTCGACCGGCGAGCTGATCCGCCTGATCCGCGAGGGCCGAGCCGGGAGCCCGGAGCCTGGCGACATCTACATCGTCAACGACCCCTATCTCGGCGGCACGCACCTGATGGACGTGCGGTTCGTCAAACCCGTCTTCGTCGAGGGCGAACTCTTCTGCTGGCTACAGAATACCGGCCACTGGCCCGATATCGGCGGCATGGTGCCGGGCGGCTTCTCGGCCCATGCCACGGAGGTCGAGCAGGAGGGCCTGCGCCTGCCGCCGGTCAAGCTGTTCAAGCGCGGCACGATGGACCAGGAAATCTTCTCCATCATCGCCTCGAACATCCGCGTCGCCGACCAGCGCATCGGCGACATCAAGGCGCAGGCCGCGGCGCTGATGGTCGGCGAGAGCCGGCTGGCCGACCTCCTCGCCAAGTACGGCCGCGACACCCTCGACGCCGCGATCAAGGAGATCCGCGCCCGCTCGGCGGAGCGGATGCGGGCCGAGATCCGCCAGATCCCGGACGGCATCTACCGGTCGGAGGCCTTCGTCGATTCCGACGGCGTGGTGGACGAGCCGCTGCGCATCGCCCTCACGATGACCAAGGCCGGGGACGGCCTGACCTTCGACTTCTCGGGTTCGTCGCCTCCGTGCCGCGGCCCGATGAACTCGGTGGTGGCGACGACCTATTCGTCGGTCTACCTCGCGGTGAAGCACGTCTTCCCGGACGTGCCGATCAATGCCGGCACCTTCGAGCCGCTGACGATCCACCGGCCCGAGGGCACCTTCCTCGACGCGCGCTATCCCCGCCCCGTCTCGGGCTGCGCCGCGGAGGTGAGCCAGCGCATCGCCGAGGCCGTGTTCCTGGCTCTCGTCCAGGCCATTCCCGACAAGGTCACGGCGGCGCCCGCCGGCACCTCGGGCAACTTCGCGCTCGGCGGCTTCGACCCGGCGAAGAACGCGCCCTACGTCATGTACCAGATCACCGGCGGCGGCTATGGCGGCAACGCGGCCCATGACGGGCTCTCCAACGGCTGCTCGACCATCGGCATCTCGAAGACCGCGCCGGTCGAGGTGATGGAGCAGTACTACCCTGTCCTGTTCCGCCGCTTCGCGCTGCGCGAAGGCTCGGGGGGAGCCGGCGCCCATCGCGGCGGGTTCGGCGTCCATTACGAGGTGGAACTCCTGCGCGGCGAGGCCCGGGCCTCCTTCGTGATGGATCACGGTCGCTTCGGGCCGCCCGGCGTGCTCGGCGGGGCTGCCGGGGCACCGAACGTGGTGCGGATCCATCGCGACGGAGAGACGATCACCCCGCTCCACCTGTCGAAGGACCAGAACATCGCGATTCGCGCCGGCGACCGGGTCGAGGTGATGACCCCGGGCGGCGGCGGCTACGGCGCGCCCGAGACCCGCGACCCCGCCCTCGTCGCCCGCGACCTGCGCCGGGGCTATTACCGCGCGGACGAGGCCGACACCTTGTGGGGGAGCCAGTCATGAGCACCGACACCCTCTCCACGGAAGCCCGCTCGAAGAAATTCGGCGCGGCCGAGGCCGACGGCATCGTGCGCTGCGACGCCTGCCCGGTCCTGTGCCGGATCCGGCCGGGCCGCTCCGGCGCCTGCGCGCGCTACGCCAACGAGAACGGGCACCTGGTGCGCACCGATCCGGTCGTGCTCCTGCACGACGCGGCGGAATCCGGCCAGAAGCTGGTGCCGTTCGGGGCGGCGGAGTGGGACGGGCGGGTGCTCGATCCCTCGCGCACCTTCGTCACCGGCATCGGCGCCGGCACCACCTATCCGGACTACAAGCCCGCCCCCTTCATCGTGGCGAGCGAGCACGAAGGGGTTGAGACCGTCACGGTCGTGACCGAGGGCATCTTCAGCTATTGCGGCGTGAAGGTGAAGATCGACACCGACCGCCATCTCGGCCCCGAGCGCGCGGCCGTGCGGGTGAATGGCGAGGAGGTCGGCCACGTCACCACCGCCGAGTACGGCTCGCAGATGCTCTCGGTCGGCGGCGTGCGCCACCTCACCGGCGGCTCGAAGAAGGAGGGCACCGTCACCTGCGACACGCTCCTGCGCCTGTGCTCGGGCGATGCGGTGACGATGACGATCGAGGGCGGCCACGAGGTCGTGGTCCAGGCCGGCCATGCCCCGATCGTCGACGGCACCCCTGAGCAACGGATGCGCGTCGGCTGCGGCTCGGCGACGGTCGGGATCTTCGCCAAGCAGTGGCTCGGACACGCCGACGAGGTGATCGTCGTCGACGACCACATCACCGGCGTGCTCACCGAGCATCAGGCGGGCAAAGTGCTGGGCATGCGCCCGGCCGGCATCCGGGTCCGCGGGCGGCGCTCGACGCCCGGGCGCTACTTCCAGGTCGCCAATCCGGGCATCGGCTGGGGCGGCACCGACATCGCTGATCCGCTCACGATCATCCAGGCGATCGACCCCGCCACCGCCTGGCCGGGCCTGCGCCTCCTCATGACCTCGACCACCGGGGAGCACGCCCTCTGGCTCGTCCTCGACGACGATCTCAAGCCCGTGCCGGCCGAGATGCCGGCCCCGGTGCGCGGGGTGGTCGACCGGATCGGCGAGAATTGCGAGCCCTCGCTCTGCACGGTGCTGTTCATGGCCGGCGCGGGTGGCAGCCTTCGGGCCGGGGTCACCGAGAACCCGGTGCTGCTGACCCGCTCGGTCGCCGCCGGCGAGACGAAGGTGACGATGGGCGGGGCCCCGGTCACCGTCTGGCCCGGCGGCGGCATCACGGTGATGGCCGACGTGACGCGCCTGCCGCGAAACGCCTTCGGCTCGGTGCCGACGCCGGCCATCGTGGCGCCGATCGAGTTCACCCTGCCGCGGGACCTCTACGCGCGCCTCGGCGGGCACGACGGCGACGTGGTGGCGATGACGGATGTTCTGCGCGAGGTCGGGCCCGCCGCCCGGATCGATCCGTGGCATCCCGGCCATCCCTGGCCGGCGGGCGAGGTCGCAGGAGGGCCGGCATGAACGCCCCGCACCGGCACGAGGCGCCAACCCCTGAGATCGACGCCGAGGCGGTCCGCACCTACCGGGTCGAGGAGCAGATCGGCTACCTGATCCGGCGGGCGCACCAGCGCGCCTCCGCGATCTTCGAGACGGTGATGCGGGACTTCTCCGTCACGCCGGTGCAGTTCGCCGTGATGACGAAGCTGCACGACCTCGGGCCGACCTCGCAGAACCAGGTCGGGCGCCTCGTCGGGGTCGATCCGGCGACGATGTTCGGCGTCGCCCGCCGCCTCACCACCCGCGGCCTGGTGCGGCCGACGGCCGACGAGGCCGATGCCCGGCTGGTGCTGCTGACGCTGACCGCGGAGGGGATTCAGGTGATCGAGGCGATGAAGAGCCGCGGCGCCGAGGTGACGGCCCGCACCCTCGAGCCGCTCTCGCCCGACGAGGCGGCCGAGCTGGTCCGCCTCATTGCCCGGCTGGGCTAGGACGGTGGACGGCCCGGCGGTCCAGGTCCTGGCAGATGGCCGGCTGCACCTGCAGCACGGGCCGATCGACCTGGTGCTGCGCGCCTACGGGGCCGAAGCCGCGGTGGCGGAGGCGCACCGGGCCGCGGTCGGGCGCTTCTCGACGATCCTGGGCGAGCTCGTCGGCGAATTGCCCGAGCTGCGTAAGGCCATGAGCGCGCGGCCGCAGGTTCGGGGCGCGGTCGCCCGCCGGATGGTGGCGGCGTGCCGGCCGCACAAGGAATTCATCACCCCGATGGCCGCGGTGGCGGGCGCGGTGGCGGACGAGATCCTGGCGGCGATGTGCGAGGCCGCCCCCCTCGACAAGGCCTTCGTCAACGATGGCGGCGACATCGCCCTGCACCTCACCGAGGGCGAGACCCTGACGGTCGGCGTCGCGGCGGATTTCTCCCGCGGCCCGGTGCCGGCGATGAACGGCCGGGTGATCCTGTCCCACGCGGACGGCATCGGCGGCATCGCCACCTCGGGGCGGCAGGGCCGCTCCTTCTCCCTCGGCCTCGCCGATTCGGTGACGGTGCTCGCCCGCGACGCTGCCGGGGCCGACGCCGCCGCGACGCTCATCGCCAACGCGGTCGACCTGCCCGACCATCCCGGCGTGGACCGCGCGCCCGCCACCGACCTCGACCCCGATTCCGACCTCGGAGACCGGCTCGTCACCGTCGCGGTGCCGGCGCTCTCGACCGACGCGATCTCCGACGCCCTCGAGGCCGGGCGGCGCCGGGCGGCGGCGATGCGTGCGGCCGGCCTGATCCGCTCCGTCGCCCTGATGCTGCAGGGCCGGTCCGTCGTTCTCGAAGACAGAAGGGAGATCCGCCCATGATCGAGGTCCGCAAGATCGTCGTCACCGTCGAGGAGGTCCGCCACGATGGCGGTCCGGTACTCGGCCATCCCATCCTCAAGGGCTCGGTCGCCTGCCTCGTGAAGAATCCCTTCGCCGGGCGCTACGAGCCCGAGATCACCCCGATGATGGAGGCGCTCAAACCCCTCGGCGTCGAATGCGCCCGCAAGCTCCTCGACGCGCTCGGCGGCGATCCCGGCCGGATCGAGGCCTACGGCAAGGGCTCGCTGGTGGGGGCCGCGGGCGAGCTGGAGCACGGGGCGCTGTGGCACGTCCCCGGCGGCTACGCCATGCGCGAACTGCTCGGCCAGGCGCTCGCGATCGTGCCGTCGATGACCAAGGTCGGGCCGATGGGCGCCTCCCTCGACGTGCCGATCCACCACAAGGACGCGGCCTACGTGCGCTCCCACTTCGACGGCGTCACGGTGGCGGTGGCGGACGGCCCCCGCGCCGACGAGATCCTGTTCGCGCTGGCGATGACCACCGGCGGGCGGCCGCATGCCCGGGTCGGGGGTCTGGCGAAGGACGCGATCGCGAAGTGGGACGGGCAGCGCTAGCGGTCGCAGACTCGGCGACGCCGCAACAAATAAATCACCGCCCTTTCCCGCGCGAGTGAAGCGAGGTGGAAGAAGATACGGGGTCCAGCACCAGAACTCGCGAAGCGTCCTTATCCCCGCCCCATTGAAAAGATAGAGCTGATTCGCGGCACTTCTCTCCTGGACCCTGGATCTCCTTCCGCTGTCGCTGCAGTCGTCGGGGAAAAGGGGTGAGAGCATGGAACGTCACGGACCACGAACGGGGCGATGCGCCTCACGCCGCCCCCCGCTCCGGCACCGCCGCATCCGGCCGGGGCCAGGGGCTCGCCTCGACCCGGTTCCGCCCGTTGCGCTTGCAGCGATAGAGCGCGGCGTCGGCGCGGGCGACCAGGCTGTCGGTGCTCTCGCCCGGGGCCAGGGTAGCGATGCCGAAAGAGCAGGTGCGGGGGCCGACCTCCGGCAGGGCCGTGGCCTCGACGCGCAGGCGCAGGCGCTCGGCGATGGCGGTGGCCGCCGTGAGGTCGGTAGCCGGGCAGAGCAGCATGAACTCCTCGCCGCCCCAGCGGCCGAGGGTGTCGGTGGGCCGCACGGCGTCGCGCAGCAGCGCCGCGAAGGCGACCAGCACCTGATCGCCGACCTTGTGGCCGTGTCGGTCGTTCACCGACTTGAAGTTGTCGACGTCGCCGAGGATCAGTGCCAGGGGCGCACCGCTCGCCTGCGCCCGCTCCGCCGCCTCGGCCAGGGCCTCGTCGAGCTTGCGCCGGTTGAACAGACCGGTGAGCAGGTCGGTATGGGCCAGGGCCTCGAGGTCGCGGGTGCGCTCGGCGATCCGGTCCTGCAGCGTCGCGTTCATCTCGCGCAGGTCGCGCATGAGGGCGGCGTTCTCCTCGAAGGAGCACCGCAGCCGGTCGCGCATGGTGTTGAGCGCCCCGGCGAGCGCGTGCAGCTCGTTGCGCCCACCGGCCTCGATCGTGAGCGGCGGCGCCGCGAGAGTGTCGGCGTCGATCCGGGCGAGGTAGTCGCGAATCTGCCCCAGCGGCCGGCCCACCATGGTGCGGATCACCAGGTAGAAGATGAACCACAGCATCACCGACTTGAGCGCCGAGTTGATCAGGATCACGTACAGCGTGTTCTTGACCTGCTCGATGGCGATGCTGTCATCGGAATGGACGGTCCAGGACCCGATCGGGTAGCGGCGGCCGTTCTCGTCGGTATGGACGACCGGGAAGGTGCGGCTGAACGGGGTGCCGAAGCGGCGGGCCGCCGATGGCGCCCCGTCCCGGCTGCCGATCGCCTGAATGCGCCGGCCGGCCTCGTCCAGCACCTCGACCCCGACGACGGCCGGGATCTCGTGCATGCCCGCCAGGATGCCGCGCAGCACCTCGCCGTTGTAGCGCCACATGGCATCCTCGATGCCGGGGCTGAAGGTGCGCTGGAGCGCCGCCACGTCGTCCTGCAGGCGCTGGCTGGCCGCCCGGTACGCGACGAGCATCTGCAACGCCGTGAGGCCGACCGCCACCAGGACGTAGCAGCCGAAGATCACCCGCATCAGACGGCCGGCGAGCGCCCGATCCCGCCCGGGCAGCCCCGCGGCGAAGATCCCGCGGACGGAGCGGAGGATCGCCATACCCTACGCGCGGCTCCGGACGAACCGGGCTCTCACGACGGGCGTGGACAGAACGGCCGTGCTCAGCCCAAGAAGGCGGCCTCCCGTTCCCATGTGCCTCTCCGCCCCACCCGCTCAGATTGATCTTGTTAGACTCGAAGCTAACACTCAAGATTGGGTTAAGCGCCGACGATGCAGCATCGTAGTCATAAATTCCTAGTCATGAGTTCCTGAACCAGATCCGCGCGAAAGGGCGGCTCCGCTGCGGCAGGGGCGGGAGCGACTGGCCGGGAAACGCTGCCTCGACCTAGCCGCGGCCGGAGCGACCGCGAACGACCACGCTCGTCTCCATCTCGTGGACGCGCTGCCGGCTCAAGCGAATTCCACGGCCTGGGTCCGATTGACGGTGCATGCTGGGCCGGTGCGCCATGCCCGCCCCGGGCTGGGCCCTCGTGTCGCGCCCCGTCGCCGCGCAGGGTCAGAAGGCCCCGTGTCGGCATTGCCTGCGCGAGCCGACCGATCCGGGGGCCGGCCGGAACGACCGGTTGGCCGAGCCCGCGCCGTCGCGGCCCTCGACGGGAGTCGACAGCCGGTGACCTCGCGAGACATCACCACCGTTTCGCCCGCGACGCGCCGCTGCCGGACGGGACGTGGCTGCCTCCCGTCGTGTCCCGGGGGGCAGCGGAGACCGGAAGGACGACGAACGGCGCCGACCCGGCGCGACGGTCGGCGGAGACCTCAATACAACGGCTGCAGACGCACGTTCGGCACCGCGAAGGGCCCGACCACCACCCGCCCGCCGGTGAGGCGCACGGTGGGCAGCACCTTCATCGGCGGCTCGCCGGGGCGGCCTTGGGGATCGTGCGCGTCCTGTCCGGGCGCCGGCTCCTTGCGCCGCCCGCCGAGGAATTGGCCGACGATGTTGCCGATCAGCGCCGCGCCATCGCCGCCGAGCCGCGCCCCGAGCTGCTCGCTGATCAGCGGCGCGATCACCTGCTCCAGGCCGGCGGTGCGCACGTCGAGCTGGCCCGTGGGGCGGTGCTGGTCGTCGAGGGCCAGCACCCCTTGCGCCCGCAGGCGCCGGCTGCCCTTCTCGGCCGCGAGGCTGGCGATCTCGACCGTGCCGCCGGCCTCGCGCCAGCGCTCCAGCTCCTGCGCCAGGGGACGGGTGCGGAAACCCGCGGCCCGGGTCGCGGTGGCGTCGAGCGCGATGTCGGCGGGCTCAGGGCCGCCGAGCACCGGATCGAGGAGCGGCAGGCCGGCCCGCAGCACCCGGGCGCTCAGGTCGACCGCGCCGTCAGTGGCGAAGCGCCCCGGCGTCGGCCGCGCGTGAAGCTCCAGATGGCCGACGGTGAAGTCGATCGGCGAGGGATCGGCGCCGGTGACGGTGCCCTTCAGCCCGTCCGTCACCAGGGAGGCGCGCTGGAAGCCGTCGCCCGTGACGTGCAGGCTCGCCTCCAGCTGGCCCCAGGTCACGGTGCCGTCGAGCCCGTCCTGCTGCACCCGGAACGGCCCGGTCGCCTCCAGGATCACGTGGCGCGGCTGGTAGACCTGCGCCACCGCCACCACCGGACCGGTGGTGAAGCGGACGTCGGAGCGGTCGAAGGCCAGCTGCGTGCAGCGCAGCTCGAACCGGAACGGGAAGCCGGTCAGCGAGCGGTCGGCGCAGGTCCATTGCCGGCCGGCCTGCGCCTCGCGGGCGAACCACGCCTCGATCTCGCCCTCGGCCTTGCCCCGCAGCCAGAACCAGCCCGCGCTCCAGGCCAGGGCCAGCAGGAGCAGCAGCGCGAATGGCGCGAACAGGCCGAGGCGAAGGCCGGGCCCGCGGCTGGGTCCCTGGCTCGGCGGCGTCTCGTTGGTCGGCCCAACGGTGGTCGGCCTGTTCATCGGCATGATCCCGGCTCTGCGGCGGCCCGGCGCGGGCCGCCCGGATTGAACCGCGTCCCCGTAGCTGCTACCGGCGGCGCCCGGCAAGGGAGGTAAGCCGGGAGGCGCGCTCACGAGGTCGTGCCGGACGAGCTTGCCGGGAGGAAGCGGGGTCGAGGCGATGCAGGCGGGCGAGCCGTCGGATCTCTGGGTGTTCGGCTACGGCTCGCTGATGTGGCGGCCGGGCTTCTCCTTCGTGGAGCGTGGGCCGGGCCGCCTGCGCGGCTATCACCGCTCGCTCTGCGTGCTCTCGCACGTCCATCGCGGCACGCCGGAGCGGCCGGGCCTGGTGCTGGGGCTCGACCGCGGCGGCTCCTGCCGCGGCATGGCCTTCCGGGTCGCGGCCGCGGAGGCGGCGGGCACCCTCGCCTACCTGCGCGAGCGTGAGCAGGTCACGGCGGTCTATGTCGAGCGGGTGCTCGGCGTCACCCTCGACGACGGGCGCCGGATCGAGGCGGTGACCTACCTCGTCGACCGCCGCCACCCGCAATATGCCGGCCGCCTGCCGGAAACCGAGCTGGTACGGCTGGTGCGCCAGGGCCTCGGCCGCTCGGGCGCCAACCCGGACTATGTCCGCCACACCCACGACCAGCTCGTCGCCATGGGCATCCCCGACCCGATGCTCGCCCGCCTCGCCGCCGCCTGCGCGGTGCCGAGCCCTTGAGCCGAATCCTTGATCGGTGCCTTCGCGCCGCGAAGGCCCTGCGGACGGACACCAGCCCCTAACAGGAGCATCACCGCGGCGAGGCGATCATTCGCCGTTCAGGCGCGTTGGTCCGTTAGGGCCAGAAGAGACCCACGAGAGCCCGCACGGGCCAGCCGGAGCGCCTCCGCGTTGATGAATCCCACGACCCACCTCGCCCTGATCAACGTCTTCGTCGGCGACATCCAGGGCGGGCTCGGCCCCTTCCTCGGCACCTGGCTGGCGCAGGCCGCGCAATGGGGCCCGAGCCAGGTCGGCCTCGTCACCACCATCGTCGGCTTCGCGACCCTCGCGTTGAGCGGGCCGCTCGGCGCCCTGGTCGACCGGCTCGGCCGGCCCCGGATGCTGATCGCGGCAGCCTGCGCGGCGATCCTCGTCGGCACCCTGCTGCTGCTGCCGGCCCGCTCGTTCATGGCGGTGCTCGCCGCCCAGTTCGTCGCCGCCGCGGGCGGCACCCTCGTGGTACCGGCGGTGACGGCGCTGACCCTCGGCATGGTCGGCAAGCAGGCCTTCCCGAAGCAGCAGGGCCGCAACCAGGCCTGGAACCACGTCGGCATCCTGGGGGCAGCCCTGGCGATCAGCTTCGGCACGCCGATCATGGGCCCGAGCATCGCCTTCTGGGTGCTGGGCGGGCTCTCCGCCTGCGCCATCGTGGCGGCGGTGACGACGCCGAAGAAGGCCTGGAACGGCCGGCGCGCCGTCGGCTGGAAGGAGGACGATCCGGACGACAAGCCGGAGCGTTCCGGCATCCTGAAGGTCCTGTCCGACCGGCGCCTGCTGATCCTCTCGGCAGCCCTCGCCCTGTTCAACCTCGCCAACGGCTCGATGCTGAGCCTGCTCGGCCAGAAGCTGGTGGCCGCCGGCCAGGACGGCACTGGCTGGACCGCCCGCTACGTCATCGTCGCGCAGGCGGTGATGATCCCGGTGGCGCTCTTCGCCGGATCGCTCGCCGACCGGCGCGGCCGGCGCCAGCTCCTCCTCGTCGCCTGCGCGGTGCTGCCGGCGCGCGCCCTGCTCTCGGCCTTCCTGTCCGATCCGTACTGGCTCGTGCTGGCGGAGGTGCTCGACGGCGTCGCCTCGGGCGTCATCGGCGTCGCGGTGCCGGTGGTGGTGGCCGACCTCACCTGGGGCTCGGGCCGCACCCAGACGGCGCTCGGCACCGTCGCGGCGGTGCAGGGGGTGGGCGGCGCCCTCTCGGGCTGGGTCGGGGGCCTGCTCGCGCTCCATCTCGGCTGGACCTGGGCCTTCCTGGCGCTGGCGCTCCCTGCCGGCCTCGCCCTGGTGCTGGCCCTGTGGCTGGAGGAGACCTGCGCCCCCGGCGGCCGGGACGGTGCGGGTGCGGCCTGCGGCCAGGACGAGCCGCCGGAGCCGCGGCGGGGGACGGTGGGCGCCCCGGCCGGGCCCTGAGCCTGGGCCGGGGATTGCCCCAGGGGCCCACTGGACAGGCCGGAGGCGGCCGTGATGCAATCGCGCCCGTCGTCCCCGAGGCCCCTGAGGTGAGTGCGCCATCATGAAGACGCTCCTCGTTCCGGTCGCCCGCCACACCCTGCTCGATTCGGTGCTCGATACCGCGGTCCTCACCGCCCGCCGCTTCGGCGCCGGCATCGAGGGCTTCGGCCTGCGCCCGGCGCTGGCCGAGTACGTCCCCGTCGACATGGTCGGGGGCATGACCTGGGTGCGCGACGAGGAGACCGACCTCGTCGAGGCCCGCGATTGCGGCGGTCTGTTCACCGCCGCGATGGAGCGGCACGGCATCGCCCGCGAGAGCGCCGACGCGGGCAAGAACGGCCCGCGCTACCGCTGGCGGCCCGACGCGCCTCCCGGCGACGGGTTCCTGGCGCAGCACGCGCGGCTGTTCAACGCCACGGTGGTCGGCCGGCCCAGCAGCGGCGAGGGGGCGCCGCGCATGACGACCCTCGAGGCGGTGCTGTTCGAGAGCGGCCGCCCCCTGATCATCGCCCCGCCGAATTCTCCCGCCAGCATCGGCGAGACCGTGGTGATCGCCTGGAACGGCTCGACCGAGACCGCCCGCGCGGTCGCCTTCGCGGCGCCGTTCCTGCGCGCCGCGTCCCGGATCGAGGTGCTGGGGGTCGATGCCGGCATGGTGCCGGGCCCGAGCGCCGAGGAGATGGCCGCCGCCCTCAACCGCGAGGGCCTCTCGGCGCAAGGGCGGACCCTGGCCGCCGGCCGCCGCACCGTCGGCGAGATTTTTTTGACGGAGGCCGAGGCGATCGGCTGCGATCTCCTGATCAAGGGCGCCTACACCCAGAGCCGCCTGCGCCAGATGATCTTCGGCGGGGCCACCAGCCACATCCTCGCCCACGCCGCCATGCCGGTGCTGATGGCGCATTGACGGACCGAGATGAGCGACTTCACCCTCGACCCGCGGCTCTCCGCCGACACCATCGCGCTCGGCGACCTCGCCCTGTCGAGCGTGCTGCTCCTGAACGACAAGCGCTTTCCCTGGCTCGTCCTGGTGCCGCGTCTCCCGGGAGTCTCGGAACTCACCGACCTGAGCCCCGAGGATGCCGCCCGGCTGATGGAGGAGACCCGCCTCGCGGTCGGCGTGATGCAGGCGCTCGCCAAGCCCGACAAGGTGAATGTCGGGGCGCTCGGCAACGTGGTGGCGCAGCTCCACGTCCACGTGGTCGGGCGGTTCCGATCGGATCCGGCCTGGCCGGGGCCGGTCTGGGGGCACGGCACGCGGGAGCCGTATCCGGCGCATGCGGCGGCGCAGCTGGTGGAACGGGCGCGGGGGTTGTTCGCGGCGGCGTGAGGCGGCCCGCCTCTTGCCGAAAGCGCGACGGCATCAGTGCCGCGGCTGCTCCTGCGACGTCGCACGCCACGACACGGTCGCGATCACGTCTCGGCTCCGTACTTCAAATGAGTGAAGTTCGGTCGGCCGGCGGGATTCAGAGACACCATGAAAAGATCGTCGAACGTCTCATCCGCGATCGGAGTCACGGCGATCCCGCACAGGCCTTCGATGATCGGTCCGACCGTGTTGCTGTGACCAACGACGATCGCCACGGTCGTCTCCGGCAGGGCGATGATGGTGCGTATGATGTCCGGTGGAGCGGGCAGCTCAACGATGTCCAGCGACGAACCGATCGCGTGCGCCAGCGGATCGAGGGTCTTTCGTGCACGGACCGCTCCGCTGTGGTACGCTTTCTTGACGCCACTGCGGGCGAGCATCCGGGCCAGCAGCTCTGCCCGTTCCCGTCCTGCCTCGCTGAGATCGTCCGCCGGGAATGGCCGCTTATCAGCGTGGCGTAACACAAACACGAGCACGGCAGCCCTCCAGATGGCTGTGGGGCGTGCAGAAACCTGCTGCACTCTGTGGCAGGACCTGGAGCGGCGCGCGGGCGCGGCTCCAAGTTTCCGATCTTGCGGATTTTTTCAAAAACAAACATATGCTTCGCCGAAAATACTCTAACGCTTCGAGTTCTTCTCGACGAAATTCAGCAAGGCCTGTATGTCGGCGGATTTCGAGGCCAGGTCGGAGAGATGAACGGTTCGCACGTCATCCCCCCGCTCAACCGTAACGATTTTCTGCTCGTAATCCGCCGCGCCCCGCGCCGATGGTCTGCCGGCCGCCGAAGGATCCGCGTCCGGCCCGTCGAAGATCTTGGCGGCTTCCACCAGCTTCTCCAGCTCCATCGCTGCGGCCGGCGACAGAGCTTTGCTGTCAACGACCACAGGCTTCGCCAGACCGGGAAAGAAAGCTGCACCTGTGGATAGTCTCTCGAGGGTGATGCGCATCACATCTCCATCATCGGCCTGAACCATTGGACGTGCTCGAACTTGCATCGCCGTCACGTCCACCACGTTGTGCTTCGAACATGCGCGCAGGTTGTCGGCTGGATCTGGTCGTCACGGCTCTCGTCGTCTTCGGAGCAACCTTTTCCAAAACGCCCACCTCGGCCCAGGCCTCGGCGATGGCTTTCTGCTCGATGGGACCGCAGCCGGGAGTCCGCAACGCGGTCGCGACGGTGAGGTTAGCGAATTCCTTGAACTTCGTGTCCTGCTTGACCCGCTTGCTCCTTATCGTCTCGTACCACACGCGCCCGATCTTCTCCCAGGCGTAGCCACCGACCGAGGTGGCGGCGAGGTAGAAAGCCCGGTTCGGTATTCCTGAATTAATGTGAACGCCACCGTTGTCGGCATAAGTTTCTTCGTAATCATCCATATGGCCTGGCTGAGGATCTCTTCCCAGCACCGGATCGTCGAAGGCGCTTCCAGGTTTCTTCATGGAGCGCAACGCTTGTCCCTTCACGCCATCGGCCAGCAGGCCGGCACCGATCAGCCAATCTGCCTGATCCGATGTCTGTCTGAGATACCATTGCTTGATCAACGAACCCCACACGTCAGAGAGATGTTCGTTCAATGCGCCCGATTGGAAGAGATACACCAAGCCGGTTTCATCCTCGGTGACGCCGTGCCCGAGTTCGTGACCGATCACGTCGAGCGCGATCGTGAAGCGATTGAACAGTTCCCCGTCGCCGTCACCGAAGACCATCCGCTGGCCGTTCCAGAACGCATTGCTGTATCTGGGCCCGTAATGAACGGTGGCGTTGAGCGGCATCCCCTCGTCGTCGATGGAATTCCGGTCGAAGATCTCCGAGAAGAAATCGAAGGTGTGACCGAGGCCGTCGTATGCCTCATCAACCGCGACGTCGCCGGATGGTCCGGCCCCCTCGGTGCGAACCGCCTTTCCGGGGAGCGTCTCGACGTTGTCGGCTGTGTAGATGGTTCGCTGTTTGGACTGGGCAGGTCCCAGAACCCTCCGCTCCCTCTGTGCCGGCGAGACGGCCGCCGTCAGGTTGAGCCGAACGGACCGGAAGGTGCTGTCGACCGACAGCGTGTTGATCGCGGCCTCAACCTGCTCCTTCGAGCCGTTCTTCTGAATCGATTTGAGGATGTAGGGCGGCAGGACGCAGAAAATCGAGTGACGGTGCCGACACGTACACATGGCGCAATCCTCCAGCCAGGTTTGACTGTGATCTGCATGGTTACCATGAATTTTGATTAATGCACAGATTTCAGCCATTTGCAAGATTTAAGTACAACAAAGGAGGCAGCATAGTATCAAATATCAATTAGGAATAAAAATTCAAAGATAAATCAAATACAATGCAAAACTCGAACGATCGTCGAAACCAATGATTTTTTTCCTTGTACCTCTGGCGCTTCACATGTCATTCTTGAGATCGCAGCTGTAAGACCGCCAAAATCATCCTCGTTCAGTCTGTGGAGAACCGGCCGATTTTCTTGGCGCCGCCCCCTCCCTGACACGTCGTCCGCGAGAGTTCTGCAGCACGGCACGAGGACACCATCACATCTCCAGACATCATCGATGTCCGGACAATCCCGGTGAGCACGCGACCATACGCGCAGGCGGAAGCGGATCAGGTTCCCACGTGGCAGTCGAAGGAGTGCCGGATCCGAGCGGCGCAAATGCGCCGAGAGCAACCCGCGTCCCCCACCCGCCGCCTTGCTTTTGCATCATTTTGCCTGCCCATGCTCCCTTCGACGCGAGGGGCCGCGCCGGGCTCCGCACGATGATGCATGAGGATCCCCGCCTTGCCCTCCTCCCTCGATCGCCTCGGCTACGCCCAGAGCCTGCTCGAGCGCCACTCCGCCGAGCGCAGCGGCCCGACCCCGACGCTGGCGGACACCCCCGACGCCAGCCTGCTGCTTTTCTGCGGCGACGTGCCGGTGCTGCGGATGACGGAGGGCGGGGCCACCTGCCTGCTGGCACCCGAGGATGCGGCCCGGGCCGGCCAGCCTTCGCCCGAGCTCTTCCTCGGCCGGGTCGGCGGGCGGCCCGCCTTCGCGGGGGCGCTGCCGGCGGATGCGGCGGCCCTGTACCGGGACGATCCGGCCTACCGGGTGCTCGATGCCCGCGCCGTCGCGGTCGAGGGGGCGGTGCCGGCACCCGAGATGGGGGTGCTCGCCACCGCCAAGTCGCTGCTCGGCTGGCACGCCCGGCACGGCTTCTGCGCCAATTGCGGCAACCCCACCACCCTCTCCTGCGGCGGCTTCCGGCGCGATTGCGGGTCTTGCGGTACCGAGCATTTCCCGCGCACCGACCCGGTGGTGATCATGCTGGTGACGAACGGCGACCGCTGCCTGCTCGGCCGCCAGGCCCGGTTCGCGCCCGGCGTCTATTCCTGCCTCGCCGGCTTCCTGGAGCCCGGCGAGACCATCGAGGACGCGGTGCGGCGCGAGACCTTCGAGGAGGCCGGCGTGCGGGTCGGCGCGGTGCGCTACCACCTCTCCCAGCCCTGGCCGTTCCCGTCCTCGCTGATGATCGGCTGCGAGGGCGAGGCGGAGGGCGACGCCCTGGTGCTCGACCGGACCGAGCTGGAGGATGCCCGCTGGTTCACCCGCGACGAGGTGCGGCAGATGCTAGAGCGCCGCCACCCGGACGGCCTGATGACCCCGCCGCCGATGGCGATCGCGAACGCCCTGGTCCGCAGCTTCGCGGAGCGGTGACGATGGCGCGGTTCGAGGGCATCATCCCCTACCTCGTCACCCCGCTCGATCCGGAAGGGCGGGTCGAGGCCGGGGTGATGGCGTCGCTCTGCGACGACCTGATCGCCGCCGGCGTGCACGGCCTGACGCCGCTCGGCAGCACCGGCGAGTTCGCCTATCTCGACGAGGCGCAGAAGCGCGAGACCGTAGCGGCGGTGGTCGCCGCCGCCGCGGGCCGGGTGCCGGTGCTGCCGGGCGTCGCCTCGACCGCCATCCGCGGTGCAGTGGCCCAGGCCAGGGCCTGCCGGGCGGCGGGGGCGGACGGGATCGTGCTGATCCTCGACGCCTATTTCCCGCTGACGGAAGGCGAGATCGAGCGGTACTTCCTGACCGTGGCGGACGCCACCGACCTGCCGATCATCCTCTACACCAACCCGAACTTCCAGCGCGCCGACCTCTCGGTCGCCTCCATCGCGCGGCTTTCCCGGCACCCGAACATCGTCGGCATCAAGGACGCCTCGACCAATACCGGGCGCCTGCTCTCGATCCTGAACCGCGTCGGCGGCGACCTCGACGTCTTCGCCGCCTCCTCGCACATCGCCGCGAGCGTGATGATGCTCGGCGGCAAGGGCTGGTTCGCCGGCCCCGCCTGCGTCATCCCGCGGGAATGCCTGGCGCTCTACCAGCTGTGCCGGGAGGAGCGATGGGGCGAGGCGGTGGCGTTGCAGAAGCGGGTCTGGGCCTTCAACGAGGTTTTTGCCCGCTATAACCTCGCCGCCTGCGTCAAGGCGGCGCTGCAGATGCAGGGCTACGCCGTCGGCGATCCGGTGCCGCCGCAGAGCCCGGCCTCGCCGGAAGCCCGGGCCGCCATCGCGGCGGCGCTCGCCGACGTCACCGGCGTAGGCATCACGTCGCACAGCTGAGACAACCGGCCGTGTAGGACGGCCGCCGCCATCCGTTCGAGGAAGTCACCGTCATGACCACCGACACCACCCGGGCCGCGCGCGCGCGCCGCGACCACGCCCTCGCGATCGCCCGCGCCGCCGGCGAGACCGCCCTCGGGTACTTCAACGCCCGCGACGAGCTGGTGATCGAGCAGAAGAGCGGCGCGCAGGACCTCGTCTCGCAGGCCGACCGCGAGGTCGAGCTCCTGATCCGCGCCCGCATCGCGGAAACCTTTCCGGAGGACGGGGTGATCGGCGAGGAGCACGATCCGGTCCCGAGCCGGTCGGGCTATACCTGGGTGGTCGATCCGATCGACGGCACCAGCCCGTTCCTCAACGGCCAGCCGAACTGGTGCGTGTCGATCGGCGTGCGCGGACCCGAGGGGCTGGTCGCCGGCGTGATCGAGGCGCCGGTCCTGCGCGAGACCTATGCGGGGTTGGCGGGCGAGGGCGCGACCGTGAACGGCCGGCCCCTGCGCATCGATTCCGCGACGGTGCTCACCTCGGCCAATATCGGCTTCGGCGCCACCCAGAAGACCCCCGCCGCGGAGGCCGCCGCCTTCGTGCACGGCCTCTACCGCGAGGGTGGGGTGCTGTTCCGCAACGGCTCCGGCGCCCTGATGCTCGCCTACGTCGCGGCCGGGCGGCTCGCCGGCTACTACGATCCCGGCCTCAATGCCTGGGATTGCTATGCCGGCCTCCTCCTCGTTAGCGAAGCCGGCGGCGTCGCCGAGTATCTCGGCTCCGACGACATGCTCACCGGCGGGCTGCTCTATGCCGGCACGCCGGCGGTGGTGGCGGACCTGCGCCGGCTGGGGGAGGCGTCGCGGCGGGGGTGACGCCGCCCTCAAACAAGCGACCCGAGCGCGGCCACGAGGGCGATCGCGGCCGCGACCGGGGTCATCCAGAGGAGCGCCCGCGGCCGGTACGACTGGACGACGATCAGGAGGAGACCGGCCCCGATCAGCGATCCGAGCCAGTCGACCGGGCCGACATTCCAGCCGTCGAACCGGATCGCGGCGGCGAGGGACAGGGCGATCAGCCCCCAGCCGGCGGCGCGCAGGGTGAGCGTGCGGTGCCGGTCCGGCGGGCCCGACCACACAGCCTGGTGGTGCCGGGCCATGCTCAGGCACAGTGCGGCGAACCCGAGGAAGCTCACGCCCAAGCTGACGAGGAGCGTCATGCCCGTCCCATCTGTGGCGCGGCAGCGGGCGCCTCCATGACCCGGCGCATCCGGCGCGGGGCTGCGAAGCGGGCGACCTTGTGCGAGACGAGGGCGAAGCCGGCGGCGAGCGCCAGCAGCGCGGCGTCGAAGCCGAGGAACCAGGCCGGATCGTCCCACAGGGCCCGGGCGGTCGCGACGTCGACGATCACCACCGCGACGAACAGGGCCGCGACGAGGGCGAGCGCCCCCCGCCAGGCCCGGCGCGGCGCGGGCCACAGCCCGACCAGAGCCACCGCGAGCCAGGCGCCGAAGAACACCCAGACCTCGCGCTCCGCTCGGGCTCCAAGGTCGAGGGGGAGCAGCCGGTTGGCGAGGAAGTAGGCCGCGATGCCCGCCGGCAGGCCCGCGATCGTGCCGAGATTGAGGGCGTGGACGAGGCGCCAGCCGAATCCCGTTGCGACCCCGGCCTTCGGCAGCCGCGCCACGGTCCAGAGCACCAGCCCGCTCCCCACCATGGCGCAGCCCATCAGCCCGCACAGGAAGAACAGCACCCGCAAGGCCGCCCCGGCGAAATGCGCCTCGTGCAGGCCGACCATGGTGGTGAAGGTCTTGGCGGCGGGTTTCAGCCCACCGGACAGAACCTCGACGACGTCGCCGCTGGTGCCCGCGAAGGCGACCTGCGGGTGCTCGTGCGAGAGGCCGTGCGGCTCCTCGAACACCGCCACCACGGTGGAGTTCGCGTCGCGCGGGTTGACGATGGTGAGCCGTTCGAGCGGTTCGGGGATGGTCGCGAGCGCACGGCCGACCATCGGCCCGACCGGGGCGAGAGTGCCGGGCTGGCCGGCGGCCGGGCGGGCTTTCGTGATCTGCCCGGTCTCGGCGAAGTAGGCGAACTGGTCGCCCTTGTAGGCCGCAGTGACGCCCCAGGGCATGTACATCAGCGCGAGCGTCACGACGCCCGTATAGGTGATCATCAGGTGGAACGGCAGCGCCAGCACGCCGCTGACGTTGTGGGCATCGAGCCAGCCGCGCTGCGCCGCCTTGTCCCGACGCAGGGTGAAGAAGTCGGCGAAGATGCGCCGGTGGGTGATGACCCCGCTCACCAGGGCCACCAGCATCACCATCGCGCAGATCCCGACGATCCAGCGGCCCCAGAGCGGGGCTAGGTTCAGCTCGAAGTGGAAGCGGTAGAAGAAGTCGCCGCCGCGGGTGGCCCGCATCGCGGCGGGCGCGCCGGTCTGTGGATCGAGCAGGACGTGGCCCGGCGGCGTGCCGGGCTTGTTGCGCCAGAACAGCTCGACGAGGGGCCGTTCCGGCGTCGGCAGGGTGACGAACCAGGTCCGCGCCGCCCCCGCATGGGTCTGAAGGTGGACGACCGCGAGGTCGGCGGCAGCCGCCAGGGCCTCGGGAGTGACCTGCGCCTCGCGCTTCAGCTCCGGCTGCATCCAGCGCGAGATCTCGGCCCGGTAATAGCTCGCGGTGCCGGTGACGAAGACGGCGAACAGCACCCAGCCGACGACGAGGCCGGACCAGGTGTGCAGCCAGGCCATGGACTGGCGGAAACCCTGCTTCATGGGGAAGGTCCGATTGGCGACGATCCGATGGAGAGCGATCCGGTGACGAACCAGAGCGCGACGCCGAGCACGAGGGCGAGGCCCCCGATGATCGCGGCGGCGCGCCCGAGCGAGCGGGCCGCGAAGACCACGACCACGATGCCCACCATGACGGCGAAGCTCAGGAGCGTCGCCGTCGTCACGGCCTCCGCCCGGGGCATCGGCAGGGTCAGCGACAGGAGGGCGGTGGCGAGGCCGGCGACCGCGTAGCCCCCGCCGGCGGCGAGGACGACGCGGCCCGCCACCGCGGCGCGGACCTGAAGCGTGGGCGCGCGGGTCATGTCGCCCCCTTACCAGCGGTACCGCAGGGTCGCATAGACCGTGCGCGGCAGGCCGTAGAAGCAGGTCGCGTAGGAAAAGCAGCCGGTCACGGTGCGGTCGTCGAGGAGGTTCTGGGCGTTGACCTGGAGGTTGAAGCCCTCGAAATTCGGGTTCAGGTGCTTGAGCTCGTAGCTCGCCACCGCGTCGACCAGCACGGCCTCGGGCACCCGGAAGGTGTTGGCCGGATCGCCCCAAGAGCCGCCGAGGTAGCGCACGCCGCCCCCGAGGCTGAGGCCGAGCAGCGGGCCGGACTGGAAGCGGTAATCGACGAACAGCGAGGCGGTGCGATCCGGGATCGCGGTCGGACGCAGGCCGACGATCGGCACCTGCTGGCCCGTGACCTGGTTGAAGGTCGTGGCGGTGTCGCGGGTGTTGCGCACGTCCAGGAACGACACGCCGCCGATCAGGTTCAGCCCCTCGGCGAGGTTGGCGCGGGCCTCGAACTCGACGCCCTGCACGCCGATCTCGCCGGTCTGGAGACTGAAGGTCGGCCCGTTCACCGGGTCGGCCGTTAGGGTGTTCGAGCGCTTGATGTCGAAGGCCGCGGCGGTGAGCAGGATGTCGGTGCCCGGCGGCTGATACTTGACGCCGGCCTCGTACTGGCGGCTCGAGATCGGGTCGGGGATGCGCCCGGTCGAGCCGAAGGCCGGATCGTAGATGCGCCCGTTGGTGATCGGCTCGAACGCCTCGCTGTAGGAGACGTAAGGTGCCACGCCGCTGTCGAACAGGTAGAGCAGGCTCGCCCGGTAGGTCAGGGCATCGGAGGGCACGTCCTGGAAGGTGACGGCGCCGGTGGCGAGCGTCCGGGTTGGCCCGGTCTGCCGCGCGGTGTCGTAGCGCCCGCCCAGCGTCAGGACGAGGCGGTCGAACTTGATCTGGTCCTGAAGGTAGACGCCGGTTTGCTGGGCGGTGATGCGGGCATTGCTGGTGAAGCCCGGAACCGCGATGTTCATGTCGTAGTTCGGCGCCAGCGCGTTGAGGTCGGGCGCGGCGGGGAACGGGGTCGCGAGCGTCCGGGTCTTGAGCGTCTGGTGATCGACGCCGAACAGGGCCGTGTGGGCGAAGGGGCCAGTGTCGAACTTCGCCTCGAAGTAATTGTCCATCGTGTAGGCGTCGATCGCCACGTCGGTGGCGATGCGCGAGCGGTTGATCAACAGCCCGGAGGTCAGCGCCGAGAGCGTCGAGATCGGCGTGGTGGAGCTGAAGGCGCCGTAGACGCTGCGGTACTGCCCTTCTGTTCGCAGGAAGCGGCCGGAGGAGTGAAACCGGAAGGCGTCGTCGAAGCGGTGGTCGAGGATGTAGGTGACCGCGGCTTGCGTGCGGTCGGATTGCTCGAAGTTGCGGTCGCCGTCGTAGAAGTCGACCGGCAGGCGCCCGACGATGCCGTTGCCGAAATTGCGCGGGAAGACCGTGCCGAAAGCCGGGAAGCCGCCGTAGAAGCCGGAGAACGGGTCGCGCTGGTAGAGGCCGAGCACGGTGAGCGAGGTGTCGGCGGAGGGCCGCCAGGTCAGGCTCGGCTGGATGAAGGCGCGCTCGACCCGGGTCGTCACCGCCGGCCCGTCGCCGTTCCATCCCAAGCCCGTCACCCGGAAGGCGAATTGCTCCGTCCCCGGCACCGTGGTCTCGGAGGTGATCGGCCCGCCGACGTCGAAGCCGCCCCGGACCTCGCTGAAGCCGCCGCCCTGGACGAAGACCTCGCCGTGGCGGACGAATTGCGGCATTTTCGACGTCAGGTTGACGATACCGCCGGGACCCGACTGCCCGTAGAGCACCGAGGCCGGGCCCTTGATGATGTCGATGCGCTCGATCCGGTAGGGATCGACCGACGGGAAGGCGTCGCGGGAGGTCGGCAGGCGCATCCCGTCCAGGAAGAGCGGCGCGGTGAAGCCGCGGATCGAGAACTGCTCCAGCCTGGTTCCGCCGGCGCCGCCGCGCTGCTCGGTCGTCACGCTCGGGCTGTAGCGCAGGGCCTGGTTGATGGTGAGCGCGTTCTGGTCCTCGATCTGCTCGCGGCCGATGACGGTGATCGATTGCGCGGTCTCGAGGATCGGCGTGTCGGTCTTGGTCGCCACCACGCTGCGCGAGGCGACGTAGCCCGGCACCGGCCCGCGGGCGCCGCCCGGCTGCGTGCCAGCGGCCGTTGCGGTGACCGGGCGGGCGGCGCCCTCGATGTTGATGGTGTCGAGGGCGATCTCGGCGCCGTCCTGGGCGCGCACGCCCGCGGCCATGCCGGCGGACAGCACCACGCCCGACAGCAACGACCAGGTCAACCGACGCCGTCGCCCCACGAGCGAGAGGTGGGGAACGCGACGCGACGACGGGACAGACATGACGGGATCCAGGGCGAGCGGGAAGGCTGATCGCGGCCAGTACAACGTGGGTCAGATCACGGCTGGCCGCGGCTGGAAACCGAATGGCAAAATCGATGAGCCCTAACAAGCGCTATGTTTTATAGCTATTATAATGAAAGTATTGTCGGTCGCCCGGTCTCGATCGCTGCGAAAATCTATGGGGGCAGCCGTTTGTCGGAGTCAAGTTTGCGCAATCAAACTTGAGGACGGCCGTCAGAGACGGGCGTCGAGGAACTGTCGCAGGCCCTTCCTCGACGCAGGGTCATGCCAGATCCCATCCGAAGAGATTAGGCCGAACGATATATGGATTGCACCGTCCGTGCGTGCCGCCGGTCCGATCAGGGGACGGAACACCCGCTGATCGGTCCAGGAGGATCGGCGCGGTCCTCCATCCGAGCAAACAGGGTGTCGTCCCGCGTCACGGATGCGACGGAACCCACCCGCCGATCCCGCTCTCCTGCCAAGCCGATTGTTCACTCTTCGCGGAGCCGCCCGGGATTATTGCCAAGGCTCCGGTCGACTGCCGCTCTCGGTGACCGCCCGGTCGATGACCTCGTCGTGTGGATGAGGGACGGCGCGCCGGCGCCGCCCCGGTCTCCCAGCGGAATCGCTCACCGGATCAGGTTGGACTTGGCGAGGTCGAGGATCTCGTCGCCGCGGCCGTTCATCACCGCCCGCATCACGTAGAGGCTGAAGCCCTTCACCTGTTCGGCCTGGATCCGGGGCGGCATGGCGAGCTCCTGGCGGTTCGTCACCACGTCGAGGAGGGCCGGGCCGTCATGGGCCAGCATCTCGGCAAGCGCCCCCTCCAGCTCGCCCGGATCCTCGACCCGGCGGCCGTGCAGGCCGGCGGCGCGGGCGATGGCGGAAAAGTCGGGGTTCTGGAGCGCGACACCGGTATCGAGATAGCCGGCGGCCTTCATCTCCATCTCGACGAAGCCCAGGGTGCCGTTGTTGAACACCACGACCTTCACCGGCAGCTTCTCCTGCACCAGCGTGAGGAGGTCGCCCATCAGCATGGTGAAGCCGCCGTCGCCCGCGAGCGCGATCACCTGACGGCCCGGCTGCGACGCCTGCAGCCCGATCGCGTGCGCCATGGCGTTGGCCATCGAGCCGTGCGCCCAGGAGCCGATCAGCCGCCGGCCTTGGGACATCCTGAGGTAGCGCGCCGCCCAGATCGTCGGCGTGCCGACATCGGCCGTGAACACCGCGTCGGGGCTCGCCGCCTCGCTGACCAGCCGGGTCAGGTATTGCGGGTGGATCGGCTTGCGGCCGGGCTTGCCGGTGGCGAGGTCGTCGAGGCCCTCGCGGGCCTTGGCGTAGTGCTTCAGGCAGCGCTCCAGATGGCTCGAATCCCGGCTGCCCTTCAGCCGCGGCAGCAGGCCCGCGATGGTCACCGCGACGTCGCCGACGAGGCCGAGATCGAGCCGGCAGCGGCGGCCGAGATTCTCCGGCCGGATGTCGATCTGGGCGATCTTCGCTGTCTCGGGATAGAATTGGCGATAGGGAAAGTCGGTGCCGAGCAGGACCAGGGCGTCGCAGGCCTCCATCGCGGCGTAGCCGGAGGAGAAGCCGATCAGCCCGGTCATGCCGACGTCGTAGGGGTTGTCGCTCTCGACGTGCTCCTTGCCGCCGAGCGCGTGCACCACCGGCGCCTGCAGGGCCTCGGCGAGGCGGATCACCTGGTCCCGCGCCCCGGCGCAGCCGCGGCCGCAGAACAACGTCACCTTCTCGGTCCCATTGAGGAGATCGGCCAGCGCATCGAGCTCGTCCGCCGGCGGCAGGACGATCGGCGGCTTCGGGGCCAGGGTCTTGGGCGCGGCGAGCGCCCGCTCGGGCGCCTCCTTCAGCGCGACGTCGCCCGGGATCACCACCACCGCGACGCCGCCCTTTCCGATCGCGGTGCGGATCGCGATCTCGAGGACGTAAGGCAGCTGCGCCGGATCGGAGACCAGCTCGCAATAGTGGCTGCACTCCCGGAACAGCTCCTCGGGATGGGTGGCCTGGAAGTAGTTGGTGCCGATCTCCGCCGAGGGGATGTGCGCGGCGATCGCCAGCACCGGCGTGCGGGAGCGGTGGGCGTCGTAGAGGCCGTTGATGAGGTGGAGATGGCCCGGCCCGCAGGAGCCGGCGCAGACGGCGAGCCCGCCCGTTCCTTGCGATTCGGCGGAGGCCGCGAAGGCCGCCACCTCCTCGTGGCGCACATGCACCCAGCGGATCTTTCCCCGGGCCCGGATCGCCTCGGTGAGACCGTTCAGGCTGTCGCCGACGACGCCGTAGACGCGTTCCACGCCGGCATGTTCCAGGGTCTCGATGCAGAGATCGGCAACGGTGCGGCCCGACATGACAAGCTCCTGCGTGCTGCGCCGCCGCGGCTCGGCCGCTGCGGGCGAGGAAAAGATCTCTCTTCGAGGCGCCCCATCCCGGAGCCTGATCTAGGGCGCGCTCCCCGAAAGGGGACTTCCTTTAAAGCTAAGTTGGGGATCGTTGCCATTGCGGCAGGGCCGGTCGGCATCAGCGGCCGGCTGCTCGCAATCGGCCGCAGCCATGTCCTCACCGGGGCGCACGCATCCCAGCCGAGGGGCGTCAAGAAACAACAAGCAAACGGAGCGCCGAAAAGAAAAAAGGCCACCCTTGCGGGCGGCCCAAAGTCTAGGGAGGAAACGCCCAAGAGGGCTGGCAAGTCCGCGACGCCATCGCGTCCTTGCGTGAGACGTGTATCCCATGCTTTTTCGCACTGCACAATCCGGAATCCGTGCAGGCTGTCATGTGCCCGGCGCATGACGCTCGGTCTCGTCGCGGTCAGGCCGGTGCGATCTCGAACTCCATTCCGCGCCCGGGACCCTGGTCGGCGTAGTCGACGAGGGTGTAGCCGCGCTCCGACAGAGCTGACTCCAGGTCGTCGCGGTGCCGGCGGAACATCTGCCCGATCGCCAGCGGCGTCAGGCGCGGGCTCGCCCGCCGGAGTTCGTCGACGCCGATCTGGACCGGCGCGCCCTCCCGGTCCGCGATCCGGATCAGGATCGCGGCCAGCTCCGCCGCCTTGGTCTCGGCCGCGGATTTCGCCTTGAAGGCCATGGTTCTCTCCTCTCCTAGCCGCCGCTGACCTGCTCGGCGAAGTCGTCCGGGATCTCGCCGAACTGGCCGAGAATCGTCACGCTCTCGAGTTCGCCGGTCTCGTCGTCGGCGACGATGCGCAGGGCCGCCGCGCCTGGCATCCGGCCGGCGATCGCCTCGGCGCGCTTGAGCGCCCCGCTCTCCGTCGGCGCCACGTCCCGCGCGCCGGGCCGCAACCGCTTCCGGTGCACCTCGAACGTCTGCACCATGAAGGTCGTCCGCATCGCCATCCTGTGTCTCCCGTCGCCACGCCGGCAACCTCAGGCGCGGCCGTAAACCGCCGGCCCACCTGTTCTTTTTTCGTTCTAGAGCATCGCCCGGCGCGGCTCCACCGCGCCGTCGTCGCGGCTGGCGCGACGAGGGGAACGGATCGAAGCGGCCAGCCAAGCATGCAAGGTTACCGGATTTCCGGCACCAAGCCCCGATCGGCTCGGCGATGCGAGGGGCTATGTCCGGTCCGTTGCGGAAACAGGCGTGCCATCCGAAACAGCGCGCATGGCCGATCCGTCAAAACCCGCCATCGACGCCGTCCTTCGCATTCCCGACGTGACAGTGTCACGAACGTCACTGGAGATCGCTGTCGGCCACCTCGATCGGTTCGAAGCGTCCGCCGCGAATGGCACCAGCTACGCTCAGATCGATGCCCCCGAAGAGTGCATCTGGGCAGACGTGCTCGCTCTCATGGAGAGGGTTGGCCCGGTCTTGCTAAGTTACTTTGGACGAGGAGAAATTGGACGGCCATCCCTGGATGTGGGCCTCTTCATCGAGGGTGATCGCACGAGCGTTTCACTGCTCGTGCCGAACGACGTGGTTGTGGCGGCAGGCCGCTTCGGCTTCGATTTGGAGGCATCGGCCTATCTCGCAACGGATTGATGGGCCGCCTCCCACCACGAGCGGCCGCTCCGTTTGCCAGCAGCCTGCGCAACCCTGCCCGAAATCAGCGCGCGATCATCTCGCGGATGCGGGCCGCCAGGGCATCGACGGCGAAGGGCTTGGTCAGGACCGCCATGCCGGGGTCGAGCTGGCCGTTGGTGAGCAGGGCGTTCTCGGCGTAGCCGGTGATGAACAGCACCTTGAGGTCCGGACGGGCCGCCCGCGCCGCATCCGCCATCTGGCGGCCGTTCAGGCCGCCGGGCAGCCCCACATCGGTAACGAGGAGGTCGATGCGCGCACCGGATTGAAGGACCTTGAGTCCGCCGGCCCCGTCGGCCGCCTCCACGGCGGTGTAGCCGAGTTCGCCGAGGACGTCCGTGACCAGCATGCGCACGCTGGGCTCGTCGTCCACGACCAGCACCGTCTCGCCGGCCTCGGCGACCGGGAGCAGGCCGCCTTGCGGCAGCGCCTCGTCGCGCTCCGCCTCGCCCCGGTGGCGGGGCAGGTAGATGCTGACCGTCGTGCCCTCCCCCACCCGGGAATGGATGCGGACCTGGCCGCCCGACTGCTTGGCGAAGCCGTAGATCATCGACAGGCCCAAGCCCGTGCCCTGGCCGAGCGGCTTGGTCGTGAAGAACGGGTCGAACGCCTTGGCGACCACCTCGGGCGCCATGCCGGTGCCGGTATCGGCGACGCTGAGCGACAGGTACTCGCCTTCCGGCATGTCCTGCCGTCGGGCCGCGTGCGGGTCGATCCGGCGGTTGGCGGTCTCGATGATGATGTGCCCTCCATCCGGCATCGCGTCGCGCGCGTTGATGCAGAGGTTGAGGAGGGCGTTCTCCAGCTGGGACGGGTCCACCAGGGCGGGCCAGAGATCGTCCGGACCGACCATCTCGAGCTGCACCCCGGGTCCGACCGTGCGCTGGATCAGGTCGAGCATGCCGCCGACCAGGGCGTTCACGTCCGTCCCCTTCGGGGCGAGCGTCTGCCGGCGCGAGAAGGCCAGGAGACGGTGGGTCAGCGCCGCCGCCCGCTTCGTCGCCCCTTGCGCGGCGACCATGTACTTGTCGACCTCCCTGAGGCGGCCCTGGGTGATGCGGGCGTTCATCAGCTCCAGGCTGCCGGAGATGCCGGCGAGCAGGTTGTTGAAGTCGTGCGCGAGGCCCCCGGTCAGCTGGCCGACCGCCTCCATCTTCTGCGATTGGCGGAGCTGCTCCTCGGCGTGCATCAGCTCGGCCGTGCGCTCGCCGACGCGCTGCTCCAGGGTCTCGGTCAGGGCGCGCAGCTGGGCGATGGCCCGGTCGCGCTCCTGCTCGACGGCGCGGCGCTCCTCGACGTCGAGGAGCACCCCAGGAAAGCTCAGCGGCATACCGTCCGGCCCGTGATCGACCCGGCCGTTGGCCTCGATCCAGTAGTAGCGTCCGTCCGCCCGGCGCACCCGGTACTGGTGCGCGTAGGCACCACCCCGGGCGACGACCGCGTCGATCGCGGCGGCCAACCCCGCCTGGTCGTCCGGATGCACGGTCGCGACGATCTTGGCGAGGGGGATGCCGTCGCGGCCGAGCGCCGGATCGAGCCCGAAGCTGCGGGCGAACCCGTCATCGACCGTGAACCGATCGGTGGGCAGGTCCCAGTGCCACGTTCCGATGATGGCACCAGCCTCAAGTGCCAGTTGCACGCGCTCGATGTTGGCGCGCGCGAGGGCCTCGCTGGCGCGCAGCCGCTCCTCCGCCTCGCGCCGTGCGGTCACGTCGTTGAAGATGATGGCGATCTGCCGGTCGACTGGCTCTCCGACCGGCACCGCCCGCACGTCGAACCAGCGCGAGAACGCCTTGGCGTAGCTCTCGAAGTTCGCCGGCTCCCGGGTCTTGGCGACGCGCCCGTAGGTCTCGAACCAGAACCGCTCGAGTTCCGGCGCGAACTCGGTGACCCACTTGCCGCGCAGGTTGACCCCGGCCTCGCGCTCGAAAGCGGGGTTGGCCTCCAGGAATCGGTAATCCACCGGCCGGTCGTCGGCATCGAACTTGACCTGGACGATGGCGAAGGCCGCATCGACCGTCTCCAGGATCGTCCGGAACCGCTCCTCGCTGACGCGCAGGGCGGCCTCTGTCGTGCGCAGGCGCAGGACCTCGGCCTCGAGTTCCTCGCGGGAGAGGGATTTCAGAACGGCCGCCGACACGAACGATACCTTCTTGATGCTGACCGCTCACCTAAGGGGACCGCGTGAGCAATGAAAGCGGCGGTGGCCCCCGTCCGGATCGTCGAGGTCCGTGACGGCGCGTGCCGCGTCAGTGCCGGCTCCCGGGTGCGAGCGCCGTGCGACCTTGGCTGGAAGCGGGACGCGCAGGCCGTACCGGCCCGCGAGTTCCTGGCGATGTCCTGCGGCACGATTGCGGGCAATTTGCGGGTGCTCGGCCGCGAAGGTTACGCGTCGCGCCGGCCGTTCGCGCGGATCTCCGCTTGGGAGAAGGCCGCCGAATGTCGGCTTTCGGGCACCGAGTCAACGACGGCCGACCGCCGTTCCCGGGCCAAGCCGACGGATTCTGATGCTGGAAGCGAGGACGGCGACGGTTGGGGATCGGGTTCGGCGTTCCGGGGCGCCGCCGGTCCATCCGACGGAAAGCCGGCAGGCGACGCACCCGACGACCGGGATCGGCGCGCCTCCGACCCACCTCCGCTGCCGCCCCGTCCCGCCGGGGGCGCAGACCTCCCGCCGGGGGCACAGACCTCCCGCCCTTGCGCCGCCCGGCAAGCTGGACCAAAGCGGGCCTCGCCGGCGCTCCGCCCGGTCCCGGCGCCGTCCCCCCCGATGCAGGCCGTCCTCAACGCCGCCCTTCCCATCTTCGCGCTGATCCTGGCGGGCTTCCTGTCTGGCCGCACCGCCCTGTTCGGGCCGGCCGCCGCCGACAGCCTGAACCGGTTCGCGATCTACCTCGCCCTGCCGGCGCTGATGTTCGGCGCGATGGCGAAGATCACGCCGGACCAGGTCGCCCAGGTCGGGTTCGCGGCGGCCTTCGCAGGCGGCATCGCGGCGGCCTTCGCGGTGGCGTACCTGCTCGGGCTCGGGCGGGGTTTGCGCGGGGCCCAGGCCTGCATCGAGGGGCTGGATGCCGGCTACAGCAATGTCGGCTTCATGGGCATCCCGCTCTGCCTCCTGGTCTTCGGGCCGGCGAGCCTGCCGGCGGCGGTGATCGCGACGTTGTTCACCGCCTGCGTGCTGTTCCTGTCCGCGATCGTGCTGATCGAGCTCGATCTTCAGAAAGGGGCAGGGTCCGGCACCGCCCGCAAGGTGGTGCTGGCGCTGGTGCGCAACCCGCTGCTGATCGCGCCGCTCGCCGGCCTCGCGGTCGGCCTCACCGGCCTCACGGTGCCGGGTCCGGTCGAGCGCTTCGCGGCGCTCCTCGGCGGCGCGGCCTCGCCCTGCGCGCTGGTCTGCATCGGGCTCTTCCTCGCGCAGGAGCGGGTGGGCTTCACGGAGGTCCGCCCGATGGCCGTCCTCGTCGTCCTCAAGCTGGTGCTGCAACCGACGGTGACGGCCCTCCTCGTCTACAAGGTCTTCGCGGTGCCGGACCTGTGGGCGCGGGCGGCCGTGCTGCTCAGCGCCCTGCCGATCGGCTCGGGGCCGTTCACGCTGGCCAAGCTCTACGGACTCGAGGCCGGCGTGACCTCGGGGGCGATCCTCCTGTCGCACCTCGCTTCGGTCGTCACCGTGTCGCTGCTCGTCGCCTGGCTGGCCTGACGCCCTGTGACCGTGCGGCCGCCTGCGGCGGGCGAATGGCTGTCCTACCGGCGACCGGTGCTCCCTGCCTCCGCGCCGTCATTCTTTCATGGAGATCAACCGCCGCCGGCGAAACCCGCGGCCGGCCCGACGGCGGCGGTTGCCGCCCCGCCCTCGGCGTCGTACCCCAGGGGGCATGAGCCAGACCGCCCGCTTCCAGAGCTTCGAGGATCCCAGCCACCGGGAGGGCGCGGCGCGGATCGCCGCGCTCCGGGCCGCGATGGCGCAGAGAGGCTTGTCCGGCTTCGTCGTGCCGCGGGCCGACGAGCACCAGTCGGAATACGTGCCCCCCAACGCCGAGCGGCTGGCCTGGCTCACCGGCTTCACCGGGTCGGCCGGCACGGCGGTCGTGCTCGCGGACAAGGCCGCCCTGGTGGTGGACGGGCGCTACACCCTCCAGGCCGCCGAGCAGGTCGATACCGCAATCGTCACCCCGGTGCCGCTGGCCGAGACCAGCGTCGAGGCCTGGATCGAGGCCAACCTGCCGGCGGGCGGAGTGCTGGCCTACGATCCCTGGCTGCACACCCCGGACGGGCTCGCCCGGCTGGAGCGCGCCGCCAAGACCGCGGGCGGACGCGTCGAGGCCACCCCCCTCAACCTCGTCGATCTGGTCTGGATCGACCGTCCGAGCGCCCCGCGGGCGCCGGTGGTGCCGCATCCGGAGAACCTGGCCGGCGAGGCGGCGGCGGTGAAGCTCGGGCGGGTGCGCGAGGCGCTGGCGAAGGCGCGGCTCGACGCGCTGGTCGTGTCGGACCCGCACAACCTCGCCTGGGTGTTCAACCTGCGCGGCAGCGACGTGGCCCACACCCCCCTCCCCCTCGGCTACGCGGTGATCCCGCGGGAGGGCGCGCCGCGCCTCTTCCTCGACCCCGAGAAGGTGACGGAGGAGGCTGCGGGTGTCCTCGACGGCCTCGCCGAGCGGGACGAGCCGGGGGCGCTGCCGGCGGCCCTCGACGGCCTGGGCGCCGCCAAGGCCCGGGTGCGGGTCGATGCCGCCACCGGCGCCGTGGCGCTCGGCCGGCGGATCACGACGGCCGGCGGCACGATCGATGTCGGGCCCGACCCGATCACCGCCATGAAGGCGGTGAAGAACGCGGCCGAGATCGCCGGCTCCCGCGCCGCGCATGTCCGCGACGGCGCCGCGGTGACCCGCTTCCTCGCCTGGCTCGCCCGGGAGGCCCCGGGCGGCGCCGTGTCGGAGATCGACGCGGTGGTGCGGCTCGAGGCGTTCCGCGCCGAGGCCAACTCCTTGCGGGAGATCGCCTTCCCGACCATCTCGGGGTCCGGGCCGAACGGCGCCATCGTGCATTACCGCGTCACCCGCGGCACCGACCGGCGGGTGCAGCCGGGCGAGCTGTTCCTGATCGATTCCGGTGCGCAATACGGCGACGGCACCACCGACATCACCCGCACGGTGGCGGTCGGCACGCCGAGCCCGGAGATGCGCGACCGCTTCACCCGGGTGCTGAAGGGCCACATCGCCATCGCCACCGCGGTCTTCCCCCGCGGCACCACGGGCGCGCAGATCGATGCCTTCGCCCGCCGCCCGCTCTGGGAGGCCGGCCTCGACTTCGATCACGGCACCGGCCACGGCGTCGGCGCCTTCCTGTCGGTGCACGAGGGGCCGCAGCGCATCGCCAAGACCGGCACGGTGGCGCTGCAACCCGGCATGATCGTCTCGAACGAGCCGGGCTACTACAAAACCCGTGCCTACGGCATCCGGATCGAGAACCTGGTCCTGGTCGAGGAGCGGGACGTGACGGGCGCCGAGCGCCCGATGCTCGGCTTCGAGACCCTGACCCTCGCGCCGATCGACCTCGCGCTGGTGAAGCCGGAGCTGCTCACCCAGGAGGAGACCGCCTGGCTCGACGCCTACCACGCCCGGGTGCGCGCGGCGCTGTCGGATCTGGTCGATCCGCAGACCCGCCAGTGGCTCATCGCGGCGACGCAGCCGGTCGCTTCCTTTACTTGAGATCGACTGACTTGCACCGGCAGTATTCAAACTCTCCGCGTCATTCCGGGACCGCGAAAGCGGAACCCGGAATCCGCAAGCTTCAGAATAGAGCGGGACGCAAGTGCCTCGTTCGACATCACCTCAGCATCCGGCTGCCGGGCTCCGCTGCACGGCCCCGGAACGGCCTAGAGCGCGTCGGCCCCACGAGGGCCGATCCGACAAATCGTGGACCAGATTTTAACTGTTTAATAGCAGATCAGTTAGTTCTATATATTTCGATCTAGATCGCAAGATTTGAATACCTGTACGGAACCGTGCGCATTCTTATCGATTGCGGAGCATCGCCGCTGTATTGTCCGGTTGCCGATCGCGGCAGGGGAAAACCGGATATGAAGACGACGATGCTCGCGGCCCTGGCCGCCGGAGTGATGATGCTCGCCGCCGCGCCGGCGCGGGCCGAGGCGATGGATTGTACCGCGGTGAGCGAGCGCCAGATCGAGGACCTGTTCGAACGCTGGAACAAGTCGCTGGCAACGCTCGATCCGGCGAAGGTCACGGCGAACTACGCGCCCGACGCCGTGCTGCTGCCGACGGTGTCCAACACGCCGCGCACCGACCGGGCGATGATCCAGGACTACTTCGTGCACTTCCTGGCGAAGCACCCGCAGGGCATCATCAACACGCACACGATCCGGGTCGGCTGCAACCTGGCGACCGATGTCGGCACCTACACCTTCCTGCTCGACGGGAAGAACCCGGGCGAGCAGGTGGTCGTGCCGGCGCGCTACAGCTTCGTCTACGTGCTGAAGGACGGCGAGTGGCTGATCGCGCACCACCATTCCTCGGCGATGCCGGAGCCGGTCGTCACCGTCACCGCCGCCGCCAAGGAGCATTGAGCAGGGAAAGCGAGAATGGCGGCGATGCGACGCCGCCTCAATTCGCGTCGCAAGGGTCGGCATCCTCGAGATGCGCGCGCAGCGTGATCTCGCGGGTGTCGATGCCGATCCCGGGCCGGGCCTCGCTGGTCGGCGGGCGGGTCAGCATCGTGCCCCAGAACAGCCCGGTGGCGAGGGCGAGGGCGCAGAGAGCGGTCAAAACACGCATGTCGGCCTCCTGCGGCCCATTCCGGAGGGCCGGGCTGGTCTTCGGCGGTCTTCGAGCGAATCTGCGGCACCGGCCGGCCCGCTCACGATGTCGCGGGCCGACGAGGGCCGCGCCTCTCCGACGTTCGCTCCGTTTGCGCGCGATGGGATGCTTGGTCCGGCGCGCCGAAGACCCGTGATCGTCTCACCACCGAAGCAGAGGCCCGGCGGAGCACGTTCAAGACTGCTTCTCTATTCCCGACTGGCGTAGAGATCGAAGCGGGTGCCGTCATCCCTCATTCTGATGAGAGGGTGGCGTCACGCATGCGGCATCGACGCGATGTCCGGCCTCCCGTTCGGGTCGCGATGCCCGAACTCGCGCTCGTCCGTCGATCCGGCCCGAAGGCGGCGCGAGGGCGTACCCATGCGACGCTCGCGACGGGGTGATCGGCCGTTGCCCGGGCCTGACACGACGACGCCCGGCGCGGTAGGCTGCGACAGCCGAGAACAGAGCCGGGAGGATGCCGATGGGCGACGATCTCAAGGGCGCGGCGGACGCGGTCCTGCGGCGCGGGGTGGATCAAGCCCCTCGCCTGACCGGCGTGACGGGACAGAGGCCGGGCTTGCCCGGCGTGGTGGCCATGGCGACCGACCGGGAGCGGACGCTCTATGCCGGCGCCGCCGGGCAGCGGGGCGAGGATGCGCCGATGACCACCGACACGGTGATGGCGATCTTCTCCACCACCAAGGCGGTCACCGCCACTGCCGTGCTGCAGCTCGCCGAGGAGGGAAGGCTCGACCTCGACGCGCCGGCCTCCGCCTACGTGCCGGCCCTCGACGAGATCCAGGTGCTCGAGGGCTTCGCCGAGGACGGCTCCCTGCGCCTGCGCCCGCCGGCGCGCCCGATCACCACCCGGATGCTGCTGCTGCACACGGCCGGCTTCGGATACGACATCTTCAACGCGTCTTACGCCCGGCTCCTGCGCGAGAGCAAACGGCCGAGCGTGACCACCGGCACCCGCGCCTCGCTGATGACGCCGCTGCTGTTCGATCCCGGCGAATCCTGGGAGTACGGCAGCAACATCGACTGGGCCGGGCAGGTGGTCGAGGCGGTGACGGGGCAGCGCCTCGGCGCCGTGATGCGGGAGCGGATCTTCTCCCCCCTCGGCATGGACTCGACCGGCTTCACGCTGACGCCCGCCATGCGCGGCCGCCTCGCCCGGATGCACCAGCGAGCCGAGGACGGCAGCCTCACGGTCGTCGCCGGCTTCGAGCTGCCGCAGGAGCCGGAGGTCGAGATGGGTGGTCACGGGCTCTACTCGACCGCCGAGGACTACCTGCGCTTCGTCCGGATGTGGCTCAACGACGGCGCTGGTCCGCACGGGCCGGTGCTGCGGCCGGAGACCGTCGCCATGGCGGCGACGAACGGCCTCGGGCCGACGCTCAAGATCCGCGCCCTGCCGGGGGTGAAGCGTCACCTCTCGCACGACGCCGAGTTCTTCCCCGGGATGCCGAAATCCTGGGGCCTGAGCTTCATGATCAACGACGAGGCGGCGCCGACCGGGCGCTCGGCGGGCTCGCTCGCCTGGGCCGGGCTCGCCAACCTCTACTTCTGGATCGACCGGAATGCGGGGGTCGGGGGCTTCTGGGGCACGCAACTCTTCCCCTTCGCCGATCCGGCCTCGGTCGCGAACTACCTCGATTTCGAGAGCGCAGTCTACGCGAGCGTCAGGCCCCGATAAACACCCCCGCAATGGCCGCGCTGGTCAGGTTCGACAGCGTGCCCGCCAGGATCGCCCGCAGCCCGTAGGAGGCCACCTCCGCCCGGCGCTCGGGCACCAGGCTGCCGAAGCTTGCGAGCTGGATCGCGATCGACGACAGGTTGGCGAAGCCGCACAGGGCAAAGCACAGGATCGCGGTGCTGCGGGGCCCGAGCTCGCCGCTCTTCAGCACCGGCGAGAGATTGGCGTAGGCCAGGAACTCGTTGAAGGCGAGCTTCTGGCCGATGGCGCCGCCGACGAGCGTCGCCTGGTCCCACGGCACGCCGAGAAGCCAGGCGAGCGGCGCCAGCGCCCACCCGAGCAGTCCCTCGATCGAGGCGCCGGGCATTCCGACGAGGCCGCCTGCATAGGCGACGATGCCATTGACGAGGGCGATCAGCCCGACGAACGCGATCAGCATCGCGCCGACCGCCACCGCCACCGCGAGGCCCTTCTGGGTGCCGTCGGCGGCGGCCTCGATCACGTTGACGGCCTGGGTCTCGCCGAAGGTGACCCGCATGGTCTTGACCCGGCTCGGCTCGGTCGAGGGCACCAGGATCTTGGCGTAGAGGAGCCCGCCGGGGATCGCCATGAACGAGGCGGCGATCAGGTAGGGCATCGGCACGCCGAGCGCCGCGTAGCCGGCGAGGATCGAGCCGGCGGTGGAGGCCGCCCCGCTCGTCATCACGGCGAACAGCTCGGCCCCGGTGAGGAGCGCCAGGAACGGCCGCAACGCCACGGCGATCTCGCTCTGCCCGATGAAGATGGTGATGACCGCCGCGAAGGTCTCGATCCGCGAGGTGCCGAGCACCCGCTGGAGCGCGGCGCCGAGCCCCCGGGCGAGCGCCTGCATCACGCCGAAATGATACAGCACCGCGATCAGTGCGGAGACGTAGATGATCGGCGGCAGCACGCGGAGCGCCAGCACGAAGCCGCCGCTGCCGAACAACTCGAACATCTTCGGCTCGACGAGGCCGCCGAACAGGAAGGCCACGCCCTTGTCGCCGTAGGACAGGACCGCCTGGACCGCGCCGGCGAGGCCCCCGAGCACGGCATGGCCCGCGGGCCAGAACAGCACCAGGGCGCCGATGCCGACCTGGACGCCGAGGGCCGACACGACCAGCCGCGGCCGGATCGCGCGGCGGTTGGTGGAGAACAGGATCGCGATCGCGATCAAGAGCGCGATGCTGGCGGCGGCGTGGATCAGGCGGTCCGGCATTCAGGCTTCCTCACCGGCAGGTTCTCACTCTCGGGCCGGATCCAGCTGGGCAGGTCCCAGCAAGGCTGATGCCGCGTCGTTCAGTGCCCGTTCAAACGCGACGGTTCGAGATGGGGGACGCCCCCGACCCCCACCGTCACGGGAGGGCCAAGCCATGCCGCCGCTCCGATACCTGCTTCTCGCCCTCGCGGCCCTGGCGGGCTTCGTCGCCACCGCCCTCCCGGCGGCCGCGGCCGAGCGGCGGATCGCCCTCGTCGTCGGCAACGGCGCCTACGCGGCAGGCGCGATCCCGACCGCCGCCAACGATGCCGGCCTCGTCGCCCAGACCTTGCAGGCGGCGGGGTTCGACGTCGTCGGCGCCCGCGACCTCGACGAGGAATCCCTGCGGCGCAGCTTGCGCGACTTCACCGACAAGGCCGCGGCGGCGGGACCGGACGCGGTGGCGTTCCTGTACCTCTCCGGCTACGGCCTGCAGCTCGAGAACGAGGCCTATTTCGCGCCGGTCGACGCCCGGATCGAGACCGCCTCCGACGTGCCGCTCCAGGCCCTGCGGGTCTCGGATTACGTCAAGCGCCTCGCCGCCCTGCCGCTCAAGGCCCGCTTCGTGGTGCTCGACGCCGCCCGGACGGCGCCGTTCCGCCTGCGCGGCGATCCCCTGGCCGGCGGCCTGCCGCTCGTCGAGGCCGAGCCCGGCAGCCTGATCGCGACCAACGCCGCCCCCGGCACCGTCGGCCCGGTGGAAACCGGCCCCTACGGCGCCTACGCGCTGGCGCTCGTCGAGATGATCCGCGAAGGCGGGCTCACGCCCGCCGCCCTGTTCGAGCGGGTGCGCCTGCGGGTGGCCGAGGCGACCCGCGGGGCTGAAGTGCCGTGGAGCGCCTCGCGCATCGAGGCGCCGTTCGTGTTCCTGGAGCGGGAGGCCGGGGCCCCGGCGCTGGCCGGGTTCGAGCCGCCGGCAAAGCCGCTCGGCGAGATCGGCGCGCGCGAGGCCTACGCCGCCTGCCTCGGCCGCGACACCCTGGCGGGTTACGAGGAGTTCGTCGCCGCCTATCCGCGCGACCCACTGGCCAAGCGCGTGCGGGCGATCATCGCGGCCCGGCGCGAGGCCCTGACCTGGCGGCGCAGCGCGCTCGCCAACACGCCGGAGGCCTACTGGTCCTATCTCGGCCGCTATCCGCGCGGGCCCCATGCCTGGGACGCGCGCCGACGCCTCTCGGCACTCGCCGCCGCCGTCGCGCCACCGCCGGATTACCGCGCACTCGCCTACGACGTGCCGCCGCCACCACCCGATGAGGTGCTCTACGTCGAGCGGCCGGCGCTCTTCCTCGACGATCCGGCCTACGCCCTGCCGCCGCCGCCCGTCGCCTTCCTGCCGCCGCGGCCGGCCGTGCTGGTCGAGCTGGCCCCGCCCCCGCCGCCGGTCGAGGCCTACATCCTGCCGGTCCCGACCTACGTCCCGGTTCCCACTTACGTCGTGGCGCCCCCGGCCGTGGTGCCGCCGCCGAACCCGGTGCTGTTCCAGAACCTGCACGTCCAGACCACCACGGTCGTGCTCGAGCATGGTCCCGAGCCGGCGCCGCCCGGAGCGCCCGGCCTCGGGCCGGTGGCCGGCGCGGTCGCAGGGGCGGCGCTCGGCGCGGCGGCGGCCAGGGTCGCCCTGCCGCCGGCCCTCGCCCGGAAGGCGACGCTGCGGCCGGACCCGCAGGGCGCGCCGGGCCAGATCCCGCGTGCCAACGGGCCGGTGGGCGGACCGCCTCCCGGCGCGACCGCCCTGCGGCCGAGCCTGCCCGGCCAGATCACGCCGCAGGCCCCGGCCGGGCCTCACCCGAATCCTGCGCAGCCGCTGCCCGGTGCGGGCGGCATCCCGCGGCCGGCCGTCGCCGGACGGCCCGCCGGACCGCAGCCGGGTGGGCGGCCCGTCGGGCTTGGCCAGATTCCAGGCCCAATTCAGAGTCATGACCCGCCGCCCGCCGCGCAACCCGCGGGGCAATCCCCGGCCGCGGGTCGTCCGGGACAACCCGCCCTCGCTGCCCGCCCCCCACAGGGACCGGCCGCTGCTGCGCCGCCGCAGGGGCTGCAGCCCCAGGGCGTGCGGCCACCGATCGTGCCCTCGCGCCCGGTCCAGCCGCCGCGTCTGGTCGCCCCCGCGCAAGCCCCGCGACCGGTCATGCAACCTCCGGCGGCGCAGCCGCCCCGCTTGGCCGCCCCTGCCCGAGCGCCGCGGCCGGAAGACGGGATGCAGCGGATGCGGATGGAGCAGGCGGCGCGCCAGCAGGCGATCCAGCGTCAGCAGGCGGTGCAGGCACAAGGACGTCAGCGCTCCGAAGCCCAGCAGATGATGCAGCGCCAGCAGCAGGAGATGCAGGACGCGATGCGGCGCCAGCAGGCCCAGGCCCTGCGCCAGCCGCAGATGATGGCGCCGCGGCCCCAGCCGATGCAGCCGCACCCGTCGCAAGCCGCGCCGCGCCCGACCCCCCACGCCCCGCCGCCGGGGCGCGGCTGCGGACACCCGGGTGGGCCGCCCTGCCGGTAGTATCGTCGCCGTCGACCTCTCGCCGCTCGCCGCTCGTCGCTCGTGAAATCCACCGTGTCATTGACTGTTGGGAGTGTTCGGAACGCCCAAGCCAAGAGAAAGGGGCGCGGTGCCTCCCCCAGATCGGAGGAGGCACCGCGCCCCCTTTCGTCATCGAAGGCCCTGAACCCTCAGTCGATGTCCTCGACGGCCTCGGCCCCGCCATAGACACGGTGGGCCAGCGAGGCCTCGATCAAGTCGTCGATGTCGCCATCGAGGACGTCGTCGGGGCTGGTCGACTGGGCGCCGGTGCGCAGGTCCTTCACCAGCTGGTAGGGCTGGAGCACGTAGGAGCGGATCTGATGGCCCCAGCCGATATCGGTCTTCGAGGCCGCCTCGGCATTGGCCTTCTCCTCGCGCTTCTTCAGCTCGAGCTCGTAGAGGCGGGCGCGCAGCATGTTCCAGGCGGTGGCGCGGTTCTTGTGCTGCGAGCGCTCCTGCTGGCACGCCACCACGATCCCGGTCGGGTTGTGGGTGATGCGCACCGCCGAATCGGTGGTGTTGACGTGCTGGCCGCCGGCGCCGGACGAGCGGTAGGTGTCGATCCGGCAATCCGATTCCTTGATCTCGATCGTGATCCGGTCGTCGATCACCGGATAGACCCAGACGCTGGCGAAGCTGGTATGCCGCCGGGCATTGGAATCGTAGGGGGAGATCCGCACCAGGCGGTGCACGCCCGATTCGGTCTTCAGCCAGCCATAGGCGTTGTGGCCCTTGATCAGCAGCGTGGCGCCCTTGATCCCGGCCTCTTCGCCGTCCGACCACTCGACGATGTCGACCTTGTACTTCCGGCGCTCGGCCCAGCGGGAATACATGCGCTGGAGCATGTTGGCCCAGTCCTGGCTCTCGGTGCCGCCGGCGCCGGCATGGACCTCGAGATAGGTGTCGTTGCCGTCGGCCTCGCCCGAGAGCAGGGTCTCGATCTGGCGGCGCGCGGCTTCCGCCTGCACGGCGCGGATCTGCTCCTCGCCCTCGCGGATGCTGGCGGCATCATCCTCCATCTCGCCGAGCTCGATCAGCGTCGCGCCGTCCTCCAGCCCCTGCTCGAGGCGCCGGATCGCCGTGACGGCGTCGTCGAGCTGCGTGCGCTCGCGCATGACCTTCTGGGCCTCCTCCGGATCGTTCCAGAGCGAGGGGTCCTCCGAGCGGGCGTTCAGCTCCGCGAGGCGCTTGTCAACGGTATCCCAGTCAAAGATGCCTCCTCAGCAGTCCGATCGACTGCTTGGCGGCATCCGAGAGTTGCTCGATCTCGGCGCGCATCTGGTGTGGGTTCACTCGCGTGAGGGTGGGGCCAGGGTGATAGCGCCGGGGGCGGCGGGTGTAAACGGCGCTTGCCCAGTGGGCAATGCCCTACCGCCGCCCGAGGCCGAACAGGCGCTTGGTCCATCCCAGGCCGCCGGCCCGGGCCGCGCGCGCGGCCGGGCCCAAGGCGTCGTTCGCCGCGCGCTTCAACCCGATCTCCGGCGTCACCGCGACGTGGGCCGGCGCGACCACGTCCTGGTCCGGGGCGAGCCGGAAGGCGAGGCCGTCGCCGTCGGCCGCAGCCCGCGCGAAACCGGCGCGCGCGAACACCTCGCGGCAGGGCCCGTTCGCCGGCGTCTCGACCAGGAGGCCGGTGATGGCGGAAGCAGGCCTGCGCTCGCGGATCCGGGCGCAGAGATAGGCGAGCGCCGCCTTCTCGACCTCCATGCCGAGCACCCGGCAGCTCATCACGAACTGCACGACGTCCGCGCCCTTGGCGTAGAGGATGCCGACGAGGCCGTATTCCGAGAACCGGTCCTTGACCCGGAAGGCGTGGATCTCGCCGCCCTCGCCCAGGAAGGCCAGGATCTCGGGATGGGTCCAGCGCTTGCCTGTCGTGTTGAACTGGTTGGTCTTGTTGGTGAGTTCGAGGATGCGGGGGAATTCCGGCTGCTCGGGCCCGGTGACGCGGGTGAACTCCACCGCGCAGCCGAGTCCGGCCAGGAACTCCTCGCGGCTGAGCTTCGCCCGGGTCTCCTCGCGGGCGGCCTGGTTGCGGATCGAGGTCTCGCGCAAGGTGGCTTCGGCCGAGAGCCGGGGCAGCTGGAGCTCAGGCGCCCAGAGCAGGATGCGCCGGGTCAGGTAGGGGTTCGAGCCGATGGTGCGGATCTCCGGCAGGGCGTGGCGCACCGCCTCCCGCTCGACCGGGTTGTCGTCGACGAACAGTACGCTCTTCGGCGTCAGGTTGAAGGCGCGGCAGATCTCGGCGACGTTCTCGGCCTTCGGCTGCCAGTTGATCTTCGCCAGCGCGAAGTCTGACAGCTTCAGGAACGGCGGATCGACGACGTTGTCCCAATGCGCCTCGACGATGTGGTGGTCGTTCTTGGAGCAGACCGCGACCAGGATGCCGCGGGCGCGCAGGTGCTGGATCGCCTCCCAGATCCCGTTCTGCCAGCCGCCGCGCGGCCAGGGGAAGCGGTCGGGGTGGAAATCCTCGGCGATGAGGCCGCGCCACAGAGTGTTGTCGAGGTCGAAGATCACCGCCTTGACCTGGTCCATCTGCCGGACCGTGCGGTAGGTCGCCACCGCCTGCTCGTAGACCGCGAGCAGGAATTCGCGCTGGCGCGACTCGTAGAAGGTGTTGAGGAGCGGCACCGGCTCGATCCGGGCCGCGGGCATCAGGTCGACCCCGTCCTGCTGGACGTTGGAGCCGTGGGTGTAGAAGCCGGTGATGTCGTCGAGGAAGTAGCGCTTGCCAAGGCTGGAGGCGACCGCATCGACGTCGCACAGGAAGACGTTCTTATAGGGCTTGATGGCCTGCGCGATGTAGTGGTTCAGGCGCCGGATCAGGAAGGCGATATCGCCGTCGGCGAGTCGCCGGTCGAGGCCGGCGACGATGTCGAGCTGCGGCACGATGAAGGTCGACACGAAGGTCAGCAGCCCGTGCGCCCGGTTATAGGCGAGCCCGGCCTCCAGCATCGCGTCGATCATCATGCAGCCGTCGCGATAGGTCTGATCGAGGAAGGCCGGATCGAAGATGCGCCCGCCGGTGATGATCCGGTCGGTCAGCACGGTGCGCAGCGGGATCTGCAGGTACTGGAAATCGTAGGAACCGACCGGGTGGGGCGGGGTCGCGGGCAGGTCGCTGGCGCTGTTGAACAGCACGTAGTCGAAGGCGACCTCGGGGATCGCCTGCACGTAGGTGCGGTGATAGAGTTCGGTCAGGCACGAGCCGACGAGCAGGACCCGGGTGAGGCCGGTCGGCGTGACCTGCAGGTCGCGGGGGAACAGGAACTCGCCCGCAGGCAGCCCGGCCTGGCCGCCGAAGCCCAGATGCCCGTCGGGCGTGCACTCGTAGAGCAGCGCCTCCCGGCTCGGATCCTCGACCCCGCGCAGCGAGACATGCAGGCTGCCGTCCCGGACGTAGAGGTGATCGGCGCGCCACGAATCCTGCCCCTTGGTCGAGGACAGACGAAACTCCTCGCCCTCGATCGACCAGCGGTCGCCACCGAGCGGGCTGTCGCCGGCGATCGCCCCGTCAGGCGCGAAGTGGACATTCGCCGAGAGCGGATGCCCCTCGGCGGTGGCGAAGGCCCAGCGCGTCGCCACGAGCTTCTGGGGCGGGAGGCTCTTGCCAAGATGCAGCATCACGTGGGTCGTCCGTCTCGCGGCGGGGCTCCCCGTGCCGATCGCCGCACGATGGCCCTCACGCCGGCATGCGTTTCCAAATGGCGAGGCGGCGCACCCGTCAGTAGAGTCCGCCGGCCTGCGCTGCCCGGTCCGCATCGGCCGGAACCGCCGCCGGGGCGGCCGGCTGGGCGCTCGGCGGGGCCGAGTAGCTGTCGGGCGGGGCGGTGCCGGGCTTGAACGCTTCGAGCAGCCCGCCCTCCGAGCCGCCGGCGCGCGTGCCGGTAGCGGCGTTGACGCGGATCAGCTTGATGCCCGGGGGCACGCGGAACGGCGTCGGCGGCTTGTCCTTGAGCGCGGCCTTGAGGAAGTCGCGGGCGATCGGGGCGGCGAGGCCGCCGCCGGTGGCGCGGTCGCCGAGGGAGCGCGGCTTGTCGTAGCCGATATAGATGCCCACCGCGAGATCCGGCGAGAAGCCGACGAACCAGGCGTCCTTGGCGTCGTTGGTGGTGCCGGTCTTGCCGGCGAGCGGCTTGCCGATCTCCTTCAGGATGGTGGCGGTGCCGCGCTGGACCACGCCCTCCATGATCGAGACGATCTGGTAGGCGGTGAGCGGGTCGAGGACCTGCTCGGAATCGTCCACCAGCTTCGGCTCGTCCTGGCCCGACCACTTCTCGGCGTCGCAGCCGATGCACTTGCGATTGTCGTGGCGGTAGATGGTCTCGCCGTTGCGGTCCTGGATCCGGTCGATCAGGGTCGGGCGGATGCGCCGGCCGCCATTGTCGAGCATCGAGTAGGCGGTGACCATCCGCATCACGGTGGTCTCGCCGGCCCCGAGCGACATCGGCAGCACGGGCAACATGTCGTCGTAGACGCCGAAGCGGCGGGCATACTCGGCGATCAGCGGCATGCCGACATCCTTGGCGAGCCGCACCGTCATCAGGTTCTTCGAGTGCTCGATGCCGTAGCGCAGGGTGTGCGGACCGCCGGACTTGCCGTCGTAGTTCGAGGGCGACCACGCCTCCTGGCCCGGGCCGGCCTCAATGGTGATCGGGGTGTCCAGCACGATCGAGGACGGGGTGTAGCCGTTGTCGAGCGCCGCCGAGTAGACGATCGGCTTGAACGACGAGCCGGGCTGGCGCATCGCCTGGGTGGCGCGGTTGAACTCGCTCTCGTCGTAGGAGAAGCCGCCGACCATCGCGTGGACGCGGCCGGTATAGGGATCCATGGCGACGATGGCCCCGGAGACCTCCGGGATCTGCCGCAGGCGGTAGGCGTTGCCGTTGCCTTCCATCCGCTCGACATAGACCACGTCGCCGGCGTTCAGCGCCGCCGCGACGCCGCGGCCGGTCCAGCGCACGCCCTCCGCCGTGATGATCCCGGTCTCGCGGTCCTTCGAGACCTGGCCCGAGCTCTCGCGCTTCGGCTGCAGGCCGATCGTGGCCCGGCCGCCGGAGGTGTCGAGCACCACCGCGAGCCGCCAGGGCTGCACGTCGCCGAGCGCCGGCACCTCGGCCACCGCCATGCCCCAGTCGCGGCCGGCGAGATCGACCCGGCTCTTCGGCCCGCGCCAGCCGCGGGCCTGGTCGTAGCGCACCAGACCGTCGACGAGGGCGCGGCGGGCCATCGCCTGCATCTTCGGATCGAGGGTGGTGCGCACCGACAGGCCGCCCTCGTAGAGCTTCTTCTCGCCGTAGCGCTCGGAGATCTCGCGCCGGACCTCCTCGGCGAAGTAGTTCGCGTTGGCAGTGTTGGGCGAGACGTTGCGCGGGTTGACGCCGAGCGGCAGCTTGCGCTCCGATTCGGCCTCCTCCTTCGTGATGTACCCGTTCTGGGCCATCAGGCCGATGATCTCGTTGCGACGCGCCAGCGCCTGCTGGGTGCGGCGATACGGGTGATAATTGTTCGGGCCCTTCGGCAGGGCGGCGAGATAGGCCGCCTCGTGGATCGTCAGCTCGTGCACCGACTTGCCGAAATAGTCGAGCGCGGCGGCCGCGATGCCGTGCAGGTTGCGGCCCGGCACGATCGTGCCGAGGAAGATCTCGTTGAGGTAGAGCTCGAGGATCTTGTCCTTCGAGTAGGTCGATTCGATGCGCAGCGCGATCAGCGCCTCGCGGACCTTGCGGTCGAGGGTCTGCTCGGAGGAGAGCAGGAAGTTCTTGGCGACCTGCTGGGTGATCGTCGAGGCGCCCTGCTTCTTGCCGCTCGAGGCGTTGGTGACGATCGCCCGGACGATGCCCTCGGGGTCGATGCCGCCATGCTTGTAGAAGTTCTTGTCCTCGGCCGACAGGAAGGCCGCGATGACGATCTTCGGCATCGCCTGGATCGGCAGGTAGAGCCGGCGTTCGCGGGCGTACTCGGCGAGCAGGCTGCCGTCGGCGGCGTGGACGCGGGTCATCACCGGCGGCTCGTAATTGGCGAGCGCGGCGTGGTCGGGCAGGTCGCGCGAGTACTTCCAGTAGAAGTAGCCGCCCGCTGCCGCACCGACGACGAAGAGCATCGCCGCGATGCTGAACAGGAAGCCGAAGAAGCGGAGGATGAAGCGCATCGAAACCCGATCCGTCGATGATGCCGCGCGGCCCGAGTGGGCCCGAAACTCAAGCCCGAGGCAACGCCCAGGCACGGCTCCTCACGGGAACGCGACAGCCATGGCGACGCGGGACGCCGCCCCGCGCTTAGCGGAAGAGGCACGCGAAAGCCAGGACAGCGAGGGGCCGACGGGGCCCTATCGACACGGGATCTATGGTGAAACTGGGGCGGGTCCGATCTGGGCGGGAGCGATCTGGGCGGCCTTGCCGATCCGGGGCGCCTCCGCCCCGCGGGCGGTGACGGCGGGCGGCAGGCGGGCGGCGAAGAACGCCTCGATCGCCCCGGCCATCTGGCCGGTGACGTTGGTCCGCCACTCGTCGGAGAGCAGAAGGTCGAGGTCGCGCTTGCTCGACAGGTAGCCGAGCTCGACCAGGACCGAGGGCACGTCGGGCGAGCGCAGCACCCGGAACCCCGCCTCGCGGTGGGGCTTCACGCTCATCTCCATCACCCCGGAGAGACGCGTCAGCAGGCCCTTGGCGAACCGGGCCGAGAAGCCGCGGGTCTCGCGCAGGGTGAGTTCCTGGAGGATGTCGGCGACGTCCCCCGGGCCGTCGCCCTGGTCGGCGCCGGCCGTGGCGTCGGCCTTGTTCTCGCGGTCGGCGAGCCGGGCCGATTCGGCGTCTGTCGCCTTCTCCGAGCCGGTATAGATGGTGGCGCCCCGCACCTGCGGGGCGGCCGAGATCGAATCGGCGTGGATCGACACGAACAGGTCGGCGCGGGCGTCGCGAGCGATGCGGACCCGCTCGGCGAGCGGCACGAACACGTCGCGGTCGCGGGTCATCTGCACCCGGATCCGGCCGCCGGCCTCCAGGCGCTGCACCAGCCCCTGGGCGACCCCGAACACGATGTCCTTCTCGTAGACGCCGTTGCCCGCGATCGCACCGGGATCGATGCCGCCATGGCCGGCATCGACGATGACGAGGGGACGGGAGTCGATCCCCTCGCCGGTGGGCGGGTTCGCCGCCCGGGCGGGCTCGGGCGGCTGGGCGGCGCGGCGGAAGGCCTCGCGGTCGCTGCGGGACAGGTCGATGGTGAGGAGCGTCGCCCCGTCCCGCGGGCGCGTCGACGTCGCGACCCGCGCGACTGTCGCGGCCTGCGCGAGGTCGATGACGATGCGCGAGCGCCCGGGCGCGAACAGGCCGTAGCGGTAGGAGGCGACGAGGCCGTCGCGCTTGCGCCCGGCCTCGGGAGGCAGCTGGAAGTTGACTTCGGGCAGGTCGACGATCGCCCGGTCCGGCCGCTCCATCACGAAGGCCCGCGCCTCGACCGGCCGCGACAGCACCACGGTCAGGCGGGTGCCGCCCTCCGGGATGGCCCCGGTCTCGGCGGCGATCGCCACGGCGGGCCGCTCGGCGGCAGGACGCTCCACGGCGGCGCGGTCCGGCACCGACGGGGTGGCGCCGACGGCGGCCGGCGCGAGAAGGCCCGCGGCCAGCAGGCTGGCGCGGACGAGAAGGCGGATCGGACGTGCGCGTGTCGGCATGGTCTCGCGGCGACCTCAGGCGGCATCCCGGTTACGCGATAACCGCGCCATGGTTAACGCATCGCGAAGGTCTTCGGATCGCCAGCGTGAAGCTGTGGCCGCCAGGGTACAGGGGGCATGGCGGGCCCGCCGGCCTCAACCCCCGTGATCCCGGTGATGAAGCTTGCAAATTCCGCCGGACACTCTGTAATGATGATGACCCCTGCCCGTTGCCGCCGGCTTTTCGCCGCGGACCACGGGCTCGCCCGGGCGCTCCCGCAGCGGCTTCGGCGCTGGCCGGCCGCCGGCGGATCGTCCGACGATCTCGCGAGCCGGGCAGGTGTCGCTGATCCGCGACGGCGTTCGTGAACGTCGTCGCCCGTTTTTACCGGCGGCCGGACCCTCGCGTCCCGGCGCCTCGATTCGAAAGGTCGGTGGGAGTATGCGTGGACGCACAGCCTCGGATTTCGAAGCTGCCGTCCCCGGCGCACGCGTCCGGCGTCGCGCCCGTCCGCGTCCCCTGCCCCCGGCCATCGTCAACCCCTCGCGCGCGTGGATGCGCGCAGCGGCGATTGACGGCACACCCCGCACGACATCATCCGCCGCGCCCGACCGGGCACGGCACGGGAGAGCCCTCCCGGCGCAGGTCTTCGCGCCCGGGGCGGCACCGGACTACGGAGGCTCGTCCTCCCGCGCACGGCCAGGATCCCCGAGGTTTCCATCCTCGGGGTCCGTTCCCGGATGCCCCCGTCCAGCGGCGCTGCCGTTGATCGCCATGCCGAAAGTTCGTCATGGCCAACAAGATGCTCATCGATGCCGCCCACCCGGAAGAGACCCGGGTGGTGACGGTCAAGGGTTCGAAGGTCGAGGAATTCGACTTCGAGTCCGCTAGCCGCCGCCAGCTGCGGGGCAACATCTATCTCGCCAAGGTCACGCGGGTCGAGCCGTCGCTGCAGGCCGCCTTCGTCGAGTACGGGGGCAACCGCCACGGCTTCCTCGCCTTCAGCGAGATCCATCCCGACTACTACCAGATCCCGATCGCCGACCGGATGGCGCTCCTTGAGGAGGAGGCGCGGGCCGAGCGCGAGCACGAGGAGCGCCCCGAGCGCCAGGAGCGCGGCGAGCAGCCCCGCCGCCGGCGCCGCCGCGGCCGCCGGGCCGAGGCCTCGTCGCGCTCGACCGACGCCGTGGTGAGCGCCCCCGCCGAGGACGGGCAGGTGACCGACGCGCCGGCCTCCCAGGCGCAGGAAACCGGCACCGAGGAGACCGGAACCGAGGCGACCGACTGGCAGGACGCGCACCCCCGGGAGACGCTCGAGCAGGAGACGTTTGCGCAGGAGGCCCCGCGGCCGGAGGGCTTCGAGCCCGAAGGCGCCGAGCGCCCGGCACAGGAGACCGCCTCGGCCGGCGAAGCCCAGCCGGCCGAGGCGCAAGGTTCCGTAGAGGCTCCGCCCGAGGCCCAGGCCGGCGACGCCGTCGCACAGGACGGCCTGCTTCAGAAGACCCCGGCCCCGGAAGCGCCCGCCGCCGAGCACTACGCGGTCGAGGCGCCCGCCGCCGAGGCCGCCCCGATACCGGGCGAGGCCGGTGTCGAGATCCCGGCAGCGATCGCCGCCGCCGTGTCGGCAGAGCCCGCCCGCGTCGAGGCGACCACCGACGAGGCGCCGGCCGAGACCTCCGAGGCGAACGCGCCCGTCGCGGCCGCGGCCGAGGAGATCACCCTGCCCCAGCCCGTCGCCGCCTCGCAGCCGGTCGACGCGGCCGAGGTCGAAGCCGACGAGGATGCGGACGAGGACGACGAGGACGAGGACGACGACTCGGAGGATGAAACCGACGACGAGGACGATGACGAGGACGGGGAAGACGACGAGGACGACGAGGACCACGAGGAAGTGGTCGTCGAGCAGGTCGGCGGCCGCGGCGACGCGCTGGCCGAGATCCCCGAGCGGCCCCGCACCCCGCGCCGGCACTACAAGATCCAGGAGGTGATCAAGCGCCGGCAGGTCATCCTGGTCCAGGTCGTCAAGGAGGAGCGCGGCACCAAGGGCGCGGCGCTCACCACCTACCTGTCGCTGGCCGGCCGCTACTCGGTGCTGATGCCGAACACCGGCCGGGGTGGCGGCATCTCGCGCAAGATCACCAGCGCGGCCGACCGCAAGCGCCTGAAGGAGATCGCGACCGACCTCGAGGTGCCCGAGGGGATGGGCGTCATCCTGCGCACGGCCGGCGCCTCGCGCACCAAGCCGGAGATCAAGCGCGACTTCGAGTACCTGATGCGGCTGTGGGAGAGCGTGCGCGAGCTGACGCTGTCCTCCGCCGCGCCGGCGCTGGTCTACGAGGAGGGCTCGCTGATCAAGCGCGCCATCCGCGACCTCTACAACAAGGACATCGACGAGGTTCTGGTCGCGGGCGAGGACGCCTACCGCGAGGCCAAGGACTTCATGCGGATGCTGATGCCGACGCAGTCGAAGGTGGTGAAGCCCTACCGCGACCCGGTCCCGGTCTTCGCCCGCTTCGGCATCGAGCAGCAGCTCGACGCGATGTTCTCCAACCACGTCTCCCTGCGCTCGGGCGGCTACCTCGTCATCAACCCGACCGAGGCCCTCGTCTCGATCGACGTGAATTCGGGGCGGGCTACCCGCGAGCACGACATCGAGGACACCGCGTTCAAGACGAACCTGGAGGCCGCCGAGGAGGTGGCGCGCCAGCTGCGCCTGCGCGACCTCGCCGGCCTCATCGTCATCGACTTCATCGACATGGAGGAGAAGCGGAACAACCGCGCCGTCGAGAAGAAGCTGAACGAGTGCCTGAAGAACGACCGCGCCCGCATCCAGGTCGGCCGGATCTCGCCCTTCGGCCTGCTCGAGATGTCGCGTCAGCGCATCCGCACCGGCGTGCTCGAATCCTCCTCGGTGCCCTGCCCGCATTGCGGCGGCTCGGGGTTCGTGCGGGCGACCGCCTCGGTGGCCCTGCTGATCCTGCGGGCAATCGAGGAAGCGCTGATCAAGTCGAACAGCCACAACCTGGTGCTGCGCACCCGGACCGAAGTGGCGCTCTACATTCTCAACCAGAAGCGCGCCCACCTGCACGAGCTCGAGGCGCGGTTCGGCGTCACGATCATCATCGCGGCCGACGAGCGGCTCTCCGCGACCTCGGCCTTCCACCTCGAGCGCGGCGATCTCGCCCAGCGGATCGAGCCGCGCCCCGTCACCAGCATCCGGGCCGAGGCGGTGCTGCCGCCGCCGCTGGAGGAAGAGGACGAGGACGAGGAGATCGTCGAGGAAGCCGAGACCGAGGGCGAGGCCGATTCGGAGGCCGAGGCCGAGGGTGATGCCGATGCGGAGACCGCCGAGGGTGCGTCGGGCGAGGACGAGAGCGGGGGCAAGCGCCGCCGCCGCCGCCGCCGCCGGCGGGGCCGGGGCGAGCGCGGCGCCGACGAGGCCGAGGGCGGCGAGACGGACGAGGGCGCCGGCGAGGCGGTCCGGGCCTCGGGCGAGCCGGGCTCCGAGGTGGTGTCGATCCCGATCACCGAGGACGGCGCGGCGGCCGAGCGCGAGAGTCGCGAGGAGGCCCTGAGCCGGCGCCGCCGGCGCGGACGCCGCGGCGGCCGCGGGCGCGACCGCTTCGAAGAGACCGTCGGCACGATCGGCGACGAGGTCGTGGCCGGAGCCGAGCCGGGCGAGACCGGGGGTAGCCTGGTGCAGGACGCCCTCGCCGAGGAGATCGTCGCCCTCGACGAGATCGCCGGCCCGGCGCCCGAGGCGGTCGGCAGCCCGGTGGCGGCGCCGGACCTTCCGGCCCCGGATCTCCCGGCAGTGGAGCGCGAGGCCCTGACCGCCGAGGCGATCGAGGCCCCGGCCCCCGTCGGGGAGGCCGAACACGCCCGGGCCGCGGACACCGCGCCGGCGCCCGAGCCCGTCGCCGAGGCGGCGGTCGAGGCCCCTGCCCCCGCGCCGGAGCCGGAGCCGGTGGCGGTCGTGCTCACCCCCCCCGATCCGGACCGTCCGAAGCGGGCCGGCTGGTGGTCCCGAACCAAGGCGGCGATCGAGGGCGAGTGACCGGTTCCGGGACGGGCGTGCAGCCCGTCCCGCACACGGCATGACGCGTCACGGCGGGCCGCGCTCCGGAAGGGGCGCGGCCCGCCTTGTTTCAGTCCATGGTTGCCTGTCTGCGCGCGCGATGCCGGGCTGGGACGGTCGCGGCCAATAGGGAAGCATTGTGCAACATTGAGACGCGCCTTACCGTTAGATCGCATTGTTAACCCAAGGTCATACAGGGTGCGGACCACGGATTCCGACCGGTGTTAACGAAACCGATACGGTGCTCACGGGAAATCAACCTGTTCCCTCGTGAGTCGCCACCATGTTCCGTTCCCGCTCCACCGCCGCGCCCGCTCCCGTCGAGACGCCCGACATGATCGAGGATCGGCTCGCCGGCCTGGTCGACCGGGCAGGCGTCGGTGCCGAACTCGGAAGCGGTCGGCTGGCGAGTGCGCTGACGCGCCTCGTCGGCCAGATGCGCGGGGTCGCCGCGGAGGATCTCGGCAGCACCGCCCGCGTCGCCGCGGAGGCCTCGGAGGCTGCCACGGTTCTGGGCTGGATGACGCACGATGCCGGCGAGATCGCCGGGCAGACCCGCGCCATGGCGGCGGCGGTCGAGGAAGTCGCGGCCTCGACCCGCGAGCTCGCCGGCCGCTCGCAGTCCAGCGCCGACGTCGCCGAGCAGGCGAGCGGCGGGATCGCGGCCTGCGCGGCCGACATGCGCGAGGCGAGCCGCACCATGGCGGCAATCGAGACCCATGCGGGGCAGATCGAGCAGCGCCTGACCGGCTTCGAGGGCGCGGCCCTCCAGATCCAAGAGATGGCCGGTACGATCGAGGCGATCTCGAGCCAGACCAACCTTCTCGCCCTCAACGCGACGATCGAGGCGGCGCGGGCCGGCGAGGCGGGCCGCGGCTTCGCGGTGGTGGCGGCCGAGGTCAAGCAGCTCTCCGGCCAGACGGCGCGGGCCACCGAGCAGATCCGCGGCCGCCTGGCGGTACTGCTGCAGGAGCTGGCCGCCATCCAGGCCGCCGTGGCCGAGAGCCGCCACGCCGTGGCGAGCGGCACCGCCGCGGTCGCCCGGGTCGAGGCCCGGGTGGCGCAGGAGGGGCAGGCCGTCGCCCGCTCGGCGGAGGGTATCCGGGCGCTCGCCGAGGTCTTGAGCCAGCAGGAGGCCGCGACCGCCGAGATCTCCGCCGGCGTGCAGCAGGTCGCCGGCAAGGCGCAGAAGACCCGCACCGAGATCGACGGGCTGATGGCGATCCTGGTGCGGGCCGAGACGGCGGCGCAGGACGCGCTCAAGGCCGGCGCGGCCCGCTTCCTGCCAGCCTACGCGCTGGTGCGCCTGCCGGCCGATATGGGGATGTGGAAGCGCCGCCTCGCGGCGGCCCTGGTCGGGCTCGGGCCGGTCGGCGCGGCGGTGCCGCCCTTCGGCGACGCCGCGGCGGATCTCGGGATCGACGCCGCCGACCCCGCCGCCGCCCGGCTGCTCGCGGCGGCGGCGGAGGCCCGCCGCCACGCCGACGCGATGGCCGACGCGCTGGGGCGGGGCGCCTGGGACAAGGCGATCCCGGCCTTCCAGGCATTCGAGACCGCCGCCAAGGCGGTGGTGGCCGCCGCCGAGGGCATGGCGCGGCGCTGACGGGGCGCGAAGCCGGGCCGGTTCGCGGCCCGGGACTTTTTCAGCGATCCTGGTCGGATCCGGGCCGCGTCGCGCGTCCTTGCGATGAGGGAGGATCGATCATGCTCTACGCTATCCTGTGCTACAAGGACGAGGACGTCGTCGCCGCCTGGAGCGCGGCGGAGGACGCCGCCGTGATGGAGCGGCTCGGCCAGGTGCACGAGCGGCTGGAGCGGCGGGGCAAGCTCGGGCCCTCACTGCGGCTCCTGCCGACGACCGCCGCCACGACCCTGCGCAAGGCGAGCGAGCCGCCGCTCGTGATCGACGGCCCCTTCGCCGAGACCAAGGAGCAGCTGCTCGGCTTCTACGTCGTCGACGTCGCCGACCTCGACGAGGCCTTGGGCATCGCCCGCGACCTCGCCGCCGCCAATCCGGGCGGCGCCTACGAGCTGCGCCCCGTCCTGCTCTACAATCCCGACCCTCGCCCGGCCCTGGCCCGACCCGCGGCGGGCAAGTAAGTGAGCGAGGCCTCGCCCGACGCCGCCTGGCTCGCCTCCGCCCTCGCGGCGGCGAGGCCGCGGGTGGTCGCCGCCCTGCTGCGGGTGTTCCGCGATCTCGACGCCGCCGAGGAGGCCTTCCAGGAGGCGAGCCTGCGGGCCCTGCGCACCTGGCCCCGCACCGGCCCGCCGCGGGACGTGGCGGCCTGGCTGATCCTGGTCGGGCGCAACGCCGCCCTCGACGGCCGGCGCCGCCTCGCCCGCCAGACACCGCTGCCCGAAGACGACGCGCTGTCGGATCTCGACGACGCCGAGACGCCGCTCGCCGAGGCGATCGACGCCAAGGCCTACCGGGACGACATCCTGCGGCTCCTGTTCATCTGCTGCCATCCGGACCTGCCGGCGACGCAGCAGATCGCGCTGGCCTTGCGCGTCGTCTCGGGATTGTCCGTCGCGCGCATCGCCCGTGCCTTCCTGGTCTCGGAGGCGGCGATGGAGCAGCGCCTCACCCGCGCCAAGGCCCGCATCGCCCGCAGCCCGGTGCCGTACGGGGCGCCGGGACCGGCCGAGCGGGCGGAGCGGCTCTCCGCCGTCGCGGCGATGCTCTACCTCGTCTTCAATGCCGGCTACTCGGCCGCGACCGGCTCGGAGCGGGCGGCTTTGAGCGACGAGGCGATCCGCCTCGGCCGCCTGCTCCTGCGCCTGTTCACCACCGATCCGGAAGTGATGGGGCTCCTCGCCCTGATGCTGCTCCAGCACGCCCGCGCGCCGGCGCGCTTCGACGCCGACGGCGAGATCATCTTGCTGGAGGACCAGGATCGCGGGCTCTGGCGCCGCCCGATGATCGCCGAGGGGCTGGCCCTCGTCGACAAGGCGATGCGCCACCGCACCCCCGGCCCCTACCAGGTCCAGGCGGCGATCGCCGCGCTGCATGCCCGCGCGGGCCGGCCCGGGGACACCGACTGGGCGGGGATCGACGCGCTCTACGCAGGCCTCGAGCGGATGCAGCCCTCGCCGGTCGTGACGCTCAACCGGGCCGTCGCGACCGCCAAGGTCGGCGGCCCTGCGGCCGGGCTCGCCCTGGTCGAGCCCCTGGCCGGGCCACTCGGCGGCTACTTCCACTTCCACGGCCTGCGCGGCGCCCTGCTGATGCAGCTCGGCCGGAATACGGAGGCGCGGGAGGCGATGAACCGGGCGATCGCGCTCGCCGGCACCCCGGCCGAGGCCGCCCATATCCGCCGCCAGCTCGACCGGCTGGCCGGGGACGGACTCGCGGATCGCGAAAAAATCTGAAGCGGGGCTGTCGGGACGCGGCCGGACCGCCCGTCCTTGCAGCGAGGCCGCATCGACGACCGGCCCGACCGAGGAGAGGACCATGAGCGACGAAACCCCCACGATCCCGTCCGACACGGTCGCCCCGGTGAGGGGCGGCCTCGTCACCTACCTGACGGTGGACGGCGCCCTGAAGGCGGCCGAGTTCTACACCCGCGCCTTCGGCGCCGAAACCGTCGCCGCCCTGCCGGCGGACGAGCAGGGACGGACCTGCCACGTCCATCTCCACGTCAACGGCACCTCGCTGATGCTGTGCGATGCCTTCCCGGAGCACGGCCACCCGCTTCAGCCGCCCCAGAGCTTCACCTTGACCCTGATGGTCGAGGATATCGACGCCCGCTACGCCCACGCCGTCGAGGCGGGCGCCACCGCCGTGATGCCGCCGGCCGAGATGTTCTGGGGCGACCGCTACGGCCAGCTGCGCGACCCGTTCGGGGTGGTCTGGGCGATGAACCAGCAGAAGCGCTGACCTCGAAGCCGGGACCGGCACGGCCGGTCCCCCTCCCCTCGCGCGGAGCGCAACCGATGACCGACCTGAGCGGACGCGATCTCGTCCTCACCCGCCTCATCCCCGCCCCGCCGGCCGCGCTCTACCGAGCCTGGACCGAGCCGGAATTGCTCAAGCAGTGGTTCGCCCCGAAGCCCTTCACGGTCGCGGAAGCCGAGACGGAGCTTCGCCCCGGCGGCACGACCCGCATCGTCATGCGCGGCCCGGACGGGACCGAGTTCGCCAGCAGCGGCGTCTATCTCGAACTGGTCGAGAACGCCCGCATCGTCTTCACCGACGCCTATACCCGCGCCTGGGAGCCGGCGGCCAAGCCGTTCTTCACCGGCATCATCACCTTCGCGCCCGAGGGTGGGGCTACGCGCTACACCGCCCTGGCCCGGCACTGGACGGACGAGGACCGTGCCGCGCACGAGGCGATGGGGTTTCACGACGGCTGGGGCCGCTGCGCCGACCAGCTCGCCGACCTCGCCGCCCGGCTCTGACCCGACAGGAGACGCAGCATGGCACACATCAGCACCTGCCTGTGGTTCGAGCGCGACGCCGAGGAGGCCGTGCGGACCTACGTCTCCCTCGTCCCGGGCTCGCTTCTCGGGCCGATCCTGCGCGCGCCGGGGCCCTGGCCCGGGGGCGAGCCCGGCGACGCGATCCTGGTGAGCTTCACCCTCGGCGGACAGAGCTTCCAGGCGCTGAACGGCGGCATGAAGGCCGAGTACGGCACCGCCGCCTCGATCGCCGTCGCCTGCCCGGACCAGGCCGAGGTCGACCGGCTCTGGGGCGCGCTGCTCGCCGGGGGCGGCAGCGAGATCCAGTGCGGCTGGCTGCGCGACCGCTGGGGCGTGCCCTGGCAGATCTTTCCCGAGATCCTGCCGCGCCTGCTCGCCGATCCGGACCCGGCCGTCGCCGCCCGGGTTTTTTCCGCGATGCAGGACATGGTCCGGATCGACGCCGCGGCGCTGGAGCGGGCGGCCGCGGGCTGAGAGCGGTCAGATGAACACCACCTCGCGGCGCGGCGTACCCGGCAGGGTGTGCGGCGGCCCGCCGGCGTAGAGGGCGCTGCGCTCCACGAAGGCGCGCAGGATTGCCCGGTCGAAGGCGCTCTGGCCGTATTCGGGATGCCACTGCACTCCGAGGCAGAACACCTCCGTCATCGCCTCCACGGCCTCGATGACGCCGTCCGGGGCGCGGGCCGTCACCCGGACGCGGCCGGTACCGGTGAGCGCGTGCCGGTGCAGGCTGTTCACCTCGGCCGAAGCCCCGCCGAGGAGCGCGGCGGGCAGGCTGCCGGGATCGATCCTGATCGTGTACGCGGCCCGGCCCGGAACCGGGCCCGGCATATGGTCGATCGCGGCGTCGCCGCGGTCCGGCAGCTGGGTCGTCAGGGTGCCGCCGAGCCGCGGCCGAGTCGGGCGTGCCGGTGATCGGCGCCTGCACCGGCGCCTTCGTGCCGGCGCAGGAGGGACTGCTCGCCGGGCGGCAGGCGGGGATCCACCCGTCAGACGCGCGTGAGCGCCTTCGACCGGGAGCGGGCGTCGTCGTTCCGCGCGGTGGGCGATCCCTGCGTGCAGCGCGCCGTCGTCCTCATCGAGAGCCGGAAGGGCCGCGACGTGTCGCCCGAGCAGGCCGTAGCCTCGGTCGGCCTGTCGCCGCGCCAGTTCGGGCGGCTGTTCCAGCTCCAGATGGGCATGACGCCGAAGCACTTCATCCTGGAGACGCGCCTGCGCTACGTGCGCTTCCTCCTGGAGAACAGCAGCCTGGCGATCACCGCGATCGCGCATGAGACCGGGTTCTCGGATTCGGCGCATCTCGCCACCGCCTTCCGCAAGAAGCACCAGACCTCCCCGAGCACGCTCCGGTCGCGGCCCCGAATCGTGCCGTCCCCCGCGTGACCGCCTCCGGCCGGGCGGGACCGGTTGCCCGCCGGCCCGCCGGGCCGTAGCGTGGCCGCGAAGAGCGGACAGGGAGGACGGGCATGGCGGGCGTGACGCGCAGGCGCGTGCTGGGCAGCGCGGCCGTCGGGGCGGCGGCGCTCGCCGGGCCGCGGCCGGCCCGGGCGGCCGATCGGCCGAACATCGTCTTCATCATGGCCGACGACCTCGGCTATGCCGACGTCGCCTGTTACGGCCGGCCCGACCTCGCCACCCCGCACATCGACCGGATCGCCGCTCGGGGTGTCCGCTTCACGCAAGCCTACGCCAATTCGGCGGTATGCTCGGCCACCCGCACGGCGCTGATCACCGGGCGCTATCAGTACCGTCTGCCGGTCGGGCTCGAGGAGCCGGTCACGACCCGCTTCACCGGCGGGTTGCCGGCCGACCATCCGACCCTGCCGGGGCTCCTGCGGCAGGCCGGCTACCGCACGGCGCTCGTCGGCAAGTGGCACCTCGGCAGCGTGCAGGACTACGGGCCGCTGCAGCGCGGCTACGACGCGTTCTGGGGCTTTCGCGGTGGCACCATCGATTACTTCAGCCACCGCGGCACCGACGACAAGCCGGATCTGTGGGACGGCGACGTACGGATCGAGGAGGTCGGCTACGCCACCCATCTCTTGGGTAAGCGGGCAGTGGAGACGATCGCGGCCTCCGCGAAGGCCGGACGCCCGTTCTTCCTCAGCCTGCACTTCAACGCGCCGCACTGGCCGTGGGAGACCCCCGACGACGAGGCCGAGTCGCGCCGCATCGCGGGGAGCAACCTGCGCCACTTCGACGGCGGCACTCAAGCAACCTACCGGCGCATCGTCGCCGAGATGGACGCCCAGATCGGCCGCGTCCTCGACGCACTGGAGGCGAGCGGGATCGCCGAGGACACGATCGTGGTGTTCACGAGCGACAATGGCGGCGAGCGCTTCTCCGACACCTGGCCCTTCACCGGCCGCAAGACCGAACTCCTGGAGGGCGGCCTGCGCATCCCGGCGATCGTCTCGTGGCCGCGGCGTCTGAAGGCGGGTCAGGTCTCGCAGCAGCCGATGATCACCATGGACTGGCTGCCGACGCTGCTCGCCGCCGCCGGCACGGCGCCGGATCCGGCCTGCCCCTCCGACGGCATCGACCTCCTGCCGATCCTGACCGGGCAGGCGCCCGAGCGCCCGCGCACCTTCCACTGGCGCTACCGCGCCAACGCGCAGGAAGCGATGCGCGACGGCGACCTCAAGTACCTCAAGATCCGCGGCGAGACCTTCCTGTTCGACGTGGTCGCCGATCCGCTGGAGCGGGCGAACCTCAAGGCCCGGCGCCCGGAGGAGTTTGCCCGGCTCCAGTCGGCCTGGGCCGCCTGGAGCGCCACCATGCTGCCGGAGCGGGCCGACAGCTTCTCGGAGACCTATACGGGGGGGCAGCTGGCGGATCATTTCGGGGCCGGGACGCCGCGGCCGGGAGAGGGACCACGGTAGGAATGTGCAAGATCCTGCGGCGTCTTGCGATCGTCCGATTCGCGCCGTCATCCCGAGGGGACGCGGAACGCGGCCGAGCAGGCTCGCCGGCGGCGTAACTTGACACCCGCTCCCGCACCCCCCACTGTCCCCGGCTCCCAGGGGAGCCTCGCGAGGAGGCTGAGATTCCGCCGGCCTGGACCCGTCCGGGCGCCGCGGTGACCCTATGAACCTGATCCGGGTCATGCCGGCGTAGGGATGCGGGACCGGCGCGGCGTGAAGCCGACACAGCCGTCTTTTCGCGCATGATCTCCGCCGCCATGGCCGTCGCCCGGGATGGGCGCGAGGTGGCCGTCATGTCGCAAACGGAGATCATCGGGATCCTTCTCGACTTCATCGGGCGGCCGGGCGCGACCGATGCGGAATTCGAGGCGCTGGCCCTGCGGCTCTTCGCCTACCAGTTCGCCCATAACGCGCCCTACCGCCGCTTCGCGCAACAGCGCGGGCGCACGCCGCTCACGGTGCGGCGATGGCGCGACATCCCGGCGGTGCCGATCAAGGCGTTCAAGGACCTCACCTTGAGCTGCTGCCCGCCGGACGACGCCGAGCGGGTGTTCATGACGAGCGGCACGACCGGGAGCGGCCGCGGCCGCAGCTATCACCCGACGCTCGCAGTCTACGACGCCTCGATGCTCACGGGTTTCGCCGCGCGGATCATGCGCGGGCGGGACACGATCCGGATGGGCATCCTGTTCCCGGACGAGGCGGCGCTCCCGAACTCCTCCCTCGCCCATTACCTGGCGCTGGCGAAGGACAGGTTCGGCACGGAGGACAGCGCGGTCTTCGTCGGCCCCGGCGGGCTCGACCTCGACGCGCTGCTGACATTCCTCGCCGAGGCCGAGACCTCGGGCGAGCCCGCTGCGCTCCTCGGCGCGACCTACGCCTTCGTGCCGGTGATGGACGCGCTGACGGAGCGGGGCCGCCGCTTCGCCCTGCCGGCCGGGAGCTTCCTCTTCGACACCGGCGGCTTCAAGGGCCAGTCGCGCGAGATCGAGCCGGACGCCTTCTACGACGGACTCTCGGACGCCTTCGGCGTCCCGCGCGAGGCCTGCCTCAACATGTACGGCATGACCGAGCTGAGCACCCAGTTCTACGACGACGGCAACGCGGTCTGCCCCCCGGTGAAGTCCGGCCCGCACTGGATCCGCAGCCGCGTCGTCGATCCGCTCACCGGAGTGGATGTGCCCGAGGGCGAGACCGGCGTCCTGGTCCACCACGACCTCGCGCACTTCAATTCCGTCTCGGCGATCCTGACCGAGGATGCCGGGGTGATCGCGCCCGGCGGATTCCGGCTGCTCGGCCGGGTCGAGGGCTCGGCGTCGCGCGGCTGCTCGGTCGCGGTGGCCGAGTTCCTGGCCGCCGCGCAGGGATGAGTAGCGTGGAGCAGGCCGGGCACCTCCCGGGTCTCCCAGACGAGGCGATCGGCCGGCGCATCGTCGAGCACCGGGCCTGGGGCGAGACCGTCGCGGTGGCGCTGCCGTCCTTGAGCGAGGATCAGGCGCGGGCCCTGTGCGGGCACGTCCGCACCCGCGCCCGCGAGACCCTGCGGCGCATGGAAACGGCCCGGATCGTCGAGGCGATCGACCGGGCGAGCGCCTGCCTGCTCGACCGCGCCCACCCGTTGCGCCGCAAGGCGGAGACGCTGCTGCCGGTCGTCACCGGCTACGACCGCGAGACGGTGCGGCTCGGCCTGACGAGCTACCTCAAGACCTTCCGGCGGCCGCAGCTCCTGCGCTTCCTCGCCGAGGATTTTTCCAATCCGGGCGTGCTCGACGGCTTCCAGCCGGCGGTGAAGGGCGGGTTCGTGCGGGCGCGGGGACCCGACCTGCTGCTGCATGTCTGGGCCGGCAACGTCCCGGCCCTGCCGCTGTGGAGCCTCGTCGCGGGGTTGCTGGTCAAGGCCGGCACGATCGGCAAGCTCGCCTCCGCCGAGCCGCTCACCGCCGGCTGGTTCGCGCGCCTGATCGGGGAAGCCGATCCCGAGCTCGGCGAGTGCCTGGCCGTCACCTGGTGGAAGGGCGGCGAAGGCGGGCCCGAGGCGGTCTTCCTCGCGCAGGCCGAGTGCGTGATGGCCTATGGCGGCAACGACACCCTGGCGGCTTTGCGCGCCAAGGTGCCGGTCACCACCCGGTTCCTGCCGCACGGCCACCGCATCGGCTTCGCGATGATCGCCCGGGAGGCCCTGAACAGCCGCCGCGCCGGCCCTCTCGCCCGCCTCGCCGCCCACGATATCGTGCGCTACGAGCAGCAGGGCTGCTACGCGCCGCAGATGCTGTTCGTCGAGCGCGGCGGTCCGGTGGCGCCGGACGAGTTCGCCCGCCACCTCGCCCACGAGCTCGCCGCGCTGGCGAGCCGCCACCCGCGCCGGCGCCTCGATCCGGGCGAGGCCTCTTCCATTGCGGCCTGGCGCAGCGTCCACGAGATGCGGGCTCTCGACGGCGGCGCCGTGCTCCTCGGCGATCCGGCCGATCCGTGGAGCGTCGTCCTGCTCGATCCCGCCACGGGCTTGAGCCCGTCCGGCCTCAACCGCAGCGTGGCCGTGGTGGCGGTCGATGCGCTCTCGGACGTGCCGGCCCTGGTCGCGCCCCACCGCGCCTATCTCCAGAGCGCCGGGATTGCGGCGGCCCCCGCCACGCTGTTTCGCCTCGCGGAGGATCTGGCGGCGGTCGGCGTCACCCGGATCAGCGCCATCGGCCGCATGACCGCGCCGGAGGCCGGCTGGCACCATGACGGCCGCTTCAGCCTGCTCGATCTCGTCACGATGACGGAGATCGAGGCCAGCGCCGAGGCCGCGGCGGAAGGCTTCGCGCCCTATGCCGATTGACGCCCATCTCGCCCTCGACGGGGTGCGCTACCGCTTCCCCGGCGATCCCGCCGAGACCGTCGCGGGCGTCGACTGGGCGATCCCCCGCGGGGCGATCCACTGCCTGCTCGGGCGCAGCGGCTGCGGCAAGACCACCCTGCTCAAGCTCGCCGCCGGGCTCCTGGCGCCGGATGCCGGCACGGTCCGGATCGACGGAACTCCGGTGAGCGGCCCGCGCCTGAGCGTCGGCTTCGTGTTCCAGGCCCCGACCCTGCTCGCCTGGCTGTCCGCCCTCGACAACGTGCTGCTGCCGGTCTCCCTCAAGCGCCGGCCTCAGCCTTCTGACCGGGAGGCCGCCCGCGACCTCCTCGCCTCCATGGGCCTCGGCGACCTGACCGAGCGCCGCCCCGCCGCCCTGTCGGGCGGCCAGCAGAGCCGGGTCGCGATGGCCCGGGCGCTGCTGACGGAGCCGAGCCTCTTGCTCCTCGACGAGCCCTTCGCCGCCCTCGACGCGCTGACCCGCGAGGAGCTGCAGGACGATCTCCTGCGGCTGTGCGCTTCCCGCGGCACCGCGGCGCTCTTCGTGACCCACGACATCGCCGAGGCGGTCTATCTCGGCGACCGGGTCGGCGTGATGGCAGCCGGGCGCCTGGTGCACGAGGGCGCGATCCCGCTGCCGCGGCCCCGGCCGCCGGGCATCCGCTACGAGGCGGCCTTCGGGGCGGTCTGCCGGTCTCTGCGCGCGATCATGGACGGGGCCCCCTCGAATGGCCCGTCTCCTGCGATCGGGCGGGCGGCGTGAGGACGCGCCTCGCCTCCGCCCTGCTGCTGGCGGCCCTGCTCACCGCCTGGGAGGCGTGGTGCCGCTCAGGCGCGGTCTCGCCCCTCGTGCTGCCGGCGCCCTCCGCCGTCGCCGCGACGCTGTGGGGCGAGGTGGCCTCCGGCCGGCTCTGGCCGCACCTGCGGGTCACCGTGACGGAGATGGTGCTCGGCCTCCTCGCGGGCACGGCCCTGGGTCTCGGCGCCGGCATCCTGCTCTCGGAATGGCCGGCGCTCCATCGGGTGCTGCGCCCCTACGTGCTGGCGAGCCAGCTTGTGCCGAAGCTGGCGCTGGGTCCGCTGCTGATCCTGTGGTTCGGGTTCGGCCTGACGCCGACCGTGGTGATCACGGCGCTGATCTGCTTCTTCCCGCTGTTCGAAAATACCCTCACCGGCCTCGGTCAGGTCGAGCCCGGCCAGCGCGAACTCTTCCGGATGCTCGGGGCGGGCCGGACCCGGACCCTGCTGCGCCTGAAGCTGCCCACGGCCCTGCCGGTGATCCTCGCGGGGTTCCGTGTCGCCATCGTGCTCGCCCTGGTGGGAGCGGTGGTGGGCGAGTTCGTCGGCGGGCGCCAGGGCCTCGGCGCCTCGATCATCGCCGCGCAGAGCGTGATGGATTCGAGCCTGATCGTGGCGCTGTTCGTCGTCATCACCGCCCTCGGGATGGCCGTCTACGAGGCCGCGCGGGGGCTCGAGGCCCTGATCCTGCGCCGATACGCCAGAGGTTGATCCCCCTATGCGCTCCTTACGCCTGCTGCTCGTCCTCGCCCTCGCCTGGCTCAGCCCCCCGGCCCTGGCGCAGACCCTCGACAAGGTGACCGTCGGGGGCTGGAGCCAGCCGATCAGCGAGATCACCAACCTGCTCGCCGAGCCGGACCACGGGTTGTTCAAGGCCCGCGGCATCGCCCTCGACTACGTGCCGGGCAATGGCGGCGGCTCGGCGATCCAGGCGCTGCTCTCGGGGCAAGCCGATATCGCCTTCACCGATCCGGCCTCTTTCTACCTCGCCCTCGACAAGGGCGCGGACCTGGTGGCGATCTACAACATCTACCCGCAGAACGTGTTCAACGTCGTCTCGCCCAAGGCGCGCGGCATCCGCTCGGTGGCCGATCTCAAGGGCAAGCGCGTCGGCGTCTACAGCCTGGCGAGCGGGACGCGCCAGCACCTGCTCCTGCTGCTCGCCGGTGCCGGGCTGAAGGAGACCGACGTGACGGTCGAGGTCACCGGCCTCCTCAACTTCGCCCCCCTGATCCAGGGCCAGGTCGACGCGACGGCCGCCACCGATACCGGGCTGCTCGTCGGTCGCGCCAAGGGCCTCGGCGAGGTCGACGTGATCGAGGTGCGCGACCACCTGAATCTCCCGAGCGACATCTTCGTGGTGACGCGCAAGGACTACGAGAGCAGGAAGCCGATCTTGAAGCGCTTCCTCGCCGCCTACCGCGACTCCGCCGCCTGGATGATCGCCAAGCCCGACGAGGCGGCGCGGCTTGCCGTCACGCGGGCGATCAACGGGCGCGACGAGGCGATCAACCGCGAGGTGATCCGCCTGCGCAACCTCTCGAGCGTGTCGCCCACCACCGAGCGCGAGGGCCTGGGCCATTTCGATCCTCCGGTCCTGCAGCAGGGCGCCGACCAATTTCGCAGCCTCGGCCTCGTCACCCGCGCCCTCGACATGGGCCAGGTGGTGAAGAGCGATCTGATCCCGGTGAAGGAGGCCACGCCGTGAGGTTCCGCGACCGCGCGATCCTGGTCACCGGCGGCAGTCGCGGCATCGGCGCGGCGATCGCCACGGCTTTCGCCACGGAAGGCGGCCTCGTCGTCGTCAATTACCGCGAGAACGCGGCCGCCGCCGAGGCGGTGGCGGAACGGTGCCGCGCGCTCGGCGGGCAGGCGCTCACGGTCGCGGCCGACGTGACCGACCCGGCGGCGGTGGCGGGGCTCGCCGCGCAGATCACCGAGGAGGTCGGCCGCCTCGACGCGATCGTCAACAACGCCTTCGCGCCCTACCGCTTCGACCCGGACCACCGCGTCCGCTTTCGCGATGTGCCGTGGGAGGCCTACCAGCGCCAGTTCGACGGCGCGGTGCGGGCGACCTACACCGTGGTTCAGGCGCTGCTGCCGCTCATGACCCGGCGCAGCGGAGCCGCCATCGTCAACCTGGCGAGCGACCTCGTCGCGCGCCCGAGCATCCCCTACCACGATTACACCACCGCCAAGGCGGCGCTGATCGGCTTCAGCCGCAACCTTGCGGCGGAGTTGGGACCGATCGGGGTGCGGGTCAATTGCGTGGCGCCGGGGCTGGTCTATCCGACGGATGCGAGCCGGGACACGCCCGAGGAGGTGCGCGAGGCGCTGATCGCCCAGACCCCCCTGCGCCGCCTCGCGACGCCAGAGGATGTGGCCGGCCCGGTGCTCTTCCTCGCCGGGGAGGAGAGCCGGTTCGTCACCGGACAGGTGCTGACCGTGGATGGTGGGTTGGTGATGGCGTGAGAGCCTGAAATCGCCGGGCTGTGCCACCTGCGCGACTTGCGGAGAGGCGCTTTTCTCCTCTCCCCGCCCGCGGGGAGAGGGAGAATGCACACGACCGCGATTGACACTGAGCAACCGGATGCCAGCAAAAGCCGCCGCTGACCTTCACACCCCGAACCGCAACCCCTCCCGCTCGTAATCCTCCTTCACGCACTGCAAGATCAACCCGATCTCCGGAGAGGGATCGTTCTTGCGGTAGCTCATGATCACCGGGATCAGCGCCCGCTCCTCGTCGAGCGGCCGGTAGGCGACGCCGTCGCGGCGCAAGCGCTCGATCGAGGCCGGCACCACGCACACCCCCGCCTCCGCCGCGACGAGGCCGAGCGCGGTCTGGAGCTCGCGCACCTCGTGGATCACGGCTGGGCGCACGCCGTGCTCGCGAAAGAGCGCCAGGATCCGGTCGGCGTTGTTGGGCCGGGCGCTCTTCGGGTAGAGGATCAGCGCCGTGTCGGCGAGATCGCGCAGCTTCAGGGGGCCCGGCGGGCGTTCGGCGTCCCAGGCCATCGGCACGGCGACGATCAGCCTCTCGTTGCGCAGGAGCACCCGGGCGATCGCCGGGTCCTCGATCTCGACCCGGCCGAAGCCGACATCGATCCGGCCCTCCTTCAGCGCCGCGATCTGCTCGAGGGTCAGGAGTTCGAGCAGCGTCATGTCGACGTCCGGGCGCTTCATCCGGTAGCCGCGCAGGATCTCCGGCAGGCGTCCGTAGAGCGTCGAGGCGACGAATCCGATGCGGAAGCTGTTGCGCTCGGCGACGCGCAGGCGCCGGCCGGTCTCGCGCAGGTCGTCGACCCGCTCCAGGATCTGCAGCGCCTGCTCGTAGATCACCCGGCCCGGCTCGGTCAGCCGCACCGGCCGCGAGCCGCGCTCGATCAGCGCCAGGCCGAACTCCTCCTCGAATTGCTGCACCTGCTTGCTCAGGGCCGGCTGGGCGACGTGCATCGCCTCCGCCGCGCGGGTGAAGCTCTGCTCGCGCGCGACGGCCACGAAGTAGCGCAGGTGGCGCAGCTCCAATCATTCCTCCCAGGAATGGTTTTGTTCCCAATCGGTCTTGGACCTCGGTATGCCCGTTCCTTAGAACTGGAGAAAGAGGAAACGCTCAGGGAGCGAGCGGGGCTCGGGACGAGACAGTCCATGGCGAGCACCCTGCCACCCTGCGTGAAGACGAGAGACAGTTCAGAGCCGGCCACGCACCCCGTGGATCGGCAACGACCTCCCTCGTCACAAGAACAGCCGGCGCGACAGGGAGAGCATCATGCTGGACGATCTGCATCAGATGGTCGAGGGCGCAGTCGAGGAGAACCCGGAGACCGGAATCTATCGCTGCCGGCGGGACATCTTCACCGACCCCGACATCTTCGAATTGGAGATGCAGCACATCTTCGAGGGCAACTGGATCTACATGGCCCACGAGAGCCAGATCCCGAACCCGAACGACTACTTCACCACCTTCATGGGCCGCCAGCCGGTGGTCATCACCCGCAACCGCAAGGGCGAGTTGCAGGCCTTCGTCAATGCGTGCAGCCACCGCGGCGCGATGGTGTGCCGGCACAAGCGCGGCAACAAGGCGACCTTCACCTGCCCGTTCCACGGCTGGACCTTCAGCAACGGGGGCAAGCTCCTCAAGGTCAAGGATCCGGACGGCGCCGGCTATCCCGAGAGCTTCAACCGCGACGGCTCGCACGACCTGACCAAGGTCGCCCGGTTCGAGAATTACCGCGGCTTCCTGTTCGGCAGCCTCAACCCCGACGTGAAGCCGCTGACCGAGCATCTCGGCGAGGCGACGCGGATCATCGACATGATCGTCGACCAGTCGCCGGACGGGCTCGAGGTGCTGCGCGGCTCCTCGACCTACGTCTTCGACGGCAACTGGAAGCTCCAGACCGAGAACGGCGCCGACGGCTACCACGTCAGCGCGACGCACTGGAACTACGCCGCCACCACCAGCCGGCGCAAGGAATCGCACGTCGTCGACAAGACCCGTGCCATGGATGCGGGCGGCTGGGCCAAGCAGGGCGGCGGGTTCTACTCGTTCGAGCACGGCCACCTCCTGCTCTGGACCACCTGGTCGAACCCGGAGGACCGCCCGAACTGGGACCGGCGCGGGGAGCTGGCGGAGCGGCACGGGCAGGCGATGGCGGATTGGATGATCAACCGCTCGCGCAATCTCTGCCTCTATCCGAACGTCTACCTGATGGACCAGTTCTCGTCGCAGATCCGCACCTACCGGCCGATCGCGGTCGATAAGACCGAGGTGACGATCTACTGCATCGCGCCGAAGGGCGAGGGCGCGGAAGCGCGGGCCCGGCGCATCCGCCAGTACGAGGACTTCTTCAACGCCAGCGGCATGGCGACCCCGGACGACCTGGAAGAGTTCCGCGCCTGCCAGATCGGCTATCGCGGCCGCGCGGCGCAGTGGAACGACCTCTGCCGCGGCGCCAAGCACTGGATCGAGGGCGCGGACGAGGGCGCGCGGGCGATCGGGCTGAAGCCGCTCCTGAGTGGCGCCAAGACCGAGGACGAGGGCCTGTTCGCGATCCAGCACCGCTACTGGATGGACACGATGCGGCGGCACCTGCCGTAGCGCAACGCCCTCTCCCTTGTGGGGAGGGGAAGGCGGCTCATCCGCGAACCAACCCTTCCAATCCATGTCGACGGCGCCGCCCCCGACCGGGGCGCCGAGCGCCCCCGCACGCCCTCAAGGAGCCCTCCGATGCCCCTGACCCTGGAGCAGGTGCAGCAATTCCTCTACCGCGAGGCCCGCTTCCTCGACGACCGCGACTTCGACGCCTGGCTGGCGCTCTACGCCCCCGACGTCGAGTTCTGGATGCCGTCCTGGGACGACGACGACCAGCTCGTCACCGATCCTCAAGCCGACGTCTCGCTGATCTACTACGACAGCCGCAGCGGCCTGGAGGATCGGGTCTTCCGCATCCGCACCGAGCGCTCCAGCGCCACCAGCCTGCCGGAGCCGCGCACCTCGCACAACATCTCCAACGTCGAGATCCTGGAGCAGGATGACGCCACCTGCAAGCTGCGCTTCAACTGGCTCACCTTCAACTACCGCTACAAGACGGTGGATACGCATTTCGGCACGTCGTTCTATACGCTCGATACCAGCCGGGAGACCCCCCTGATCAAGAACAAGAAGGTCATCCTCAAGAACGACTACATCCACCACGTCATCGACGTTTATCACATCTAGGGAGAGCGCCGTGAGCATCGGTCTGAACAACGTCGCGCTCAATTTCGAGGACGGAGTCACCCGGTTCATCGCCTGCCGGCCGGGCGAGACGGTGGCGGACGCCTCCTACCGCCTCGGCATCAACATCCCGCTCGACTGCCGGGACGGCGCCTGCGGCACCTGCCGGGTCCACTGCGAATCCGGCCGGTTCGACCCGGGCCACTACATCGAGGACGCGCTCTCCGACGAGGAGGCGGCGCAAGGCTACGGCCTCGCCTGCCAGATGCGGCCCGAGACCGACCTGGTGCTGGCGGTGGCCGCCTCCTCGGAGGTCTGCAAGACCAGGGCGGCCGCCCTCAAGGGCAGGGTCGCTTCGGTCCGTCGGCTGTCCGACACCACCTTCGGGCTCAGCGTCGAGACCGAGGAGCCGGTCGGCTTCCTGCCGGGGCAGTACGTCAACATCGCGGTGCCGGGGAGCGCGCAGGCACGCTCCTACTCGTTCAGCTCGGCCCCGGGCAGCGCCCGCGCCGAGTTCCTGATCCGCAACATCCCGGGCGGGCTGATGAGCACCTTCCTCTCGGAGGGCGCGCGGGAGGGCGACGACCTCGACCTGACGGGTCCTTCCGGCAGCTTCTACCTGCGCGAGATCCGCCGCCCGGTGCTGATGCTCGCCGGCGGCACCGGCCTGGCGCCGTTCCTGTCGATGCTGGGCAAGCTCGCGGAGACCGGATCCGATCAGCCGATCCATCTCGTCTACGGCGTGACGCACGATGCCGACCTCGTCGAGACCGACGCGCTCGAAGACGCCGCGGCGAAGATCCCGGGCTTCAGCTTCGAGACCTGCGTGGCCTCCTCGGAGAGCCGGCATCCGAAGCGGGGCTACGTCACCGAGCATCTGGCCGACGCGCACCTGCATGGCGGCGACGTCGACACCTATCTCTGCGGCCCGCCCGCGATGGTCGACGCGGTCCGCCGGACCTTCGCCGAGCGAGCTTTGAGCCCGGCGAGCTTCCACTTCGAAAAGTTCGCGGCGAGCGGCGCCGGAGGCGTGGCATGAGCGGCTTCGTCTCGCCCGGGCGCTTCTCGGCCAAGGTCGCGGTGGTGACCGGCGCCGCGCAGGGCATCGGCCGCGAGGTCGCCCTGCGCCTCGCCCGGGAGGGCGCCGCCCTCCTCCTCACCGACCGCTCGGAGATCGTCGAGGAGACGGCAGCCGCCTGCCGCGACCTCGGCGCGACGACGGCGGTGCAGCTTGCCGACGTCGAGACGTTCGAAGGCAGCGAGGGCGTCATGGCGGCGGCGGTCGCGCGGTTCGGCCGGCTCGACGTGCTGGTCAACAATGTCGGCGGCTCGATCTGGTTCAAGCCGTTCGCCCATTACGCCCCGCACGAGGTCGAGGCCGAGATCCGGCGATCGCTCTTCCCGACCCTGTGGTGCTGCCGGGCGGCGCTGCCGCACCTGCTGGCGCAGGGGAGCGGCAGCATCGTCAACGTCTCGTCGGTGGCGACGCGCGGCGTCAACCGCGTTCCCTACGCCGCCGCCAAGGGCGGGGTGAACGCGCTCACCGCCTGCTTGGCTTTCGAATATGCCGAGCACGGCATCCGGGTGAACGCGGTGGCGCCCGGCGGCACCGAGGCGCCGCCCCGGCGCATCGCCCGCAACCCGACTCCGCCGAGCGACCAGGAGCGGACCTGGATCGCCGAGGTGGTGGCCCAGACCACGGCGTCGAGCCTGATGCACCGCTACGGCACCGCCGCCGAGCAGGCCGCCGCGATCCTGTTTCTCGCCTCCGACGAGGCCTCCTACGTCACCGGGGTCACCCTGCCGGTGGCCGGCGGCGACCTCGGCTGAACCCATCCCAACCAAGCAAGAGAGGAAACGCCCATGTCCACGATCACACATTCCAAGATCACACATTCCACGATCGCCGATTCCGCCGAGGCTCAAGCCCTGTTCGACAAGGTCGCGGGTCTCTCGACCGAGACCGGCAACCCGCGCATCAAGCAGATCGTGCGCCGCGTCGTCGAGGATGCCTGCCGGATCGTCGAGGAGCTCGACGTCACGCCGAGCGAGTTCTGGACCGCGATGAGCTACCTGACCGAGACCGGCCAGGCCAACGAGTTCGGCCTGCTGATGCCGGGCCTCGGCATCGAGCACTTCATCGACCTGTGCATCGACGCCAAGGAGCGGGCGGCCGGAATCGAGGGCGGCACGCCGCGCACCATCGAGGGCCCGCTCTACGTCGCCGGGGCGCCGCTGGCGAAGGGCGAGGCGCGCCTCGACGACGACCCGGAGGACGGCGAGGTGCTAATCGTCGAGGGTCAGGTGACGGGCCGGGGCGGCGCGCCGGTGGCGAACGCCATCGTCGACGTCTGGCACGCCAACACGCTCGGCAACTACTCGGTGTTCGACAAGAGCCAGAGCACCTGGAACCTGCGCCGGCGCATCGAAACCGATGAGGAGGGCCGCTATCGCTTCCGCAGCATCCTGCCGAAGGGCTACGGCTGCCCGCCGCAGGGCCAGACCCAGAAGCTCCTCGACCAGCTCGGCCGCCACGGCCAGCGCCCGGCCCATATCCACTTCTTCGTCTCCGGCCCCGGCCACCGGCAGCTGACGACGCAGATCAACCTCTCGGACGATCCCTACCTCCACGACGACTTCGCCTTCGCCACCCGCGACGGGCTGATCGCCGAGGTTTCGCGCGTCACCGACCCGGCGGCGCTCGCGGCGGCGGGCTTGAACGAGCCGTACTCGGCGATCCGCTTCGACTTCGCGCTCAACCCGGAGGTGGCCCACGGCCCGGATCCGGTGGTGGTGCGGCCGCACGCGGAAGCGGCCTGAAGCACACCGAGCGCAACGGATCGCGCGCGAACCCTCCCCCCTCTGCGGGGAAGGTGGCGAGCTAGGCGGAGGGACGCCGCTCCCGGACAGGTCGCGGCCGTGATGACGGGCGCCCCATCCTTGCGCCGTCGCGCTCCCCTCTCCCGCCCCACTCCATGGGGCCCCCTCCCCCGCAGAGGGGGGAGGGTCGGGACCGCGCCGCGGCACGATCCGGTGGCCCGGCCTCGACGTCCATTCTCCGGCTCACGCCGCCCCATCACACTCCCGAGACCCCCATGCTCGCGAAGACCCAGCTCCACGATGCCGTGCGCCACGCGCCCGCCCGAGACCTCACGGTCACGGAGATCCGCACCACGATCGTGGACGTGCCGACGGTGCGAAAGCACAAGCTCTCCCAGACCTCCGTCACCGCGCAGAGCTACGTCATCGTCCAGCTCCGCCTCGCCAACGGCGTCGAGGGCATCGGCGAGGCCGCGACCCTCGGCGGGCCGCGCTGGAGCGAGGAGAGCGTCGAGGGCATCAAGGCCACCATCGACACCTACCTCGCCCCGGCCATGACCGGGCAGCCGGCCGACCGCTTCGTGACGGCCGGCGAGCGCCTGGACGCCGCGGCCAAGCGCAACAACGCCGCCAAGGCGGCGCTCGAGACCGCCCTGTTCGACGCAGTCGGCAAGAGTCTCGACCTTCCGGTGGCCGCGCTCCTGGGCGGCGCGGTGCGCACGAGCTTCCCGGTGCTGTGGACGCTGGCCTCCGGCGACCCCGACCAGGAGATCGCCGAAGCCGAAGCCAAGCTCGCGGCGAGGCTGCACCGCACCTTCAAGATCAAGATCGGCGCGCAATCGCCGGAGGCCGATCTCGCGCGGCTGGCCCGCCTCGCGAAGGCGCTCACCGAGCGCGCCACCCTGATCGTCGACGCCAACCAGGCCTGGGACGAGACCACCGCCCGGCGCTGCCTGCCGTGTCTCGCCGATCTCGGCATCGCCCTCGTCGAGCAGCCGCTGCCGGCCTGGAACGTCGCCGGAATGGGCCGCCTGCGGGCGCGGGACAGGGTGCCGCCGCTGCTCGCCGACGAGTGCGTGTTCACCTCGCACGACATGCTGGCGGTCGCCGAGGCGGCTGCGGCCGACGCCGTCTCGCTCAAGCTCGTCAAGCATGGCGGCCTCGTGGGTCTGCGCAAGGTCGCGGCGGTGGCGGAGGCCGCCGGCATCGGTCTCTACGGCGGCTGCCTGTTGGAAAGCTCGGTCGGCGCCGCGGCGCATCTGCACGCCTTCGCGGGCCTGCGCGACCTCGCCTGGGGCTGCGAGCATTTCGGGCCGCAGATCCTCACCGGCGACCTCGTCACCGAGCCGCTGGCCTTCCACGACTTCGCGGTGCACCTGCCCGAGGGCCCCGGCCTCGGCGTGACCCTCGATCCCGACAAGCTGCGCCACTACGCCCGGAGCTGATCCCATGCTGTACTGCGTCGAGATGGACGTCGCGATCCCGCACGGCCTCGATCCCGAACACGTCGCCAAGCTGAAGGCCGACGAGAAGGCCAGAGCCCAGGATCTCCAGCGCCAGGGCAAGTGGCGCCACCTGTGGCGGGTGGCCGGACGCTACGCCAACGTCAGCGTCTTCGACGTCGAGAGCCACGACGAGCTGCACGACATCCTGTCCGGCCTGCCGCTCTTCCCGTTCATGACGATGCGCGTGACTCCGCTCGCGCGCCACCCCTCGGCGATCGGCTGAAGCACCTCGGATCACCGGTGCAGCCGAAACGGCTCTCATCGTGACACCCCTCCTGGTCATCCCGGGGCCGCGCAGCGGAACCCGGGATCCAGACGCTCAGAGAGTACCGAACGAAGCGGAACGCGGGCCCTCAGTCCTGAATGCCCTCTGGTTCCGGGTTCCGGGCTCCATTGCGCGGCCCCGGAATGACCAGGAGAGCAGAAAGCCTGTCGATCGTGTCGACAGATCACAGCGCAATCATGCGCGATACCAAAAAATATCAGGAGGAAACCAGCCCATGCCCAATCCACGCAGCATCGACGTCCAGGACGTCATCAACCGCCACGGGGTCTCCCGCTTCCAGATGCGGATCGTGCTCCTGTGCTTCCTCGTCGTCGCCATCGACGGGTTCGACACCGCCGCCATCGGCTACATCGCCCCGGCGCTCCGCGCCCAGTGGGGGGTGAGCCAGGCGCAGCTCGCGCCGCTGTTCGGCGCCGGGCTGTTCGGCCTGATGATCGGCGCCTTCCTGTTCGGCCCGCTCGCCGACCGGGTCGGCCGCAAGGCGATGCTGATCGTCACCACGGCGTTCTTCGGCCTCGCCAGCCTCGCCTCGGCCTGGTCGACCTCGATCGAGATGCTGACGATCCTGCGCTTCGTCACCGGGCTGGGCTTGGGCGGCGCGATGCCGAACGCCATCACGCTGACCTCGGAATACTGTCCCGAGCATCGCCGCTCGTTCCTCACCATGGCGATGTTCTGCGGCTTCACCGTCGGCTCGGCGCTCGGCGGCTTCGCGGCGGCGCACCTGATCGCCGATTTCGGCTGGCCCTCGGTGCTGGTCATCGGCGGCGTGCTGCCCCTCGCGCTGGTGCCGGTGCTGATGCTCGGCCTGCCGGAATCGGCGCGCTTCCTCGTGCTCAAGCAGGCCCCGGCCGAGACGGTCGCGCGGCTCCTCGCCCGCATCGCCCCGGCGGAAAATTTCTCCGGCGCGGTCTTCACCGGCATCGCCAAGCCCAAGGGCTCGCCGATCGGCCAGCTCTTCCAGCCCGGCCTCGTCGCCGGCACGCTGTGCCTGTGGCTCACCTTCTTCATGAGCCTGCTGATCTTCTACCTGCTGTCGAGCTGGCTCCCAACCATCATCAGCAGCGCCGGCCTCACCCTCAAGGAGGCCTCCCTCGTCACGGTGATGCTCGCCACCGGCGGCACCGTCGGCGGGCTGGTGCTGGGCACGCTGATGGACCGGATGAACCCGCACGCGGTGCTGGGCCTGTCCTACCTCGCGGCCGCCGGCTTCGTGGCCCTGATCGGCAGCGCGACCAGCTCGGTGCCGCTGCTGGTGGTGGCGGTGTTCGGCGCGGGTTTCTGCGTCGCCGGCTCGCAGATCGGCATCAACGCCCTCTCGGCGAGCTACTACCCGACCGCGAACCGCGCGACCGGCGTCGCCTGGGCCAACGCCGTCGGCCGGGTCGGCTCGGTGGTCGGCTCGATGATCGGCGCCTCGCTGATCGGCCTCGGCCTCGGCCTGCCGGCGACCTTCGGCATCGTCGCGGTACCGGCGCTGATTGCGGCTGGCAGCATCCTGCTCAAGGGACGGCTCGGCACCCCGGCAGCCCGCCTCGCCCCGGTGCTCCAGAGCCCGTGAGGCTCCCTTGCCCTGCGCGAGGCGCCATCGCCCCGCGCGGGCTCCTCGCGTCCGTGAGCCGTCCCAGGGAGATCCGACATGACGCCGACATCCTCCGCTTCCGCCAAGCCCCTGCGCGTCGCCGTGATCGGCGGCGGCATCGGCGGCCTGACCCTCGGCCTCGCCCTGCGCGCCCACGGCCTCCGAGCTACCATCTACGAGCAGGCGGCGGAGCTCGCCGAGATCGGCGCCGCCGTGGCGCTGTCGGCCAACGCGACGCGGGAGCTCGACCGCCTCGGCCTCGGGCCGGCGCTCGCCGCCGTCTCGACCGAGCCGACCGAGCTGATCTACCGCGACGGGCGCAGCGGCGCCCGCATCGCCGCCCACCCGGTCCGGAAAGGCGGCGCCTACCGGGCCAGGTTCGGGGCGCCGTATTACGGCGTGCACCGGGCCGACCTGCAGAAGGTCCTGAGCGGGGCGCTCGCCGGCGAGGACCTGCATCTCGGCCATCGCCTCACCGCCCTCGATCAGCGCGGCGACGCGATGGCGCTCACCTTCGCGAACGGCGCCGAGGTGGAGGCCGACCTCGTGATCGGCGGCGACGGCGTGCGCTCCGAGGTGCGGCGCTGGATCACCGGCGGCGAGACGGTGCGCTATTCCGGGACCAGCGCCTTCCGGGGCGTGGTGCCGATGGGCCTGCTGCCCTCGCTGCCCGACCCTGAGGCGATCCAGTTCTGGATGGGGCCGGACGCGCACCTGCTGCACTACGCGATCGGCCGCCAGGCGGATTCCGTGAACTTCTTCGCCGTCGTCGAGGGGCCGGAGCGCTGGACCTCCGAGCGCTGGCTCGCCGGGATCGCACCGGGCGAGCACCGCGCGGGCTTTTCCGGCTGGCATCCGGCGGTGATCGAGATGCTGGACGCCCTGCCCCAGACCCAGCGCTGGGGCCTGTTCGTCACCGATCCGCTGCGGCGCTGGCACCGCGGCCGAGCGGTGCTGATGGGCGACAGCGCCCATGCCATGCTGCCCCATCATGGCCAGGGCGCCAACACCACGATCGAGGACGCCGTGACCCTGGCCGAACTGCTGGCGGCCGGCGGCGCGCGCGATCTCGACGGGATGATGCGGCGCTACCAGGCCTTGCGGCAGACGCGCACCCGCACGATCCAGCGCAGCGCCTGGGCAACGAACCGCCTCCTGCACCTGCCTGACGCGGTCGGCCCCTCCGGCCTGGCGCAACGCGACGCCCGGATGGCACGCTTCCCCGAGGATTTCGGCTGGATCCACGCCTTCGACACGCGGGTCACGGTCCTGGAGGGAGCGGCGGGGGATTCCCGGGCCGCCTGACCATTCACCACCCCCGGCTCACCGCTTCGCAGGGCCATGGCCGCCTCGCCGCCCCGCCCGCGGATCTCCGCCACGAGGTCGCACAGGACCTCCTCGGTGCGGGCGGTGACGAGCCCGATGTCGCTGCTGGCGCCGGTGATCACGATCACCCGCTCGGAGAGCGTCTCGGGGCGACGGGCCATGAGGCCTCGAGGAGCCGGGGCGAGATGGGCCGGAGCAAGAGCCGCCGCGCCGGTCGCTCCGCCGATCCGCACGGCCAATACCGCAAGTCCTGGGAGATACAGGAAAATAATCTCCGACATCATCGGCTCGACAGGCGTCAAGCCAGACGATCGTCGGCCCTCGCCCCCTGACGCAGGACGCGGCACCGGGCCGGCAGTTCGACCGTTCATGCGACCGTCGCCTCGCCGGACCTCCTGTCGACACCGGTCGACGGTGCGACGACTTGACTCTCACCAACGAAGAGCCGAGAAGTCCGCGGTCCACCGGGACCTCGCATCGCATGTATTATTGTGCACAGCCTTGCATCATAGTGACTGGCAGCGGTCGGAATCCGACGTGACCTGCTTGGGAGCAGCCTGTCTCCGCTACGCGAGGGGCGCGACATCTTCGGACGCACGCCCTACGCCGTTAGGCCTAGGCTGTGAGTCTGAATGTTTCTAACATAGATCAAGTACTACCTGTGCGCGTATGATCCTGACATACGACGCGACGACGGCCGCCAAGGGCCGTCCCCCCACCCCTCCCCGCGCCGCGGAGCTGCTCGCGCACGTCCTGCGCGACCTCGCCTTGTCCTACGAGGCTGAGTGCCCTGGCGGCTTCGCACGCTTCCGGCAGTCGCTGTCGGTCGAGTCGCTGGCGGTCATCGCCCGCTTCAGCGGCTCGGGCCTGACCGACGAGGCGGCGCTCGCTCTGGCGCGCCAGGTGCACGAGACGCTGCTCGACGTCGAGGAAGACGTCTGGGCGCTCCACACCGCCGCGCACTGAAGAAGCTACTCCGCGGCGACGACACCGCCCTGCGCCGCGTGCAGGCGCCGGTAGGCGCCGTTCGCCGCCACCAGGGCCTCGTGCGAGCCCTGCTCCAGGATTCGCCCGTTCGACACCACGGCGATGCGGTCGGCGTGCCGGATGGTGGCGAGGCGGTGGGCGATGACGAGGGTCGTGCGGCCCTCCGTGAGTTCGGACAGGGCCTGCTGGATCTCGCGCTCGGTCTCGGTGTCGAGCGCCGAGGTCGCCTCGTCGAGGATCAGGATCGGCGGGTTCTTCAGGAAGACCCGGGCGATCGCCAGCCGCTGCTTCTGCCCGCCTGAGAGCTTGACGCCGCGCTCGCCCACCACCGTGTCGAGGCCGTCGGGCAGCATCGCGATCAGGGCGTCGAGCCGGGCCCGGTGCGCCGCCTCCCGGATCTCCGCCTCGCTCGCGTCGAGGCGGCCATAGGCGATGTTCTCGCGGATCGTGCCGGCGAACAGGAACACGTCCTGCTGCACGATGCCGATCTGGCTTCGCAGGGATGCCAGGGTCAGGTCGCGGATGTCGTGCCCGTCGATGCGGATGCGCCCGGCCTCGACCTCGTAGAAGCGCGGCACCAGCGAGCACAGGGTGGTCTTGCCGGCGCCGGACGGCCCGACGAAGGCCACGGTCTCGCCCGCCCCGACCGCGAGGTCGACCCCGTCGAGCACCGGCCGGCCGTCGCCGTAGCCGAAACGCACGCCCTCGAACCGGATCTCGCCGCGCAGCGGCGGCGCGGGAATCGCGCCCGGCCGGTCGACGATGTCGGGGGCGGTGGCCAGCAGCGCCATGTAGCGGCGGAAGCCCGCGATGCCCTTGGGGTAGGTCTCGACCACCGCGCTGATCTTCTCCAGCGGCCGGTAGAAAACCCCGACGAGGAGCAGGAAACCGACGAAGCCGCCGGGGCTGAGGTCGCCCCGCACCACGAAGGCGGCGCCGCCGAGCAGCACCACGATCTGGACGAGGCGCATGCCGAGATAGTTGAGCGACAGGCTCGCCGCCATGATCTTGTAGGCTTCGAGCTTGGTGGCGCGGTAGCGCTCGTTGTCGGCGGCGAACAGGCGCCGCTCGTGGGCCTCGTTGGCGAAGGCCTTCACCACCCGGATGCCGCCGACATTCTCCTCGATGCGGGCGTTGAAGGCGCCGACCCGGCCGTACTGCGCCTGCCAGTTCTGGGTCATGCGGCCGCCGTAGCGCACGGTGACGAAGGCGATGACCGGCAGGATCGCGGCGGTCATCAGCGCCAGCGGCGGGTGGACGAGGAGCATCAGCCCGAAGGCGCCGAAGAGGGTCATCACGGCGATGAACAGGTCCTCGGGCCCGTGATGGGCGACCTCGCCGATCTCCTCCAGGTCCTTCGTCACCCGGGCGACGAGGTGGCCCGTCTTCTGGTTGTCGAAGAAGCGGAACGACAGCGTCTGCAGGTGGTCGAAGGCGCGGGCGCGCATCGTGGTCTCGATGTTGATGCCGAGCACGTGACCCCAATAGGTCACCACCACCATCAGCCCCGCATTGGCGACGTAGAGCAGCGCCAGCCCCCCTGCCGCGAGCAGGATCAGGCTCCAGTCCTGGCTCGGCAGCAGCACGTCGACGAAGGCCTTCACCGCCATCGGGAAGCCGAGCTCGAGCAGGCCCGACAGGATGGCGCAGCCGAAATCGAGGAGGAACAGGGCCCGGTACGGCCGGTAATAGGCGAGAAAGGCCTTCAGCATGTCGATCCGCGTGGGGAAATCGGGACGCGGGCCGGGGGCACGCGCCGAATCCGTCAATAAGCGGGACATCCATAAGCGGGAAACCTCGCGCGCGACAGGGCCGAGACCCGCGGCCGTCGTGTCGCTGGGCCGGCCCCCATTGTGCTCGGAGGCGGTCCGCTCACACGCCTCCGGTCACGCGACCAGCCAGCAGGCGGCCTCGCGGACCTGACGGGTCGTCGCGTCGAGCGCCTGCGTCGTGCGGGCGATCTGCGTCATGGCCTGCCCGATCTCCGTCACCGCGCCGGACATGGCCTGCATGGCCGACGAGATCTCCTGCGCCACGGCCGATTGCTCCTCGACCGCCGCGGAGATGGCGCCGGAAATCTCGTCCACGTGCCGGACCGTGCCGGCGATGCCGGTGATCGCCGTCGCCGCCTCCCGAGCGGCATTCTGCATCTGCCCGATCTGGGCCCGTATCTCGCCGGTGGCCCGGGCGCTCTGGTCGGCCAGCGCCTTGACCTCCGTGGCGACGACCGCGAAGCCGCGGCCGGCCTGTCCGGCCCGCGCCGCCTCGATCGTGGCGTTGAGGGCCAGGAGGTTCGTCTGGCTCGCGATGCCCGAGATCAGCGTCACCACGTCGCCGATGCGCTGGGCGGCGGAGGCGAGGCCGCCGACGACGTCCGAGGTGGCGTTGGCCTGCTCCACGGCGTTCCGGGTCATCTGCAGGGCCCGCTCCACCTGCTGGCCGATCTCGCCGACCGATGCCGCCAGTTCCTCGGCTCCGGCCGAGACGGCCTGCGTGTTGTCGGAGGCGTCCCGCGCCGCCTTGGACGCGGTCTCAACCTGCCGGGCGGTCTCGGACACGGCGGACGCGACGCGATCGATCTCGCCCTGCAACTCGGCGCGCCGCATCCGCTCCGTCACCGCGGCCGTGACGTCGGCGGCGAACTTGACCACCTTCACGAGCTTGCCGGCGGCGTCGAAGACCGGGTTGTAGGTGGCCTGGAGGTAGATGTCGTGGCCGCCCTTGGCGACGCGGCGGTACTCGGCGGCCTGGAAATCACCGGCCCGCAAGCGCTCCCAGAACGCCCGGTAGTCGGGGCTCTCCCGCTCTTCCGCGGGCACGAACAGGCTGTGGTGCCGGCCGACGACCTCGTCGAGGGCGTAGCCCGTACCCGCGAGGAAGTTCGCGTTGGCGGTGATGATGGTGCCGTCGAGGTGGAACTCGATGATGCTCTGCGACCGGTCGAGGGCGCGCAGCTTGCCCTCGGCATCCGCGCGCCCGATCTCCTGCCGCGTCACGTCGGTGGCGAACTTGATCACCCCGTAGGGCTTGCCGTCGCGCCCGATCAGCGGATTGTAGGAGGCCTGGAACCAGACCTCGCGCAGATCCTTGCCGATGCGCTTGAACACCGCCGCATGGTACTGTCCGTCCCGGAGGGACTGCCAGAACGCATCGTAGCCGGGCCCCCGATCCGCGTCCTCGACCAGCATGCTGTGGTGCCGGCCCACGATCTCCTCGAGGCCGTACCCGACGATGTCGACGAAGGTCTCGTTCGCCCAGACGATCGTGCCGGACAGATCGAACTCGATGACGGCCTGTGACCTGAGTGCGGCCTTCAGCTTGGCACGAGTGTCGTTGTTCTTGAAAAACATGTTTGCCTCGGCGCGGATCGAGGGGAAGCCGGAACGTTCCCCGAGTATCACCGAGACGTTAAGTCGTTTCTGAAGCTCCTGCGGAATCAGGAGGTTGCATGGGAAGGACGCCGCATAGGAAAATTCTCCGCCCTGAGCACGAATGCTCCCTTTGGAGTTTTTTACTTTAGGTAAGCAGATAAGAATATCTTCTTATTTCATGATCACGATGACCGAACTCGCGGTAACGAGAACGATTTACAGGATTCAAGCAATGTCGATGTGCTTTCCGGAAGACGCGCCTCTCGGACGATCGATTGTGACGCTTGGTCAGCTCGCATCGCGCTCGGCGCCGGTCACACTCCGGTGACTGATCGGCGAAGCCTCACCCGGGGGCCATCACGCCGGCCACCCGCAGCACGGCGTCCGCCGAATCGCGTACCCTGGGTTGTCGAAATCCAGGCCGGGGTTGTCGACGCGGGGGCGATAGATGACCCTGCGTCAAGTCGCCGCCACGGGACGCATCGTCCGGAGCGAACCCGCCCACGGCCCCGTGTCCCCTTTCCGGGCCGCCTGCCGCCGCGGGCGGCAGGCGGCCGTTCCCCCTCAGGCCGCCGCGTCGCGGCCAGCATCGGCGGCGAGCACGCCGCGGCGGATCTGGTCCTCCTCGATCGACTCGAACAGGGCCTTGAAGTTGCCCTCGCCGAAGCCGTCGTCGCCCTTGCGCTGGATGAACTCGAAGAAGATCGGCCCGATCGCGTTGGCCGAGAACAGCTGCAGCAGGATCTTGGTCATCCCGCCCTCGACCACGCCCTCGCCGTCGATCAGGATGCCGTTCCGCTCCATGCGCTCCAGCGGCTCGCCGTGGCCGGGCAGGCGGCGATCGACGCGGCGGTAGTAGATGGAAGGCGGCGAGGGCATGAAGGCGACGCCGCCGTCCCGCAAGGCCTCGATCGTCGCGTAGATGTCGCGGCAGCCGCAGGCGATGTGCTGGATGCCCTCGCCGTTATAGGCGTGGAGGTATTCCTCGATCTGGCTCTTCGCGTCGGCCGATTCGTTGATCGGGATGCGGATCTTGCCGTCCGGCGAGGTCAGCGCCTTCGAGAACAGGCCGGTCTGCTTGCCCTCGATGTCGAAGTAGCGGATCTGCCGGAAGTTGAAGATGCGCTCGTAGAACCCGGCCCAGACGCCCATCCGGCCGCGATGCACGTTGTGGGTCAGGTGGTCGAGGTAGTAGAGCCCGAGGCCTTGCGGAGCCGGGTCGCGCTCGCCCAGCCACTCGAACTCGGCGTCGTAGGGCGAGCCCTTCGCGCCGTAGGTCTCGACGAAGTAGAGCAGCGAGCCGCCGATGCCCTTGATCGCCGGCACGTCGAGGGTCTTCCCTCCATCCGCCGGGTCGGCCGGCTCGGCGCCGAGCGAGACCGCCCGATCGTAGGCGGCCTTCGCGTCGACCACCCGGAACGCCATCGACGGTGCGCAGGGGCCGTGGGCGGCGACGAAGCGGTGGCCGTGGCTGCCAGGCTCCTCGTTGACGAGATAGTTCACGTCGCCCTGGCGGTAGACCGTGATCGCCTTGGTGTGGTGACGCGCCACCGCGGAGAAACCCATGGCGCGGAAGAGGTCGTGCAGGGCCTGCGGCTCGGGATGGGCGTATTCCACGAACTCGAACCCGTCGGTGCCCATCGGGTTGGCGGCGGTGAGCTCGGCGGCGGGAGCGTCGTGCGGATAGGGGCCCATCGTCGTCCTCCGTGCTGATGCTCCGCATCACAGCATGGACGGCCCGCGCGGGGCGTGCGAAATCCGGGCGCCGGCCCGGGCTCCACGCACGGATCGTGCACGGACGAAGCCCCCGATGACCGATCCTCTCACTCTCGACCGGTTCGACCTGAAGATCCTCGCGGCTCTCCAGGAGGATGGCCGGCTCGGCAACCAGGAGCTCGCCGAGCGGGTGCACCTTTCGGCAAGCCAGTGCTCGCGCCGCCGCCTGCGCCTGGAGGAGCGCGGGGTGGTGCGGGGCTACCGGGCGGAGCTGGCGCCCGACCCGCTCGGTCTGCGCGTCACGGTGTTCACCAAGGTCGCGCTCGCCACCCACAACCGCGACAATGCCCGCCGCTTCGCCGAGCTGGTGCGCGGCCTCGACTGCGTGCTGGAGGCCCACGTGATGACCGGCGACAGCGACTACCTGCTGAAGCTGATCGTGCCCGACCTGAAGGCGCTCTCGGCCCTGGTCAACGACGTGCTGCTGCCGCACGAGAGCGTGGCCCACGTCCATTCCTCGGTGGTGCTGGACACGCTGAAGGAGGGGGCGGCGCTGCCGCTGCCGCGGGTGCCCGCGACGTGACGCGATGGAAACCGCCGGGGATCGTGATGAAACCTCCGCCGTTGACGAACGCTTGATGGATCCGGGCCACACTGGAGCGCGGGACAGGCCCGGCAGAGGTCAGGCGCCATGATGTGGGACGGCATCGCACTCTTCTCCGGCGCGCCGGTGCGGCGCTCAGCGGACGGCGTGCTCGGTGCCGCGGGCGTGCCCGTGCCGCAGCCGCCCCGGCGGGCCAAGGTCGGCCTGGCGCTCGGCGGCGGGGCCGCCCGCGGCTGGTCGCATATCGGCGCGATCGAGGTGCTGCAGGAAGCCGGCATCCCCATCGACGTGGTGGCGGGCTGCTCGATCGGGGCCGCGGTGGGCGCCTGCCACGCCGCCGGCAAGCTCGGCGAATTGCGCGACTTCGCCCTGTCGCTGACCAAGCGCCGGGTGATGGGCCTGCTCGATTTCCACATCAGCGGCTCGGGACTCATCGCGGGCGAGCGCCTGCGGCGGCTCCTGGAGCGCGACCTCGGCAGCGCCCGCATCGAGGACCTGCCCCTGATCTTCGCGGCGGTGGCGACCGAGCTCGGCACCGGCCACGAGATCTGGCTCACCCGCGGCGGCCTCGTCGAGGCGGTGCGGGCGTCCTACGCGCTGCCGGGCATCTTCGATCCGGTGAAGATCGCCGGGCGCTGGCTGATGGACGGGGCGCTGGTCAACCCGGTTCCGGTGACGGCGGCGCGCGCGCTCGGCGCCGACGTGGTTCTGTGCGTCAACCTCAACGGCGACATGCGGGTGCGGGGCACGGTGATCCAGTCGCACGGGGCCGAAGGGGCCGACGCGGTGATGGAGGCCGCCGCCGAGGCCGCCGTCGCGATGCCGGAGGAGCCGCGGCGCTGGCCGCTGATCGGCGGCCGGCGCCAGAAGCCGAAACCCCGGCCGGAGGCCGGGGCGCCGAGCGGCATCGCCAGCGTGATGGTCGACGCCTTCAACATCACGCAGGACCGGATCTCGCGCTCGCGGCTCGCGGGCGACCCGCCCGACGTGATGATCAACCCGAAGCTCGCCCAGATGGGACTGTTCGAGTTCCACCGCGCCGAGGAATGCATCGAGCTCGGCCGCCAGGCCACACGGCGCCTGCTGCCGGAGATCCACGAGATGATCTCGGCGGCCGTCGCACCGGTGTGAGGCGGCCGCCGAAATCGCCGTCAGGCCGTGGCGATGTACTCGCGCAAAGCCCGGTGCTCGGCCTCGACCGACTCGATGCGGTGCTTGACCACGTCGCCGATCGACACGAGGCCGACCAGGCGGCCGTCCTCGACCACCGGGACGTGGCGGAAGCGCCCGTCGGTCATCAGCTCCATCACCTCGTCGATGGCGGTGGCGCGGGTGCAGCACACCACCTTGGCGGTCATGTGCCGGGAAACGGGCGCCTCGAGCGCCGCGCCGCCGCCACGGACCACCGCCCGGATGATGTCGCGCTCCGAGAGCATGCCGAGAACGGTCTGGCCGGCATCGCTCACCACCAGGGCGCCGATGCCCTTCTCCGTCAGGAGGGCCGCCGCCTCTGCCAGCGTGCGGTGGGGCTGAACGGTCACCACGGTGCGGCCCTTCTGCGACAGGATGCGCGCAACGGTCATCAACACCTCCCTGCTCGGGCCCCGCCGGCCTCAGCGGTCCGGGCGGGACGCTCGTTCGGAGGGAGAGTGTGTGACCGCGCGCCGGACGACGCAAGCACCCCGGAAGTCGAAGCGAAGAATCCTTGCTCCGAATCAACGTCGTCCGAGCCGGTCGACCAGGGGAAGCATCAGGAACCCGACGACGAAACCGCCGAGATGCGCGTCCCAGGCGACCGCGGAATCGCTCAGGCCGAGCGGCAGGGCGGCGAGGCCGAACAGCAGGTTGGTGACGAACCAGATGGCGAGGAACACCACCGCCGAGCGGTTGCGCAGGAGCTCGGGAATGGTCTGCAGCCGCGTCGGCACCGGGCGCTGCCACGGCACCGCCGCCGGACCCGCCATCTCGACCGGCTGGAAGGCGAAGCGCACCGCCGCTGCCATCAGCCCCGACACGCCGGCCGAGGCGCCGATCAGCGGCACCGTGCTCAACGGGTCGATGAGGACGTGGAGGAAGCCGCCGGCAGCGGTCGAGACCATGGCGATCAGGCCGTAGCGCCAGGCGCCGCAGCGCCGCGCCACCGGCGTCCCGAAGGCCGCGAGCCAGACGCTGTTGAGGAGCACGTGGGCCCAGGAGCCGTGCAGGAGCGCGTAGGTGACAAAGGTCCAGGGCATCCCGCCCGGATCGGCCACCAGATAGGCCGCGAAGGCCTTGCGCGCCTCGACCTCGAGGGCGCTTCCCCCCGAGGCAGCGGCGGCCTTCAGCACGTCCGCGGCCCGCCCGGGGTCGAGGGCGAGGGTCCAGCGCGCCGGCACCAGGGCGAGGTCGAGGAGCAGGGTGATGTCCCAGACGTCGGGCAGCACCTGCCGCACGGCGTGGATCAGCACCAGGATCCCCACCGAGGCGGTGACCACGGCGGGCATGTTGAACACCGGCACGCGCGGCGGTCGCGGGAGGTCGGGGGTGGCATCCATGTCCGCACCATTGCGGGGCCCAAGGCCCGACCGCAAGACCCGACCGCAGGGGCAGACGCCGCCGCGGGCCCGGCGCACCCCCGAAAGAACACGCCCGGCGCCACAAAAAAAGGGAGAGCGTTGCCGCTCTCCCCGAAAGAGGGTGCCTCCGTGCCCGGCCGCTCTGGCCGAACGCGGAACGCCGTCAGGACCGTGACGACGCGGGCCGGGACCGGCCCTCACCCCTTGGCATGCGGGCGGGCATAGGGTGGACTTTCCGCCTCTGCCAGCCCGAATTCGCTGTCGCCTACGACAATCGCGCAGGTGTGGGAGAAACGCAACATTTATGACTTGGTAACCTTAATCAAACCTTACGCTCTCGCGGCTCGGCCGTTCGGCATACGGTCTGCTGAACCGAATCAGCTGAGCCGGTCGTCGTCCCGAAATGGGACGGAGACCGGCGGCCCCTGGACCGCCCGATCAAAAAGTCCGTGCCAGACCGAGACGCCATGAAGCACCCGACCAGCCGCATGCTCCACGCCTACTGGAACGGCCTGCGCGGCGCCCGCGCCGCGCCGGAGCGGGGCGAGATCGAGCCCGGAGAGATCCGCCACGTCCTGGCCGACAGCCTGATCCTCGAGATCGACGCGCCCCGGCACGCCGCCACCGTGCGGCTCGCCGGCACCCGGCTCTGCGCCTTGTTCGGGGCCGAGCTGCGCGGCCTCTCCTTCGCGGGCCTGTGGGGCGAGGCGCCGGCCGCCGACCCGTGGCGGCTCGTCGAGGTGGTGATCCAGGAAACCGCCGGCGTGGTGGTGGGCCTCGTCGGGGTGACGGAGGCCGGAGAGACGATCGACCTCGAATTGCTGCTCCTGCCCCTGCGCCACCGGGGCAAGACCCAGGCCCGGGTGATCGGGTCGCTCTCGCCGGCGGTGATCCCGACCTGGCTGGGCCTGCGCCCGATCGTGGCCCTGCGCACCGTGTCCCTGCGGATCCTCACCCCCGAGGCGAACGCTGCCGCCCCCGCCCCGCTCGCGGCGCCGCCACCGGCGGCCAACGACGAGCCGGGCCCCGAGCGCCGCAAGCGCTTCGTGGTGCACCGCGGCGGGCGGCTCTGAACGGATCCGCGCCGGTCGTGCCGAATTGGGGAGGGTGCGGGGCGGTGCCCTCCGGGCGGATCAGGCTCGCGTCGCCGCCTCCCGCAGCCGGTCCCCGGCCTCGCCGTAGCCCGAGACCGCCGCGGCCCGGTTGGCGATGCCGCGGCTGAGAACGATCCATTCGAGGTCGTTGATCGCCTTGACCAGCCGCTCCCGCTCGGGCGCGTCCGCCTCGTCGTCGGGCGCGGCCTCGGCGAGGTTCACGGCGGCGATCAGCACCTGGTCGCGTCCGTCCTCGATCCGGGGGTCGCGCTCGACATGGCCGCGCACGTCGTCGTCGAAGCGCTTGATGACGGCCCAGGGCAGCGCGTCAGCGCTGCAACCCGACGGGTAGCCCCGGGCGACGAGCCGGGCCTGCGCCGCAGCCTCTCGGACGAGTTCGACGAGCTTGGCGACCATGGCCACTCCGTATCGGGGCTTCGGAGCGGGAACCCGCGAGATCGCCCGCGGGTCCCGCAGGCAGAGTACTTGCAGGACGAGCGTCACCGCGCCGACCGGCTGTCCTCCGCCCCGGCGAGCACGCTTGCGAGGTAGTGCCGGACGAAGCCTGGCATCCGCGCGGGATCGAGATCCGCCGCGTCGCGCACCCCGACGATGGCCGACAGCTCCGGCTCCGCTTCCGCCGCGAGGTGGGCGGCGATGCGGGCCCGCACGCTCGCCTCGTCCTCGGCGAGCTGCACCGGGCGCAGAAGGGCCATCAGGCCGCCGTCGCGCACGATCACCCAGCCGGGATCCGGCCCTTGCGGGGCGACGAGGCCGGTCTCCTCCCGCAACTCGCGCAGCGCGCTCGCCGCGAGGTCGACCTGTCCATCGGGGCCGATATCGGTCGGGTCCGGCGTGCCGCAGGGGAAGTAGACCCGCCCGGCCGCGGCGGTGTGCGGTCCCATCTCGCCGAGGAGGAAGGTCCCGTCCCGGGTGCGCGGCACCGCCGCCGCGAAGACGTTGAGGACGCTCCCGTCCGGGAAGCCCCAATCCTTCAGGGCGGTGAGGGAGGCGTAGTCGGCCTCGAACAGGTCGGCCTCGAGCACGCCGTCGGCGAGGGCCCAGCGGCGCAGCATCAGAACCGTGCCGTTGAACATCGCCGGGCGGGCGGCGCGGCGCTTCTCCCAATGGGCCATGATGGCGGCCCGCTCGTCGCGGGCCCAGGGCCAGTCATGGGCGACCATCCGGGCGTCGACCCGGCGGGCCGGGGTGAGGGTAAGGCTCATCAGAGGTGCAGCACGCCCTCGGAGACCAGGACGGCGCCGCCGCCGATCTCGGCGGCGCGCAGGGCCCCGTCCTCGATCGTGAGCTGGAGCGCGATCTCGCTCGGCCGGCCCATCTCGAACCCTTGCGCGATCGTGAGGTCGTGCGTGCCGCTGCCCAGGGGCTCGAACTGCATGAGCGCCCCTGCGAAGGCCGCGACCGCGCCGCCGGTCGCCGGGTCCTCCGCGATGCCGGCAGCAGGGGCGAACATCCGGGCCCGGAAGCTGTGACCCGCCTCCCCGGTCTCGCCGGTATAGAGGAAGACCTTGGCGCCCGGCCCGAGGGCCTGCACCATCGCCTCGGCGCTGGTGCGGGCCCGCCCCAGGGCGTCGAGGCCCTGGACGGGCACGAGGTGGAACGGCGTGCCGGCGCTGTAGCGGCTCGGCCGGTGGCGGGCAAAGCCGATCTCGGACGGCGACAGGCCGAGGGCCCCGGCGAGAACTGTCGCGTCCGGCTCATCGCCCCAGCTCTCCGGCAGGCGCGGCAGGCGGAAGCGGGCGCGGCCGTAGCCCTCACCGTTCTTGCCCTCCCCGATCTCGACCACGCAGGGCACCACGCCGACCTGCTCCTCGAGGCCGAACGCTACCGCGTCGGCGACCTCCGCCCGCCGGTCGCCGAGGGCGAGCAGCACCGCGGTGCCGACAGTCGGGTGGCCTGCGAAGGCGAGTTCCTGGGCCGGCGTGAAGATCCGCAGCCGCGCCCGGTGCCGGGGCTCGGTGGGCGGCAGTACGAACACCGTCTCCGACAGGTTGAACTCACCTGCGATGGCCTGCATCGCGGCATCGTCCAGCCCCTCGGCGTCGAGCACCACCGCCAGCGGGTTGCCGGCGAGGGCCGTATCGGTGAACACGTCCAGGGTGGCGTAGCGGCGTGCGGGCATCCGGTTTCCGTCCTTCCGAAGCTCAGTGCGCGAGGCAGCACGGATCGGGTGGGCGGTGCAAGTCCCTCCCACCGCACGTCTCGCCTGTCGCATGGCCGTTGTGAGCCCCCGCGAAGCGCGTTATGGCTTTTCGCGAAAGAGCCATAACGGCCCGGCGATACGGCGGATCGACCTGCAATCCAGCACGCTCTACGCGCAGCTCGCCCAGCGCTGTCGCGACGGTCGCTTCACGACGGCTTTCGATATCGACGGCCGCTTCGAGGCGACCACCGTGAAGGGGCGCCGCCACTGGTACTTCGTCACCTCGGTCGCCGGGCAGCGGCAGCGGCGCTATGTCGGGCTGGCCGACGACCCGGAGGTCGCCGCCAGGGTCGAGAATTTCGCGCATGTCCGGGACGACCCGCGGATACGCCGCAGGCTCGTCGCCACCCTCGTCCGCGAGGCCTACCTGCCGCGGCCGGTCGCCGAGACCGGCGAGGTTGTCCAGGCACTGGCCGATGCGGGCTTCGTCAGCGTGCGCGGCGTGCGCGTCGGGACGGTGGCGTTCCAGTGCTATGCCGGGCTCCTGGGCTGCCGCCTGCCGAACGGCATGCTCCAGACATCCGGCGCGGATTTCGCCCGGTTCCACTCGATCTCTCTCACAGTGGCGGACACGATCCCGCCGGTGCTCGAGGTGCTGCGGGCCGTCGACCCGACCTTTCGCCCGGTGCCTCACCAGGGCGACGCCATCTGGGCAATGCGGTTCGAGACCCGCACCGGCTGCCGGGTCGAATTCCTGACGCCGGACCGCGCCGGCGACGAGCATGCGGGCCGCCCGGCGACGATGCCGGCTCTCGGCGGCGCCGCGGCCGAGCCGCTGCGCGACCTCGACTTCCTGATTGACCGGCCGGTGCGCGCGGTGATGCGGCACGGGCCGGGCATCGCCGTCGCGATCCCCGCCCCGGTGCGCTACGCGGTCCACGAGCTGATCGTGACGGCCTGCCGCGACCCGCGGGTCGCATCGAGTGCAGCCAAGCGCCGGAAGGACCTACAACAGGCCGCGACCCTGATCGACGCGCTTGCCGCCGACGGCCGGTCGACCGATCTCGGTGACGCGCTGCACGAGGCCTGGGGCCGCGGCCCGTCATGGCGGGCCGCCCTCGAGGCGGGCGTGGCGCTCTCGGTCGGGATGGAGGGCGTCGAGGCCGTGCGGGATCCCCCGCGGCGAGCCCTCGCGGCGAGCGGCGAGACGCCCGACGACGACCTCTGAAAACGATCCGACCCGGACCGACTCCGAAGACCAGAGACAAACGATGCCCCACACCCTGACCCCCGAGACCGCCGCCCGCTTCGCCGCCCTCACCCTCGGCCACGTCACCCGGGAATACCCGAACAAGCCGGACCACACGCTCGCCGGTCCCGAGGACGCCCGCACGCCGGCAGACCTCCACCCGGTGTTCTACGGCAGCTTCGACTGGCATTCCTGCGTCCACGGCTACTGGCTGCTCGCCCGCGTGCTGCGCCGCTTCCCCGAGGGGGCGCAGGCGCAAGCGATCCGCGCGCTGTTCGACCGGCAGCTGACGCCGGAGAAGGTCGCGGGCGAGTGCGCCTATCTCGACATGCCGACGGCACGAGGCTTCAAGCGGCCCTATGGCTGGGCCTGGGCCCTCAAGCTCGCCGACGAGCTGGCGCGGCTGCCCGAGCCGCGCTGGTCGCGGGCGCTGGCGCCGATGGCCGGGATCTTCGCGCAGCGCTTTCGCGATTTCCTGCCGCTCTCGCCCTATCCGGTCCGGGTCGGCACGCATTTCAACACCGCCTTCGGCTTGCGCATGGCGGCGGATTACGCAGAAGGAACGGAGGATGCCGATCTGACGGAGCTGTTGCGCGTCACCGCCGCGCGCTGGTACGGCACGGACGCCGATTGCCCGGCCTGGGGCGAGCCGAGCGGCGACGACTTCCTGTCCTCCGCGCTGATCGAGGCCGAGTGCCTGCGCCGCCTGATGCCGGCGGACGACTTCCGGCCCTGGTTCGACCGCTTCCTGCCTCGCCTCGCCGAGCGCGAGCCCGCAACCCTGTTCCGGCCGGCTACCGTCACCGATCGCAGCGACGGCAAGATCGCGCATCTCGACGGGCTGAACCTCAGCCGCGCCTGGTGCCTGCGCGCGCTCGCCGGCGCGCTGCCGGCCGACGACGCCCGCGTGCCGGTGCTGCGGGCGGCGGCGGAGGCGCATCTCGACGCGGCGCTCCCGCACCTCGCCGACGACTACATGGGCGAGCACTGGCTCGCGAGCTTCGCGCTCCTCGCCCTTGAAGCGTGAACCTTGGAGGCCTGATCCCTCACACCGCCTCGACCGGGAACGTGCGGCTCGGCGCCACGAACTCCTCCTGCGCCGCCACGGTCAGGATCTCCCGCGCGCCGGCCTCCGCGGTGCGGCGCAGGAGGCCGTAGATCGAGGCGGCGGCGGCGCCCAGGGCCTCGCCGGCCGAGCGGCTGCGGGCGTAGTGCACCAGGAACAGGGCCGCGGTGGCATCGCCCGCGCCGTTGACGCTGAGCGACAGCCGCGGGGTGCGCAGGCGCCAGAACTGGCCGCCGGCGCCGGCCAGCATGTCGATGCTGTCGTCGGGCGTCTCCTCGGTGTGGAGCGAGGTCACCAGCACCACCTTCGGCCCGCTCGCCTGCACGGCGGCGACCGCCGCCTTGGCGTCGGCGAGCGTCCGGGTCTCGATGCCGCTCAGGTAATCGAGCTCGAACTGGTTCGGGGTGATGATGTCAGCCGCCGGCACCGCGTGGTCGCGCATGAATTCCGGGATGCCCGGGCGCACGAACACCCCGCGGCCGATATCGCCGATCACCGGATCGCAGCAATAGAGCGCCGCCGGGTTGGCCTCCCGCACCCGCGCCACCGCCCGCAGGATCGCGGTGCCGATATCGGCCGAGCCCATGTAGCCCGACAGGACGCCGTCGCAGGAGGAGAGCACCCCGCGCTCGGCGATGCCCTCGACCAGCTCCTCGATCGCCGGCCCGTCGAATACCCGGCCGCGCCAGGCGCCGTACCCGGTGTGGTTGGAGAACTGCACCGTGTGCACCGCCCAGACCTCGACCCCGAGCCGCTGCATCGGGAAGACCGCCGAGGCGTTGCCGACATGGCCGTAGGCGACGTGGGACTGGATCGACAGGACGTTCATCGCGGCACGAGACCTCGCGGGGGCACCAGGACCCGCACGATTCCCGGAACCGGACGCTCCTGGCAACCGTGCAAGTCGTGCAATCGTCCGAGTCCTGCGATCGTCCAAGTCCTGCGATCGTCCAAGTCCTGCGATCATCCGAGCCCTGCGGGAGCGGGCCGGCGGGCACGAAACCTGCTCCGCGGCCGACGATACCGCCGCGATCAGGGAGGCGAGAATGGAACCGGAATTGACGCCAGGATCCGGCACGGATCTGGTCGCCCAGGGCGCGCCCACCGCTCTCGAGCTGTCGCGGGGCTTCGCCGAGGGCAGCCTCTCCCCGGTCACGGTGCTGGAGCGGTCGCTGGAGCGGCTCGCCGTCGTGAACCCGGCGCTCAACGCCGCGATCCTGGTCGATCCCGAGACGGGGCGGCGCATGGCCGAGGCCTCGGCCCGGCGCTGGCGCGAGGGCCGGCCCCTGAGCCCCCTCGACGGGGTGCCGGTGGCGGTGAAGGACACCAACCACGTCGCCGGCTGGCCGACCCGCTACGGCGCCGCCACGACCACGGACGCGCCGGCGCAGGAGGATTCCCCCGGCGTGGCCCGCCTGCGCGAGGCCGGCGCGGTATTCTTCTGCAAGACCGCGACACCGGAATTCGGCTGGAAGGGCATCACGCACGGGCCGCTCACCGGCGTCACCCGCAACCCGCACGACCCGTCGCGCACGCCGGGCGGGTCGAGCGGCGGCTCGGCGGCGCTCGTCGCCGCAGGCGTCGTGGCGCTCGCCACCGGCGGCGACGGCGGCGGCTCGATCCGCATCCCGGCAGCCTTCACCGGCCTGTTCGGGCTCAAACCCACCTTCGGCCTCGTGCCCTACGGGCCGACCTCGCTCGGCTGGCTTCCGGTCTTCGGCGGCCTCTCGCGGGACGTGCGCGACGGCGCCTTGATGCTCGGCCTCCTCGCACGGCCCGATTGGCGCGACGCCTTCGCGGTGCCGCACCCCGAGGTCGATTACCTCGGCGCGGCCGAGGCGGGGGTCGCGGACTTGCGCATCGCGGTGTCCCGGGACCTCGGCTTCCCGATCGTCGAGCCCGCCGTGGCGGCGTCGTTCGAGCACGGCGTCGCGGCCCTGGCGCGGGCCGGCGCCCGGGTGCGGGAGGTCGCCCTCGACCTCTCGCCCCTGCGCGACGCCCTGGACGTGATCTGGCGCGCGGCCTTCGCCGGCAGCCTGCGGCACCTGACGGGTGCGGAGCTGCAGCGCCTCGAGCCCGACCTCCTCGACCTCGTCGTCTCCGCCCGCGACCTCACCGCCGCGCACCTGCAAGGCGCGCAGGACGCCGCCCGGGCGCATTGCCAGGCGATGCAGCGTTTCCACCGGGACCACGACCTCCTGGTGACGCCGACCCTTCCGATCCCGGCCTTCGCGGCCGGCCGCAACACCCCGGACCCGGCTCGTTTCCCGCGCTGGTACGACTGGACGCCGCTGACCTGGCCGTTCAACCTCAGCCGCCAGCCCGCCTCCTCGGTGCCGTGTGGCAGCGCGGACGGCCTGCCGGTCGGGCTGCAGGTCGTCGGGCCGCTCTTCGGCGAGGCCCTGGTGCTGCGCGCCAGCCGCGTCGTCGAGCGGGCCATGAACGACGCGTGAGGTCCGGCGCGCGGGTTCATGCGGCGCTCACGCGTCGCGTGTAGGCAGGACGGGCGGAACGCCGCCCCGGCTCCCGACTTGTCCCGCCATTCCGCTCACCCAAGGTCAAGGATCCATGGATTTCGAGAGCTTACGCACCACGGTCCTCGACTTCGTGCGCGACCACCAGGCCTGGGCGCCGGTGATCACCGGGATCATCGCCTTCTGCGAATCCCTGGCTGTGCTCTCGCTGCTGGTGCCCGCGACCGTGATCCTGATCGGGATCGGTGCGCTGATCGGCTCCGGTGCGATCCCTTTCCTGCCGGTGATGGTCGGGGCGGCGATCGGGGCGATCCTGGGCGACTGGGTCTCCTACGAGATCGGCCGGTACTACAAGGACGGCGCCAAGCGGATCTGGCCGCTCAGCCGCTACCCCGAGATGGTGCGGAAGGGCGAGACCTTCTGCCAGCGCTGGGGCGCCTGGGCGATCTTCGTCGGCCGCTTCATCGGCCCGGCCCGGGCAGTGGTGCCGCTGGTGGCCGGGGTGGCGCTGCTGCCGCGGCTGGCCTTCTGGCTCGCCAATTTTTCCTCGGCCTTTGTCTGGGCCTTCGCCTGGCTGGCGCCGGGGGCGGGCCTGATCGACTGGCTGCGGCAGACTTGACGAACTGGTACTGGCGACTTGTCGGAAGACGTCGCGGCGAAATCCATCGAGAGGATGACAGCCGCCAACGTCGCGACCCGGCGGCGGGCATTGCGAGACCTTACGCCGCAAAGTCGCAATCGAGCCGTGCAGCCTGAACCGGACGGCCGCCGAAAGGGGTAGCATCTCGCCGAGGCCGACGCAGTCCTCTACCGCGCCAAGGCCGCCGGCGAGGGCGGCCTGGCGACCACGCCCGAGCCGCGCAACTCCACGACCCGGGTGGGATGGGCGTGCGACGACTGCTCAGCCCATCGCCCGCTTGATGAACCGGTCCTCGAACGTCGTCGCGAGGTCGATCTTGGCGCCTTGCAGCTCGGGATCGAGGGTGCGGACCAGCTCCAGCACGCTCGCCATGCCCTCCTGCGTCGGGATGCCGGTGCGGGAATAGCTCTCGAGCGAGTTCTTCACCGCCTGCACGTAGAGCGGCTTGTCGCCGAAATGGTAGGCCGGCGGCACGGTGTCGGCGATCTCCTCGGGAGAAGCGGCGACGATCCACTTCAGGGCCTTGGCGAAGGCGTTGACGACCTTCTGGGTGCCGGCGGCGTGGTGCTCGATCCAGTCCTGCTTGGTGTAGACGACGGCCGCCGGGTTCGGCCCACCGAACAGCGCCCGGGTGCCGGCCTCGGTGCGGGTGTCGATCAGGACCTTGATGTCGCCGTCGGCCTCGAGCTTGGCGATCACCGGGTCGAGGTGCGAGATGGCGTCGATCTCGCCCTTCTTCATCGCCGCGATCGCGCCGGCGCCGCCGCCGACCCCGATCAGGGCCGCGTCGGTGGCCTTCAGCCCGGCCTTGATCATCGCGTATTGCGCGGTCAGCGCCGTGGAGGAACCCGGCGCCGTCACGCCGATCTTGCGGCCCTTGAAGTCGGCGGCCGACTTCACCGTGTCGGCGAGGTCCTTGCGCACGCCGATCACGATGGCGGGGAAGCGGCCGAGCTCGCAGACCGCCCGGACGTCCTGGCCCTTGGCCTGCATCCGGATCGTGTGCTCGTAGGCGCCCGTCACCACGTCGACCGAGCCGCCGATCAGGGCCTGGAGCGAGCGAGCCCCGCCGCCGAAATCGTTGATCTCGGCCTCGACGCCCTCCTCCTTGAAGAAGCCCTTCCGCTCGGCGATCGTCAGCGGCAGGTAGTAGAGGAGCGGCTTGCCGCCGACGCCGATGCGGACCTTCACGGTATCGGCCCTGGCCGGCACCGCCGGGGCGAGGGCCAGGGCGGCGGCGCCGGCGAGGAAGCTGCGGCGTTGCATCTTGGAAAATCCTCCCTTTGTCTCTCAGCTCTGGCCGCCGGCTTGCGGGCGCCAGACCAGGAGGCGGTTCTCGATCAGGGTGACGATCGTGTCGATCACGATGACGAACACGGTCAGGATCAGCATGCCGGCGAAGACTCCGGTCACGTCGAACACGCTCTCGGCCTCGTGGATCTTGTAGCCGAGCCCGGCCGAGGAGCCGAGATACTCGCCCACCACCGCCCCGACGAGGGCGAAGCCGACCGCGGTGTGGAGCGAGGAGAACATCCAGGTCAGCGCCGAGGGCCAGTAGACGTGGCGAAGCAGCCCGCGCTCGCTCATCCCGAGCATCCGGGCGTTGTTGAGCACCACCGGGCTCACCTCGCGCACGCCCTGGTAGACGTTGAAGAACACGATGAAGAACACGAGCGTGAAGCCGAGCGCCACCTTCGACCAGATGCCGAGCCCGAACCACAGGGCGAAGATCGGCGCCAGCACCACCCGCGGCAGGGCGTTGGCCGCCTTGATGTAGGGGTCGAACACCGCGGCGAGCAGCGCGTTGCGGGCGAACAGGAACCCGAAGGCGATGCCGCCGAGGGCTCCGGTGACGAAGGCCAGCACCGTCTCCTGCAGGGTGATCCAGAGATGCCCCCAGATCTCCGGGTTCGACATCTCGGTCCAGGTCCGCTTGAGCACGTCGACCGGGGTCGAGAAGAAGAACTGGATCTGCTTCGGCGCGCCGAGGATCGGGTAGACGGTGAGCACGTGCCAGATCGCCAGGCCGACGAGGCCGACGAGGATCTGCAGGGCGAGGAGGCCGAGGCGGTTCACGAGAGGGGTCTCCGATGAGGCGTCACGCGGGGCCGCCCGCATAGGCGCGGGAGACCTCGACCCGCAGGCACGACCAGATCTCCTTGTAGAGGGCGTGGAATTGCGGCTCGAGGCGGATCTCGCTGATGTCGCGCGGGCGGGCGAGGTCGACCTTGAACTGGCCGACGATTGCAGCGGCGGGTCCGGCCGAGAGCACCACCACCCGGTCGGCCAGCGCGATCGCCTCCTCGAGGTCGTGGGTGACGAACATCACCGCCTTGCGGTTGGCCGCCCACAGCTCCAGCAGCAGGTTGCCCATGATCTGCCGGGTCTGCGCGTCGAGCGGCCCGAAGGGCTCGTCCATCAGCAGGATCTCGGGGTCGCGGATCAGCATCTGGGCGAGCGCCACGCGCTTGCGCTGGCCGCCCGAGAGCATGTGCGGATAGCGGTCGACGAAGGCCGAGAGCCCGACCTTGCCGAGCCAGTCGCGGGCCCGGGCCAGGGCTTCCGAGCGGGGCACCTTCTGCGGCTCCAGGGCCACCGCGACGTTGTCGAGCGCCGTCTTCCACGGCATCAGGGCGTCGGCCTGGAAGAGGTAGCCGGCGCGGGCGTTCAGCCCTGACAGCGCCGAGGAGAACACCGTGACGCTCCCCGAGGCCGGCTTCAGCAGGCCGGCGGCGGCGTTGAGCAAGGTCGACTTGCCCGAGCCGGTCGGTCCGACCACCGCCACGAACTCGCCCGGCATCACCCCGAGATCGATGCCCTCGACGGCGACGTAGCGTTTGCCGCCCTTCAGGGTGAAGGCGATGCTGACGCCTTCGAGCCGGACCGCGGCGTCGTCATGGCCGAGCGCCGTGCCGCCGACCAGGCGCATGCCGGCCCGCCCCCCTTTGCGTCCCTCGGCGGCGCGCTGCCCCACCATGCGTCTCGTCTCCCTCCCGTCGCCCGGCCGTCTCGTGCGGCTCCCGGCGGGGCCGACCATCGGCGAGCGGGCCCACGAGATCAACCGCTACGTCCGTCGCGCCACCCGGTTTCGGGACGCATAGGCCCGGCCGACGTCCCAGGCGACCGGTCGGCGGGAGCGGGAGCCTGCCCGGCGATCACCGCGGGGGCGTCCCCACTCCCGAACAGCTCGTCGATCTCGTGGTGGAAGATCAGGGGCAGACCGGTGAGGCACAGGAGCAGCATGAACAGGGTCGAGATCAGGCTCGACCAGGTGTGCACGAAGGCCCAGGCGCGGACGCTGGACGCTCTCATCCGTTTCTCCTCGCGCGGCCGCGCCGGATCCCCGGCGCAGTTTTGAATCAAAAATAAACTTCTGATTCTGCTCGCTTTTCCGCAGCGATGGCTAACCGTCGGTGCGGTCCTGCGCAAGGGGCGCGCCGCCTGCGACACGGGCCGCAGGTGACAACGGAGGGTGAAGCTGATCCGATGGTGTTCCCGATTCGATCCTGTGCAACCCGTCAGCAGCGCCCGTCCACAGCCTTGTCCGCCGCCCTCGCCCTCTCGCTCCCCGTCGACCGCCGCCAATCGCCGACCGCGCTCGGCGTCCAGCGCGGCGTGCGGCGCCTCTTCGCCGAGCTCGGGCACGTCACGATCCCGGAATTCACCCTGGCCAACGGCCGGCGTGCCGACCTGATCGCGCTGGGCGGCTGCGGCAAGCTGACGATCATCGAGATCAAGTCGAGCGTCGCGGATTTCCGCGCCGACCGCAAATGGCCGGATTACCGCGACTTCTGCGACCGCTTCTACTTCGCGGTGCCGGAGACCCTGCCGGTGGAGATCCTGCCCGAGGAGACCGGGCTCATCGTCGCCGATGCCTTCGGCGCCGCGATCCTGCGCGAGCCCCCGGAGCATCCCCTCGCCGGCGCCCGCCGCAAGGCCGTGACCCTGCGCTTCGCCCACGCGGCGGCGGGCCTGCTCCACGCGCTCGCCGATCCGGGCTCGATCCGCGAGGGCGCGCTGTAGGCGCGTTGCGGGAGGGCGGGTCCTGCGCCGCATCACGACCCGTGGGCGGCCACGCCTTCCCCGCGCGCCGCGGGCCAGGCCGGGACCTTCCGCAATCCGGCCGCATTCCTGGCCGAACGGCCGAGGAAGCCGGCCGCCACGATCGCTAGGATCGCGATCACGGCGCCCGCGCCGACATCGACGAAGTAGTGTCCCCCATCGATCGGAGTCGAGGCGATCATCATCGCGTTCAGGGCGAGGCCGGGCCAGCGCGCGATCCAGGATATCCAGAAGTAGCGGATGAACAGCACACCGAGCGCTGCGTGGAAGCTCGGGAAGGTGATGATCCCTTCGATGCGATCGAGGGTGACGCTCCGGAGCGTGCCGTCGCGAAGACCCGACAGATCGGCTAGGTGAGCGTAAGCGGCGGTCGGGTTCAGCCTGGGGAAGTCGTCTGGTTGCAGCCCGAGATGCACGAAAATCGCCATCGCCGGCATGAGGGCCGAGAGCAGTATGGTGACCAGCCCCGCGATCATGAAGGCCAGCACGAATTCTCGCGCCGCGTTCAGCCGCCCGCCGAATCCAAGGACGACCACCACCAGGATCATCTGCGGCATCAGGCTGCGATAGGCCAGGGACAGCGCGGAGCCGAGCCACGGCCGGTCGTTCAGGCCGTGCAGGTAGGCCAGCCAGTCGAGGCCGAGCGACCGGTCGAGCGCCAGGAAGGTGTCGTCCCAGAGCGGACCGCCGGTGGCAGCCACCGCGTAGGAGAGGAGGGCCGCGCAGGCGCTGAACGCGATGATCTGCGCGACGCACGACAGGCTGACCGCGAGCCGTGGATCGGGGCGCCGGGTGGCGTAGAAGGTCGCCAGCACTTCGAGCCCCGCGCAACTGACGGCGGGGAGGAGCGTGCTCGCGGCATCGAGGGCGAGCCCCGCCGCGCACATCCATGCCGCGGCGAGGACGGCGGCGGCCAGGATCAGCAGCCAGAGACGGGCCCGCACGCGATGGAAATCGGACGGTGCGGCGAGCCCCCGTCTCGAGCCTTGGCCGCCCGTGATCTGGTCCGACGTCACCGCGCGCGCACCTTCATCGCCGCACGACAAGTCATGAATCGAGGCCATTCCTACAGGACCAGGTTCTCGTCGAACCGGTCTGGCGACAGCGGCAGCCGGAACTCGACCGCGAGGCCACCCTTGAACTGGCGCACCACCCGCGCCGGCGTGCGGCCGACGACCACGCTGGAATCGAGCGGAAGCTCTCCCTCGCAGGCCAGGGCCGCGCCGGAGAGCGAGACGTCGATGATGCGGGCGGCGACCTCTTGTCCGCCCTCGAGCCGCAGGGTGGCGAGGGCCTGGCGCGGCACCACGCGCTCGTGCCGCCGGTCCTCTGGCAGGCCGAGCTCCGCCCGGTTGGCGAGCCAGGTCAGCTGCGAGGCGATCTTGTCGCGCTTGCGCGCCGTGGCGCTGACCGCCACCGCGACGCCGTCCGGCAGGAGCCGGGCGACTTTCCCCTCGATCCGCCCGACATGCTCGAGATAGATCACGATGCGCTCGCCGACCGCACCGCCCACCGCGCAGGTCAGGCGCACCCCGCCGGGGGACATGTCGACGGTCTGGCAGGGATATTCCTGCCGGTCGGAGAGCATGTAGCGCCCGAGCAGGGCCACGGCCACGCGGCGATGCCGACGCTGGTCCGCCGCCGCCTGCCGGGCGAAGAGACGCCCGCTCGTCGGCGCGACCTGACCCATCACGCTCGCCATGACGCTCGATCCTCCCGACGCGAAACGGGCCTCGCACGTCAGGATGCCTGGGAAGGGTTAAGCAATCGCCGTTGCCCGTCCCTGTCGCCGTGACTACGGCGAGAGATCCGACCACGCGCCGCGGCTGCGCGGCCTTGCCGGCCGGGGGCCGGGACCGTAAGCTCAAGTCCCTGTACACAAAGAAGAATTAGTGTGATTCCAAAGTACCCCCACGGCGGCGCGATGCACGAAGTGGCCGGTCCGGGCATCGTCGCGCCGTGACGCAGGCCGTCGCGCTCCGCGGCGCGCGCGGCCTGCTGGCCGGGTTGCGCCCGCTCGCCCCGTTCTTCTGCCTGTACGTGACCTTCGGGGCCACGCTCGGCTTCCTGTCGGGCGGGGCGCCGCTGATCCTTCGGGCGCGGGGTCTCGACCTCGCCGAGGTCGGGCTCCTGCAGCTCATCAACCTGCCGGTCGGGCTGACCTTCCTGTGGGCGGCCGTGCTCGACCGGGTGCGCCTGCCGTTCCTCGGCCGCCGCCTCGGCTGGATCGTCGCGGCGCAGGGCGCCACGGTCGGGCTGCTGGCGATCTTGAGCCTCGGTGAGCACTGGCCGCTGCCGACGCTGCTGGCGCTCGCCATCGCCACCTGCGCCTGCGCCGCCACCATGGACATCGCGCTCGAGGCCCTGGTGGTCGAGACGGTGCCGGCGGAGCGGCGGGCCTTCGTCGCCTCGGCCAAGCTCTGCGGCGCCTCCCTCGGCGGCATCCTGGGTGTCGGCGTGCTGGTCGGCTCCTACGACGCGCTCGGCTGGCCGGCGGCGCTCCTCGCCTGCGCCGGGCTCGACGCGCTCTGCCTCCTGCCGATCCTCGCCTATCCGGAGGCGCGGCTGCAGGGGGCCGGGGGCGTGCCGGAGCGCTGGTCGGGCTCGTTCGAACGCCTGCGCGTGCTGACGGGCCGCATCGCGGCGCTCGGCGCCTATTTCGCCGCCGCCTACCTCATCGCCGGACCCAACACCCTGGCGCTGCTCGATCTCGGGGTGCCGCTCGGGCAGGTCGGCTTCCTCACCGGCACCATCCTGCCGGCGGTCAACCTGGTGATGGCGCTGATGGCCGGCGGCCTCGCGGCCCGGTTCGGCACCGTGCGGCTGATCGCGCTTGGCGGAGCCGGGGTGCTGGCGGCCGGCGGCCTGATGGCGGCGGCCTGCCTGCTTCGCTCCGAGGAACTGGCCGTGACCGCCACGGTCCTGAATTTCGTCTTCGGCGGCTTCCTCGGGGTGCCGGTGTTCAACATGATCTATCGCTGGGCGCAGGGACCGCGGCCCGCCACCGACTACGCGCTCCTGTTCGGCGCCGCCTTCTTCGCGGCGATGCCGCTGCGGGTCGCCGCCCCGGCGCTCGCCGGCTGGGCCGGCTGGCCGGGCTACTTCACGGCGGCGATGCCGCTCTACGCCGCGGCGCTCGTCTGGCTCGCGCTCCAGATCGGCCGCACCCTGCGGGCCGACCGGGCGGGTGGGGGAGGATCCCCGCGATGATCCCCGACCGCGCGGCGCACATTCCCGACGTCGCAGCCCACGTGCCGGCCTCGCTCGGCACCTATCGCGACGGCGTGGCTTTGGGGACCGACGGGCCGGCGACGACGCCCCTCGTGGCCTTGCGCGATCCCGCCGTGTTCGACGCCACGCTGGCGGCCTTCGAGGCCGGGCTCGGCATCGGCCCCAACACGGTCGACCGGCGGGCGCTGGTCTCGTACTGGAGCCAGTTCTACCTCGCGCCACTCGCCACCCCGGTCATGACGGCGCTCGTACGGCTCGGGCGGCCACTCCCGCTCGCCTTCGCGACGACGAGCCTCGAACTCGACGCGGACGGCCGCCCGGCCCGCTTCCTGGTGCGGCCCGCGGCGCCGGACGGCGCTCGCGCCGGTCTCACCGGCCTCGTCGAGGACCATCTGCGGCCCTTCGTCGAGCTGTGCCGGGCGCAATGCGGCATCGCCCCCCGGGTGATCTGGGGCAACGCCGCGGTGATCCTCGACTACGTCGCCCGCGAGCTCGGCGAGCCCGAGACGATGGCCCGCCCGGAGGTCGCGACCTGCCTCGGCTGGCGCGGCGGGACCGCTTGCGCACTCAGTCCGCTGGCCCAGGCCCTGTGCGATCGGCGACGGCGCACCTGCTGCCTGCGCCAACGCGTGCCGGGGGTGTGTTCCTGCGGACCGTTATGCCCGCTCGAGCGGTGCCGGCGGTGACCGATGCCGGACCGCTCACCGACCTCGCAGTCCCCACCGGCGCTGCGTTCACCGTCCCTCTCGCCGCACCGCAGCATTCGATAGGCCGACGACTACGTCAGCTCGATGATTTGATAGACTTCATCGCTCATTTGCTCCACGTCGACGAAAATCGAATGCTTCTTCAGCCGATCGTAAACGTGAATGCCCGGACGTTGAAGGGCGCGGCGGTCATGCTCGGCGGACAGCAGCATCTCGTTCGTGGCCAAGTTGCTCTTGCGGCTGGTCGTCCGCCGTCTGCTGCTTCCGATCAGGATGAGACGGTCCGTGATATACAGACCCCTGGCATAACCATTGATCTTGAGGATCGACTTCGGGCCGAAAGCCGAGCCCTCCCGGAACTCGATCAAGCTTCCCGTCAAAGAATCGACGACATAAATGTTATTATCATAGAAGAACACACTATGCGGCTGATTGAGCCCGTCGAAGAGCACCTCCCCGGACTTCACGTCGTAGACACAGCCATCCCTTAATCCTCTTTTTCTACTTGCTCCGAATTTCGAAGCAACCAGGCGATCGTTCGCCCAGCATATGTCGTTGATGTGTTCGACATCTAACCCGAACGCGTCGAATTCCGACGGGAGGGAGCAGATTCCCTGGTTTTCCTTGAGGATGAGGTTGCCTCCCGTGGAGACGCAGATCAGATCGGTCCCGTCAAGCGCGATTCCATGGATATCCTCGACATTGGGGATCGTCTTGTAGCCCAGGACATTATAGGTCCTGTCGACGTAGGCGATCTGCTCAGCGGCACCCTGAAGAGCGATCGCGATCCGGTCTCCGTCGACGACGGCGCCGGTCGTCCCGACGATGTCGGTGCGACCAAGACCGAAGCCTGCGAGCGCGATGTTCACGATCGCCTCGCCGGAGCAGGCAACTGTCAACTCTGCAAAATTGGTCTGCGACCTGTCGCCGTTATTGCAAAACGTGACCAGGAATTTTGTTTCTTGCATTGATGCTTACTCTGTCTTACGAGCTAGACGCGGCCGATAGAGAGGAGAGCATAGATTTTTATTGGCTACTCGCGCTCTTATAATTTCAAGGAAAGGTGCGACACATAGGAAAATGGTCTTGCGACTCAGGTCGCGATTGCAATAATCAATAAAAAATTTTTCAATACTGAAAAATAAGCTGGATTCGATAAACGATAAAAAATATTTATATTCCATTTCTGCATTTTTACATTGACACATATCGATCAAAAATTTTGGAAAGTTTTTTTACCGCGAATATTTTGCAATGCATATTTATATTTATTATTATGGTCTTTCAACTCATTGACTTTTATTATGTAGACACACATCGCGTGACGAAAAAAATCCTTTGGATTGCCGCCGCGCCAACCGATAGCCCTCTATCATTCCTAGTGCACGCCGCCGCGCGAGCACAAGTCCTGCGAAACATGCATATGGTATCGATATGGCTTTGTCACGACCTCTCATTGCAAAGATCGTCACAAGCATGACAAACAGGCGGAGTAGCGGCCTGGATCAGGCTATGGAGTTTTCATATAAAACAAAACGGGCTCGCGATAATTTGAAAAATTTCGTCGCTCCGGCGGGTCTACGATGGGCGTGATGGCAAACTGAGCATGACGTGCGACAGTCGCCGTTCTTGAAGCCGGCCTTTCCCGCCACGAGGTAGATCACGCCACGACAGTTCCCCTCCGTCCGTCGCATCGTCGATAATGCTCTAACAGAAATACTCTTATTCTTCCTCGGTGGATCGGGCAAGACGGCCGCGAGTACAACCGGGTGAAATATCCTCGAGAAGACGCCTCACGAGACGTCTATCGGGGATCGTATATGCTCATACACTGGATATGTATCAGTCTGGCGTTAGATTTTGATGCGGCGGCGCCTCTCCGGCGAGGCATTCCTCACCCTTGCACCGGCGGCAAGGCCGCCAACAGCGCGCCCAGGAACGCCTGCACCGCCCGCGGCAGCCGCCGGTCGCGCATGGTCTGGACCTCGATGCCCCGGGCGAGGCTGCGGTGGGACCGGATCGGCAGCGCCCGGAACTCGCCGCGCGCCACCTGACCCTGGAGCGCGACCGAGGACACCAGGGTCAGGCCGCGGGTGCGGCGCAGGAAGGGCAGGATGGACGAGAGGGTGTTCGTGGTGAGCGCCGGCTCGATCGCGATCGCTTCCGCCGCGCAGGCCGCGTCGAGGATGGTGCGCAGGGTGGTGTCCCGCGGCAGGAGTGCGACCGGATAGGCGGCGACGTCGGAGAGGCCGATCAGCCCACGCCCGGCGAGCGGATGATCGGGCGCGCACAGCGCCACCATGTCGAGGCTGGCGCGGTAGGCGACCGCGGTCTCGGTGGAGGGCTCCAGGCTGAAGGTGAGCCCGAGATCGGCGTCGCCCTGGACTACCCGGTGGGTGACCTGGCCCGGCGGCAGCACGCTCAAGTCGAAACGGATGCCCGGATGCCGGGTGTGGAACGCGGCCATCGCCTCCGGCACGAGGTCGATGGCGAAGGCCTCGGTGCAGGCGACCCGCACCAAGCCGCGCCACAGGCCCTCCAGCTCCCGGATCTCGGTGACGACCTGCTCGGCACTCGCCAGCACCTGGTGGGCGTGGCGGGCCAGGAGCTCGCCCGCCTGGCTCAGCACCATGCCGCGCGGCCGGCGCTCGAACAGCAGGCAAGCCAGTTCCGCCTCGAGGTTGGCGATCTGCCGGCTGATCGCCGAGGGCGCGACATTGAGACGGGCGGAGGCCGCCGCGATCGTGCCGTCGCGGGCGACCGCCAGGAAGTAGCGCAACGCCGTGGTCTGCATCTCCCGTTCGCGCCTCGCCCCTGCCTTGCCGTTTCGGCAACGAGCCTATCGACAAATTCGACTTGCTGCGATCGAATCTGCGCAACATGCTGGCAGGGTGAATTTTGCGGCAGTGCACCATGACGGCTGGAAACGCCCGCGCTGCCCTCGACGAAGTGGAGCCGACATGCCGACACGGATCGAAGCGGGCCAGAATCCGGTGAGCCACGTGCGGGCGGACCGCATGCGCAAGACGGGTGCGCTGCTCGTGGGCCTCCTCCTCGCCGGCATCGCGGGTCCGGCCCTGGCGGGCAAGGCCACCGACACCCTGGTCTACGCCTCGGACAGCGAGCCGGAGAACCTGAGTCCCTACCACAACAATCTCCGCGAGGGGGTGATCCTGGCCCGCAACGTGTGGGACACTCTCCTCTACCGCGATCCCAAGACCGGCCAGCACCAGCCGATGCTCGCCACCGCCTGGACCTGGGTCGACCCGGTAACCCTGGATCTCACGCTCCGCGACGGCGTGACCTTCCACAACGGCGATCCCCTCACGGCCGAGGACGTCGCCTTCACCTTCAACTACGTGCTGACGCCCGAGGCGAAGATCGTCACCAAGGGCAATGTCGACTGGATGAAGTCGACCGAGGTGACCGGCCCGCACAGCGTGCGCATCCACCTCAAGGCGCCGTTCCCGGCCGCCCTCGAATACCTTTCCGGCCCGACCCCGATCCTGCCGGCGGCCTACTTCAGACGAGTTGGTCTCGACGGCTTCAGCAAGGCGCCGATCGGCACCGGTCCCTACCGCATCGTCTCCGTCGAGAGCGGCAAGGGCGTGAAGATGGTGCGCAACGACAAGTACTGGCCGGGCAGCCCGATCGGGAAGGCGACGATCGGCAAGCTCGAGTTCCGCATCATCCCGGACGGCGACAGCCGCATGGCCGAGCTGATGACCGGCGGCGTCGACTGGATCTGGCGCGTGCCGGCCGATCAGGCCGAGCAGCTCAAGAGCGATCCCACCCTGACCGTGGTCTCCGCCGAGACGATGCGGGTCGGCTACCTGCAATTCGACGTGCAGGGCCGCGCCACGGAGGCCTCGCCCCTCAAGGACGTGCGGGTCCGCCAAGCGATCGCCCACGCCATCGACCGCAAGGCGATGGTCGACAACCTGGTGCGCGGCGGCGCCCGGATGATGAACGCGATGTGCTTCATCGAGCAGTTCGGCTGCACCGAGGAGGGCGTGCCGACCTACGCCTACGACCCGGCCAAGGCGCGGGCGCTCCTCAAGGAGGCCGGCTATCCCAACGGATTCGACATCGACCTCGCGGCCTATCGCGAGCGCGACTACGCCGAGGCGGTCATCGGCTACCTGCGCGCCGTCGGCATCCGGGCCAAGCTCAACTACCTGCGCTACGCCGCCTTCCGCGACGCGCTCAGGGCCGGCAAGACCTCGATCGGCTACCAGACCTGGGGCTCGTTCTCGATCAACGACGTCTCGGCCTTCACCGGGATCTATTTCCGCGGCGGCGAGGAGGATCTGGCCCGCGATCCGACCGTGATCGCCGACCTCCAGGCCGGCGACACCAGCGCCGATCCGGCGATCCGCAAGGCCAAGTACAAGCAAGCGCTGACGCGCATCGCCGCCCAGGCCTATGCGCTGCCGATGTTCTCCTACCCGTCGAACTACGCCTTCAGCGCCGACCTGAACTTCACCGCGCAGACGGACGAGGTGCCGCGCTTCTTCGCCGCGTCCTGGAAGAAGTAGGAGGGGGCGCCATGCTGGGCTTCGCGCTGCGGCGCATCCTCGTCGCGGTCGGCGTCGCGCTGACCGTCTCGGTGGCGAGCTTCATGCTCCTGCACCTGTCGGGCGACCTCGCCACCGCGATCGCCGGCCCGGAAGCGACGGGCGAGCAGATCGTGGCGGTCCGCGCGCAGCACGGGCTCGACCAGCCGCTGGTGGTGCAGTTCGGTGCCTGGGCCTGGCGGGCGCTCCACCTCGATTTCGGCCGCTCGTTCTACTTCCCCGAGCAGGTGACCGACCTGCTCGCCGCCCGCATGCCGGTGACCCTGACGCTCGGGGTCATCGCGCTCGCGGTGGCGCTCCTCGTCGCCATCCCGCTCGGGGTGCTGGCGGCGTTCTACCGCGACACCTGGCTCGACCGGGCGGCGCTGGCCGTCTCGGTGCTGGGCCAGGCGATGCCGAGCTTCTGGTTCGGCCTCACCCTGATCCTGATCTTCTCCGTCAACCTGCGCTGGCTGCCGGTCTCCGGGAACGCGACCTGGAAGCACTTCATCCTGCCGGCGGTGGCGCTCGGCTACTACGCCATGCCGGCGGTGATGCGGCTCACCCGCAACGGCATGCTGGAGGTCCTGTCCTCGGACTACGTCCGCACCGCCCGGGCCAAGGGTCTGCCGCCGCGCAAGATCCTGATCCGCCACGCGCTGCGCAACGCCGTGATCCCGGTGATCGCGCTCGCCGCGGTGCAGTTCGGCTTCATGCTCGGCGGCTCGATCGTGATCGAGGCGGTGTTCTCGCTCCAGGGCCTCGGCCAGCTCGCCTGGGAATCGATCGCCCGCAACGACTTCCCGGTGGTCCAGGCGATCGTGCTGGTGCTGGCGATGATCTACATCGCCCTGACGCTGGCCGCCGACCTCCTCAACGCCCTCCTGGATCCGCGGCTGCGCTCATGACCATCCGGCCCGCCTCCCCCCTCGCAGCGGCTCCCGCCGAGATCGTCCTGCCTCCGGCGCGCTCGCCGGCGGCCCTCGCGCTCCGGCGCGGCCTGTCGCATGGCGGCTTCCTGATCGGGGCCGGCATCGTCGGGTTCGTGGTGCTGATGGCGCTCGCAGCACCCCTCGTCGCCCCGCACGACCCCTACGCCCAGGACGTCTCGCGCCGGCTGATCCCGCCGATCTGGCACGCCAAGGGCAGCGTCGAGCACCTCCTCGGCACCGACAAGCTCGGGCGCGACTATCTCAGCCGCCTGATCTACGGCAGCCAGATCTCGCTGCTGATCGGGCTCTCGGCCGCCCTGATCTCGGGGGTGATCGGCACGGCGCTCGGGGTGCTCGCCGGCTACTATGGCGGGCGGGTCGACGCGGTGGTGAGCTACATCGTCACCACGCGCCTCGCGATGCCGGTGGTGCTGGTGGCGCTCGCCATGGCCTCGCTGGTCGGCGGCTCGCTGAAGGTCGTGGTGCTCGTGCTGGGCCTGCTGCTCTGGGACCGCTTCGCGGTGGTCACGCGCGCCGCGACCCGGCAGGTGCGCAATCAGGATTTCGTCGCCGCCGCGAAGGCTGCGGGCTTTTCCCCGGTGCGGATCCTCGCCCAGGAGATCCTGCCCAACATCCTCAACGCGCTGATCGTCGTCGCGACGCTGGAGATGGCGCACGCGATCCTGCTCGAAGCGGCCCTGTCCTTCCTCGGCCTCGGCGTGCAGCCGCCGCTGCCGTCCTGGGGGCTGATGATCGCCGAGGGCAAGCAGTACATGTTCTTCCAGCCCTGGGTCATCACCATCCCGGGCGTGGCGCTCCTGATCCTGGTGCTGGGCATCAACCTGCTGGGCGACGGGGTGCGCGACATCACCGCCCCGGAAGGCCGGCACTGACCTCCCCTCCCCTTTGCCCTCCCCCTCCGCACGCGTAGAAGAAGAGAGTTCCTCCATGTCGCGACGCGACGCCATCGGGCTGGCCCACCGGCACTACGACGAGGGCGGCTTCCTCGCCGTGCTCCTCGAGGCGGTCGGCCTGCCGACCGAGAGCCAGGCCCCGGGCCAGGGGCCGGCGCTCGCCGCCTACCTGACCCGGTTCATGACACCCCTGGTGTCGCGCCTCGGCTTCCAGGTCCGCCTTCTCGACAACCCCCAGGAAGGCCGCGGACCGTTCCTGATCGCCGCGCGGCACGAGGGCGACGACCTGCTGACGGTGCTGACCTACGGCCACGGCGATACGGTGCGGAACTACCCCGAGCAGTGGCGCGAGGGCCTGCACCCGCTTCAGGTGACGGTCGAGGGCGAGCGCTGGTACGGCCGGGGCACCGCGGACAACAAGGGCCAGCACCTCATCAACCTCGGCGCCCTCGAGGCGGTGATGCAGGCCCGCGGGGGCAAGCTCGGCTTCAACGTCAAGCTCCTGATCGAGATGGGCGAGGAAGCCGGCTCGCCGGGTCTGCACGAGATCTGCCGTCGGGAGGCAGAGGCGCTCTCCGCCGACCTGCTGATCGCCTCCGACGGGCCGCGGCTGGAGGCGGCGCGGCCGACGATGTTCCTCGGCTCCCGCGGCGGCACCACCTTCGAGCTGGTGGTGAACTTGCGCGAGGGCGGCCACCATTCGGGCAACTGGGGCGGGCTTCTGCGCAATCCCGGCACCGTGCTGGCGAACGCCATCGCGACCCTCGTCGACGGGCAGGGCAAGATCCTCCTCGATGCGTTGCGTCCGCCGCCGATCCCGGCGGGCGTGCGGGCGGCGCTCGCCGACATCACGGTCGGGGGCGATCCGAACGCGCCTGCGATCGACGAGGGCTGGGGCGAGCCGGGCCTGAGCCCGGCCGAGCGGGTCTTCGGCTGGAACACCCTTGAGGTCCTGGCCTTCAAGTGCGGCGACCCGGACGGGCCGCAGAACGCGGTGCCACCTCACGCCAAGGCGACCCTGCAGCTGCGCTTTGTCGTCGGCACCGACTGGCAGGGCGTGCTGCCGGCGATCCGCCGGCATCTCGACGCGAACGGCTTCCCCATGGTCGAGGTGCGGGCGACCCGCGGCGAGGTGTTTCGCGCCACCCGCCTGCCGGTCGAGGATCCTTGGGTGACCTGGGCCTTGTCCTCGATCGAGGAGAGCACGGGCAAGCGCCCGGCGCTCCTGCCCAATCTCGGTGGATCGCTGCCGAACGACGCCTTCTCGGAGATCCTCAGGCTTCCGACGCTGTGGGTGCCGCATTCCTACCCGGCCTGCGCACAGCACGCGCCGAACGAGCACCTTCTGGGCCCCCCGACCCGCGAGGCGCTGGGGTTGATGGCCGGGCTGTTCTGGGACCTCGGCGAGACCGGGCCGGGGGTTCTGGCGGCGCGCCGGGCGGCGGGCTGAGAGGCCGGCCGCAACTCGCGGGCAAAGGCACTGCGAGACGCTCGTGATCCCGCTCGCAACCTCATCCTGAGGTGCGAGTGAAACGAGCCTCGAAGGAGGGCTCCAGAAAGCTCGGCGATATCTGGAGGCCTCCTTCGAGGCCGCTACGCGGCACCTCAGGATGAGATCGAGTGTAGAATCGATCAAGATCAAGCAAATCGTGCAGTGTCACAACACAACACGAGTCGTCCGAATGCTGAGGCACGCAGAGGGCCAGCGATGAGCGAACCGGTCGTCCAGATCCGCAACCTGACCCTCGCCCTGCCGCGGGGCGCCGACCGGCCGCATGCGGTCGAGGACCTGAGCCTCGACCTGATGCCGGGAAAGATCCTGTGCGTCGTCGGCGAATCGGGCTCGGGCAAGTCGATGAGCGCCTACGCGCTCACCGGCCTGCTGCCGCGCGCGCTCAAGGTCACGGGCGGCGAGATCCGGTTCGAGGGCCGGGACCTGCTGCGCCTCGACGAGCGCGCCTGGCGCGATCTTCGCGGCCGGCGGATCGCGATGATCTTCCAGGAGCCGATGACGGCGCTCAACCCGGTGATGCGCATCGGCGACCAGATCGCCGAGATGTTCGAGGCCCACGGTCTCCTCACTCCCAAGGAGCGGCGCGAGCGCGCGGTCTCGCTCGCCGGCGAGGTCGGCCTGCCCGATCCCGAGCAGATCGTGAAGGCCTATCCCCACCAGCTCTCCGGAGGGCAGCGCCAGCGGGCGATGATCGCGATGGCGCTGGCGCTGGAACCCGCGGTGCTGGTGGCCGACGAGCCGACGACGGCGCTCGACGTCACAACGCAGGCGCAGATCCTCAAGCTGATCCGCACCATCCAGCAGCGCCGCAACATGGCGGTTTTGTTCATCACCCACGATTTCGGCGTCGTCGCCGACATCGCCGATCACGTCGCGGTGCTCCAGCGCGGCCGGCTGGTCGAATCCGGCTCGGCCGAGGCGGTCCTGCGCCATCCGCAAGCCGCCTACACCAAGGCGCTGCTCGCCGCGGTGCCGAGCCTGACCCCGCCGAAGCGCGAGCCCATCACCGCGGCGCCGGTCGCCCTCTCGGTGGCGAACCTCGCCAAGACCTACGCCACCCGCGCCGGCCTCCTCGGCAAGCCCCGGGTGGTGGCGGCGGTGAAGGAGGTCAGCTTCGACCTTCGCCGCGGCGAGACCCTGGGGATCGTCGGCGAGTCGGGCTCCGGCAAGTCGACCACGGCGCGGCTGGCGATCCGTTTGATCGAGCCCGACCACGGCACGGTGCGCCTCGGCAGCCTCGACTTCACGGCGCTCGGGGCCACGGCGCTCCGCGACGAGCGCCGGCGGATCCAGATGATCTTCCAGGACCCCTTCGCCTCGCTCAATCCCCGCCGCACCGTCGAGCAGATCATCGCCGGCGGCCCGATCGCCCACGGCACCCCGGCCCGTCAGGCGCGGGCGCGGGCGCGCGAGCTCCTCGACCTCGTCGGCCTGCCGCCGAGCGCCGCCGAGCGCTACCCCAACGCCTTCTCGGGCGGTCAGCGCCAGCGCATCGGCATCGCCCGGGCGCTCGCCATGGAGCCCGACGTGCTCGTCGCCGACGAGGCGGTCTCGGCCCTCGACGTCTCGGTCCAGGCTCAGGTCCTGGCGCTGCTGGAAGACTTGAAGCAGCGCCTCGGCATCGCGATGCTGTTCATCACCCACGACCTGCGCGTGGCGGCGACGATCTGCGACCGGATCGCCGTGATGCACCGGGGCGAGATCGTCGAGATGAACCGCACCGAAGCCCTGTTCCGGGCGCCCGAGCATCCCTACACCCGCAGCCTGCTGGCGGCGGTGCCGGGGGCGCTGTTCGCCGAGACGGCGTGAGGGGCGAAAAGATCGCCCGCATCTCTCGCGCAATCCGGTGGTAGATCCGCGCGGCCACCCGAACCCCGCGAGCCCGACCACCATGGTGCCGTCCTCCCCCCTCCCCGCCAGCCCCGCTCCACGGCCGGCCTTCGCCCGGTGGATGGGCACCACGAACCAGATCACCCGCACCTTCCTCGCCGCCGGCGCCATCCCCGACCTGATCAACGTCGCGGGCGGCTTGCCCGACCCGGACGTCTACCCGACGGAGCGCATGGCCGAGATCGCCCGCCGGGCGGTCGCCGAGCATCCGGACGAGGTCCTGGGCTACGGGCCGGTCGAGGGCCTGCCGGCCTTGCGCGACGCTCTCGCCCGGCGCCTCGGTTCGCCCGCCCTGCCGCTGACGCGCGACAACGTGCTGGTGACCACCTCCGGGATGCAGGCCCTCGACCTCGTCGGCAAGGTGCTGCTCGACGAGGGCGGGCTGATCGCCGGCCAGCACCCGACCTATCTCGGCGCCCTCGACGCTTGGCGGCCCCGGTCGCCGACGTTCCGCAACCTCGTTCTCGACGCACCCGGCTTCGACGCCCACCGCGCGCTGACGGGCGCGCAATTCGCCTACGCGGTGCCGAACTTCTCGAACCCCACCGGGCGCCTCGTCGGCCTGGAGACGCGCCGGGCCCTCGTCGCGGCGGCGCACGACACCGGCACCTGGCTCGTCGAGGACGATCCCTACGGTACCCTGCTCTACGACGGGGCGCCGCTGCCGCGCCTGATCGAGTTGTCGGCGCAGGCCGCGCCGGGCGCGCCCTATGCCGGCCCGGTCGTCTCCATGGGCACGCTGTCGAAGGAAATCGCGCCCGGCCTGCGCGTCGGCTGGATCGTCGCGGCGCCCGCGATGATCCAGGCGCTGACGCTCGCCAAGCAGGGCTCGGACCTGTGCACCAGCGGCGTGACGCAGCGCATCGCCCTCGCGGCGATCGAGACCGGGCTGATCGAGGCGATCCGGCCGGCCGTCGTCGCGCTCTACCGCGCGCGCCGGGACGCGCTCTGCGCCGCGCTCGAGGCTCACCTGTCCGCGTGGTTCACCTGGGAGGTGCCGGTCGGCGGCATGTTCGTCTGGGCGACCGCCAAGGATCCGGGCCTCGACACCGATGCGCTGCTCCCGCACGCTCTCAAGGCCGGGATCTGCTACGCGCCGAGCAGCGTCTTCGACGCGTCCGGGGCGAACCGGCGGGGGATGCGGATCAACTTCACCCTCAACCGGCCGGAGCGGCTGGACGAGGGGATGCGGCGCTTGGGGCTGGCGGTCGCCGCGCTCCGGGGCGCGGCCTGATCCGGCCCGTCACCGATCGGAAACGATCCGGGCACGGATTGGAATCAGACTTGCTATAAAGTTGCGCGCAATTCAAAGTGCCCTCGATACAATCGAGGAAGCGCCTCCATGATCCGGTCCTTCTCCCTCCTGGCCAGCGCCGCCATGCTGGCCTCCTTCACGGTGCCCGCAGCCGCAGAGGAGGCCGATCCGGCCGCCATCGTCGCCCTGCAATTCGCCGTCAGCGGGGACCACAAGGGCGTGCGCGCGAGCGGCGCCAAGGGCGTCTGCCTCAAGGGCAATTTCACGCCCAGCGCCGACGCGGCGGGCTTGTCGAAGGCGGCACAGTTCTCCAAGACCGTGCCGGTCACCGCCCGCTTCTCGATGGGCGGCGGCAACCCGAAGATCTCGGACAAGACCAAGGCGACCACCCGCGGCTTCGCGATGCGGATGCAGGATCCCGCCGGCGACCTGACCTTCGTGATCATCTCCGCCCCGGTCTTCTCGACCAAGACCCCGGCGCAGCTGCTCGAATTCCTCCAGGTCCGGGCGCCCGGACCGGACGGCAAGCCGGATGCGGAAAAGATCAAGGCCTTCGCGGCGAAGAACCCCGAGACCGGCCGCCAGGCGGCGTGGCTCAACGCGCGGCCGGTGCCGGCGAGCTTCGCGGGCACCGATTACTGGGCGGTGCACGCCTACACGCTGACCAATGCCAAGGGCGACAAGACGGTCGCCAAGCTGAAATTCGTCGCCGCCGACAAGGCGACCCTCTCGGACGAGGAGCTGAAGGCCAAGCCCGATTCGTTCTACGCCGACGAATTGAAGGAGCGGCTGGCGCGGGGGCCGGCGCGGTTCGACCTCGTGGCGATCCTGGCCGAGCCGAACGACCCGACGACGGACGTCACCGCGACCTGGCCGGAGGACGAGCGCAAGCAGAAGACGCTCGGCACCCTGGCGATCACGGCCATCGAGCCCGACGCCACCTGCGACGCCGCCACCTTCGACCCCGTGGTCGACCTGCCCGAGGGCATCGCCGGCCCGGCCGACGACCCGATGTTCGCGATCCGCTCACCGGCCTACGCGGTGTCGCTGTCGCGGCGCTCGAACTGAGACGCGTTCCGGAAGGGACGCGTCTCAGAACGGGTTTTCGCAAGGCCGCATCCCGACGAGGCCCCGCCCCCGAGGGGGCGGGGCCGAGGGCTCACGCCGAGACCGCCGGCGCCATCGCCGCTACCGGCGCCCGCCGCCGCTCCATCACCGAGACCGCCACGGCCGTCAGGAAGGCGAGCGGCATCGTCACGATGGTCGGCGGATCCAACGGGAAGATCGGCGCGGGATTGCCCAGCACCTTCACCCAGACCGGCGGGCCCAGCACTGTGAGCAGGACCGCGCCGACGAGGCCGGTGACGCCGCCGGCGATCGCCCCGCGGGTGGTGAGCCCGCCCCAGTACAGCGCCAGGATCAGCAGCGGCAGGGTCGAGCTGCAGCTCACCGCGTAGGCGAGGCTGATCATGTAGGCGACGTTCTGGCTCTGGAAGGCGATGCCGAGCAGCACCGACAGCAGCCCCAAACCCACGGTGGCGAGGCGCGAGACCCGGATCTCGCTGCGCTCGGTGGCGCTGCCCCGGCCGAGGATGCGGGCGTAGAGGTCGTGGCTCACCGCCGAGGCGCCCGTGAGGGTGAGCCCCGCCACCACCGCCAGGATCGTCGCGAAGGCCACCGCCGAGACGAGGCCCATCAGGGTGTTGCCGCCGAGGGCGTGGGAGAGGTGGACGGTCGCCATGTTGCCGCCGCCGCGGATCGCCCCCTTGGCGTCGAGATAGGCCGGATCGCCGGCGACGATGGCGAGCGCCCCGAAGCCGATGACGAAGATGAGGGCGAAGAAGCCGCTCTGGCACATCACCGCCCAGAACACCGAGACGCGGGCGGCGCGGGCATCCGGCACGGTGAAGAAGCGCATCAGCACGTGAGGCAGGCCGGCGGTGCCGAGCATCAGGGTCATGCCGAGCGACAGGGACTGCCAGACGCTGCCGGCATAGACCTGGGGCATCATGATCGCCTCGTGCTTCGGATGCACGGCGATCGCCCGGGCGACAAGGGCATTGTAGTCGAAGCCGAACGAGGCCAGCACCAGCAGCGAGATCGCGATGCCGGCGCTGAGCAGCAGCACCGCCTTGACGATCTGCACCCAGGTCGTCGCCACCATGCCGCCGAACATCACGTAGCAGATCATCAGGGCGCCGACGAGAACTTGCGCGTAGAGGTAGTCGAGACCGAACAGGAGCCGGATCAGCTGGCCCGCCCCGACCATCTGGGCGATGAGGTAGAACATCACGATGACGAGGGTCGCGACCGCCGTGAAGATCCGGATCGGCGTCTCGGACAGGCGTGTCGAGAGCACGTCGGCCACCGTGTAGCGGCCGAGCTTGCGCAGGCGCTCCGCCACCAGGAACACCACGAAGGGCAGGCCGGTGGCGTAGCCGACCGCGAAGATCAGTCCGTCGAAGCCCGAGGCGCAGATGAGGCCGGCAAGCCCCAGCAGCGCGCCGGCCGAGATCATGTCGCCGGCGAGCGCGATGCCGTTCTGGAAGCCGGAGATCTGGCCGCCGGCGGCGTAGAACTGGTCGGCCGAGTTGGCGCGGCGCGCCGCCCACCAGGTGATGCCCAGCGTGACGAGCACGATGGCGACGAACATCGTCACCGCCACGGGATTCATGCCGCCGCCGGCTTCGGCCGCGAGCGCCGGGGTGGCGGCGGCCGCGAGGGCGAGGCCGGGAAGGAGGGATCTTGACATGATGTGGTGCTCCGTCAGCGCGCGGTGAGACGGTTGGCGATGAGGACGTAGGTGCCGGTGAGCACCATCGTCGACAGGATGCAGAGGAGCCCGAAGACGGTCGCGACCGTGACCGCCAGCCCGGGGGCGACGGCCTTCGTCATCGTCTCGGGCGAGGCGATGAAGGTGCCGACGAAGCCGGCGTAGATCAGGGTCTGGATCGCCGCCATGATCCAGCCGAGCCGCGCCTGCGGCAGCTCGTCGTTCGAAGATCGCGCAAGGGTGTGGTCCGCGGACATGACTCCGGCCTCCGTCTCTCGAAGAATAGGAAAGGATGGTGTGCGGCTACTCGGCCGCCTTCGGGAACTCTTCGGTGCCCGCACCGACCACGCGGCCGAAGCCGTTGTTGACACGGCTGCGCTGATACTTGTTCAGCCAGGTGCTGAACTGGACCGGCAGCATATCGTAGGGGCGCTCCTCGCCGAGCACCATGGCGGCGTAGACCGGCCAGTGCGGGTTGGCGAGCATCGGCCGGCCGAGCATGACGAGGTCGATCCTCCCCTCGCGCAGGATCGCGTCGGCGTAGACCGGGTCGGCGAGGTTCCAGTTGGCGGCGGTCAGCACGCCCGCCTCCTCGCGGATGCGCTGCGCCGCCGGGACCATGAAGCCCTCCTCGTCCCAGGGCGTCTGGGCCCGGCCGGAATTGCCGCCGAACGACACGTCGACGAGGTCGAGGCCCCGCGGCGCCAGCAGGCGCGCGAGTTCCACCGATTCGTCGAGGGTCTGGCCGCCCGGGGCGAACTCGGTGACGCCGAAGCGCATCGAGAGCGGCAGCCGCTCGGGCCACTCGGAGCGCACCGCCTCGAACACCTCGACGAGCAGCCGGCTGCGGCCGGCAAAGTCGCCGCCGTATTCGTCGGTGCGGCGGTTGGCGAGCGGCGAGAAGAAGCTCGAGAGCAGGAAGCCGTGGGCGCAGTGGATCTCGAGCCACTGGAAGCCGGCCTCCCGCGCCCGGCGCGCCGCCTCGGCGTACTGGCGCACCACATCCCGGATGTCGTCGTGGGTCATCGCCCGGGGCACCCGCGGCATGATCCCCCCGAAGGCGTCGGCGGAGGGGCCGATCACCTCCCAGGCGTCGGGATGGTCCTCGGGCAGGTGCCCGCCGCCCCGCCACGGCGGCTCGACGCAGCCGCGTCGCCCGGTATGGCCGAGCTGGATGCCCGGTGCCGCGCCGACCGACGACACGAAGCGGGCGATGCGGGCGAGCGCCTCGCCCTGCGCGTCGTTCCAGATGCCGGCGCAGTGGGTCGACATGCGGCCCTCCGGCGAGACGGCGGCCTGTTCCACCACCACGAGGGCGGCGCCGCCCGCCGCCTTCGAGCCCAGATGCGCCAGGTGCCAGTCGGTCACGAGCCCGTCCGGCGAAGAGAACTGCGTCATCGGCGATACGGCGATCCGGTTGCGCAACGAGACGTCGCGGACCCGGAGTTCGCTGAAGAGAGAGGACATCGCGGTTGGGCCTCCACTCCCGCACGTCCCCTCAAGCTTCTGCCCGAGGAAAATACGGGTTGCTCTAAAATCGGTCGGTCTCGACAAGAAACGGGCACTCAGGTGCCCGCTTCTCTACCAGCGACGACTTGTTCGCCACGAAGACTGCCCGTAGCCTGTCCGGGCGTTCTTCCAAAATCGCGCCGCGGTCGATCAGAATCCGGCCAGGGCCGGGCAAGAGGATCCCGGGAGAGCGCCAGACCGGGACGCGAGAGACCATGTCGCTGACGACGATGCAGACGCGGGACATCGGCGCCTGGCCGAAGAACGTGGCACTGGCTCGCAGCACCGGGCGGGGCTGGCGCAACATCCACGCCCAGCACGTCGCGGTGGAGCCGTGGACCGGCACGCTCGATCCGGTCGGCAATCCCTGCCTCGGCTACTGCGTCAACCGTCCGGCGCAGGTCCACCGGCGGATCGGGCGGGGCGGGCCGGCCGAGACCCGCACCCTGCGCCCGCGGCAATTCCACCTGATCCCGGCCCACGACGAGAGCGAGTGGCAGCGCCGCGGCCGGTCCGAGATGCTCGCGATGCATCTGAGCCAGGACCTGATCGACGAGACCGCCCGCCGGATGTGGAGCGCCTCCGCCACGCGGGTCGCGCTCGACGTGCCGCTCGGCACTGCCGACCCGCTGCTGGAAGAGCTCGCGCTGGCGATCCTCGACATCATGCGCGAACCGCCGGATCCCGCCTCGAACCTCTACGTCGACGAGCTGGTTCACGCCATGGTGGTGCGGCTGGTGCGGACCTACACGGCGAACGGCCGCTCGGCGCGCCCCGGGCCGGACGCGGACCAGCCCGACCGCGCCGACCTCGCGCGGGTGCGCGACCTCGTCGAGGCGCACCTGGCCGAGGATCTGTCGCTCGAGACCATCGCGCGCGCGGTCGGCGTCTCGCCGCGCTCCCTGTCCCGGGCCTTCCTGCAGCACTGGGGCACCACGGTGCACCAATACGTGCTGTCGCGCCGCCTGGAGCGGGCCAAGACGATGCTGCGCGCGACCGACCACACCATCACGTCGATCGCCCTCGATACCGGCTTCTCGAGCCAGAGCCACCTGGCGACGGTGTTTCGCAAGGTGACGGGGCTGACGCCGAAGGAGTTCAGGCTGGACGGAAGGTAATGGGGAAGCCAGGCGCGAGGACGAGCGCCCTTCGACTCAGATGATCGCCGCCAGGGATCGTCATCTCATCCCATCCATGACCCCATCCTGAGGTGCCGCCAGCGGTCTCGAAGGAGGGCTCCAGGAATCAAGCAGACGGCTGGAGGCCGCCTTCGAGGCTCCCTGCGGTCGCACCTCAGGATGGGGTCGTGGGTGGGCCGGGATATGACAGGTGCGTCGAACGCCCCCTCAGGCCACCGACCGCACCACCCCTCGCGGCGCTTGGCTCACGCTCTCCCGGCGCACCGCCTCCGCCTCCCGGCACAGCGTCTCGGCGAGCATCCGGGCGCGCTCGGCCCAGTGGTCGCGCTCGGCGCGCAAGGCCGCGAGCTCGTCGCGGCCCGAGGCAAGCGCGACCGCGAGGTCGTCGACCTCGGCCGACAGGGCATGTGCTCGGTCGCGCTCGCGGGCGAGCGCAGTCCGCAGCACCGCGAGCGCCGCGGACCCCGCCTCCGGCGGAGACGCCGCAGCCGGACGAGCAGGCGCAGCCGGCGGGACCGGAGCCGAGGCCGGCGGCGGAGCCTCCGCCGAGGCGACAGCGCGAGGCCCGGACAGAGACTGCACCGGCGCGGGCGCGACCGTGATCGGGACGCCCTCCTCCTCCAGCACGAGGCCGTGCAGCATCGCGAACACCCCGTCGCCGTCGAGGCGGGTGAGGTCGAAGCCGCTCTCGGCGGCGAGCCCGCACCACAGGGCCTGGCCACGGGCGGACTGGCCCACGAAGGCCATCGACCAGTCGGGGAAGCCGCGGGTCTCGGCCGGGCCGCATTGCAGCACCGTGACGTCGCCGTGGCGTTCGTCGCGCTGGATGCGCTCGAAGGTCTCCTCCACGCCGGCCCGCGGCCCCTCCAGCACCTGCGCGAAGGCGCCGCCGTTGAACATCAGCGCCCCGGTGACGCCGGCCGTGCGGTTGTTGCGCTGCGAGGCATCGAGGATCTGACGCACGGCCGCCGTGACCTCGTGGTCCGGGCCCTGAAGCAGGTTCTTGCTGGCATAGACCAGGCGGTACAGGTCACTCATGACGGGCTCCGGGAACGGGGGCGGAGAGGAGGCTCAGGAGGTCGTCGGCCGCCAGCGGCTTGCTGATGAGGTAGCCCTGCACGTCGGTGCAGCCCTCGGCCCGGATGCGCCGCAGCTGCTCGGGCGTCTCGACGCCCTCCGCCACCGTGGTCATGCCGAGGCTGCGGCCGAGGCCGGCGATCGCCCGGATGATCGCCTCGCCGTCGGCCTTCGTCCCCGGGTCCTTCTCGGCGCAGATGTCGGTGACGAAGGAGCGGTCGATCTTGATCTTGTCGAATGGGAAGGCGCGCAGGTAGCTGAGGGACGAGTAGCCGGTGCCGAAATCGTCCATCGACACCCGCACCCCGAGGCTGCGCATGCGGTGGAGGGTTTGCAGGGTCTTCTCGTTGTCCTGGAGCAGCACGCCCTCGGTGATCTCGATCTCGAGCCGCGACGGCGGCAGGCCGGCCTGGGACAGGGCCGACATGATGGTCTCGACGAGGCGGTCGCTCTTGAACTGCGCCGGCGAGACGTTGACCGCCACCGACAGGGGCTGCGGCCAGGACGCGGCGTCGCGGCAGGCCTGGCGGATCACCCATTCGCCGATCGGCACGATCAGGCCGATCTCCTCGGCCAGCGGGATGAAGTCGATGGGCGAGACCAGCCCGCGCTCCGGATGGTGCCAGCGGATCAGCGCCTCGCAGCCGACCAGCCGCTCGTCGGCGAGGTTGAGCTGGGGCTGGTAGTGGAGCTGGAACTCGCGCCGGGCGAGCGCCTGGCGCATGTCGAGTTCGAGGCGCCGGCGCGCCTGCATGCGCGCATCCATGGCCGGCTCGAAGAACCGGAACGTGCCCCGCCCGTCGAGCTTGGCGCGGTAGAGGGCGAGGTCGGCGTTCTTCAGCAGCCGGTCGGCGTCGCTTCCGTCGGCCGGCGCCAGGGCGACGCCGACGCTCGCCCCGATCGAGAGCAGCTGGCCCTCGATCATGTAGGTGCGGCCGACGAGGTCGACGATGCGGCGCGCCAGCGCCTGGGCCTCGCCGGGCGCGGTCACGCCGGCCTGCAGCACCACGAACTCGTCGCCGCCGATCCGCGCGACGGTATCGCCGGCCCGGACCATCGAGCGCAGGCGGTCGGCCACCTTGTGCAGCAGCGCGTCGCCGACCGGGTGGCCGAGCGTGTCGTTGACCGGCTTGAAGCGATCGAGATCGACGAGGAGGACGGCGCAGCCTTCCCCCTTGCGCTCGAGGCGCACCAGAGCCGCGTCGAGGTGCTCGCGCAGCTGCAGGCGGTTCGGCAGGCCGGTGAGCGGGTCGAGGCGGGCGAGCGCGTGGGCCCGGCTCTCCGCCTCCCGGCGGGCGCTGACGTCCTCCAGCACCAGGGCGACGCCCTCGTCCGGGACGGCGTGCATCTCGACCTGGACGCTGTGACCGCCCGCGGCCACGTCGAGGACGGCCCGGCCGCTCAGGCGCGCGACGATCTCCCGCACGGGCAGGCCGGAGCCGGCGCGGGCGAGGCGCAGGAGCCGGCGAAGGCTGGGCGCGCCGCCGAGGCCGAGCCGTTGCAGCAGCGCGAGGGCCGGCGCGGTGGAGACGGCGACGCGGCCGTCGGGGTCGATCAGCAGGACACCGTGCCGGACGGCATCGAGGCCGCGGGCGAGACGCTGGGGCGCGGCGGGGTCCGGCCCGTCCGCGCGCAGGGGTGCGCAGGCCGGAGCGAGGCGCGGCTCGGCCGACAGGAGGGCTGTCATGGGGGCGTGTCGGGCTCCGCGAGGGGCGCCGGCTCGGCGCGGGGTCGATACGGGGTAGGAATATACTGCCGCGATTAACGCTTCGTCTCATCCGGCAGCGGACCGGAAGATCCGGCGCCAGATCTCATGCTGCCGGAACACCATTCAGCCGGCTCCGTCAGTATGTCCGACTGCAACGAAGCAAGCGACGACAAGCTCCGCCGCGGTTTCGGTGCATGGCTAATGGATCGTGATCGGCTCGGGTCGGCCGAATAGCGTCCCGGATGGGGGGACGGGCTCGCGGGAGATCGACAGGTGCGGCGCCATCGACCCCGGCTTCACGGAATCGCGTGGCAGGAAGACGATCGCGTCAGGGTGCCGAGCCGGACGCGCCGGGCACCGCCTCCCGGCTCCGCAGCACGTCGAGCCGGTACGACGCGGTGCGGATCGGGCGGTCGACCGCGAGGCGGGCGCGGGTCTCGCGGATGAACAGGTCGGCGGCCTCGTCGCCGGTCAGGGGGTAGTGCGTCTCGCCGGTCCAGTGCACCAGGACGACGTCGCCGCCCGGAAGCAGGCTCTCGCGCACTCGGCCGGCGAGGCGGGCGACGTCGCCGGCATCGAGGTAGTAGACCACTTCCGACAGGAGGATCAGGTCGAAGCGGCCCTCCGGCCACTCGCCCGGCACCTGGGCGCGCATCAGGCGGACGCCCGGCAGGTCGCGGCAGCGCGTGCGGGCCTGGGCCAGGGCGGCCTCGGCCACGTCGAGGGCGGCGAGGGTGTCGCAGCGGGGCGCGAGCGCCGCCGTCAGCACCCCGATCGAGCAGCCGATCTCGAGGCCGGCTTCGTACTGCGGGCGCGGCAGGGCCGCGAGGGTGGCGGCGTACTTGTCGCGCTCGTAGGGGCTGGCAGCGAAGTTCCACGGGTCGGGATCGGCGGCGTAGCGCTCGTCGAAGTAGCCGGGCGGCAGCGAGGTGGTGTGGCGGGTCATCGCAGCCTCCCTAACGAGCGACGTCGAGGAAGGTCTCCAAGGAAGATCTCATGGTCCCGCGCGAAGCGGGCGAGCATCGCCGGCTCCAGGCGAAAGCCCTGCGGATCGTCGGCGATCAGGTCGGTGGTCTGCGAGCGGTGGGCGGCGATGGCCGCGGCCTTGGCGCGGAGATGGTGGGAGATCGCCAGGCGGGCGCCCCGGGGTTCCTCGCCGATCTCGGTCTCCGGCGGCAGCGTCCAGCCCCAGACCGGGTAGGCGTAGAGGGAGACGGTGCCGAGGAATCCTCGGCCGAGGAGTTCCCGCGCGCGGCGGGCGAGCGCCGCGCTCGCCGCGTGGTCGCAATGCGGGTCGTGCGCCCAGGTCACGAAAAGGGCGCCCGCGCCGCAGGCCCGGGCCGCCTCCGCGATCGCCCCGGCGGCCGCCTCGGCCTCGGGACCGGAGGCCGGCACGAACCGGTCGGGCAGGCGCAGGAAGGCAATGTGCTCGGGGCTCAGGCCCAGGCTCGCCGCCGCCGCCAGGGTCTCTGATTCGCGTAGATTCCGCAGGCGCTCGGGCGGGTGGCTCTTCGAGTTCGGGTGAGAGCCGATCCCGTCGCTCACCACGACGAGCCGGACCGGGATTTTCTGGGCGCAGGCTTCGGCGATGAGCCCGCCGCAGCCGAGACTCTCGTCATCGGGATGGGGCGCCACCACCACTATCCCGCCGGCCGGCACGAGGTCGCGTAAAGAGCGTACCGGCAGCGCCTCGGCCGCCGCGAGGAAGGCGTCGGCCCGCATCAGCGCGGCTCCCAGAGCGTGGCGACCGGTCCGTCGACGGCGAGGATCGTGGCAGCGGCGCCGGTCAGCGCCCGATCGGGGGCGGGCTGGCGCAGATAGGTCGCGAGGTCGCGCGACAGCCGCTCCAGGGGATGGCCGCGCAGGAAGCCCTGGAGGCCGACGGAGCGCTGGGCGAGGCCCAGCACCTCGAGCCCCGCCCGCTCGACCGCGAGCCGGGCAAGGTCGACGAAGGCGACGATGCGCTCCGCCGGCAGGACCTCCTCGGAGACGAGGCCGGCCGCCCGGCCGACGAAGAGCCGGGCGCCTTCGAGCGCGATCGCTCCCTCGCCGAGGCGGGCGAGCTGGTGAGGATCGTCGCCCCGCCCGGTTCGGGCGAGGTGGCCGCGCCAGGCCTCGAACACCGCGTCGATGCCCCCGAGCTGCACCGCCGCGAAGCGCCAGGCACCGCCGGAGAAGTGCGGCTGGCGGTGATAGTCGTCCGGCCCGCCGAGCCGGGCCAGGGGCGCGAGGCCGGTGAGGTCGACGGTGCCGGTGGCCGAGGCGCGCATGCCTTGCGCGCGCCAGGCCGAAAGGTCGGCCCGGCTCCCGGGCTCGAGGGCGACGACGAGCATCAGCGGCGCTGCGTGCCCGGGCCGGCGCGCCGTCACCAGGGCGCGGGTGACGTGGCCGGCCCCCGACGCGAAGGTCTTGACCCCGGCAAGCCGCCCGTCCTCGCCGAGGACGAGGCCGCCCGCCGCCGGCTCGGTGTTCCACACCCCGAACAGGTGGCCGGCACGGGCATCGCCGAACAGGGCGCGCCGCTCCGCCGGGGCGGCGTAGCGGGCGACGAGCTGGAGCGCGTTGACGTGGCCCTCGTAGAGCCGGCCGAGGGCCAGGCTGCCGACGCCTATGAGGCGCAGCACCTCCGCGAGGTCGGCGGCACCCGGCTCCTGCCCGAGGCCGGCCCCACCCTCTCCCGTCGGAACCGGGGCGGCGAGGAGGCCGGCCCGAGCGAGGTCGGCCACGTCCTCGGCCGGGAAGCCGTCGTCGCGGTCCTGCGCGTCGGCCCGCTCGGCGGCCAGGATCGCGATCCGGCGGGCAGCCGCGACGCTTCCCTCGGCCGAAGGGGGCGTCGCGCGACGGACGGCCTCACGCATTGCCGGCCTCCTCCGACGCCCGGCCGAGGGCGGGGCGGGCGCGCGTGGGCCGGAGGGTGCCGAGGAGCCGCAGGCTCCGTGCCCCGCGCCGCAACCCGGCGAGCAGGAGGCGGGCGGCGCGGATCTGCCGGGGCAGCGCCCGCGGGCGCAGGGGGTGACAGGCGAGGAGCGGGCTCGCCGCCTCGATCGCCGCGAGGCGGGCGCCGAGGGTGGGGAGGCCGGCGATGCGGTGCGCCTCGGCGCGCGGCACGCGCAGCCAGGGCGCCCAGAGCCCGGTGCGCGCGAAGCGTCCGGCTCCGTGCAGGCGCCGCAGCCGGCGTCCCCAGGCGTACCGGAACAGGGCGCGGCTCAAGGGCTCGAGGCGCGGGTCGCAAGGGGTCTCGGGCACGGCACAGCGTTGCCGCATCGTGTCGGCCGCGCCGCCCGGGGCGCGGCCGTCGAGCCGACCCGAGGTGACGACGACGATGTCGGGGGCGTGGCGTATCCGAGCATCCGCCCGCAGGAGCGCCGCCGCGAAGGCCCTGTCCTCGCCCAAGGGGAGCGCCGGCATGCCGCCGGCGGCGCGGTAGGCGGAGAGGCGAACCGCGAGGCTCGCCCCGGAGCGGGTCGCGTGCCGCGGCCAGGGATCGTGCGCGACCGGGTCGATCAGGGATTCGAGGGCGACGAGCAGCGCCTCGTAGGTGCCTTCCAGCCGCCCGCGGGCGTGGAGCGCGTCCGGCAGGCGCGCGGCCTCGGCCTCGTCGAGCGTGATCGTTCCGGCGGCCGCGTCGGCGCCTCCCGCCAGGGCCGCGAGGTTGCGCGCGACCCAGTCCGGCGGCACGCGGCTGTCGGCATCGGTGGTCAGGATCACGCCGTCCGGCACCGTGCCGTCGAGCCGGCCGACGACCGGCGCCACCTCTTCCAACCAGAGGGCGGCTGCCTCCATCGCCTCGCGCCGAGCCCAGCCGGCATGCGCCCCCGCGAAGTCGCGCTCGATCACCCGTACCTGCACCCGCAGGGCGGGCACGAGGGCCGCGACGGCCTCCGCCGTGCCGTCGGTGCAGTTGTTGAGGAACAGGACGATCCCGAGGCCATCCGCCCCGATCTCCTCCTGCGCGGCCAGCGCGCGCAGGCAGGCGCCGATCCGGGCGACCTCGTTGCGGACCGGCACGGCGACGATGCAGCACGGCGCGGGCGAGCCGCCGGATACCGGCCTCCGGGTTCGGCCCCGGTCCTCTGGATTGGTCACGCGCGGCGTCTCCGGGGGGCCCGAGCCGGTCGCGCCGGCCGCCCTCGCGGATTAACCTATGTCATACTCCACCCCAGTCTCTAGGGTGCGACCAAATTGACCGCCTCTCCCTGGAGCGCCGACCTGCTTCCCGCGACCGATCGACGGGATGCCGGCCGGCTCGGCCGCTCCGTTTCGGGACGGCCGGCATTTCCGCCGCTCGGTTTGCAGTTACAAACCTCCGCCGCGTCCCCCGATGCGAAGCGGCCCGCTCTCGGCTATCGTGGCGGCATGACCGGACGCGCCGATTCCCGCTCCCGCCGCCGCCTCGCGGCCTGCCTCGTCCTCGGCCTCGGCGCCCTCATGCCGGATCCCGGCCTGGCGCAGGGCCTCGCCGGCTTCGGGTACCTGCCCGTCTTCGCCTGGCCCAAGGGCCTTGGTGAGAGGGGCCTCGAGGAGGGACCCGGCGAGGATGGTCGCTGGTCCGGCTCCTATGCCCGGCTGTCGACCGGGTTCGAGGCGGTGTCGTCGCGGCATTTCGGCAGCTATGCCGGGCCGACCATCGGCTTCGAGGGCGGGCGGCTCTGGCAGGAGGGCCGGTTCGTCTACGGCATCGCCGGCGGGTTCGATTACCTCGCGGCGACCTCCGGCGGCCTGACCCCGGGCTTCGGGGGCTTGAGCTACACCCGCGACTTCGCCGGCGCCGTGCAGGTGAAAGTCGGCACGCTCCTGACGCCGGACGTGCTGCTCTACGCCCGGGCCGGCGCGGCGGCTTTGCACGGCACGCTCCGGGCCGGGGCGACGCCGGTCTCAGCCCCGTTCTCGCGCGACGACATCGCGGTCCTGCCGAACGCGCATGTCGGGGTCGAGTGGGCAATCACCGACCGCCTGTCGGTTGCCGTCGAGGCGGGCGTGGTGGGCGGCGGCCTGCGCTGAGCCGGGCACGGCAACCGTCATTCACGCAACTCAACATTTCGCATTGAACCAGAAACGCATTCGGCAACAATTCCATCCAAAAATAAATCTCCCCTGACGTAGATCACCGATCGACAAGCCGGATCACCGGCAAAATCATGGAGATAGGACGCCTCCCGATGGCAGGGAGGCCCGACTCTTCTCCTGCAGGACCGGGTTTTGCTGGGAACCCGGGCCAGGACGCCGCAAAATCGCCTGGTTCGGGCGCGCATCCCTGCTTCAGGAACGGTTCCGCCTGAGCCGTGACCGACGGCATTGGTGGAACGGGGCTGCCGCACCGCACCGTGCCGGCTCGGGCAGACCGACGCCCTCCGGGGTGCCGGCGCATGCATGGGAGATCCGCATGATCCCTGACCGGACGATGCCCGGCGCATCTCCCCAAGACCGGGTTGCCCGACCGGACGGACGCCTGCGCATGGACCGGCGCTGAGGCCTCCGATGCGCCGCGCCATCATCCATATCGGCACCCCGCGCACCGGCACCTCGTCGCTGCAGATGCTGCTGCACATCCGCCGCGACGACCTGCACCGGACAGGCATCCTGTACCCCGCGCTGACGCCGGCCTCCGCCGCCGACCCGCATGTCAGCCACCAGCATCTCGGCGAGACCCTGGACGGGCGCCGGCCGCGGCGCGAGCGGGGCGAGCTGATCGACCGCCTCGACCGGGCGCTCGCCGAGAGCCGGGACGACGTCGTCCTGCTCTCCTACGAGAGCCTGTGCCTGCTGCCGCCCTGGCACCGGGCACCACGCCTCCTCTGCGGCCTGTTCGAGCGCCGGGGCTTCCGGCCCGAGATCCTGATGACGGTGCGCCCGCAAGGAGCCTACCTGCAATCGCAATACACCTGGCGGATCCAGTTCCTGCGCGAGGCGCGGGCCTTCGCGACGGCGTTCGAGGCCGAGCTGCGGGCGCGGCGGTACGATTACTGGCGCGGTCTCAAGGGTTGGGCGCGGGCCGCCGCGGGGCGCGTGCACCTCGTGCCGGTCCAGGACCGGCAATCGCCGGCCCCGCTGATCGAGCGGATCGCGGTCGAGCTCGGGCTCGCCGATCGCCTGCTGCCGCTCCTCACGCCGTCCGACCTCGCCTACCGCACCAACGAGAGCCTCGGGCCGATCGGCGTCGAGGTGTCGCGCCGGTTGCGCGCGGAGGGCGCCGGCGGCACGCAAGGTCTCGCCCGCGCGGTGACCGCCCGCATCGACGCCCTGGCGCACGAGCGCGGCTTCGATGCCGAGCCGTTCCGGGCCCTCGACCCGGCGATGACCGCGCGGGTCGCCGAGGCCTACGACCGGCAGAACGACGCCCTCGCCCGCCGGGTCTGGGGCACCGACTGGAGCACCCGCGTCGCCGAGCCGCCGCCCCGGGAGGTGAACGAGCTGGCGCGGCTCGGTCCCGGCAGCGGGCAGGAGGTCCAGGTCGCGGAGATCCTCGGGGCGATCCGGAGCGAGTTCGGCACGCGGTTCCCGGTCGAAGCGTCGGGCCTGCGCGGCTGCATCGGGGGGGCGGCGTCCCGGCTCGTGCACTTCGCCAGGAGAATCCTGTGACGAGAATCCTGTGACGAAGACCCTGTAAGCGGCGTTCCTACGCCGCCGCCATCCCCCGCCCCGACTGCGCCCGCAGCATCCCGAGCCCGGTCAGGCTCACCACCAGGATCGCCGCCGCGTAGAGGTCGGCCGTCGCCGCGTAGCCGAGGGCGCGGGCGAGGAAGCCGGCGCCGACCGCCGGCAGGCTGAAGGCGAGATAGCTCTGGACGTAGAAGGCGGCGAGCAGGCCGGCGCGCTCGTCGGGCTCGGCGAGGGGCATGAACGTGCCGAGGCAGCCGAGGAAGCTGGCGCCGAAGCCGCAGCCGGTGACCAGGGTCGCGACGATCAGCACCGGCACGCTCGCTGCATGAATGCCGGCGACGACCCCGACGACGCCGAGCGCGGTGGCAAGCACTCCGAAGGTCAGGTTGTCCCGCGGCGGCGCGGCGCGCCGAAGCAGCACCGAGACCGAACCGGCCACCATCAGGGCGGTGACGACGGCCCCGCCGGTGAGCGGCGCGCGGCTGCCGGTGGCCGCCGCAACCACCGAGGGCACCAGCGAGAGGTAGAAGCCGCCCAGCGTCCAGTTGGCGATATTGATCGGCGTCACCAGGGCCAGGGGCCGCCGGATCCGGGGCGGGACGGCCATGCGGGGCTTGAGCGACGCCAGCGCCCCTGGCCGCGTCGCGGCACTCTCGGGGATACGCCAGATCGCCAGCGCCAGCCCGGCGAAGGTGCAGAGCAGGAGGCCGTAGACGAGGTGCAGCGGCAGCGGGGCAACCTGGATCAGCGCGCTGGTGCCGAGCGCGCCCACCGCCATGCCGGCGAGCGGCGCCACCGCGTTGACGATCGGACCGCGGGCGCGGTCGACATCGACGAGGGCGGCGCCCAGAGAGGCGGCGGCGATGCCGGTGGCGAGCCCCTGCACGATCCGGGCGACGACGAGCCAGCCGGGCCCGTTCTCGACGAGGAGGAACAGGCCCATCGCTGCGGCCTCGAGCCACAAAGCCCCGGCGATCACCGGACGGCGCCCGAGATGGTCGGAGAGCGAGCCGGCGACGAGCAGCGCCTTGAGCAGGGCCACCGCGTAGACCGCGAAGACCAGGGTGACGAAGACCGGGGAGAGCGCCAGGGTCTCCTGGTAGATCCGGTAGAGCGGCGTCGGGGCCGCCGCGGCGGCGAAGAACGCCCCGAGCGTCACGGCGTGGACTGCGAGCGGGTCGACCCGCCGGGATCCTTGACCTGTGCGCATCGCTGTGCCCCTAAAGCAAATCCGTTGCGTTAAGGATCTAGCGCCGCGGCGCGCTAAAAGCAAATATTTTGCGTTTGGAGAATCGATGGCGATGGCGGAGAGGGAGGCAGGGCCGCGTCCGGGCGGGCGCAGCGCGCGGGTCCAGGCCTCGGTCCATCGCGCCGCGCGGGACCTCCTCGCCCGGATGGACCGTGCCGCGGTGACGATCCCGCTGATCGCCGCGGAGGCCGGCGTCACGCCCTCGACGATCTACCGGCGCTGGGGCGAGCTGAACGAGCTTCTCGCCGACGTCGCGGTCGAGCGGCTGCGGCCGGACATGGTGCCGGTCGAGACCGGCAGCGGCCGCGGCGACCTCCTCGCCTGGGCCGAGCAGTACGCCGAGGAGATGTCCTCCGGGATCGGCCGCGAGATGATCCGCGACGTGCTCGCCGCCGAGGGCGAGACCGGCCCCCGGCGCTGCTGCAGCTACGCGCGGCAGCAGATTGCCGTCATTGCCGAGCGCGCGGCGGCGCGCGGCGAGGCGTTTCCGGACATCGACACGGTCCTCGACCGGGTCATCGCGCCGATCCTGTTTCGCATCCTGTTCGACGAGGCGCTGGCGACGGAGCGGGTGGGGGGTTTGGTGGAGAATGCATTCACCGCCGCTTGAAATGGCGTCTACTTGATCTGTCCGATGAAACATAGAGCGCACCTCCCCTCTCCGGTGCAGGAGAGGGGCCGGGGGATCGAAGATCCCGCGTGAGGGTGGGACGCTTCAGTGTAAAACTTAAACAGTCGTGCTGCCAGCAAGGCGGTTCAGATCCATTCTGAACCGTAGCACCCTCACCCCTACCCCTCTCCCACACGGGAGAGGAGATCCCGAGCTTTACCTTATCAGATCAGATCAAGCGGAAGCCTCGTCACCCCCAGCCCCCCGCCGCGGCCACATCCGCCCCATCACCTCGTCGCGGCGGACCCACGCGTGCCAGGCGACCGCCAGCAGGTGCAGGCCGAGCACGAGCCCCAAGCCCCATCCGATCCAGTAATGGGCGCCGTAGCCCGCCTGCGACAAAGCCTTGTCGATTGGAACGAGGCGCGGGAAGGAGAACACGCCGAACCACGGCAGACCGTAGCCGCCCGCCGCCGAGTAGACGTAGCCGCTGAGGGGCAAGAGCAGCATCAGGGCGTAGAGCGTCAGGTGCGCCAGCGTCGCGGCGGCGTGCGCGCTACGGGACGGCGGTGCACGGTAGGCCGGCTCGCCGGCGACCAGCCGGTAGACGAAGCGCAGCGGCAGGAGCAGCAGTACCGTCAGGCCGAGCGACTTGTGGATGTCGAGCAGCTCGCGCCGCGGCGAGGTGCCGGGCACCTGCCAGGCGGCGTAGATCCCGAGGCCGAGCGCCGCCACGATCAGGGCCGCCATCAGCCAGTGGAAGCCGCGCTGGACGCGGTCGTAGGTGTAGGTTCGGCCTGGCCGGGACATCGGGCGCGCATCCGTGACGCGGGAGAGTAAGCCCAAGCTTTCGCGGGGGATTGGGACACGAGCGCGGCGGGTTCGTTTCCGGACCGTCGCGGGGCGCGGTTGCAGCGGCGCCCTCCTCGGGACATATCAGGAACACATGAGGCTGCCGGCGCGCGGCCACCTTTCTTCGGAGATCCGCCGCCGATGGCGAAGAACCACCAGACCTTCGCCTGCCAGTCCTGCGGCGCGGTCTACAACCGCTGGCGCGGGCGCTGCGAGGCCTGCAACGGCTGGAACACGATCGTCGAGGAGACCGGTGCGGCAAGCCCCGTCTCCGGGCCGGTCGCGACGAGGCCGAGCCGGGCCCGGGGCCGGATCTTCCCGCTCGAAGGCCTCACCGGCGAGGTCAAGGAGGCGCCACGGACCTCGTCCGGCATCGCCGAGCTCGACCGGGTCACCGGCGGCGGCTTCGTGCGCGGCTCGGTGATCCTCCTCGGCGGTGATCCCGGCATCGGCAAGTCGACGCTGCTGATGCAGGCCTCCGCGGCGCTCGCCAAGCGCGGCGAGCGCGTCGCCTACATCTCGGGCGAGGAGGCGGTCGGCCAGGTGCGCCTGCGGGCCGAGCGGCTCGGCCTGTCGAGCGCGCCGGTGGAACTCGCCGCCGAGACCAATGTCGAGGACATCATCGCCACACTGAGCCAGGGCCGGCCGCCGGCGCTCGCGATCATCGATTCGATCCAGACGATGTGGACCGAGACGGTGGAATCGGCCCCCGGCACGGTGACGCAGGTGCGCGGCTCGGCCCAGAGCCTGATCCGCTTCGCCAAGACCTCGGGCACCGCCGTGATCCTGGTCGGCCACGTCACCAAGGACGGGCAGATCGCCGGACCCCGGGTGGTCGAGCACATGGTCGACGCGGTGGCTTCCTTCGAGGGCGACCAGGGCCACCATTTCCGCATCCTGCGCGCGGTGAAGAACCGCTTCGGTCCCACCGACGAGATCGGGGTGTTCGAGATGACCGACGGCGGCCTGTCCGAGGTGCCGAACCCCTCGGCCCTGTTCCTCGCCGGGCGCGACCTCGCGGCGCCGGGCACCGCGGTCTTCGCCGGGATGGAGGGCACGCGGCCCCTCCTCGTCGAGATCCAGGCCCTGGTGGCGCCCTCGGCGCTCGGCATGCCGCGGCGCGCCGTGGTCGGCTGGGACCCCAACCGCCTCTCGATGGTGCTGGCGGTGCTGGAGGCCCATGGCGGCATCCGGCTGGGCGGCCACGACGTCTATCTCAACGTCGCGGGGGGCCTGCGCATCAGCGAGCCCGCCGCCGACCTTGCGGTGGCGGCGGCCCTGGTCTCCTCGCTCTCGGGCGCTGCTCTGCCGTCGGACGCGGTGTATTTCGGCGAGGTCGGCCTGTCGGGGGCGATCCGCCCGGTGGCGCAGGCCCCGGCGCGGCTGAAGGAGGCGCAGAAGCTCGGCTTCGCCAAGGCCTTGATGCCGCAGGGCCGGGAGGGAGCGGGCCGCGACGGGTCCGAGAAGGGCTTTCCGGCGGAGAGCCTTCGCCACATCGCCGACCTGGTGGCGGGGGTCGCCGCCAGCGGCAAGCCGGTCCGGGGCGGGCGGCGCCCGCAGCAGCGGATGCCAGCCTACGACGATGAGGACATCTGAGAGGGCCTGCCTGTCAGCCCGAGGGTGACGGATCGTGTCCGGCAGCGTATACAACCCCGGCGGTCAGGGCAGCCGCGACCCCGAGGCAACGCTACAAGCCCCCGAACCGTTCCTGCCGATGCCGTTCTCCGTTCTCGATCTCGTCGTGCTGGGTGTCGTCGTCATCTCCGCGCTGCTCGCGGCGGTGCGGGGCTTCACCCGCGAGGTGCTGGCGATCGTGGCCTGGGTCGCGGCGGCCGGCCTCGCCTGGTACCTGCACCCGCTGCTCCTGCCGACCGTCAAGCAGCACGTCTCCAGCGACACCGTCTCGCTGGTGGTCTCGATCGCCGCGATCTTCCTCGTCACCCTGCTGGTGGTCTCGGTGATCACCGTGAAGATCTCGGACCTGATCCTCGATTCGCGCATCGGCGCGGTCGATCGCAGCCTCGGCCTCGCCTTCGGGGCGGCCCGCGGCTTCCTGATCTGCGTCATCGGCTGGGTGTTCCTCGCCTGGCTGGTACAGGGCAAGGTGCCGGACTGGGCCCAGCAGGCCCGCAGCCGCGAGATCCTGGAGAATAGCGGCCAGAAGCTCGTGGCGATGCTGCCGGACAACCCGGAGGGCCTGCTCAAGCAGTTCCGCAAGCCCAAGCCCGAGACCGATCCCGGCACCGACGCGCCGGCGGAGGCCGATGCCCCGCCCCAGCGCCGCACGGATGCCAGCCCGCGCCGCTGACGCGGCCCGTTCAATCACCCGACCGATGCAAGGGCGCCCGACCGGCGCCCTTTGCATGTGAGGTACGCCGCGCAGCACACGTTTGACGCCTTGGTTCCGTCGACAGCAGCGATTACATAGCCGGCGCGAGGCGAAATTTCGGGCCTGAGCGGCCTGGAACCTGCTTCGCTCAGGCGAATCAGGCCCGCGCGCGGATAGTCGGCGCGCGGGGTCGGCGAGGCGAGGCCGTGCGGTGACCGGCCACCAGGGGCTTCTCATCATGTCAGCACGCAGCGAAACCTTCCGGGGTGCCCCCGGGGCGAGCGAGGCGTTCGGCGGCGATCTCGACCTCGACGGCGACACCCTGCGCGAGGAATGCGGCGTCTTCGGTATCTACGGCCATCCGGACGCTGCCGCGATCGTGGCGCTCGGCCTCCACGCCCTGCAGCATCGCGGCCAGGAGGCGGCCGGCATCGTGTCGTTCGACGGCCGGGTCTTCCACTCCGAGCGCCGCATGGGCCTCGTCGGCGATTCGTTCTCCGACCTCGCCACGATCGAGCGCCTGAAGGGCCAGGCCGCGATCGGCCACGTGCGCTACTCGACCACCGGCGAGACGATCCTGCGCAACGTGCAGCCGCTCTTCGCCGAGCTCGAGACCGGCGGCCTCGCGGTCGCCCATAACGGCAACCTGACCAACGGCCTGCTGCTGCGCCGCCAGCTCGTGCGCGACGGCGCCATCTGCCAATCGACCTCCGACACCGAGGCGATCCTCCACCTCGTCGCCCGCTCGCGCCACGTGCGCATCGTCGACCGGGTGATGGACGCGCTGCGCCAGATCGAGGGCGCCTACGCGCTCGTGATGATGACGAACAAGAAGCTGATCGGCGCCCGCGATCCCCTCGGCATCCGCCCGCTGGTGCTCGGCGAGCTCGACGGCCGCTACATCCTGGCCTCCGAGACCTGCGCCCTCGACATCATCGGCGCCCGCTTCGTGCGCGACGTCGAGAACGGCGAGATGGTGGTGATCTCGGACGACGGCATCGAGTCGATCCGCTTCGCCCGGGCGCAAGCCGTGCGGCCCTGCATCTTCGAGTACATCTACTTCGCCCGGCCCGACTCGGTCGTGAACGGCAAGAACGTCTACACCGTGCGCAAGAACATCGGCGTCGAGTTGGCGAAGGAATCGCCGGCCGAGGCCGACATCGTCATCCCGGTGCCGGATTCCGGCGTGCCGGCGGCGCTCGGCTACGCCCAGCAGACCGGGCTGCCCTACGAGCTCGGGATCATCCGCAACCACTATGTCGGCCGCACCTTCATCCAGCCGACCCAGTCGGTGCGCGAGCTCGGCGTGCGGATGAAGCACTCGGCCAACCGCGCCGCGGTCGCGGGCAAGCGCATCGTGCTCGTCGACGACAGCCTGGTCCGCGGCACCACCTCGGTGAAGATCGTCCGGATGATGCGCGAGGCCGGCGCGAGCGAGGTGCATTTCCGCATCGCCTCGCCGCCGATCACCCATCCCGACTTCTACGGCATCGACACGCCGGAGAAGGAGAAGCTGCTCGCCGCCACCCACGACCTCGAGAGCATGCGTCAGTATATCGGCGCCGATTCGCTCGCCTTCCTGTCGATCGGTGGGCTCTACCGGGCGATGGGCGAGGAGAGCCGCGACGCGGCCTGCCCGCAATACACCGACCACTGCTTCACCGGCGACTATCCCACACCGCTGACCGACCTCGCGGTCGCCTCGCCGCGCCGGATGGCGATCCTCGCCGAGGCCGACTGACCCCGAGGCCGACCGACCCATGTCCGACACTCCCCTCCCCGGCACCCCCCCCTCTGGCAAGCCCCTGGCGAACCGCATCGCCGTGGTCACCGGGGCCTCGCGCGGCATCGGCCGCGCGGCGTCCCTGGCGCTCGCCGAGGCCGGCGCCCACGTGATCGCGGTCGCCCGCACGCAGGGCGCGCTGGAAGAGCTCGACGACGCCGTGCGGAATGCGGGCGGCTCCGCCACCCTCGTCCCGCTCGACCTCTGCGACTACGACGCCATCGACCGCCTCGGCGCCGCCATCCACGAGCGCTGGGGCAGGCTCGACGCGCTTGTCGGCAATGCCGGCGTGCTCGGCAAGCTGATGCCGCTCGGCCATATCGACCCGAAGGTCTGGTCGAACGTGATGGACGTCAACGTCACGGCGAACTGGCGCCTGATCCGCTCCCTCGACCCGCTGCTGCGGCGCTCGGATGCGGGCCGGGCAGTGTTCGTCACCTCGGGCGCTGCCTCGTCGTGCCGGGCCTATTGGGGACCCTACGCGGTGTCGAAGGCGGCGCTCGAGGCGCTGGTGCGCACCTATGCGGCCGAGACCGCGACCACGCCGGTGCGCGCGATGCTGCTCAATCCCGGCCCCCTGCGCACCGCGATGCGCAAGGCCGCGATGCCGGGCGAGGATCCCGACACCCTGCGTACGCCGGAGGACCTGGCGCCCCACATCGTCCGCCTCGCGAGCCCGGACTGGACCGAGAGCGGCGCGATCTACGACTTCCCGACCGACCGTGTCCTGACGCCGCAGAAGCCAGCCTGATACGCTGTCCGGAAGAGATCGTCCGGCCAGACCTCGGGGATAGGACAGCATATCACCCGCCCGTGCGGTGGAGCCAACGGCTCCACACGCCCGAGCGACGCCGATTTCCGCATCGTGAGAGCGATGGCCTGAAGCGATCGCTCGGAAATCGGTCGAGCGGGGCAGAATCGCGGCGTGGTCCGCCGCAACCCGCATCGATGCTTCATCATCGAGCAGGCGTCCTCTCTCGATACGGGAGAGGGGACGCGCGACGGCTCAGTCGATTACCTGACAAGGACGGATCTCGACGTCGCCCGGCCGCCCCCCGGGAAGCCGTGGAGCGCGGCGCGCGCCCCCGCTTCGGCCCGAATACTTGTTTTATGTCTTTCCAGTATTTCGCGACACGAAAATGAGCATTTAACGCTCATCTACATCGGTACGTCGAACCGATGTGCCAGTGTTGATGTTTTTCGTCTCTAAAGGTTCTCACTTAAGACTGTTTTAGTGTCCGCTTCGGCAAGAAGGACGGACGGGCATACTCGCCCCCAGGTCCCCAGGGCAAAACCGATGAAGGAACGGACAGCCGCACCCGCAAGCACCGACGTGCTGTACCGTCTCCTCGTCCAACGGGCGGCCGACTACGCGATCTACATGCTCGATCCGAACGGCGTGGTGGTGAGCTGGAATGCCGGGGCGGCGCGGCTCAAGCAGTACGCCGCCGCCGAGATCGTGGGTGAGCACTTCTCGTGCTTCTACGGTCCGGAGGACCGGGCGGCGGGCCTGCCCGAGGCCGGCCTGCGCCAGGCCCGCGAGACCGGGCAGTCCGAGGCCGAGGGCTGGCGCTTCCGTCGCGACGGCACCTCGTTCTGGGCCGACGTCGTCATCGACGCGATCCGGGACGATGACGGCCGCCTCATCGGTTTCTCCAAGATCACCCGAGACCGCACCGACCGGCAGCGCCTGCTCCAGCAGCACCGCGAGGAGGAGCGCCGGTTTCGCCTCCTCGTGCAGGGCGTGAGCGATTACGCGCTCTACATGCTCGACCCGGCTGGGATCGTAGTGAACTGGAATTCCGGGGCTGAGCGAGCCAGCCAATACACGGCTGCCGAGATCGTCGGCAAGCACTTTTCATGCTTCTACGGTCCGGAGGACCGGGCGGCGGGCCTGCCGGAGGCCGGCCTGCGCCAGGCTCGCGAGACCGGGCGGTTCGAGGCCGAGGGCTGGCGCTTCCGCCGCGACGGCACCTCGTTCTGGGCCGACGTCGTCGTCGATGCCATCCGGGACGACGACGGCGCCCTCCTCGGCTTCGCCAAGATCACCCGCGATCGGACGGAGAAGCGCGCGCAGGAACTCCGGGTCGTCGAGGCCAAGGAGGCCGCCGAGCGACACCGCGACGAGCACGCCGCCGCCTCGGCCTTCCTCGACAGCGTGATCGCCACCATGCCGTCGAGCGTCGTCGTCCAGGATGCGGCGACGGGGCTGATCCGGCTCGCCAACCTGCAGGCCGAGCTGCTGCTCTGCCGCTGCGCCGGCGAGCTGGTCGGCCGGCCGGCGGCGGGGGTGCTGCCGACGGCCCTCGCGGCGATGATGAACGCCGCCCTCGCGGCGCCCGGCGGTCCGGCTTCCGCCACCACCGTCGAGGCGCCGGTCGAGACAGCGTGGGGGCCGCGCATGCTCCGGATGCGCGCCCTGGCGATCGGCGGACGGGGTGAGCAGCCCCTCTTCGGCCTGCTCATCGCCGAGGACATCAGCGACGAGCACGCCGCGAGCCTGCGGATCCACCATCTCGCCCATCACGACGGGCTGACCGGCCTGCCGAACCGCGAGGACTTCCGCCAACGGCTCGGCGAGGCGCTGGCGGTCGATGCCGCCCACGCCGACGCCACCATGGGACAGAGTACGGCGGTGCTCTGCATCGATCTCGACGACTTCAAGTGCATCAACGACACCCTCGGCCACCCGGTCGGCGACCACCTGCTGCGCGTCCTCGCCAAGCGTCTCCAGGACAGCCTGCGCCCGGGCGACACCCTGGCACGCCTCGGCGGTGACGAGTTCGCGGTCGTCGCCTCGGTCGCCGGGGCGGGCGCCGAGGCGACCGCCCTGGCAGACCGGCTGATCGAGACGGCGCGCCAGCCGGTCGAGATCGACGGGCACCGGATCGAGATCGGCCTCAGCATCGGGATCGCCCTCGCGCCGGAGAATGCCGACACCGCCGACGAGCTCCTGCGCTGCGGCGACCTCGCGCTCTACGAGGCCAAGCGCAACGGCCGCGGCCGGCACGCCCGCTTCCACAGCGCGCTCGAAGCCTCAGCCCGCTACCGGCGCCTGATCGAGACCGACCTGCGCGGGGCGATCGCCCGGCGCGAGCTCGGCCTGCACTACCAGCCGATCGTGCGGGCGGAGGACGGCGAGACCATCGGGTACGAGGCGCTCCTGCGCTGGCGGCACCCGACGCGGGGCCCGATCTCACCCCTCGACTTCGTCCCGATCGCCGAGGAGACCGGGCTGATCCACGAGATCGGCGCCTTCGTGCTGCAGGAGGCCTGCCGGGAGGCGAGCCGCTGGGCGAGCGGCTGCAGCGTCGCCGTCAACCTGTCGCCGGTGCAGTTCCGCAGCACGGCGCTCGCCGCCCAGGTGGCCTCGGCGCTCGCCGCCTCCGGCCTGCCTGCCGGCCGGCTCGAGCTGGAAATCACCGAATCGGTGCTGCTCGACGCCTCGACCAACAACCTCGCGCTGCTGGGGCAGCTGAAGCAGCTCGGCGTCCGGATCGCGCTCGACGATTTCGGCACCGGCTATTCCAGCTTGAGCTATTTGTGCGCGTTCCGGTTCGACAAGATCAAGATCGACCGTTCGTTCGTGCGCGAGATCTGCGACAGCCGCGAGGCCGTGGCGGTGGTGCGGGCGATCACCGGGCTCAGCCGGAGCCTCGGCATTGCCACTACCGCGGAGGGCGTCGAGACTCCCGAGCAGGCCGCCTGCCTGCGCCGGGAGGGCTGTACCCAGCTCCAGGGCTACCTCTACGGCAAGCCGATGCCGGCGAGCGCGCTGCCGGAGGGCCGGGAGACAATCGTGGAAGCGGCAATCATGGCAACGAACGAGGCCCTGCTCTCTGGCACGTGAGCCCGGCCTTCGGCCGGCTGGCCCTCGGCCGGGCGGGCGGGCTATCACTCGGCCGCGGCCCCTTGGACGCGGACCGGAGGAAATCGAGCCGATGATCGACGTGCGGGCGATGTGCGCCATCGGGCAGCGGGGCCAGCTCGGCCTCCACGGGCGGCTGCCCTGGGAGGGCAATACCGACCCGCTCTACGTCGAGGACGTGACGCGCTTCTTCGCCGTGACGCAGGGCCACGTGCTGATCGCCGGGCCGAAGACCATCGAGGCGGTGCCGGACTTCGCCTATCGGGACCGTACGATCGCGATCATCCGCTCGCACGAGGACCCGCGGGCGGTGCTGGCGCGCTATCCCGGCCGGCGCATCTATGTCGGCGGCGGCATCGCGGTCTGGAACGTCTACGCGCCGTTCATCCAGCAATGGGACATCACCCGCCTGCCCTATGACGGCGAGGCGGATCGCTGGTTCGATCCGGCCTGGCTGGTGGGGCGGGGGCGGGACTGAAGCCCGACCAGCCGTCAAGGCCGACCAGACATCCCGCGATACGATCCCCGCTCGATCTATCCCGGAACAATGGAGCGCGGGATCCCGTCTCCCGTGTGGGAGAGGGGAGACGCGCGCTACCCTGACTTCGAACGGATCAAGCGGAAATCGTGTGAAACCGCCGCACCTTCGAACGGACGCGTTCGAAGGTGCCAGGCAAGCCCGACCGGGCGCCGGCGCTGATGCGCCGGTCGCCGTCGCATCGACATGGCTATGCGACGGCGCGAGGGCATGAGATCAACCCTCCGATCCGGAGCAGTCGCGGAGCGATCACGGCACGAAGGCAGCGACGTCGCCGCGGGCGCGCAGATGCGCCCTCTCACCCGTGAACGCGAGATAGAGCCGTTCATGGCCCATGAACGACGACGAGGTGGCCCGGGTCCAGTACTCCAGCGCCCAGGCCAGCAAGTCGCTCTGATCGCTCGGGGTCATGCCGCGCCGCAGGCCTCGCGCGAGCAGGCCGGCCCGGCACTCGTCCCACGGGATGTCGAGCCAGATCAGCCTGGTCGCGCGCACCAGAGCAACCTCGGCGAGCCAGCCGTAGACGCCCTCGATGATCCACGCGTCGCTCGCCGCGATCGCGGCGACGCGCGCCTTGGCATCGGCTTCGTCGCGCTTGCGTCCGTCGGGATGCCAGTGAACGAGATCGAGGTCGTAGACCGGCCGTTGCAGGGTCTGCCCCAGGCGCTCGGCCAGCGTGCTCTTGCCCGAGCCGCTGTTGCCGATGATGACCCAACGGGCGGGGAGAGGAGGAAACATCGTCTCACCTTCGCACTGCCACGGTCCGGTTTCCACACCGGGCAGTCCGCCGCCGGGTCGAACCGATCGGGCTTCGGCCCGAGCCCCCCGCGCGGGCGACATTCAGGGCGTTGCGTGTGCGACGCTGGCGGCGAAGTCGCGGTAGGAGCGCAAGGGGCGGCCGAGCATCGCGGTCAGGCGCTCGCGGTCGCCCGCCTCCGGGATCATCCCGTCGGTCTGGAAGCGCTCGCTCATCAGGCGCATGTCGAAGGCCATCCAGGGCGGCATGAAGCGCCGCAGGCTCTGCTCGAACGCGGCCGCGTCGTCGCCCCCATAGGCAATCGGGCGGCCCAGCACCTCCGACCAGATCGCAGCGACGTCCGGCCCGGTCAGGGTCTCGGGCCCGACGAGGTTGAGGCGCACGAGCGGTGCGGCGGTCTGCTCGCGCCGGATCAGCTCCAGGGCCGCGATCTCGCCAATGTCGCGCGCGTCGACCATCGCCAGCCCCTTGTGGCCGAGCGGCATCGGGTAGACGCCGTGCTGGCGCACCACGTCGGTGACCGTCCGGTCGTTGTCGATGAAGTAGGCCGGGCGCAGGATGGTGGCCTCGAACCCCATCCCCTCGAGCATGCGCTCGACACCGAACTTGGCCGCGAAATGCGGCACGTTCACGGAGAGGTCGCTGTGGATCACCGACAGGTAGACCACCCGCGCGATTCCCGCCTCGCGGGCGAGGTTGAGGGCGATCAGGCTCTGGGTGAATTCGTCGGGCACCACCGCGTTGAGCAGGAACAGGGTGGAGACGCCCGAGAGCGCGCCGCGTAGCGCGTCGACGTCGAGGAGGTCGCCCTTGGCGACCGCGACGCCCGCCGGGAGATCCGCCTTGGCGGGATCGCGGACGAGGGCGCGCAGATCGGCGCCGCGCTGCGCGAGCTGCTGGACCACGTGGCGGCCGATCGTGCCGGTGGCGCCGGTAACGAGGATCGTCATGGGATGGCTCCGGATTGGTCGTTGAACACACAAGCAGAATGAGTGATCCAGGATCGTGCCGATAGACGTCCGAGCGGGACGTTCCGTCTCGTGAGTGGAACGGCCTCTTGGATGGAACGGATGGACCTGCTCGCGCTCGCCGATTTCACCCTCGTCGCCCGCCACGGCGGGTTCGGGCGCGCCGCCCGCGCCACGGGCCGGCCGAAGGCGACCCTGTCGCGCCGGGTCGCCGAGCTGGAAGCCGATTTGAGCTTGCGCCTGTTCGAGCGCGGCGCGCGGGTGCTGACGCTGACGGAGGAGGGACGGGCGCTCCATGAGCGGGCCGGCGCCCTGCTGACCGAGCTCGACGAGACCGCAGCGGCGATCGCCGCGGGCGCGGCCCGCGCCCGGGGCCGGCTCCGGATCAGCGCGCCGCTGCTGTTCTCGCAGATCGCCATGGGCAAGGTGGCGGCGGATTTCGCGCTGAAGTGCCCGCAGGTCCGCCTCGCGGTGACGACGGAGGACCGGGCCGTCGACATGGTCGAGGAGGGCTACGACCTGGTGATCCGGGTCAACCCGGATCCGGACGAGGGCCTGGTCGGGCGGGTCTTCCTGCGCGACCGGATGGTGGTGGTAGCGAGTCCCGGCCTCGCGCGCCCGGCGGAGGGGGGATGGGCTCCGGCGGTGGTGCGGACGGCGCAGGATCGGATGGGGGAGAACCGGGTGGTCTGGACCCTGGCGGGCGGGGCGAGCCTCGCCGTCCTGCCGGTGCTGGCCCTGTCCTCCCTCGTGATGATCCGCGACGCGGTCCGCACCGGTGTTGGCGCCGCGCGCCTGCCGGTCTCCCTCGTCGCCCCCGACCTCGCCGCCGGCCGGCTGGTCTCCTGGGGCGTCGTGGCGGGATCGGACATCGCCCTGTGGGCGCTCTACCCATCGCGGCGGCTCCTCAGCGCCCGGGTCTCGGCCTTCCTCGAGCACCTGAGGGAGACCTTTCCGACGGGGGAGCCGGAGGAACTGGCGGCCTACGTGGCGGGATGAGGCCCACGCCCGGGATTGATCGGGGAGAGGAGAAGCCGGGGCCGGTGTCGCCGCGGATGCGTCCCCGGCCCCCACGACCATCGGCCCAGCCGGCAAAGCTTTCTCGGGCCTGCGAGATTCGGCCTGCCGCCCGGTCATTGGCGGTCGCCAAGGAGAAACGAACGCGGTAGATTCGTCCGCAACCAGTCAAAACGGGGGTGTTCAGGCGATGGGCGAATCCACCGACCGGTTCAAGCGCGCGCCGAAGCGCAAGACCGCGCAGGCGCGCACGCTCACGGTGTCGGCCGAGGCCAAGGCGGCCTACGAGAAGCTGATCCGCGAGAAGGAGGAGCGCGAAGCTTATGCCCGCAACCTCCCCGCCGACCAGAAGCCGCGCTGATCCTCGTTCAGCCTCACGCGCCCTTGTCGAACGGGTTCTTCGAGGTCCGGAGCGACAGGCGGATCGGCACGCCCGGCAGGTCGAAGGCCTCGCGCAGGCTGTTGACGAGGTAGCGGGTGTAGGATTTCGGCAGCGCGTCGAGCTGGTTGCCGAACAGCGCGAAATGCGGCGGGCGCGACTTCACCTGCGTGGCGTAGCGGATCTTGATCCGCCGGCCGGACACCGCCGGGGGCGGGTTGGCCTGCGTCGCCTCGCTCAGCCACTGGTTGATCTTCGCCGTCGAGACGCGGCGGTTCCACACCTCGGCGGTCGAGACCACGGCGTGCATCAGCCGGTCGATGCCTTCGCCGGCGAGGCCCGAGAGCGGCACCACCGCCGCACCCCGCACCTGCGGCAGCAGGCGGGTCGCCTTCTCCTTGAGCTCCTTGAGGAGCCCCGGCTGGTCGGCGACGAGGTCCCACTTGTTGAGGCCGATGACGAGGGCGCGTCCCTCCGACTCGACGAGGTCGACGATGGTCAGGTCCTGCTTCTCGAACGGGATCGTGGCGTCGAGGAGCACCACCACGATCTCGGCGAAGCGCACGGCGCGCAACCCGTCCGAGACCGCGAGCTTCTCCAGCTTGTCGTCGATCCGGGCGCGGCGGCGCATGCCGGCGGTGTCGTGCAGCTTGATCCGCCGGCCGCGCCACTCCCAGTCGAGCGAGATCGAATCGCGGGTGATGCCGGCCTCGGGGCCGACGAGCAGCCTGTCCTCGCCGAGCATCCGGTTGATGAGGGTCGACTTGCCGGCATTGGGCCTGCCGACGATCGCGACCTTGAGGGGCTTGCCCTCTCGCCCTTCCTCGTCGTCCTCGTCGTCGGGCTCCGGCAGCACCGCCTCGAGGGCGTCGAGGAGGTCGCCCATGCCCTCGCCGTGCTCGGCCGAGAGCGGGACGGGATCGCCGAGACCCAGCGCGAAGGCCTCGTAGGCGCCGGCCATGCCGGCCCCGCCCTCGGCCTTGTTGGCGAGCAGGATCACCGGCTTGTCGGCCCGGCGGACCAGCTCGGCGAAGGGCTGGTCCGCCGGCAGCAGGCCGGCGCGGGCATCGATCACGAACAGGACCGCGTCGGCCTCCGCGATGGCGGCCTCGGTCTGGGCGCGCATGCGGCCGGCGAGCGAATCGGCCTCGGCCTCCTCCAGCCCGGCGGTGTCGAGGATGCGGAAGCGCAGGTGGCCGAGGCGCACCTCGCCCTCGCGCCGGTCGCGGGTCACACCCGGCCGGTCGTCGACCAGGGCAAGCTTCTTGCCGACGAGGCGGTTGAACAGCGTCGACTTGCCGACGTTGGGACGCCCGACGATCGCGACGATGGGCATCGACATGGAGGTCTTCCTGAAAATAGCAGCGGGCGGGCACGCCGCGAGGCGCGCCGCCCTCCTAGACGATGATGCGGGACGAAAGGGTCCCGCGCTACGGGATTTCTAGCGCGTCGCCTCAGGGGCCGGAGCCTCGGGGGCCGGGGCTTCCTCGTGGGTGTCGGGGTCGGGCGCGGGCACGGGCGTCCCGAGGAGGGTCGGCGGCGGCGGCGCGGCGGGCGCCGGGGCCGCCGCCTCGGTCACCTGCACGGGACCGCCGGCTACCAGGCCGACATAGATCTCGAGCCGCTGGCGCAGGCCGGCGGGGGTCTCGCGGTCGGCGGCGATCTGGTCGAACCAGCGGCCGGCGCCCTCGACGTCGCCCTTCCTGAGCGCCACGAGGCCCAGCATCTCGCGGGCGGTGTGGCGGAAGGCGCTCGACGGGGCGGCGAGGCTCTGGAGGGTATTGAGCGCGCCGGCATCGTCCTTGTCGACGAGGAGCAGCGCCCCGCGCAGGCGGGCGAGGTCGCGCAGCGACTGGCCGATGGCGGTGTCGTCGGCGATCGCCGCGTAGGCCTTGGCACCGGCGGCCGGGTCGGCCTTGCCGGCCTCCGCCGCGGCGCGCAGGCGCGCCAGCAGGCGGTAGCCGAACGGCGCGTCGGCGGCGACGCCCGCGAAGGCCTTCTCGGCATCCTCCGGCGTGCCGCCCTTGGCGCGGCGCAGGGCCTCCTCGAAGCGCAGGCTCGCCGCCTCGGCCTGCTGTCCTTGCGCGTGCTGCCAGTAGCGCCAGCCGCCGACACCCAGCACCACCAGCACCGCGAGACCGATGAACACGCCGCTGTAGCGCGACCAGATCTGGGCCAGGCGGTCGCGCCGGTACTCGTCGTTGACCTCGCGGATGAACTCGTTCTCGCTCATGATCTCTGGGCTCGCCGCCACCAAGGACCTGGTGGGCTCTTCGCCGCGACCGCGCGACAGGGCCGGTCGCGTAGCACAGTCCCGGCGGGAAGTCAGGCCTGCCCGGCGGGAAGTCAGGCCTGCCCGGCGGGAAGTCAGGCCTGGCCCGGCCAGACCGCGACGCCGATGAGCCAGGGATGCAGCACCCGGGCGAACACGAACCACGCCGCGACGCCGATCACCACGGCGAGCGCGTCGTTGCGCCAGCCCGCGGGCGCCGCCGCCGGCCCGCCATGCGGCTTCACCTCGTCCCGGCGCTTGGCGCTGATGCGGGCCATCACCGCCCAGGCCAGGATCGCCCCGAACAGGATGATCGAGCCGAGGTCGCCGTTGGCCAGCAGATGGGCGGTCGCCCAGATCTTCACGCCGAGCAGCATCGGATGCTTGAGCCGCGCCTTGATCCGTCCCGGCAGATAGGCGGCGACGAAGCAGATGAAGGCGAGAAGCACGAGCAGCAGGGCGAGATGGCGGGTCCAGACCGGCGGCGACCAGATCTCGAGATAGCCGTTCGCCCGGTACTGACCGTAACCGATCGAGAGGACGACGAGACCGAGGAGCGAGGCCACGGAGTAGCCGATCTTGTAGGGCCCCTCCCCCACCCGCTCGATCAGCGCGGCGCGGGGGCCGCGGGCCATCGTGAAGGCATGGGTGCCGAGGAACAGCACGAGGCCGACGATCAGGAGCAGCATCGGAGAAAAACCTTCCGGGACGGCGGCCGGCTCGAGCGAGAGCCGAAAGCAAGCCTCAAGCAATCTGGCGCAGCCTCGGACGACGAGTCCAGGGATGCCGCATGCTCCATCGCCTCCTCTTCGCGTGTCTCTGCGTCGCGGCCGTGACGGTCCTGCCGGCCGCGGCGGAACCGCCGCTCTCGGCCCTGACGCTGGTCGGCCCGGCCCACACGGTGTTCAAGGCGGGACGCGACGCCTGCGACGGCCACGACGTGCCGGACGCTCCCGCCCGGGCCCTGCGCGAGGCCGATGGCGGGATCGCGCTGTTCGGCATGCATTACCGCAACCGGGCGCTGCGCGGCCGCGACTTCGACACCCTGAAGCTCGATTGCCGGATCGTGCTCGACTCGGCCTTCAAGCCGGAGCCCGAGGCCTTCGACGACCGCACCTGGATCACCGCGACCTGGACCGAGGACGGCACGCGGGTCGAGGCGCTGCTGCACGAGGAGTACCACGCCGACGACCACGGCCGCTGCCGCACCAAGGGCACGCTGGCCTGCTGGTACAACGCCGTGCTCGCCGCCCGCTCGACCGACGGCGGGCGCAGCTTCACCCGCACGACGCCGCCGACGGTGATCGCGGCGCCGCCCTTCCGCCAGGAGGTCGAGCAGGGCCGCCACCGCGGCTTCTTCAACCCCTCGAACATCGTCGCCGACGGCCGCTACCGCTACTTCTACGCCTCGACCACCGGCTGGACCGGCCAGCCCTTCGGCGTCTGCCTGTTCCGCAGCGACGACGTCACCGAACCCGACCGCTGGCGCGCCTTCGACGGCAAGGGCTTCACGGCCCGCTTCCCCAATCCCTACCTGAAGGGTGCGAAACCCGTCGGCGCTTGCGCCCCGGTGGCGCCGTTCCCCGCCCCGGTCGGCTCGGTGAACCGCCACCGCGGCACCGGCGCCTGGATCGCGGTGTTCCAGGCCGCCGCCGGCGGCGTGTTCCCGCGATCCGGGATCTACTGGAGCACGTCGCGCGACCTCCTCTCCTGGGACGCGCCGCGCCTCCTGATCGCCGGATCCACCCTCTACGACGATCCCTGCAAAGCCGGTGGCGAGCTCGTCAGCTATCCCTCCCTGATCGATCCCACTGCGCCCGGCCGCAACTTCGACACCGTCGGCGACACGGCGACGCTCTACTACGTCACGCTCAAGACGAAGGGCTGCGAGGTCACCTCCGACCGCGACCTCGTGCGGCGGCCGGTGGCGATCAAGGTCTGGCCGTGAGCGCCCTGGCCTTCCGGCTCACGCAGCGTCACAATGCCGTTGGGGAAGCGCGGGAGGAACGGCGATGCGGTGGCGTGCCCTGGCACTCGTGGCAGCCGTCTTGATGACGGGCGCCGGCCCCTCGCGAGCGATGAGCCTGTCGGAGAGCGGCGACCGGGTGATGCTGGCCGGCTCCATCGTGCCGGGCGACGGCGAGGCCTTCGCCCGCTTCCTCGCCGGGCCGCACGCCCAGCCGCTGCGGGTCGTCTACCTCGACAGCGGCGGCGGCAAGGTGCTGGAGGGCATCGCCATCGGCCGGGCGATCCGCCGCGCCGGCCTCGTTACGGCGGTGGACGCCCATGCGGCGCGGTGCGACAGCGCCTGCACGCTGATCTTCGCCGGCGGCGTGCGGCGCTACTACGTCCACGGCGATGACGTCTACGAGGGGATGTCGGGCCGCTCCGGCCTCGGCTTCCACACCGCGCACCGCCCAGGCAACCGGGTCGAGGCCAGCACGCTGAACGAGCGCGGCACCGACGCCATGCGCCGGTTCTACGGCGAGATGGGCCAGCCCGGCGCCGCGACGCTCGTCGACAAGGCGGCGTTCAACACGCTCTACCGGCCTTCGGGCAGCACCGCGCTCAGCCTCGGCATCGCGACGAGCTTGCAGGCGCCTTGAGCGGCGGCGCTACCGCGCAGCCTCGCTCGGAGATCGCGTAGTCCGGCGATCGGCGATTGCTGGCCTCGACGAGGGCTCCGGAGGGTTCGGAGCGTGTTCGATCGCCGGGATTATCCTTCTTCCCACCCACGACCTCATCCTGAGGTCGTGGGTGGGAAAAGGGAGATTCGGTCCTTCTTCCCTCACCCCCGCCAGGTGAGCAGGTAGGCTCCCACCGCCACCAGCCCGACCCCGAGCCAGTTCACCCCCGACAGGCGCTCGCCGAGCAGCGTCGCGCCGAACACGGCCACCAGCACGATCGACAGCTAGTTGAGGGTCGCGACCTGCGCCGCCCCGCCGATCTTGAGGGCGCGGAAGTAGCAAGCCCAGGAGCCGGCGGTGGCGAGGCCCGAGAGGCTTAAGTAGCCGAGGTTGCGCCCGGTCAGGCTGCGCAGGGCCTGCCATTGGCCGGTGGCGAGGCAGAGCGCCCCGAGGGCGAGCAGGATCACGATCGAGCGCATGAAGGCGACGGCGTCCGATTCCGCCCCGGCGCTGCCGGCCCGGGCCAGCACCGCCGTGAGTGCGGTGAACACCGCCGAGACCAGCGCCCAGACCTGCCAGGACATCCCACACCCCCTCGTTCCCGCCACGTGCGGCATCATGAATGATCGGCATGCGCGAATGCCGACAATGCGTTTCACTGGCGCACCGCCCTGCTCCAGCTTCCCGCATCACGGTCCGACCGGGCCTGACGGATGGCGACCGGCTCAAGGCCGGCGCGATGGGGGACGCACCATGGACCAGACGCGGCGGCTGTTTCTGGGAACGGCGGCGCTCGGCGCCAGCGTGATGGCGACGGGCGCGAAGGCGCTGGAGCACGACCACGGCAATCCGGGCGATGGCGGCTTCGGCCGCCAGGCGGTCTCGCTGCCACCGGGGGCGAAGGTCGCCTACCACGATCCCCAGGATGTCGGAGCGATGCCCGACTTCCGCTTCTCCCTCGACGGCAACCGGCCGAAGGTGACCTCCGGCGGCTGGGCCAAGGAGGCGACGGTGCACCAGTTCCCCATCAGCAAGGGGATCGCGGGCGTGCATATGTTCCTCGAGCCCGGCGCCTCGCGCGAGCTGCACTGGCACGCCATCGCGGCCGAGTGGGCCTACGTCATCGACGGGCGCTGCCAGACCGTGGTGCTCGATCCGTCGGGTGCGAGCGAGATCAACAACTACGAGCCCGGCGACCTCTGGTACTTCCCGAAAGGCCACGGCCACTCGATCCAGACCATCGGCGATAAGCCGTGCCACTTCATCCTGTCCTTCGACAACGGCGCCTTCTCGGAGCACGGCACGTTCTCGATCACCGACTGGATCGACGTGACGCCGAAGGACATGCTGGCGCTGGATTTCGGCCTGCCGAAGGACGCCTTCGACGCCTTCCCGAAGGGCGAGGCCTACATCCAGGCCGGTCCGGTGGTGCCGGTCTCCGACGCCCTCGACGCGCCCTGGCCGAAGGAATCGACCCACAAGTTCCGCCTGCTCAAGGACCCGCGCGCGGTGCGCGAGTTCGAGGGTGGCACCTTCCGCCTCGCCACGGTCGACGAGTGGCCGATTCAGAAGACGATGTCGGGCGGCGTGATGACGATCAAGCCGGGGCAGATGCGCAAGCTGCACTGGAACGTCAACGCCAACGAGTGGCACTACTACCTGAAGGGCAAGGGTCAGGTGGCCCTGTTCGGCTCGGGCGGGCGCGGCAAGGTGGCCGAGTTCAACCCCGGCGACGTCGCCTACATCCCGATGGGCTTCGGCCACGCGATCAAGAACATCGGCGACGAAGACCTCGAGATCGTCCAGACCTGGGACAACGGCAAGTTCGAGGAGATCGACCTCGATAACTGGATCAAGTCGAGCCCGCGCTACCTGTTATCGAACAACTTTGCGGGCGTGCCGGGTGACATGATTACGAAGCTGAAGCGGGCATAAAGAAGGCCATCCGGACCCGCGCGTGAACCCTCCACCCCTGCGGGGGAGGGTTGACCCGTAGCGCCCCGCCTGGTCCTCACCGCCCTCGTCCGCTACAACCCGCGCCCGTGAATTGGGACGCGTTCGACTTCAAGCTCCTCATCGTGTTCGACGCGATCATGCGCGAGCGCCACGTGACGCGCGCCGGCGAGCGGCTGGGCCTGAGCCAGTCGGCGGTGAGCCACGCGCTGCAGCGCCTGCGCCGGGCGCTCGGTGACGAATTGTTCGTGCGCGGGCCCGAGGGCATGAGCCCGACGCCCCGCGCCCTCGACCTCGCCGAGCCGGTGCGCCGCGCGCTGGCCGAGATCGAGGGGGCTCTGCACCAGGACCGGTTCGACCCGGCCTCGTCCAGCGCGAGCTTCCGCCTCGTCCTCAACAACACCGCCGCCGTTGTCCTGGCCGCGCCGATCGCCGAGTGGATCGGCCGCCGGGCGCCGTCCCTGAGCCTGCACATGAGCCCGAGCGGCACCGTGAGGGTCGACGACCTCCTGGATCGCGGCGACATCGACCTCGCGATCGTCGGCGCCGGGCGGGTCGAGGGCGAGCGCTTCGGCACCACCACGCTCATCCGGGACGGGTTCGCGGTCGTCGCGCGGCGCGGACATCCGGCCCTGGCCTCGCCTCTCACCTACGAGCGTCTCGCGGCGCTGTCGCACCTGGTGGTCTCCTCGACCGGCGACGATGTCGGCTTCCTCGACGCGATCTTAGGGAGACGGGGACTGCCGCCGCGGCGCGTCGCGATGGCGGCGCCGTTCCTGTCGGCGGCGCCGATCCTCTCCCGCTCCGACCTGGTGGCGGTGATGGCCGAGCGGATCGCCCGCACCTTGGCGACGGTGCACCCGGTCGCCTGCGCGGCCTTGCCGGCGGATCCGGACCTGCCGGTCACCCGCTCGGTCCTGGTCTGGGCCCGGCGGGTCGAGCGCCAATCCGATCATGCCTGGCTGCGCCAGCAGGTCGCCGAGTGTGCCCGCAGCCTCGCGGCCGAGGCGTAAGATATAACACGTGATACATCGCGCCCCACTCTATCGGCGGTAACCGAAAATTTATCGAACTGCTCGCATCAGTTGTGCACCTGAACAGGTGCAACTGAACCATGGATCAGACGGTCGTCGCCGCCGAGCAGAACCGACGCTTCGCCACTTTCGGCCTCACGCAGGACGACCTCGCTCGCCTGCGCAGCCTCGCCGGCTTCGCGCGGGAGCGCTTGCCGGGGCTCCTCGCCGAGTGGAACGCCCGCTTCGCCGCCTGGCCGGAGATCCAGGAGACCCTGCGCGATCCGGAGGTTCACGCGGTCCGGGTGGCGCATTGGGTGCGGGTGGTGGGCGGCGATTTCGGCCCGGATTTCACGGCCTCCGCCGAGCGGCTGGCCTTCGTCTTCTACGCGCGGCGGGTGCCGGCCTACGCGGTCGCGATCTGCCACGCCACGGTGACGGCAGGGCTCGCCGAGGCCCTCGGCCCCGCCGGTCCGCGACGGCTGCTCGGGGGGAAGGCCGAGGCGGCGCTTCAGGGCGCCCTCACCCGGGCGGCCTGGCTCGACCTCGAAGTGCTGCTCGAGACCTACGCGGCCGCCGAGCAGGCCAGCCGGCGCAGCACAACCGCCGCCCTGGCCCAGGCCTTCGAGGAGCGTGTCGGGGCGGCGATCGGTGCGGTCGCCGACCAGGCCCGCTCCCTCGACGGCACCGTCGGCGCCCTGTCGCGCAACGCCGCGCGCTCGACCGAAGCCGCCACCGCCGTGGCGGCGGCGGTGATCGAGGCCTCGGCCGGGACCGAGCAGGTGGCGCGCTCCGCCGAGCAGTTGCGCGCGGCGATCGCCGAGATCGCCGGCGAGGTCGGCCGCTCCCACGCGGTCGCGCAGGACGCAGTGACGCTGTCCGACGCGGTGGCGGCGCGGGTCTCCTCGCTCGCCGAGGCGGTGGCGCAGGTGGGCGAGGTGGTGACGCTGATCACCGGCATCGCGGCTCAGACCAATCTGCTCGCGCTCAACGCCACGATCGAGGCCTCCCGCGCCGGGGCGGCCGGCCGCGGCTTCGCGGTGGTGGCCGCGGAGGTGAAGGCGCTGGCGCAGCAGACCGCCCGGGCCACCGGGACGATCGCCGGGCAGATCGACGCCATGCGGGCGGCGGCGGGCGGCTCGGTCGAGGCCATCGCCCGCATCCGCGAGACGATCGGGCGCGTCAACGAGAGCAGCGCGATGATCAGCGCCGCGGTCGAGGAGCAGAGTGCCGCCACCGCCGAGATCGCCCGCAGCACCCGCGACGTCAGCGCCGGCACCGACGAGGTCGCCCGCCTGATCGACCGCGTGCGCGAGGACGCCGGCGGCACCGCCGAGGCCGCCGCCCGGGTCACCGACTCCACCCAGGATCTCGGACGGCAGGCGGAGGCGATGAGCGCGGCGGTGGGGGCGTTCTTAGGCGAGGTCAGGGCGGCGTGACGCCGCCGATCCCCGCCCGCTTCAGCGTCCCGGCCAGGAGCTCGACCTGGGCGGCGATGCGCCCGAACGCTGCCGAATCCGCGCCTTCGGGCTTCGGCGGCAGCCTCTCGCCGCTCGCGGTGCGGGCCAGCGCCTGGGCCAGCCAGTCGCGCCAGGCGCGCCAGATCGCGGCGTCCGACCCCGCCGGCTCCGGCTCGTGGCGCAGGATCGCCAGGCGGCCGGCCATGCGGCGCAAGGTGGCGTCGGCGACCATCGCGGCCTCGATGCGGGAGCGGCCGCGCCGGCGCGGCTCCTGCAGCGCGCGGGAGAGCGCCGCCTCGAGGTTGTTGCTGGCAAGCCCCGCCGCCCGGGCCGCGGCCTCGGCGGCGGCGGACGGCCCCTCGCCCAACCGCTCCGCCACCACGGCCTCGGCGTAGCGGGCATGGGTTGCCAGCGCGGCGCGGAGCGCGTCGCGCACGCGGCCCGGCTCCCAGAGCGGCCACAGCAGCAGGCCGGCCAGCACCGCCACCGCGCCGCCCAGCACCGTGAACAGGGCCCGCATCCCGACGATCTCCCAGGAGGAGTGACCGGGCTCGACGAGCTCCACCAGCACCACGACGAGGGGCGTCAGGCAGGCGATGAAGGTGCCGTAGCTCACGCCCCTGGCGGCGAAGCCGACCACGCTGAGCGGCACCATCATGGCGGCGAGGATCGGCGGCGAAGTGGCGTAGAAGGCGAGCACCGCCCCGATCACCCCACCCAGGACCGTGCCGCCGATGCGCTCCAGCGCCCGCTGCCAGGTGGCGGCGTAGAAGGGCTGCATCGTCAGCACCACCGTGATGGTGAGCCAGTGGGTGAACGGGCCGGGCCACCAGAAGGTGAGCGCGAGGGCCGGCAAAGCCACCACGGTCGCGCGCACGGCGTGGCGCAGGTTGGCCGAGGACCAGGTCAGGTTGGCGCGAATCGGCTGGAGCACGGCCTCGCGCCAGGGCGGGGCCGGCGCGCCGGCGAGCCCCCCGCCGCCGGCGAGGTCCTCCGGCCCCGACAGCTTGGCGCCGATCCGCACCCGGTCGAGGATGCGCTCGGCCATCCGGCGATAGGCCGGGTCGGCGTCGGGGGCGGGCCTCGCCCGGGCGAGCACCCGCTCGATGCGCCGGAGGTCCACCGGCCGGTCGCGGCGGATCGCCCTCCCCAGGATCTTGAGGAGCGGCGGCAGCAGGCGCAGGAGCCTGGCGGCCTCGGCCCGCTGCGCCGGGGTGGCGCGCTCGAGGTAGTCCGACAGGGCGATCATCACCCCGAACAGCTGCTCGGCCGCCTCCAGCCGGATCAGCGCCCGGGCATTGCGCTCCGAGAGCCGGGCGCGACTGCGGGCGAGGTCCAGCACCAGGGTGCGGGCGGCCTCGATGGCGTCGCGCACCGCCCGGCGGTGGCCCCGCGCATGGGCCTCCCAGACCGCGAGGTCGGCCCCGCTCGTGTCGGCTCCTGGCGGATCGGCCGAGAGCCGGCGCAAGTCGCGGGCGAGGCGCGACAGGCCGCGCCAGACGCCGCCGATCGCGGTGTGGGCGGGCCTGTAGGGATGGAGCCGCCACACGACCAGGGCCAGGAAGGCGGCCCAGAGCCCGCCGGCCCAGAACATCGCGGCGACGACCGCCCCCTGCTCCACGCTCAGCGCCCGGTCGAGGGCGAGGCAGAGCACCACCACCAGCACGTTGCCGACGGTCTGGGCCGGCACGCCCCAGACCCGCGCGAAGGTGCAGCAGAAGATGACGACGAGCGCCACCGGCAGGACGAGGGCCGGGCCGTAGCCCTCCATCACCCCGAAGGCGCCCCAGACGATGCCGCCGAGGCCCGCGAAGGCGAGGAGCGCCTTGAGCCGCGGCCGGATCGGCCCGCCGATGTCGCAGAAGCAGGTCAGGTTGGCGGCGAGCGCCATGGTGAGGAGCGGCGGCCAGGCCAGCCACCATTCGAGCAGGATGATGCTCGCGAAGGCGACCGCCGCCCGCAGGCCCTCGGCGACGTTGATGCCGGTGAGGTCCGGCGCCACCGGCAGCCGGGCGAGGTCGGGGCCCGGCTCGCGCAGGGTTCCACGGCGGAGGGGCAAGGGCTTCATCGAACGGGAGGGGTCACGGCGCGCGGAGGTCTCGACAGGGCCTCGGCGAGCGTGGCAAGCCGCGTGCCCCGCGACCCGTTATAGGATGCGGGGCCGCCCCGTGTACCGATCAGGCCTCTGGGCGCACCGGATAGGCCGGCCGGCCCGCGACCGGCATCGCGGTCCGGCGGCAGAGATAGACCTCCTCCTCCGGATGCGCCTCGATCCGGAAGCCGGAGGCCCGCAGCATCGCCTCGGTGCAGGCGCGGTTGGGCGCCCACCAGTTGGTCGGGTCGCCGGCGTAACGCCGCTCGATGAAGTGCAGCTTCGGGTAGCCCGGATCGTCGAAATGGCCGGCATCGAAGAAGTCGTAATCCTCTGCCACCGGCGCCACCGTGCCAGCGCCCCGCTGCATCGACTGGAACACCATCAGATCGCCGGCGACGTGGGCATGGATCAGGTCGAGAGCCAGCAGCGGGTGGCGCAGGTGGTAGAGCACGCCCATGAACAGCACCACGTCGAAGCGCTCAGCCAAAGCCCCGACGTCGTAGACCGAGAGGTTGCGGAACTCGATCTCGGCGCCCAGCGCCTCGGCGGCGAAGCGGGCTTGGGCCAGATAGCGCTCGTCCTCGTCGATCCCGAGCACCCGGGTCGCGCCGCGGCGCTTCATCTCGACCGCGTAGAAGCCAGCATTGCAGCCGATATCGAGCACCGTCTTGCCGGTGAGGTCGGCCGGCACGGCGTCCGCGAAGGTCCGCCACTTCACCATCGGGTAGTCGCCGAGGAAGTGGCCGGGCGCCGTGAACACGCCGGGCGCGATCTCGATGTTGTGGAACCAGGGGCCCAGGGCCTCGGCACGTTTGCGCAAGGACTGGGCACGCAAAGTCGCGTCGGTCATGCTGTCGTCGGTCATGCGTGGTGTCCCAGGAACGCCCGCTCGTTCAGGCTCTCGACCTTGGCGCCCCAGGCGCCCAGCACCAGCACGCTCACCGAGGCCGGGCCGATCTCGAAGCGCTGCATCCCGTCCGCCCCGAGCCCGAGGGCATGGGCGATGACGAGCTTGATCACGTCGGCATGGCTGACGAGGGCGAGGCGGGCCTCGCCGTGGCGGGCGCGCAGGTCTTCCAGCCCCCGCAGCACGCGGGCCTGTGCCTCCAAAGCCGTCTCGCCCCCCGGCGGCCGGGTGACGTGGCGGGCCTGGTTCCAGCCGGTCCAGGCGGGATCGCCGTGCAGGTCGTCGAAGCTCTGCCCGGCCCAGGCGCCGAAATCGATCTCGTTCAGGGCCGGCAGGATCTCGACCGCGAGCCCGGCCCGGGCCGCGAGCGGGGCGGCGGTCTCCTGCGCCCGCTCCAGCGGCGACGCGTAGACCGCCGCCAGTCCCTCGCCGGCCAGCCGCGCAGCGAGCGCCTCGCCTTGCGCCCTCCCCTCGCGCCCAAGCGTCACCCCGGGCATCCGCCCGCACAGAACGCGGCCGAGCCGGTCGTGGGCGGCGTGCCGCACCAGGAAGAAGGTCGTGGTCATGTGCCTCCGACTCACCCTCGTCCGAACGCCAGATAGGCCGGGGCACAGGGGCGGCCATGGGTGGGATGGATACTGGCGGGTAGTTTTTTCGAATGGGCTCGGCGGGGCTGCGCGGTGGATGCGGATCCAACGCCCCTCTCCGGTCCATCCACGCCCGTTCCGGCCGAGGAAGGCGTGAGCAGGGACGACAGGCCGACTTCCCGTACACTGGCGCCCACGAGCGGCCGCGCTAGGTTCGGGACCGTGCCGACGCCCGGCTCCAGACCGTGCAGCACGCTCCGGAGGATCCTCGCCATGCGCCCGACCAAGCTCCTCGCTCTCATGGGCGCGCTCGCCTGCGGCGTGGTCGGTCTCCCGGCCGGCGCACAGGGTATCCGCAACGCCCCGCCACCCCGGGCTCTGGAGACGGCGGCCTACGTGTTCGCGGCGGCCAATGTCTGCGGCTACCGCATCGGCACCGCGCCGTTCGAGGCCCTGCTCGCGCGCTACCAGGTGTCGATCGAGGACGTGCGCCCGCCCCGCGGCCCGTTCGGCGCCAAGGTGCAGACGATCTTCGCCCTGATGTCGAACCAGATGATGCAGAACCGGGACGCCGCCTGCCGGGCAGTGGCCGGGGAGTACGGTCCCGAGGGCAACATCGCCCCGGGCATCCTCCTGCCCGCCGCCCGGGAGGAGGCGCCGCCCGCCAGACAGCCTTGAAGAGAGCACGGAGACACGGATGAGCGACGAGGCCAGCCGCCCGCAAGGACGACAGCACGGGCGCTACGCCTACAGCCCCCTGCCGCGCCGCCCTCCCTACGACTGGCCGGGGGCCAAGCGGCTCGCGGTCTACGTCGCCCTCAACGTCGAGTGCTTCGATTTCGGCGGCGGCCTCGGGGCCGAGCTGGCGCCGGGCGGGCCGCAGCCGGACGTGCTGAACTACGCCTGGCGCGACTGGGGCAACCGCGTCGGGGTGTTCCGCCTCGCCGAGCTGTTCGACGCGCTGTCGCTGCCGGCCTCGGTGCTGGTCAACAGCCGCATCTACGCCGAGTGCCCCGGCCTGATGGACGTCTTCCGCGCCCGCGGCGACGAGGTGGTGGGGCACGGCCGCACCAACGCCGAGCGCCAGGGCACCCTGCCGGAGGACGCGGAGCGGGCCCTGATCGCGGAGGCCACTGCGATCCTGACCCGGGAAGAGGGCCGTGCGCCGGCGGGCTGGCTCGGCCCCTGGATCTCGCAGAGCCGCGCGACCCCGGACCTTCTCGCCGAGGCCGGCTACCGCTACCTCCTCGACTGGTGCCATGACGACCAGCCGACCTGGTTTTCCACCCGCGGCGGACGCATCCTCTCGGTGCCCTATCCGCAGGAACTGAACGACATCCCGTCCATCGTCGGGCGCAAGGATTCGGGGGCCCAGTTCGCCGAGATGATCGTCGACACCTTCGAGGAGATGCGCGCCGCCGCCTCCGCCGCGCCGCTGGTGATGGGCATCGCGCTCCACCCCTACCTCGTCGGCCAGCCGCACCGGTTGCGGCCGCTGCGCCGGGCGCTGGCGCATATCGCGCAACACCGGGAGGAGGTGTGGATCACCCGCGCCGGGATGATCGCGGATCACGCCATCGGGCTGCCGGACGGGATGGTGCCGGGGTAAGGCGCGGCTCCTCGCGTCTGCGGGGCAGGCGCCGAACGGATTGCCGGCGTCCGTAGCCTCTTACAAGGAATCATGCCTCAGGGGAAGTCAAGGGCGCCGTTGCAAGACCGTCCTGCGATATGACAGCCCTCTACCGGACGGCCGGCTCGTAACCGATAGTTAACGGCACATACTCATGATGCGTGAATAATTTCACATCTGGGTAATGCCATGTTGCGCAGGCTGACCGTTCGATCCCGCCTCTACGTCGGCTTCGCGTCGTTGATGGTCATTGCGGCCTCCTTGGGCGGCTTCTCGATCTACCAGCAGGCCGGCCTCGTCGAGCAGTACGAGCGTCGGGCGCTGCTCGACGACCTGTCGCGCTCCGCGCTCGCCGTGATCGTGTCGACGAAGACGATGTCGGGCCAGGCGGAGCAGTACCGGCTCTCGCCGCGGCCCGAGCTGATCGCCGGAATCGACGCGGAGCGCCAGGCGATCGAGGAATCGGGGGATCTCATGGCCAAGCGGGCGATCGCCGAGGATCGCCGCCGGCTCTACGGCGAGATCCGCGACCAGGCTCGTGACCTGAAGCCCGACCTGCAGCGCCTGGAAGCGGCGGGGCGCAGCATGGCGGAGACCAAGGACAAGCTGTTCAAGGGCGGCGACGAGCTGACCCGCGCCACCACCGCGATGCTGGCCGAGATGCGGACCCGCGCCAGCGACGCACAGGTGCTCCAGGCCGCCGCGGCCGAGAGCGCCGTGCTGCTGGTGCGGGTCGCCAATTGGCGCTTCCTGGCGACGCAGGATCCGAACGGCCCGGCGACCTTCGCGACGAATGCCGGCAAGGCGGAAGCGGCCCTCAAGGCCCTGCGCGGGACCGACTCCACGGGTGCCTTCGCGCAGCCGATCCGCGCGGCCGAGCAGGCGCTCGCGGCCTACGTCACCGCCTTCCAGGCCTACAGCGTGGCCTTGGGCGAGAGCCAGAAGGCCTACGATTCCGGCATCAAGCCGCGCGTGACGGCCATCGACCAGGCGACGAAGACCGTGCGGGCCAAGGTGGAGGCCGTGGTCCGCGAGATCGCCGCCGACACGCAGGCGATGACGGCCCGGACGCGGACGATCCAGCTCGTCCTGATCGCCGTCGCCCTGTCCCTCGGCGCCGGCCTCGCGTTCCTGATCGCCCGCAGCATCGTCGGGCCGATCGGCGGGATGACCGCGGCGATGAAGCGCCTGGCTCAAGGAGAGACCAACCTGACCGTGCCCTCCCGCGACTCCCGGGACGAGATGGGCGAGATGGCCCAGGCGGTCGAGGTGTTCCGCCAGAACGCCATCGCCCGCGACCAGCTGGAAGCGCAGCAGCGCGACGAGCAATCCGCCCGCCAGCGCCGCGCCGACCGGGTCGACCAGCTGGTGCGGGGCTTCCAGCACCGGGTGGCGGACTCGCTCGAGATCGTCACCTCGGCCGCGACCGAGCTCGACGCCACGGCCCGCACCATGACGGGCGTCGCCGACATCACCAGCACCCAGGCGCAGGCCTCCAGCACCACCGCCGAGCAGACCGCGGCCAACGTCCAGATGGTCGCGGCGGCGGCCGAGGAGATGGTGAGCTCGCTCCAGGAGATCGAGCGGCAGGTGCTGCGCTCGAACGAGGTGGCCGGCAACGCCACCCGCGAGGCCGCGGCGACCGACGCCGCCATGACGAGCCTGAGCGCCGCCGCCACGCAGATCGGCGCCGCGGTCGCGACGATCACGGCGATCGCCGACCAGACCAACCTGCTCGCCCTCAACGCCACGATCGAGGCGGCGCGTGCGGGTGCGGCCGGCCGCGGCTTCGCGGTGGTGGCGGCCGAGGTGAAGGAGCTGGCCGCCCAGACCTCCCGGGCGACCGTGGAGATCGGCGGGCAGATCAACGCGATCCAGGCGGCCACCGGCCAGGCGGCCGGCGCCATCGGGCAGATCGGCCAGACCATCGCGACGATCAACGAGATCAGCGGCATGATCGCCGCGACGGTGACGGAGCAGACCGCCGCCACGGCCGAGATCTCGCGCAACGCCTCGCAGGCCGCCCAGAGCACCCAGGACGTGACCGCCGCGATGGCCGGCGTCCTCGGCTCCGCCAGCGAGACCGGCAGCGCCGCCTCCCAGGTGCTGATGGCTGCCGCCGAGCTCGCCACGCAGTCGCTCACCGTCAAGCAGGAGGTGGACGGCTTCCTGCGCGATATTCAGGCGGCCTGACGCTGCGGCGGTCGCGGGCGCCGAATCTCGATCACCGGCCCCGCCGCGGCGACGCAGCGGGGCCGTTTCGCTTCCTGTTCATCTTCCGCTTCCGATCCGGACTGGACCGAGGAACGGCAGGGGGCGACGCTCCAGCTCATCACCCCGCGCGCCCTGACGGGCGAGCGGGTGCGGGTCAACCTCACGATCGACAAGGGTCTGCTGCGTCAGGCCGACGAGGCCGCGGAGGCACGGGGCCTGACCCGCTCGGGCCTGATCGAGGATGCGCTCGCGGCGACGATCGGGACCTGATCCGTCCTCTCACGACGGATCCATCGGCGGTCGCCGGGAGCCCGGGGGTCCGCGGGACGTGATAGGGGCGTCGGCAGGTGTCGAGGCCCGCCTACCCGCGAGAATGGGCAGCAACGGCGCCAGGCCTTGGCCGTATCCGTCGCAACGTCACCGTGCCGATTCCGATGCCTCCGCCGCCGATCGGCTTCATCAACCGGACCTGTGGGCGTGGCTGCTGTTCAAGAGCAAGTTGTCGGAAAGATTCAGGGGCAAAACGACTTTGTGCGCTGGCGCACACCGGGCACCAGCAGTCCGCGGCTGGCGAGTGACGAATGTTGACATTCATCACCCCTCCAGTAGGTTGCTCGACATGCGGCCGGGCCGGCCGCGACCTTGAGTTGGGCTCCGCCCCCTCGCTCCGCTCAAGGCCGTGGATCGGTCCGGCCGTACCCGTTTTCGCGATGCCCGCGAGGTAAGCCGCTTTACGCCGGGTGGCGTTTCTGGCACCGCCCGGTTCATGTCGCTGCGCGCCTGCCTCGTCCTCGCCCTGCTCACCGGCCTCGCGGGCTTGAGCCTACGCCTCGCCATGCCGGTCACACCGGTCGACCAGGATTACCGCGACGTGGTCGCGTTCTACCGCGCGATGCCGGTCGGCAGCGGACACTGACGCCTCAGCCGATCGCCCGCCCCGCCGCCTCGGCCAGCGCCCGGAAGCGATCGCCGGTCAGGCCAAGCCCCCAAGCCTCGTAGAGCAGCCGCCCGCCATTCGGCAGGGTCTCGAAGCCGCCCTCCGGCGCCTCGCGAAAGCGCTCGAGGGCGATCGGAAATTGGTTCAGGGTCGCGGCCTGGCTGACATGGGCGGCGAAGAGCTCGGCCTTGAAGGCGCAATCCTCGGGGTCGAGGTGGAGCGCGATCGCCCGCCGCGGCGGGTCGGTCGGCAGGAAGCTGCCGGCGTCGAACCCATCCGGGCCGGCATGGTAGAACGGCATCTCGATCACCGCGAGGCGCTCTGGCCCGAGGAGCCGGCGGGCGCCCCGGAGGCCGAGCGCCACGGCGTCGTGGTCCGGGTGGCCGCCCTCGTAGGCGTGGGTCAGCGCCACCGTGATGCCGCGCTCGGTGAAGATCTCGGCCAGACGCCGGGCGAGGGGCGCGATGATCTCGGCGACGCCCTGGTCGGGATAACGAAGGGCGATGCGCCGCTCCGGTGCGATCCTCGCGAGGGTCAGCGCCGCATCCAGCTCCCGGGCACGCGCCGCCGCGTAGGCGGCGGGATCGGCGAAGCCGTGGCGCGTGGCGTCCCGCCCGTCGCGGGGGACGCCGTCGGTGACGTGGATCACCGTGAGGCCGGAGAGGCGCGGCAGCTGCGCGCCGCAGCCGATGCTCTCGTCGTCCGGGTGGGCGACCACGAGCGCGGCGTGCTCAGCCGCCACCGGCCCGCAGGCCGGGTCGGCGAGGGCTGCCAGGAACCGCTCGGCGGCCGGCGAGGTCGGGGCGATCGCCGTCATCGCGGTCAGATCGCCGGCTGCGGCCCGAGGGCCGGCCCGGGCCGGATCATCCCGGCATAGCGCCGGACCATCGCGGCGCAGAACTCGGCGAACTCCTCCTTCACCTGCGGCGGGCTGGTGTGGTGGGGGGCGATGCCCCGGTGCTCGGGGGTGAAGCAGAAGGTCACGGTCACGTCGAACTCCGCCAGGGCCTCCATCTGCCGGTCGAACCAGTCGAGGGCATCGGGCCGGAACGAATCGGCCCAGGACAGGCCTGTCCGGAGATACGTCACTCCGAGCCGCCGCATCCAGGCCACCGCCTCGTCGAGCCGGTGATCCTGGTAGTGGAACCACTGGCACAGGCCCAGCGCCGGGGTGTGGCGGGCGAAGTGCTCGAGCGCCGGCTTGGGCGTGCCGTCCTCGCGCAGCAGCCCCATGTAGAAGTGCCGGTAATAGGACGAGCCCTCCGCCTCCCGGTGCCGGGTGGTGGCGCCCCAGGCCTGCGGCAGGTCGTAGAGGCTGTACCAGTGGATCCGCGGCGCCCGGCCGACCAGCAGCTCGGCGGTACGGTCGAGGCCGAAGACCTGCACCTCCTCGGCGCCGAAGGTCGAGACGCCGACCTCGGTGACCCAGATCGGCTTAGGGGTCACCGCCCGGATCTCGGCGATCTTCGCCGGCCACTCGTTGATCTGCCAGAGGTTCCAGTCGAGCGGAAAGCCGTGCACCGCCACCACGTCGACGTGGTCGAGGGCGCGCCGTCCGTCGAGCATCCGGATGAAGGTCGGATCGATCGGCGAGATGCCGCCCAGCACCGTCGGCAGGTGCGGCGCCTCCGCCTTCACGGCACGCGCCGCGCAATCCAGCGTGTCGGCGAAGAGCGACCAGCCCGGATCGATCTCGGGATCCCAGTGCGACTTGTTGTTGGGCTCGTTCCAGATCATCGCCGCTTCGATCATGCGGGCCTCGTCGCGAAAGGGCAGGGAATTGGGGGTGGGGAGTATGGTGGCCCGTCATGGCGGCAGGCCGGGCGCGGTGCAAGCCGTCCGCCGCTGGCTTCGGACCCCGGACCGGGCGTATCGTGACGTCAGATCGAGGGCGTGGCGGCAAGCGGGCCGGATTCGGGGAGGATGTCATGCTTCGCATCGGATTGCGCGCAGCGAGAGGATTTCGGGCGGAGAGCGTCCCGGTCGAGCCGGCGCGGCGGGCGCTCTTGAAGGGCGCCTGCACCTGCGCCGCCCTGGCCTTCCTGCCCCGGGCGGCCGCGGCGCAGGCCGCCCCCGCTCCTGCCCGGCCGGTCCACGCCGATCTCGACGCCGCAGCGAGGCAGATCGAAGCGGCGATGATCGCCTGGCGGCGCGACATCCATGCCCATCCGGAGCTCGGCAACCGCGAGCGCCGCACCGCCGCCCTGGCGGCCCAGCACCTGCGAGGCCTCGGCTACGAGGTGCGGGAGGGCGTCGGGCGCACCGGAATCGTCGCCGTGCTGAAGGGCGGGGCCGGGCCCGGCCCGGTCGTCGCGCTCAGGGCCGACATGGATGCGCTTCCGGTGCGCGAGGAGGTCGACCTGCCCTTCGCCTCGAAGGCCCGGGCCGTATGGGGCGGCCAGGAGGTCGGCGTGATGCATGCCTGCGGCCATGATTGCCACGTGGCCATCCTGATGGCGGCGGCCCAGGTGCTCGCGGCCCACCGCGACCGCCTGCCCGGCACGATCAAGCTGCTGTTCCAGCCCGCCGAGGAGGGCACGGTGGGAGAGGGCGTCTGCGGCGCCCGCCTGATGGTCGAGGAGGGCGCGATGCGCGACCCGAAGCCCGACATGGTGTTCGGCCTGCACGTCTCGAGCGCGCTGCCGACGGGGAGCATCGGCTACCGGCCCGGCAACGCCATGGCGGGGGCGGACCGCTTCCAGATCAAGGTGACCGGGCGCCAGACCCACGGCGCGATGCCGTGGAACGGCGTCGACCCGATCGTGATCGGATCGACCATCGTCACGACGCTCCAGACCGTGGTCAGCCGCGAGACCGACGTCGCGCGCAGCCCCGCGGTGCTCAGCGTCGGCATCTTCAAGGGCGGTCTGCGCAACAACATCATCCCGGAGACCGCCGAGCTTGAGGGCACGCTCAGGACCTTCGGCGAAGCGCAGCGCGCCACCGCCAAGCGCCGGGTCACCGAGATCGCCCAGTCGATCGCGACAGGCATGAACGGCAAGGCCGAGGTGACCTGGGACGAGAACGGCTACCCGCCGCTCCACAACGATGCCGCGCTCACCGCCCGATGCGCCCCGACGCTGGCGCGCCTCTTCGGCGAGCACGCGCGGCTGGTGGATCCCGCCATGGCGAGCGAGGACTTCCCCTACTTCGCGAAGGAGGCGCCCGGCTTCTTCTACTTCGTCGGCATCACCCCGCCGGGCACCGACCCCGCCAAGGCGGCGCCCAACCACTCGCCGCGCTTCACCGTCGACGAGGCCGGGCTGATGACCGGCCTGCGCGCCACCCTGCACCTCGTGGCGGATGCGACCGGGATGGCGTGAGTGCGGGATGGCGTGAGTGCTTGCTGCCTGGAAGCATTCCGAAGAACAGGCGATTTGTCCTGCGGCTTGACGGCCACGCAGACCTCGCTTGTGCGACGACGCCTTGACGGCGATGCCGCACCTGCGAGATGACCTCTCCCAAATCGAGAACCGACGACCCGTCGAACGCCTTCAGGATTCCTGGCACGATGAGCAACTTCAACGAGGAGCGCGTCCTGTCCGTCCATCACTGGACCGACTCGCTCTTCAGCTTCCGCACGACCCGCGACCCGTCGTTCCGCTTCCGCAACGGCGAGTTCACGATGATCGGCCTCAAGGGCGAGGGCAAGCCGCTCCTGCGCGCCTACAGCGTGGTCAGCGCCAATTACGAGGAGGAGCTGGAGTTCTTCTCCATCAAGGTGGCCAACGGCCCGCTCACCTCCAAGCTGCAGCACCTGAAGGTCGGCGACCCGATCGTGGTCAGCCGCAAGGCCACCGGCACCCTGGTGCTCGACAACCTGATGCCCGGCCGCAACCTCTACCTGCTCGGCACCGGCACCGGCCTGGCGCCGTTCCTGGCGATCATCAAGGACCCTGAGACCTACGAGCGCTTCGAGAAGGTCGTGCTCGTCCATGGCTGCCGTCACGTCCAGGAACTCGCCTACGGCGAGACGATCACCGAGACGCTGCCGAACCACGAGCTGATCGGCGACATGGTCCGCGATCAGCTGATCTACTACCCGACCGTGACCCGCGAGCCGTTCCGCAACCGCGGCCGCATCACCGACCTGATGACCTCCGGAAAGCTCTTCGCCGATATCGGCCTGCCGATGATGTCGAAGGAGGCCGACCGCTTCATGCTCTGCGGCAGCCCGGACATGATCCGCGACACCCGCGACCTGCTCGCGGGCGCCGGCTACATCGAGGGCAACCACGGCGAGGCCGGCCACTACGTGATCGAGAAGGCCTTCGTCGAGAAGTAGCGGCGTGATAGGCCGGATGCGCGAGGAGAAACTGTCTTTGCGCATCCTGCTCATCAACCCCAACACCACGCCCGCGGTCACCGAGCAGGCGGCGGTGCATGTTCGACACATCTTCCACCGCCGGCTGATCCCGGCGGAGGTCGTGCCGGCCACCGGCCGGTTCGGCGCCCGCTACATCGCGAGCCGCGCCGCCGCGGCCATCGCCGGCCACGCCGCCCTCGACGCGCTGGCGGCGCATGTCGGAGGTTGCGACGCGGTCTACCTCGCCTGCTTCGGCGACCCCGGCCTTCTCGCCCTCAAGGAAGTCTCGCCGGTGCCGGTCGTCGGCATGGCGGAGGGGGCGTTCCACCTCGCCTGCACGCGTGGACGACGCGTCGGCATCGTCACCGGCGGCGTCCTCTGGAAACCGATGCTGACCGAGTTCGTGGCGATGCTCGGCCTCTCCGAGCGCCTCGCCGGCATCCGCACCGTGGCGCCGACCGGCGGCGAGATCGCCCGCGACCCCGACGCGGCTTTGGGCCGCTTGGCCGCGGCCTGCCGCGACTGCGCGGAGATCGACGGCGCCGACGTGGTGGTGCTCGGCGGCGCGGCGCTGGCCGGTCTCGCCGAGCGGGTTCAGCCCCAGGTGGATGTGCCGGTGATCTGCTCGGTCGAGGCCGGGGCGCGGGCGGTGATGGCCGCCGCGGGGCTCGCCGGGGCGCGTTCGTCTCTGCCGCCAACCGAGAGTGTGGGGCTGTCGGAGGAACTGGCGCGGTTGCTGCGCGGCGATTGAGAGGAGAACCCGCGCCTCTCATTCTCCCGGACGGCCCTGGCCCGCATGGGCCCCGACATCGGTGCCGGCTCGCCCCGCCCCTAAGCCTCCGGCTCCATCCACGGCGGATCCCCCTCCCCGACCGGCCGGAAGCACGGCACCGGCGTGCCGTTCTTCGACGAGGCGAAGACCAGCCGTACCGGCTGGCCGATCGCGAGCTGTCCGGCCTCGCACGCGACGAGGCTCGTCAGCATCGTCGGCCCTTCCGCCAGGGTGACGTAGGCGATCGCGCGGGGCGGGTCCTCGCGGGCGAGCACGGTGAAACTGTAGATCGTGCCCTCGCCGGAAGCCTCCTCCCAGGCGGTCTCGCCGAAGCAGAACGGGCATAGGGAGCGCGGATACCAGTGCGCCTTGCCGCAGGCGGTGCAGCGGCGCAGGAGGAACCGGCCTTCCTTCGCCGCCGCCACGAAGGGCGCGGATTCGGGGCTCGCCGGCGGGTCGGGCCAGTCCCCGTCGCGCAGGGTGAGGCAGGTCGAGGAAATCCGGGCCATGCGTCTCACTCCCTCCCGAGCACCAGGGTCGCGGCGCCGTGGCGGCTGCCCAGCAGGCCGCCGATCCCGGTCGCCACGGCGAGGTCGCAGTTCCTCACCTGGACTGCCGCATGGGCCTCCCCGCGGAGCTGGCGCACAGCCTCGATCACCTTGGTGATGCCGCCCCGGTTGGCCGGGTGGTTGTTGCACAGGCCGCCGCCATCGGTGTTGAACGGCAGCCGGCCGCTGCCGGAGATCAGGGTGCCGTCGGCGACGAAGCGCCCGCCCTGCCCCTTCTCGCAGAAGCCCAGATCCTCGAGCTGCATCAGCACCGTGATGGTGAAGCTGTCGTAGATCGAGGCGTACTTGATGTCGGCCGGGGTCACCCCGGCCTCCGCGAAGGCGGCGGGCCCCGAATGGCGCGCCGCCGACCAGGTGAGATCGACCTCGCCGCCGAGCTGCCCTTTCTGCGCCTCGCCCGCTCCCCTCACCCGCACCAGTGGGCGCTTCAGGCTGCGGGCGATCTCGGGCCGCACCACCACGAGCGCTCCGCCGCCGTCGCTGACGACGCAGCAATCGAGCCGGTGCAGCGGATCGGCGACCATCGGCGAGGCCAGCACGTCCTCGACGGTCACCACGTCGCGCAACATCGCGTGCGGGTTGTGCTGCGCATGGTGCGAGGCCGCGACCTTGATCCAGGCGAGCTGCTCCGCGGTGGTGCCGAACTCGTGCATGTGTCTGCGAGCGCAGAGCGCGTAGAGGTTGACCGTGGTCGGGCCGAACGGCGTCTCCCATGGGCTGTCCGGCGCGTCGGCGATGACGGGCCGGGCCGCGGTACCGGAATGGCCGGCGCTGCGCGGCCGGCCGGCGAGCGTGATCAGCGCGACGTTGCAATGGCCCATCGCGATGGCCTGCGCCGCATGGGCCACGTGGGCGATGTAGGAGGCGCCGCCGATGTCGGTGCTGTCGAGGTGGCGCAGGCGCAGGTTCATGTAGTCGGCCATCGCCAGCGGTCCGAGGCCCGGGGCATCCCCGGCGCAGAAATAGCCGTCGACGTCGTCCTTCGTGAGCCCGGCATCGGCGAGCGCCCCGGCGGCGGCTTCGGCGTGGAGCTGGGCCACGGACTTGTCGGGGGCCTTGCGGGTCGGGTGCTCGTAGGCCCCCGCGATGAACGCGCGTCCGTTGATCGTCATGGTCACACCGGGTCCCAGGAGAACACGTCGGGGCTGCGGTCGAGGGGGGCGAGGTGGCCGGAGAGCGCCGGCATCCCGTGCTCGGCGATGGTCTCCGGCGTCCAGCCCTCGCCCCGGTGCACGCCGCGCACCGGGCGGGGATGGTTGAACACGAACAGCTCGTTGTGGCGGGCGGCGAAGATCTGGCCGGTGACTTGGGCGGCGGCGTCGGAGGCGAGGAAGACCGCGAGCGGCGCGTTCTTCTCCGGCCCCATCGCCTGAAGCTTGGCGACGCGGGCCTTCTGCTCCGGGGTCTCGGCCGGGATCGAGCTCGTCATCCGGCTCCAGGCGAAGGGCGCGATGCAGTTCGAGCGCACGCCGAAGCGGCCCATGTCGAGGGCGATCGACTTCGACAGGGCGGCGATGCCGAGCTTGGCCGCCGAGTAGTTCGCTTGGCCGAGATTGCCGATCAGTCCCGAGGTCGAGGTCATGTGGACGTAAGCGCCTGCATTCTGGCGCCGGAAGGTCTCGGCGGCGGCGCGGGAGACGAAGAAGCTGCCGTTGAGGTGGACGTTGATGACCGACAGCCACTCCTCGGGGGTCATCTTGTGGAAGATCTGGTCGCGCAGGATGCCGGCATTGTTGACCACGATGTCGAGGCGGCCGAACGCGTCGAGGGCCGTGGCGACGATGCGCTGCGCGGCCTCCCACTCGGCGACCGTGTCGGTGCTGACCACCGCCTCACCGCCCCGCTGCTCGATGATCGCGCGGGTCTGCTCGCCCGGCGTCGCCGAGGTCTCACCGAGGCCGCTGAGGCTGGCGCCGACGTCGTTGACCACCACCTTGGCGCCGGCGAGCGCCATGGCGAGCGCGATCTCCCGCCCGATGCCGCCCCCGGCTCCGGTGACGAGCGCGACCTTGCCGTCCAGCATGCCCATGGAGCTCTCCTTTATTGCCTGCTCCAGCGCGGCGGGCGCTTCTGGAAGGCCCGGTGGCCCTCGCGGTCATCGTCGGGGACTTGCCCCCGAGCGCGGGCCGCCTCGCTCGCCGATCGTCCCCGCGGAGGGGGGAAGCGTTCCGACGCTTCATCCCGAACCTGCCCGGCCGAGCCCCCAATCACCCCGCCTCCCCCACCTCGATCACCGCGTCCGCCGCGAAGGCCCCCTCCGGCAGGGCGAAGACCGGGTTGAGATCGATGGAGGCGAGCCGCGGCCCCGCCGCCACGGCGAAGACCGAGAGGCGCGACAGCATCCGGGCGAGCGCCGCGACATCGCAGGGCGGCCGGCCACGGGCGCCGGTGAGCAGGGGGGCGGCCTTGATCGAGCGGATCATCGCCTCGGCGACGTCCTCGCCGAACGGGCAGCGCCGGAAGACCACGTCGCGCATCACCTCGACGAAGACCCCGCCGAGGCCGACCATCGCCACCGGGCCGAAGACCGGGTCGCGCTGGATGCCCATGATGCACTCGACCGCCCCCCTGACCTGGCGTGCCACCAGCACGCCCTCGATCCGGGCCGCAGGCGCGTGGCGGGCGGCGCGCTCCAGGAGCGTGGCGTGGCCGCGCCGGACCGCGTCGGCGTCGGACAGGTCGAGCAGCACACCGCCGATCTCGGTCTTGTGCAGGATGTCCGGCGACAGGACCTTCATCACGACGGGGAAGCCGAAGGATTCGGCCGCCGCGACCGCGGCATCGGCATCCGCGCAGGCGGCCTCCGGTACCGTCGCGATCCCGGATGCGGCGAGCAGGCGCTTCGCCTCGGCCTCGCTCGGGTTCGTCTCGGGGAGCCGGACGGGCTCGCCCGCCGGCACTGCTGCCGGCTCCGACGCCGAGAAGCTGGCGCCGAGGCGGCCCATCGCGTCGAGAGCGACCACCGCCCGGGCCGGGTCCTCGTAGAGCAGGTAGCCGTCGGCCTCGTATTCCCGGTTGCGCTCCTCCGAGGCGAGGACCGAGAGAGCGTAGAGCCGGTCCGGGTGGCGCGCCTTGACGGCGTTGAGCTGGGCGCGGATCGCCGGGGCCATGCTGGGGGCGCCGCCGATCTGGGTGAAGAAGGCCAGGATCGAGGAATAGCCGCCGTCGGCGATCATCGATTCGGTGAAGCGGCCGATCAGCGACAGGTCGTTGAAGGCCTGCGCAGTGCAGTCCACCGGATTGCGCGGGGCGGCGATGGGCAGGATCGCCCGCAGGCGGTCCTGCGCCTCCTCCGGCATCGGGGGCATCGGCAGGCCGACCGCCTCGGCGGCGTCCGAGATCAGGACGCCGGCGCCGCCCGAGATGGTGATGACCCCTAAGCTGTTCGGCACCGGGTAGATCCGCCGCGTCGCCGCGTAGGCGATGTCGATCAGTTCCTCGGTCGAGCGGGCCCGGATCGCTCCGTGCTCGGCCAGCACCGCGGAGAAGACCGCGTCGTTGCCCGCGATCGAGGCGGTGTGCGACTGCGCCGCCGCGCGGCCGACCGCGCTGCGGCCGACCTTCATCAGGATCACGGGCTTCCTCGCCCGCCGGGCCGATGCCAAGGCGTCGGCGAAGGCCGGCCCGGCCGAGACGCCCTCGGCGTAGGCCATGACGACGTCGAGGTCGTCGTCCTGCGCCATCCAGGCGATCACGTCGGCGACCGACAGGTCGGCCTCGTTGCCGGTGGTGACCAGCATCCCGGTACCGATGCCCCGGGCGCGGCAGGCGGCGAAGAGGTGGGTGCCGTAGGCGCCCGACTGGCTGGCGATGCCGATGCGCCCCGGCAGCGGCAGGCCGCCCTCAAGGGAGGCGGAGAAGATCGGGTAGAAGCCGGCGGCCGCGTTGAACAGGCCGAGGCAGTTCGGCCCGAGGAGCCGCATCCCGTGCCGCCGCGCCGCCGCGACGAGGGCGGCCTGGTCTCGCGCCCCCGCCTCGCCGATCTCGGCGTAGCCCGCCGTGAACATCACGGCGAAGCGGGTCCCGCGCGCGCTCAGCTCCTCGACCGCCTGGAGCGCCGCCGCGCCCGGTACCGCGATCACCGCGACGTCGGGCGCCTGCGGCAGGGCCGCGACGGAAGGGTAGCAGGCGAGGCCCTGCACCTCGGCCCGGTTCGGGTTCACCGGCAGGATCGCGCCCGTAAAGCCGGCGCGCAGCATGTAGGCGATCGGCCGGCCGCCGATGCGGGTCGGGTCGGCGGAGGCGCCGATGATCGCGACCGCGCCGGGCCGGACCAGGGCGGCAAGATCGGCGGCGTCAGTTCTGGACATACGGGCATCCGCCTTCGCCGAGCGGCCGGAACGCCTCGTCGCCCGGGACCGTGGCGACGAGCTCGTAGAGGTCCCACCGGCTCCTCGACTGGGACGGTTTCTTGAAGCGCATCAGGTACATGTCATGGACCATGCGGCCGTCGACCCGGACCTTGCCGCCTTGCGCGAAGAAGTCGTCGACCGGCGTCGCGCGCATCGTCGCCATCACGGCGGCGGAGTCGGTGGTGCCGGCGGCCCGCACCGCCTTCAGGTAATGGGTGATCGCCGAGGTCACGCCGGCCTGGTAGGCGGTCGGCATCGCCTTGCGGCGGGCGAAGAACCGCTCGGCATAGGCCCGGGTCTCCGGCGTGCGGTCCCAGTAGAAGCTCTCGGTAAACAGCGTGCCCTGGAGCACGTCGAGCCCGAGGGATGCCGCATCGGTCAGCGTGACCTGGAGCGCCACCATGGTCTTGTCGGACTGCATCAGGCCGAATTCGTTCGCCTGCTTGACGGCGTTGGCGAAGTCGCTGCCGGAATTGGCGAGCGCGATCACCGCGGCCGGCGAGGACTGCGCCTGGAGCAGGAAGGACGAGAAATCGGGGTTGTTGAACGGGTGCCGGACCTTGCCGAGGACGGTGCCGCCTGACGCCTCGACGGTCTTCGCGGCGTCGCGTTCGAGGGCGTGGCCGAACGCGTAGTCGGCGGTGAGGAAGAACCAGGTCATGCGTCCGCGGGCCACCACCGCCTTGGCGGTGGTGTTCGACGAAGCGTAGGTGTCGTAGGTCCAGTGCACGCTCGTCGGCGAGCAATGCTTGCCGGTGAGGTCGGACGAGCCGGAGCCGGAGATCAGGAAGATCCTGTTGCGCTCGTGCGTCACGGCCTGGACCGCGAGTGCGACCGCCGAGTTCACGCCCTCGGCGATCACGTCGACCCCTTTCGTGTCGATCCAGTTGCGGACGATCGCCGAGGCGATGTCGGGTTTGTTCTGGTGGTCGGCCGAGATGATCTCGATGCGCCGGCCCAGCACCGTGGGGCCGAAATCCTCCACTGCGAGCCGGGCGGCGGCGACCGAACCCTCGCCGTTGCCCTGGCTGTACTGGCCACTCATGTCGGTGATGATCCCGATCCGGAGCACGTCGCCGTCGGCGCGTGCCGCGGAGGGGACCACGAAGGGCGCAGAGAGCGCGGCCGCGGCGCAGACCGCCCGCAGCATTGCCCAGGCGCCGCGCGCCCGCAGGCTTGCACCGGCGCAGGGCGCTGTCCGGGCCCGTCGGGTCCGTGCCATCCTGGTCCTCCCATGATGTCTGCGCCCCTTGTCCCGGGCCGCGCGCGGATCATCGTTTTCATTCCGTCCGCTGAACGCTATTCTGTACCGTAAACGATGAAGGCGGCAAGGGGGCCGGGGTGCAAGGGGTCAGCTCGGAGGAGCGGAGCGAGGCGACCGGTGACCGGGTGACGGTGATGGAGGTCGGCCGCGAGGTGGGAGCGGTGACGCAGGCCGCGGCGATTCTGCGGGCGATCGCGGGGTCGCGGGAGGCGCTGGGGGTCACGGCGATCGCCCGCGCGGCGGGGGTCAGCCCCTCGACGACGCTCAACATCCTGCGCACCCTGGTGCACGAGGGCTTCGTCGCGCTGGTGCCGGACACCAAGACCTACCGGCTCGGCCTCGGCCTGCTCGAGGTGGCGCGCCCGCTCCTCAACCGCTCGGACGTGGAATTGCTGCAGCCGGGCCTGCAGCAGGTCGCGACGGAGTTCGAGGCGACGACGACCGTCTGGCAGGTGGCGCCCGACGACAAGGCGCTGCTCCTCGGGCGGATCGTCCCGGCGAGCGGCATCCACATCGAGTTCCGCCTCGCCACCCGCCTCCCGGCCTATGCCGGCGCGATCGGCCGAACCGTGGCGGCGGCCGGCCAGAGCGCCGGCGTGCTGCCCCGTGCCACGCTGCGAACCCGCTTCGGGGCGATCCGCTGGCACGTGCCGGTGCCGTTCGAGACCTTCCTGGAGGAGGTCGAGGCCGCCGCCGCCCGGGGCTACGCCGTCGATCGCGGCCACCTCGTCCGCGGCGTGACCTCGGTCGCCGCCGCCCTGTGCGACCGTCACCAGCGCCCGCGCCTCGTGGTGGCCGCCCACCTGTTCCAGGGACAGTTGACGCAGGAGCGGCTTGAGGCGCTGGGCCTCGCCCTGCGCGGGCTCGTCGCGGCGGCGCAGCCGGCGATGTTCGGGGTCGCGGAGGTGTTGGGGCCGGCGCGCCGGGGCGGGGGGCGGTGAGGGTGTCTCTACCGCGGCAGCACCTTCGCCTCCTGCAGACGGCGGATCGCCTCGATCAGCGCCGCGACGCTGTCGACGCTCTCGGTGAAGCCGGCGCGGCGGATCTTGCCCATGTCGGAGACGAGGTCGAAGTCGCTGTGGAACACGAAGTCGCCGAACGACCAGCCGACGGCGCGCTCGTAGGGCGTGTCGACCAGACCCTGCTCGGCGACGAGGCGCGCCCAGGTCGGCGCCTTGTCGGCCATGTGCGAGCTGAGGCGGAGCGGCACCGGCGGCCCGGGGGCTAAGTCGAGGGCGGCAGTGAGCTTGTCCCAGACGCGCCGCCAGCGGAACGGCTCGTGGACGTAGTTGAAGGCCTCGCCCCGCGCCGCCTCGGCGGTCGCGGCCCACAGGCTCGCCCGCGCCAGCGCCTGGACCTCGGTCACCTGGGCGAAGACGCCGTCATAGACGTGGGCCGGGCCGGGGAAGCGGAAGGCCGCGCCCTCCACCCGGCACAGGGCCGCGTAGGCGCCGATCACCATGGCGATGTTCATGGCGTTGCCGGCGGCGTCTCCCACCACCACGTCCGGCCGCAGGATCGCGAAATCGGGGCCGCCGCGGGCGGCGCGCGCGCGCAACTCGTCCTCCTGGGTGAAATAGAAGTTGGGCCCGACGTGGCGCGGGTTCTCGTCCTCGTAGAACGGCGACGGCACCGGCCCGAGATGGACGCCGTAGACCTTCGCGCCCTGGTACAACACCACCCGCTCGAGCGGCGCGCCGGCGGCCTCCAACCCGTCGAGGAGGTGGCGCAGCATCGCGCCGTTCACCCTGGCTTCCTCGGCGAGGCTCGGGTGCGGCGCGAGGGCGGCGTAGAACAGGTGCGTGACGTCGCGGGCTTCCGCAAGGGCGGCGCGGGTCGCGGCCGCGTCCGTGAGGTCGACCGCCACCGCCCCGGGCGAGCCGTGCGGGCGACGGGACAGGGCGCGGGCGCGCCAGCCCGGCGCTGAGGCCAGCGTCTCCATCAGCGCCTTGCCGATGATGCCGTTGGCTCCGGCGACCAGGGCGGTTCGGGTTTCCGACATCGTGTGCGTGCCTCCATACGGACCGGGAGGCAACATCCTCCGGCTGGCCCGGATCCCGCCGGCCGGCGTTGACGGGGGATGAGGAGACGCCCCCGCCGCGAGATCGCACCCCGGAAACCCTCGGTCTGGTTCGAGGTTGCCCGGCGTGCGGCCGGCGCGCTGCCGGGCGTCACGGAGCACGCGAGTGCCACCGGGCCGGTCTTCCGGATCGGCCGGCGGCGGCTCGCCTGGCTGGCGGAGGACGGGGTGTCGCTGGTGGTGCCGATCGAGGAGGACGAGCGGGACATGCTGGTGGCGGCCGAGCCCCGGACCTTCGCGGCGGCGCGAGCCGAGGGCGGGCGCCCTCTGGTGCGCGTTCACCTCGCCTACGCCGATCCCGGCACCCTGGCGCGCCTCCTCGCGCAGGCTGCCCTCACCCTGACCGGAGCGAACCCGATACCATGACCGAACAGCGCGACGTGACCACCCGGGACGGCACCGCCTGGACCTGCATCGAGGCGCTCGCCGACCTACCGGAGGCGGCGAAGGACAAGCTCGCCGGCGAGGGGCGCCGGGCGGTGGTCTGCACGCCGTCGGGCGGCGCGCAGTCGGTGCGGCTGTCCCTGGCCGAGGAGTGGGGCGCGATGCCGGATTCCGACCTCACGGCCGCGATCGAGGCGGGGCTCGCCGACGGCGACGGGTGAGCGCGGCCTCGCCCGATCGGTCACGGGCCACTCGATCGTGGTGATACACTCAGTCCATCATCGCCCACCACTCGCCCTGGGGTCCAGCTTTCGGAGGGCCGCTGGCGGGTGCTGAACAGCAGGATCTCCGGCGCGCGCAGGAAGATCGTGTCATTGCGGATGTCCGGGCGGCGGAACTGCATCCCCCTCCTGGTCATTCCGGGACCGCGCAGCGGAACCCGGAATGACCAGGAGGGGGGATTTCCGTCGTGTCAATGATTCAGCCCTCACCCCACCGGCGGCTCCGGCAGATACCCGGCCGCCCGCAAGGCCGCCTCGACTGCGTCGCACAAAGCGCCGTCGGGGTCGTCGTTGACCGCCTGCGGGGGCGCGAGCGGCACCATCGGCGGAAACTGCGCGATCTCGTCCGGCGGGGCGGCCAGGACCGTTTCCTCCGGCACCGCGTCGCGGTCGTCGGGCAGCTTGTGCGGACGCAAGGTGGAGATCAGCCGGCCGATCATGCGGGTCTCTCACGTCCTCCGTTATATCAGCAGCGGATATACAATCTAAGCGTGCCGAACCAGTCGAGGCAAGCAGGCCAAGGCCAGCACGCAAGGAACGTGCGCGCGACCGGTTTCGATCCACGCCCGCACCCGCCTGCCCTCTTCCCGCCGGGGCGCGCGTTCCCATGTCGGGACTCTCCCGAAGCGAAGGAGCGCGCGGATGCCCTGGACCACAGCCCTGATCCCGCCCCAGACCGGGCGCCGCGCGGTCATCACCGGCGCGACGAGCGGCCTCGGCTACGAGGCGGCCCTCGCCCTCGCCGGAGCGGGGGCCGAGATCGTGATCGCCGCCCGTGATACGGGGAAGGCCGAGGCGGCAGCGGCGGCGATCCGCCGGGCGCATCCGGCGGCCCTGATCGAGAGCCGCGCCCTCGACACGGCGCGCCTCGCCTCGGTGCGGGCCTTCGCGTCGGCCTGGCGGGCGGAGGATCGGCCGATCGACATCCTGCTCCTGAACGCCGGCATCGCCGCGGTGCCGCGGCGCGAGGAGACCGAGGACGGCTTCGAGCGCCAGCTCGCCACCAACTATCTCGGTCATTTCGCCTTGACCGGGCTGCTGTGGCCGAGCCTGCGACGGGAGGCCGGCACCCGGGTCGTGGCGGTGGCGAGCATCGCCCACCGCTCCGGACGAATCGCCTTCGACGATCTGCAGCTGCGCCGGGCCTACGGACCGCAGAGCGCCTACCGGCAGACCAAGCTCGCAATGCTGCTCTTCGCCCTCGAACTCGACCGTCGCCTGCGCGCAGCCGGCTCCCCCGTCCGGTCGGTCGCGGCCCATCCCGGGGTCGCGGCGACTGCCATTGCCCGGCGGGGCGACCGGGCCGGGCCGCTGGCCGAGCGCATCGGCGCCGGCCTGCTCGGGCTCCTCGGCCAGTCGGCGGCTCGGGGCGCCCTGCCGCTGCTCTACGCCGCCACGGCGCCGGAGGCGGAGGGCGGTCAGTATTACGGCCCGGACGGATTATGGGAGGTCCGCGGCCATCCAGGGCCGGCGAAGATCGAGCCCCACGCCGCCGATCCCGAGGCGGCGGCGCGGCTCTGGGCCTTGTCCGAGGCGCTGACGGACGTGACCTACCCGCTCTGACGCCGCCGCTACTCGTCCTCGTCCTCGTCGACCGGCGGGGCCGGGACGGCGTGCCCGATGGAGGGCACCACGACGGTCGGGGCCGCCGCCACCTGCGGCCGCGACGGGAGCACGCCGGCCGCGAAGGCGACGAAGCCCGCCGCATCGCGCAGGTCCTGGGGCTGGTGCGGATCGCGGGAAATCAGCTCGGCCTCGCGCTGCAGGCGGGCGTTGCAGGCCGGGGAGGGCAGGCCGCCGCGGGGCGTGCAGGCGTCGTGCCGGGCGCATGCGGCGTCGAGGGCGTCGATCGGCGGCAGGGGCGCGTTGTTGCCCGGGCCGCAGTAATTGCCGTGGATCAGGAGCGCCGGGGGACGGCCGGACTGCGCGAGGGCGGGCGCGGCGAGGCCGCAGGCGAGGATGAGCGGAACGGCGAAGCGCATCGATCTGGTCTCTCCGGTTGCCCCCGCCAACGGTACCGCAAAAGCGCAGTTCCGTCTTGCGTCCAACCGTCCCGCTTCGGTCGGGGCGGGCACCCGCGAAGATTCGCCGGATGGTTCCTGCCGGACGGGGAGAGGGTCGCCGCCCCGATGAACTGTGTCGATACGGTGTGCGGGACCTCCGGCCACCTCGCTTGAAGGGAGGAATGCGCCCGGGCGGCGCCGATCTTCGCCCACGGCCTAACGCTGGTGCGGATCGCCCGGGCAGGACGATCACCGTGCTCAAGACCGGTTGAACTCCGCGATCCTCGCAACGGTTGGAGGCTTGCCGGACGCGCCCCGCCGCCAGATGTAGGACCGATGATCGCATCCGATTCCGATACGTTTAAGTCCCGCGAGCCGTCGGGCGGCAGCCCGGCCCTCGACGCGGCGAGCCGGGAGCGGCTCGGCCGCTACCTTCAGGCCCTGTACGAACCCGTGCTCGACGAGGGGCTCGACCCCCGCCTCGCCGAGCTGCTCCACCAGCTCGACCGTGACCGGGCCGAGCGGGAGAGCGGTCCCCCCGATCATTGATCACCGGTAGCCGGCGGCCTGCAGCTCGAACAGCTCGGCGTAGCGCCCGGCCGAAGCCACCAGCTCGGCGTGCGTCCCCTCCTCCAGCACCTGCCCGCCGGCCAGCACCACGATCCGGTCGGCCCGGCGCACGGTGGAGAAGCGGTGCGAGATCAGGAGCGCGGTGCATCCCGCCGCGAGATCGGCGAAGCGGCGGAAGACTTCCGCCTCCGCCCCGGCATCGAGGGCTGCCGTCGGCTCGTCGAGGACCAGCACGGCCGCGTCGCGCCGGTAGGCCCGGGCGATCGCCACCTTCTGCCATTCCCCGCCCGACAGCTCGACCCCGTCCTCGAAGCGTCGGCCGAGGCGCTGGTCGTACGCGCCCGGCAGCCGCTCGATCACCGCGTCGGCCAGGGCGCGCTTCGCCGCCGTCGCGATCCCGTCCCGGTCCTCGCGCGCCTCGATGCGCCCGACCGCGATGTTGTCGCCGGCCGTGAAGTCGAACCGCATGAAATCCTGGAAGATCACGCCGATCCGGGCCCGCAGGGATGCGATGTCGTACTCGGCGAGGTCGCGGCCATCGAGCAGGATGCGCCCCTCCGTCGGGGCGTAGAGGCGGGCCAAGAGCTTGACGACCGTGGTCTTGCCGGCACCGTTCTCGCCGACCAGCGCCACCACCTCGCCGGCCCGGATGCTGAGCGACAGGTTCCGCACGGCCCATCGGCTCTCGCCCGGATAGCGGTAGCCGACATTCTCGAACACGAAGCCCTCGCGCAGGCGCTCCGGCACCGGCCGCATGCCTGAGCGGATGGTCGGCGCGATGGTGAAGAACGAGAACAGGTCGTCGAGATACTGCGCCTGGCCGAGCAGCTGCGAGGCGCCGAGCAGCAACCCCTCGACGAGGCCGCGCAGGCGCAGGAAAGCGCCGCCCAGGAACGTGAGGTCGCCGACGGTGAGCGTGCCGGCCAGCGCCTCCCCGGCGATGACGAGATAGGCGGCGTAGTAGGCGAGCGTGCCAAGGCTCGCGAAGGCGCCGCCGGCGAGCGCCCGGTTCCGGGCGAGGTCCCGGTTCTCGGCGAGCAGCCGGTCGGAGAGGTCGCGAAACCGGTCCGAGAGGTGCCCGGCGAGGCCGAACAGCTTCACTTCCTTGGCGCTGTGCGCGTCGGCGCCGAGATAGCGCAGGTAATCGGTCTCGCGCCGGTCCGGGCTGCGTCGCCAGGCGAGGCGGTAGCCACGAGCGTTGAAGTGCAGCTCGTTGAGGAAGGCGGGGATCAGGGCGAGCACCAGGAGCAGCACCAGCCCCGGCAGCATCGTGCCGACCGCGACCGCCAGGGTGATCGCCGTGACGAGGTCCTGGAGCTGGCCGAGCAGCTGGCCGACGAGGTTCGAGCGCCAGGCGACCTGGCGCCGGGCCCGCTCGAGCTGGTCCTGCACCGCGCTGTCCTCGAACTGCTCGAGGTCGAGGGCGGCGGCGTGGGCCATGAGCCGCAGGGTCGTGGCGTTGCCGACCTTCTCGGCCAGCACCCCGTCGACGTAGGAGGTCGCCCGCCCGAGCAGGTCCGAGACGATGGCAAGGCCGAGCTCGACCGCGACGAGGAGCCCGACATGGTGCAGCCGCGGATCGGCGAGCCATCCCGCCACGGGCGGCGGTCCGCTCCGCCCCGCCACCACGGCGTCGACCACGAGCTTGGCGACGTAGAGCATCAGGGCCGGCAGCCCGGCGCGCAGGAGGCGCAGGGTCAGGCTGGCGAGGGTGAGCCGCGGATCGGTCGCGAGGGCGAGGCGGAACAGGGCGGGGAGATGGCGCAGCGGCCCGAGCCGGGCGGCGGCGGCGCGGCGGATCGAGGCGAGGCGGCCCTCGGCGGGGGCCTGCGAGGTGTCCTTCATCCGGGCGATATAGCTCGGCGGAGGCCTTCCGGCCCCGCTCTTGCAATCCCGTTCCCGCGAGCGACGCGAGGGAGGAGCGGATGCAGGTATCGGCGGACGACACGAGCCGGGCGGGAGAGCCGGAGGCCTGCGACCTCCTCCTCCTCGGCGGCACGATCCTGACGCTGGACGAGGCGGACACCACCCTCGCCGACGGCGCGGTCGCGGTGCGCGACCGGCGGATCGCCGCGATCGGACCCCGGGCCGCCCTCGCGGCGCGGTTCCGGGCGGCGCGGACGCTCGATTGCGGCGGGCGCCTGCTGATGCCGGGTCTCGTCAACAGCCACAACCACACGCCGCTGATGATCACCCGCGGGATGATCGAGGATCTCGGCTTCGCGCCGATGTTCACCGCCGGCATCCCGCAGGGTCACCGCCTGACCGAGGGCGAGGCGGAGGCCCTGGCGCGGCTCGGCGTCTACGAGATGCTGCGCCACGGCTGCACCACGATCGTCGATTTCTACCGCTACCCGCAGGCCCTCGCCCGTGCCCATGCCGAGCTCGGCAGCCGGGCGATCGTGGCGGGCCGGGTGCACGATGCCGACCCGGAGGCCCTGACGCAGCGCCGCTACGTCTACGACCCGACCCTCGCCCGCGAGGCCATCCAGGAGAACGCCGACCTGATCGCCGCCTGGGACGGGCACGACCAGGGCCGCATCCGCTGCGACTGGGCGCCCCACGCGCCGGACACCTGCTCGGACGCCTGCCTGGCGGAGGTGGCGGGCCTCGCCGCCGGCCATGGCGGCAACATCCACACCCATCTGTGCCAGAGCCCGGTCGAGGTCGAGCAGGTGCGGGCGCGCTCCGGGCTGACGCCGCCGCAGGCGATGGAGGCGGCGGGCCTCCTCACCCCCGCCCTGCTCGCCGCCCACTGCATCCATATCGAGGCCGAGGACGTCGCCCGGCTCGGGCGGGCCGGGGCCGCCATGGCCTACACCCCGCTCGGCAACGCCAAGACCGGGCGCATCGCCCCGGCTCTCGACCTCGCCGAGGCCGGGGTCGAGATCACCCTGTGCACCGACACCTTCTCGGGCGACCTGTTCGAGGCGATGCGCTGGGGCGTGGCGATGCAGCGGATCCGCCGCGGGGCGCCGGTGCTCGACGCCCGCACGGCTTTGGCCTGGGCGACCGGGAACGGCGCGCGCCGCCTCGGCCTCGGGGCGGAGGTCGGGGCGCTGACGGTCGGGCGGCGGGCCGACATCCTGGTCATGAACACCGACGCGCCGAGCATGGCGCCGCTGATCGACGGGCACGGCCTGCTCGTCTACGGCGCCACCGGCATGGATGTCGGCACGGTGATCGTCGACGGGCGGGTGGTGATCGAGGACGGCGTGCTGGCGACCGCGGACGGGCCGGCGATCGTGCGCGAGGCCCAGAAGGTCTCCGAGGGGCTGTGGGCCCGCTCCGGCCGCCGGCCGATCACCCTGGGCGAAGCGTGAGCGGGGCGGGAGGGAACTTCGCCGGCCGCGCCGCGTCGATTCGGAAGCAGAGCTTCACCGCTTCACGAAGGACGATCTTCCCATGCCGGCCCGCCCCCTCCTCACCCCGCTCCTTGCCCTCGGGCTCCTCGCCCCCCTCCCCGCCCTCGCGCAGCAGAACGCGGTGAGCGAGACCGGCACCGGCGGCGGCCCGGCCTCGACGATCCGGGCGCCCAACACCAGCGCCGTCGGGCAGACGGTGCCGAAGCCCGGCACCCTCGGGCCCGACGAGACCGGCACCGTCACCCCGCGCAACCGCCAGGAGGAGAAGCGCGAGGACCAGATCATGAAGGGCATCTGCATCGGCTGCTCGAAGTAGCGGCCGCCCCGGATCGGTCCTGCGCGGGCCAGTCCTGCATCCAGGGACTTGCGGTGGGCGGGGTCGCGGCGGCATGACGCCGTGGCAGCCTTTCGAAGAGTTCCAATGCCCGCCTATCGCTCCCGCACCACCACCCACGGCCGCAACATGGCCGGCGCCCGCGGCCTGTGGCGCGCCACCGGCATGAAGGACGCCGATTTCGGCAAGCCGATCATCGCGGTGGTGAACTCGTTTACGCAGTTCGTGCCCGGCCACGTCCACCTGAAGGACCTGGGCCAGCTCGTCGCGCGGGAGATCGAGGCGGCGGGCGGCGTCGCCAAGGAGTTCAACACCATCGCGGTCGATGACGGCATCGCGATGGGCCATGACGGCATGCTCTACTCGCTGCCGTCCCGCGACCTGATCGCCGATTCGGTCGAGTACATGGTCAACGCGCATTGCGCCGACGCCATGGTGTGCATCTCGAACTGCGACAAGATCACCCCCGGCATGCTGATGGCGGCGCTCCGCCTCAACATCCCGGTGGTCTTCGTCTCCGGCGGGCCGATGGAGGCCGGCAAGGTCCATCTCTCGACCGGGATCAAGAAGGTCGACCTCGTCGACGCGATGATCGCCGCCGCCGACGACCGCGTCACCGACGAGGACGTGCAGGTGATCGAGCGCTCGGCCTGCCCGACCTGCGGCTCTTGCTCGGGCATGTTCACGGCGAATTCGATGAACTGCCTCACCGAGGCGCTCGGCCTGTCGCTCCCCGGCAACGGCTCGGTGCTGGCGACCCACGCCGACCGCAAGCGCCTCTTCGTCGAGGCCGGCCACCTGATCGTCGACCTCGCCCGGCGCCACTACGAGCAGGACGATTTTTCCGTGCTGCCGCGCGCGATCGCCTCGATGACGGCGTTCGAGAACGCCATGACCCTCGACATCGCCATGGGCGGCTCGACCAACACCGTGCTGCACCTGCTCGCCGCCGCCTACGAGGGCGAGGTGCCTTTCACCATGGCCGATATCGACCGGCTGTCGCGCCGGGTGCCGGTCCTGTGCAAGGTCGCGCCGGCCGTCGCCAACGTCCACATGGAGGACGTGCACCGCGCCGGCGGCATCATGGCGATCCTCGGCGAGCTCGACCGGGCCGGCCTCATCGACACGAGCGTCGGCAACGTCGCCGCCGGCACGCTGAAGGACGCGCTGGCGCGCTGGGACGTGGCCCGCACCACCAGCGAGAGCGTGCGCGAGTTCTACCGCGCGGCGCCCGGCGGCGTGCCGACCCAGGTCGCCTTCAGCCAGGCCTCGCGCTTCGACGAACTCGACCTCGACCGCGAGGGCGGCGTGGTGCGCGATGCCGCCCACGCCTACTCGCAGGATGGCGGCCTCGCGGTGCTCTACGGCAACCTCGCGGAGGACGGCTGCATCGTGAAGACCGCCGGCGTCGATGCCAGCATCCTGACCTTCTCCGGCCCGGCCCACGTCTTCGAGAGCCAGGACGCGGCGGTGGACGGCATCCTGGGCGGCAAGGTCCAGGCCGGCGAGGTGGTGCTGATCCGCTACGAGGGCCCCCGCGGCGGCCCCGGCATGCAGGAGATGCTCTACCCGACGAGCTACCTGAAGTCGAAGGGCCTGGGGAAGGCCTGCGCCCTCGTCACCGACGGGCGCTTCTCGGGCGGCTCCTCGGGACTCTCGATCGGCCACGTCTCGCCGGAAGCCGCCGAGGGCGGCCTGATCGGCCTCGTCGAGCCCGGCGACCGGATCGAGATCGACATCCCGAACCGGCGCATCCACCTCGCGGTCGATCCCGCCGAGATCGAGCGCCGGCGCGCCGCGCAAAGTGCCAAGGGCTGGCAGCCCGCCGCCCCGAGGAAGCGCAAGGTGAGCGCGGCGCTCCGGGCCTTCGCCAGCATGACCACCAGCGCCGCCCACGGGGCCGTGCGGAAGATCTGACCCCGTGGGGATCGTGCGGCTGACGCCTCTCGAAGCCCGCCGGGTCGCCCTGGCGGCGCAAGGCTTCCATGCCGCACGGCCGGCGGCGGCGGGGCACCGCCACCTCGCTGCCACGATCGACCGGCTCGGCCTGCACCAGATCGACAGCGTCAACGTCCTGGTGCGGGCGCACTACCTGCCGGCCTTCTCGCGTCTCGGCGCCTACGACACGACCCTCCTCGACCGCCGGGCCTGGGGCCCGAAGCGCGACCGGCGGCTGTTCGAGTACTGGGCGCACGAATGCTCGCTCCTGCCGCTGGCGCTTCACCCGCTGCTGCGCTGGCGCATGGAACGGGCCGACCGGGGCCAGGCCGGCTATACCGGCATGCGGGTCTTCGCCGGCGAGCGCCGGGCGGAGGCGATGGCCTTGCTCGCGCGCCTGCGCGACGAGGGCCCGCTCTCGGCCTCCGACATCGAGACCGGCCGGGCCGGCTGGTGGGAGTGGAGCGAGCCCAAGCGCATGCTCGAATGGCTGTTCTACGCCGGCCACGTCACCACCGCGACCCGGCGGCGCAGCTTCGAGCGAGTCTACGACCTCCCCGAGCGGGTGATCCCGCCGGACATCCTCTCCCTCCCCGACGTGCCGGAGGCGGAGGCGCAAGCCCAGCTCGTCGCCCTCTCCGCCCGGGCCCTCGGGATCGCCACGGCCGCGGAACTGCGCGACTATTTCCGCCTCGACGCGGCCGACGCAGCCACGGCCATCGCCCGGCTGGTGGAGGAGGGCACCCTGCTCCCGGCGGACGTGCCCGGCTGGCCCCCCGCCTACCTCCACCGCGACGCCAAGGCTCCCCGCCGCATCAACGCCCGGGCGCTCCTCGCCCCCTTCGACCCCCTGATCTGGAAGCGCGCCCGCACCGAGCGACTGTTCGGCTTCCACTACCGCATCGAGATCTACACCCCGGCGACGCAGCGGCAGTACGGGTACTACGTGCTGCCGTTCTTGTTCGGGGAGGAGCTGGTAGGGCGGGTGGATCTGAAGGCGTATCGGGCGGCGGCGCGGCTCATGGTGCATGCGGTGCATTGGGAGCCGGGGGTGCCGGAGGGCGCGCGGGAGGCGTTGGGTGTGGAGTTGGGTATTTTGGCGGGGTGGTTGGGGTTGGGTGAAGTTAGTCAGTGTTGTCGCCTCACGAGCCCCTGAGAGCCCGGGAATCGAAACCACCCATTTTTGTATGGACTCCGCGTGATTGAACCGGCGAATCTGTGAGCCAGACGCGAATTGCCGAGTCGAGCGAACGTGCCGTCAAGCGAGGGAGCTGCCGACGCCCGGCCGAAGCAGAGTTCGCAAAAGCGGTCGCTGGTTCGTCGATAAAGATCCGTCATAGAGCAGCGGCCTGAGCGAACGAAGCACTGACTGCTCACGGTACACGGCGCTGGCACTTGAACACGTGGTCGAGCAGCACTGCGCAACCGAGAGCAATCAGACCGACCTCATCCGCTCAAATGCAAGCTTCCGCTGGCCCCTGAAACTGCCAAGCCAAAGCTCAAGCTGAACTGATAAACGGGGCCGTATGACAAGGCGTAAAGCGCCAAAACGCTTGGGCCGCACCACCTGTGAGTTGGTGCGGCTCGTTTCAACGATCAACAATAACGACTGCCTGTTTCATTCTAGAATGGGCTTTTATATGTAATGCCCTGCACAGATCCCGCTGATAATCCAAATAGGCGGTGTGCGTTTAGCTTCTTCTGCATATTGATCTCTTCGATCGGGACATTGTTCCTGATACCCCAGGTCTCATCGGCGATATTGGCACTGATGATTTCTTCTTTCGAATCGGCCGGGGCGACATCATAACCAAAGACCTTCCTAAAGAACTCGGGTAATTACTCAGGGGTGCGCTCGGTCGCGGCGTGAGGCCGGCGAGGAGCCGATGC